>CAYMIX010000031.1:0-2611 GCA_964391185.1 uncultured Candidatus Peribacteria bacterium | reverse complement strand
GCCTTGCGCCGCTCCTCGGCCGCGCCTCGCTGCGCAGCCGCTCGAGACTGCCCGGCCGCCACCTCGAACTGCCGCGCCTCGGCATTGGCCTCGCGCTGCATCGCCACGCCGGAAGCGATTGGTCCCACGGTCTGAAACACCGTGGACATGCTCTGCAACAGCTTGGCGTAGTCAGCCATGGCGCCACACCCCATCGGGGCCCGCAGTGAATCCGAGCTTGGTCAGCAGGCTGGGCGCGGTCGGCTCGTTCTCGTTGCACAGGGCAAGCACCGGGCCGGCCGCGTCAGCCAGCATCGCCTTGAACAGCACCGCCGCCTTGGCCAGCACGAACGGGTGGGCGCGCAGCTCGTCCTTGAACGAACTGAAGGCCTGGATGTGGTCGGGCATGATCGCCAACCCGGCCACCCCGAGAACCCGCGAGTCGTGCTCGACGACCAGCGCGCGCATGGTCGATGGCACACGCCCCCACCACTGCAGGAGGTCGTCGCGGGTGGCAAAGCGGATGTTCATGCGCTCACATCCATGTCGATGACCACGGCCATGACGGTCGCCGGCTTCGGCGCCTCGGACTGCAGGCACAGGCGCGCGTCGGTCGTCCACGAACCGCCCATGCTGATGAGGTCGCCTTCGTAGTCCTCGTGGATGGTGTCGTCGGCCACCGTGGCGAACTCCTCGGACGCCGGCAGCGGGTCGAGGTTGTCGAAGTCCTGGCCGAACTCGACGCCCAGGTGGTGCGTGTCAGCCAGCACGAGGGCGAGCCCGTCGAGCCGCTTGGGCGACCCCAACGCCGAGCGCCCCTGCGGTACGACGTAGGCCAACTTGGTCGACTTGGCGCGCGCCCGGTAGTACAGGCCGGCGCAGCGGTGCGTGGCCGCCTCGGGCAGGGTGACGCTGCCGCCGCTCACTGTCGCGGTGCCGAGATCCTTGCCGTTGCCCCACAGCACCACCGTCTCGCCTTCGAGATGCGAAAGCCCGGTGATGGTCGACGCTGACGCTGCAGCATAGACGAACGAGTCGGCCATCTTACTGACCGCCGCGCCGCGCGCCTCCGACTCCAGCGCCCACTTCTCGATGTAGCGCACGGTCGACCCGTCGATGGTGCGCTTGACGATGTAGTAGACGGAATCCTCCTCGTCGCCAGGGAGCACCGCCACGTCTTCGACTTCGCCGTCTGTCTCCACGTCGCAGAGACACAGCACGTTCTCGAGCTTGTTGAAGACGATCACGCCAACCGTGCCGTCTGAGCGCACGCAGTGGATGCGGGTGTCGGGCTCACGCTGCACGGCCAGGCACACGATGCCTGGTTCGCCGAACTCCGGGCACAACTCGGTCAGGTCCGTGGGTGCGTAGTCGACGCGGGTCGGGTCCATCGCCATCTCGATCACGCGCCGGCCATTGGCGTGCACGTAGATGGCCGAGTCGTCGACCTTGATGGCACCGACGCGGGCAGAGCCTCGCGTCGCGTTGGTCTTCGGCGTGAAGTTGGTAGGCGTCAGAGGCTCGTCGAACGACGACGAGCGCGGGATGACTACTGACCCATCAGCACCCGCCAGCAGGCGCCCACACGACACGAGCCAGGAGACGACATCCACCGGGCCAGATCCGATGCTGCGCGAGATGGGACCAGCGTCGCCCTCGTAGTCCGGGTCGAAGTTGTCGAACTCGTCGGTGACCGAGCCCCAGAACTTGTCCCGGCCGGCCCACCACAGCCGTCCGTCGTGGAAAGCGACAGCGCTCGGCCAGCCGCGCTCGTCGCTCCAGGCGCCCTCGGCCCAGGTGTCGGTGGCCGTGGTGCCGCCGAGGTCTTCAAGCACTTCGGCCGTTGCCGATGTGGTGTTGGTCACGGCCGTGATGCGCACCACTCCGGTGATGCTCCCGGACTGCAGGATCAGCGAAGCTGTCGCGGTGCCGCTGGTGTAGTTCCCGGACTTGATGCCGATGCGCCAGTGGATGATCTGGTTGTCGGCGCCGTCCTGCAGGTTGGTGCTCACCGGACCGGTGATGGAAGTCCCGGCGTAGTCGATCCACGTCGCTGCATCGTCCAGCGAGTACTGCAGTGTCAAGGTAGCGACGAAAGTGCCGGTGATGAGGATGGAGAAGCGCCGCGCCTCCTCGGTGCCGGCCACCCGGATCGGGCTGGTGAACACGTTGTCCGAGGAGAAGTCGGAGGTGACGGTCTGCCCGACCGACGTGATGCTCCACACCGAGCCGACGTGGCCGCTGCGGAACAGCGTGCGCGATGCGGTCAGGGTGATGTTGCCGTTCACCGCCGAGGCCGCGATGGTTGTCGGTGTGGTGTTAGCCAGCCGGAACGGGCCGTTGGTGGTCAGGTACTTGACGACCGACCACGAGCGCGTGTCGCGGCGCTCGATGCGGCGCTGCTGAATCTCGCCATCGGCAATGAACAGCACGTCACCAGATTGGTCCCAGCGCAACGCGCTCAGGGTCGACCAGGGAGACGGGAGTTCCATAACGCCCGCAGACTCCACGGCGATCGAAGCCACGCGCGCCAGCCTGTTCTCGCGGTTGGACAACTCGATGTAGGCCGACGATCCGGTCGGGGTAAACGCAAGGCTGTGCTCCCCTACTTCCAGCGTCGTCTCGTTGATGT
>CAYMIX010000030.1:0-2633 GCA_964391185.1 uncultured Candidatus Peribacteria bacterium | reverse complement strand
CCTAACCTACCCACTCCTAACCTACCCACTCCTAACCTACCCACCCCTTGACACAACCTATAGTTTCTGCCACACTGCGCTTATGAAAGTCGACCTGTACCCCATCTTCCGCCGCAACCCCCGAGGTGCGTTCAATAACTTTTTCAAGTCTTCGGGCTTCCTCGAAGCGAAAGCCTACCTCGAGTCCCGGGGGCTTAGCGAACCGGACATCTTGACCCGCTCCCGCGGGAGCGGACCCGGAGGCCAGTCCGTTGCCCTCGCCCACCCGCTGATTGCACTCGAATTCATGCGATGGCATGATTCGCAGAACTACTTTTCGAGACTCGACTCAGCCCTTGGGCTGACAAAACCGATCGGCGAATGACGTACCAGACCTCCAACACCCCCGCAACTTTCGACATCGACCTCGAGACGGTGGCGTTTGCCGTTGCCCGGAACCAGTGTGGGGCGAAAATCCCCATCGACGACCTGCTGACCGAGCTGGGGCTGACCCCGACGAAGTTCCTCGAGTTCGCCGACGACCCGATTTTCAAGCGATCGGTACAGCTGTTCGCCAAGGAGATGACGGAAAACGGGGTCAGTTTCCAGATGAAGGCCCGGCTGCAGGCCGAGGAACTGCTGAAAAAGCAGTGGAAGGTGATCCACGATCCCGATACACCCCCCGCAGTCGTCGAAAAGATGATTTCGAACACGGTGCGATGGGCAGGTTTGGAGCAGCGGCCGGCACAATCCGACGAAAACGCCGGCGGATCGGCCCAAAAGATTCAGATCAGCATCAACTTGGGGCGAGCCGACGAGTACGAGGCTAGAAAAATAGAGGCCACGGCCGAAAGGCTGCCCGATGGCGCTTGAGTTCCTGCTCGATTACGTGCCTCCGCCGACCGTCGCGGCGTTTTTGCGCGATAAAACAGAGGTTAAGGTCATTTTGGGGCCGGTGGGGTCGGGAAAATCGTCCGGATGTATCCTGCACGCGCTGAAAAACGCGATGGAACAGGCTCCGGACCGCGACGGCATCCGTCGAAGCCGGCATGTGGTGGTCCGCAACACCATGCCGCAGCTGAAACTGACGACGATCAAGTCGTTTTTGGACTGGATTCCGCACGGCGTGCTTGGAAGGTGGGTTTCGAGCGATAAAACGTACTACATGCGGTTCAACGACGTCGAAGCGGAGGTGATTTTCCTCGCCCTTGACGATAAGGACGACGTTGCGAAGCTCTTATCGCTCGAAACGACGACGGCGTGGTTCAACGAGTTCCGGGAAATCGATCAGGACATCTTCGAAGGCATGACGAAGCGTATCGGGCGGTATCCGTCGAAGAAAGGCGGGCCCGGGCCGACGTACAAGTGCATTATTGCCGATTCGAACATGCCCGCGGTGGATACGTGGCTGTACAACATGGCCGAGCGGCTCATCGACAACAACTGGGCCGTGTTCAAGCAGCCCGGCGGGCGCGATCCGCTGGCCGAAAACGTGGAGAACCTGCCCCCCGGCTACTACGATCCGACCGGTTTGTCGGACGAGTACGTCCGGGTGATGATCGACGCCCAGTACGGCACGTCGCAGGCGGGGTTGCCGGTGTATCGGCACACGTTCGTGAAATCATTCCACGTCTCGACGGCCCCCCTCAAGACGATCCACTCGGACAACACGCCGATCGTGGTGGGGCTCGACGCCGGGCTGACGCCGGCGGCGGTGATCGGGCAGCAGCTGCCAACCGGGCGGGTGTGCGTACTCTCGGAAGTGGTGACGCCGGCGGACGAGAAGATGGGGATGGAGCGGTTCCTCCGCGACAGACTGCTCCCCCATCTCAAGAACAAGTATCCGGGAGCGAAGCCGCTCGTGATCGTCGATCCGGCTGCCGCGCAGCGTAGCCAGCCGACGGAAGAGACGGTGTTCCAGATCGTGACGAAGGCCGGGCTCAAGTGCCGACTGGCGTCGACGAACAAGACCGAGCTGCGGATTTCCGCCGTGGAAAGCCTGCTCGGGCGGTCGGTCAACGGTGGGGCGGGGTTTTTGATCGACGGGGGCGCGGCACCGGTGCTCGTGAAGGGGTTCGAACATGCGTACCGGTATGACAAGAAGAAGGACGACGAGCCGACCGAGAAGCCGGCGAAGAACTTCGCCTCCCACGTCCATGACGCCTGCCAGTACCTCGCGACGCACTTCGTCGGGTCGCTGACTACGGGGATGGGGGCGCGCAAGGCCCTGCCGGTAATTATCCCGTCGGCAAAAGGATGGACCTGAAAGGCGTCCGTCGGTGGGCGAAACGCATGGCGTACTGGGCGCCGTGGAGCATGCACACGGAGGATGACTGGTTTCAGATCGGGTGCGAGGCGGTCTTGCGCAGCTCGAGGTACGCCGAGATGACCGAAAAAGAGATGTCGCTGCGGGCGTACTCGGGAATGCGGGACGCGCTGCGGTACGAGCGGCGGAGGTACAAAGGGCTGCCGGTCGTAGTTGAGGAGGAAGTGCGGGATACCCCGCACTACGAAACCCCCGAGGCGTGGGTTACGCTCAACGAGTCCCTCCAGCGGGCATACGACGCCCTCCCCTCGCCGCAGGCGAAACGCATCGCCGAGTCCCTCATGCGGATAGGCTCGGTGGAAACGGCCCGGGCGTTGGGGTACAGCGA
>CAYMIX010000029.1:0-2646 GCA_964391185.1 uncultured Candidatus Peribacteria bacterium | reverse complement strand
CCCTGCATGCGGCGCAGCGCGCTGTCCAGGTCGGCGCCGTTGCCGATGGCGTCGTAGGCGATGCAGGCGATGGGGCCGGGCTCCACCGGCACGCCGCGATCGCTGACGCGGCCCTGCGCGCGCACGATCTCGAACACCCGTGACGCCAGGTCGGGCCCGTCGAAGCCGGACAGGGCGACCTGCCAGTACACCATCAGGCCCTGGCGCAGCGTGATGACGCTGAAGTCGTCGCCGAAGCGCGCCGGGTCGATGGCGAGCACCTTCGGGTGCGCGCGGTAGGTGATGGGGTCGATCTTGCGCCGGCGGGCCGCGATGACCAGTTCCGGGCTGATGAAGTTGGCGTAGCCCGCGCGGGGGAACTGGCCCTTGACGCGGACGCGAACGAAGTCCGAGTCTTCGCCGTACTCCTCGACCCACGCGTTGATCTGCGCCTTGTTGGAGAACGAGACCGTGCGGCTGTCGACGCGCGTGTACGTGTTGCGCTTGCCCTGCGTGCAGTTCTTGAAGAACTTGCCGGTGGTCTTGGTGGGGTTGCCGTAGCGCAGCCACAGGATCTGCGTGTTGGCGTCGGTCAGCGCACCCTCGGTGACCTCCCAGATCACGTCGTCGATGGCCGATGCCTCGTCGAAGATCACGATGATCCGCTTGCCCTGGTTGTGCATGCCCGCGAACGCTTCCGAGCGTTCCTTGGACCACGGGATCTGGTCGATCCGCCACGACTTCTCGCGGATCGGGTCGCCGGCCACGTAGAGGGCTGTGGCCGTCAGCGTGAAGAACTGCCGCGCGATGAACAGCCCGTACCACTTGGCGAGCTCGGCCCAGGTCTTCGTGCGCAGCTGCGTGTCCGTGTTGGCCGTCACCACCCCGCGCGTGTTCTCGAACGTCGAGATCGACCACAGGATGAGCCACGACACGATGGCCGACTTGCCCACGCCGTGGCCGGCGCTGGTGTCCTCCTCGATGACGCACCCTTCGGCGCCGCCGGCGCGCAGGCGCTCGCCGATGCGCGTGAGTTGGTCGCGTTGCCAGTCCTCGGGACCGGACTGGTTCTCCAGCTGCGTGCCGGGCTCGCCCCACGGGAAGGCCCACAGCACGAAGCCCAGCGGGTCGTCGCGGAAGCGGTCCAGGTCGTCGAAGAGCGAGTCGAGCGCCGTGCCCTTGATGAAGTCGTTGCCCATCTTGCGCAGGTCTACCGGGATGGGGACGCGGGCGTCCTCGGGTGGGTCGAAGCGGCCGGTGGGGATCGGCGTGCCGCCCCCGTTGAAGCGCGGATCGGCAAGAGGGAACCCGATGCGCGGCGGCAGCGGCAGTTGCGGGTACCGCTCGGCGTGATCCGGGCGCAGCGGCGGGCGTTGCCAGCCGGCGGCCACCTTCTTGTGGTACGCGCGGCGGCCGATGGCGCGGCGGGCCTCGATGTCATCGGTCTTGCGGTAGGGCTTGCCGTGGATGGCTTCCCACCGCGCCTTCTCTTCCGGCGTGCGCTCGAAGACCCCGAGGTCGGGGCCGCGCTCGCCAGGTCGTGCGCCAATGCGGCGGCGGCCGCTGCCCTTCCCACCCACCGTGCCTTGCGGGGCGGCCTCAGCCGCCGTTCACCTTGGTCGGGGTGATGACCGCGCTGGGCATGTCGTAGCCCGAGTCCTCGAAGCCCGAGGCTTCCGCGGCGCCCTCGTAGGCGGCCGTGGGGTAGCCCTCGGCGGCGGGCACCGCGCGGCGTTGGGAGGGGGGCATGTGCTCGACCACCTCGGCTGCGCGCAGCGCGCCGGTGTTGCGGCTGGCGCCGCAGGTCTGCCCGATGCCGGTGGCCTGGGCGCGGAAGTTGGCGGGGTCGATCGCACGCGGACGGTGCGTGCTGCTACCAGAGTTGTTCATCGGAGGTCTCCTGGGAGTCGATGACGGTGGGGGAGGCGGGAGGGCCCGAGTCGATGATACGCGCGTCCTCCACGGGTTGCGAGGGCGGCGCACCGTACGCCCGCCGGCGCCCGGCCTGCAGCCGGTCGGCCAGCGCCGCGGCCAGCGCGTTCACGCCCTCGCCCTCGGTGTCCACCAATTTGAAGTGCTTGGCGAAGAGCGTGAGCGCGGGCATCGGGTCGACGCGGCGGATCTTCAGGATGTTGACGGGCCGGTAGTTCTGCTCGCCGTCCTCGGTCTTGCCGTCGCGCTCGAACTTCGTCTCCACGTCGATGCCGGTGATGCACGCCGCCGTGTCGTCGTCCAGATCCTCGATCGGCTTGAGCGAGCCGTTCTCGTCGTAGAGGCTGCGCACGTCTTGGAACGCGAAGCGCCGCAGCTGCTGGAAGACCATGTCCGGCGTGACGCCAGCCGCTTCGGCTGCCTCGCCCCAGATCTCGCGGATGCGTCCGGCCACGTCCTTGCGATTGAGCAGGCGCACGGCCTCGGTGTGCGTGAGCCCCACGGCCAGGCCCGCCTGTCGCACGTTGCGGTGCTTCGCGTAGTGCTGGATGAAGGTCTCGGTTGGGTTGTTGGCGAGGGGATGCGTCATGGCGTTTCCTGCTGCTATTTCGGAATTTCCGATTTTCCGATTTTGCAAAAATTCAAATTTTGCAATTTTCGATTTTCGATTTTCGGATTGGTGGGTTCCCGGGGGCGTAGACCTAGAAGGGGGTGACCCCCATCGCTCTCAGCGGG
>CAYMIX010000028.1:0-3021 GCA_964391185.1 uncultured Candidatus Peribacteria bacterium | reverse complement strand
ATTACGCGAACCGAATGAGCGCGTTGGAGCTGTCGTTCGTCGGCATGTTCAGCGTAACCGTACCCGCCGTAACCGTCTGCGATCCGAACGTGTAGACCCCGAGGTTGCGGTTCGAGTCGGTCGTCGAGTAGATCATCACCGCGTCGAACGCAGTAGCCAGCGTAACGGTCGTGTACACGATCGCAGCACTCGGCGTCCAATACGCAGTGGTGCCAGTCAGCGAGGCGGTGTTGGCGTTGGTCACCGACACCCCGCCCGCGGTGTAGTTCGTGCCCGACACTTCGCCCGTAGCCGTATACGCCGAGTTGCTGCCGTTGGTAGTCGCTGACGCGAGGTACAGCGCCGCCTTGAGCGCCTTACCGTCGACAACGGCGCCGAGGGCGACCTGCTTCATTACGCCGGAGATTGCTTGGGTGTTTGCCATTTCGTGCTCCTTACGAAAGATTCGCCGTTTCGAGGGCGATTTCGCGCCCTTTCAGGGCGATATCAACATCTCGGCGAACCAGTTCGCCTTCGAGCCAGTACTCCGTTGCCGTGATGTGTGCCTGTGGCTCGTCGGACACAATCACTTTTTTCTCGAGAATAGAGGGGTCAACATACCCCTTCGTCGTATAAATCTGGTCCATTCTTCACCCGTAGTAGGTAATGTTGAGCGTCGCCGTTCCCGCTTGCGCGATGATGCTGATGTTGGACAGCTTTCCTTCGACCGCAAACGTACCTCCGGAAGCGACCGGATTACCGACAGAAGTCGTCGGAGCGGTACCGTCGGGGCGCCAACGGATCGCCGCCGTTTCGACGGCAATCTCGACAGTCGACGCGCCGCCGGGAATGGCCGCAAGCGTGTTCAGTGCCGTCGCAGTCGTGCCGACGGTCGTTTGCGCAAAGCCGACGCAAGTGAGCTGTGCCATGTGCTACTCCTGTTGGTTGGCCGTGGGTTTCGGCCCGGTTGAATTCGCCCGCAACTCCTGATCGACGGTAGTCGGATCGTCGGGTTTTTCTGGGGTCGCTCCCGCGGGAGCGGCAGCCTGCATCGCCATCATGCGCCGGACTTGGTCAATCTCGGCGTCAGACGGAACGATGTCGTCGATCGGAAACTCGAGCCCTTTACCGATTTCCCGCAGGATCACTGCGCGACGGTCAGGACCGATGAGCTGTGCGTCGATCGGATTGCTGATGATCTGCAGGAACTCGAGCCGGCGCTGATTGAGCAGCTCCTTGAGCATGAGCCCGCTTGCCCCGCGTGCGCGAATCTGCGCGTCACCCTTGATCGTCTGATCCTCGTCGTACAGCATGAGGAAGTAATACACCCGCTCCACTGTCGGGACGATCAGGTCCGTGTCGATGTTGTTCGCGACGTTTTTGATGCCCTTGTTCGCCGCGTTCATGAGCATCGACAGGCCCGCCGCGGTGCGCCCCGCCCCGCCGACTTGGCTGTCCCCCATCATGTACCGGGGGATTGACGTAACTTCGTCAGCGATCGTGGTGAACTTCTCGTAGACCCCGAGCAACTCCTGCGCGTTGCTCTGCGGCTGGAAAAACGCGATCGGTTGGCTTGAGTCATTCGCCATCGGATCATTTTTCGTTTGCCACAGCTTCCACGGGAACATGGAGGTGATGTTCTCGCCTTCGGCGAGTCGGTCTGTGTTGACTGTAACCTGCGGTCCGGACGCGATACCCATGTTGTTGACAAGCGCCCGCGCGGTTGCATTGCACACCGCGGAAACGTCCGTCATCAACTCCGCCGGCCCGATCCCCCAGAACGAGCCCGGCAACTTCTCCCAACTCGACACGGAGTACGGCGTACGTCCGAGCGGGTCGGTATTGAGCGTCGCCCGAATCACGTACGCTCCGATCACCCACACATTTGCGCGGTACTCGGCAACCGGATCGGGAACCTTGTCGGGTGCCATTCCCCACTCGAGCAACAGCTTCCCTTGTACGGAACCGTAGAACTCGAGGGCCTCTATCGGCGCAGCGGGGTCCGATGAGAGGTCTGTCAGGTTGCCGAGTGCTTGCTGCTCTTCCGAATCGACGGAGAGCCAATTCCTAAGCCCGCCGAGGCCATACTCTTCGAGAACTTTCTGAATCGCGGCGGAGTCGAACCCATCGACCCCGATCAGGGAGTACAGGTCTTCCCGCGACATTTTGTGCCGCTCGATGACGTACCCACGGTCCGGCCGACAGGTGTTGGGAGAAGGATAGAACGCGAGCGGGTTCACCCGCTCGAACTCGAACTTGTAGTCTGAAACCGGGACCGCCTGCCACGCGCCGGGCTGCTGCGTGGTCGGGTCAACGCCTCGTTTCCACTTCAGCTGTACGCGTTTGCGTACGATCGGCCCTTTGAGGATGCACCCCTTGAAGGTCGTGATGTCGGAGAGGCATTCGTCCAGCGCGCGGTAGAACCCGCCTTCCGTCAGGATGTCGTCGATGCGCTGCTCCGCCCGCTCCGCCCGCTCCTTCGCCACCTTGTCAAGCTCGAGCCGAATCTGCTTGACAGTCCCTTCCCGCAGGGCGTCGATTTCTTCCGCCATCGGGGGCGGCGCCCCCTGCATGACGCCTTGGGCGATGACCTGCTGAACGAGCGCGTCGACGTTGCTGAGTTGGTCCGAGGGGACGTCCGGCTCCGGCGTTGGGACCACCGTAAACGGCCGCGACATCGTGAGGAATATGTCCTTCAGCCATGACTGCGCAGCGCGCATCTTCGTAGCCCCGACGCGCATGTAGATTTCCGAACCACCCGTCTTTCGTATCTCGGCGAGCTGGTCAGGGGCGTACTCTCCGTTGCGCATCCGCAACGCATTGAGCATGTCCGCTTCGTGAAGGCTCTTCGCTCGATCGGCGGCATCGAAACACTTGCGTACATACGTCGCAAGGTTCAGGATAACCGGCTCGTTCTGACGTGCCTCGGCAGCCTGCGCCGCCGCGTCGGCAGCCATCAGTTGTTCGTTGCTAAGGACTCGCAGGAGCCCGTTCTGAATGGCGGACATCGCGCTCGCGTAAGTGAGTACCAGCTCACAATAC
>CAYMIX010000027.1:0-3149 GCA_964391185.1 uncultured Candidatus Peribacteria bacterium | reverse complement strand
CCCCCTGCTCCATCACCCTCTGCCCATCCGCCAGCTTCGACTGCACCCTCAGCCGGTACTTCGCCAACAGTTCCTGCGGCGTCATGCCCAGCCGTGCCGCGGTCGCGCCATAGAAGTTGGCGAGCAAGTCGGCGTAGGCTCGGTTCACGTCCGCCGTGAAGCGCTTGGCGCTGGACAGCTCGGCCTCGAACTCCGCGCGCACCGCCTCGATCGACTGCCGGAATTGCGCCTGGTCGTCCACGCGCTGCAGTTCCGCCTCCACCTCGCGCTGGATGCGGTCGCCCTGCTCCTTCATGTAGTCCTGCGCCTCGGCTCGGCTCATGCCTTCCGGGGTCATCCGCAAGTGGTCGACCAGCGGCGCTGTCACTGCCTCTCCTGCGCTCAGGAACTCGCTGACCGGCACGCGCACGTCGCCGCCGGTCATGGCCGCCTCGATCTGCGAGGCCACCACCGGGGCGATGGCTTCCAGTTCCTGCATGGTGATGCCGGACTGGTCAAGAGTCTTTACAAGCGTCTCGCCGTCGATGTAGAACTCGGTGGGCGCGTCGCCCTCCTCGTCGGCTACCTGCTGCACGAACTCGCGGAAGCTTTCGGCATCGCGGCCCCGGAGCTTCGAGGCCTCGGCGAGCTTGCTCAGTTCCTCGGCCGCCAGTGCGGTCTGCTCGGCCTGCTGGGCGCGGTCGTCGTCCTTGGCCAGCCGGCGCGCCACGGTGTTCGCGGCACCGAAGAACGAGCTCTGCACCAGCACGCCGAGAGCGGTCTGGTACGCGGCCTCGGGCCGCTCTGCGAAATACTCGCCCCAGGTCTTGTCAGGGTTGGCCACTGCCGTGTCGATCGCGTCCTGCAACAGCGTGGCCACCTGCTCGGTGGGCATCTCGCGCAGCAGCATGCCGGCCAGGAACTCCTTGGCGCCGGCCTTGCCGAAGCGGTCGACGAGGAAGCCCATGGGGATCTTCTCGGTGGCCACCTCGACGGCGCCCTCCCCGAACGATCCAAGCGCCGCCTCGCCGGCCGTGGCGCCGCGCGTGCGGTACTTGCCATAGGCCTCGGTCTGGGTCTGCGCGCCGGCGGACACCAGGCCGAGCGCCGGGTTGCGCAGCGCGATGGCAGCCGCCGCGCTCGGCAGCATGCGCGCCAAGCTCTCGCCGCCGCCATACAGGTCGCGCGCCGTGGACGACTCGAACTCCGGCCGCGAGGCGTCCGCCCGGGCACGGGCCTGCTCGTAGCGCCGCTGGGCGTCCTCGATCGGCAGGCCGAGCATGTCGCCGGCCTGCATGCGCGCGCCCTCGCGCATCATCCTGAAGCCTTGCGTGAATGACTCGAACAGGCCCGAGGCCACGGTCGAGAACGAGGGCTTGATCGGGTCCGGCGCCTTCAGCTCGCCGAACTGCGCGATGCGGCGCTCCACCTCGGCCAGCGAGGGCATGTCGTCCTGCGCTGCAGCGGCGCGCATCGGGTTGCGGTCGACCCACGACTGCAGGCGCGGCGCGCGCTCGAGCAGAGCGCGGTTGTCCTCCATCGTGGCGCGGGCCTTGTAGTCGTCCACGAACGTCTCGGCCACGCCCGCCGGCAGGCCGTAGCGCCGCGCCATCTGAAGCGCCTGCGCGGCTCGGTCGGGCGGGGTTTCCGAGGCGAGGCGTGCGCCCAGCGCGGTCGCGGAGGCCGGAGATGCCTGCGCGGCGTCGGTCAGGTCGGAGTACTGGCCCATCAGCGGAACCGTCCTTGCTCGAGCCCACGCTGGTACATGCGCTCCACCTGCTGCTCACGTTCAGCGGCGCGCCCGTAGATGCCGCCGTACTGGTGCGGCAGCTCGGCCTCGAGCGCCTTGCGGATGTCGGCGGGGATGTCGCCGTAGCGGGTGGTGACGTAGGTCTTGGCCGGGTCGCCCTCGGCCGCGATCTGGTAGCCGCGCTTCTTGGTCTGGAAGAACCCGAAGACGCCGGAGCCTTGCTCGATGCCCTCGCGCAGCAGCCCCATGCCGATCTTGCGCGCTTCCATGTCGGTCAGCGGCGAGCCCTTCTGCCGGCCGGCGTCGTCCAACGCCATGGTCAACTGGTTCATGAACATGGCGAACTCCTTGGCCTGCTTGCTGCCCTCCTTGGGAGAGGTGTCCAGGCCGGCCGCGGCGATCTCGCCCTTGAGGGTCTTGACGGTGGAACTCACCACGCGGTTGATCTCCATCGCCTTGGCGTCGTTCTTGCTGATGCCGGCCTGCACCTCGGTGAGCCGGGCAAACGCGCCCTTGGTCAGATAGGGCTCGTACTTCATCAGGTCGAGACCTGCAAACGTGGCGGGGTCTTCGGTGGCCATGGTGCGCAGGCGGTAGTACGTCTCGCGATCGTCCACCGTCTCCCGATTGGCGTCGGCCTGCGCCTGGCGCCACTTGGCGTCGAGCCAGTCCTTGATCTGCCGCTGCTCCTCGCCACCAAGCCGATTCCACAGCTCGGGCGCGATGCCCTTGCGCCCGCCGCCGTTGGCGAGCACCTTCCACGCGGCGTCGCTCGCGGCCTTCTGGTCGCGGGCCTTGATCGTCTCGGCCTCGGTGAAGCGGACCTTCAGTTCCTGCACCGCGGCGTCTTCTTCCACGCCTGTGAACTTGGAACGCGCCTCCTTGATGGCATCCTCGGCGCTCAGGCCGCGGGCAAACACATCATCGGCGAACCCCTGCGCCCGGATGCGCGCCGTCGTCTCGCGCAGCCCACTCTCGGCCCGCAGCACGGCCTCGGCTGTCATGTCGCCTCGGTTCTTCTTAAGGTACTCGCTGGCCTGCTCGGCATTGCCGGCGTTGACCATGGAGCGGATCACGAAGTCGTGCGTTCGACTGGCCTGCTCCTTCACCGCCTGCTCGATTTCCTCCGTGCTGCGCCCCTTGCCGCGCATGAATCCGACAATGCGCTGGCGGGCCAGGTCAAGCTCGCCTGCCGCGCGGTCAGGGAACAGCGCTGCGCGCTCGGCCATGCTGTCGAGTTCGGCCTTGAACTGGCCCATTTCGTACACGTCACGCTCGCGCTTGGCGTGCTTGGCGCCCCAGTCGAGCACCTGCGCGCGGCGGGACACTGCGAGTTCACGGAAGGCCGCGCGCTGGCGGTCGGTGGTCAGGCTTTCGCCGATCTTGCTGGCCGTCTCGTCGAAGGACTTGCCGAGCACAT
>CAYMIX010000026.1:0-3484 GCA_964391185.1 uncultured Candidatus Peribacteria bacterium | reverse complement strand
GGTCATCTCGATGGTGGGAGCAGGTATGGGGGTGGGGATGAGGTATGGGAGGAAGTATGTGATGGGTATGTAACCTCCATAAAAAGTAGCTAGCCAAGCCCTCCCCCATATAGGGGAGGGCTTTGGCAGGAGCTGAAACAGGGACACCTGAGTGCCCAGAGAGAAGAACGAAAGCAGCTGATTAGAAATCAAACCTCCAATCAGCTATCAGCCTTGATGGGTTTGGTTCATAGAACATCGTTCTCACAATATTGTACTGGTGTGGAATGCCAGACTGTTTTTGTTTCAGCAAATCCAAATGCTCCGATCCTCCTACATTTAAGAATTCCACTGGCCATTCCACATTAAGCGCATGAAGCATTTTATCAGTCATAACACGTGCGAATGGCGGGATTTTACATTCACCAAACACGGGGCACAGGCCCTTCATATGTTCCTGCGAAGCCTGAAGTTGCATGATTGAAGCGTACGCATTCCCTGGAATACGTTCTGCAAGCATGCATCCTACGATCACTTGTTCACCACTCCCTGGTTTGGTGTAAAGCATGACCACAGCAACAGGCCGATTGAGAACATCAAGATGTTCTACAAAGCAGCGATGTGCATCGGGATACTTAGTATGCTCAACAAACTCGCACAAATTCTTTTGATGTTCGAGCAATTGATCGCGCTTCCAAATTGCAGGACGAATACCAAAATTTTCCAAACTTTCATAAGTTTTTTCTGTCTTCTTACCAACGGACTGCGATGAACGGCCGCTAAAAAAATACTGCAATACACTCGGACTTGCTTCATCTAGATCTACAATCGATCGCAATTTTGCTCGCACAACATCAGATGAGATATTTTGTTTGAGAAATTCTTTTCGTTCTTCTCTATCAAAAAGAGCATTTATTTCTCTGAAGATCTCACTCCGCTCTTTATACATTTTTACAGGGATAAGAACTTCTGGGTAAATAGCATCTGTTCTATCCTCCATTTTGAAATCATGTGGCGTATCGGCCTGTGTGAATCCTGCTTTATAGTATCGCTCAACATCCGTTTCATAGACACCGCTCACGCATAAGCGTATTTTGTTTGTTCTCCATAATTCCTGCGCTAAATTACCCAAAAAATGTGGCGCGCCGATTCCCAAGGGGTGAGCCGTAACCGATTGACCATCTCTTCCGAAACCAAAGGAAATAAGTGCTTTCTCAGCAATGTATTTGCGTCCCTCAATACCAAAGTTAGGATTTATGCGCGTTGCCTGGAGATGGCTACCCAATGAATATTGATACCCCATAAGAGCTGTGCGTTTAGCCTCTCTTTCAAACCAAGCACGATAAATCAGGACATCTTCATGTGGCTTTATGGGACTCATGTACGTAAATTTTTCACATGTTTCCAATGCATTCTTAGGGTCAAAATTAACCCCAAGATGATGTTCGTGCCTACCCTCATCCGAGATTTCAGGCATTAGTATATTATAACATATATTATGTTTATTTACCATATTTCAAAGAACGCATCCAGTAGCGTAAAAGACACCAAAATAACGCTGTTGAAAGTTATTGACACCAATATTTTTGCCAATTCTTAGGCCTAAATAAGCCAATGAACCCAATATTGCATAATAGCCTAGTTATGTCTTGGTAATAGATATTATAATGAATCCTTTTTGCTCGTACCTCCTCTTTTATGTCCCACCCTCTTCGTACAGCAGCCTTTACGGCAATGGCTCTGATGCTCCTGGCACAAACAACCACGGGCATTATTCCTGTTCCTTACATTGGTGATGAACCAAGTGTGGCTGAAGCACAAACTGCTCCATGCCGTGTTCGTGTACATTTTATCGAAGTGAAGAATACGAGCCGTGGAAACGCGGTGGGAAGTATTCGCTTGAATGACGGTACGATCGTGACCGAAGGACAGACGTTTGATCTGACAAATGCTAACGGTCAGGCGATTGTTGATACGGCAAACTATGGGGCAGACACAACGAGTTTGCGGATTCGTCGTGAGGCAGGAGTGTTGAATGTCGTTAATACTGTTGTAGGAGGTTTCGTCGATACAGAGCAGTATTATCTGACTCTTACACTGGAGAATGGGACATTTACGGGTCAGTCCAATGGTGTAACAGGATTCAATGGATTGGAAGGTAATGGTCAGGGATTCCATGGTTGGGACAATGCGCACTATGCTCACACAGATGAAGTTATTACAAACAACACGAATGTTGCGCAGATCTACATTGCGAATAGCACGCATGATGATAGTTTCAAGCTAACGTATAATACGGCGAACTGTGGTGGAACGCAGAGTAGTTCGTCGAGTTCTACACCAATGGGTTCTTGCCGTGTAAAAGTTGACTTCATCCAGGTAGATAATAAGGGTGCAGGAAGCAACGCTACAAACTCCGCACGTTTGAACGACGGAACAATTGTTCCAGATCACGGAACGTTCAATCTGGTACAAAACGGCCAGACAGTTGTGGACGGAAATGGTTTTGATAAACGTAGTCCAAGCCTCGGTCTCCGCCGCAATAACGGCTCACTTGATATCGTTGGATTCCCAAGTGGTTACTGGGAACTCGTCTACGTACGCTTCACTATTGAAGGTGGTACATGGACAGGCAAGAGCACGCCAGTGCAGGGATATAACGCTGCTGAGCAGGATGGAAACGGCACTCATGGTTGGATCAATGCTGGATTCCACAACGACGAAATGGAAGTAACAAATGGATCCAATATTGCCACAATGTACATTGCATACGGTCCATTCCAGGACAGCTACAAATTGACATACAACTGTCACCCAGCAAGTTCCTCGAGCAGCTCGAGCATTTCTTCTTCAAGCTCCAGCTCTTCCGTTTCATCTATCCCAGGCACAGGCTGTATCGACATCTTGAAAGAAACATTCGATCGCAATGGCAATGAAATCAACCCAACTCCTGCATTTGGTTTCCATCTCGATAACGGCATACAAGTGGGATCGAACAACAGCGCTGGATTCTTGCGCTTCAATAACGTTCCAGTAGGAACTCACACGGTGACTGAATTAGTCTCAACTGGTTGGGAACAGGTTCTGGTAACTCCAGCAAATGGAATCGTAAATGTCACGAGCGGTGGCGCTTGCAGCGCAGTCGTATTTAAGAACCGCCAGACTGCTTCAGTTCCAGAATGTCGCGATGGCATCGATAATGATGGAGATGGACGGGTGGATTACAACAATGGTAATGGAGATTACGGTTGTGATCACAACGATGATCCAACGGAGAATCCAAACCCAGAGTGTTCTGACGGTGTAGATAATGGTGATGGAGAAGATAGTCTTGCTGATGCATTAGATCCGGGATGTCATACGGATGGTGATCCAAACGATGGAGACAATACGTATGATCCTCGCGATCCAAGTGAGAATAATAACAACGTGCCTCAATGCCGCGACGGCATCGATAACGACGGCGACGGACGTATCGATTACAACAATGGTAATGGAGATTACG
>CAYMIX010000025.1:0-4103 GCA_964391185.1 uncultured Candidatus Peribacteria bacterium | reverse complement strand
CGTAATCTCCATTACCATTGTTGTAATCGATACGTCCGTCGCCGTCGTTATCGATACCGTCGCGGCATTGGGGAAGTCCAGAAGACGATGAGCTCCCCACCGTATTCTGGCGGTTTATAATCGTTACCTGCGCGCAGTTGTTTCCACCATTCACTGTCACAATACCATTTGGGTTCATGCTCACCATTGTCCAGCCTTGTGGAAGGATTTCAGTGACAGAGTGTGTACCAGCTGGAACGCTATCGAAGCGTGCATAACCAGTGCTGTCGTTTTGAGCTGTTCTTGCAGCATCAAGACTGAATGTGAACTGAGGAACCACAGTGAGCGCGTTACCAGCGGGGTTCAAAGCAGTTTTGCGAATTTCGATACAACCATCTGGAATGTTTGGACAATTCACCTTTGTCTCAACAGTTGTGCTTATGTTGTTGCTGTAATTAGATTCATTAGACAATGTGGCTACACCAGCACCGTTTCGGATGCTGGATTCACAAGCAACTGTGTTATCGATGCGGAACATGAGGCTGAATATCTTGCTCTGATTTCCAGCAATGGTGCCCAAGTTACATACAACGTTCACGTCAGTAGCTTTTACACAATCAGCACCATTAGCACTGATGTATGTTGTTCCCGCAGGAATGATATCGTTTACCGTTACCTGCTGAGCTTCACCAGCACCCAAGTTTGTTACAGTAAGATTGTAAGAGATTGTGTCTCCACGTTGGGCGTTCGCTGGTCCAGTTTTTTGAATAGTGAGGTCTGGCTGTGCTGGAGTGGAGCTTGAGCTGCTCGATGAGCTTGAGCCTCCTGCCCAGTTCACCCACACGTTCACGACAGACATTGCGACACCAGCCTGACCTGCTACCACTTGAGCATCTGGGTAGCCGCCAGGACCTGTGAAGCCACTCGCGTACATTTTTGCGATGAACTGCAGGGTTGTATTGTTTGCAGTCACACTTGAGAGGTCGATCGTTCCGTTTGCTGTTACGGGCTTACCATAAGAAATATAGTGGCCTGGAACCATCGCGTAACTCACAGGTTCATACAAGATATGAGAGCTTGTTGTATTCACAAAGTTTACCCAATCTGATTGAGCAGTTCCTGTGAGATTGCTGTGCTTACCACCATTGCGGTCGTAGCGAGCAATAATACGTAAGCGTGTAACAACGTTGTCACATACTGCGTAGGTAACAGTGTATCCATAAGGAACACTGTTCTTAGCGTAAGTGTTTGCTGGAGCATCGTGCGTTGGCATGTTCACGAGGATCTGTACGGCTGGCCTTGTACCAAGCACGTCGAACCTTCCTAAGTATTGAGCGATTGTAGGAGAATCAACAACATTGATACCGTTAGCGAAAGCAGAGCCCACAGATGTGAAAAGCATCAATGCCAAAGCTGCCGCAGGAACTGTAGCTTTTGCGGAAATTGAAAGGTTGGACTTCTTGAAGTGGCGAATAGCGAATGCAGTTGCTGCAATAATAATAAATGCAAGCAACGTCATGAGAGCCTTTGCCATTGTTGATGTACCTGCAACTTCTGGAGCAGCAATTGCTTCGAAAGCAGTAGGGGATACATCGTACGAAACTTCGTACGTATCGATTGTTTCGCCCTTCTCATTCTTAACATTCACATTCACGCTTGGAGTGCCTTCGATATCACGTGTGCTTTCGATGTGTGCGATACCGGATGTAACACCGTCATTGAGGACGAGTCCTGTAATAGTTTCTTCTCCTACGATTCCATTGTCATCGCTGACACTGAATTCAAGTGTTGCAGTCACATCTGTTTCTGCATCTGGAGCACCAACCAAGTCGATGCGAATATCGGACATGCTGCCCTTCGTCATACCCAAAGCGATTGGTTTTGCGAGGATAACATCAGCATCTGATCCACGAACAACAACGCGGAATTCTGCGAGTGTCGATACATTCTTTCCAGCGCTGTCTTCTAAGTGCAACATCGCTGTATACACTTCTGCTTTTGCTGGAGCCTTCACTGTAAGGTCCATCGGTCTCTGTTCACCAGCTGCGATAGTAAGTGGAGCGAGCTTGATAGTCTGTGGGTTACCACGGGACATATCGAACGCGTAGTAGCTAAGTACAGGTGTAACAGTGATAGATTGATTCGTTGTATTATCTGCAAATGCACGGAGAACGAATGAGCTTTCTGCATCAACGTTTGGTCCGGTTGTTGGTGGCACTGCCTGGTTATCAAATTCTGGAAGAACGATTTCTCCTGCGTACAACGAAACGATGTTTGAAGCTTTGGTTGCCTGTTTTTCAAACTTCATATCTTTCCATCCGAGCTTCTTTCCGCGAACTGTCATCACCTGAGCGCGGAGAAGGTATGAACCAGCTGGTAAATTGCTTGTATTGTAGTTCACCGTAACCTCCTTCTTTTCGTTCTTTGTGAGTGCAAATGCATTGTCGCTGATAACGCGATCAAAGAGTTTACTTTCATCAGTAGAGTAGATATCGATCTTGTAGGTGATTCCTCCCAAAATCGTATCATCTGCGTTCTGTATGGTCATTGTTCCTGTAATCGCATCATTGCTGATATCGCCCAATGCGAGTTCCGTAACATAGAGCATTGGCAGGCGGTACATGCCCTGCTCTCCTGTTGTGGATTCCACCTCGCGGTCACCGAATGCGGATTCTGTACCGTCCTGAGACTGAACGTCTGGGACGCCTACAGGCAACGTATCTAAGTCGGCACCTAGGCTGCTTGCAAGGGCAGTAGGAAGCGTTATCGAGCTAGCAAACGCAACTGCTAGTGCTAGGGTTGAACAACGTAGTTTAAACATACAGAGTGAAGGAGGGATGAGCAAAAAGGATTCATTATAACGTCTGCTACCAAGACATAACTATGCTATATTGCAATAATTGGTTCATTGGCTTATTTAGGCCAAAGAATAGCAAAAAATATTGCTGTCAATAACTTTCAACAGCGTTATTTTGGGGTCTTTTATACTGCTGGATGCATTATTTAAAATATGGTAAATATATCTAATATGTTTTATAATATAATAATGTTGTGCGCCCACTCAAGCCTCGTAGCTTTTCAAGCTTTAGCCAAGCAAGCCAAGAAAATGCTGACAGTCGCGTGTATCTTGGTGTTCACTGGAGGTTTGACCAAGTCGAAGGCATGAAGATGGGAAAAAACATTGCTGATTACGTGTTTGAGCACTCACTCAAGCCGAATCCCTAGAGCTGTGTTCTTTGCTCACTTCCCAGAGCACATCAAACCATTGTTTCAACATATCATGGATTTGCTGATTTTTTATGACAATCGTCGTGTGATCGAGGTCGTAGGTGAAGAGTGCGATCGAATCATTCCATCCAATAATGTCACACGTAAACGTCATCGAAGGCGGAAGTATGTTGAACTCATACTTTTTTGTCTGTATCCAATTCTTTACAGTGTCGCGCGTGAACGCATTATCTACGAGCAAGTCTTTCCCGTGTAGCACGAAATTTTTTCCAAACAATGCTTCAGCAATTGGCTTACCGAAGGATTGATACATCGTTTCCAAGTTAAAAGTACTAAAGTATTCATGCTGCAGAATTTCCCGATATAATGGCTTAATACCCTCTAGGCCTTTGTATGAAGTAATAAGAGGGGAGCCTTCTTGTTTCAGAGATAATGCTTGGAACAAGGGGAGCGCTTCTGAAATTTGATTTTCGAGAACACGAAGAGATTCCTGTTTCTCATGAAGATGAGAAAGAATTTCCTGTGGTTTTTTTGCCGCGTAATGGCGGATTTTTCCTTGTACTACCACCTGAGCAAAGTTTTTTTGTTCCAATCTGTCCAAAATGAAATACAGCGTTGCACGATTTAGTTTCGTTGATTTGCTAATGGAGCTCACGACGCTTGGCCCCAATGTGAGAAGTGCGATATATACATCAATTTCTTTTTGCTCCAAACCAGCATTGCGCAGAATGTTTGCGATGTGGATGTGCCCCTCTCTGTCCATGTGGCTCATATATTTATTATATAATAATAGTTAATAATTGTCAATTTTTATATCCCATCTACATACTACCAAAAACCCTCTTCCTCCCATACCTCATCCCCACCCCCATACCTGCTCCCACCATCGAGATGAC
>CAYMIX010000024.1:0-4377 GCA_964391185.1 uncultured Candidatus Peribacteria bacterium | reverse complement strand
ATGGGTTTCCGCCTGGCTTACAGGTTCTGTGCGCGAACTGCAATATGAAAAAGCAAATGGAGCGGCATCGTGCGGAGAGAATGAAAAACCCAGTCTATGCCAAAAGAATTAACGCTGCCCTACAACTATCAGCCTAGACCGTATCAGTTGCCCATTCTCAGGGCAATGGACAGCGGGACGAAGCGGGCGGTCTGGGTGGCTCATAGGCGGTCAGGAAAGGATAAGACGTGTTTAAACATAACTATCAAGAAGATGCAGGAAAAGGTTGGTGTTTATTTTTATCTATTTCCCACGTTCACTCAGGCGAAAAAGGTCATTTGGGATGGGAAAGATGGTTCAGGGTTTGGGTTTAGGTCTCATTTTCCAAACGAATTGATTGACGGAAATGTCAACGAAACAGAATTAAAAATCAAATTTAAAAATGGATCAATCTTTCAGCTTATTGGAACGGACACGATTGACAGGATCGTCGGCACAAATCCTATTGGCGTTGTGTTCTCCGAATTTTCACTACAGGACCCAAGGGCATGGGGATTTTTAAGACCAATCCTAGCGGAGAATGGCGGCTGGGCAATCTTTGTCGGAACGCCACGCGGAGAAAATCATTTTTATGACCTCCATTGTCTCGCCCAGGACGATCCAGAATGGTTCAGCCAAGTCCTCACCGTTGACGATACAAAAGCCATCAGCCCCGAAGTCCTCGCAAACGAACGACGGGAAATCATCCGTTTACACGGGAATGACGCCCTCTTCCAGCAAGAATACTACTGCAGCTTCAGCGTCCCTATCGCCGGCGCCTACTACGCCCACCAAGTCATGCAAGCCTACAAAGACGGACGAGTTACCCACGTTCCCCACGAGCCAATGGCCAGGGTCCATACCGTCTGGGACCTTGGTGTCAATGATCGGAACTCCATCTGGTTCTTTCAGCATGTCGGCGGACAGCTCAGGCTCATCGACTTCTACGAAAACTCCGGTGTCGGGCTCCCTCACTATGCCGAAATCCTCCAAGAAAAGACGAAAGAGCTTGGTTATATTTACGAACGCCATATCGGTCCCCACGACACGGGCGTCCAAGAATGGAGCAGCGGGAAGACGCGTATTCAGTCTGCCCGAGACATCGGGATCAAGTTCCAGATCGCTCCGAAATTACCCATTCTCGATGGAATTACAGCCGTCAGAAACATGTTTTCCAAGCTATGGATTGACCAGAAGCGATGCTCCCAAGGGCTTAACGCGCTCAAAAACTACCATCACGAGTACGATGACGAGCGAAAGACCTATCTTCCAACACCAAAACACGACTGGTCTTCTAACGCGGCGGACAGCTTGAGGTATATGGCCGTGACATACGATTTTAGAACGAACGTGCAGAGAAGCCCGGATGGGGATTACGGTAACAGGAAAATGAGATCGAGCTACGTTGCTCCTTCTCCCATGGTGGCATAACTATGAGAGACGCCCACATTTTAGCCGGACTCGGACAGATCGAAAACAAGGTAGGCCACGACGTGCAGCTCCTGGCCGAGCAGGTGCGCGTGGTGCGTTATCGGCAGGAAGCCATCGAAACGGTCCTGTTTGGTAGCCGCTTTCGGATGGCCTGGATAGCGGTTCTTTCGATCTTTAAGCCTTCCGCGGTGCAGGACATGCTGGACATCGAAACTGAGGCTGCGGATCTCGCCTACAAAGAGGCGATTAAGCAGAAAGCGATTGCCCGGGCGAAGAAGGCCAAGGGGATCGTGCTGCCGAAGGGCGTGGGAGTAATTGGAGCGTGAACGATTTAGTCTCAAAAATGTGGATCGGACCCAACTACATTCCGCCGCGGTGGATGAGCCGTGTTGCGTATTACGCCGCGAAAAGACTTAATCGCATCCGTTGGAATAATTCAAATCGAAGAATGCTCGAAGCGTTTAGGAAAACCGGCGAAATTGGAAGATGGGACTCTGTGAGGATTATCGAATCGTGACCAGCTACAAGCGATCAGCCGGCGGCACGACCGAAGACCAGAAGGAATCCAAAGCCCTTCAGGACTTCCGTTTTGCCTATGAGCATAAAAGAAAGTGGCTCGATGAAGCTGAGACTGACTACGAGTTTGCCATGGGCAAGCAGTGGGAAGACGAAGACGTCCAGGCGCTTGAAGCCAAGGGTGTCCTCCCTCTTACGATCAACAAGATTTATCCAAACATTCAGCTTTTAGTTGGTATCGAGAGCCAGAACCGGACCGATGCCAAGGCTTTTCCTGTCGGTAAAGAGGACGACGTTAAGGGCGACATTGTCACGGCGCTCCTCAAAGACGTCAGCCGGAACGCTGGACTCGATTACAAGCACTCAGAACAGTTCGAGGATGGGCTTATTTGCGGAGAAGGGTGGCTTGAGCCATATCTGGACTACTCGGATCATCCCTTATTCGCCAAGATGAAGTTCCGTTCGGCCGACTACAACCAATTTTACCCCGATCCTAACGCGAAGGAATACGACTTTTCTGATGGTCAGTTCATGGATAAGGTCAGTTTTGGGCTAACGGAAGACCAGATTCTGATGCTTTACCCCGAGCTGAAGGACAAGCTGGGGAATATAACTGGCAAATTGAGCCTGGACACGGCCCTTGGAAACTCTATTTGGGCCACGATCACGAGCGCCGTGGATCGGGTGATGTACAAGAACAGTTCAAACGCGGATTCTCCTGAACAGATTGAAGAGCCGACCTATGACCTGCTCGAACACTACTATAAAAAGTACGTCCCCAAGTATTGGGTAGCGAGCTATCAGCATGGCCTGAAGGAAGCGGCGAGCAAGGAAGAGGCTGAAAACTACGTCAAGATGGAAAACGCTATGCTTCCGGCGGGTGTTCAGCCGGCCGTCGTCATCAAGCGGACGGTTTACGAGATTTGGTGCTGCACCTATGTAGGTAACGAAAAGGTTGCGGAAGATATTGCTTGGTATTTCCCGCGGTGGAAGGGGTGGCCCGGGGTTCCTTACCGTGCAAAATGGAAGAAAGTCCCTCTCCGTGGCGATAACTTTGAGATCCTGACGCAAGGGATTACCCGCGGCATGAAGTCAATTCAGATGGAGTTTAACAAGCGTCGGACGCAGGAACTCCGGATTCTGAACACTTCGGCCAATTCTGGATGGCTGTCGGCCAAGGATTCGTGGGTTGATCCGGACAAGGTGGAGAAGTTCGGTTCTACCCCTGGCGTCAATCTCGAATATGACCCTACTGCTGGTCCTCCTCCTCAAAGGCTTGAGCCGGTCCAGTTGAGTCAGGGGCATGCCCAGCTTGCAGCGGAACATTCCGAGGACATGAAAACGGAATCTGGAATCAACGCCGAACAGTTGGCGATGGAGTCGGGTGAACGGTCGGGAAGGGCGATTGCCCTTCGTCAGAAGCAGGGTCTTGTCATGGTACAGAAGTATTTTGACAACCTGTCTCAGACCAAGAAGATCATGGCGAAATTCGTTTTGTCTCAGTTGGCCCAGGTGTACGACGTGGAAAGAGCTGTCAGGGTTTTGGGCGATGCGTTCATTCAGGAGCATTTCAGCGTTCCGGTGATGGGTCCGATGGTTGGTCCTGATGGAAAGCCTATGCTTGATCCCATGGGGCAGCCGATGGTGGGTCCACAGATTGACCCTATGACCGGTCAGCCTCAGATGCAAGTGGACCAGCAGGCCGTCGTGATGACGTTCAATCAGGTTCTGAACGATGCGGACCTGGGTCGCTATGACGTTGCGATCGGTGAAAGCGCCCAGAACGATACGGTTCGGTACGCCAATTATCTGACATTGACCGAGATGGCGGGGGCTGGAATCCCTATCCCGCCCGACGTCCTGGTGGAAGAAAGTGGTATTTCGGCGTCTAGCAAGCAGAAGATTTTGGCAGCAATTCAAAACGCGCAGGCCGCAGGTGTAGCCGCGCCACCTAAAAAGAAGGCGTAAAGGAGTTTCACATGGTTAAAAAGGCACCCAAAGACCCTCAGTTCGCTCAGAAGCTGGAAGAACAGTCTCGGAAGATGTTCGGTCGGGCGTACCGATTTTTGAACGCTACTCAGAAGTCGCAAGTGAACGCGGAGACGAAGTTTGAACCGAAGGAGGAGTCCAATGAGCCAGCTAATACAGATTTGGGAGTTGGAGAAAAAGCGGGAATCAATAAGGTTGAGCAGGGTAATGGAAAAACTCGTGAAAATGATCAAGAGAAAAAAGCCTCGCCGGCCCCGGTACTAAAGCACGCCGAACCGTTCGTGGATTACGTCACGCAGCACAAATGCGAAGCTGGACACATTACCAACGGCAAGGTTACGGCGCCGCCTCTTGGATGTCGGATCTGCGATAAGCCGGTTGAGAAGATTGGTTATTACAAGAACGATATTTTCGTACCTGTAG
>CAYMIX010000023.1:0-6200 GCA_964391185.1 uncultured Candidatus Peribacteria bacterium | reverse complement strand
CCCCTTGACTTTAGATAGGGGGTAATAAGTCGCATAAGAATTAACCACCAAACCAACTATAAAATGCAGCCCGATATTAGAGTAAATTTAGAACAGACAGCAGCTTACAAGTGCAAAGCGTGTGGGAAAGAGATTTTCCGCCAGGTATTTTTTCTCCGTACAATTCCAGCACTCCTTTCCCCTACTTTAAAGGCTGAAATTGTCCCCGTTCCTTCATTCATGTGCGTTTCATGCGATTTTATCGCAGAGTTAAACCCCAAAAAGCCTGATAAATCTCAGTAAAAACGCAGATTTCGCAGAGAACGCAGAAAAAGTCCCAAAATGGTTTGTTTCCCATTATGGGACTTTTTAGCTTTATAACACTAAAACGCATTTAAAACATGGCAAGGACATTATCAGCTACCGTCCGGAAGCTGGAAACCAAACTCCGGAGAAAGCGTGCCAAGGAGGCAAAGAAGCGGGCAAAAGAGGCTCTCCGCAAAAAAGCAGCTTCGTTACGTAAACAACTCTACGGAGGTTAAAAACATGGCAATTCTATCAGCAAAAAATAAACGCATGGGTAAAGCAGCAATCTTCTTCTTTGGCCTGGCAGTATTGGTATTTATGATCATTCGCTTAGTTCGTTCAGGTGCAAAAACAGCAGGCGATTACATGAGCAACGCAAAGGCAGAGATCAAGCAGCTAACTTCTTTACAAATGTTACTGATGGTGGCCAGCGTGGGCGTGGCGGTAGCCAGTTACTTTTTAAGTTCCGACCTGGGCTATGTTATGGCTGTGGGTTTGGGGGCACTTACAACGGGTGCGGCAGCCGTTACAACTTTTAACACTACCTATTTGCCAAAGTGGTTTAGCTATACAGCAGCAACCCAGCTCACCGGTGTAAAAATTACTGTACAGGGCGATGGGGTTGTATTTGACAGTGATGCAAACGGACTTACCAACGTGGGCACAAACAGGCAGTTTGGCCAGATTTCTAATACCTATCTGTTCACTCTATCAAACGGTTTTATCGCAGGTAAAAATGTTATCTGGGAGTTCACTAACTCAGCAGCTCAAACACCAACGGTTTACGTTTCGAGTGATGAAACACCTGGGCAGCCTTTGTACCTTCAGTATTTGCGCCAGGCAGTACTGGCTAACTCAGGTCAAAACTTTAGCGATTTCGCTACCCTTGGATTCCCTTCAATTGCCGCAACCGATGTTGTAAATATTCTTTACAATGATGGTACACAACAGCAATTGAATCGGGCGGACTTGCAATATCACTTGGGCTACACTCAGAACGTTCTCAGCCCTTACCTGATTGATAATTTTGCCGGCCGGGTTAAAACGGTGAACATTATCGCAGCATCAGCTCAAACCGCATACGTTCAACGCTGGGTTCCGGCTATCGGTGGTGGAATGATTAACCAGAGCGTTAACAACTAAAGAAAAACTCCCAGAGAAGGGGCCGGGGAGATAATATCAAG
The DNA here is from genome assembly GCA_964391185.1 of uncultured Candidatus Peribacteria bacterium. Classification (GTDB taxonomy): domain Bacteria; phylum Patescibacteriota; class Gracilibacteria; order Peribacterales; family Peribacteraceae; genus JAKQEM01. Next base: position 4,731 of record CAYMIX010000023.1, on the reverse strand, counting down.
GCCGGCCCCATACTAAATTATAAAATTATGGGTCTATTAGGCATTGCCAGTGGTGCGGTGAAGGTCGGTCAGAAAATCTTTCAGGGAATTAAAAACCGGAAGGAAAAAAAGGTCGAAAAACGTGCGGCAGCATTGGTGGAAGCACAAAACAAAAAAGCCCAAGTTGAGGGAAAAATCGGTGCGATTTTTTCAACAATGGGCGGGGCTGATACCCAGGTGCAAAGTGGATCAGGAAATTTCCTTGCGGGTATTAAATCTGCTTTCAGTCCAAACCCTGCTATCGCAAACTTTCAACCGGTTAGCGGTGCGGTTGCAGTCAACCAACAAAACAAGGAGGCAGCAGCAGCAGCCGGAGGCGGCATGAATCCTATGATTTTGATAGGTGCGGGTTTGGTGTTATTACTTTTGATTTTCAAAAAGCGATAGTATGAATCACGATGCATTCACAGGTGCGAAACTCGCAGCCGTAAGCGTGGCAAGTTCTTTATCTTCTATACCATTGGAAGACACTACACAGATCGGGCAAATTATTTCGATACTTATCGGTATCGTTTCGGGTATTGCTTCATTGATCAAACTTTTTAAGAAAAAGAAGTAATGGAAACCCTTAAAAAATATTGGTGGTTATTCCTTCTTATTCCTATCGGTGGGTACCTGGTTTATGTTTACTACCGCAGCAAAAAGGAAGTGAACGAAGGACTGAAAAAGGCACGCCAGGCAAAAGCCGATTACGCACTCGCCAAACAGGTTGATTTGGAAATTGAACCATTGATGAATGGAACTAGTACAATCGATAAGTCTTAAAATTTCTTATGCAGCAAAAGTTCTTACATGGATTGCTGATACTATCGGGCGTGGGATTGCTAGTTTTCCTGATTGGCAGGCTCATGAAAGGGAGTTCAGGGGGCAGGGTGGCGAACGTACCGGATCCGGTTCAAAAGGCGTTCAATAAAGCATTCGATCAGAGCGTTTATTCATCTATTAAGAATAACTGGTTAGCCGTTTCCAAAATGGAAACCGCAGGTTGGACTTCAAAGCTATTTATCAATTCCCTAAATCTTTGGGGTATGAAACAACCAAGGGTAAGGTCCACAACTGCAAAGGGTAAAACCTTCGGCATAACAGGGCGGGAAAATATCTCCAGGCTGTTCCCGAACATTACCGAAATGGCTAACGCTGTTACCGGTCAAAGCGAATGGGCGAAGTATGCAACGTTAGACGATGCAGTTAAAGATATTATTCTTTGGATGGATTACACGAAGTTTCCTAGAGGTCCGCTATCGCTCCGCAATCATATCGAGGAAATGAAAAAACGTTCATACTTCCAGGAGGACACAGATTATTACCTTAAAGCAGTAGCAGCATGGGAAGCCCGATAACTTTTGGTAGCAAAAAATTTGGTGCTTTTGGTTCGGGTAAGCTGCCTTTGCCAGAAGTAAAAAATCAGAACTTTGTTAACTATGCGGTTTATAGTGGCTCAGGTGCTACGGGTGCAGTAACAACCTTAAGTCAAACGGTAGTTCAAATTGCTCCATTGCCTTTATCAATCCGTGTTATTAGTGTAGAGGCCAACGCATGGGTTTCAAGTGTGGGCAATACAATAGTAACATTCGAAAATCTAAGATTAACTCTTTTCAATTCATCTTTAACTTGGAATTTTCAACCCCTGCCAGGTTCAACAGGGGGAAGTGCGGCCCTGATTGTTAATGGCAACCCACAAAACAAAGTCCTTAGAATGGACTTTGAAAAGGGGTTAGTAAATGGATATGCAGGAAGTAACCTGAATGTTGAATTAACTTTCATGAAGTCGGTTGCTTTTGCGGGAACAGATACTTATACTTTCAGCATTCAAATAGGATGGCAGCCGCTATGAGCCGCTATAAAAAAAAAAGCATCTTTGGCAAACGGGTTTAAAGTCCGTTGTATTACATTGGACGCAATTAGGTGGTAGTGATTCTAACTATACAAGATTCATATTTATAGATTACATAGAAATATGGGCTATTAAACCAATGTTCTCCGATTCATTGGGAGTCTATAAAATAATGTTTCCTGAAGCTTGTAGCGATCCTGTTTTTAGCGTTGTAAACAATGGTGGAAATACGCTGGGCGTTAGCGATACTTCAACTTTAAACCGAAGGCGTTATTCAATTGGCACAACTCAGCCGCTATATATTTTTCCAATACCAATAGTGTCCAGGTCGATGGATTGTGGCAGCACAGCAGCAGGCCCAACTAATTTAGGTATAGAAATGTTTTTTAAATACTTTTAAACTATGTGGTGGCAATTAGGAAATAAACTTTACAATCTTACCTATTTGGTATCAGCGCAGAAAATTGGTCCCGATTCTTTTACATTGGTATTTTTAAATCAGCCAACATTAACCGGAGTAACAGCGGCCCAGGTCAAAGGTGTGATTGATTACCTGAATGCAACAGGCGCAAGCGTTTAAAAACTTCCCCGTTGTAAATCCGTTCCCCTGGCAAGGGGCGGAGGGGTTTGGTCGGAAGCAAAAAAAAATCTATGTTTGTAGTGATATAGGGCAATGCGGGGACGCAACCCTAAAACCGGAAGTTAAAACCCTGATTTGCAAAAGTCAGGGTTTCTTTTTTACCTTTGGTTTACAAACTAACGGTTTTATGAAACTATCCATTATCATTGCAGCCCTGCTCCTGGGCTCCGCAAACTTCCAACAATCAGGCAACGCCAAAGCAAACAAAGTTCAAGGATTAGATGTATTCATCTATTCAGAACCCGTTAACAATTACGAGGTAATTGATAGCGGAAAGATCATTGCAACCCTTACGGGTTCATGTGGTGAGTCTGTAAATGCTTCGATTAAGAAAGCAGCCAAACTTAATGCCGATGCCGTACTAATCAATCTTGAAAATTCCCGATGGGAAGCTATCAGATACAAATAAATTCATTGCCCGATGTGCTACGGGATGCAGTTAGCATACTATAAATTATACAACAATGTTTAGTTATTATGTTAAGTACGTTCAAGATTCCATTCTCAAAATGGTATGTCCATACTCACAGATGGAGTACCAAACAAAAACCACTTTTTGAAGTTTATTCCGTAAGCCATCAACCGCATAGCGAGTTGGTTGAGCATTTTGTCAGAATAGGACAAGTTCAATTTATCTTTTCAACGCTACCCTTCTAATGGATTCCCACAACGTGGCGTTAGCCGTTGCCTTCAACGACAAGGTTCGTTTGAAGCTACCCAAGAAGCGTTTGTATAGAACCAATTCTATAGCAAACGAATTGCGCAAACTTGGTAAGCCGTTCGAGTGGTTTACTAAAAACTCCATCAGTATGGAGATTCCAAAGCGGTGGAACAATGAGCAAAAGAGAACCATGTTTATAACAGGTTCCCTGAATTGCTACAAGATTAGAATAGATGTTTGGTATTACACTAATCAGGGAGATTTTCAATACATAGAACTGCCTTGCAATTCCGGACTCTCTCTCCTATTCGAGTTAGTGAAAATCACAGCCTTAGACAGCAGCTATCTGCCTAAACCTGTTCCAGTATTCCATGAAAAGGATTATCCGGAAACAGAGCATCCTCCTTTATCAGATTACGAACCGCATGGAGGGGTTGGGTTATGAGTAATTCAGCATTAACAAAAGAACAATATAATGTGGCTAAACAAATTGTACTAAGAATGACCTGCCACATTAATATGGCAAAATCGGGACACCTTCAACACGAAGCAATGTACAAGGGAATTAGAATTACCAGGATAATAACAACTCCAAAACGAAATGGTGTTTGGGGAAATGGTGTAGCAAAATTTTACATCAATGAAGAGGATACAGAGTATGATCTGGTTGGGTTGTTGAATGAATTGATAAAACGGTGATAATCAAAAGTCATCTATGCGGGGTTGCTGTGGCTTACGATAAATGGGAGGCCCAGGCGGACGAGGGAAAGCAGGCGGCTTTCCTTATGAATGAAAGTTTAAAAAATGGTCGTCCGCAGGGCTCTCTCTATTCTCAGCAGAAGTATAAAATCGCAAATGCTTGTGAGTGGATGCGATTGAACGCCACACACAAACCCTTAATCTTTGTTGCTACTTCACCAGGTTACACCGATCAGGCAAACGAAAGCCAACTGATTCAAAAGTTTACACACAATATCCGAAACGGTTATGCTTGCAAAAATTACGTATGGGTTCGGGAGTTTACTGAAAGGGGTTATCCGCATTTTCATTTTGTGGCCGACATGCCTGATTTCAATGCTGTTAATCTTTCTTTGTATTGGAGTGGGTTATTTGGCTCTCAAGCTCGCAATAGTATCCGGCTGGGAACTTCTCCGGATAAGTTCGGCAAGAGGCAATACTACCTGAACCGTAAGCAAATGGCTTGGTACATGACAAAGTACATAAGTAAGTCAATAGGTAACTGTGAGAAAGGGGCTGTAAAAGGGTCCAGATCGTTCCGAACCTTTGCCGTATCGCAACAACTTGCCAAGGCAAGCGAACCCCAGCTATTCAATGGCAAGTACGAAAGGGTTAAAACCGAAACAAGGGAGATACTTACCGTTTCCGGATTGAAAGCCATTGAAATGGGAACGGACACAAGGGTATGGCGTAACTGTACGGCTGTTTTAAGCGATCAGGACGTGCAAAAGCGTTGGCAGTGGAAATACACCGGATTCAGTAGTACGTTCAAGGGATACCCCAAAGAATGGAAAATAAAGCCTAAGAAAGCACCCGAAC
>CAYMIX010000022.1:0-6734 GCA_964391185.1 uncultured Candidatus Peribacteria bacterium | reverse complement strand
TCAAGAAGATACTCACATTCTCTGGTGCACTTACGCTGACACATAACGCAACCAGCCTGATTCTCCCCGGCGCGGCCAATATCACGACGGCTGCGGGGGATGTGGCGATCATGCGATCATTGGGTTCTGGTAACTGGAAGTGTATTTCTTTTACTCGTTCGGCGTCTCTGCCCGCCACCGCTGGGGCTAATACAGACATTACCAGCATGACTGCATTGACAGCCCCGACCGCTGCGGCCAACCCGATGCGCGCCACCGACCTGCAAGTGCAGTTAGCCACCGCCTTCACGACAGGTGGCACCAGCACAGCCTTCACGCTCACACCAACCCCCGCGATTACTGCCAATACCGCGAATCAACGGTTCCGCATCAATTTCAACGCTGCGGCAGGAACAACGCCAACACTGGCAGTATCAGGGCAAACCGCGAAGAGCCTGAAATACAAGGATTCGACAGGAACAAAACAGGCCATTACTGCCACGCAAGTACCCAGTGGATGGGTCAGCGATGTCGAGTATGACGGCACAGACTGGGTAGTTCTGAATGTTTTGTCGTTCGGTAAATCCATCGGGGCAAACGGGTATTCAAAAATTGGTGACGGATTGACTCTTCAGTGGGGAGTGGTCTTAGTGACAACAGGCACCCCATTTTCCTTGACTTTTCCGATTGCTTTTTCGACGGCTATTTACTCATTGACTTTAGGATTGAACTCACCATCAGGAGCGGGGAACACAGTTTATTCCAATGCTGTGACGACTAGCGGAGCATCTATTAGTGTAGCTGGAACGGCCGGATCATCTAATGTCTACTGGATGGCGATGGGTATATGAAAATCACCGAATCCCGACACCCCGGCGAACCCTTCTGGCTCTACTGGCTGGGGAATGCCACCGCCATTGACGACAAGTATGTCAAATCAATTGCCGTGGCATGGCTGTTCAAGGAAGGCAAGTGGTGCTTCATGCCACGAATTACCGGCCAGCAGAGCCTGTTCTTTAATGCGGTTTTTTTCCTTCGGCTGACGTTTGTCTGGTTTCTTCCGGGCATCTTTTTCTCGGTGCGCTGGGCAGAAATCGGCCCTGTCATTCGCGGCAAGCCAAGATCGTATTTACAGGCAGGTATTGGCTACAAACTCAATGGCCGTTTAGGCCTTCCGCTGCGCATCCAGAATGATGTCTCGAGTGCATCAGGCGTCACAGGGCCGAATTACGGTCAGGCAAAGGGGTTTGACTATGGCCCGCACTGACGACCGCGCCACCGGCTGGGAGATCATTTTTACATGGCTGATTATCATCGTTGCCACTGGTTTGATGTGGTGGGCGATGATCGAGTATGTATTCTTGCCGACATTGCATATGCTCGGCGGATTTTTTCGGATGGGGGCAATAAGATGAGAAGCAATTGCCTGATATTTGCCGTTTGGCGCACGATCCGCAGGGGCGGTGTATTGATCCTGCAACGCTCCCACGCGGGGCCGTATCTGCATGCGATGTGGGCTGAGCGATTGCCGAGCAATTTAAAAGTAGAACATTTTTCACCTGATGATAAATCGAAAGGGCTGCACCTTGAGCCGTTGTTTATTGGCGATGTTGCTTACCATGTAGGTAAGGCGCACGCTAATCCGCCAAAGTCTAATGGCTGGATTGATCCTGTGTTCCTGTTCTTCTGGATTATTCAGCTTCTTGGCTGGGTTGCTTTTATTGCAATTCTGTCATGGCCGATTTACTCATACGCTGGCGATGCTCGGGTGTGTGAGGTGAGGCACAGGTGGATCACGTCATCCCGCTGGCATCTTGCGGCTGTGACATCGTGGAAAATATGCAATACTTAAAAACAAGCATTAAGACGTGTGCAGGCACCGAGTGTAAAGACCGTTGGGAGAGGAGAATCAATGCGTGCCCGAGTCCTTAAAATCCTGATTGCGCTCGACAAGCTGGTGTATCAGATCATGACGCTTGGCTATGGCTCGGAATTCGATACCATCAGCAGTGCAGCCTACCGTATGGAGCAGAAAGGCCGCTGGATAGGACGAATATCGCGTCCGGTGATCGACTGGATTTTCAGCAAGCTTGGTGATTCCGATCACTGTTTTACCAGCTACATTTCTGCAAAATACTCAATGCCAAGCGAGACTTTTTAATATGCTGACATCATCGACCACAACAGGCGTATCCGCCGCATCGGCAGCCACGGCTGCCGGGATATTTCTCGGTATGTATCCAGACGCCATGCTGATCGGTTTCGTCGCCGGTCTGGTCGCGCTGCTGCATGTGCCACCAGAGCCGACTCAGCGCACGCCGCTGCGCATCTTCGCACTGGTCGCAGGTAGCGCGTTTCTCTCGGGCATATTTTCCCCGATCGCGGCAGCGGCCGCGGTGGGGTATTTCGACTGGGCGAAAACCATTGATCACGACACGCTGCGCCTTGCCGTTTCTGCCACCATTGGCGGTGGTGTGCACCTACCGTGGGCGCGCAAGTGGTTCGCGGGGAGGGCAGACAAATGAATGACCTGGTGCCGATTCTTATTGCCTGCGTGCTGGCTGGCGTCATCATAGTTCGCTCGATTTACGTTGTTTACCAGTCATATTACAAGGACTATAAAAAAGGCGCGATCCATTTTGTAGGATTCGGCTACAGCTACGTCGCCTTTGGCGCTGCTCCCGCAAGTGCGCTGATTTATCTGATTACCGACAGCACTATTTATAGCAACATTTCAATTTGGGCATTTCTTGCCGGTAACGCCGGAATGATCCTATTCGACAGAAGGAATCGGCGATGAGTTCAAGAAGCCTGCTTGATCTAGTTCCGCCTGTACGTGACAGGGCAAATAAATTTCTTGCTGACTGCCATACCGCCGGTATTGATGTATTGATCTACTGCACCTATCGCTCACCAGCAGAACAAGATGAGCTATACAAGATAGGCCGCACTCTCCCCGGCAAGATCATCACGAATGCACGCGGGGGGCAGAGCTGGCACAACTTTCGTGCCGCGTTTGACTTTGTGCCGATGATCAACGGGAAGCCCCAGTGGGGCAGTAAATCGCTCTACACCCGTTGTGGAGCCATCGCGGAAAGCCTTGACCTCGAATGGGCGGGGCGATGGACTGGTTCGATGAAGGAAACCGCGCATTGCCAGTATCGCGGTGGATTGACTTTGGCGCAAGCCGCTGCTGGCAAAACCATCATTTAAGGAGATTTACATGGATACAAAAAGCGCATTAACTTCGGTGACTATCTGGGGTGCCATCATTTCCATTCTGGCCTCGATTGCCAAGGCGGCAGGATTCGATATTGGCGGGACAGATGGGCTGGCAGAGTCATTCGTTGCCGTGATTGGTGGATTGATGGCGATCTATGGCCGGGTACGCGCAACAACGAAGATCGGCTGATCATGTTCAACCCGTGGGCACTGCTGGTGCTGCTGGGCGCATTCGTGCTCAATGGCTTCTACTGGCACGCCCACGGGAGTAATGCGGAGCATGCACGCATGGTAGCGAAGCTGGAAAGCGAACGCGCTCAGGCATTACAGAAGGCTCGTGATATAGAAACCCAATGGCAGGAGGAAGTAAATGAAGTTACAACAAAGCAAGCTGAAAAACTGGCAGAAGTGCAGCATCATCTTGACGTTGCTATTATCAGCCTGCGCGACCGCCCCGAGCGGCCAGAACACTTGCCCGCAACCGCCAGAGTTGACTGCAAGGACGCAAACGGGGCTGAACTGGCAAGAAGCCATGCGGAGTTTCTTGAGCGGTACGCCGCAGCCGCTGCAATCCAAGACGCCGGACTTGAAGCCTGTTATGCGGCCTATGACGGGACAATGAAATGACTGACTTCTACGACCAAGCCAGCGAGCATGAGGAAAAATACCGCGAGCTTGCCATTGCTCACGCCAGAAAGCCGATAAAAAAACTCTATCCGGTCGGATTCTGTCATTATTGCTCTGAATATACCGGCGCAGGCATGTTATTTTGTGACTTTGAATGTGCAACTGGATACCAAGAGGAAGAGGATGCACGGGCAAGGAATGGCAAATAAGTAAATTCTGCCAAGGGAACGCGAGAAGATAAAACCTTCCGCAATGTAAATGTCGGATTTCAATGATGGCATGGCAGGGTTTAACTAGGTTTTTTTGTATTTTAATTGCATGGTTTGGGGTCTACTTCACGTTGGGGGCTTTCATCTGCGTGGTGTTCCACGCATCAGCTTCCGCCGCCTTCGATGCGAACTGAAACCGCCTCACGTCGCTAGGCGTTCCGTTGTGCTGCGCGCTGGCGTCCTCGAAATACAGGTGTGCCACTTCCATCAACTCGTACAGTAGCGCGTACTTTTGCATTTCCCTCGCCCGGCTTACTCGTGGGTGTTGCGTCGGCGGCAGGTAGCGCTCAATGGCGTTGAGCATCCATGCAACTTGGTCGCAGTTGATCGGCCTCGCCCCCAACCCGGCGCTCAACGCGGACGCTGCGCCCGTAGTCGCTGCTGAGTCTTGCGGTTTCTCAATCGTCATCGCTCTTACTCCCTTTCGTGGCGCGCAGCGCCGGTTAGCTCTACGTTGTGCGTCGCTAGCGCGGCCAGGAATTCGCGCACTCGCGGCATCACGTACTTGTCGCGCACGCGCTCCACGACGCAGCAGTTTCCGTTGTGGTGTTCCTCCCATCGCCGGCACCGCCGCTTGTGCATTTCCAGCAAGTCGCTGAACTTGTAGGTGTTCCACTCAATGCTTCGCCCTTCCTCCCACCGCCAGTACCATTGCGCCGCGAGCGCTGCCTCTTCGAGCGCCATCAGTTCGCTGTCGGCCCTCGCTGCCAGTGAGGTCAGCACGTCGCCAATCTGCTCTGTTGTCGGGTCCATCATTTCTCCAAAATCCGCGCCGCACAACCCGGCAGTTGAGAGGGAGCCTCCGGCGATAATGCCGCCTCCGGCCCCCTCACTTTTACGTTATGCGTCACGGAGAATTCCTCCGCGTATTTGTTGGCTTGATCCCTGCGCTTGGCTCATCACTGCCGCGCGCTCTAAGCAATCCTCTATGCGAATACCACGCCCAAAGGTGTCGCTACCAACATCAAGAGCGTGCCGCCTTGTGCCTGTCCAAGGATTGAACAGCCATGCCATCTCGCCGTGAAACTTCCGCCATTGCTCGGCGTGGCTCGGGTAGGGCTTTTGCATTCCGGTTGCTGGGTCATACATCATCAGTTGCTCTTGCATCTTCTTCTCCTTTTACAAAAACATTTGCGTTTGTTCGGCGCTCCGCAATAGGGACACTCTCCAGTTTTTTCGCCGCATAACCCGGCGTCCAACCGGACCGCTTCGCGGCCGGTTAGCTCTGCGTTAGGCACCAATGGCCGCCAGTTGCTGTTGCCGCTCGGCTTTGCCACGCAACCCATGCAGCGCAGCACGCGCTCAACGGTGTTCTTGTGGCTGGCATTGCATGTCGCGCATGTTTTCATGGCCTGTACGCTCCGTCGCCAGTGCTCCATGCCTCGTCCAGCGCGGAGTCGTAGCGGTCGTGCGCCTTGTAGTCTTCCTCCAGCAACTCGCACAGCAGCACCCGTGTTTCATCGTCGCCGTGCCGCACGGTTGCCGATTCTCCGAAGACATCAATCACTTCTCCAAGGCTCAACTTGCGCCCGATCAGCCAGTTCCATTGTCCGTTCATATTCAATCCTCCTCGCCTAACTCTGCGTTAGGCGTCATGCTCGGTAGCCTTTGCAATCGCCGCGCGCAATTCCTTGTGCGCTTCGGTCTGGATGCTCAGTGCATTCACCTTCTTCGCGGCAGCGAGCAGTTCAGGCGCTGCCGCGATCAATGCCGCATCCGGGCCTGTGAAATTTCCGTTACTGTCCAAGCGCCTCATGTGGGTGCCGCCCTTGTCAGGCCACAGCACAACCCATCCCGGCTCCTGATACGTCGCCAGTCGCTTGGCCTTCCATGGGCCTTTTGTCAGCTCTCTCATTCTTCGTCCTCTTCGCCTAACCCGGCGCTTAACCCGGACGTGCCGCCGTCGTCGCTTCGCTCCTGTGCTTCAGTGCCATCGTCATTCTCCTTTAGGTGGCTATTTCATAGGGCAGCGTCATCAGGATGTCAGTGCGTGAATCCACGGCTTCACCAGTTGCCATAGCCACGGCACCGCGACGAAGAGCACAAACCCGATGGCTACGCCAACGCCGATCAGAACCGGTATCACATCCTCAAACATTCTTCCGTCCATTCTCATTCTCCTTTAGGTGGCTAATAGCAATCTTTTTCATTTGATTTCTAGTCGATCTTTTTTAACAATATGCGCACCCGGAACTTCATACCCATCATTGATGGCTTTCTTGATTAAGACTTTATCTGGCTCACATCGCGCAGGGATTTCTCGCATGTAATCCGCCGGTATTAAATTCTCTGAATCAATGACTACACTAGCATCACGCTCACGATAAAGCTTGGCCTTGAATGTGCCATCCAGTGCCTTGATCTCGGTAATGCCAGTTCTTTGCATGTTAACTAACAAGTAATCATGCAAAGCATCTGCCCTTGATTGCAGGGCTTTCGCCCGTTTTGCAATCCTGTCGGCAGTACCCTTGACCATATCGGCTTCGGCCTGCAGATTGAGGATGACAGCAGATACTGCCCGAACTTTTTCCTCTACCGGCCATGCCTCAGATTCTAAAGTGTCGGCTAGAGTCTGCTTATCTATATCAAGCTCGGCCAATTGTTGTGCCGTGGCGAGATATTGGGTGGAAATTTCAT
>CAYMIX010000021.1:0-8059 GCA_964391185.1 uncultured Candidatus Peribacteria bacterium | reverse complement strand
ACCCGCCGTTGACGCAGCTGGCGCTGACGACCAGCACCACGCAGTTCAAGTACGGTGCCGCGTCACTGCTGTTCAGCGCGGCGTCAGGCTCCTATGCCGAGTACAGCCCCACTTCCGAATGGCTGTTCGGCAGCAGCGACTTCACGTTTGCGGCGTGGGTGTACCCCACCACGGTGGACGCCACCCGCCGCAGCCTGTTCGACTTCCGCTTCGACGGCAGCGGCAGCGGTACTTCGTGGGCCGTGGACTTCATCAGCGGGGCCATCCGCTTCGAAGTGGGCATCGGAAGCAGCCTCTTCACGGTCACCGCCGGCGCGCTGACGGTCGACACGTGGCAGTTCGTGGCCTTCGTGCGCGATGGAGGGACGCTGCGCTCCTACGTCGATGGGGTGCAAGTCGGGTCCACCGGGGGCCTTGGCACCAGCGCCATCAACGGCGCGGTGAGCACCGCCAAGATCCGGGTGGGCCGACGCAACGACGGCACCCAGAACTATGATGGGTGGATGGACGAGGTCTACATCAACGACACGTGCCTGTACCCCAACGGCACCACGTTCACGCCGCCCGCCGGCCCCTTCGCCCCCTGAGCCATGCTGCGCGCCATCAACTCCTTCCGCGGCGAGGCACCTCGCGTGACGCCCCGCGCGCTGCCGGACAACGGCGCGCAGGAGGCGCTCAACGCCAAGTTGCTGACCGGGGATCTGTGTGCCTGGCGGCAGTTCGCCACCACGCTCGGGTTGGCCAACGCCGGCCCGGTGCAGACCATCTACCTGCTCAACGACGCGTGGCTGTCGTGGGACGTGCAGGTCGACGTGGCGCGCGGCAGCGTGGCCGGCGACACGACCTTCCGCACCTACCTGACGGCGCCCGGCTACTACGCCGAGCCGCGCTTCACGAACTACGCGCTGGCCACCAGCAGCGGCGGGCCGCCCTACCCTTCGGTGACGCGGCCGCTGGGCGTACCCGGGCCCGACAGCGCACCGGTGCTGCAGGTCATCCCGGGCGCGACGCCGACCATCACGGTCAGCGACAGCGGCGACCAGTTGACCAACTGGGTCACCTCGGGCGACATCGGTACGGCCGGCGGCAGCGCGCCGATCAGCCTGGTGACCCAGGACGCCGTGGTGGGTGACCCGGCGCCCAGCTACAAGTTCAACGTCAAGCAGAACTACCCCGACAACATCGCGTTCGCGTACCGCGACTTCGGCGTGGAGAGCAGCGCCGCGGTGACGTTCTCCACCGACTTCCAGGCTTCGGCCTCGGGGCCGACGTACACCGAAGCCGAGTGGCGCGTGGTGTGCTCGGCCGCCGGCGCCGGGCCGATCGTGAAGGTCGGCTACATGACCGGGTTCTCCACCTTCATGCTGGGCATCGGGTCGCGCAGCGCGTGGAGCTCGGCCACGGACTCGTGGCTGGAACTGGTGCCCACCACGGGCATCACCGCGGGCTCCTGGTACCACATGGTCATCGCCGTGGTCTTCAACAGCGACGGCACGCTGTCGATCACCGCCACCCTGAGCCAAGCGTCGCTCACGTTGGCCACCGCCACGCTGCGCGCGGCCTTCGTGACCGGGGGCTACTGCGGCATGAGCCACGGCAGCAACGGCGGCAGCGTCGAGTTCTATTCGTACCACGACAACATCCTGGTCGAAGCCTCGGGCTCTTCGACGGCGCCGACGACCACCGCCACCAGCTACGTCTACACCTTCGTGAACGACTTCGACCAGGAGTCGGCACCGAGCCCTGCCAGCAGCACGATCCTGCGACCCGATGGTGTGACGGTGACGGTGACGACGCCCACCACGCTGCCCAGCGCGGCCAGCAGCGAAGACGGCATCACGACCAAGCGCATCTACCGTGCGGCAACCGGCAACACGGGCACCGCGTTCCTCTTCGTGGCTGAGATCCCGCTGTCGCAGGCCGACTACGACGACACCCTGACCGATGCCGAGTTGGGTGAGGTGCTGCCTTCAGAGTTGTGGGCCGAGCCGCCTGACGACCTGGAAGGCATCCTGGCGCTGCCCAACGGCGTGATGGCCGGCTTCAGCAAGAACCAGCTGTGCTTCTCGGCGCAGAACCACCCGCACGCGTGGCCGGTGGAGTACCGCCTGAACACCGACACCGACATCGTGGGCATCGGCAACGTCGACACGACGGTGGTGATCGGCACCGAGAGTTTCGTCTACGTGGCTTCGGGCAACGACCCCGCGAACTACAGCATGGCGAAGTTCGAGGTGCCCTACGCGTGCGTGAGCAAGACCAGCTTCGCGTACCTCACGGGTATCGGCGTGGCGTTCGCCGGGCCCGACGGCTTGATGGCCGTGGTGGGGCCGGGCCAGGTGCGCAACCTCACCGAGACGGTGTTCACGCGCGACCAGTGGCAGGCCCTGAACCCTTCCAGCATCAAGGCGGTGGCGCACAACGACATCTACTGGATGTTCTGGGAGTCGGGGTCTTCGCGCGGGTGCTACGCGCTCGACATGAAGCAGACCGGCTTCGGCGTGGTGCAGATGGCCTTCCATGCCAGTGCGGCCTTCGTGGACCCGATCGAAGACAAGATGTACCTCGTGCTCGACGAGGACACCGAGCCCGACGACGAGATGCTACCGGTGCCGGCCGAGCCGCCGCACTACGTGGACGCGCGCACGATCTACGAGTTTGAGGGCCACCCCACGGCGCTGATGAACTACCGCTGGCGGGGCAAGCTGTGGATGCTGGAACATCCGGCGTGGTTCAGCATCGCGCAGCTGCGCGCCGACGGGTACACGAACATCGTGCTGCGCCTGTACGGCGACGGCGTGCAGATCGACGAACTGGTGGTCACCGACGAGACCGAGTTCACGCTGGCCGCGGTGGACGAGTACGCCACGCTGGAGCTGGAAATCCTCGGCACTTCGACCGTGCGGTTGGTGCAGACCGCCGAGGACATCTCGGAGCTCGGCTGATGTCGTTGGGCAAGCCGGCCATCAGCACGCCGGGCCGGCTTGAACTGCGGCCGGTACAGGCCGCCATTCAGGCTGCGCGCCAGCGCATCGAGGCGCTGGAGGCGCTGGTCAACGTCCTGAGCAGCACCTCACTGAGCGCATCGGCGATTGCGACGCTGCAGGCCCAAGTGAACGCCATCGTGCTGGGCAACGGCACGGTGAGCAGCGTGGGCTTGACGGTGCCCGCGTTCATGTCGGTGACGGGGTCGCCCGTCACCACCAGCGGCACGCTCGCGGTTTCGCTTGCGGACCAGCCGCGAGGGCTGGTCTTCGCCGGACCGGAGAGTGGCGCCGACGCGCCGCCGGACTTCCGCGCGCTGCAGTGGAACTACGACCTGCCGCTGATCTCTTCGCTGCCGTTCACCAGCGGGCTCGACGGGCACGAGATCGTGCTCATCGAGCGCTATGGCGAGATGTTCTGGACCACGGTCGACGACATCCTGGCGCGCGCCGGCACGACGGCAACGGTGTCGCTGGCCATCGCCTGCAGCGACGAAACGTCGGCACTCACGACCGGGGCGAACAAGGTCCGGTTCATCAACCCCTACAGCACGGCCTTCATCGTGGAGGCCGTGGTGGCTTCGCTCAACACCGCGCAGACCAGCGGCAGCATCTTCACGGTGGACATCAACGAGAACGGGGCGTCGATCCTGAGCACCAAGCTGACGATCGACAACGGCGAGAAGACCAGCGGCACCGCGGCCACGCCCCCGGTGATCAGCGACAACTCCATCGCGCCCTACGCCGAGATTGAAGTGGACATCGACCAAGTGGGCGACGGCACGGCGGCCGGCCTCAAGGTCTACATCATCGGGCACGCATCGTGATCCTGGTCCCGCGCTACCGTCGCCGGCAGCGGGGGTGGATCATGACCCCGTACCGCTTCAGCGCCGGGGTGGCTGCGCAGCCCGGTGCCGGTGCGCTGGTGCTGGCCGGGCAAGCGCCTGTGGCGGTCCGCACCACCAACGCGGTCTTGGCGCCTGGCGCAGGCGCGTTGCTCTTGGCGGGGCAGTCCCCCGTTGTCGTCAGCGGTACCGGCGCCGTGGCGCTTCCCGGCGCCGGTGCGCTGGTGCTGGCAGGGCAGACCCCCGTGGTCGTGCAGGGCGACCCGTACTACTCGTTCCGGGTGGCTGGCCTGCACTTCGAAGGCGCGAACGGAAGCACGACCTTCACGGACAACTGCCCGAGCCCGCAGACCTACACCGCCCACACCGGTGACAACATCAGCACGACCGAGTTCAAGTTCGGGTCTTCTTCGCTGCGCAACGGCGGGGGTTGGATCGACGCACCCAGCGCCAGCGTCTTTGCGCCAGGCACGGGGGACTTCGGCATCGGCGGCTGGTTCCGTCGGGACGCGGGGGGCAGCGGC
The DNA here is from genome assembly GCA_964391185.1 of uncultured Candidatus Peribacteria bacterium. Classification (GTDB taxonomy): domain Bacteria; phylum Patescibacteriota; class Gracilibacteria; order Peribacterales; family Peribacteraceae; genus JAKQEM01. The sequence goes on along the minus strand of CAYMIX010000021.1, from coordinate 3,706 downwards.
AACCTGTTCACCTTTGCGAACCAGAACTGGAACGTCTACTACGACGACACGCTGTCCAAGCTGAAGTTCTGGGACGGTGGAGCGGACCGCATCGACGGCGGCGCCACGCTGGCGGTGAACACGTGGGTGCACATCTGGCTTGAGCGCACGGGCACATCCGTGAAACTGTTCTCGGGCGGCACCCAGGTGGGGTCGACGTACACCGACAGCGGACCCACCAACCTGACCGCCGCAGCGCTGATGATCGGGGCCTATCGCAGCCCGTCGACCGCGTTCTTCTCCGGCTACGTGGACGACTTCCTGTTCTACAAAGGGGTGTCGGTCTACAGCAGCAACTTCACCCCGCCGACCGTCACCTTCCCGGACGCATGAGCATGGTTTCCGGCACCGAGTTCCAAGTCGAGTACCCCACGATGGTGGACCACGCCTGCGCCGGCCTGCGCCGGGGGGTGGCCCGCGCTTCCGAGATCGCTGAAATCAAGGCACAATGCGAGCAGAACCGGGCTCTCTGCCTGGCGTGCGACGACGGCATGATGGTCGTCGATCTGCGCCCCGGGCCTGAAGGACTGGAACTGTTCGTGTGGCTCGCCGTGGCCTTCCGCTACGGCGCGTACGAGAGGCAAGACGCCGCGCTCGATGCAATCGGGCGCGATCTCGGAGCCAGCACCGTCGCGTTCGTGTCGCGGCGGCGAGGCTGGGCACGGCGGCTGGGGCCGGAGTGGCAACGCCGCGGCACGACGGAGTTCGTGAGGCAGATCCGGGATGAGTAAAGGCGGCAGCAACCAGGTCAACGAAACGCCACAGCAGCGCGCTCTGGCGGACTTCGCGCTCCAGCAGCTGCAGGACTACAAGCAGCGCTGGTTGCCGGTGCAGCGATCACTGGGTCGGCAGATCACCGACATGGGCAAGCCCGGCTCCGCACAGGAGAAAGCAGCCGAGGGGCGCGCGGCCACCGACTCGACCATGCAGTTCGCCCGCGCGGAAGGCGCGCTGCAGAAGACGCTGGCCAACCGCGGCGTGGACGTGGGGTCGTCGCGTGCCAAGCTCGCGGTGACCGGCATGGGCGAAGACAAGGCCAAGACCCGCGGTCTGGGCATCACGATCGCCGACCAGCAGATCGACGACGCCTACACCAAGGGCCTGAGCGCGTTGACCTCCATCGGCCGCGGCGACAAGGCGATGGCGACCAACGGCTTGGTGGACCAGGCACAGCAGAGCGCGCGCACCGCGGCAACCAGCGCCGAGATCTCGGCGATGGAGCGCGCAGGCAACGCCGAGATGGCGGGCCAGGTGGCCGGCTTCGGACTGCAGCGCGCAATGGGCCCGAACGTGCCGCAGGCACAAGGCGTGCAGGGCCTGCCCACGGGGCAGCAGGCCGACATGTTCTGCGCGGGGGCACGCTGATGTGGCAGCCGATCCAAGGTAAGTACGACACCGACCACGACATCGCGGCGTCCACGCGCCGCTGGGTGGACACGAACATCTTCGGTGCCAACAAGCCCAGCGGGCTGACCGGCGTGACGAACATGTACGGCATCGACACCGGGTCGAAGACGTACGCGGGCGACACTTACGCTGCGCTGACGCGCGACCAGTGGCAGACCTACGTGAGCACCTTCGTGCCCATCGAGAACCAGTTGATTGACTACGCCACCGACCAGAACAAGCCGCTGGAAGCGATGGCGCAGGCCAGCAAGAACGTGAACAGCGCCTTCACCATGCAGGAGGGCGCATCCAAGCGCCAACTCGGTGGTCTGGGCGTCGAGTTGAACGCCGACGAGGAAGCCGCGCGCAGCCGCAGTTTCGGCCTGAGCAAGTCGCTGGCCGACGTGGGCGCGCAGAACATGGCCGGCGCCCTGACGCGGCAACGCCAGCAGGCCATCCTGGGCAACCCGGCGCCGCAGGCCGCCACCTCGGCCATCGCAGGAGGCTGACATGGCGGCAGGATTCGGTGTGGGTGCGTCGCTGGCCAACATGGGCCAAGATCAGTTGAGCCAGGCCACCAAGGTGCTGGCCGAGGCCAGCAACGAGGAGTCCAAGCGCAACGCGCAGAACGAGATGCTCAAGGCGCAGGAGAAGGCCGGCAAGCGGCAACTCGCATCGTCGCTGGGCGCCACGGCGGGCTTCGCCATCGGCGCCGAGTACGGCTCGGCCGGTGGCCCGTGGGGCGCGCTCATCGGCGGGGCACTCGGCTACGTGGCCGGCGGCCTTTTTTAAGGGTAAACCCTAATGCGTGACCCCTACTCGGCGGCGGCACAGGGCCTGGAGACCGGCTTCGGGCTTGGCCTGAAGGCGGACGAACTCGCCGAGAGCCGTCGGCGCACCGCATTCCAGGAAGGCCGGCAGACGTTGGCCGACCAGCGCGCGCAATCGGATCTCGAGCTACGTCAGAAGCGCGAAGCGGCCACCGAGGACCGCAATGCTCGCATCGACACCCTGAAGGGCCTGGGCATGGTGCGTACCGGCCTGGGTCAGCGCAAGACCGAACTGGCAACCGCGGCCGGGGCGGCAAAGGCTGAGAGCGGCGAGATCCCGCAAGGCATCGTCGAAGAGTTCAGCGACGTTTCCGGGCAGGCTGCGCAGGTCGACCAGCAGATGCGCAACCTGGCGTCGCGGCTGGCCGCAGGCCAGATCGACTTGAAGGACATTCCCGCGCCCGACCGGCATCAGATGATCCTGAGCACCACGGGCTTCGCGCCCGAGGAGGCGCCGCGCGTGATCCGCGCGATCGACGACTTCAACGCGGGCATGTCGGACCAGAACTGGGGCTTGGTGACGCAAAGCATGAACACGCTGCTCCGACCCAAGCTCATGCGCAGCTGGGGGGCCCCGAGCGCACACGGCGGCAACATCGACCACACCGAGGTGATCGGCCTGGACCCCGCGCCGAACAACCCGAACATGGTGATCCCGCGCCTGCGGGTCTACACCACGCTCACGGACGAGAACGGCCAGAACCTGTACTACGACGCGCCGATGACCAAGAACGGCACGGCGGACCCCAACGACCAAGTGCAGGCCATCGACGTGAAGCGCGGCATGGACTGGCTGGGCAACCTCGGCATCACGATGCAGGCGGTGCAGAACCCGCAGGTCGCGGGGCTGTTCACCGAAGGCGCCGGCGGAAACAAGGGCCGCTCGGACCGCTACCGCGCCGAGTTGAACGCGCTGGCGCTGAAGTACCAGCCGAAAGTGGGTGCCACCCAAGAACGGATCAACGCCGTCAAGAAGTACATGCGTGACACCGGCATCACGTCAGTGCAGGAAGCCACGGCCGAGATGCACCGGCTGGGCCTGTTCGGCAACACCGGCGTCGCGGCTGCCACGCTCGAGGCCAAACTCGCCGAGGTCGACAACCAGATCGCGAATGGCGACCTGACGGCCGACGAAGGTGCTGCGCTGAAGCGCCAGATCGTGTCCGGCCAGAAGCCCGTGAGCGACCTGGATCGCGAGCGCGCGGCGACCGAGCGGGCGCGTCAAGGGCTTCTCAGTGCGCGCATGGCCTCCATTTTGTCGGGCGGCACCGGGCGCACCGGTGGCGGGGCCGGCGGCGCCAAGGGTGTCGAGCCCACCTTGAACGACGACAGCCTGCGCTTCATGGCCGAGCAGTACCTCGCCGGCGACAAGAGCGTCTTCACGAACCTGGGCCGGGGCGCGCAAGGCTCGGCCAACGTGACGGCGCTGCGCCGCGCCATCACCGATGTGG
>CAYMIX010000020.1:0-10259 GCA_964391185.1 uncultured Candidatus Peribacteria bacterium | reverse complement strand
ATTCGCCATGTTCGGTCCTTTCCTTAGTTGCTCTTCAGTACAGCGAGGAGAGTACTCACTGTCGTCTGAAGCCGCGTCAAATCGTCGATTACGGATTGTACGCTAGATGCTGTTGCAGTAACAGATGCCGGATACGCGACCGCGACATCCCCCTTCAATACCGCGTGGTTGTCCGACGCACCTCGCAAACCGGCGAGCAACTCGATGTTCTCGCCGAGAACGCTGAGATGCGCCGCAAGCCCGGGGAGCTGTTGCTTGATGTCGTCGGGAACCGCAGGGATAGAGACGAAGTCGCGTCGCGCCATGCTATGACTCGCTTATCGTTGCCAGCATCGCCGGCGTAGGAGCAACGAGAATCCCACGGATCGGGACGTTCCCCGACACGCGAAACGAAATCCGGTCCGACTTGTACCCCGCCGGAAGCCGGAACGCCCGGTCCGTCGAGACGAACCGCTGCCAGTACAGGTCGCCCTTGACGTACAGGCTGAACAGCACCCGCGCGGCCCCGGTTACCAGCTCTTCGAGCACGTCGCCGGCTACCTCGTACGTACCCAGTTCTGTATCGCCGAGATACCCTTCCTCATCAGCGATGGCAGCGTTTGCGTCAATAATGGCTTGATTCTGAGCGTCCACATCGTCTGTAGCGAAGTCCCCCACGACTTTAGCCGCTCCAAAATTTTCGGGTCGATCATAGACGAACTCCTTACTCCACCAGTCCTGCACGAGATATGACGCCTCAGGGTCGTCCCATTGGTAAATCTGGTCCCCGTACGTGTAGTAGAGAACACCATCCGCGAGGTCCGAGTAACTCGCGTCAAACAGCACATTCAGCCGCAGGAAAAGCGCAGGGCTGTCCGCCTTGCCGCCCGGCTGGAACGCGATAACGCCCTTTTCGCCTCCCGGCGTAGTGAACTGTCCGTAGTACTTACCGTCGTAGAACACGGACTGCATCGTGTCGGGGTAGTAACTCGACCACTCGTCGCGGGTAAGCGTCTGGACCGTCGCGAGCTGTGGTGCCCCCGAGGCGACGGACACCAGCCCTTCGTACGACGGGTACAGAATAGACGTCCCCATGTTCACGAGCCCGCGTTTCGACAGGCACGGGTATGGCAGATCGACGGGCACGACGGTAATCGACGTAGGGTGGTTGCCCGTCGCGATGTGGGGCCGTCCGTCGGTCGTAACCACGACGCTGTTCCCAAGCGCGCCGATCGCAACGATCTTCGCATCCGTGCGGTACTGATAGGTAACCGGCCACGCGTGCGGCTGGTACGGCTCGGCGAAACACAGCACGTTCGAATTTTCTCGAAAGCCGACCATCATGCCGTTCGCCATCGTAACGACGCCGATCATGTCCTCGGGCGGAGGCTCCCACTCGTCCGAAGGAAGCACCACACCCAAGGCTGTATTCTTCGTCGCGTCGGTGTAGTTACCCCCGGATACAGGCAGAGGCAGCTCCGCGATGAGCTGGTAAAACGTCCCTGTCGTGCCGGTGTTGGTGCGGTACAGCCGCACCGCCGAATACCGCGTCCGCGTATCGTTCGGCAGCGTCCAAGACGACGGAAGCCCGGAAACGAGCATGCGCTGCCCCGACGTGTGGACGAGCGTGTTGCTGGCCGGCGACGGCGGGGACTCTTCCCCCCAAGCGGTTACGTAGGTGTATACCCACGCCTTGAATCCCGTAGTCAGTACCGTCGCTGCGAACGCCGTACCGTTGCACGCGATAACGCCGACTTCACCGGACTTGATAATCAGCGTTGTTGCGTTGTTGATGAGTTCGGTACCGTTAGGGTCGACAGTCAGATCGCCCGTCCCCTTGTTCCTCACCACGCACATGAAGTCGGCCCCGAGCGTCGCGGCAGCTGTCAGCCCCAGCGTCCACGGCGTAGTGGAACAGTCGATCGTCTTGCCCGCGTCCGCGCCTACGACCGTATACGCTCCGGATTTCGCAAGGATGTCGTAATCGACTGTGAGCGCTCCCACGGGAGCGGCCACGCCGAGTTCTTGGTAGTCGTAAGGGAACGTCGACGGAATCGACGACGCGTAGCTCGTCGACCCCGCGAACTTGAACAGCTTCGCAACCCCGGCAGCGACGGTGGTCGACGCGCCCCCATCGATCGTGAATCCGCCCGGCGCGTTGACCGTAACCGTACCCGACGCGGACGTGTTCGAAACAAGCACGGCGTACCCGTCGGCCGGCGTGTTGTACAGCGTAATCGCGCAGGTTGCCGTACACTCGACCGTGGACTCGTCGTCGGTGACCAAAGTCGAGTAGTTGATCGCCGTCGTATGCGAAATCGTAGCGAACGTCGCTCGATTGAAGTCCGTCGCTTTCGGTACGCCGTCGCCCGTGTAGTAGATGCGCCCGGTCCCGATGTCCGCTGCGGGACTCTTGGTCACGTCGACGTCTGACGTCCACATCAACCAGTACCGCGCCGTATCGGTCTTCATCGGGTACATCGACTGCGCCCCGGCAACCGGCGCGTCCAACAGGAACCGCGATTGCCGATAGGGCACGATCGCGCCCGAGTGCACCTTGCAGTTCAAGGCGTACTGCGCGAAGTTGTCCGGCAAGACGTTTGGCGCATACCGCGGCGCCATTCCACCAAACCGGGTTATTTTCGTAGCCGGCACTCAGCAGCCCTTCTTGACCTTACCGCCCTTGGCGTAGCCCTTCCCGTAGAGCTTGTCCATCATTTCTTCCTTCCGAGAACCCTCCTTCATCTTGTGCTTCTTGTCGGAAGACTTGTCCTTCTTGGACTTCTCGAACTGTGGGGGCATCTTCGCCATGTCAATACTCCTTCGTAGTCAGTCGCTTAACGCACGTATTGTGCAGAAGGTAGCAGTCCCGCACCGCTGCGCGGTCCCGCTCGAGAAACGCCGGAAAGTTCGTATCCGACGGGGACCGTTGGGGAAGCGGCGGGCACGCCGTCACGCACTCCACCGGGGGCGGCAGCACCACCGGTTTCGGCATTGATTGCGGAATTGGCGGAGTCGATCCGCACCCACAGATCATCGTACTTACAATCGAGAGGAACAGGAGGCGCATTGCTTATCTCCACGATTTTCGGAGCTACCCGACGACGAGCTTCAGCGGCACGGGCCGCATGAAACGCATTTGCTTCTGCGAGGGCATCGACGCGCGACTGCGCAAGGTCAAGTTCTGCACGTACAGCCGCATCAGCTTTGACGATGGCATCCTGCATCGCAAGAGCATGCTCGCCATCGCTGACGCGCTTGCCATACTGATAGCCACTGAATAGGCAGGTAACCACAAGAGCCATTCCGCCGAGCCACAACCACGGGTTGAGCACATCATCCTCCCACCAGTCCGTCAATGTAACCGCCGCTGCGCCCTTTCGTAAGGTTCATGCGGCGATTCGGTTTGTCGTCGTTCCGCAAACCGATGTGCACCCACGCGTGCTCATGAATGAGCTGGTCGTAGTCGAACTTACGCTCCATCGCGATGAGGCGACACACCTCAAACGGAGTCCCATACCGAGGGCAGATGAAGTCCGCAGCAAGTCCGTCCATATGCGCGCTCGTCTTGGCCCCGCCTACAAGCCGATTTACCGGCGCGCTGCGGTACCCGCTGAGGATCACTATCGGGTACTGCAGGTACACGCGGATATCTTCGAGAAGCCGGCATACGCGCTGCAGGTTCGCGATTTCGATCGGTCCGGGGGTGTTGTCAAGCCCAGCCCGCTCGCCCTGCGCGCTAATGGTCATCTCAGCAAGAGTGAAGTGGTCGGAAAGGTTCACGTTCCCCTCGACTCAAGATACCCCTTGAACACGCTCCCCGCAAACAACGTAACGGGCGCGGTAACGGCCGCAATTATCGCGGCGATGTCTATGCCCGGCCGCGGGGACGTCTCCGCAAACCCCATCGCCCACACACTGACCCGCCACGTCATCCATATCGCCACCCCGAGAACTGCACGACGAACGACCCCACGGCCGTCGATGAAGTCCCATACGCGGGTAAGGAAGCCAATAACGTCTGCCACTACGGCTTCCTCATCTGCGCCGCCCGCAGTTCGATAACGATGTCGCGAAGTTCGCGAGTCTGCTGCTTAAGCTCAGCTACCTCGCCACTAACCCGCTTCCGTTCCTCGAGCGCCGCCGTCTTGAACTCGGTAAATTGCGTTTCGAGTTGCTTCGATGTAACGTAGCCCGACCCCAATGCGGCAATCACCGCAATAAGCACAGCCTCGAGTATGCGTTGCCCGGACATTTGGATTTGTGTTCCCGTAGCAAGGACGAAAGGAAGGTGCTTCAGTGCGTCTTGAAAATCAGTCACGTGCATGGAAATCTCTCCGCGTTGCCGTCGCACTACAGCCACCCGCACATAATGTACGCTTCGAGGTCTGTTGATGTGAGCGTAGTCGCCGCGCCTGTACTTGCGTTCAGTACGGCTATGCTCCCGCTTTGTTGGACCAAGTACGCGTTCGTGGCATCAAACCGCGCGATGGCGCAGTTCGCCGATCCAGTCGGCGCAGCGTTGGCAATGTCGCCTGCGGCATACCCCTGCACGGCGTTCTTCAACCGGTACCGAATCTGCCACCAATCAGGAGCGCGGGTTCCTCCGTGCGCCCCTACCGAAGTGCTGCCGGCTGACGAACGCAACGCAATCGCGCCGAGCATCGCCCGGGTGGGGTGCGTATTAAGTGTGAGCGTACCGGAGCCGAGAGGAATGTCGACCTTCCCGCCGGTGAGCCGCACATACACCGTGTTGTTGTACCAGAACTCGACCGTAGACGCGGAAAACGACCCGAACACCGTCGTTCCGCCGCCTGTCCACCCGATTGACGCGCCGATACCGATGAGCGAGCGGAGCGCGGTAGAAGACGCATCTACGCGGAGCTGCCCGTCATTCGTCTCAGCAGCGAACCCAGCCAGCGCCCCGTTTCCGGCATCGCTGTTGTACGCGCGGACGCGTTGGGCGCTGTTGTGGGGAATCTGGAAATCAACCGCGGTGCCCGCTCCCGTGGGAGCCACCACATAAGTGCGCCTTCCCGTTGCCCGAGATACCGACTTCCACGTTCCGAGCAGCGCTCCGGCGTCCGAGTACCCGACCTCGACCAAGTCAGAACCGGCGTTCGCGCCGGATTCAGCGGTGCCGTTCACCCCGGTTTCCCACCGGGTCGTGCCGGCCGTGCGGTACCGGCTATACCGGGTCTGACCCGAAGCCGCTGCGTTCAGTGTGAAGACGGGCGTCGCGTACGACAGCGTAAGCGGACCGGCAAGCGTGTCCGAATACGACGCCGTCGTGCCGTCGGAAGTTATGAGCTTACCGGCCTGCCCGGTTGCGGACGGGATAGCCCCGCCGAAAGCCGCGTCGATAGCCCCTGCAGTAAGCCGGTGCGACACACGATCGCCAGCGTTGAACGCGATCGCCGTCGTGCCCTCTTGCCCGCGAACGACGGTAAACGTGTCCGTAGCCCGCGCAGTTACGCGCATAACCTCACGCTGCCCGAGATTGTTCGTTACGACAATCATGAACTTCTCGGACGCGCCCGGGTTCGGAAACTTGGCCCCGTCCCCTGACGCAACGGACAACGTCGTTACGACGTTGTTGATCGACGACGCAAGGGTTGAGCGCGCAAAGTTGGAAAATTTGTACGTCATTTAGACCCCGAACCACACAGGTTTGATGCGAGCCTCCACCCCGACCCGCCCTCGCAACGCTTGCCCAGAAGCGTTCTTGACCGCTGCCCGGTACCGCCCAGCGTAGTAGCTCGACAGCTGCGGATTGCTCCAAGGTTTATCAGGCTGCGCCATCAGCCGCGCCGCTGCGCCGTCAACGATACCTTCGCGGTATCGAGAAAACACGTCCTGATCCAGCCCAGTAGCGGTGTTGGTTGGGCACAGCGCGAGAAATACGATGCACGACGCCTCCGCTTCCGCGTCCGCATCCGGCACCGGGTAAAACTTCAGAGAGGAGAACTCTTCGGTAGCGTAGTGCGTAGGAATCCCCTGCAGAAAAGGGTATTCCTCGTCGTACGAGAAAAACTCAGCAAGCGTTGCTGGTTCGAGAAGGCGAACCCCGTGGGATACCGATATGTATCGGGCTACCTCGGTTCCTGCAGGAAGCGTGGGCGAGTAGCTGTGCGTCCCATCGACGAACGGAAAGCTGACGTGGTATTGGTACACCGACGAGTCGACGCAGAGCTGTCGCGCAGACTGCCGCAACATGCCAACAACGAGGGGCTGTGGGCAGTTTGGGGCGAGAATCTGTACGTCTGGAACAACATCGGAAAAGAGTATGTCCGCCACTTAGTCCACGATGGCAGGAGCACCGCCACCAGCCTCCGTATCCATGTTCTGCCTAGTCTGCGCTTGCGCCGCAAGCGCCTGCACGGCTCGATTGTAAAACCCCTCCGCACGAGGCGTGAGGACATACTCGTCGTCCGCCCACTCCACCTCTGCCGCCGTGATATCAACGAGCGAAGGCAGGTACTCTGCCGCCAGCGGGATAGGCGTGTTCGTATCGTACACAGCACCAACGGTGCTGTACTCGACGTCGAGAACTTGCCCTGACGAAGCCGGCGGGTACACGAAAAACTTGGACGGGTTGCGACTATGCCGCATCCAATTGACCGCGGTTCCGGCAGCGGCTGCCCGCCAAGAGGGAAAGTACGCGTCCATGTGCTCTCGGCTCGTCTCGACCACGGCCCCCGCGTCTTTCACGCCGAAGACCTGAACCACGCGCCCATAGTTGGGAACTTCCTGCTCGACACCCGCAACACACGTAAGCTCGCTCGTTGTTACGAACAGATCGGGACGCAGTGTCGCCATACGCCGAAGCGCACGATTGACGCAGTCGAGAATAGTCGCGTCCTCATACCGATAATCGACGGGGTCGTTATCGTTGGTGAGAACGCGAACACTCGCGATGACGTCCGCAGGAGTCACGGCTGCGCAGCAAACCCATCAGGCGTTTCGTTCAGCGCATCCACAACCGGGGAGGGTTTGCGCGGCTTCGTTTTCGACACCGGCGCCTCCACAATAACTTCGGCCTCGACTCCGGGCAGCGCGTCGATTTCGATCATATCGCCGCGTTCGGCAAGCGTCGGGTTGAACCCGTAGACCTCGCCCGTCGGCATGTGCTTGAGATATCGTCCCACTTTCTTCTCCTGTGTGGACGGGGCCGAAGCCCCGTCCGGTCGGCATTACACCTCGACAGCCGTATTGCCCGTATCGCGCACGATGTACGCGAACACGCGGAACACGGCGTTCGTCAGCGCAGCCGTGTTGATGGTGACGCGCAGCGGCGACGTGGTCTTGTAGAACTTCCACGTAGTAGCGGCTGACGCCACCACCGTACCGGCGGACGCCTTCGGGTTGGACGAGGCGCTGAGGAACTGCGTAGCGCTCGAGCTGTCACCGAGCGACAGCGTCGGCGAAGAGCCGGTCGTGTCCGCAGTGATAACCTCCACGCCCGCGACGATGACGAAACTGTTGGCCGGGATATCGAGAACGTCGATCGTATCGGTAGCCGCCTTGTTCGTCAGAGTTGCGGCGCTCACCACCTTCTCAGCCACAACGAAGTTGTAGCCTTGGTAAGCGACGGCCTCGTAACCGGAGGCGACGGTCAGATCATTGGTAGCCATGTGGTGTGCTCCTTATGCGTAGGCGTACAGACGAACGAGCGAGTCGCCCTTGACGACCTTCATACCGAAGACCTGCAGCCCGCGCATCAGCGTGCCGAAAGTCGACTCGGACCGAAGCGTCTCAGTCTTGGTGATCTGCGTCGCGAACGTCAGGCCGACCTTGTGCCCAGCAATGATGTCGAACGGGTTGTTGGTATCGACGTAGCGCGGCAGCAGGTTGCTCGAGTACAACGTGAACCGGTCGATCATACCGACCCGGCCGTTGCGCAGCGGCGAAGCGCCGTCACCGGTCAGCGACGCATCCTTGATATCCGAAGATTTCAGGAGACGAATCGCCCAAGCGGGCATCACAACCCAGCGACCCGTTTCCGGGACGTTCTGTTCGTCGAGAACCTGCCCCATTTCGAGCAGCTTGTCGATGATGTTCGCCTTGGTGAGCTGAACCGCCGCACCCGTCGCACCGAGGTTCAGGTTCGCGCTGAGACGACCCGCGGTCGCGCCCTTGTTGACCGCCGCCACATCGACAGCAACGTTCGCGAGAACGTACGTATCGATGTTGATCTTGAGTTGCTCAGACGCGTCCGACGACCACGTATTCATCAGGTTGATGTCGGACTGAATCTCCATCACGTCGTCCAGCACGAGGTTGAAGTACCGACCCTGATCGATGTTCAGAGTGACCATCGGGGAGTCGGGGCGCTCAACCTGCAGCGGCTGACCGGCGGAGTAGTTGCGGATCGTCACGTTCGGGACGGTACGGATGTTCACCGTATCGCCCTGCGCCGAAATCAGACCCTCGTAGTCGGTGTTGGAAATCTGCGGCACAACGCTGGCGTCGTAGAACTTCTCCAGCAGCTTGCCCGCCCAGATGGTCGGAATGAAGGTACCCGAGTAGTTCGGCATACCTGCGGCAAGGGGATAAGCCATTTTCTGCTCCTATTTGCGTTAGCAATCAGGCCGTTACGCGGCCTTCCTGTTGAGCCTTGAAAATGTCTTGCTCGAGTTGTGCGGCCACCGCGGGGTTCGCAACGTACTTTCCGAGCGACTTATCGCGATAGAACTCGCGAATCGCTTTTTCCGACCACATCCGCCCGGATTTTTCGGGGGTGCGCGGAATGGACGACCCCTGTGTAGACGGAGAGGCCAGCTCGGAGATAGGAGGCGGAGGCGGAGGCGGCGTGGGAGCCGGTGCGCGAGACGCCTTGTACGCGTTGAAGAACCATGCGGCCCGTGTGGCATCGTGCCGTTCGCATGCGTCGTCGAAAGCATCCTTGAACGACGCCCCCGTAGAGGGGTTGAGCATCAGCAGCCACTCGGCAAAACCGGGGTCGAAGTTAACCGCCTCCCAGTCGGGCACCATCGAAGCGAGGGATTGCAGGAACGTGCTTGTGCGGACATCCGTCGTCGCTTCCGCGACCCCGGACACGTTGTCCTCAAGCTCCTTGATCCGCGCCGCTTGCTGTTGGATAACTTGCTGATATTGCTGCAAGTATGGTCCAAGCGTCTCCATCGCTTTGCGCCCGACGACATCGAGCAACTCAGGCGTAAACTCCTGAACCTCGCTGTCCGAAACAAGCTTGCGGGATGAAGACTGCGGCGACTGCGCTTGCTGCAGAAGGCTCTGCAGATGTTGCACGGCTTTGGAGAGGGAGTCGACTTTCCCCTCGAGTTCAGTTACTTCCCGTCGAGCGCGATCACGCTCGCCACTCACTTTCGACAGGATGCCTTGGATCGTGCGGTACTTGTGCTGAAAGTCTTCAGCAGCCGCAGGAGTCGCAGGAGGCGTCGAAGAAGTCGCGGCGTCCGGTTGTACCGGCGCAGCAATCGAAGGGTTCGGTACGGTATCGGCATTGCCGGAAGGCTCACCGGTTTGCGATTCCGAGTCCGGCGAAGAAGTTGCAGCGGCTTCCGCCTGCATGCGGTTGGCTTCTTCGACTTGTTGCTTCACTTGCCTTGGCAGGTTGCTCATAACCGTCCTTGAGACATGCGTTGAAGGGCAGCGGATGCGGCGCCGAAGGCATCAGATACCGCGCGGATAGTCTGCGCAGAACCTTGCCACCGGTGCATCTTCGCCGTGTCGGTAGCTCCGACGAGAGAATCGAGAATCTGGCCCTCTGCTTCGCGCAAATACGCGGCGAATATGGAGAACTGCGGGTGCTGGCTCAAGGCCAACATCGCGCGAAGTTGCTCCTCAGTGGGCTGGGGAAGAATCATGGTGTTACGGACGAATGATGATGAACTTGTACGTCCCCGCACCCGGCGTCAGAGAGCCGGCCGTCGGGTTGATGTACTGAATCGAAACCGTGTTGGCTGCCGACACATACGCCGCACCGACAGCCGTTGCGTTACCAGTAGCCGCCGGGTTGACGATCACGAGGTCGCCTGCGGCGACGCCTGTAACCGTAGCTGTCTGGACCGACACGGTTGCCGCCCCGACGGACGTCGGAGTAACCGTTTGCGATCGTACGAACAGCGGACCGATCGGCGTGCCGTCGTTCGTCTGCCCGTTGAGGGTCAAACGACCGATCGAAAAATCTTCCTTCAGAGACATCGCACACCTCCAATGTGAGTGCTCACTACACAGTACCGTTGAAAAACTCGCATGTCAAGAACCATTTAGCGAGATGACCAGAAACGCTGTCGCCG
>CAYMIX010000019.1:0-11330 GCA_964391185.1 uncultured Candidatus Peribacteria bacterium | reverse complement strand
TCGTTAGTCATTGGGTCAAGCATTGGCGCGCCATCCGGCCCCATCATCGGCGCTGGGGAAGCCTCTTGTATCTCGCTGCCGTCTTGCGTGAGCATCGCCAGCATTTCAGCCGTTGCGCCCTTGAAGGGAACGCTGGATACGTCTTCTTTCTTTTCCTTGCGCCACATTACGGCGCAGTTACGAACTGTCAAAGCATCCGTGAAAGCAGTATGCAACACCATAAAGCCATTGTTCTGCTTGTAGAACACATAATTGCAGGCATCCGTCGCCTGCGCTGCGCCCTCTACATCGCCTTCTTGGCTTGGTTCAAAAATGACAGCTTTATCAGTGGCAGTAAACGTCTTGAGCAGTGAGGGGAGTATCCATTGCACTGTGTCCTGGATGTCAGAGGCGACAATGCTTGACCAGCCTTCTTCCTCGTTGCCATAAGGCAAGCGGTAGTATTCACGTAGAGCAGTTTCGCGCTCGTTGCCAAGCGTGCCCCAAATGTAGGACGAGGCAGCGCTTTCCTTGCGATTCAGCAGTTCGAGCAGCTCTTCGTCGTCCATTTTACTCATGCGATGTATCTCTTTCTGTAAATTAGGGGTTTGGCGATGTTGCTGTCGTTTGTCAGGTTATCTGCCACCAACGCCAGATAGCGTGCGCAATCGGCCCCGTGAGAAAACTCGTCGTGTAGCGGTTGCGTGGCCTGCCCGGTCTTGCTGTTGATGTTCCATCGATAGCGTTTCAGGCACTCCACCAGTCGTTCAGTGCGGGTCTTGTTGAAGTAAATGCGCGGGAAAATCTCTCGCAGCCTATCTATGCCTGTGTTTACCTCTGTGCTAGGCACTCTCTCCACTACCCAGCCAAGGCCCTCTAGCACCGTAGCGTCATCTTTGCCGGTCTGGTGGCGCTTGTGGAACCCGTCATGGGGAAGCCATATAGACCCCCAGTTCATAGGCTGATCATCTAGCCTCAATGCCCTTAGTTCCTGCGAGTAGTCGGCCAAAATGCGCTGGTTGCCCTCTATGTAGTGGATGATGCGAATCTCGCTGGCTACGCGCTGCACCAGTATCAGTGTCATGCTGTCTGCCATACCCAAGTCGAACACCACATGCGTCTTGAGCGCGCCGTCATGCGGTACCTCACGAATCCTCCCCGCCGCTTGGGTTGCGCTCATTGCGTCGAAATAGATAGCGCCCTCAACTGCGGGCTTGCACCTACCCTCCCAGATGTGCGCGTAGTCCTCATCCTTCATCGTGGCCATTGCGTGCAACCGTTCTTTTTCAAGAACCTCGGGGAACCATGGGTTGTCCATGTAATTCAGCTCAACGCTGATCGTGTCGGGTTGCGGATCAGTAACAGCCATCCGGTGAGTTTCGTCGGTTTCCAACTCGGGGTTGTATGTCGCCCATATCTCTGACCCATCGGCGCGGATAGTAGGCGTCAGGATGCGCCACGAGCGCCGAGTGATCGTGTGAGCTTCCTCACACCACACCAGCGTGCAGCCTTCGAAGCTCTTGATTGATTCTACGGTTTGGTCTGACAGTCCGGAGAAGTAGAACGCCGACCCATTCAGGCCGCGGATCTCGTTCTCCAGCACCTGAAAAAAGCCATTTAACCCCAATGATTCGATCTGATCCTTGAGTAGTTGATGGACAGACTGCTTGATCGACTTCTGAATCTCGCGCGTACACAGAACCCGTTCGGGCTTGCTGAATGCCTTGAGCAGCAGCGCACGGGCTACTGACCAACTCTTGCCGCTTCCTCGCCCTCCCCGAATGAACTTGTACCGGCTGGGCGTGAATAGCGCCACCGCCAGTTTGGGGGGGAACTCTACGTCAAGCGCGTCCTGAAATGACATTGATTACTCTCGGGAATGTCACGGCGACATCTGCCTGCGTCTTCTCAACATGCACGCCGCTTGCCTTTCCTCGGGCTATCTCTGCGGCGATAGCGGCGCTGTACTGCTTTTCTTTGGCCGCCATATTACGCAGCCTCATTAAGTCTTCAAGATGACCTTCTAGCGTGATCTGTGCCTTTTTTGCGACTTGCTCACGAAGCTCTGCAACCCTTGACGCTACGTTGACGTTCGCCATGATGCGTGATGCGTTCTGGTTGACTGATTCGGCTTTTGTTCCGGGTCTTACCTTGTAGGCTGCGCGGTATGCGTCGGACTGGCTGACGCCGGTCACGATGGCTTGCGCGAAGGCTTCCTGCTTAGGGGTTAATGACATGACAAACAACCGCCCTGGCCCGCTCGAGCGAGATAACGTCTTCCAGAGTTTCGTCGTAGTACTCGGCCGGATGCCTCGGGGCCGCCGGGCCAGCGATCATCAGCAAGTCGGGCCTGAACGCGGGGGGACGGTCGATTGACGGCTCCCACGTAGCGAGCGCCTCATCTTGCGGCACGCCGTGCTGATAGCCGTCGCGCGCGAAGGCCGCCACGGTTTGCGCCAGCAGCTCTATGCCCAGCGGCGCTAGCACGCGTCGCCACAGTTCCGCCGCGTCGTCTTCCGGCCTGATAAATACGTGGCGCTGCGCCAGCACATCGCCGCCGTCCATGCGGTTACTCAGTCGGTAAACGCTGCCGCCTGTGACTTTCTCACCCATGCGGATAGCCCAGCGGATAGAATCGCGCCCGCGGTGTAACGGCAGCAGGCTCGGGTGGTAGCCTATACCGCCCCACTTGGCCCTAAGCCGCGTTGCCTGCCCGATAAAGTCGTGCGAGTGCGCGGCCACGATCAAATCAATCCCCTCCGGCATAGACGCGGCGTTTAGCGTGCCTGACGCGATAACCGGCACGCCGTATAGGTTAGCCTGCCCGGCCAGTTTGTCGCCGCCCGTAGGGGCGCACACGGCCTTGATTGACACGCCCGGCAAGGCGCGCAAGGCGCGGAACACTTCGGCCCCGAACCATTTTTGCCCGGCGATCAGGATGTTCATACGGCTAGAGCCCTTTGCATTTTGAAGCCCTGAACAGCGCGGTGGTGGCCGCCATACCCGGCGCTCACCACTTGTTTCGATTTACTCTTTACATGGGACGCGCGTATTGAGCTCATGCTCTTTCCCTTATGCCCGCCCCCCATCATTTGGCTTACCTGCACCCACCGCTTATCCCGGCGCAGGGCAGCGCACAGGCCGGGGTGCGACGTGTGGAAATAGACGGCCTTGGTGCGTTCGTGGTACGGGTTCGCATCGGTGAATTGCAGGCGGCAGACCTCGTTTAAAAACCTCATGCCAACGCCCGCCCCCTGCCATTCCGGCATGACAACCATACGGCACAACCGCATCCCGCCGACTTCAAGTTTAGGCGCTGACGCAATATGGCAGACCGCCTCGCCGTCAACAAAGCCGACAAAGTATTTAGCGGCAACCATGCGCGGCAGCTTTAGATAATGATGCGGCTCAAACATAGTCCAGTACGAGCCGTCTGTCTGGAAAACTTCGAGGTCAAACTTTGGTCGCCGCCAAAGTAACCCCCGTTGCAGTTCGCCCGTCCGGGTATCGAATACCCAGTCCGGCTCTACCCAATCGAGAATGTCGTAATGGCAGGACAGCAGCACCGCCTGCCCGCCGCCGCGCCTCCACGACTTGCTGAAAGCGCCTGCGCCGACTTTGGCGATTTGCCGGTCAACGACGGAGGTGAACTCGTCAATTATGACGCGCTGTTTTCCCTCGGCAATGATGCGGGCCAGCCCGGCGCGGAACTTCTCCCCGTTACTCAGGGCGCGATAAGGGCGAAGCCAGGCGGGGACGCTGCCCAGGCCAACCGCCGATAGCGCGCCGGTCACGTCGTCAAACCCGCCGCTTGGCGCGATGGCATCCACAATCGGCTTATCTTGCGGCCACCCTTCGTCCCCGTCATAAATCCCTACGTCGGGCCAGATCGAGCGCCCGATGGACGTTTTACCAGAGCCGCTCGGCCCCACGACCACGCCTATTTTCCAGTCTTGGCCCTCCAGCGGTAGGTCGGCGTCAAGCGCAAAGTTCGCCCCGCTTTCGCAGTTGAACAGGCTTTTAACCCGCGCCGCCCGGTAGCTGTTGAATTCCGAGCAGGAGTTGCGCACTTCAATTTTCATAGTCAGTTCACCAGCACTTTGCAGGTAAAGCCCATCGAATCTAGCCGTTCAAACGTCTGCTGCTGCTCGGCCTCATCAGCGCAATCAACAATAATGGCGAACTTCTCCTGGTAGTCGATCCCGGCGTCAACCTTCGGCGGGCCGTCTAATTCTTCGTAAAGCCCCATCGCGGCCAACAGCTCGGCAGCGTCAAAACCCAGCAGCGCCATATCGAATTCTTCGGCGTGCAGTTCGTTTAATTCAACGGCAAGCAATTCATCATCCCAGCCCGCATTTAAAGCCAGCTTGTTGTCGGCAATGATGTACGCCCTGCGCTGCGTATCAGTCAGGTAGCCCAGCCGGATACACGGAACCTCGGCCATTGATAGCTTCCGCGCCGCCAGCACCCGCCCATGCCCCGCAATGATCCCGCCTTCGCCATCAATTAGCACGGGGTTGGTAAAGCCGAACTCCTTGATGCTGGCCGCTATTTGGGCAATTTGAGCATCACTGTGGGTGCGGCTGTTGTTTGCGTAGGGTATTAAATGCTCCACCGCGAGCATTTCGATTTTCGGAGTTGGCTTCATGGCACCTTATAAAATAAAGAGGCCCGCTCAAAACGCTTGGCGGGTTCGTGGCGGGTTCTTTCAAGTCTGCCGACTGCTAGTGTTTTGGTGGCCTGCACATAAGGCAGGTCGGAGAGGTAGCGCAATCGACAGGCATAAAAAAACCGCCTTCAATGGCGGTTACGTTTCGTTAGGGCGCGGAACCTCACTCCAGATTTGCGCCCTTGAGTTGTATATGTTGTTCGGACTAAGCGAATTATCTCACAAAAAAATCAAATATCAACTGTTATTTTTAAAATTTGATTTATCCAAGATGCCTCAGTGCGCTAATTGGCGCAGCCACATAATGCTGGCTGGCAATCTCGATAAATACCCTATACCTTAGCTCATGTTTATGCCAGTCTTCCGGCTTTATGCCTACCATCTTTGCCCGCTCGCTATCTGTATATCTCCGTACGCCAATACCTGAGCAGGTCGGACAGATCACCTTGATCTTTTCGCCCATGATTTCCCGCGCGCCACCACAAGTTGTACAGTACGGATTTATTAGCTCAAGGATAGCAGCCGCCGCCATTGTCTGAGATAATCCGCTAGTAATATTAATCTTTTTCCTCCCAAGCTCTCTAGCCGCTAGTGACATCAACTGTAATACCGCTCTCCTCATCGCATGAGCATCATGATCAGCGGCCCGGAATATATCTGATCCTAGCCGGGTAGCCGCAGACATTGCCGCCACGTACTCGACTGGCTTGGTTTTCCCCTCAGACCACGACAGATCACTACCGGATAAGCTTGTTGCCAAATGTTCACTTTTTCCCATATATCCGTTCCCCCAGTTTTTTAATAATCTGCCGCTCTATCCAGCTCAGCCGTTGATCATCTACAGACACCACCAGGATACCGTGCTGGTTAAAGCCATCCTGCTTGATGCTCTCTACATCCATTTGAGCGGGTACGAACCGGCCAAGGGTGCAGGTGGGTGGTCTAGGCTTCATTTTACCGTTTTCCAGTCATGTGCTTGAGATAAGGATCTAGCTTTAATCACGATCAATGATTTATCTGTAACTTGGTCTTTTTTTATTTCGGCGCGGTCTGCCCTCGATAACAAACCGGTTCCAGATTTTGATCCAGAATCTTTAGCGATTCGATTCCTGGCCGCATTGGGTTTGCCATCCCAAAGTAAAGCATTCGCCTCTGGGAAATGAGACGCAATAAAAGTGCGGGCAGACTGTCTAAGATTCGTATATTCGGAAAATGCTTGTGGATATAAATTTATAATGGCTCGCCTGATAGCATCCCACCTATCATTGCCGACAATTTCTTCACTTGAAATTTTTGCGGCTATCAATAGAACAATGGATAGCGGCAAATCCTTATTCCATCCATTAGCCATCGCCTCAGCAAAATCAAATTTCGTTATTTCTATAAGCATAATTTAAGCTCCTTCACTTTTGCCTTGTAGTGGGTGATTAACTCGCGGATGTCCTCGATAGAGTAGTAACGAGCCGCGTTATCATTTTCAAGCGCCTCTACAGCAGCCAGCCCAATTTTTTTAATCAACGCAGGGCGGTAGTTCACGATGTTTCCGGATAACCGAAGGTTGCAATGGTGGTTGCATTGAGAGTGCACGTTCATCTCGTTAAAACGATGCTGAGGAGCCGCGCCTCTTGATCGGTAATGGCCGGCGCAGTATTGGATAGCCGGATTCTGCGTCCCGCAGCTGATACAGGTTTTCCCGTCGCGCAGGACAATGTACCGATTAAAAACCGCCTGAAAATCATCTAGCCACTCTCTGCGGCTCTTGATTTTTTCCTTGCGCAGTCGAATATTTTCCCTTTCCGCCTTCTGCCTTTCCTTCTGGCGCCTGAGTTCCGCTTTGCAGATAGAGTCGCCACATGTCGGCTGGGACATGTATTTGCGCTCGTATTCAGCGCGGCAGATAGAACATCTACTCAATATCTGGCTCCTTTAGGTACGTTATGCATCATCAGCGATCACCCGCGCCAGATGCCGCAACGTCTTCACTTCCAATTCGCGTCCATTGACGAAAACAACAGTCTTTGGTCGCTTGCCCATGCCGCACTCAAATTCGTACCACTGCAACCACTCGTTACGATCTCCTATTAATTCGCTGATGGCAACCGTATAGGCAGTCCAAACGTCGAACACCGGGCGCAGCAACTTGCAATCCGGCATTGCGTCGGTGAGTTTGTTCAGGTCGCCATAAGCGGCCATCAGTTCGTTTTGTCGGCGCTTCCAGTGCTTCAGCCGTTCGTTGATCTCTTCAATTTCCACTTTTGCTGTCTCCTTTAGGTGGCTGATTTGCGTTAGTAGGCAAAAGCATGTCGCCCTGCACCGCCGTCTCGCCAGCGCCGAATTTCGCGTCCTCGAACAGCCGGGGCTGTGCGTAGGCTTGCTCTATTCGGCGGCAGGCTTCATCGAACCCATAAGACGATAAGTTACGAACACTTGAACGAGTCACGTATTTTCCCTTTACTGGTTCGGAACCTTCTGGGAGGAAAAACATTGTTTGCACCACATCGGACGAAGGCAGATACCCTATGCTTTTCGAGTCAAGCGCAACGAGAGCGAACAAATCGACATCACCATCCTGATACGAGCATCGCCCACCCTTCCCGCATCTACGAACATGAAAGCAATATTTTTCTGTTCGGTTCGCACGTTGAGGAACTGGTATTGGTTTTCTGGTCGTCTTTACCTGAACCTTCAAAAGCCTTCCTGCAACCTCGCAAATAACATCGAATGGAAGCCCCTGTTCAGACGGGAATGCTACGTGTCCGCGCATAATCAAATCAGCGCACACCAAATACTCCCCTGCCTTGCCGCACGCTAAATCATTCAGCTTGTTCATGCCACTTTACCGATCATTTGTTGATGCGCTATATTACACCCTGTAAGTATGAATATCAAGCTGTCAGCACCAGATCGACGGGCGGCAACAACGGCAGCACTTCTCGGCAGTCGCCGTGTATCAGCTCGCAATTCCCGATTATCACTTTCTCAGCCATCATCAATTCCTCAGAACAAATGCCATGACTTCCTCCTTATCAATCTCGCCCCACTTCTCCCTTTTCTCGATCCCTTTGAGATAGCCTGCGAGCAAGGTATTCTTGTCTTTCGGCCCGGAATAATTTTCATTGTGGAGGTTGTGCTTTCCGAGATTTCTTATGAACTCAATCTCGTTTTTTGTTGTGTGATTGCTCAATTAATCTCCCCTTAGCTCATTCGTTAGGGGGATTGGCCTGCACATGCCCCCAAATTACGCGCCGCTTTATCTGGCTAACATGTCCCTGTCCTATTCCGTAATCTTTTCCAATTATGGATTGCGAGCGTGGATCGTTAAGAATTTCTCGTACCTTTTTATCGTCTAGCTTTTTACTGATTTGCGTTCCGCGTTCATGCTTGCCGTAATTAAACACCCTTGACTGTCCCATGTTGGCAGCCTCGGCTAGAAGAAACCGACGCCGCTTCTCCTTTAAGCATTTTCTTGAGCATGTCGAAAATTTCCAAGCAGCCGCCGGGGTTGTTATGAATATCTCGCCACATATAACGCACGTCTTCTCTACTGGGGTCTCCTTTGCGGAATTAGCGCAAGCCTTTGAGCAGTAATGGTGCGCAGTTCTCTTTGCCCAACATGCGTAAGTTTCATATCCCATTCCGCAGTGATCACATGACATGCCAATCTTCCCCGCGCTTCGAGTCATCGGCGTCTTGTTTGCAATCTCGCATTGCATCCCGCTTCGCGGCGGGGGAGTATCTCGGTAGTTCCTCTCGAATCTATTGGGTTTCATTTGAGCGCCCTCTTCCAGAATATTAACAGCCCACAAGCACTTTCACCCAACATTCATTTCATGTTTTTCAGCAACTTCTTTACACTCATCAAAGTCGTTACACCATTTCAAAAGTTCATCCTTGTAAAAAATCTGATATAGCGTGCAGCCGTCGACATAGTTCTTGGCGACCCTGTAATCTCCTGATTGCATGCCGTGGGTTCCAACGCGCTGCCATTTCATCAATTTATGCCAAGCCCCATATGCCGTAGCACTTGACTCGGTTTTGCGAATCTACTTTGTAAGCTGTAGGTTTGACGGGTTCTTGCTTCAGCCGACAACGTCTCTCTTCTACGTAGGTAACATCCATTGACCACTCGGTCTCAGGGTTGAGTTTGTAGATAGGGAGGTTGTTTTGAGAGCGTACTAAAACCAACACGTTGCGATCACAAAGTAACTTGAGTATGGTTCGTAGCGCAGAGTGAGAGAAACTCACCTTTTTTGAAAGGTCGCGCAAAGCCATCGGCTCTTGCTTAAGAAAGTTGATAACTTCCATTCGCTTGGCAACGACCCGCAGTTTAAACTTGGTCACAATCGCCCCGCTTTCCGTGCTGCTCGGGTGACTTCGGTCAATACATCGCTGTGCTTTGTGTACGCGCTATGCCTTGGGTTGAGGCTATATGCGCTATTAAGAACCCATTTATCTCCCATTTTTAATATAGCTTCCGCTGTTTTAGCCTTGATGCGCTCACCTGCTAGCCAAATTTCCTCCTCGATGTTGGGCACTGTTGAGCGGGTAACGGGTTCGCAGGTAGCTATTAACGCCTGCCGTTCGGTGTGTGCGTAATCTTGTTGCATGTCAATCTCCTATTACTCGGGGAACAGTCAAGCGTGTCTTGCATCTTGGATAGTCGGGCGTCCGGTCGCGTTAAATCTCAATTTCCCGGTGCCGGTTATGGCGCTGGTTTCTTCAAGCTGTGTAATTGATTTTCTGCAATCGCGGCAGATGTAGCGGATCCCGGTGAAAGCAGCTTGCTTGTAGTAATAAAACCCGTGGCGCAACAAGTCGCCGCCACACAGACATGTTTTCATTCGGCACCCCTGGGGAAGCATTGACCATCTTTCCAAACTTCGCCTAGCGCAGCCGATGCGTTATCAATCTGTATTTGAAACAAGATCACCCCCGCCAAATACTCTGCGCGTAGTTGCTTTGCCCACAGCTTGAAGTCATAGGCTGGTGGTTTGTTGATGATGGTCACAATCTGCTCGGCTCGTGCGGCACGCTCATCGGGCGAAAGATCAGGCGCGGGAAGCGATGAGGATATTGTTCCAACCCTCCTTGCAGCATCTCGGCAAGCTCCTATGAATTCGGGCAGAGTCGGAGGGAATGGCCGATCATCGCAAGCATCCAGCGCGTCTCTGATGATTTCAGGGCGATCACAGAACCCCCCCAGTTTTTCTGCCCATGTTTGCTTAACATTTGCCAAGTCGGTGCCTTTCCACATATCCAGAAACTTGACGCCGTAAAGCGCGGAAAGCCGGTCAAAAAGTCGCTCTATCCAGCTATCAGGCAATGCGAACCGCCTCTCCGGTGATGACTCTTTCGTCTGTATTCGGTCGTTCATTTTTGGTTTTTCCCGTCAGAATGGCGTAAGTTTCTGCTCGTTGGTCGTGAATGTTTTTGTAGGCAGGAGAGGCCCTAGCTGGCGGGCTATGCTGATTCCTAACCCAATTCCTCCACGTGGCCGACCAATCCGCTTTCCGGCCTTTGGCTCCAGCAGCAGAAAGCCAGTAATCTCTAAACCCATCGGCAACAGCATCAACTTGCAGGTCAGGGCGTTCCGTAGCGCAGAAGTGACGATCTACATCGCTCAGAATCCAGTCAGCAGGCAAACGCGTAGCGGTTGCAGACTTGCTTTTGATCTTGTTCTTATCTGTATCTGTATCTGTATCTGTATCTGTATCTGTATCTAGGGCGTTACTTGGCCGTTTCTGTAACGTTACATCGTCGTTACAGTTCCGTTTCTTATTCTCACGATGCCTTGTAACCCGCTCTGCGCTTGAATCTGACTTGAACTGGCGCTTATCCCAGTTGAGAAGGTTCCACTGGTCATCAATGAAGCCCTTGCTGATGAACAGCGCCTTCGTTTCAGCCAATTCGTCATCTGTGATACGCAGGTGAAACGCTATCTCTGTTTCATGTAACGTTACAAGTTCGTTACTGCAACGCAGGCACATGATCATGATGTATCGGCGCTGCATAGACTCGCTCATCATCTGCACCTTGGGGTCGTGCGAGAACTCGGAATAGAATCGGAACCATGGATTACTCATGCTGCCTCCACCCATACCGAGGCCATCCGTTCAATTTCTTCCGCGCTCACCGTTGGCCAGTATTTCTTTGCGATGTAGGCGCACATGGATGCTATGACTGGCCGAAATTCGCCATCTTCCATGCTTTCAAAACTCAAGCTGCGAGGGATACGATAAGTACATGGCCCGATGCCAGGGAAATTGACGGCCATTTCATCACAAGCAATATTTGCCTCAATCTGGATTCTCTTGAGTACGGCATGTGCATCAATCCCTGAGAAGGCTTCGATGTTTTCGGAAATTAATGCCCCTAGCTGGTGGGCCAAACGGTGAAAGCCCGGACTGCGTGGCTTTTTGATCTCGCCTGCTACTATGTCGCCCACCTTGTAATTACGCAGGCGTAGTGCTTGGCGAGAGAATTGATCAGCCGGTTCTAGTCCGCCTTTTATGACGCGAAGCATCACGCGCTCTTTACGCTTGTTAGTACTCATATCTGCCCCGCAAAAGCCGATCCCGCAGTTCGAGGTTGACCTTGCGGAGCTGGGCATTTTGATCAGTCAGCCGGAAGGCCACGATGAGCAAGGCGATGATCAAGATGCACAAAATTATGATCACGATCA
>CAYMIX010000018.1:5401-14494 GCA_964391185.1 uncultured Candidatus Peribacteria bacterium | reverse complement strand
CCTCCCCGCCCCCTGAGACCCCGGTTCCGCTACCCGCGGGCCGGGGTTTCTTGCATAATCGGCCCCCAACATGGTTGCCCGCTCCGCACGCACCTCCGTCGGCGCCTCACCCGCAGGCCCTTCCCGGCCCGCCGGCGTGAACCCCCTGATCCGGCAACTCTCCCTGCAGCAGCTGATCGAGCGCGACGCCGAGAAGCCGCCCGAGACCCAGGATCTGCCCGAGGAGTCGTGGACCGCGCTGGCCAGCCACGTGCGCAGGGCGTGGATGCGCAACAAGCTGTCCAAGCAGCGCATCGACCTCAAGCTCCTCGACTGCCTGCGCGCCCGCCGCGGGCTCTACAGCCCGAACGCGCTGGCCGACCTGCAGAACAACGGCGGCCTGAACATCGTCTGGGCCGACCTGACCGAGACGAAGTGCAAGGCGGCCTCGGCCTGGATCCGCGAGATCGTGCTGCCCGTCGGCGAACAGCCGTGGGGCATCGACGCCACCCCGGTGCCCGACCTGCCGATGGACATGAAGCGCTCGGTGGTCGCCAAGGCGCTCGAGCAGGCCCAGCAGGTCATGGTGCAGGCCAGCCAATCCGGCGGCGGCGTGATGGACCAGGCCGAGTTCCGCGACCTGGCCAAGGAACTCGGCGACAAGCTGCGCGACGAGGCCGAGAAGACCTACGTCAAGATGGCCCGGGACCGCGCCAAGCGCATGGAGCGGCAGATCGCCGACCGGCTGGACCAGGGCGGCTACGTGGAGGCGATGGACGCCTTCATCGAGGACTTCTGCACCTACCCGGCGGCCATCATCAAGGGGCCGATCTACACCCGGCGCAAGGAACTGAAGTGGGGCGCCGGCTGGGAACCCAAGGTGGCCGACAACCCGGTCCAGACCTGGGCCCGCGTGGCGCCGTTCGACGCCTATCCAGCACCTGGCGCGCGCTCGCCGCAGCAGGGCGACTTCATCGAGCGCATCCGCTTCCGCCGCGACGAACTGTTCGACCTCAAGGGCCTGCCGGGCTACCAGGACGAGCAGATCGACGGCGCGCTCAAGGACTACGTGCACGGCCACCTCGAGGGGTGGCTCTGGACCGAGGCCGAGCGCCAGCGTCTGGAGCAGGAAACGCTCTACATGTGGCTGTCGCCCGAGGGCGTCATCGACGCGCTCTCGTACTGGGGCAACGTGCCGGGCTGGATGCTCATGTCGTACGGCGTGCCCGACCTGGAGGAGTTCCGGGAGTATGAGTGCAACGTGGTCATCTGCGGCCGCTACATCCTCTACGCGGCCCTGAACACGAACCCGCTGGGCGCGCGCCCGTACCGCAAGGCGTGCTACGACGAGGTGCCGGGGGCCTTCTGGGGCCGCAGCATCCCGGACCTGGCGAGCACCAGCCAGAAGATGTGCAACGGCATCGCGTGCGCGCTGGCCGACAACCTGTCGATCGCATCGGGCCCGATGGCCTGGGTGCACATGGACCGGCTTGCCGACGGCGAGCAGTCGATGCAGATGTTCCCCTGGAAGGTGTGGCAGCTGAAGAGCGACCCCACCCAGGGCGTGAACCCCGGCGTGGGCTTCTTCCAGCCCGACGACCGCAGCGCCAACCTCATGGCGACCTACGAGAAGTGGGAACTGCGCGCGGACGACGCGACGGGCATCCCGCGGTACACCTACGGCAACGAGAACGTGGGTGGTGCCGGCGACACGGCCACCGGTCTGAGCATGCTGATGAACAGCGCGGCCAAGGGCCTGCGCCGGGCCATCAGCAACATCGACCTGAACGTGATCTCGCCGACGATCAACGACACGTTCACCAACGAGATGCTCTACAACCCCGACGAGAGCATCAAGGGCGACTGCGTGGTGGTGCCGCGCGGCGCCGCGGCGATCCTGATCCGCGAGTCGGCGCAGCAGCGCCGCATCCAGTTCCTGGGCCTGACGGCCAACCCGATCGACGCGCCCATCCTCGGCACGAAGTACCGCGCCGCGCTGCTGCGCCAAGTGGCCGAGGCGTTGGAACTGCCTGTCGACGAGGTGGTGCCCTCCGACGAGGAACTCGACCAGCAGATGCAGGCGCAGGCCGAGCAACAGCAGGCGTTGATCCAGCAGCAGCAAAAGGCCGAGCAGGACAAGATGATGCTCGAGCACAAGCTGGAACTCGACAAGGAAAGCCAGATCGCGGCCCGCGAGTCGCAGAGCAAGCAGTCCGACCTGATCGCCACCGTCGTGCAGAAGGCCGTGGAGACCGCGCTGCAGTCGCAGGACGCCACGGTCAAGAAGGCCGGCGCCACCAAGAAGCTCAAGTACCAGTACAACGACCAGGGCGAACTGGTCGGGGGCGAAGTCGAGTGAGGTGGCTGGCGGTCGCGCTGCTGGCGCTGTGGGTGCCCGCGCAGGCCGCCTACTTGTGCGTGCCCAAGGAGATCGGCGGCAGCGGCACCTACTACCGGCTGACCAGCACGGACGCCGCCCGCGCGCTGCAGTGGGTGTGCATCGACCCGACAGGGAAGCCTGTCATCCAGGGACCGGCGTGGCGCAAGGACTTCGCTCCGAGTGCCGCGTGCGCGGCCGCGCTGCCGAGCGCAAGCCTCGCCGGCATTCCTGACCCGGTGGCGCTGGCCAACGCCGCCGCGGCTGCCTGCGAGACGACGCCGGTTGGCGCCAACGGTCACGTGACCGACCCGGCGGTGGACGCTGCGTGGCAGGCCGGAATCGCTTCGATCCGCGCGGCGTGGGCGGCGGACCACCCGCCGGCGGGGCCTGTCTACAAGGTGCCCTCCGGCGGCAGCGCGGTCTACCCGGTGGTCAACGGCAAGCTCGGGCTCTACATCGCAGGCAAGCGCGCGCCGGGCGGCGCGTTGTGCGACCTGGCAAAGCTGAAAGTCGTCAGCGGGGCGTACACTTACGCCGCGTACGAGGCGAGCGCCCCGAACGAAGTCGCCCTTTGCCTGAAGGTAGGCCCGTGAGCCACACGATCAACCTGTACCTGGGTGATGGCGACGCCAACACCACCATCAACGTGTTCCCGGGGAACCCTTCCCCTGTCACCGGTGCCGACCTGAGCACCATCCTTCAACGACTGGAGTCCATCATGGCAACCCAAGCCGAAGCGGCCGCGCAACTGGCCACCATCGCCGGCACCCTCGACAAGGTGAGCGGCGAGACCACCGCCCTGCTCAACGAGGTGCAGACTCTCAAGGACGCCGCCGCCAACGCCGGCAACGTCACCCCCGAACTGCAGGCCGCCATCGACGCCGTGGCGTCGCGCGCCGCCGCCATCGACGCCCTGGTGCCCGACGCGCCGGCCGCCTGATGCAGTCCCTCGCCGCCGGCATGGCTGGGTTCGCGCCGACCGTCAAGGTCGGCCCGGCCAACCCCGAACGGGCCAAGTACCGTTCGATGTGGGACAAGCCCGAGTACCGGCGCTTTGCGCCGGGCGAGCAGGCGGCGTCCATGTTCCTCGCGCAGGCCCGCCTGCGTCCCGACGCCGAGGTCATCGACTTCGGCTGCGGGACCGGGCGCGGCGCGCTCATGATCGCGCTGCTGGGTGGCGCGCGAGTCCAGATGCTGGACTTCGCCGAGAACTGCCTGGACCCCGAGGTCCGGCAGGCGCTCGACACCCAGAACGGGCGGCTCAAGTTCGCGGTCTGCGACCTGACCAACCCAATCCCGCACCACGCCGCCTACGGCTTCTGCACCGACGTGATGGAGCACATCCCGCCCGAGGACGTGCTCAAGGTGCTGAAGAACATCCTGGCGGCGGCCGAGCACGTCTTCTTCCAGATCTCGTGCGTACCCGACGAGTTCGGTGCCATGATCGGTGAGCCGCTGCACCTGACCGTGCAGCCGCCGGCGTGGTGGATCCAGCAGCTGACCGGCCTCGGCGCCGTGGTGCACTGGTCGCAGAGCGCCGACGAGGGCTGCATGGTCTACTGCAGCGCCTGGAACGAGGCGCGCGACGTGACCCAGAACGGGCGCATCAACGTCGGCGAGACCGAGCTCGACGCCAACGTGCGCGCCAACGTCGAGGCCGGCTGGGCGCACGTCACGCCGTTCGACAAGCAGGACCGCGAGGTGATGCTCTTGGCCGGCGGCCCGTCGCTGAAGGACCACCTCCGCGAGATCTTCCGGTTGCGCGCCGAGGGCGCCGCGCTGATCACGACCAACGGCGCCTACGACTGGGCGCTGGACAACGGCCTGGCGCCGAGCGCGCAGATCGTGCTGGACGCGCGCCCCTTCAACGCGCGCTTCACGCGCCGGCCGCACCCGACCTGCAAGTACCTCATCGCCTCGCAGGTCCACCCCAGCACGCTCGATGGCCTGCCGCGCGAGCGCACGCTGATCTGGCACTCGGGCGTTTCCGACGCCAACGAGGCGCTGATCCGCGAGAAGACCGGGCACTTCTTCCCGGTGCCCGGCGGCAGCACGGTGGTGCTGCGCGCGATCCCCTTGCTGCGCATGCTGGGATTCGCGAGAATCCACCTGTTCGGGTTCGACTCGTGCGTTTCGGCATCCCAGCATCACGCGTACGCGCAACCCGAGAACGATGGTGAAGTCACGATGCCCGTGACGTGCGGGGGCCGCACGTTCATGTGCACGCCGTGGATGGTCTCCCAGGCGTCGGAGTTCCGCGACCTGGTGGCGTTCATGGGCGACGAGGTCGAACTCGCCGTTCATGGAGATGGGCTGATCGCCCAGATGATCAAGCACGGCGCCTCGCTCGCGCCACAGGAGTGAGTCATGGCTGCATCGGCCTTCACCTTCTACAACCTCGCCAAGAAGTACATCGGCAACGGCACGATCCAGCTGGGCACGACCACGATTCGCGCCAAGCTGACGACGAGTGCGTCCAACGCCTCGACGTTCACGCTGTCGACCTTCGCTTCCATCAACAACGAGATCGGCACCTCGGGCGGCTACGCGCACCAGTCACTGGCCAGCGTGGTCTGGACGGTCGGCGCCAGCGCCAAGCAGTACAAGTTCGATGCCGCCGACCTGGTCTGGACCGCCACCGGCGGACCGCTGACCAACGTGAAGTACCTGGCGCTGGGCGTCAGCGCCGGCAAGGCGCTGTGCTGGTCCAAGCTGTCCACGTCGCAGTTCACGGTGACGATCGGCAATACGCTGACCATCCAGTTCGCCAGCGCCGGGATCTTCACGCTGACCTGAGCCGCCCCGCGGCGTAGACCGGGGGTAGGCCATGTCCTTCACGATCCCGAACCAGGCCGGCGCGGCGTACGCGCGCCAGGCCGGTTGGTACCAAGCCGACATCGACGGCTTGGTGGCGGCACTCGCCGGCGACGGCGTGCTGTCCGGTCTGACCTGCGCCGCACAGGCCAGCCCCAACATGACCGTGGCGGTGGCCGCCGGGCAAGCCCGCATTCAGGGCTACTTCCCGTTCTTCGCCGCGCAGAACGCAACGATCACCGCAGCCGACGGGAGCAACCCGCGCATCGACCTGATCAGCGCCGACTACAACGGCGCGGTCACGGTCACCGCGGGCACCGCGGCCGCCGCGCCGGTGTGCCCCGCATTGCCGGCCAACAGCATCCCGCTGGCACAGATCTACGTGCAGACCAGTGCCACCAGCATCGGTTCAAACGCGATCACCGACAAGCGGGTGGCGGTCCCGGATACCTTCGACATCGCCGACGAGTTCATGGGCGGCTCAGTGTCGGCCACTGTTGGCACGGGTTCCGGTTCGTACGGCAATGCGTCCTGGTGTTTCACTGCTGGTGGCACGCTGGCCGCGCCTTCGTTCCAGACTTCGACGGCTGCACACCCGGGCGTGCTTCGCACCGCCACTGGCGCGACCAGCGGCAACGCCACGCGGATGTGCTACGGCAGCGCTGCCACGTCGGCAGTCGTCAGCCCGAGCAACATCGCGCGCATACGCTACCTGGTCTCGATTCCGACCATCACCACGCTTGCGATCAAGATGGGCCTGGGGCAAGACACCAGCGACGCCGCTGCGGCCAGCTTCGGGACGGCCGGCGCTTGGGTGGAGTTCGTCCCGGCGACCAGCGCGAAGTGGCGGTACAACACCCGCCAGGCCAGCACCAGCACGACCAACGCGGATACCGGCGCCGATGTGGCTTCGGGCACTTGGTACCAGTTCGACATCGTGCGCCTGCAGAACGGCAACTGGCAGTTCGCCAAGAACGGAGCGTTGGCGTTCACGCACAGCGCGAACCTGCCGACGACGATCTGCAACCTGGGCACGCTCACGCACACACTGACGACGGCCGCGCGCAACCTGGATCACGATTTCATCGGGATCAACTTCGCGCCTTTGGGCAACCGCTGGACTTGAGGAGGCCCACGTGTATAGCGTGTGGCCTTCAGCAGCGACGCGAGCAAGCCCGGTGAGCTCCAGCGTGGTCGCGCAGCCTCCTGCCGGCTCACTGGCAATGGCGGGGCAAGCCCCTGCGGTCGTCACCAGCGGTGGGACGACGTTCTCGGACACGTTCTCCACCAATTCGAATCCGATCGCTTCGCCGTGGACGCACACGGCCACGGCTTTCGACACGGTGAAGACCGCGAGCGGGTTTGCTCAGGGGGTCTCGTATACCGACAGCAACAACGACAGCTACTGCAAGCTGTCCACGTCGGCGTTCCAGGCACCCAATGACGACTACGAAGTCACGTGCACGGTGCAAGCGGGGGTCAACGCCTCGGAAATCGAGATCCTGCTGCGGCTCACCGACGACACGTCGGGCATGAACTGCTACGAGGTGCTCTACAACACCTCGGGCGGTGGTGAACTCGTTCGGATCAACGGCGGTGGACCGGGGGGCTACGTCGAGATCACGAGCACCCTCTACACGTTCAACGCCCATGAGGGCACGGGCGACAAGATCCGGGCTCGGGTCACCGGCACCAACCCGGTCGTCATCACAGCGTGGGGCGCCCCGGCGTCGAACCCAACCAGTTGGACGCAGTTGTTCACGTACTCGGACACGGATGCCAACCGCAAGACCAGCGGGCAGCCCGGCATGGGCTTCTACCAAGTGACGGCCAACGGGGCGCTCGGCATGAACGGCTGGACCGACTTCAGCGCGACGGCGGTCTGACATGGCGGCGACCCCAGGCACTTACGCCGCAGCAACCCCGGGCACAGGGACCAGCTTCACCATCACGCTGGCGGTGAGCGGGTCGAACCCGCACGTCTCGCTCGGGATCGTCCTGCACACGACGACGGTGACGATCAGCAGCGTCACCAGCAACCAGAGCACTGGAAGCATCGTCGCCACGGCTTCCGCACTGAACGTCAACAACAGGGCCTACGTCTACAGCGTCGTCGCCCCGGCCGCGGCGACGCACACGTTCACCATCACGCTGAGTGCTTCCGCCGACTACAACGGCGGGGCGCTGCTGTGGACCGGCGCGCATCAGACGACTCCCCAGCCCAGTGGCGATGCGGCCACCTCTACCGCGGCCACGACGCCGCTGACGCTGACCCCGACGAACCTGACGGCCAACGACGGCACGTTCAGCATCGCCGGCAACAACGCCGGCAACTGGTCGGCCGCCACGCCGACCCAGGACGCCATCGACAACGCCAGCGCCGAAGGCATGCTGGTCGGCCACGCCACGGGCACCACCGGCGTGACGATGACGAACGACGGCGGCATCGGCGCGAGCGACGTGGCGCGCGTGGCCGTCCGCATTGCCGAGGCGGCGGGCAACACCGTTGCCCCGGGGGCCGGAACGCTGGCGCTGGCTGGGCAAACGCCCGTGGCGATCAGCCCGATCATCATCAGCCCCGGCGCGGGCGCGCTGCGACTCACCGGCCAAGAACCGCAGACGCCCAAACCAATCACGACGCCTGGCGACACCGGGGCGTTCTCCTACTTGGGCAACGAGAGCCTGGTCGGGGGCTTGCTGTCTTTCCAGACCACGGAGGTCTTGCCCGCTGGCGGGACGCTGACCTTTGCCGGCACGGTCTCGACGGTCACGGTGAGCGGAGGGTCCGGCACGACCGTCGCGCCCGCCGCCGGCGCGCTGACGCTGGCCGGACAAGCACCGACGACGCTTCAGGACGTGATCCGTGCCCCGAGCGCCGGCGCGCTGGTGCTGGCCGGCCTGGCGCCCACGGTCCTGCAAAGCCTGGTCGCACAGCCCAGCGCCGGCGCACTGACCCTGTCCGGGCAAGCCCCGACGACGCTGCAGAACCTGATCGCGCAGCCTGCCGTCGGCGCGCTGACGCTGGCGGGGCTGGCTCCTGCGGTGTTGACTCCGGCGACGGCAACCCCCGGCGCGGGTGCATTGACGCTGTCTGGGCAGGCCCCGACGGTACTGGTGGGGTTCATCGCGCAGCCTGGCGCCGGCGCACTGGTGCTGGCCGGGCAGGCCCCGGTACTGCTGCAAGACGCTGTTCGAACACCCGCCGCCGGTGCTTTGGTGCTGGCCGGGCAGGCGCCTACGACGCTGGTGGACTTCAAGGCCCAGCCCGCCGCCGGCGCGCTGGTGCTGGCGGGGGAGATCCCCGCAGTCCTGAACGGGGACGCCAAGGTGGCGCAGCCCGGCGCCGGCGCGCTGGTGCTGACTGGGCAAGCCCCGACGGTGTTGGCGGCCATCAGCGCCCAACCCGCCGCCGGCGCGCTGGCGCTGGCGGGCCAAGCCCCGACGGTGCAAGCCACGCAGAGCGCAGCGCCCGGCGCCGGCGCGCTGGTGCTGGCCGGGCAGGCGCCGACCCTGAGCGTGACCGCCAACGTGGTGGCCAACCCCCTGACGGGTGCGCTGGTCATCACCGGCTTGGCGCCGACCGCGGCGGCCAGCGACCACCGCACGGCGAGCCCTGGCGCCGGCTCACTGGTGCTGGCTGGGCAGGCGCCCACCGTCCCGGTTCCGTCGCCCACCGTGTCGCCGGACCCGGGCGCGCTGTTCCTGGAGGGCCTGGCGCCGGGGATCGTGGTCACGGGAGACGACGGGCTCCTGAGCGCAAAGCTCATCGCGCGCCGGCCGAACGTGCGCGTGAAGGGCCTGCAGCCCGAGCCGGTACCAGCCGCCGAGCCGCTGGCGCCCGAGATCACCAACATGCCGGGCACCGAGGAGGTCGTCCGCAAGGCGCGGGGCCTGAACCTCGGGCTGATCACCGCGCCGCC
>CAYMIX010000018.1:0-5301 GCA_964391185.1 uncultured Candidatus Peribacteria bacterium | reverse complement strand
CGCCCGCGCCGGCCACCCAGGACTACGTGCACGAGCAGATTGCTGCGTTGCACAAGCAGATCCTGGAAGCGGCTTCGGTGCGCGCGGGCGAGACCTTCATGGCCATCGACGATCTGGCGGCCAAGGTCGAAGCGCTGGAGGCCGACATCAAGGCGCGCGACCTGAAGCTGCGGAACATGCTGCGCGCCAAGCAGATCACCGAACGAATGTTGAGGGATCTGGAGAAGTAGGCATAGAATCCCCCGCGTGCGTTTGACCGAAGAGCAACTCCAGTTTCTGGCCCGGTTCTCGAAATCACCAGACGGCCGCGCTCTCGTTCTGATGCTGCAAGCCAAGTTGGGCGAAGTAGAAGCCAAGCTGCGCACCTCGACCGGTGAAGAGGTTTACCGGACCCAAGGCCGCGCACTGGTTCTCGACGAGTTGATCGCCGAGATCGAAGGCGCCCAGCAGACGCTGAACCGCGCGGCTCCAACCCGTACCTCCAGGTTCCGGGCCGACGCGTCTTGATGGGAACCGCGAGTCTCCGCATCCCGTGCGAACCCCAGACACCCCTGATGGTGGCTCTGGATCGTGGAGAACTTGATGCAGGCTTCCCCAGCCACGAACGAAACCCGTCTCCCTCGCGCTGTCCTGGAGCGCTCGCGCCTCATCGAGGAGCGAATCCGGGCCCGTAGCGAACCGGGGACCGATCCCGCGTCCGACGCGCCGCCGGCACCGCCGAGCGCCACGGGTGCGAACCCTGCCGAGACCGACCCCCCGCCACCCCCGCCACCCCCGCCGGCGCCGCCCACAGACCCCCGGGAAAACGACCCGGCCTACTGGAAGCAGCGCTTCAAGGTGACCGAAGGCGTGCTGCGCAGCGAACGCGCGGACCGCATCAACAGCGAGCGGGCGCTCACTCAGCAGATCACCGAGTTGCAGGCCCAGAACCGGGAACTGCAAGCCAACGCCGCGCCGACGGAGATCGACCTGGGTCAGTACCTGACCAAGGAACAACTCGAGACCCTCGGCGAAGATGAAGCCAAGGCAGTCGCGTCCGTCGCCCACCGGGCGGCGCAGGCGGCGGTGCAGAAGGTCGTGGACGCGCAGATCAAGCCGCTCCACACCCAACAAGCCGCCGACGCCGAGACCGCCGCCCGCGAAGCGCGTCAGCACTTCGTGGACAAGCTCATCGAACTCGTGCCCGACTTCCAGGAAGTCGACGAAACGGACGGGTGGAAGGCGTGGCTGGCAGAGGACGACCCGGCGACCGGGGTGCAGCGCCAGCGCCTGCTGGATGTGCACGTCGAGAAGCAGAACGCGGCAGGAGTCGCGAAGATGTTCGGCGCGTACAAGGCAACGCTGGCCCCGCCACCGGCCCCGCCCGTCGCCCCCAACGGCAATGGCGCCATCCCGAACGGGGAACTTCCCCCGGCCAACCCGAGGGCGCTGATGCCGCCCTCGTCGGCCGAGATCAGGGAGTACTACCGACGGGCGGCACTCGGCAAGGTGAAGGATCAGGAGCGGAAGGAGTTCGAGGCCAGGTTGAGGCTCCGCGCCGGCGGGTAGCCGGCACACCCACTTTCCTGGAGACCATCATGAAGCACTCGCTTCTGCTGACCGCCCTGGCGGCAGCCGTCACGTTCCTGAAGGGCGTCGCCCTGAAGGCGTTCGACGCCCTGACGGGCCACATGTACCGCATGGGCGCCATCGCCTACGCGGGCGTGCCGCGCGCCTCGGGCATCCCGGACTACGGTCCGGCCGGCACGATCAACTTCGACCCGGAGATCTACTCGGGCAAGCTGGTCGAGAAGTTCTACAAGACCACCGTCTTCGGCGAGATCGCCTCGACGGACTACGAAGGCGAGATCGCGGGCTTCGGCGCGCAAGTCAAGATCCGCACGATCCCCGACATCACGGTGTCGGACTACGTGATCGGCGCGGGCCTGAGCGCGCAGTACCCGACGAACAACAGCGTCACGCTGGTCATCGACCAGGCGAAGTCGTTCGCGGTGGCCCTGTCGACGGTCGACTCGCGGCAATCGGACCTGGACCTGGCGGACGTGTTCGCCAACGACGGCTCGATCCAGCTGCGCATCGCCGCCGACGCGGACATGCTGACGACCATCCCGGCCGACGTGTCCGCCGACAACCAGGGCCCGACCGCGGGCGCCGACAGCAACAACATCAACCTCGGCGACTCGACCACCCCGGTGGCCGTGTCGAAGACCACCGTGGTCGACTTCATCGTCGACTGCGGCACGGTGCTGGACGAGCAGAACGTGCCCGACGAGGGCCGCTGGTTCGTGGCGCCGCCGTGGTTCATGGCGCTGATCAAGCAGTCGGACCTGCGCATCGCTTCGCTCGCCGGTGACGGCGTGTCGATCGCGCGCAACGGCAAGGTGGGCGAGATCGACCGGTTCACGATGTACCAGTCGCGCAACCTGCTGACGCAGTCCAGCCCGGGCCCGGCCAGCTACTGCATGTTCGGCCACAGCGCGGGCCTGACCTTCGCCAGCCAGATCGTCGAGTGCCAGATGATCGACAACCCGAACGACTTCGGGTACATCATCCGGGGCCTGATGGTCTTCGGCTACGAGGTGATCGGCCCGAACTACGTCGGCACCGCGGTGGTGAAGCGTAGCTGATCGGAGTAGGATGGGGCCTTCGTTGAAGGCCCTGTCCGCCCCATTCAAGGAGCACCCAGATGAAGACCCAGCACCCCGCGACGTACGGCCCGGGCATGACCGTCAAGGTTCCCCCGGAGACCATCAACTCCGAGATGAGCCAGGCCGGCGGCAAGGCCAAGGCGCGCTACCCCAGCGGCACCGCGTCGAACCAGCCCGGTGGCGGCGGCAGCACCAGCGGGCCGTTCCGGCGCGCGATGACGCCCGGCACCAGCCCGACCGGTTCCTGATCCCAGGACCGGACCCCAGAACCGGCGCCTTCGGGCGCCGGTCTTCCAACTGAACCGAGAGACTCCGCATGCCGATCTCCGAAGTGATGGAACAGAAGATGGTGGAGGCCAACCGTGCGCGCAACGCGCAGGACAAGCGCCACCCCATGCTCATCAACATCAAGGACGGGCGCCTGCTGCCCAACGTGCCCAAGCTGCGCACGCACAAGGACTACCGCATCTACATGGGCGACCCCCAGGCGCCGCTGGTGGACCGCATGCGCGTCCTGCAGACCCAGGGCCTGCTGCACGGCGCCGCGGTGGTGGACACCCAGAACAACCTGGAACGGCTGCAGATGGGCACCATCGAGGGTGCCGGCGAACCGTTCGACATCGCCAAGGCCACGCGCGAGCAGCTGAAAGCGTTCGCGGTGGAGAACTACGGCGTGGAGCTCGACAAGGAAGGCAACACGCACATGATGACCCTGCGCGCCCAGGTGCGTGACCTGGCCAAGGCGAAGGGCGACCTGTCGTGACGGTGAACGTGGGCGACCTGCTCGACAGCGTGAGCACCACGCTGCTGGATCAGGCTCGCCGCACGTGGGAACTGCCGGAACTGGTCAGCTACCTCAACGAGGGGCTGGCGGCCACGGCGAACGTCAAGCCGGACATGTACACGATCCAGGAGTTCGTGACCCTGGATGCCGGCATCTCGCAAGTCATCCCCGAGGCGGGGGTGGCTCTGCTGGACGTGATCCAGAACGAAACCGGGCAAGTGGTCACGCAGGTCGACGCCGGCCTGCTGGACGAGGCGAACCGCTTCTGGCCGGCGGCCACGCGCGAGACCGAGGTGGAGCACTTCGCCGCCGACCCGCGCGACCCGCGGCGCTTCAACGTGACGCCGCCCAACGATGGCGCCGGCCGCGTGCAGTTGCTCTACGGCGCCGTGCCGACCGCAACGGGATCGAGCGGCGAGACGCTGCCGGTGGCAGCCAGCTACCTGGCGCCGCTGACCTTCTACGTGCTGGGCAAGTGCTACGCCAAGAACAGCAAGAAGCAGGATCTGGGCAAGGCCACCTCGTACATGAACCAGTGGGGTGCGCTCATCGGGCTCAAGACCAAGGGCCAGGTGGCCGTGGCGCCCAAGGTGGCCGTCTCCGAGGGTGAGGCATGAACTTCGTCGACACCCGCGACCAGCTGGTGAACATCGCGCAGATCGTGCGCCGGTGCCCGACGATCACGCTCATGCGCGCCTTCACGCGGGCGTACCGCGACTGGGCCGGGCAGACCCAGTACATCCGCCAGCCGATCGCCGGCGAGACCACGCCGAACGTGCGCGAGTACGCCCTCGGCAGCGACCCCTACCAGGACATCGTGGCGATCTTCGCCATCCAGGCCAGCATCCTGAACGGCGGACAGATGCAGTACTGGCCCTTGGTGCCCAGCGACCCGAGCTACTTCAACCCCAACACCAACGTGCAGCAACCGCGCCGGTACGCCTACGTGCCGCAGGCGCAGTTCGCGCTGGACCCGATCCCGGACGTGGTCTACGACCTGCTGGTCACGGTGATCACGCAGCCCAAGGAAGGCGCGATCAGCATCCCCGAGATCGCGCTGACCAAGTACCGTTCCGGCATCGAGGCTGGCGCGCTGGCTTACCTGCACAGCATCCCCGGGCAGCCGTGGTCCAGCCCGCAGATGGCTGAAATGCGTCGGCGCGAGTTCCAGTCCAGCATCAACAACGCGCGGGCCGAGGTGCAGCGCGGGTTCAACACCGGGTCCGTGCGCGTGATGCCGCGGGCCTTCGTGAGGTGAGCCATGCCGACCTTCGGTATCACGCCCGTTCTCGGCTTCCCGCCTGCTTCGGATGAGGGGTTCCCCCGGTTCATCCAGTTCCAGCAGAATGGCGTCGATGTCGGCGACACCACCGTGGAAGTGGTCAACTTCACGGGCAACGTGGAGGTGAGCGTGGACTCCACCGGGACGATCCTGACGGTGCACGTCGGCGCCGCGGCGTAGCGGAGCCGGCCGGTGGCCTTCGAGATCACCCCGGTCACCACCTTCCCGCCAACGCTGGAAGGCGCCGCTCCGCCCAAGTTCATCCAGTTTCAGTGGGAAGGGGTGAACGTCGGCGACCAGCGCGTGGCCACGGTGAACTTCACCGGTGAGATCCAGGCCACGTTGAGCGTCGACCGGGGCAAACTCACCCTGCTGGCCGAAGACAACCGGCGTGCGGCGCCCAGCGCGGCCGCGCTGGCGCTGGCTGGCCAAACGCCAACGGTGGTGCTGCCCAACCACGTGATCCTGCTCCTGCATGGCGAAGGGTCCGACGGTGGCACGACGATCTTCGACTCGTCGCCGTACGCCCACAACCCGCCGTTGACGCAGCTGGCGCTGACGACCAGCACCACGCAGTTCAAGTACGG
>CAYMIX010000017.1:10132-14955 GCA_964391185.1 uncultured Candidatus Peribacteria bacterium | reverse complement strand
TACTGAACGACGATACGTCAACGTATCGTTCTGCGCCGAAAGGCGCGATGACGCTACCCACTGCGACGAAGATGGGTAGCCGAGCGCGGCTGAAGTCCGGGGCTTCCGGAGGGTCCAGCGCGGCCGCGCCCGCGCTCGGGACGGGCCTCGAATTGTCCTTGCTCCCGAAAGAGGTGCAAGACGCGATCGCGAAGAATCAGGCGCTGTACAAGCGATCGATTACCGATGCGCCGGACCGTGCGCGTAGCTTGACTATCGATATGGGGAACTGGGCTGGTGAGGGGGGTTACGTGCAACCCGCTGAAGATGGGGTTCATGACATCGGAATCAACACCGGAACCGGTGAAGGCGCCTATGTGCCGGTGCGGAAAGATGGAATTCCTTCTTATTGGGGGGTCAATACCGGCAACGGAGCAACTCCAGATATCGAGTCAACATACAACGGCTTGCGGTTATTTGAACTGAACGGTAGCCCGTGGCAAATGGCGGACGGCACCGTCGATTTCAGTACGAAGAATTGGATGCCCGGCGCACAGGAGGCCGTGCTCGGGTCTGCGCACTGGGATGATACTGTGGGGTTGATGTTCAACAACGACGTTGTAAGCAAATACTGGATTCCCGACGACCCTTCGTTCATGGACAAGCTTGTTCCGGCGGCAATTCTGGCCTTGGGCACGGCAGGAATCGGATCAGGCATCGCCGGGGCAGCCGGCCTGTCGGGGGTGGCAGGGCAAGCGGTTGGTGGAGCGATCGCAGGTGGCGTCGCGGGCGGTATCCATGCCGGAATGAACGACACGAATCTTCTCGCCGGGATCGGGCGGGGCGCGCTGTTCGGCGGACTCGGCGGTGCGGCAAAAGGCGCGTTTCTGGGCGACGGCGGACTGGGTAGTGCGGGCGGCGGTGGAGGTGGCGGCGGTGGAGGCGACCTCGGCGACCTCGGCGACCTCGGTGGGGGGCTGAAGCTCAATTCTTCCGGAACGGGGCTGCAGTATCCGACGTTCGATCCGACGACGCAGCTTCCTGACACGCTGGGCTCCGGCGTTACCACGCCCGATTCGTTTTTCCCGACGTTCGACGCGGAGACGCTCAATCTCCCCGAATTCCTGACGTCGCAGACGGGTTACGGGCTCAACCCGAACACGGCCGGTACGGGGCTTCGCCCGCCCACAACCCCCGGATTGGGGACGATGGGGAATGCGCAAGGGCTGACGTTGGACGTTCCTGATGGGACGCTGAGTCAGGCCGGGTTCGTGCCGTCGGGCAGTTCCTTGTACGCCCCGACGAACCTGCCGTACGACGAGGCCAACTACATCTCCAACCCCTTTACGGCCAATCCCGATCCCGTAGTTTCCAACCCGGGGCCGGAGCAGTCTACGCTCGACAAGCTGACGAATGGGTACAGGTCCCTTCCGCCCGGGCTTCAGAGCACTATCGAACGTCTCGGGGCGCCGCTCGTCGTGAACGCCATCGAGACGATTCTCGGTGGTGGGGGCGGCGGGGACACTACCGGATTGGGGGTAGGGACGACGCCGGACTACAACACGGACCCCGGTACGGGGCTTGAGCCCGGCGACTTGTCTGCGTACCTCCCGTATGGGATCGGATGGCGTGGCATGAAGGGCGACAAGGCGAAGAAGTATTCGAAGCGGAAGGCCGGCGCAACGGCTTCGCCTAACTTCGAGGAAGATCGGTACGGCGTAATGAAGATCGGGCAGAAGCGCGTTCGGGCGCAGAAACAATCGACCAAACCGGGGCGGACGTATGGCTAGTTTTCTCGACTTCGTCAGCAACGTTTTCGACGGGGATAGCGTCTGGGGCAAGATCGCACAGACGGCCATCCCTGCCGTTGCGACGTCGCTGCTCGTCAAAAAACCGAAGATCGCGGACTCGTCTAGCGCGATTTCGCTCGACATGTACAAGCGAATGGCCGATCTTGCTGAGAAACAGGGCGCGCTGACAGACATTCAGAAACAGGTTCTCCTACAGCACTACCTCCCGATGGCGATCGGTAACGCGAATCGAGCGCAGTCTGTCGGTTCCGGGGCGGACCTCGAGACGTACATTGGGCGAGCAGGCGCTGACGCAGATCAGGCGAACGCAAACGTTCTCGCCAACTATGATCGGCAATACGCCTCTACTGGCGGGCGCAAAACGGACCCGTCGTACCTCGCTACGCGGGCGTTGATCGAGTCGAAGGCCGTGCCGAACAAGATTCACGCGATGAACACGGCAGGCATGCAGCGCGAAGAGTACGGGGATCGACTGCGCGCGAGCGCGCTCGGCGGGCTGCAAACGAACCCGAACTACCTCGCCGGCGCAGGCACGCTCGGCGGGGCCGCGGGCGGAATCAGCGGGGTCGGTAGCGTCGCTATGCAGAACTACCGGCAAGAGGTTGCCGACACGATGGCTGCGTTCAAGGAGCCGTGGCAGATCGCCGCTG
Source organism: uncultured Candidatus Peribacteria bacterium (assembly GCA_964391185.1). GTDB lineage: Bacteria > Patescibacteriota > Gracilibacteria > Peribacterales > Peribacteraceae > JAKQEM01. The sequence goes on along the minus strand of CAYMIX010000017.1, from coordinate 12,515 downwards.
CGGATCGACAGAAGACGCAGGATCGACAGGACGAGTCCGCATGGCGTGACGCGATGATTAAGGCAGTGTCTGGTAGGGGGTATTCATGAGCGGCTTCCTTCAGGGGGTAGGCGTCGCCCTTAATGCAGGTAAGGACATCGAACGTCGCGATCGGCAGGATCGCATGGCGGCGATGGAGGAGTCGGACGCGCGGCGGCGGCAGTCGCTAATGAAAATACGACAGGCGGCAATCATAGAAATGCTCCGTCGGCAGCAGGAACGGGAAAGCGGGGCGCAAGGCGGGGCCAAGTTCGGTGGACTGTACGACGACGCGAAAAACGGCGGGGACCTCCCTAGCGTATTCGGCGAACCGGTTCGCCCCACGACCTCGTTGGACGAAATGCTGCTTCTCGGGCTTGCCCCGCGCGCCGAGCCCGCGATCGGGTTACGCATGCACGGTGGGCAAGGGCTGGTTCCCCCTCCGGGGTTCTCTGACGGCGGTCCGGTTCGCGTGCCGGCCTCGGCTCCCGTGGGAGTCGTAGCTACCCCTCCCGGTACCGCCGGGTTCTCGCCGGCGGCGGGGGCGATGCCGCCGTGGATTCAAGGATACCGCGACGGTGGGCCGGTGCGGGATTTGCGCATGATGCGCGTAGACCAGATGACAGGCGCCCCGCCTGCCCCCGCGTATCCCGAGCCGCAGGCAGGCTCGACCGGAGGGCTCCCGATGGACGAGGTAATGGCTCGTTTCCGCGGTGTTCCGGTCGAAGCGGTTCGTGCAGAGCGGGAGCGCAAGCTGCAGGATGCGCTCCGTAAGCGCGGGGAAGTCCGCGGGCCCGGGACGGGTACGTCAGATTCGATTCCAGCGCGGTTGTCGGATGGCGAGTACGTCATTCCCGCCGAAGTGGTACGGCGCAAGGGGACGGACTTCTTCGATAAGTTGTTGAACGAAAGGAAGAAGTGATGGCCGGTTCAGACTATCTGGCGGAGTTGGCTGCGGACCCACAAGTAGCTGCTGACCGCGCGGCTATGCTCAATACGGTTGAGAACATGTGGGCGGCGGGGAAAGATATTGCCACGCTTCCCGGACGGGGGCTGCTTGGTGCGGCGAACACGGCTATCGTTCGTCCAGCTCGAGCCCTCGGGGTACCCGTTCCGTACATACCCGACGTAGCCCCGGGTAACTTCCGTAGCCCTACGCCCTATATGGACGAGCTTCGGGCTAAGCGCGCGACGCCCGCTACGGGGACGGCGGTTCAGGATTGGCGAGCTGGTGAGCGGGCTTCGTACACTGACCCTGCGGTACAGGCGGCGCCGGTCGCACAACCGAAACCGAAGGCGACTCCGGCGATGACTGCTGCGCTGTCGACTTCGACGCCCGCGCCGGCGGTTCCCGACGCGACGCCTACCCAACAGGCCCGGTTCAAGGAGCTGGCTACAAAGCCTATTCGAACTGAGTACGATAATCAGGCGGCAATGATGCACGATCTGTTTGTTATGCTCGGTGCCGCGGGGGATTTCGAAGGGGCAATGCAAGCTCGTACGGCGTTTATGGCGGCCCACGGGGGGCGTAACAAGGCGCAAGCCGAGATGGCGCTGAACGCGCTCACCGGTGGCGACATCGAGCCGGCGATCGCTGTCATGAATCATACGATCCCGAACGGGCGGCAGATTGTCGGTTACAGCGCGGACTCGGACGGCAAGAAATTTACGCTACGGTACTCCGACGGACAGACGGAAGACACGACCCGCGAAGCTATCGGGCAAGCCATGATCGGCATGCGCGATCCCGACGTTTGGGCGAATATCCTGAAGGCGCGCGAAACGAAGAAGGCCGAGCTGGCCGGACAGACGCAGCTCAAGGCGTACGAGTACGGGCTCAACGTCTCGAAGGCACAGCTCGAGCACGCACTGAATGTACAGCGGGACTCGCTGAAAATTCTCGGCGAAGCCGAGTCGAAAATGTGGCTGAAGCAGAACGGGTACGACGAGAAAGACCCGACGGTACGCATGGCGTTCCACCCCATCGACCCGACGAAACAGTATGTCTTGCGTGGGTCGCAGGCGTTCGAACTCACGAAAGACCCGAACGGCAGGCCGGCGTACAAAGAGGTTGTCTTGCCGGGGGCGGCGCCTGCCCCGTCTACTATGCGGCCGAGCGCCCCATCAGCTCCGTCTGCCGGTACAATCGCGGGGGTGCCGACGAAGTACCCGGGCATCTTCGAGTAAGGAGCATTCATGATCGGAAGTCCGTTCGATAGCGACAACCCCCTGTCGCCTATCCCTTCGGTTCCGCCCGGGTCGTCTACGCAGGTGCCCGCTCCCGCGGGAGCCGCAAAGTCTGCACCGAATACGCGGTACGATGACCTGTTCGCACAAGCCGAACAGGAGCATGGGCTCCCTTCTG
>CAYMIX010000017.1:3758-10032 GCA_964391185.1 uncultured Candidatus Peribacteria bacterium | reverse complement strand
ACGCGGTACGATGACCTGTTCGCACAAGCCGAACAGGAGCATGGGCTCCCTTCTGGGCTGCTCAAGGCCATAGCCTACGCCGAGTCGAACTTCAACCCGACTGCCGTGTCAAGCGCCGGAGCCCGCGGGCTTATGCAGTTCATGCCGGCTACGGCGGCTCGATTCGGCGTCCGGGACGTCAACGACCCCGCGCAGGCGATCCCCGGCGCGGCGAAGTATGTGAAGTTCCTGCTCGATCGGTATGACGGGGACGTCCCCCTTGCGCTTGCCGGGTACAACGCTGGCGAGGGGCGGGTTGACGCGTCCATCAAATTCGGTAGCCGGCTCCCGAAGGAGACTCGTGCGTATGTCCCCAAGGTTCTCGCGGCCTTTGGCGCAGCTCCTGCGTCGGCGCCTCCTCAGAAACTTGCCCCGCAGATAGGCTGGAACGACGCGGGTCAGGTCTACATCAACGGGAAGACCTACGATTCGAAGACGAGCGATCGCGAAATCGTTCACTCGATCTTCACCGGGGAGCACCTCAAGCCGGGCACGGCGCCGCTGCCGAACGGTTTCCAGCCTTGGACCCCCGAGGACGCCGAACTCTATGCACGTCGGCGCATGCCGTCCTCCAACGCGGGGAAGTCGTGGCAACAAGGAGTAGAGGGCGTCAAAGGAATCGGCGGGGCCCTAGGGGCGGCGCTCGGTGACGCTGCGGGTGCACAGGGACTGTCGAAGTGGGGGCGCGAAGTAAGCACTAACTCTGCACAGTACGCCGGCGAGTTGGGGTACTACAACGAGTTCCCGCAGTCGTACCGCGAGGTAACGCCGGGTAACGTCGGCAGCTACGCGGCGCACACGCTTATCAGTAACCTACCACAGCTCGGCGTGATGGCCGCAGGTGGGATCGGTGGCGCGCTTGCGCGCGTCGGTGCTGCTGCAGGTATGAGCGCAGCCGGTTACGGCATGGCCGTTGGGGATATTGCGCAGAACCAACTCGAAGCGTCGGGTAGGACGGACCTCGGTGTCGCGGGAGCGCTGGCTGTGCCGTACGCGGCTGTTGACCTGATGACGGGTACCGGCGGCGCGATGATGCGCGCCCTCGGCGGTAAGGCGCTCAAGGGGGCCGTTGCCGAGTCCGCCGTACGTCGCGCGGTTGCGGGCGCAGGTCGCGGGGTCATCGAGGAACCGATCGGCGAAGTCGCCCAAGAGGGCATCAACCAACTCGGGCGCATGTCGGTCAATCCGAACATCGACCTGATGGCCCCTGACGCGGTCGAGCGGTACAAAGAGTCGTTTTTCGGCTCTCTCGCCCCCGGCGCAGTGCTCGGCGGGGCGTTCGGCGCGATGGAACGGCCGACGCCGGCTCCGCCTCCTCCTGCTCCCCAGCCGGTACCTCCGGTGCAGGTCGAAACCGCCGTTCCCGGCGGAAGCGGCATGGAGCCTCCGGCGCCCGCGGGGCGGGCGGCGCCCAGTTTTCTGCGGCCGACAACGCCTACGGACCCCGGGGCGCTGACGCCCTTCGACCTGAACGCGCCTGACGGCGGGCAGGGGCTCGAGCAGGTTACGTCGAATCCGCAGTTCCAGCAGCTGTTCTCGCAGTATCAAGCGGCGGAACTCGCAGGCGATCAGGAAGGGATGGCGCAGGCAGTACGCCAAGCCCAACTGCTTGCCGCACAGCAGATGCAGGCGTCTCCCGGACAAGGGGAGCTGTTCGGCAAACCGACGATTCCAGCAGAATATGTTGCTGCGGCGCAACCGGCTCCGGTACCGGCGCCTGTTGGGCGCACTCCGCGCGGGCAACCTACTACTGTTGCGCCGCTCACTCAGGTTGAAACGGCTCCGCCGGCACCGGCACCGGCCCCGGAGCCGCCGGCTCCCACGGGAGCCACGACCGAAGTCGACGGGGTCAAGCTCTACACAACCCGAGGCGCGGAGCGCAAGGACGCGGTGCGGCAGCTCGTCAAGCTCGTCAAACGGCGCCTGTTCTCGGAAAACCGCATTACGAAACCGGAGTGGGACGCGGGGCTTGCCGCTGCCGTGAAAGACATTCCACCGCAGTTTCGCGGTGCGGTTACGCAGGCGCTGAAGGACGATCAGACATACCTCAGCCTTGCAGACATCGAGGAAAAAAAGGGTTCGGCGAACACGGCCAAGCGTAAGGCGAAGGCCGGGGCGGCGCTGTCCGACGCCGACATCGCCGCGATTGCACGCATGCTGGATCAGGCGCCTTCGGAAAACGAAGAAGGCGATATGACGTACGAACCCTACGGTCCGCATGCCGACATCCATCGTCTCATTCAGGCGCGGGACCAACAGGTGTCGCAGTTCTCGTCCGCCAAGAGTAATAAGCGGCAGACGAAACACGCGGAGGAGATGCGCGGCAACACGATGGCCCTCGCGACGGCGCTCGAACAGCTTGCGAATGAGTACGGCGAGCAGAACATCGATCGGGCGATGAAGTTCCTGAAAGACCGCGAGAAACCCGGGCAGCGGCAGTCGAGTCCGAACATTCGATTCTCTCAAGCATGGCGCATGTTCAAGACAGGAGAGCTGGCCGGCAACGAATTCATGGCCGGCATGCGCGGGTCGCCTGTTCGCGACAACTGGTCCGGCGAGGAGGTCAACCGCAAGGTCAACGAACGCAACGCGGCCGAAGGTCGCACCGAGCCGGATGAGGCGCGGCTTAACGACATCATGGGGAAGGGCGACAAGCACGCCCGCGTACTCAAGGCGTTGGAGTATTTCTCTCGGCACAGTGCGTATCCGCTCGGGCGCGTGGTGTCGAGCACGCTCACGGCGTTCGTCAAGGCGAATCCGGACTCTGTACCGGACATCGAAATTGTCGCTGGTCGCGATCCGAAAAAGCGGGCCAACGGACGGTACGTACCGGACGAGCATAAGGTCTACCTGTACCTCGGCGGACACAACGAGCGCACGATGCTGCACGAGCTGATCCATGCGGTATCGATGGCGTACATCAGCGCACACTGGAACCGGCCGACTCCGGCGCTCGTTCGGTTTACGAAGGTGTTCGACGAATTTCGTTCTGCCCACGAGAAGGCGTTCGACGCCTATTCGAAGACGTTGGACGCAGACGAACTCGCGCTACTTAAATCTGCGTTGCGCGCGACCGCCGGCATGAACGAGACGAATCGATTCGCCGCAGTCTCCGAATTCCTGACGTACGGTCTTACGCACCTCCCGTTTCAAGAATACCTCCAGAACCTGCGGGTAGATGAGTCCAAGCTGCCCGCGCGAGACGTGGCCGCAGGCTCTACGACTTCTGTGAACGTCGTTAAGGACGCGGAAGGAAAGACGTCGCTGACGAAAAAGGGAACCCCGCGGTACCGCACTACGCTTACCGTGTTCAGTCGATTCGTTTCGGCACTATCTCACATCCTTACCGGGAAGTCGTGGGCGAACCGCGAGAATACGGCGATGTCCCACTTCATCGAGGCGAGCGCGGAACTCCTTGCCGCAGCGCAAGCGGATACGGATGCGACGCCTGTGGGCATCGGCAAGCGACTGAAAGTCGGCGGAATTGATGCCGCCCCGGGCGTAGATGAGGAAACTACCGTTACCCCCGACGTGCGGCAGGCCCACGAGGCGTCGAAAGCCGCGCGACAGACGCAGGTAGAGACGTCCCGGAAACTGCGGGAAGAGGCTCGCGCAGTCCCGCCCGAAGTCGCCGCGGAGCGGTTCAAGAACGCATCGCGGGTCTTGTCGCAAACGTCGATCATCAAACCGTGGAAGCGGCACTCGGCCACGCCTCTCTCCATGCTCGACGCGGTGTACAAGGCCGCGCTAACCGGCGTCGGCGTTACCAAAGGGCTGAAGGCCGCGTGGGAGGCTGCCGAGACGCTGAGCAAGTACGCTGCGCGCAAGAGCGTGTGGTACCGCAATACGCTGCATGCTGTCGTGGACAAGTACGGGCAGTCCCCCGAGTATCGTAACGCCGCACACCTTATCGACAATCAGAATATTGCGAAGATCGGTCCGCTCAACGACTTCGTCAAAGCCCTCGGGGACTTGCCCGCGGATCAGTACGCGGCCATTACGCGCGTGCTGAACAGCACCGCTCCGTTCGAGTCGATCCAAGACGAGTTCACCCCGAAGCAACTCGAGGCCATTCGCGCCGCGCAGGAGGTGATGAACGACCTCGTGGAACAGGCCGTTGCTGCGGGGGTCATCGACAGCGATCAGGCGAAAGCTAACGGGTACATGCTGTTCAAGCGTCGGTATCTGAGCGAACTGAAAGACCTCGCCGGCAAGACGGGGCTCAAGGCGCACTCTGGCGTTGCGGGGCTGTCGCTGAAGGATACCGGCGTTACGCAAACCGTGGCGAAGTCCCACGTTACACAGACCGACGACGGTCGGTATATCGAGGTCTTGCACGTTCGCCCGAACGGTACGGTAGAGACGTTCTTCGTTCCGCCGGGCACCCCGCTGTCCGAAGTCAACGAGGGGGAGAATGTCGAGTACGTGCCGGGTAAACCGATCTGGACGATACAGAAGCGCTTGTCGAAGGACGAGACGCTGACGTTCCATCGTCCCTACACGGATGAGGAGATGGCGGCTGCCGGCGCGATCCAAGACCCGCGGTTTCTGCTGCAGGTTACGGCACACCATCTCATGCAGGATATCGCGCACGCGGACCTGTTCCACTACTTGCGCGACCTTGGTGACCCGAAGGTTAAGGGCGAGGAGTACCACCCGGAGCACAAGGTGGTGTTCGATTCCCGCCTTGATGCCGAGCTGTTCGAAAAGGACATGGGGCGGAAGGTCGAGCCTCGCGATTGGGTTGAAGTGCCGCGTACGAAGAACGACGCCGGCGGGTACCGGTATGGTGCGCTTGCGGGGAAGTGGATTCCGCGCGGAATCTGGACGGACATCAACGCTCGCGTCTTGAACAAGCCGCTGTTCCCCGAGTGGAACAAGGTGCTGACGTACTGGAAGAAAACCAAAACGACGTGGTCGCCCGTCACGCACTTCAACAACGTCGCGGCAAACTTCTCGCTGCTGTATTACCACGACATCTCCGCAACGGCGCTGCTGCGGTCCATCGGCGTGTATCGGGACTACCTGTTCGGCGACGAGGCGGCGCAGGCCCGCGCGAAGCCCGTTATCGAGGAATTCAACCGGTCCGGGGCGAACATCGGTTCGTTCGACACTCGTGAGGTACGGCGGGACGAGCTGCGCGAGCTGGTCGACAACATGCTCGGCACCGAAAAGAGGGAGCCTTCGACCAAGCTCGGCGAGTACGCTCGGCTCATGAAGCTCCTGACCGTGTGGGAAGGGCTGAAGGCGGCGGGCAACGTCATGGACAAGGCGTACCAGACGGAAGACAACGTCTTCCGACTCGCCGCGTACATGCAGGCCATCAACGACGGGAAGTCGATCACCGACGCGGGCAAGTTCGCATCCGAAGCGTTTGTGGACTACAACATCACAGCCCCCGCGATCAGCATGGCGCGACAGACGGTGCTGCCGTTTATCGCGTGGCCGTATCGGATGATTCCGGCGATGCTCCGCATCGCGGTGTTCAAGCCGTGGAAAATCGCTACGCTGGTTACCGCACTGCACGGGCTCAATGCGCTTGGATACGCGATCGCCGGAGGCGACGAGGACGAGGAGCGCAAGTTCCTGCCGGAGACGCGGCAGGGGGCCCTCGGCGGGCTCTTGCCAGTGCCGAAAGCGATCCGTATGCCGTGGAACACTGGGGACAACTCGACGTACTACGATATGACGGTCTTGTTCCCCACCGGCGATCTGCTCGGACTGGGTAGCGCGACCGTGTTCGGTGCGAAGCTGCCTGCTCCGATGACGCCCTCGGGGCCGCTGGTGTTGTTGGCCGAATCGCTGTTCGGATACGACACGTTCCGCGGAGAAAAGATTACCTCGCCTGCAAACGAGTGGTACGAGAACGTTGGGGCTACTGCGAAGTTTCTCGCGCAGGGGTCGTTGCCGAACATGCCGCTGCCCGGCACGCGGCAGGGCGGGCAGCTCTATGACCTGATGCGGGATAAGCACGGCATCACAGGAGCTGAGATGAACGCGCTCTACACGCTGGCCGGTTTCGTTGGGCCGAAATTCATCGAGCTGAATCAGGCGGAAGGCGCGGCTTCCCTCGGGATGCGGCTGAAGAAAATCCGGGCCATCCATAAGGAGGCCATCGCGAAAGCGGCGCGTGGAGAACTTCGCTACGGTACCCCGGATTACGATAAACTTATCGACAGGATTACGTCTCTGAATGAGAAGATGCAGGAAGAGATGTCTGACGAAATGGAGCCGT
>CAYMIX010000017.1:0-3658 GCA_964391185.1 uncultured Candidatus Peribacteria bacterium | reverse complement strand
CGAGACTACAAGAAAGAGTACGCGAATTACCAAGGCAAACCGGAACAGATTCGCAATCGCGCAAAGCGCAACGCAGCCCGGAAAGAGATGATGGACGCCGGGCTTGTGCGCAAGGGCGACGGAAAAGACGTTGACCACGCCACCCCCATCGCCAAGGGGGGCGGGAACTCGCGGGGTAATCTCAGGGTGCAGTCGCAGTCGCAGAACCGGAGTTTCGCGAGGACACGTACTGCGCGTATGAAATAGCCTGTGATTCGAACAAGTCCATTTGCCGCGAGTATAGGGCTCGAGTCCCATACAACGATATACAACCCATCTGCTTCGTCCGTTCGTACAACTCTACGACGTCGGAGACATGCCCTCGGCTGAACGAGAACACCCCCTTGTTCGCAGGCACCTTATCCCCGAGGCGGCATAGCGAGCAGTAGTAGTGGTAGGCTTCCTTTGACCTGCGCTTACGTAGTGCCCGCACTCGGCGCCGCTTGTCGGTGAGAATTTTTTCGCCTTTGGAATTTTTCATCCCGCCACCACCTTGAGTTCTGTCGGCCCCGCGCCGACGGCGTTCTGTTGCATCACCTCAACGAAGCGCTCGTGCTTCATGACAATTTCGTAGCTGCGTACTGCGGGCATCGTTACCGGTGTCCCGCGCATCAAGCTCAACCTGCGATCCTTGTGGACCGTCACTCCGTTAGCCGCGAGCTGCGCCACAAGCCCGCGGACGTCGGCCCCGCGATCGCGGCACCATTTGTTGAACTGGACTTGATTGATGTACAGCCGCCCGCCCTTGAACGGGTTCGTCTTGTCGTACTCGATTTCCATGCGAGCAACGCATTCATGCGTTGGGACAGGGTCGACATAGTGGGAGCGGTCTTCCTTCCGGTTGTGCTTCCAGAACACCACCTTGCTCTGATGCTCGCCGACGTACTGGCCGAGGATTTCGAAGCAGTCGAGCTTGGTCGAATCCGTTTCCTTCCTGAGCTGCACGATGTACCGCAGCCCTTCCCGAACGCACTGTTCGTGGTTGAAGTCCGTAAGCCCGCTTGCGCGGCAGATTTCCCCCGTGGCGTACGCGATAACCATAGCAGCCTGCCAAAAACGTTCCTTACCCGTAAAATCGAAGTTGAACGTCCGATGGAATTTTTTCAGCGCAGCTTCGAAAACAACGTGCGGTCCTCCGAGTTCGAGTATCGCCTTGATGAAAGGTTCCCCGATGAGCCCGTGGTTGCGGTCCAAGAATTTGTTGAGCTGATATCCGGCGTTCGTTCCGCCGGACGTTTCGGCGAATACCGCATTTGGTCCCACTTCGAACTGCAGGATGCGCATGGTTTCGCCGTCAGTCGAGAACCGTTCAGCGAGCAGAGCGTACAAGTCTTGGTTTGACGACGCGATAGAGACGGTTTCCCACTCCATCGATTCTTGAAACCCGCCGCCTTTCGTAAGGCGCTTTTTCTCGCGACCCTGCGTCAAGAAGTACACCGTTTTCGGCAACAACCGTGGGTCGATCGTCGTAATCTCGTCGATGTAGATCGGCAGGTTTCCGTACACCCCCATCGTCTTGAAGGTGGCGTTTTGCGTATCTTCGACGGTCAGGCGGGTTTTTTCGGGGTTCCCGTACGCGCTGTTGATGAAACTACCTGTCGTGCTCTTCCCGGTCCCACTGGCTGCCGAGTACATGTTGACGAGAACAGACTTCAGATTCGACCCTACCATCAGGGGGGCGCCCACCCCCATGAGAAACACCAACCCATGAAACTCGAGCCCCGGAGCGTTGAATATCGACGTCGCCTGTACCCACTTTTGCAGATCGCCTTTCGGTGAGTACGTTGCGCCGAACGTCGCCGCTGTGCCGCCAAGTCGGACCGTTTCTGTTACGGATTTCTTGATAAGCCGCTCTCCGAGAACAAACGATTCGCAGGTATCGTCGAGCCAGCCGAACGAGTTACACAGCACTTCGGAATCCGTCTCCCGCTGCAGTTCCTGAAGGTAGGTCATGAGGTACGTCCTTGTCATTTTCAGCATCAGCTCGTTGGCGATGAAGAGCTGATGGTTGAGCGCCCACGTGTGGAAGTCTTTCGTGCTGCCGCCGAGCGTATCCATCTCGAGCGGCACGGTACCCCAACCGGCTTTCGGAAAGTTCACTTCAACGAGGCACATTGACTTCCCCGAGTGATCGTCCTTGTACCGACGGCTCGGATAAAGTAAGTACTCACTAACCGGGATAACCTCGTCCCCTACGGTCTTGAATATCATGGACCCGCGGACAAGGTACCCGTGGGGCATCGGTATCGCCTTGGCGGCGACTGCCGCCGGCGTGTCTGCCGCTGGCTGGTAATCGGACAGCTGAATCGGTGACCCGACGCGCCCCCGGTGGGGGCAGGACGCACATGGGGCGCTGTTGATCCGTTCGAAGTGTGTGCATGAGCTGGGGCCGCTGTTGACCTTCCATTGCTCCATTTTCTGCAGCGTCTTCACCGCGTCGAACTTCGGATGACCGCGGCTCCACCGGAGGGCTACCGCGTCCGAGTCGACACAGAACCCCGCGATTCCCAACGCTGCATACCAGAGGGGCTCTTCGACGTTGCCGCCGCATGCGGCGATTGCGGTAATCTGCGGACACTTCGCTTCGATGTCCTCTGATTTAGCCGGCGGGTATTCGACAGACATGACCGCATCGGCGACTGCGGAAACCCGCTTGGCCGCTCCCGCGGGAGCCGGCTCCCTCTTGGCGAGCTTGAGGATGCGTTCAAACAGAACGTACGGGTCGAAGTCCCCCGTGTCTTGGACCAGCCGCACCGGACGCTCCACGCCCTGTTTGCGGTTCTGCGTTCCGACGGGGCGAAGTACCATCGCCGGCTCGCAGATTTTGCTGGTGTCGATGTCAACGCCGTTGGCGAGCAGCAGGTCGCGCAGCGCCTCGGATACTGTCCGCCACTGGCGCGTACTGACGTCCATTGTAAGCGGGTAATAGCAGTGCAGGCCATACCCAGAGGAAACGAGGCACGGTTCAGGCAGGTCGAGGGTGCTGCAAGCCATCAGAACCGCCGTAGCGGCGGCTTGCTGCGTGGCGTAGGGTTTCCCCTCGCCAACATCAACATCGAACGCTAGCGTTCGAAATTGGCGTGTCTGTACTGCCTTGCGGGTGATCTTTCCGGTTTCGCTGTCTTCGTTGCCGTCGAACGCGGCTAACGCGTAGTAGACTGTCTTGGGGGGAACGTCGAAATTTCGTGCCGCAGTCTCGAGTTCTTCGATCGTCTCGTACCGGTAGTTGCGATACCACGATTCCCCGTCTCCCTTCGGCGTTCCAACGGTCAGCACGTACCACCCGGAGGAAGGCAGTACGCGCGACGTGAATGAATTCATGCCGCCCTCTCCATGACGTTTTCTTGTAGCTTAGAGGATTACGACCAGCGGCGCTAGACTGGTGTGAGATGGCATTTTATGATACGCCCGCCACTGGCGTAGATATCCTTCCACGGGCGCCCTAACAGTTCCACAGCTTTCGTTTCGCACGATCTTCGCGAGTGGTCGACTAAGTGCGTCACAAATCCGGCACGCCTACCTTTTGGCACCCACGCGAAAGCCCACACGGCTCTCCCTACATACGGACGCGTTTCGCCCATGTTGGCACCCCCAGTTTTTTCGCCATTTCGAAACACGC
>CAYMIX010000016.1:0-15658 GCA_964391185.1 uncultured Candidatus Peribacteria bacterium | reverse complement strand
CAGCAGAAAATGGCAATGGAAGATCAGCAAAAACAACGGGAAATACAGCGAGATATGGAACTGGCTCGCTATCAGCAGGAAATGCAGGCACAAGAATCTCGTATCACGAATCAGATAGAAGCCGAACGAGACATACAGAAAGCACAGATTCAGGCCAGCCTTGACGCGCAAAAGTTACAGTTTGACCAGTGGAAAGCCGAGTTGGATTCATCCACCAAGATAACTGTCGCTCAGATTTCCGCACAAGCCAAGATGGACAACCTGCTATCCGCAGAGCAAGCGGGAAGTGATGACGTCAATGGCCCTATGGGACAGCCCAAACTCTCGGATGTAATGGATTCGCTGAATCAGATTGTGACGCATATCACTGCACCCAAAGTGGTTGAAAGAGGGGCAGACGGGCGGGCGGTTGCCGTCAACGGGAGGCCCATAGTACGTGGGCCGGATGGCCGAATTTCAGGAATTCAATAAGGAGTAATACACATGGCAGCAGGCGCATTCATTTTCCCTGACAAGGCAAAGCTGAATTTCAACTCAGCTACCAATCTAATCAACCCAGCCAATACATTCAAGTTGGCACTCGTAAGTTCAGCCTGGACGCCTGCACCATCTACCGATGAGGTGTGGGCGGATGTATCGGCTAATGAAATAGCCAATGGAAACGGATATACCACCGGGGGCGGCACATTAACTTCTGTCGCTTTGACGCAGACTGCTGGCGTCGTGAAATTTACATCTGCCGCCTTCGTATGGACGGCTTCTGGATCGGGTATTCCTGCATGGCGGAGAGGGGTTGTCTATGCCTCTGGAACGCTTAATGGGAAGGTCAACCCCATTGTAGGATATTTCCTCGGTGATTCAACTCCTGCCGATATTCCGCTGACGACATCAGGAAATACCCTGACGGTTACGCCTAATGCATCCGGCATCTTGAGTGCAACTTGATCATGACGCTCCGCGATGAAATACTCTCTCGCCCTGATTGCGCCGATGCACTGGCGCGCAGGGATTGCGGTGAGCTGGCGGCACTGCTCTCGGTAGGCCGCACCAAGGTGATTGACTACAGCATCGGCTACGGCACGGTGCTGGAAGTTTTGGGGGCAGAAGCTGGATCGGCGTTTCTTGATGGATTGACCGCACTTGCCGCGACAAGCAGCCCGGTCAAATGGGCGCTCAAGTTGCTGGATCGTGGCGAACTGAACATCGGCGCTGCTGCGACACAATCACAACTGGATGCACTGGTCACAGCAGGAGTTATGCCGCAGGCCGTGGCAGATACGCTCAAGGGGCTAGCCATAGTTGACGATCCCTACAGTATCCAAGATGTCATTTTAGCGATGGGATGGTGATATGGCTGGATTCATACCAATATATGCAGCATCGGTTCCCGTATTTGGAACAAACGATCTCGATGGTTTGGCCTCAAGTTCCACGCTTTTGGCGGGGTGGGAATCTGCTGTTATCACGAATGCCTCTAATGATGTTTTGTTGACCGGACGATTCAAGGCGAACAACACCGCGCCAACAGCGGGGCAAATTTCAGTCTATGTGGGGGCACTGGTCAATGATTCGCCCTCTTATCCAGATGTGTTTGACGGGACGAGTAGCGCAGAAACGGTGACCAGTGCGGATATTCGCAATGCCATTCTGCGACCGGCTGCGACCATGATTACGGATGCAACCGCTAACCGGATTTACGAATTCGCCCCAATCAACATTGCTGCATTATTCGGCGGTGCCATGCCTAACAAGTATTTTGTATTTGTGACGCACAGCATGGTTCAAGCGTTGAATACAACCGCTGGCGCAGGTGGCCAGTGCTGGATACAAGGCGTGACGTACCCTGCCTGATCGGGAGATTTTGCCGTGATTAACCGCAAAATCCCGTGGACTATCCAGCCGCAGGTTCCCGTCGGGATTGACTGGAGCAATCCGCTTGCAAACGGGCTGCTGCTGGCAAATTGTGCGTCATTGGTTGGCAACCAAGTTAATAATTCCCCGCCGACGCGAAGAACGGCGTCTGTTTCGCACACTGGCCTGGAACCTAACTACTTTCATGCGAACGGCGAAGTTGTTTTCTCAACGCCGGGGATCAAGACGTTTTTCGGGCGATATTTATTTGATCCTACGAACGAGCGCTTCGGCGGGATGTTTTCGACGACGAATCGCTCCGGAATCTACTTTGAGTATAAAAGCAGCCAATTAAAGGCCGTTGTTTTTAACAATGGGTCGTGGCCTGTTACAAATATCGGAGCAACACCAGCGACCGGTGAACTGATTACACTTGCCGTTGTCAGCGACAGCGACACAAGCCATCGTATCTATCGCAACGGCCTACTTGTTGCAACACTTTCCAACACAGCACAGACCGGCACGTTCAATGTTGCCGGGGCGATGTATTGCGATGCAAGTACTTTCTACACGGCAAAGGTAGCGGGCGTTAGCGGATTGACCGGATTTTCCAGAAGATTATCCGGGGATGAAATCAAGGAACTGCACAAATCGCAATTTGGGATATTTTCCCCTCTGAACAGAAGGATATGGGTAGCTTCGGCGGGGGGAACAAATACTGCTGTCAATCCCGGCACTGGCTCTATAGCAATTACAGGCTACGCCCCGTCCATAGCACAGACTGCGAATCAAGCCATAACGCCGAACGTCGGCAACATTGTCATTACAGGCTACGCGCCAACGATTAGCCAGCCACAAGCGGTTAATCCGGGCGTCGGTAGTCTGACGATCACCGGTTATGCGCCAACGGTTACACAGAATGTCGATGTGCCCGTCAATCCGGGCGTTGGCACGATAGCAATCACTGGCTATGCACCAACGGTTGCCCAGACAGCAAATCAGTCTGTCTTACCTGCAACAGGGACTATTGCCATCACGGGTTATAGCCCGACTGTTTCGCAAAGTGCTAATCAGGCGGTTACGCCTGACGTCGGAACGATCACGATTACAGGCTATGCCCCGATAGTCCAGCAAGCACCTGCGTCGCAAAACATAACGCCAGATGTCGGCACGATAACCATTACTGGTTATGCGCCGACGGTTGAGCAAAGTTCACCGCTTAGGTTAGGGGGCTTTGAATACGGTAGCAAAGTCTATATCAAGCGAAACAAGAAGATATACATATTTGATTCGGTTGAAGAGGCAGATTCATACCTTGAAGCCGAAGCCAAGGTAGAGGAGATTGTTCAACAGTCGAACAGGACTTCCCGTCTGGCTAGGAAACGGGCAAGAGAAAAAGCCTTCAAATCGCTGGCGATTGAACCCGTTGAGTCCGTCGATATTCCTGCACTGAAAACGCTAGTGTCTCAATTGCAGACAGGCTTTGAGTTGCCGAAGCTGATTGCCCAGCAAGATTGGCAGAGAGTTGTCGAGATTTACAACCAAGCGATGGAAATGCAAGATGAAGAAGATTTACTTCTCATCCTTTAAGGAAACACTATGTCTACTGCTATGACTGATCACGGAACCGCCCAACGCGGCATGGAAGCCCGCCAGGTGCTAGATAACGACGCCTTCAAAGAGGCGATGACGGTGCTTAAAGACCAGATTGTCGAGCAATGGAAGGCATGCCCTGTGAGGGACAAAGAAGGCCAGACATTGCTGCTTCAATTGGCGAAAGTTGCAGAGAAATTTGAAGGCACGCTGATCGGCATGATTGAGCGCGGAAAGATGGCGCAACACAAGATTGATTTGAACGAATTGCGGGACGAAAGCAAGCCCCGCCGATTCTTTCGACAAGTTTTATAGGCAGGCACTTGCCTTTTTAGCGACAGCAGTGATGCGCCGCGTCCTCTCTAGTGCCGTGAGAGGGGATTTAGACCATAGGAAACCAAAATGCCCGGACACGCTGAATCAGCACCCGAAGCAGGGTTAGCAGGACTCGCTTCATTCTTGACAGACACGCCTGAAAGGGAATCTGAAAAAGATGAAGACATTAACGCAGAATCTCCACCCCACGAGGACACGGACGAGGATGCAACCACTCAACAGGACGAGGACGAAGATACCGACGAGGAACCCTCCGAGGATGAAGACGCCCCGCCTGCACCTGAGCGCAAAATCAAAGTCACCATAAAAAGCGACGATGGCGAAGAGCAAGAACTTGAAGTATCCGAAGATGAATTAGTCAAGGGATACCATCGCCAGCAAGACTACACCAGAAAAACGCAAGCCCTTGCGGAACGGGAAAGTCAGGCCGTCGAGTTCCTAAAAGCAAAACACGATGAATTTCGCCAGCAGTATTTGTCACAAGCCGAATTAGCACGGGCGGCAGTGGCCAATATGGCGGGAATCAAAACCGAGGCTGAGCTTGCTCAATTGGCAAATTCAGACCCGGCAGCGTGGGTAGCAGAAAGTCAACGCCAAAAAGAGATATTCAATTACCTGAACTATCTTGATCAACAGATCAATGGTGAAAGGCAAAGAGCGTCTCAAGAGCAAACCGAGCGACAGGCGCAAATGCTCCAGGAACAATACCAAAAAGCATGGACGGTATTAGAAAAGGAGAAGATAGACAAGCCAGCCCTCGCCAAGATTTATACAGACGCGAAGAATATCTATGGCTTCACCGATGAAGAACTCGGGGGGGTTTATGACTCACGTCTGGTGATGGCGTTGCGGGATGCGGCTGCTTATCAGGCACTAAAGTCAAAAAAGGCGGAAGTGACCAAGAAAGCCGTTGATGCACCACGATTGCCCAATAAACAATCAACCCCGGCTAACGAGCGTCGGCAACAAAAGCTGAATGACCGCTTCAAGGGCGGCCGTGCCAAGTTGTCCGACTTAGCAGAACTCTTACGATAAAGGATTAAATCATGGCACAACCAGCTGAACTTCGGCTGGCGCAGTGGTAACATTGCGGAAAGTTTATCTAGTGAATTGTCTGGAAAATCCTTAGAGCGTCATTAACCACAACGTAGCTGGAAACGGCAAGCGTGATGGTTGTAAAATAATGACGATTGGGTGATCAGCAGCCAAGCACCTTAGAAATATGGTGACGGTTCAACGACTAGAGAAAGTAACCTAAACCTGATGGAAAACAAGCTTCGCAAACTATATCTTGATGACCTGCTGACCTCTCGGCAAATAGCTAGAGAGATTGGCGTTAGTTTCAGGACTGTTCTGAGAATGCTTGACAAGTACGGGATTGAGAAGCGCGTCGCAGGGCCAAAGCATCATGCAATACTGAGGGATGCAGAATGGTTACGCGAGCAGTATGTTTCTCAAGAGAAATCCACTACACAAATTGCCAACGAGATTAGAGCTTCTGCGAGTGTCGTGTGTTCATGGCTTAAAACCCATGGAATACCGCGCAGAAGAGTTGGGGTGCATAAACCGTATATTCGGACTGAGGCGCATAAAGCGCAAACTGGCCTACGAAGCAGCAAGTATGTAGGGGCGGCAAATCCGAATTACAAAGGTGGCCCGAATCGCGAAAACATGAGACTGAGGACGTCTTATGCCGCGAAGACATGGGCTGTTCGCGTTAAAGAGCGCGATTCTTATGCATGTGTAGATTGCGGCGCTTCTGGCGTAAAGCTTCATGCTCATCACATTGAGACATGGAAGGACTGCCCAGATAAGCGATACGATGTAGCTAACGGTGTTACGGTTTGCATCCCGTGTCACGAAGTTAGGCATGGTCGGCAATTTGCTAAGTGGGTACATCAGGTAGGCAAAATCTCCACGAGCGCTAGACCCCTAGTGATAGGGTGAAGATATAGTCTGAGCTTACGGGAAAGCCGTAAGAAGACAGGATAAAGAGCCTGTCGATAACACAACTGAACTTATACGATAAATACGACCTCACCGGAGTACGTGAAGACTTGATCGACAAGATCTTCAACACGTCCCCCACTGAAACCCCAGTTATTACCGCTTTCGGTCGCAGCAGCACGAACAACACCTACCACGAATGGCAGCGCGACTCCCTCGCTACCGCCAATAAAGACAACGCCCTGATTGACGGCGATGACTTTTCGGCACAAGCGTTGGTAGCGACAGCCCGCGTGGGCAACTATTGCCAGATTTTCCATGCCCAGCCTGCGGTATCTCGCCGGGCCAACATTGTGAAGAAGGCGGGCCGTGCGGCGGAGATGGCTTATCAAAAAGCCAAAGCCATGCTGGAAATCAAGCGCCATATGGAAGCAGCGATTGTTTCCAATAACGTGGCTGTTGCCGGTAACTCCACAACCGCTTCCAAAGCGGGCGGATTAGGCGTGCAGAACTACGCCAATACGAATCACGGGGCAGGCGGTTCTACCGCAGCATGGACCTCCGGCGCACCAACGGTCGCCCCGACCTCAGGCACAGCACGGGCCTTTACGGAAACCATCCTGAAAGACGTTGTTCAGAAGGCTTATATTGCTTCTGGTGAAGTCCCGCGCATGGCGGTGATGTCGCCTAACCACAAAGGGGTGTTCTCTACCTTTACCGGGATCGCGGTTAATCGCTATCAAGTCGGCAAGAAAGAACAAGGCCGGATTGTTGGCGGGGCTGACGTTTATATGTCTGACTTCGGCGAATTGGAGATCGTGCCTCACTACCTGATGGCCGGTGCAACAGATGTTCATTTGCTGAATACCGAGTATGGTGAGGTCGTTTTCCTCGACGGGTTCCGCACTCAGGAAATGGGCATTA
Organism: uncultured Candidatus Peribacteria bacterium; assembly: GCA_964391185.1. GTDB lineage: Bacteria > Patescibacteriota > Gracilibacteria > Peribacterales > Peribacteraceae > JAKQEM01. Next base: position 9,007 of record CAYMIX010000016.1, on the reverse strand, counting down.
CAGGTGATAGCCAGAAAAACCTGATTACAGCGGATACCACTTTTGCCGTGCGCGCCCCTAATGCGTTCGGCAAGGCCGCTGATCTGTCAGGCGGTTAATCCGGTTCATTGATTTAGCCGCAAGGCCGAAGGGGTGAAAAGCCCCTATTTTTACTCTGGAGAAATTATGACGCCCATAGAATCGTTTGAATTGGATGAAGGCTATGACGCCGCTGGCGTGCGTACCCTGATCAAGTTTGAAGGCGACCAGGCTGTCAAGATTCAAAGCTATGACGTAGAGCCGTTAATTGATCAATGCAAGGCGGAACGTAACGAAAGTGCCGGCATGTCATGGGGGGAAGGCAGAAAAGTCGGCAGCATACCGCCGCATGTTTATGCCAAATTTCTCATGATTAAAGATCAGCGAGAGCGCACCAAGCTTATCAAGAACTTCTTGCGCATCAATACCCATTTCGTCACTTTCGACAGGTATCTCAAATGAACTATACCGAGTTGAAGAATGCGATAGTGAATTACACGCACCGGGATGATCTGACCGCTAAATTGCCGACGTTCATTCAGTTGGCAGAAGCCCATATATTCCGTGAATTGAGCCTGAACGAGATTGAGACCTCAGTCACAGCAACGACCTCTGGGAATTCGATTACGCTGCCTTCAGATTTTGGCTCAGTGTCCCGCCTGATTATTACTTATCAAGGCCGTGAATTGAATATCGACTATGCCATTGATCCTAGCGTATCGACAACTTCAGGTTTCCCCTCAAGCTATACACTGGAAAAGAATGTTTTAAGGTTGTTCCCAGCGCCATCGGATGCTTATAGTTATACCCTGTATTACATCCCTGCTATTGCCGCATTGTCGGATACCAATGTTACCAACTGGGTATCAATAAACGCGCCTGATTTATACCTGTATGCCGCTGCGCTTGAATATGCGCGGGATGCCAAGAATCTGGGCGAAGTACAAAAGCTGGAACCCACGGTGAATACCTTGCTGGATTCAGTCCGCAGACATTCAGAACGACGGGGTATTGCGCGTCGGGGCAGCCTACAAATCAAGCCTAGGCGCTGGTAATGCTGATCCCTTTTACAGGCTATGCGCCAGACCTTGACCCCGCGACACCGGGGATTATTACTAATCTGGTCGATTACTACCCTACCGCCAAAGGGTACGGTGCAGCCCCTTCGAATTTCAATAGCGGGTTTTCTGCGTTGCCTACAGCATGCTTAGGCGGTGCGCTGATTCAAAAGCTGGACGGCTCCTCCCGGCTGTTTGTGGGAACCGCCTCCGCGCTTTATGAAGCCTCTGCCATTCCTACTTATACAGATCGGTCAAGAGTGGGGGGGTATAGTGCAGGATCAGACCATCGGTGGTCGTTTGCGCAGTTTGGTGACACATCAATTGCCGCGATCAAGTCCGATACTTTGCAATCCTCCACTGCTGGGGCATTTGCTGACATCGCGGGTGCGCCCAAAGCAAGGTTTGTAGAAACTGTTCCCGGCTTTGTTCTATTGGCAGATACCAACGAAGGGACGTATGGCGATCAGTCTGACCGTTGGTGGTGTTCTGAATATAACAATGCGACTGGTTGGACGCCTGCTGTTTCAACCCAATGCACGACGGGGCGATTGATAGGCTCACCGGGGCCGATAAGGGGCTGGAAACGGTTAGGTGATGATATTGTCGCCTATAAGGACAAGGCGATTATTGTGGGGCGATATGTGGGCTCCCCTGCGGTGTTTGAGTTCAACCAGCTACCGGGGGATGTTGGGTGCTCTTCCAATGATGCGATTGTATCTATCGGGTCAGCCCATTTTTTCATCGGGCTGGAAGACTTCTATCTGTTTGACGGTTCTCGTCCCATAGGGATAGGCGGCCCGGTCAAGAAAACATTTTTCACTGACCTGAATAAGCAATACCGCTACAAGATCGTGAGCCTGCATGATCGAATCAATTCACTGGTGATGTTCTTTTATCCCAGCACAGCATCAACCACTGGGGTTAATGACAGCTGTATTTGTTATAACTACAAAACCGACAAGTGGGGCAAGATCAATCGCGGGGCAGAGGCCGGGCTGGAAAACCTGACTGGGCAGATTACCTATGCGAATATCAATAGCTATTTTGCGACCTATGCTGATATCAATATCACGTATGACTCACCATTCTGGTCACAGAACTATCCCGTTCCCACGATATTCGATACAGCCCACACCATGCAAACGCTCACCGGAATACCGGGGACTTGCTCAATAACAACTGGGGATTTGGGGGATGATAATACGTTCAGCCTGCTAGACAGAGTACGCCCAAGGTTCAGCACAGCCCCTACCTCGGCCACGCTGACCAATTATTACCGCAACACTTCCGGGTCAAGCCTGACACAAGATCAGACCGTCACCATGACTAGCGGCAAGTGTGACTTGTTCCGGTCAAGCCGCTGGCATCGTCTCAAGCTAAGTACCTCGGGCGTGTCTGAATTATCGAGTATTGATGTCTCGCTTCAAGGGGAGGGGACAGAATGAGAATCAACATAGACCCAAGATTACCCGGAGACGCCAAACCAACGGTTGAATGGCTCACCGGATTCAAGCTGTCGATAGGGAAACGGCTCAGTGATCTAGCGATTCAGTTGAATGGGGTGACAGAAGGCCGATTATCCGCCATTAGCAATGCTTACACGGCAGCTCCGGCCACTGGCACATGGGCGCAGGGTGATTTTATCCGCCACAGTGCCCCGGTTGAGGCTGGAACAGCGGGAAGCAAGTATGTGATTGTGGGATTTGTCTGTACGGTTTCCGGCACACCCGGCACATGGGTGCAATGCAGATTTTTAACTGGGAATTGATATGCTGAATTCACTCAACAGGAACGGATTGTCAAACTTTGGAAGTCAAAACCCTGCTCCTTTTCTTGATCAAAAGGGGAACCCGTTCACTGACTTCAAGACAGGGCTTCCGCTAAATGGCATGTCAAATCCCAGATTGGGGAATGCATTACAGTCTATTCAAAAGAATTCTCCGTTTATGTTTGGTAGGGGGAACAATAGTTCATTTGATCCAATGACCCAAGGCGATACTTATACTCTTGGCGGAAATACATACAAGATCGGCGGTTCGGGGTATGGCACAAAGGTATTCCAGAAGTCAGGCGACACATGGAATCCTGTTACAGGAAATGGAACTGCCCCCGCATCACTTCAGCTATCGGCAGCGATAAAAGACCCACGCCTCTCATCATGGCTGTCAACGGATGACCCAAGCATAAAATACGATGACCTGATTCGATCAACATGGGCGAAAGACCCAACACAAGCTTTGGCGGTATATGGGCAACAAGCAGCTCGCAAGCCGGGAGGGGTTGACCCTACGCCAGATAGTGCATGGTTCACTGATGCGAATTACTGGCCTTCTGTCATGGCGGGGTTTGATGGTAGCACGCCTGCGCTAACCCAATCGGTAAAAGAACTGGGAACAGCTACCCCTCAAAATGTCGCCGCCTTGAATAAATGGCGATCTGAGATGAACCCTGATGCACAGCAAAAACGAAACGATCCGGACAAAGGGCTGTTTGGTGGCGGATTGCTCGGAGCGTTAGCCCCTATTGCCCTTGGTGTCGCTCTTGGCCCAGCAGGATTAGGCTTGTCAGGCATCGGTGGTGGCGCATTGGCAGGTGGACTGACTTCTGCTGTCAGTGGAGGAAATATCCTCAAGGGCGCGGCTCTAGGCGGTTTAGGTGGAGGAATAAGCAACTTTGTCGGAAGTAATTTTTCCTCTTTGCCTTCCGAGGGGTTTGCAGGTATTTCCCCTGCTCAATTTGCCAATACCGCAGGCAGAACGGGGTTAAGTATTCTTGGCGGACAAGACCCCTCACAAGCCTTGTTAGGGGGCGTCGGGGGGTTGGCAGGGACTTCGGCTGCCAGCAAATTTGACAATCCATGGCTCAAGAATCTGGCAGGGTCAACAGCGAGTACAGCGGTACGTGGCGGGGATATTGGAGGCTCGGCACTTAATTCACTGCTGGGAACTACTGCGCAATTCGGGGCAAGCCAGACAGATAGCCCGTGGCTCAAACAACTGGCTTTATCTTCCCCCCAGATACTTAATAAAGCAATCAATGCGCCACAAGCCCCACAAATGCGCCAGCCGCAACCACAACCACAACAGGCCCAGATGCCCGATTGGGTAAGGCAAGCAATGGCCGCGTTGACCAAAAAAGGCTATAGCCAGCAACAAGCAATGCAACTTATTCAGCAAAGAGGAAGAGGTTAATTATGGGTATCTTTGATCTTAATCTTGTTAATGGAAGTTACGATCCTTCTGCATGGAATTCGCCTACGGACTCTTATAACTGGACAAGTGGCACAAGCGGGAATGGGTATTCATTCTATGACCCAACTCAATCATGGAATTATTACGATCCATCACAAACTAAGCAGACTTCAAACTGGTGGGATTCTTACCCTGCATATAGCTCGGATGCTTCTAGTGGATCGGGTATAAATTGGGGGAATATTGCTAGTTCTGCATTGAACGGCCTTACATCACCAGCAGGATTGACAACTCTCGCTGGTGGATTATTGGGCAGTCTTGACGGTTCCAAACAAACCGGAACGGAAACCAAAACGCAAGCCCCATGGTCACCTCAGCAACCGTATCTGACCGATATGTTTGCCAAGGCCAAGGCCGCTTCTGATTCAGGGGCGGCTTCGCCCTATGAAACCTCAGCTTTGCAAGGCCTGCAGGGCTTTGCCAATGGACCGAAAACCAATCCTCTGGCTGGCGTCGATAACCCCTACCTGACCCAGACGATCAACAACGCCTCACAAGACGCCATGCGCAACCTCATGCCCATGTATGATCAAGCGCAAAGGGCTTCAGGTTCATTCGGGAATTCCGGTGTGACAGAGGCTTTTGGGCGTACTGCTGCGGATACTTTAGGCAAGATTGCTACTAATGCAAGAATGCAGGATTACGGGACGCAACAACAGCTCGGTGAGAATGCGGTTAATCGCACAGTCAGTTCGCTTGGCCCTTTGTTCTCAGCGGGGCAGAACAGCGCATCGAACCCATGGACGAACATCAACAAGTATGGGCAGGCGATTACAGGGAGCTATGGCGGAACTTCTTCCCAGCCGATCTATACCAATCAGGCAGCAAACATGCTGGGTGGTGGACTGTTGGGTTCGCAAATCTACAAAAACTTGGGGCTTTAATCATGGCTGGATTATTAGACTTCGCTACTGACCCGCAAAGCGCAATGATGACACAGATGGCATTAGGTTTGCTCTCGGCGGGTGGCCCGTCCTCCCGTCCTGTTTCCTTGGGGCAGGCAATGGGACAGGCAGGACAGATGGGCATGCAGGGCTACAGGGATGCACAGACGAATCAGGTCAATCAGATGAAATTGGATGAACTCAAGAAGCGCATGGCGTTCATGCAAAACATGAATCTGCAAAGTCCCAATCTTGCGCAGGATGCCTTGGGTGCGGGAGCGCTTGACCTCAAGGATTATCTGGCGTTGCAGACCAAAGATAAACCGGAACTTGTTGAATTAGATGATCCGGCAAATCCGGGGCGAACGGTGAAGAAGTGGGTGCTTCCGGGGAGAGCTGACGGCACGAATATCGGCTTTGCGCCGATGAAAGCGCCGGAAGGCATGCAGTATGACAATGGGCAATTAGTGGGCATACCGGGTTATGTGGCCATGAAGAAACAGATTGCCGCTGCTGGACGTCAAGCGCCTAATGTAACGCCATATTTTCAATTCTTGCCGACTGCTGATGGATATGTCGCGGGTAATGCTAGAACGGGTCAAGTTGCGCCTGTATCTATTGGCGGGAAAACCGTTATGCGGGCGACCGATAGCCCCTTGTTGCAGGGGCAGATTGCTGGTGCTAAAGCGGAAAATACTAAAATTGGCGAGGCAAGTGGCGAGTCTGCTGTTGAATTGAAAGGTTTGGAAAGAGCGTTACCTGGGTTGGAAAAGGTTGTTACTGACTTGAGTGCATTAGGTAAAAAAGCCACTTACACAAGGGTCGGGCAAGGTGCTGATGCAGTGCGCCGTCAGCTCGATATGGGGGTTGGGCCTGGGGCTATTGCAAGGAAAGAATATATCGCCAAAGTGGATAATGAGGTGCTGCCTCTACTCCGCTCAACTTTTGGCGCTCAATTTACTCAAAAAGAAGGCGAATCTCTAAAGGCAACCCTCGGTGATCCAAATGCGTCCCCAGAAGAAAAAGATGCTGTTCTTAGGTCGTTTATTCAAACAAAGCGTTCGCAAATTGAGAAAATGAAGGGTACGACGTCTCCGGCCAAGCCAGCTCAGACATTCGACGCCAAACCACCAGCGCATCAATTCAAAGGCAAGAGCATGACTGGGCCAGATGGAAAGCGCTACCATTCTGACGGCATGATCTGGAAAGAGGTGAAGTAATGGCCGGGAAATGGATAATCGAGGATACACCTGCGGCTGGCAAGTGGGTTATTGAAGATGCGCCAATAGTCGGCGATGAAGATACAGCCCCCCTCAAGATCGGCAAGGAAGCTTTCCCTGACACGCTGCGCCAAGTGTTGCGTGACGCCAATTGGGGAACGCGCAATATCGCTGCGGCTGGCACGGCTGTCACTAACCTATGGGAAGGCGTCAAGCAGTTCGCCGGTCAGCAAAACAATGACACGATTGCCAATAATCGCATTATCCGCGACGAAGCCCCCGTAGGAGCATTTGCTGGCGATGTTGCGCTTACCGCGCTGCCGTTTTCCGCTGCCGGTAAATCAATCAAGGCTGCTGCCGCAGTAGGTGCGGGGTATGGCGCGACGTTGCCGGTAGAGAATGCAACTGGGTGGCAGGATGTTGCCAAGGGCAAGGCGTTGAATACAGCGGTCGGTGGCGCTACCGGGGCGGGTGGGCAGTGGGTGTCGAATAAAGCAACATCTGCACTCACGCGCAAGATTGAGGATCTAGCCCTGCGCAAGTCACAAAATGCAGTAAAAGACGCCACCCTAAGTGAATCAATTGCCGCCGGATATAAATTGCCGCCCAGCATGATGCCGGATAGCGGAGTTACGGCAAGGATTCTTGAGGGGGTATCAGGTAAATACAAAACAAATCAATTGGCTGGAATCAATAATCAGGAAGTAACTAACAAACTTGCCCGATCTGCTCTTGGGCTGGCTGATGATGCACCGCTTACCAAGGAGGCGATGCAGGCGCTTCGCAATACTGCCTACAAATCAGGCTATGAGCCAATAACAACCATTGGACAAATCAAAACCGACAAGACTTACAGCGATGCCATGAGTCGCATAGTCGAAAATTATCGTGGTGCGGCGCGGTCATTTCCTGGCGCGGCAAGTGATGATGTGATGAATTCAATTCTTGGTAAAGAGGTTGGCGGAACGCCTGGGAAGTCAGTGTTTATTGATAGTTTTGGTAATATCGTTAATGACGTGAAGATTCCACCTCAACCAAAATTACGCAGTTTGTTGGCGGAAATAAAGAATGCTGGCGGTATCAACAAGACGGAACTCCCTGACCTTGGCCTCGAAAAGGTCGACAAAGCCTATCCTGGCTTGTTCCGCAAAGATGGCGGCATGCAAATGGATAGGTTGGTTGAGCAGCTAGATGAAAAAGGCTGGCTGGTGCCGGGGCAACTTGACGATCTTGAGCGTAATGGGGTCGGCGGTTCGCATGAATACGTGCGGGATATGATCCGTGGTGCCCTTGACAAAGAGCAGGTTCTCCACCCTGCCGATTGGGATGCTTACGCCAGCTATGCCGATGCACTAAAGAACCTGAGTGACCGTGGAATCAAGCAAATAAATATACCTGGCACAGAAGCAAAAACTGTTGGCGGCGTCAATGTTGAAACATTTGACGCTGGCGACGCGATCAAAATGACACAGATATTGCGCGATGAAGCATCAAGCGCATTTGCTAAAGGTGATAAAGGGTTGGGTAAAGCCAAGCGCGAAGCGGCAGATGCAATTGAGTCACAAATAGAGCGGCAACTGTTCGCTATGGGCAAGAATGGCGGAGATCTTCTGAAGAACTTCAGGGAGTCACGGATTCTGATGGCAAAGGCGCATGACGTTGGCGATGCAATCAGAGAAGGGTCTGGCGCAGTCAATGCCAAGACGTTTGGCGCAAAGTTGCAGCGTGGAAAGCCGCTTACGGGGGAGCTTGCCACCATCGGCAAGTTTGCCAATACGTTTGGTGATGTTGCTGGAATACCACAATCAGGCCACGCCAATCCATTTACCATAATGGATGCCGGTTACTCGGTAGCTGGGGGTGCGCTTAATCCGCTCGCCTACACTTTACCATTGGCTAGGGTTGCCGCAAGGTATGGTCTGCTCTCAAATCCTGTGCAACGAGCTGTATCATCTCCGACTTATGCAGTCTCGCCAGCCGCGAGGATGGGCAGCGGACTCCTCGGCTATGCGCCGATTGGCGGCACTGTATTGGGTCTTAATGCGCTCAATCAATAACTGGCGCTTGAGCCAACACTCCGGCATGTATCTAGCGATTGCCAGCCGGATTCCGCCACCAATGACGCCAAACAACAGGGCCGCAGCAAGCGGCCCAAGCGTAAGACCTATCACCGAATAAATATCCATCTTCACCTCCCCAATACCCGCCCCGTGCGGGATTTTTCATTCTAACGCTGCGAAGCTCTGAAAGGATAACACAATGGCAGCAGACATTGCTACAACCCTGAATGCTTGGAGTTCAACTTCTTCAAGTAACCAGCCGGACACTTCTGACCCTGTGGGGCCTAATACGCTCGCACAGAATCTGCAGGTCATACAGTCTGTCATGCGCGCTGCTTCCGCAGGGGATGGCACGATTGCCTCTGCCACGACGACAGATTTATCAACCGTCAATGATGGCGATATTGCCGTTACCGGAACAACCACAATTACAGGGCTGGGCACACTGACCGCAGGAATCAAGAAGATACTCACATTCTCTGGTGCACTTACGCTGACACATAACGCAACCAG
>CAYMIX010000015.1:0-17198 GCA_964391185.1 uncultured Candidatus Peribacteria bacterium | reverse complement strand
GGTCATCTCGATGGTGGGAGCAGGTATGGGGGTGGGGATGAGGTATGGGAGGAAGATACTTATTTAAGCAATTATTAAACGCACCTATGAAAAAACTTTCTCTCCTTCTGTCGGCAACATTAATAGCAACAGCCGCACTCCCGATGGGAGTGTCTGCTGAATCTTCTTCGTCATCTTCTGTTTCTACTTCGAGCACATCGACAATTTCGTCATCGCTTTCTTCAAGCTCCTCGTCTGCAACACAGGTGCAATGCAATGACGGCATCGATAACGATGGAGATGGTCGCAAAGATTTTGAGAATGGTTTCGGCGACTACGGTTGTGAAAGCAATACAGACACATCAGAAGGTCCAAACCCTGAATGTTCCGACAATATTGATAATGCAGACGCAGAAGATACTGCTGCCGATGAATCTGACATTGGATGCTACACAAATGGCTTTTATAACCCACGTGATCCAAGCGAGTCCAACACCGCAAGTTCATCTTCATCGAGTTCGAATAGTTCTTCTATAACAAATTCATCATTTTCGTCTTCGGTTACCTCGTCTCCTAGCTCTGTCGCATCAAGTTCTTCTGTGGCATCTTCCTCGTCTTCGAATTCATCAAGCACTTCATCTGTTAGCTCCTCTTCCTCGCATTCTTCCACATCGTCTTCAAGTACTACATCATCAAGTAGTTCATCATCCTCAAGGATTTCTTCATCGTCATCTTCTTACACATCATCTTCATCAAGTTCATCATCAGTATTTAACGGAATCGCGCAGTGCAATGATGGAATTGATAACGATGGCGATGGCCGTATCGATTTCCAAAACGGACTCGGCGACTACGGCTGTGAAAACATCCACGATAATGCTGAAGGCCCAAACGCAGAATGTTCTGACGGTGTTGATAATGCAGATACCGAAGATTCTGTCGCAGATGTACAAGATATCGGTTGCTACATTAATGGGTACTATAACCCACGTGGAGTGACTGAAAACAATGCTGGTACAAGTTCGTCGAATTCCAGTGTCAAATTCTCTATCAAAGTGACCGATGACGAAACTTCCGTAAAATATGGTGATGATCTAGAGTACGAAATTACGGTAATAAATAAGAGCAATGTCACTGTGAACAATGTCACTGTGACGAATGAAATTTCCAAATACGTGGACTTTGATGATTGTTCCAAAAACTGCACACATAGCGGCAGAAAGCAGACATGGAGCGGACTAACATTTAATCCTGGTGAGAAAAAGAAGTTCTCTGTCGAGGTAGAAGTAGAAAAGAAAGGCAAAGGGAAAACACTGTCGACAACAGCGCGTGTCGCAAATAAGGATGACAAAGACACGACAAAAGTGAAGAAATAAGTCTTTCATAAATGCACCTAATAGCTTCCTTATAAGAGGCTATTTTGTTACGAGCATCCAGATACAGGCTTCTTCCTGCCAAAATTTCTGCTACTCTTTGCGCAGGTATACTCCAGGCGGCTAAAAGCCGCCTGTTACTCTCTTTCCAAACATTGGGGAGTCGCCAAGTGGTAAGGCAGCGGCCTTTGGAGCCGCCATTCGGGGGTTCGAATCCCTCCTCCCCAGCCACGTCAGATTAATCTGGCTTGGCCAGCCAACATTCAATCGTGTTTATAGAACGAGCTACTTCAAGGAATGAACTGCTCTCGTATTTCTCACGCTTTCCCATTCGAGATTGTCACCCAGAAGGGAATACTTGTAAAATTACGTCGAGAGTCGTCAAGAAGCTTACCGAAATCCTCAAAAGATATTTTTGTATGCATCAAGATGAAGCTCGGCGATCGTGGGCACCATGCGCGTGAAAGCACAAATCGAAGCAGCGGGTAAGTGAGGGGGATGCACAATTATTTATAATAAGAAAACATTTTTAATTTTTATCATGTACTTAAAATTGATAGAACCCATCAACAAAAGAATTATTACCATTATTTAATGGGAGGTTTACTTGTAGCGTTAGAGAAAAATACAAACCAAGTGAACACATAATGTGGCTTCATTCTGAGAACATTTTAACCAAGATGACAAATTTTAAAATGTAAGAAAAAACGTAAGACTGCGTCTATGCGGACGATCAAAAAAAATAAATAAAATAAAAGAAGTTTATTGTCCGTTTCTACTCCTCCCCTCTTCTGTATGTATCGATTCCGACGACCTGTAGCGCTTTCGGCGCTTGCGTTCTTGCTCCTGGCACAAACAACCACGGGCATTATTCCTGTTCCTTACATTGGTGATGAACCAAGTGTGGCTGAAGCACAAACTGCTCCATGCCGTGTTCGTGTACATTTTATCGAAGTGAAGAATACGAGCCGTGGAAACGCGGTGGGAAGTATTCGCTTGAATGACGGTACGATCGTGACCGAAGGACAGACGTTTGATCTGACAAATGCTAACGGTCAGGCGATTGTTGATACGGCAAACTATGGGGCAGACACAACGAGTTTGCGGATTCGTCGTGAGGCAGGAGTGTTGAATGTCGTTAATACTGTTGTAGGAGGTTTCGTCGATACAGAGCAGTATTATCTGACTCTTACACTGGAGAATGGGACATTTACGGGTCAGTCCAATGGTGTAACAGGATTCAATGGATTGGAAGGTAATGGTCAGGGATTCCATGGTTGGGACAATGCGCACTATGCTCACACAGATGAAGTTATTACAAACAACACGAATGTTGCGCAGATCTACATTGCGAATAGCACGCATGATGATAGTTTCAAGCTAACGTATAATACGGCGAACTGTGGTGGAACGCAGAGTAGTTCGTCGAGTTCGTCGGTATGTACAACCGCTGGCCAGAATTTGGTTGTGAATGGAAGTTTTGAAGAAAGTTCGTCCTACACCGCAACACAGTGTGCCTCCACTCACAAAGGACTATCATCGCAGTATGTAACTGGATGGGACAGAGCGTACAACGGCGTTCTCACAGGCTCATATCCAGATCCAAATCACTATGCTGACTATGGTGATGAACGATGTCCAATGTACGGTTTGCCGACTGACGCTAGTGATGGACTTAGGCATCAAATGGGATGGATTGGCGCAGGATATGCTGAGTATTTCCAGGGAAGTTTAAGTCAGCCTCTCATTCCTGGGCAAACATATGAACTGAGCTTTGACATCAAGGGGGTGAATGCATCATTGGAAATGGGGCTAGATTTTTATGAAACCAAACAACTTGTAAATGGAAATTACCAATCGTACATAAGTCCTTCACCAGACATCGTTCGTATTCCTACTTTCTCTACAGGCGTTCCCTATCAAACAAAAACGGTCCGATTTACTGCAACGAACGCTGCCCGCTATTTCATTGTAGGAAGCTTCACGGGAATGGGTGGATATCACGGATACGTTTGGACAGACAATTACAAAATTCTGCAAATAGGTGGGCCACTTTGTCAGTCGAGCTCTTCGTCCTCTCCCCTTTCCCAATGCCGCGATGGCATTGATAATGATGGAGATGGGCGTATCGATTTCCAGAACGGTCTCGGCGACTACGGTTGCGATTCCAATGATGATCCGACGGAATCACCGAACCCAGAATGCTCGGATGGAATTGATAATGCAGATAGTGAAGATATTGCTGCTGATGCAGTTGATCCAGGATGTCATACGGATGGCAACCCAAACAACCCGGGCACTTACACGCCACGCGATAATGATGAAGGAAACACGCCTGCGAGCTCAAGCAGCAGCTCCACTCCAGTTGGCACATGTAATGTCAAAGTGGACTTTATTCAGGTGCAGAATTTCGGAAACGGAAATGCAAATAATACTGTTCGCTTGAACGACGGAACAACTGTTCCAGATCATGGTTCATTCAATTTACTACAAAATGGTCAGCCAATTGTGGATGGCACCGGATACGACAAGAAAACACCCAGCTTGAACATCCGCCGCAACAATGGGTACATCGATGTTGTTGGTTATCCAAGCGGATATATTGAATTAGTATATGCAAAATTCACCATTCAAGGAGGCAAATGGACATCAAAACTGTCTTCCGTGCAGGGGCTTGGAGGATTGGAAAGTGATGGAAATGGAACGCACAAATTGATTGGAGGAGTACATGATGACGAATTGGAAGTAGTTCCTGGCTCTGATAATGCAACCATCTACATGGCATATGGTCCATACACAGATGCATTCCGCTTGAACTACGACTGCGGAGGATCTTCCGTTAGCAGCTCTTCATCCTCCCTACCTCAGTGTTCGGATGGTGTAGATAACGATGGCGACGGAAACATCGACTACCCTGAGGACTTCGGCTGTGACTCACCAAATGATCCAACTGAAAGTCCAGATCCTGAATGTTCCGATGAAATAGACAATGCAGATCCAGAGGACACTCTTGCGGATTCCTTCGATCCAGGATGTCATACCGATGGAAACCCAGATAATCCAAATACGTACAATCCTCGCGACCCGAGCGAAAGCAACACACCAAGTTCCAGTTCCTCCTCTGCTCCAAAACCAGAGTGCTCTGATGGCGTCGACAATGCTGATCCGGAAGATACTGTTGCCGATTTCTTCGACATCGGTTGCTACAACAACGGATTCTATGATCCATTGGATCCAAGCGAGAGCGATCCGAAGCCAGAGTGTTCTGATGGTGTCGATAACGGTGATGCAGAAGACACATTGTCTGACTTCTTAGATCCAGGGTGTTACACGAATGGTGTGTATGATCCATTAGATCCAAGCGAAGTAAATATTGCTTCAAGTTCCAGCTCGAGCGTTGTCAGCTCTTCATCATCTTCTGCACCAAAGCCAGAGTGTTCTGATGGAATAGATAACAGTGATGCAGAAGACACACTCGTGGATTTCTTTGATATCGGTTGCTACAACAATGGGTTCTATGATCCGTTGGATCCATCGGAAGAAAATCCAAAGCCAGAATGCTCTGATGGAATTGATAACGGTGACCCAGAGGACACTCTTGCTGATTACTTCGATATCGGATGCTACAACAACGGATTCTATGATCCATTGGATCCAAACGAAGGAAATAATCCTGCAAGTTCTTCATCGAGCAGTTCCGTTGTAAGTTCAAGTTCTTCCTCTAGTTCCGCAAAACCAGAATGCTCTGACGGCGTAGACAATGGAGATCCAGAAGACACTCTCGTCGACTTCTTCGATCTTGGTTGTTACACGAATGGAATTTATGATCCGTTAGATCCAAGTGAGACGAACATCGCTTCAAGTGCTTCTTCGAGCTCAAGTGTTGTCAGTTCTTCCTCTTCCAGCTCTTCTACTCCACCAGAATGTAATGATGGACTGGATAACGATGGAGACGGACGAATCGATTATCAGAATGGAAATGGAGATTACGGATGCACAAGCAACGATGATCCATCAGAGACACCAAACCCACAATGTTCCGATGGGCTCGATAATGCAGATGGCGAAGATTCACTTGCTGATGCAAACGATCCAGGATGTCACACCGATGGTGACCCAAATGACGGAGACAACACCTACGATCCAAAAGACAATGATGAAGGAAATATAGTGAGCTCTTCATCTTCGAGTGTCGTCTCTTCATCAAGTTCATCGAGCGCTCCACAAGTTGGTTGTATTGATATCTTGAAAGAAGTGTATGACATGTTCGGTAACCGTCTGAGTGTTGCTCCACAGTTTGAATTCAAGCTTGATGGTGGTGCTACTGTGGTCAATAACAGCATTGGTCTCGCGAAGTTTGAAAATGTTCCCGTAGGAGTACACACCGTTACCGAGACAGTGCATGCCGGATGGAATCAGTTCTTAGTGACGCCACCAAATAGTCAGGTGTTTGTTAGTACGGGAAATGGCTGTGCAGGCATTGTGTTTAAGAACAGACAGAATCCATTTGCCTCAAGCGTGAGCTCAAGTTCTGTTCCAGCTTCCTCTTCTAGTTCAAGCAGTTCATCGGTTGTAACTTCTTCGAGTGTTAGCAGCACACCAAGTTCTTCTTCATCGAGTGTCGCAACTTCCTCTTCGAGTTCTTCCTCTGTTGCACTCAAACAGTGTAACGACGGAGTTGATAACGGTGATGCTGAAGATTCCGTAGCAGATGCACAGGATCCAGGATGTCACACTGATGGGGATCCATGGGATGGTGATGCAACATACGATCCAACAGATGATGATGAAAAGAATCCTCCGGTCCTCAGCTGTTCTGAGAACGATTGGATTGCGATGACATTCTCTGAAGGATTAGTGTTGAATACAGCCGTCAGTGATCAGTACAAGAAATCAGGATTGATGTTCTCTGCTGATAACAGTGGACTTGTGTACATCGCAGACACAGCTGTTGTTGGCGGTGGAGGAAACGGACATGTTCTTGCTGTGAATAGTGTGGGAGGAATTGAAACAACATTGAAGATCAACTTTGTGAATCCAGTAAATGGAAACCAGGCAGTTGTTCCTGCTTCAAGTATCCGCTTGCTCGTCTCTGATACAAATGCAGATCCAAGCCCTCGCGTGATCATTCGCGCTCATGCAATAGATGGAACAATCCTTGCAACAGTAGATGCAACAAATGAAACAGGATACGTAACATTCGCCGGTAGCAACCAGGTTGCATATCTGACTCTTGAAGATAATGGTGCAGATGGGTTCATTATTGATGATCTTCGCTATGGTCCGATCAACTGCTCCCCTACTTCGAGTTCGAGTAGTGCATCATCTGTACATTCGTCATCGAGCAGTGTTGCATATAGCAGCTCTTCATCACTGAGCAGCAGTTCAAGCTCTCATTATTACTCAAGCTCTTCTTACCATTATCATCATTCCAGCAGTTCATCACGAAAATCATGGTGGCATTGGGATGATGATAAGCATGAGTGGACAGATGAAAATGGGGATGATGGCGCGAACATCGATGCCAATGTCGATTCAAATGCACAATCAACGGTGGAAGCAGGAAATGATTGTGACATTCTCATCCAGCAAGCTGCAGAAGGAAGAGATGTCGATCAAGACGCACTCGCGATTTGTTTGTCAGAAACAAATGTGAATGTTGAGCAGAATGTTGAATCAGAAAATACGATCAACGTAAATCAGCAGTCTGGGATTGATCAGCCACTGAATGTGGCACATGTAGGAATCAAACTTGCGAGCATCAGCAAGAATGGAAAGACAACATTCATTCCGCAGAATGAAGCATCTGTCCCCATGGTTGTCGTGATCATGATGATGTCCGCAGGATTAGTCGGTTCCGCAGTCATCGGACGGAAGATGTGGTTGTAAGAAAAATGAAATGAAAGATAAAAGAGACTCCGAAAGGGGTCTCTTTTATTTCTTCTCCCCATCCATCACAAAATCCTTCAGCATACCCGGAAGCGTCTTGATGACTTTCTCCAATTCTTTTTCTTCCTCAGCACTAAACCTGCTCAAGACCCAGTTGGCAAGGTCTACACCTTCAGGCTTCGGACCAACGCCAATGCGAAGTCGTGGGAAACCTTCACCAAATTGTTCGACGATCGATCTAAGTCCATTATGTGTTCCGGCACTCCCCTCTTTTCGTAGTCGAACCATTCCGAGTGAAATATCAATGTCATCAACGATGACAAGAATTTGCTCTTTGGGATTCAATTTATAAAAGTCTACGATCTTTCGTACCGCCTCACCAGAACGATTCATAAATGTTTGCGGCTTCAGCAACAGTATTGGCGCAGTGATGATGCGTGCTTCTTGAGAAATAGATGCGAACTTTTGTGCATCCTTCCAATCGCCTTCTCCAAATTCTTTCGATACATAATCGAGCGCGAGGAATCCTGCGTTATGTCTGGTTTGTTCATACGCTTTTCCAGGATTTCCCAAGCCGATAACTACCAGTGCTGGCTTCATAAGTTTTCAATGGCGATACGAAATGCATTGAGCGCTGTGGATGCTTCATGCTCACTCAAGTGTGCGCCCGATTCATGCGCCATTTGATTACGCAATTTATGTGCGCTCCACACTGCGTTGATATTTTTGATACGCGGACCCGCCTTTTTCAATTTATCACCAAGCGTTCCCGTGTACCCCGCTTCGCCAAGCGCAATATCCAATACCTTGTCTGCTTCCATCACGCGTCGCACAGGATCACGCAATACAAGTACATGCGACCATGCTTGATTGATGCGATGTCGAGAAGCTCCAGATAACTTTCTCTTCTTCATTCTTATCACCATCACACCTATCACAATGATGGCGAATGTGATGAGAAAGCCAAAAATCATAAGAACACTATTCATCGTCTTCATCGGAAGTGGTTTGCATGTCCTGCAATTGGATCTGTTCAGCAACCAAGGTCGCCAACAAATTTTGAATTTGCTTCGCGTCTTTCATGTTTTTGGTATGCAAATACACTTCCTGACTTTTGAGAACGACCGATTCTATGCGCTTTGGATTGGAAACATATTCCAAGGAGACCGCCTGGCCTGTAGAAATTTTCTCGATACTAATCGTTCCGAAGCGCAAAATTGTGCCGATGATACCACTTATTTCATAGCTAAAACCTTGTAGATCGCTATAGAGCGTTCGAGCAGATTGACGATGAAACCATCCGTGCCACGCGATATCAATAATTCCCTGGTCAGTCACAAGCCACGCATCGAGATAATAATCGAAAAAATTCCGCAACCACCATACAAATACGACCACTCCGACAAGTGAAAGTGACATGATAATTCCACGTGCTGGTTGATACGAGAGCACACATGCAATCGCTGCAAAAAAGACTGTCGGCCAAAAAAGCGCCTTCAACCCAAACAACCAATGTTTATGTACCACGCAGAGGAGCGTTTCGTCTTCTTCCAGATGCTTGTGGAAAAACAAGCGGGAAAGCATGTGTGCAGTGTAGCGGATAGCGACCACGCGTAAATATGTACCTCTTGCTGTACAGCACACAATCCGGGGTTTACAATCTCCCCATGATAAATGACAAAGTAACAAAACAGCACGGATTGTGGTTTCATATTCTTGATGTCGTTTTTAACATTGTTGTGATCATCGCGATTGTTGCTGGGATTCGCACGTTTCTTGTATCGCCCTTTCAGGTGGAAGGAAGTTCGATGACAAACACCTTGGAAGATAACGAATACATCATCATTAATAAACTCGCATACTACATCGGCCATCCTGATCGTGGAGAAATTGTTGTTTTCAGACCACCAAACGAACAGGATAAATACTATGTCAAACGCGTCATCGGCTTGCCAGGCGATGAAATACGTATTCGCGACGGATACGTGTTCCTCAAAGTTTCCGGCAGTGATGAAGAAGTAAAAATTGATGAGCCATATCTCGATGATCGCAATGCCGGAAAGACCTACAAGCATCCTCCGGGTAGTGGCGATGGGTCGGAACAGAAATTTGTTGTACCAGAAGGACGCTTCTTTCTGATGGGCGATAACCGTCAGGGAAGTTTGGATTCACGTAGCTTCACGTTGCCGGATGGCTCAGCTGAACCGTATGTCCCAGAAGAGAGCATCAAAGGACGCGTATGGTTCGTAGCTCTGCCTATAACTAAGATCCACGCCTTCGAAGCACCAACGTACAACCTGTAACCCCATAATCCATTAACAATGAGCGAAATGGATGTAAATTACCCCTTGCACGCTCGACTGAATCAACTACACTATGTGTAGCCCCGCAGGGCTTTTTTACTGAGAAAACTCAACCTATGGACCGCCTCTCTGCATACATCAACGATTCGATCTCCGAGCTTCGTGCAGTCCGTTGGCCTACACGCCAACAGGCTATTCGCTTCTCCGGTGTTGTTATCGCCTTTGTCGCAGCATCCGCAGTATTCTTTGGAATTGTCGACTTCGGACTCTCTGAACTTATGCAGCTTATGCTCCGCCTCTCGTAATTCTCTCTTCTTTCTGAAACATGGGTAAACAGGATCCAAATGCCGGCCGGAATTGGTATGTCGTCCATACTTATGCCGGTTACGAAGATGCAGTCGCTTCCGCTCTCAAGCAGCGTGTCGATTCCTTTGGCATGCAGGATTACATTCTCGACGTGCAGGTTCCTAAGGAGAAGCAGCTCGTGTTCAAAAAAGGCGAGCCAACAGAAGAAGAGCGCAAGTTATTCCCAGGCTACGTACTCGTGGACATGATCGTTACCGATGAATCATGGTATTTGGTTCGTAACACACCTAACGTTACAGGTTTCGTTGGCTCCGGAAACATTCCAGTGCCAGTGACACCAGAAGAGTTCGGCGTTATCCAGCGCCGTGTTGGTGAGCAGGAAGCGAAGTTCAAGAGCGACTTCCAAGTGGGAGATCTTGTTGTCATCGCTGATGGTCCATTCAAGAACTATGAAGGTTCGGTGGATTCTGTAGATGTCGACAAGGGCAAGCTCACCGTTCTCGTTCTCATCTTCGATCGCGAGACACCAGTGGAGTTGGACTTTACCCAAGTAAAAAAGAAGTAATCACTTCAACAACCATGTCTGATAGAATGCCCAATGCAAGAGATGCTCACGTTGTTGGATTGATCGACAAACTACAAACTGCGATCCGTGTAGGGCAACAAAACTCCGAAGACAGAGCGATTTTTCTGTTAGCGCGACGTTTATGGACTGATTTTCGCTCAATTTGTATGATGCAAGGTGCAATCAACACCAGTAGGCAGCAAGATGTGCTGAATGTATTGGGATGTGCAGCAAAAGCGATCGAGGATGTATGTCCTGAGGATTCGACACAAATTCTAGATCATGGGATGCAAGCTGTCGCTGGGATTGTGCGGGAAATTATTAAAATCGAAAGCGATGCATAGTTACATTACGCTACAATCGTTATTGTGACGCGCGTCCAAAACCTACTCCAACTCGGCGAAGAAGACACCGTGAATACATTCATGGTAGAATACAGGCATGAACACTCCATCTAATATACCGTTAGAAGTGTTAGATTCAATTGTCGCTGCTGCTCAAGAGATAGAGTATGTCACGGAGGGAATTCGACGTATGTATTTGGATTGGTGTGCGCGGGGTGCAGATACAACAACGCGACCACAAACCTTTGAATCGTATTCGAGCGAGTTAGGGCGAGTGTACGAAAAGCTCGATAATCTGGGGATGTTACAACTGGAACGCATCCAAGCCCAAATCAACGCTGCTCGCGAACGGCTAAAACACATAAGCGGTGAATCTACTGAGTTTTTTCAATTGAGCAATGAGTAAATATTTGACGTGAAGCGTGAACAAGTGGAAATCCCAAACCGATTAATTGGATGATTTGTCCTGCTGTAAATCCTATCGCAATTGCGTACACGCCGTACGTTGGAATGAGCATCCACGATACAACGATTGCCGATACACCGTTCACCACGCTGAAAATCGCCGGCATTGCTGTTCGATGTAACGCATAGAACGAACGCAAAAGGAGATGATTCAGGCTTTCAAAAGGAATACTGATGGCATACAGAAAAATCGTCATCCGAAATACGGCAAAGACATCCTGCAGATGAACCAAACGTGCTGCAATCGGCGATGCACATACCAATACAATTGCGCCTGGAATCGTGAGTGCAAGAATCAGTTGAATTCCTTTCTTCATGTAGATTTTAAAACGGTCGAATTCTTTTTTGGCTGCTGCATTGCTCAAGAGCGGAAATGCCGATTGCGCGAGAGCGATGCCGACAACACCCACGATCACCGACTGAAAATTTCGCGCGTTTGCATTGATCGTAATTGCTCCAGCATCAAGGCCCGATGCAAGTGAATCAAACACAAGTAGTTCCAACTGCAATGCACCGAGTGCAAGAATACGCGGAAGCATCAGCCATCCCATGCGTTTGAGGTCTGGATGCCAAAACATTTTATGCATCTGAAACCCGGCATGCATGGCACCGATGAAGCGCACAAAAATATAGATAATCGCGCCGAGTACTGTTCCAATCATCGGTGCATACTCTCCGTAGGTTGATGAAAGGAATACTGTTCCGCCAATTGTTCCGAATGTGTAGAGAATTGGCGTAAGTCCGTAGATCCAATACTTCTGAACAGTGATGAGATATTGTCCGAGTGCATTTCCGAACACAAAAAGAAAGTTGGTGAGCAATGCGAGCCGACCGAAGGTGATGTAGAGTTGCAAATCTTCTCCTTCAAATCCAACAAGTTTCGGTGCCACATAAGGAAACGCGAACGCAAGCATGAGAGCGATGAGCCCAAACACCAAGCCGCCCATTGCCATGACGCTACTCAGTAAGTAAGAAGTTTGATCATGTTCATCATGTGCTTTGTAGCGTGCAAGTAACGGAACAAGCACGGTACTTAGTCCCGCCATGATCGTAATCTGAAATAGCAGATCACTCAGACGGAAAGACGAAATATACACGTCAACAGTCGATAGGCCTGGATATGTTCTATTTAATGCATTATCACGAACCAAACCGGCGAGAGATGCGCCGAATTGTGTAACCGCTAATACCAGGGCACCTCCGAGCAATCTGTGCTGACCGAATGTAGCTGCAATCTTGGCGCGCATAGGCTTGAGCATAGCAGAAAACAGGGCATCCATTACGCAGAAAGTCGACTAGCGCATATCCCCGGAACTATGTCTAAACAGCTATAGGGAATGCTAGGATATTGGCCATCTTTTCCTTGATATTTCCTTATGTCCAACAGGCATACTGTCCTTCGACTTTCATTCGGTGCAGTGCTCGCGATTGTTCTGCTTTCCATGAGCATGCTCACCTACGCGCAAGAAACATCCTCGAGTTCGAGCTCATCTGCACAGGCATCATCGTCGTCGGTTGTTATTAGCATTCCTACATCGTCTGCACCTAACACAACGAGCCAAACTATTACGGTGGAACAAGTGATTGATGGACAAACTGATTTCGCCGCTCTCGGTACGTGGGTCATTTCGAAACCAGACTTTACGGAACAATCAGGTAGCAACTCTCAATCAGGTGTTAACAGTGTCATCGTCGGCAGCTACACACTCTTTGCCGATGCACCAGAAGGAATGACAACGACCACGTATCTTTTCCGCAACGGTGTTCAGGAATCCGTTACGTCTCGTCCACAAATAACATTTAAGGTTGAAAAAGATCAGGCAATTCGTGTCCTCTTTGTGTATAAACTCACGCAAGTAGGAAAAGTCGGAGTAAACAGCGATCCTCCAGGACTTACATTTACTTTGAGCGGACCAAATAAAAGTGTGCACACAGGAGTCACCCCTATCGATTACGATATCGCACCAAATGGTCAGTACAGCGTAACGTATGGAACACCTGAAGGTTGCCCACCATTGCCATCCAAGTCGATGAAGCTTGAGGCAAAAGGTCGTATCGTGTTCAATATCGAACTCAACTGCACGACAGCCGAAGCGTTGAAGTCTCAAAACACATCGAAGAAATCTTCGTCATCTGCTGGGGCAATGCGCTCAAGTAAATCATCGCCATCTACTGCATTAACTGGCTCAATCACGACAGTGGCATCCAGTAGCTTTTCCGAAATCATTCAGCCCAAGCCAACACCTTCGACCGAATATTCGCCAGGACAACTCATCGATGTTCCACCAAACGCATGGTTTGCTCCGATCGTCTTTAAGGTAACTCAGCGTGGAATCATTAAAGGGTACAATGACGAATTCGGAAAACCAAATGGTATGTTCGGACCAGCGAACCTTGTAACAATTGCCGAGCTCTCTGCCATCGCACACCGCTTGGGCAATATCAGCGAGCAGCCATACGCCAATATTCCACCGACTAATTCCGGAGCGCTGAACTTCTGGTTTACGCCATACTTTTCTTCAGCAGAACAACGCGGTTGGACCGTCTATCAAGATCCGTTTGTGGAGATTGATCGCCCAGCATCGCGCGCTGAAGTTGTGCAAACATTCTTGCAGGTTTTGGATGTTCCACTCGAATGGCCCAAGGGTGGCGTCTTTGCTGATGTTCCACCACGTTCGAAATATGCGGCTGCCATCGAAACTGCTGCTCACAAAGGCTATGTCGAAGGACGAGGTGAGGCAGGAACTTCACAGCGCCTGTTCGTTCCGCATGATCCGATCAATCGCGCCGAGCTCGCAAAGATGATCAATAATATTTTGGATCTGAAGGAAGCAGGACGCTAATAGCGTGCATGGTTCGTCTCCGCTCACCATGACACGTTTAGGCCTCCATCAACTGATCCGCAAGCTTCGCAATATCACCTGCCCCCATCACGACAATGACGTCATTGGGCTGCATGTAATCGTGCAATTGCTTTATAGTTTCCTGCAAGCCATTCCCATTTATTGCCGCATTCATGCTATTGATCGATATATCACGCACAAGTATATCCACATCTACCTCTTCCGTTTCAATATCGGGACGTGCTTTGTAAATATTAGAAATCATCACCATATTCGCATCTTTGAATGATGACACGATTTCATCATATAATTTTCTCGTGCGATCATGTGTGTGAGGTTGGTATACACAAATAATACGCCGGGATGGGTACGCCTCTCGCATGGCGCGCAATGTTGCTTTTATTTCCATAGGATGATGTGCGTAATCATCAATCACAGCAATGTTGCCTGGTAAATCGCCTTTATGTTCCATGCGACGCCATGTTCCTGTAAAGCCCGCAAGGCTATGGCGTGCGGTTGAGTCATCAATGGCTAGATGGCGTGCAAGTGCCAGAGCCAATGCTGCATTATCACGCATGTGAGCTCCTGGTACTCCGAGTTTTTCTACCATCGACATATCCGCATCGATTATCGTTTTCCCGCTCGCTCGTGCCACTTCCATGCTTGCTTCATCTTTCGCATGAACGATGACAATTCCATCCTGCGGCAAACGCTTAAGGAACGTGACAAACGCTTCGCGATAATCTTCGACACTTGAAAATGCATCGAAGTGATCTCCATCAACATTCGTCATCAACACGATATCAGGAGAGATGTAATGAAATGATCTGCGATATTCACATGCTTCCACTACAAAAACGTCACTTGCACCTTTGCGCCAATTTCGTCCATCAAGCTCCTTCATTTTAGTTCCGACAATGACGGATGGATCGTGTTGAGCATCAATCAATATTTTCGCAGTCATTGCGGTTGTACTCGACTTTCCATGCGTTCCACAAACTGCAATCACGAATGACGGCTGCGACAATTCTCCGAGTGCATGGAAATACGACTGGCTAGCAATTCCAAATTCGCGCGCGCGGATTCTTTCGGGAGCATCTGCAGGAACAGCTTCCGAATACACAAATAACTGACAGTCGGATGGCACACACGATCCATCTTGATTCAAGAAAACAGTGATACCCTGCGCACGAAGATTATCAAGCAATGCGCTATCGGCACGATCGCTGCCAATGACTTCATGGCCATTGCTTGCCTGGAGCGCAGCATATGCACTTAATCCAATACCGCCGATGCCGCTGCAATAAATTTTCATGAGTGCTGTACGAAGGATACAGTATACTCAGCTTGTGCCCACCAAGCGAGACATTGAACCGATCAGCAAACAACTCACGATCGTCATTGGTCTGACTGTTGTCGGATTTATGGCGTTTGGTCTGGCGCTGTCATTCTATCGAAATATCCTCTTCGAAAAGACATTGGCGGATATTGAACTGCAAAATGACACCTTGGCAGCCAATATTGATCAAGGGTATCGAGATTTGGAATATTTTCGCTCGGAACAATACAAAGACAAGTTTGCAAAGGAAAACCTGGGCCGCCTGAATGCCGGTGAAAAATTGATCATCATTACTCGTCCGCCAGTGCCCATTAATGGTGATATCGTAGATGAAGCACTCGATAAAGAACGACGAGAAGCCGCATACTTCGAACTACTACAGCAAATGCCCGTTATAGAACATTGGAATCTATATCTCTTCCAGTGGGATAAGATTGAAGAATTGAAGAGGGGGCTGTGAATATGTTTGGTTGCGGGGGTGGGATTTGAACCCACGGCCTCGAGGTTATGAGCCTCGCGAGCTACCAGGCTGCTCCACCCCGCGTCGAGTGGAACGATTGTACAGACCAACTGAACCGATGCAAGAAATCTATAGTGGCATTTAAGGCTGAGAATTGCCTAAAATATGCCCAAATTTACCTTGCATGACCCTTCGTATCCTGTAAAATCCCCGCACTATGGCACACAAGAAAGCCGGTGGTACCACCAATAACGGCCGAGACAGTAGAGCGAAACGTCGTGGCGTAAAGCGCTTCGGGGGTCAGGTCGTCAACTCGGGCGAGGTTCTCATCCGCCAGAAAGGTTATTGGTATCGTCCAGGCCGCAATACGCACGTAGGCAAGGATTGGACGATTCATGCGTCTGTGCCAGGTACGGTCACATTCAGCAAAAAGAAGCGCACATCGTTTACAGGATCTAAGTCCTGGGCTACGTACGTACACATCGAGCCAGCCTCTAAATAAGTATTATGGGAAAAGTATGAAGGGATACACTCCTTCGTACGTAGTACTTACCCCTTGCCCTTTTTTCGAGTACGATTGTTCCATGTCCGAAACCGGAGGATTAGACATAGGCATGCCCGATGAAGGTACAGGTGGAGCATCCGAAACCGTTCGTGAGCAAGCCTCTGAGCAATTTGCTGCTGCCCAACAAGCAGCTCAGCAACAGCAACAACGCGAAGAAAAGCGCGCGAAAAAGCGTGACGACAGCGTTGCCCAGGTCATTATCCAGTTCCTCACCGACTCACAGAAAACTCACTTCGCAACGCTCATTGCGCGCTTGGTCGCTATTGATTGCCCATCGACGTTTATTCTGGCAGTACTTTCACTTATTAACGACCAATGTCGCACCGTGGCCGAGGCATATCTCAAGGAATATTCCGTTGAAATGCCTGCACCAGAGAATATCGACCACTCGATAATCCCTGCCAATAGCGCGCTCACTGATAGTGCAAATGAACAACTCGCAACCTGGATGATGCGCATGAACTTAGTGATGGGCATTGATGAAGAAAAAGTCCTCAACTCACTCATCGTTGATGATCAGAATATTGATGGAACCATCCTCCAGCTGACATCATTTGTCTTGCAAGAATTCCTTACGAATAACAGCAAGAACCCTGACTTTGAACAATTACAACAGTTAGCTGCTGGCTTCCTGCAAACATTGTTCCAGCCGGCGATGCACGCACGCGTTGAACGCAGGTTGGTGGAAGTGAAAGAGGAAGATGATGACGCTTAAGTAACCGACCACCGGTCTCAGGACCGGTGGCTTTGGGTTTGCCTGCTTGATC
>CAYMIX010000014.1:0-23557 GCA_964391185.1 uncultured Candidatus Peribacteria bacterium | reverse complement strand
GAACTCTCGTCGTCGAAGGTGCAATGTCCGGAGCTTCTCTCTACGTCGGAACAAGCATCAACGGAGCAGGTCTCACCGATTG
This sequence comes from uncultured Candidatus Peribacteria bacterium, assembly GCA_964391185.1. Taxonomy (GTDB): domain Bacteria; phylum Patescibacteriota; class Gracilibacteria; order Peribacterales; family Peribacteraceae; genus JAKQEM01. Next base: position 23,475 of record CAYMIX010000014.1, on the reverse strand, counting down.
TGACGCTGCAACGCAGACACTTGCATGGGATTCCACAACAGGACGCTTCTCTTGTGGAACAGACTCTGATACAACCTACACCGCTGGCGAAGGACTCACACTCACAGCCAATTCATTCTATCTGAGTGATTCGATCTCCGGAACACTTCTTGAATTCGGAACAGTCTCCGGCTCACTTGTCTGGGGTAATACAATCCGTTCTTCCGGCTCCCTCGTCGTCGAAGGCTCCATGTCCGGCGCTTCCCTCTACGTCGCAAGCTCGATCAACGGAGTAGGTCTCACCGATTGTGACGCTGCAAACCAAACCCTGAACTGGGATGCAACATCCGGTCGCTTCAGTTGTGGAACTGACAGCGATACAACCTATACAGCCGGACAAAATCTTTCATTGAATGGTACGAGCTTCTCCTTGAATACAACAATCACTGGTGCACTCGTTCGCTTCAACACTGTTTCCGGTTCGTTGATCTACGCAAAAACAACACTCGCCTCATCTGGCACACTTGTCGTCGAAGGTGCGATGTCCGGTGCATCTCTCTACGTCGCAACATCACTCCGCGGCGCAGGACTCTCTGATTGTGATCTTTCCACACAAGCGCTTAAGTGGGATGACACCACTGGTCGTTTCTCCTGTGGAGCAGTTTCATCAAATAGCTTCGGATCTGGAAACGTTCTCACGATTGGTGACGCTCGTTATGTTCGCAAGACAGGTGATACGATGACGGGAGCATTGGTGATCAATGTGACTGGCGGTAATGCAAACACCATCGGACTCAACGTGATCAACAGCATCTCTGGCGCAGTTATCCGCGCACAAAAGACGTTAGCTTCTTCCGGTACACTTGTGGTGGAAGGCACAACAACTGTTCGAACATTAGATATCAAATCCGGAGAAAATACTTATATAACAATTGCTGGCAGCACTATTACTGCAAACTCAGGCTTTTCTGTTGAACCATCATTGCAAGGATATGCGTATCACTTCCTCTCAGTTGGTTCGACACGATATGCAACATTCAGTGGTGATAACAATTCTAATAATGGATTAACCTTGAATGCAGCATCCCAATATTTCTGGGCACCTTCCACTGATTCACGTGCATCAGCTGATACAGGACTTGCACGCCTTTCAGCGGGAGTAGTAAAAGTTACCAATGGTTCAACGGGAATGGGTGCGCTGTATGCATCCTCTTTATCTGGCTACACGATCAAGGCACAGAACTCACTCGCCTCCTCCGGCTCCCTCGTCGTCGAAGGCTCCATGTCCGGTGCATCTCTCTACGTCGCAAGCTCGATCAACGGAGCAGGTCTCACCGATTGTGACGCTGCAAACCAAACCCTGAACTGGGATGCAACATCCGGTCGCTTCAGTTGTGGAACTGACAGCGATACAACCTATACAGCCGGACAAAATCTTTCATTGAATGGTACGAGCTTCTCCTTGAATACAACAATCACTGGTGCACTCGTTCGCTTCAACACTGTTTCCGGTTCGTTGATCTACGCAAAAACAACACTCGCCTCATCTGGCACACTTGTCGTCGAAGGTGCGATGTCCGGTGCATCTCTCTACGTCGCAACATCACTCCGCGGCGCAGGACTCTCTGATTGTGATCTTTCCACACAAGCGCTTAAGTGGGATGACACCACAGGTCGCTTCTCCTGTGGAGCAGTTTCATCAAATAGCTTCGGCTCTGGAAACGTTCTCACGATTGGTGACGCACGTTACCTCCGCACAGCTGGCGGAACGATGACAGGAGTGCTTACGGTAAATATCACCGGCGGCAACGCAAACACCATCGGTCTCAATGTCATCAACAGCATCTCTGGCGCAGTCATCCGCGCACAAAAGACTTTGGCTTCCTCGGGAACATTAGTTTGGGAAAGCACAGGTTCCGGACAGTCTTTGAATCTTGCCGGTGGGAATATCAACTACTCCCTGTCTGGAGCTGTAGTGATGAATGCAAATAGTAACAATGTTGATTTCCGCATTGGTGGCTACAAGAATGCGAATCTTCTCTATATTGATGCCGCAGGAAGTGGGACAACAGCTGCATCTTCCGGTGCGATTGGGATTGGCACGAACAGGCCAATCACACAGTTGCATGTTGCCGGCGTCGTTCCAACGAAGGTGCTCAGCACGATTTCTACATCGGCAATCTCCTCACGGTCTATTGCAATACAAGGAAGATATATGTTCGTCACAAGTAACGGCACATTGGACATTTTTGACGTGACGAATCCACATGCTCCTGTCTTGATTCATTCCGCGTCCATCAGCGGCATTTTTTCTATAGCCGTTCAGGGTAGATATCTGTACGTGTCCACGAGCAGCGCACTGCGTGTCTACGATATTTCAAATATCAAAGCGCCTGCGCTCATTGGATCGGTTTCAGCCTCAGAAATGTATGACATGGTTGTGATGGGTGGTTATTTGTATGGCGGAGCCGATGTGGGAGATGCGACATATGTTTTTGATGTGCGCAATCCCGCTGCACCTGCTTCGCTTGCAAGCGTTGCCACGACTGATGTCGTGCCCAACCTTGCACTTCAGGGTAGATATCTCTACACGGTTGACTCTGCCGGTGGAACTATGCAGGTGATTGATGTGCAAAACCCCGCTTCTCCTACTGTTCGCAGCACTGTTTCCAGTCTTTCATCCGCAAGCGATGTGGCGGTTATCGGTCGATATGCGTATGTTGTTGGATCTTCAACATTGCATGTGATTGACGTAAGCAATCCAGCAAGTGCTGCATCCGTGGGATCCGTATCACTCACATCAGGCTTGACGGGTATTTTCGTCCAAGGCAGATATGCATATGTTTCAACAACGGCCGGAAAGCTCAATGTTGTTGATATCAGCACACCAACAAGCCCGCTATTGGTTGGAACTGCAACCGTTGGTTCATCGCAGACCGTTCATCGCATTGCGGTTCAAGGACGCTACGCGTATCTAGCGCAATTCTCTTCGCAGCGCGCCGCGATTGTAGACTTGGGCGGAGCATATATTCAGCAGCTTGAGGTAGGTGGATTGGAGCTTACAAACCTGGCCGCCCGAGGCAGAATTGACGGAGTAGATATGTCATTGGAAGGAGGCCTGTTTGTTCATCAGTCCATGCAGGTCGCGGGCGAAGCAAGTTTCGGAAAGGGATTGTATGTAGGCTCCGGTTCTACTTCCGTTATGAGTGTAACGTGGAGCGGTGCGACGATATTTAATGAAGCAGGACGCAATGTTGATATTCGCATGGAGGGAGATACGGATGCTGCGCTCTTTGTTCTTGATGCTTCTACGGACCGCATCGGTATCGGGACCCTGTTGCCAGATGCAAAGCTTGAAGTCATTGGGACTGTTTCTGGTAGCGTTCTGTACGCGAAAGACGCGCTCCGTTCATCTGGTTCACTCGTGGTTGAAGGAGCAATGTCTGGTGCATCGCTCTTCGTCGGAACAAGCATCCGTGGTGCTGGCCTCTCGGACTGTGACACAGGCGCTTCATCGAAGTTGCTTTGGGATGCGACGACCGGCCGCTTCAGTTGTGGTACCGATCAAACCGGTGGCGCCGGCACACCAGAAGTAGGAACATCATCTTTCTCTGGTGGCGTCCTTCGTCTCAGTGATTCTCGTTACGTGAATGTCGCGGGTGACACGATGACCGGCGGTCTCATGATCCAGAACGGCGGCACGCCGGGAACCATCGATGCTAACACGCTTCTCGAAGTGGTGGGTGTCATGTCCGGAAGCCAACTCAAGATTTTCAATAGTACAACGGGAACAGGAGTGTATGTTCATCAAACAGGCAATGGCACAGCATTGGATATTCTTAGCCGCTCAACAACAACCGATGTCTTCAACATCAATGCACCACTTCTCACCACGGGTATCGGTCTTGATATCAATGGTGCAAATGCATTAACAACTGGTCAGTTGATGCGTTTGATTTCCAATTCCAACAGCACGGCAATTCGCAGCCTCATGTCGGTTATCAATGATCACGCTTCCGCAAGCAATACGACGGTGCTTAAATTGCAACAGGATGCTTCTGGATCTGGACTCTTCATCGACATGAACGGGAACGGCGTCGCACTCGATATCGATAGCGAAGCCACGACGCGACCGGGTTTGCGCATCGATATGCCAACGATGAATGCGAATCAAAATCCGCATATCCTCTTTGGTTATAGAGGAACATTCGACGCGAATATCTTCCGTTCCGGTCCAAACCAGATTACGACAAGCGGAAGTTTCGTTGTCGCACAGAGTGCATTTGATGCAGTCTGGCATGACACCGATAACGATAACTCGACTGGCTTAACGGATTACACGTCGCTTGCAGCAACAACATCAGGTACTCCTCTGACAATTTTTGCGACAGAAAACCCAAGTAACGATTACTTCTACGTCGGTTCTGTGAAGCCATTCTCTATTGTTACCTTTGTGATGGCAACAAGAGCTTCGAGTTTGGATCTCGTAGGTGAGTACTGGAATGGTTCTTCGTGGGGAACGATTGGGTTTGATGTGAATGCAACGAATCTCACAAGCCCAAGTGGATCCATTCACTTCGAGCCACCTGGAAACTGGAATGCAACATCATTGAATGCTGAACTTATGTCGAAGTATTATATTCGCTTCCACGCGAATGGATCGAACGTCACGAAAGGACCTACTGCATATAGTGTTTCACCGACACAGAAAGATCTTTTCGTCGTTCGGGGTATGAAAGATGATTCGGAGCCGGTGTTCTACCTCAATGCCAACCGTAACATCGGTATCAATACGTCAACACCTGTCACGAATGCCGCACTCTCCATTAGCGGTGGGGTGCTCATCGCACCAGGCTTTAAAAATGCGATATTCCATACGAGCCTGGCGCTCGAAGTCCGAGGAACAATGTCGGGTTCTCGCATCTATGCTTCCACAATGCTTTCTACATCTGGAGCGCTCGTGATTGAGTCCAACAATCGTACAGGTTCTGGCGCGGCAACGATCGTCGCTGCAGAGTTCCAGACTGGTACATACATCTTCTCCAGTGGTGCTACCGCTCTAGCTTTGGATAGCTACACAGAAAGTGGTGAACTTGCTCCTGCTATTACATTCGGAAAGCGGGGACTCTTCGATACAAAACTTTCACGCACAGGAACAGGTGCACTTACCTTCGCTTCGAACACCGGTATTCTCATGACGCTCGAAAGTGAACGCAGTGATGCAACAGGCAATGTATTCCAGATCTTCAGCGATGTCAGTTCTAACGAAAACCGCGTACTACGCATACAGGCGAACGGAGCGGTCATTTCCGATAATGCGTACAGCTCCGGCGGTGCCGACTACGCGGAATGGTTCTTCTCCACAGATAAAATTAAGCAGGGTGATGTTGTCTGTATCGATGTTACACGCAAGAACGCTGTGAAAATTTGTGCCAATGATGCCGATACAAACCTGATGGGTATCGCATCTACGAACCCAGCGTTCGTTGGTAACGTGATCACCGGTGCCGATGGCATCATGCCTCCGGGTTACTATCTCATTGGTCTCATCGGTCAGGTGCCTACGAAGGTGATGATCGAAAACAATGAACCGATTCGCCCAGGCGACCAGCTCACTGCAGCAAGCATTCCTGGTTACGCACGTCGCGCTCACGCTGGTGAATCGACCGTTGGCGTCGCACTCGAGCCTTTCGATGGATCTCAGGGTGACACCTCTGTTGTGAATGTATTAATTTCCCGCCGCAACTCTTCCCTCACCGTTGATGCGGTCGAGGAAAAAGTTCTCCAGACGGTTGCGAACATGGAGATCGAAGACGAAGTCGAGCTGATGGTCGCGGGTGCTCTCCAGGATCTCAATGTCGATGATCAGATATCGGCCGAAGTCGAACGTCAGATTACGGCAATCAACAACCAGGCGCAGTCGATCGAAGATCTGAGAGCGGAAGTAGATCTCATGAAGGGTGAGATAGCATTGCTGAAGTCTCAATCCGGAACAGTTACGAGAGTCGAGTCAGAAGAATCGAGTGGCGCACTCATGGCTCGTAACTCACGTCTCGCAGCTGCGACGTTAGAACTTGATGAGACATTGGTCACTGGCGGCGACGCTCGCATCGGCGGCGACTTGTACATCGATGGCGCACTCAACGCTGCATCACTCTTCGTACCAAATGGTCTCACCATTGATGGGGGATTGGTGATGAATGGATTGCTCGATGCATCTGAAATCCGCGTTTCATCCGGTGCAGTCATCGATGGAACTCTCACTATCAACCACTCTCTCGTGATGGGTTCCGGTGCGACTGTAGACTTCGGTTCGGGCGCAGTGTCCATGGAACGTCTCATCGTTGCGAAGTCACTCTTTGTCCTTGGTGATATCACCATCGAAGGTCTCGCTCGATTCCTCGGTGACGTCGAAATCCACGGCGAACTTATTGTTTCCAACAAGCATGCTGGTTATGCGATGATTCCAAAAACTGGAACATCCGTGACAGTGAACTTCGGCACAGGATTCCACGCAACACCGGTGGTGACTGCATCTCCAAACGTGCCGGTGCTCTATGCCGTGAGCACGACAACGCAAACAGGATTCACTCTCAGCCTTGCTGCGCCTGCTTCTCAGGACATCATCTTTGGATGGCACGCACTTGGAACTGATACAGACCAGATCAATACCATGCAGCTCAGCGTTGATGATCAATTAATCTTCCCGATTGATACCAAAGGAATTCCAGTTTCCACCAACATCGCGTGGAACGCATGTATCCGCAATGTCACATTGCTCGATGAAACAGGTCAGCCTCTCAGCTGCAGCCGTTATCACGATGGTTATACCTGGACGCACCCAGACCTGATGATCACCTTCTTGTGGAACACGAACATCACACCGGCGATGCTCACGCTTCCTGATGGATATGAGAAGATGGTGACGGAGGATGCGGCTACTGTCGAAGCTTCTTGGGCGCACGCTGCAAACGCAACCGAAGAGTCAGAAGAAACAGAAGAGTCAGAGGATTCAGAAGAATTTGTGTTATCAAGCTCCTCTACATCTTCCGCATCCTTTGCTTCCTCTGAATCCTCATCAGAAGAAAGCACTAGCGAAGCAAGCAGCTCTTCAGAGTCCTCTGCTTTCATGGAGCAAAGCACTGAAGCAGAGTCCTTTTCATCGGCACATAGCGAAGAATCGATGATTATCCTGCAATAACGTGAGAATACAGCTTTGGTAGCTGCGTCAAGAACTACTTGCGAAGAGGTTGATTCTATCATTATATATTCTTGCGCTCGTTTCTCGTGTTTCCTAAGCTGCGAACACGGTGCTCTGTTTGGAGCCGATTTTCCCGCCCATATCATGAAATTTAAAGCACTTCTTCCGGTTCTTCTTATTGTATTGGTTGTTCTTGTTGTTGTACTTGATACACAGCGCCGCTCAGCTCAGCGCGAGCTGAAGAACCTGACCGTTCGTTTGGAACAGCTCCAGGGAAACACGCAGGAGAATCAGGAGCGCGCACGCTCTATCGTCCAAAAAGTTCAGGAGCTCATGGATATCGATACATCTGTTGAGCCAACCGTGGCAACGATCGTTGATGTCATCAAACTTCGTCAGAACAATCCATTCTACAACAAGGCAGAGAATGGTGATTATCTCATCGTCACGCCAACGCGCGCGATTTTGTACCGCGAAAATGAGAATAAGATTCTCGATGTAGTACCGGTCCAGATCGAAGAGCCAGCAGCGAAAGACGACGCTCGGTAAAACGTGACTGAACAATCGCCCTCCCAGCGGCATGCTTCCTCCACATTGGTCGAAGTGTGCCGTTTCTCGTTGCCAGCTTTTTTGCTGACACTTTCCCTTGGTGTGTTTACTGGCTCCGTTGCTTCTGCATGGGTTGTACGTTCCGATGCATCGCTGCAGATCGTTGAAGATACGCAAACAGGGAGTGACGTTCCTGTTGTGCGTATTGAAGGTATTCGCAATGGCGAACTCGTCGGGTCCACTCTTGGCAATATTCGATTAGTTGGCAGAGGGAAGATTATTGCCATAGAAGAAGATGGATCATTTGCGATTCGTGATAATGCACTACTGACGAACGTTATTACTATTCACGTGCCTGAAGGTATGTATTTTGTTGCATCCAGACGTGGTAAAAAATACTATCCGGTGGAGTCTGCATCAGCACAGAATCTGTCTATCGAAAACAGAGTATATTTCCCTGACGAAATTAGTGCTCAAAAAGCTGGATATACTCGTTAACGCGTTAATTCGTTAATCCGAGGGATCGCGTTAACGAATTAACTGCCCAGTCATAGTTCAGCAAGAGATACGTCCTAAGTTTCGTGACGAACGCTCTTTTGCCTGATATTCTAGCCTCATCGCCGCACCTCCACGCCGTTCACCGGGTAATCGTCAACAGTGGCTCCTGAGCTTGTTGTTGTTCGTGAGCTTATTATCGCTCTCGTTCTATTATCTCACCACACCTCAGCGTGCGATGGAGGAGCAATTTGCGAACGCAAAAGAAGTGCCGATCAGCGCGATTGTGCAGGGGTACGAAGAGAGATCATTTGGGAAGATTGTCGTACGTGATAATAAAATGTTCGCCGTTACGACAACTGGCGCCGTGCTTCAGTCCTATAAGGAGACCCTTGATACTGTGAGTCAGCTTGGATTAAACGATCCGAACAATCCGACCATTGTTGAAATTGAAAATCGTGAAGCGTCGAATTTATTCTTCGCGATTTTGCCAGACATTGTGTTCTTTCTTCTCATCCTCGGAGGAATTGTGTGGTTGTTCCGCGGTATCGCACGTAGCCAGAGCAATGCGTTGTCTTTTGGTAAGTCCAAAGCTCGCGTGGCAGATGCCAAGCAAGTGCGCACACGTTTCAAAGATGTCGCAGGTTCTGATGAAGCCAAAGACGAACTTGTCGAAGTGGTCGACTTCCTGAAGAACCCAAAGAAATACATGGAGATCGGCGCGAAGATTCCCAAGGGAGTACTCCTCGTCGGTCCTCCAGGGACGGGTAAGACATTGCTCGCTCGTGCAGTCGCAGGTGAAGCAGGTGTGCCGTTTTTCTCCATCGCAGGTTCAGAGTTTGTCGAAATGTTCGTGGGTGTTGGTGCCAGCCGCGTCCGCGACTTGTTCTTGCGTGCCAAGCGCAACGCACCGTGCATTATCTTCGTCGATGAAATTGATGCTGTTGGGCGTCAGCGCGGCGGAGCAGGTTTTGGTGGCGGTCACGATGAACGTGAGCAAACACTCAACCAGATTCTCACCGAAATGGATGGCTTTGAGCAGGGCACGAACGTGATTGTGATGGCCGCAACAAACCGCCCAGATGTGCTCGATGTAGCGCTTCTTCGCCCAGGTCGTTTCGATCGCCAGGTGTATCTCGATCGTCCAGACTTGATCGCACGCGAACAGATATTGGAAGTGCACGGCCGCAATAAAAAGCTCGGTAAAGATTTAGATTTGCATACAGTCGCCAAGCAGTCTGTCGGGCTTACCGGAGCTGATCTCGAGAACGTGATGAACGAAGCAGCGATCTTCGCAGCTAAGCGCGGACGCCCAGCAATCTTGCAGCAAGATATCGTCGATGCGCTCGAGAAAGTAACAATCGGCCCAGAGAAGAAGTCTCGCAAACTGATGGAGCGTGAACGCAATCTCACTGCCTACCACGAGCTTGGTCACGCGATCGTTGGCCACCTCTGCAAAGAGTCCGATAAGCTCCACAAGATTTCCATCGTCTCGCGCGGTTCTGCTCTCGGTATCACCTGGTTCTTGCCAGAGGAAGACCGCTACACCACCAGCCGCCAGAAGTTCCTCGATGAAATCTGCGGACTCCTCGGTGGTCGCGCTGCAGAAGAATTAATCTTCAAAGACATCACAACAGGCGCATCCAACGATATCGAACGTGCCTCACAAATCGCTCGTAACATGGCCATGCGTTACGGTATGGATGAAGAGCTCGGCCTCGTTGCGTACGGCGACAAGCAAGGCTCTGCGGCCCTTGGTGCAGACCTCGGTGCATCACGTAACTACTCCGAAGAGAGCGCGAAGAAAATCGACTTGTTCGTCCGCACGACGATCAATGTTGAATACAAGCGTGCGTTGGATATTCTCAAGAAGCACGAGAAGAAGCTCCATGAAATCGCGATTGTGCTCCTCAAGCAGGAAACAATGTCTGTCGAAGAATTCACTGCGCTCTTTGAAGATAAGCCTCTGCCAGTAAAGGAGAAAAAGAGTAAGAAGGCGGTGATTGACCTGGAAGAGTCAGCAAAAAAGGCAGATTAAGGTAACTGCCATGCATCATTGACAGTTATTGTTTCGATAGTAGGATGCTTTTCTGTCTTATGGCGAGAAAAAATAAAAGCGATGGCAATGATATTCTGGATGAAGCAGTTCCGCTTGATTCCGATGAGGCGGCTGCAGTTGTTGGTCTGGGCATAGACGATAAAGGATTATCAATGGCAAATGGTGCATACTTCAATCGAAATTGTATTGAAATCGAGGAAGTGGATTTGCCGGTGAATACACTGAACGAAGAAGTTCTTAGGTTTTCAGATGCAGTTCGCTATTTAATGGCTATCACCGGAAAACAAGAAATGCAGGTAGTGGACATCCATCTTGAAACACTTGAAGCATGTTCACTTGAAGATGTGCCTGATGGAATGACGCAAAAAGGATTGTTAGATTTTCTTGAATTTCACGAGAAAACACAGATGCAGGGGAACGCAGCGGTGCGACGATTATTAAACGAAACACGTAACGGAGCTCTCAGGGGCTTTGCTAGAGCTGCATGGGATATCGAAAATGAACAGTTGGCAAACCAGAGAGAGCAGAATTGGGGAGTGTAAAAGATTGGTACTATTTCTGGTAGCAAGGGGGTTACTGAATTCTGTGTTTTGTCACATGAATGTGCTTATAAATATCATCCATAAGCCCTGCTCCTAGAAGTTTGATAGAACAAGGATCTAGTAAAACGGATTCACTCGTGAACGAATCATCTCCCTATAATCAGGGCCGTTAGCAAACTCTACTAATGCCCAATCAAAACTCAAATCTGGTGGATATGATATTTTATCTGGGTTGTTTATATCATATTGCAATAATCTACGACGAGATTCAGATACTATGTCTCGAATTTCATCAAGTTCTAAACCACGAAATTGCACTATAGCGCATTCTATAAAATCTGGTTCAAGATTTTCATCCATATTTATATTATAGCAAAATTTTTAAGTAAATCAAGTACGAACGACTAGTTCTTAGATATGTGATTTTTGGATGGTAACAAGGGGGTTACTGAATTCTATATTTTGCCTTACGAGTTTGCTTCAAGAAAATATCGCAACTACCGCAACCGCCCAAGCCGCCAACGCCTTTTCCTACTTCCAGCAAGGCACAACAAAGCATAGATTCCTATCTAATCAGATGTAACTCTCAAAGTGAACATCTGGTTTGGGGATACCAAGAGACAAACACTGTTCCTTGAGTTCTTTGACAGTCACAGGAGCGCCACAGATATAAATACTTGGACAGGAGAGCGTCTGCACGAGACGTGGTACACGCTCCTGTAGGGAACCGGTCTCTCCGTGCCAGTCCGCATCTCCGTTCAAGCAAGAGACGTGTGCGTGGAAGTTGGGGTATTCCACTTCAAGTGCATGCCACTCCTCAGCCCAAAAAAGATCTTCGCGCTTGAGAACGCCGAAGAAGAGATGCATCTGCCTCGTATCCTTCTGCTCCTTGAGCGCCCAGAGAATCTGTGAACGGAGTGGAGCGATTCCCGTTCCTGTTGCAATGAAAATGTATGTTTTCTCAGGCGCTGCATCAAGCATGAATGCTCCAAATGCTCCCTGCATGCGGACGGACATACCAGCATCAAGTTTGCTTTCGATCCAGTGGCTCGCTCTTCCGTTCGGGACAAGTTTGATGACAAAGAGAAGATCCTGCTCCGATGGAGTCGAAGCAATGGAGTATGCTCTCGGCTGTATGTCGGTCGCATCGTCAATGAGTGGCACATCGAATAGAACGAACTGTCCCGGTTTGAAGGAAAGGCTTTCTGGTTTGCCGAAGCGCAGTTCATAGACAGAGGGAGCAATGCACTGCTTCTGCAAGCAAGTGGTCGTGAAGGAGCGATCGGGTTTCATATGTCAGGGGGTGCCACCTGCGGAGCGAGACCAAATACTGATACCGTTGGGCATCTTGCCGACTGCAACCCGCCCAACTTCGGTGTCTGAGGCTACATCGATGATAGAGACATCATCCGTCAGGAGATTGGTGACATAGACGAATCTCCCATCAGAAGAAACGACAACACCATGCGGCGCATCTCCTGCGGGAATTTCTTTGATTACACTCTTTGTTATGAGATCAATCTTAAACACGCGGTTGCCTGTCGGCTGTTCGAAGTAATAACCCTGATCTGCGACGTATACAAAGTGGCTGTCTGGAGTGGGATACATCTGGATCGGCCCCTTAGCATTCTGTGGTAGATCGACGTAGCTTAAGTTCTTCGTCTCCACGTTGAATATCGCAAGCTGCTTGGTATCGTAAATGGAAACAAAAACAAGTTTCCCATCTGGTGTGACTCCCGTCTGCACAGCATTTCCTGCCAGCGGTACGGTTAAGAGATTATCCGTCCGTATGTTAAGAATGCCGAGTGCTTTGCCCTGTAACAGTGCAATATATGCGGTTGTGCCATCGGGACTGAGACGTAGGCCATGCGGTTCGCTTCCCTTTGGCGCTTCGATCTTTTTCACAATTTCAAAGCTTTGAGCATCGATCTTGTAGATGATACCTCTCTCCTGAGCAGTGGTGTAGACGTAGGAATTATCTTTAGCGACTACGATGTGTGCAAGATGAATACCAAGGTCAATGGGAATACGCTTGATGATTTTGTCTGTACTAGGATCGATGACAATAATCTGATCGGGAGCTTCCTCTCTGTTTACATTGTTTTCTTCGTGCCTCTCATCACTGCCATGCCCTTCTTCGTGTCCATGGTTTGCCGTCACCCATACGCTCTTTCCATCAGAAGTAACTTGCACGTTATGCGGCGCGTATTCATGGGTGGTGTTGTCTGCTTGTTCCGAGAGATCAATGGTCTTTATGATCGACTGTGTTGCTGGATTGAGAATGGCAATACGGTTTTCTCCTTCAACTGCAATATACAATTTTTCCTCAATACTCGTATTTAATTCAGGAGGATATGTGCAAGCTGATAGGAGTGATGTGATAATAAATAGTGCCCATATGCGAACGAGAGATTTCATCTTTAAACAGGAGAAGATTCAGAAGGTATTGGGAGCAATTTTGCATTTCGCATAGCTGCGATGAGCTTCTCCCCCCATCTCTGTATGCGCTCTTCTTGTCCGTAGGGTTCGTTCACGACGATGAGAGGTATGAGAAACATCTTCGCATGAGAAAGTTTCAGGAATCGCATGAAGTGCTCTGTACAACGGGTTGTGTAGTAGTATCGGTCATCTCCTAGGCTGATAAGTGTTACAAGTTTGCCAGTGAGATCAACCCCCGCTGCCCTCTCAAACAAAAGCTGGTGCATGTACATATTGAGCTGCCCTTCAGCTCCTTGGAAATTCCATGTGCCTGAGCCGAGAATCAGCACGTCTCCGCGTAGGAGATCTTCAGCCTTCGCTAGTTCCGCGCGCTGACGCTCTATCGTGATGTCAGCGACTTGCCGTCCGAGATACGCCATAAGTTCATCGACGACGTACTCCGTGTGGCCACTTGTGGAGGCATAAATGATGTGCAGAGAGGGTGGCATAGAGGAAAAACTAGAGTTGTGGCTTTTGAGCTCGCAGCACAAACAATGAACCGACGATGTTCATGATGAAGGCGGTGAGTGCCATCATAGGAATCGTGATGTAACCGAAATGGAAGAACGGAGTCGACCTGCACGATGTACCAGAGGTGTCACAGGGAATATCTGGATCAATCTCAATGGGATTGAGTGCAGCCATGACCTGTTCCCCATAATGGAATGCGGCAATGACAAGACCGATAATAGAGAGAAGAATGATGTATCGAGCGATTCCTTTATCCCTAAACCAAATTGCAAGGCCAAGGAGTAATACCTGTGGATACATGAAAATCCGCTGGAACCAACAGAGTTTGCAGGGAGTCCATCCCGCAATGTCTGAGAAAAAGAGGCTGCCTGTCATTGCCGTGAGCGTTACGATGAGCATGAGTAGTAGTCCATTAGATGAGATCCATCCCCGCAATCGCGGCAGTACATTTTGGCGTGTCAGTAAGAGAACGATAAGGAAGACGGACAGCAGTTGCCCTGCAATCGTGAGCACGGAGAGAATAGTGACGATGGGGAATGGTGACATAAGGAGTTGGTGAAACAACATGACCATACACATCAAAAATATGGCTGCAAGATGCCAAAAGAATGTTTATCAGCTATTTCCTAAAGACTTCCTCTCTTTTTGGACCACACTGAGAGAAAATCCGAGGGGAACAATTCAACGAGACGCTTTGCCTGCACGTCAGGTGTGAGCTGCCGGTTATTATACTTCCATTCCAATTCCTTCAGGTAGTACCCCGTGTTCTCAGCGAAGATCCCATGATGCTTACGTAGCCGCTCTTCGAGCCATGACCAGAAATTCTCCATGCCATCATTGCGCTTCGGCTGATCAGTAAAGCGATGAAAAGAGCCATTGCAGATGAAGCCACTAAAGGCGATGGACGCCTTCTCAGCCTCCTTGGGTTCGTTCTCCAAAGGCTCAAGGAAGACATTTCCGCTTTTCAATTCCCGCACACCGTACACCGGTGCATCGCCAGTTTGTCTTCCTTTGCAGGTAGCCGCACTGCTACATCGCTTGCAGTATTCTCCCGTTGTCCCTGTGCAGGAAGTTTCAAGATTCGTGATGAGCCTTATCTTTCCTGACATCAGACTCTGAGCAGCGAGGAGCATTCTGAACTGGGCGTATGTATCTGAAACGAGGTTATAGCGGTAATGCGAAAGTTGGGAAGCACGGTGAGCAGTGAAATCGAGGCAGAAACAGAGAAGGATATCGGCATACTGTTTGAGCTTTCGATCATCTGATTCATTGCGAGCTGCAAATTTCCGCCCACACACTTGGCACTTACGTCGCCCATCCGACAGACGGTAGAGCCTCGTGCGAGACTGACAGGAGGGACAGAGAATGTGACGAGATGTATCGCGCGTTCCATGACGCATTCTTTCTCTCAAATGCGGTAGAATGAAAGTCGAATTAAGTAGCATATTCTTGCGAAGAACATGATGCATTCTAGTCCAAATTGTTGCTGAATTCTAGACCATAAATCTGGAATTGACGCGACGCATATTTCAATCTTTCGTATACGAATTTCAAAATTGAGAGTTACACTATCGCCTATGCAAACAATCGATACCATCAAGACCCGTAGAGCCGTCCGCAGTTGGAATGACAAGGATGTGTCTGACGAAACACTTCTTCAAATTCTTGAAGCAGGCAGATACGCCCCGAGTCCGCTCAATTCTCAACCGTGGCACTTTACGGTCATTCGCAATGTAGAAACGATTAAGAATCTTATGGAAAAAGCCAACCATGGATCGTTCCTTACAGCTGCCAAACTTGTGATCGTCGTAACGGTGAGTCAGCAGGCGAAGGTTGATGAATGGCTTGCAGAGCACGAGCAGCACATTTACAGCGGCGTCTGTGCAATGGAGAATATGTGGCTTGCCGCATGGGACATGGGGCTCGGTGTGTGCTGGGTAACGGTAAATGAGAAGACGACGCGAAAACTCCTTGCCATTCCCGAAGATCAAAAGCTCCTCGGGAGTCTGGGGCTTGGCTATCCCTCAACTCCTGCCAGACCTCATACGGACAAGGATCGGAAACCGCTTTCGGACATGGTGTCATATGAGAAATTCGGCCGAAACTGACGGATCTCTTTCTCAGTTGGTTCTGGCGGAGGCGTGAGATCAAGCTCATCAATTTCTTTGTTGCTACAGCGAGGGCAGGTATATGTCGTCACAATTTTGTTCTTGCTCGTTTTCTCTTTCTTCTCATATTCCGCATTACACTTATCGCAACATTTCGGCTTAAAGACTCTTTCCTCGCCACCCTCATATATCCATTTTCCTTTTCGGCATTCTTTACAACGCATCAAGAACATCACGCGGTCAGGCTTCTTGCCCAACACATCGTCATGCAAAGTTCTTGATTCTTCTTCCATGTAAATACCACAAGCCATGCAAAGAACTTTATTTGGCGGCGTTGCTTCATCCACTTTCTCATCTCTCTTCCGGTCTCGCTCCATCCATTCCTCGATCTTCTTGTCGCGCTCATCTGCCCTTCTTCCTTCTTCAAACCAATAGAAGACGCGCCCCATGGTGCGGAAATCCTTCTCTGCCTGTTCCTTCCCGTGCTTCTTAACCATCTCCTCCCAAACCTTACGATCAAGCTCCTGATACATTTTCTCTTTATCCTTTAGTTGCTCAATAGTGATCTCATCGTAGAGATCTTCGTATGCAGAGCGCTCGCGAAGGTGACGATAGGCCATACAGATGAAGAGAAGGGGCAATTCGGCATTCTACCAGATTCTTTAATAAGATCACGTTCGGCGTATACTGCAATCGCATGGCAGCTACCCTCATACAGCTAATTCTTCGGGAAAATAACCCTCTGGGTATCCGAACAGCGGATATTCCGGGGAAAAGTCTAAAGGCCATAGTTGTACCTCGTGCTCTTTGGAAAGAGGCGAGCGATATAACGGAACTGCAGAATGCAGGCGTCTACTTCCTCATCGGTGAGCAAAATGACGATGATCTTTTTGATGTTTACATAGGCGAAGCAGAAAACGTTTGGTACAGAGTCTCTCGGCATGTATCCGACTCCGAAAAGGATTTCTGGAACTACGCAGTGTGCTTTGTCACCTCAGATGGCAGTCTGCATAAGACTCATGCCAAACTCCTCGAAAGTTGTCTTTGCCGGCTGGCAAAGAGCATTGGAAGAACTGAATTACACAACGGTAATGCACCTCAAACGCCAAAAGTTCCTACGCCAGACAGTATTACCTCAATGAAGTTCCTTGAGGATGTTCAGCTTCTTCTGCCTTCTCTTGGTTTTCCGATCTTCACACCACTCAGCAAGAACAAGAAGCAGAAACAGTACTACTGCAAAGGCCTCCATGCAGACGCTAAGGGTGTGTACACAGAAGAGGGATTTGTCGTGCTCAAAGGCTCACTCATTAGGAAAGAATGGGCACCTCACGTAGACAGAGAGAAGCCTGTAAGGGAAAAGATGATTGCTGAGGGTATTCTTGAAGATGCCGATGCGAATTCCTATCGCTTCACACGTGATTACAAGTTCCGTATGCCCTCACCTGCTGCTGTTATGGTCTTAGCACGAGCTGCTAACGGCTGGCATGAATGGAAGGATGAGCAGGGAAAGACTTTGCATGAGAACGAGAGAGTTAGTGAGTAAAGACTATGCAACAGTAACTTGCCCATTTATGAGCATTGGCAAAAGCCAATCACGAAGCTCTGAAAGCTTTTGACTCTCAAGATCAATAGTATTCTGTTTTATAAAAATTGGATTGGCGATTTCATGATATTTTCTAAGAATTTCTTTATTTGGCTTCAATACTTCCAAAGAAAATAAATCATCCTTTGTAATGGATCCAAATGTTGTCCCGTTAACATTTCTCCTGTCAAAAATTTGTTTGAAGTTTGTCATGACTCCAAAAAGATAAGTAATGCAGTCATCTTTACTATTTAAAGCAGCTAGCCCTCGACCAATACAGCAATTTTTTTGGGCAATATTTAGAGCTCCAACTGGCGCTCTCACACTCAAAAGAATGTCTCCCTCTTTTGCATATCTTGAAGGCTGAGTTGTGAATTGTCGTGTGGTTGGATAGCGATTGCCAAAATCAGTTGAGCCCTGAAAAAATATAATCCCTTCCTGATTATCATTATAAGAATCACCAGGAGGTGATTGTCCCATGGTTATATTTGCAATATCTGATAATTCACCAACTTCCCACCCCTCTGGAATTTCTCTTTTTAGCTTCTCATTGTAAATCATCTTTCCGTTGCTGCTTTTGTATGGCCTTCCTTCTGGAGTTGGAAAATCAAATTGTAAAAACCAATACTCATAAAGTGTTCTCGCTATTTCTTCCAGTTGCAAATGAATACGATTATTAAGCTCAATTTTGGATTGCAAAAGATACAAGAAATCGCCAACTTTTTTCTGATTATCGAAGTCTAAAAGATGTAAATCTAAATATGAAAAGATTTCTTCATTCAGACTTGCGCGTAATGTCATGAATGCGTTATTGGTCATGGTCTTTCTAAACAATCTACTTCTCAAATAAAACCCCATGTATTTCGGGTAAGTTATATCGCTTTGCAATGGTCTTAGTCTTTTAAGAAAACCGCTAAATGTAGCACCTTCATAGTCCCTTAGGGCAACACAGCTCATTCCTAATTCATCTATTGTTTCGCTTGTTCTTGTCAGAAAAATATCTCCTTGCTGAACTGAATAAGTGACTTGCTCTTCTTTGGATGTATCCATCAAATCATTTAAAACTTCTGGCACGAAAAAATTATTAAAGACAGTACTAAACGAAAGAAATGGACTGCCATGACCTGCCTGATCAGGGGTCGAGGAAATTCCTGAAGCCATCTCATAGAGCCTGTTAAATTTATACTTACTAACTCTGTTCATATTTGATAGCTGTTAGATGCTTATTAATTTCATCTTCAATCTCTTTTGACTTCGCGAATAAAGAGTTCAAGTTTTTGTGGTAAACATCCATTTTTTGTAAAAACTCCTGCGAAGTAATATCGACATACTCAATCTTTACCTCAAAATATTGACCTGCACTAAAAGAATAGTTTTTCTCTTTGATCTGATCATAATTTAAAATTACAGAAAAGTCTTCAACTGCTACCTGATTATTAAATGTATTAACAATTTGTAATTCTTCATCAGAAGAAAGGAGTGTTTTTTGATTCTTTCCTTCTTTAACAACAGTTCCAAGTTTTGACGCATCCATAAGAACGATCTTCCCATCGGTGTTTTCTTTATCGATAAATAAAACAGAAACATTTGTTCCTGTTGTTGCAAAAATATTACTTGGCATGCTCACCACTCCCCGCAGCATTTTCCCATCAACTAGTTTTTGTCTTATTTTCAATTCAATTCCGCTTTGTGCCGTAAGAAACCCCGTTGGCACCACTATTGCAGCTTTCCCTTTCGCAGAAAGCGAATACATAATGTGCTGAATAAACAGCAGATAAATAGCCATTGAGTCTTTTTTCTTTTTAGGAATGTTTGGAATACCGGCAAAAAAACGATCATTGTTAGCTTTCGTATTTAAATCTTCTCTGAAATCACTAAAGTCCAGTTTAAAAGGCGGATTAGAAACGACGAAGTCAAACTTCATTAGCTCATTACCCAATTTATGGTAAGGAGTTTTTATTGTATTTCCCTGAATTATATTCTGAATTGAGTGGACTAAATTGTTCAAAATTAAATTTAGTCGGAGCATGCCTGACGATTTTTGCGATATATCTTGCGAATAAATTGTACAACGATCTTCTCCAATTGCATGTGCCAAGCTCATGAGCAAGGTTCCTGATCCAGCTGCAGGGTCATAACAGGTCACATTGCTCTTGGGTTCATTAACAAGAATCGATGCCATAATCTTGGCCACTGCGTGCGGCGTGTAATATTCAGCATATTTGCCTCCGCCATCTTTGTTATAGTCTTTAATTAGGTATTCGAAGATTGTTGAAAAAAAGTCGAATTTTTGGGTGAATATTTTCTCAAAGCTAAAATTGATGAGCTGATTTACTAGTGCCTTACAAAAATCATCTCTCAGTGAGCTATCAGTAATAAATTGGCTAAGTTCATCAAAAAGAATGATCTTCGCCCCAGTACCAGTTTTAACTGAGAAAATATCATTATTGAAAATTGCGATATCCCGCAAAGTATCATCAAACAACTTTGCAAATTCAGGCTTATTTTGATGATTATGTAAATTCGATAGAAAGTGTTCGCGCTTTAATTTGGCGCTATCTGGACTCATTTTAAGCAAAAGCGTTTCGTAATCTTTTTCAGAATATTCTGTGACAGTTTTTTCCCAGTTTTCAGATTTACTTAGTTTTGCATCAATTCTTTTTACTTCATACCCAAATTTGTCATTCATGAATTTATACAAAAACACCTGAGTTATTATCTTAAATTCGTTGCCATCGTTTCCTAGTCCATATGATGCACAAATGCCTTTAAGATTATCAATAAGCTCTTTTGTCTGTGATGTGAAAATTTGCTCTGTCATAGAGTGTTTCCGTTAAATTCATTAAGGTATTCATTTACAACGTAACCATTAATATATTTAGCAGCTTCGGGATCTAAAGTAATTTTATGGGATTCAAATCCATTTATAACGAGTGGACTCATAAATTGAATGAAATAACCTTCATTTTGCATGATTCGATTATTAATCAAAACCTTTTCGTCCGCATGTTTTTTGATTTCCATTAAAGATTCATAAATAACACTTTCACGATCTGAGACATTCTTTCTCTCTATTATTCTCTTGTGCAACCTTGCATATTTTTCGTCATTTTCATACTTCGCTTTAAGCAAGTTATTTCTTCGATTGAGCTCAATTATTCTGTCGTATATTAGCTCTAAGGAGCCTATGTTATCCGTCATTTCCTGCTGCGTTATCTCGTCTAAATTCTTTTTAGCAAACAAACGCTTTAGCTCATCGTACAAAGTGATGAATTCCTGATCTTTGGGGTCAAAGTTTTTAGAAAGCTCCTCGCGGACTTTGCGCAACGAGTCCTTCAATTTATCGGCTATTACTAATTCTTCTTCAGATACTTTTCGAAATACAAACAAAACGTTTTCTAATGCTACGTTCAGCAGGTTTGTAGTATCCACATTTTTCTCCAGTGATTCCTTAAGGTTTAGCAAGTCTAAATGGCGAGAAGTTTCACCATAGAGCTCATTCAGTTTTTTAAAATCAATCTTATCTAACAATTCATAATAACCTAACAACCGAATGACATTATAAAGATTCCTCACGCTTTCGAGAGCCTTTTTTATTTCTAGAACATTCTTACGATCATGAATTTCAGTTATTTGTTGTGAAAATATTTCAGAATTCTTTAAATCGAAATGGAATAATTTTTCCTTAATATTCTCAATCTCAGATTCAATCTCCTCTTTTGACATAAATAGGTTGGAGTACGTCTCCATCTCATCACCTAACTCAAGTTGTAATTCCTCAAAATACGCTTTATTAGTTGCATCAAACTCTTTTCTAATATCGGCAAAATCCACAACGTAACCAAAGCGGAAATTTTTATAAGGGCGGTTTACTCGGGTTAGAGTCTGAAGCAGGTTATGATCTTTTATGACCCTTCCGATATATAGTTTTTTTAGTCTCTTGGCATCAAATCCAGTTAAAAGCATATTATAGACGAACAGAAGATCAACTTTCCCTGCCTTAAACTCTTCAATCTGATTCTTTCGATCTTCCTTAGTGCCAATGTCATGTAGAATTAATGCCGCACTCAATTTACTGCTATATTTGCTTGTAAAAATTTCGAACATCTTTTTAGCCTGATCTGCACTGTCACAGACAACCATTCCACCAATAGTATTATCCCCATGCATCATGCGGCTCTTTTGAAAATCAGTCACGATGTAATCGATCATTGGAGACACAAACTTTTCATGTGAGTAAATAACTCTCTTCTCAACATCGCCTTTGAGAATCTCAACCTCCTTCAATGCCTGTTCTAATTGGATTTTATAATTAGTCTCAATGCCTTCACGAATTAATTTGAGCGTATAACCATCAGCAATCGAGGCATTGTAATAGTACTTATGAATATAGTCACCGAAGATATCTTTTGTGCGCCTGCTGTCGCTAATTAATGGTGTTCCAGTTAAGCCAATAAGAATGGCGTTTCTATCTGATGTCATTAAGTTAGCTAAAAAGCTTCCCTTTGGGTCATAACTTCTATGTACCTCGTCCAAAAAGTACACTCTTTGGGAATTAAGATCGTAGTCATTACTCTTTAAAATATCTGTGTCATCTTTAAATTTTTGAATATTAACAACAGTTATTTCTCTTTGACCCTGCAAATTGTGAATAGGTGTTGTTTTCTTGAAATCTTTTAGTAATTCTGCTTTTGAATCAACAGTATGGACAGACAGCCCTCGACTAGAAAATTCACGAGAGGCCTGAATCATTAAATCGATACGATCCACAATAAAATAGAACTTAGGAATGATTTTCTTAGATTGAAAATAATCAGTTAGAAAGTGAACGTTGTAAAAAGCTAGCGCGGTTTTGCCACTACCTTGCGTATGCCAAATAATGCCCTTTTTTATCCCTTTATTGAGCTTTAACTCTATTGCCTTGGTAGCAAACAGTTGAGGATAGCGCATTATATGTTTTTCGAGACCACCCACTTCTTCAACGAAGGCAATGCAGTATTTTAACAGAAAGGCTAAGCGATCTTTGCTGAACAATGATGTAAGAATTCTATTGGTAGGTGTGGTTGGCTCCTTGTTTGTAATAAATTCAGGTGAATGCTTTATTGCAACCAAATTATTATCCTTCAAAACAAAGTTTTCGATGGTGTGGTCTTCTGCCTTAAGTAATTTCGAGAGATCAAGATTCTCTTCCTCGCGGAAACAGTTGAAATTAGCCTCTCGGTGTGAGGAGCTACAATAAAATGCTCCTTGAATCGGCGTAATCGATTCAGTGTCATATTCCATGTTATTGGAAAAAACCAATAACTGTGAGATGTTAATAAATTTTCTAAATCTAACGTTTTGGAAACGTGCATTAATTCGACTTCTTTCCGCTAGAATTCCCTCTCTATTATTAGGTTTTTTAACTTCAACAAATGCCAGCGGCATACCATTTATCAAAAGGGTAATGTCCGGTCGGAATTCTTCATCACCGTTTTTGCATGGCAGTTCGGTTACAACATGGAAAGTGTTCTTATCCAAATTTTGGAAATCAATTAGTTTCACACCAGATGTAGCAGTCAACATTTTGTAGAACTCTTGACCCAAATCCTCGTTATCAAGTGCAAGCGTTATTTTCTCTAGTACTCTTTTTATGTCTGCAGGTTCGATTCCTTCGTTAATCTGAGCAATGCTTTGATAAAAAATGTCAGTGAAAATATTAGTATTTTCATCCCACTTAGCATCTAGCAGGGAGAGATAATTATAGCCTAACCTGCATAAATGAAGGATTGCTGGAACTTTTACTCTGGTATTTTCGTTAAACGCCATAGGCCAAGTATAGCGTCATTTGATATTTTCTCTCATATATTTTTAAACAGCACCCCTCAAGGAAAGCTGCCTAAATTGCGGATAAATTGCTAATGGTGCATAATTGTCGTGCACCAGTCCTCACCGGTTTACGTGACGCGCATTCTTATGCGTCCCTGCGTTAAGAGAGCCCCTAAAGGGGCGCTGCTGATTCGTTCAGCTCT
>CAYMIX010000013.1:0-27982 GCA_964391185.1 uncultured Candidatus Peribacteria bacterium | reverse complement strand
TGTCAGCAGAGCACATTGAAGACAAATTGAACAAACTTGCCAAGGCTTTCAGCGACCTAGCCAGAGGTGTAACAAACCAGGAAGCTGCTGAGACAATCGAATACACGGAGAATCCAGATGCCGTACATGAAGAACGGGAAGCGTGATTATGCCACGGAATACCGAAAATACCATTCCACAGAAGAACAACGACACAACCGAAGCCTCCGTACAATTGCTCGTAATGCATCTAATGCAGACGGACGAACTTCTAAGGGAGATGGTCGCGATCTGGACCACGTTAAAGCCCTCTCAAAAGGAGGCTCTAATAGCAAAAGCAACACGCGCGTTACATCTCAATCAAGCAATCGAAGCTTTGCCCGCAATGCGGATGGTAGCATGAAAAGCCAGAAAAGCAAAAGGGAAAAACGATGAAAAAGTTTCTTATCTGTGTTGTAATTTTCCTCTCTGGATGTTCCAGTTTCAAGCTAGGGGGCATGGTTTATTGCCCACATGGGCAGGAGTGCCAGTTTAAACAAAATGTCCCTATTAACAAGTGATACCATTGAAGGTTTTGTAGGAGCAGTCTTAGCCAAAAAGTTTGACGATCCTGTAAAAACCCCTGATTTTCACAGAGAAGGATGGAAATACTTCACAAGCAACAACCGGATGGTGGCACTAGCTGCGCCTCGGGGACATGCCAAAACAACTGGTATGACGGTATCGTATGGTCTTGCTACCCTCTTGTTTCGGGAACGCAAGTTTATGCTCCTAGTATCCGATACAGAGTCTCAGGCATCGATGTTCCTGGGATATTTCAAGGAACAATTACAAGAAAACATACCTCTGATTGAACTTTTCGGTATCAAACGGAATGAAAAAGGTGTTGTTCAGTTTGTAAAAGAGACAGAAACTGACATTATTGTCGAATTTGAGGACGGAGACAAGTTTCGTGTCATTGCCAAAGGTGCAGAACAAAAGCTACGCGGTTTAATCTGGAACGGTACTCGTCCTGATATCATACTTTGTGACGACCTTGAGAATGACGAGTTAGTTATAAATAAAGAACGACGTGAGAAGATGAGAAAATGGTTTTATTCTGCTCTTCTTCCATGTATTTCTTCCAAGGGAATTATTCGTGTAGTAGGCACTATCCTGCATATGGATAGCTTGCTAGAGCGCTTGATGCCAAAGCCCTATGACCGATGGAGTCACCAAGAACCCCTAAAGTTGTGGAGTGAAATCAGGAGAAACGGCTGGATTTCTGTCAAATATCGAGCCCACACCGATGACTTTTCCGAGATTTTATGGCCCGAGAAACATTCAGCAGCAAGCTTAAAGGAAAAAAAGGAAGAGTACACCGGCATGGGGATGCCAGACGTATACTCTCAAGAATATTTGAACATCCCGTTGGACGAGTCTGTCGCCTACTTCAAACGAGGGGACTTCGAGGCGTTAACTGACGAGGACAAGAAACTTCCTCTTAAATATTACATCACAGCCGACTTGGCTATTTCTGAAGCAGATAGAGCAGACTATTCTGTGTTCCTTATTTCAGGAATTGACGAACATAGACGTATCCATGTAAAGAATGTCATTCGAGAACGTCTAGACGGTCGAGAAATTGTAGACATGATTTTGGACCTGGAACGCATCTATAAGCCAGAATTGTTCGGTATTGAGGAGATGCAGGTTTCAAAGGCTATCGGTCCATTCTTGAATGAAGAGATGATTAGACACAATGTGTTCCCTTCTCTTGTAAAACTCAAGCATGGTG
Organism: uncultured Candidatus Peribacteria bacterium; assembly: GCA_964391185.1. Classification (GTDB taxonomy): domain Bacteria; phylum Patescibacteriota; class Gracilibacteria; order Peribacterales; family Peribacteraceae; genus JAKQEM01. The sequence goes on along the minus strand of CAYMIX010000013.1, from coordinate 26,226 downwards.
GTAAAGATAAAATTGCTCGTGGTAAGTCAATTCAAGCACGAATGAGAGCCAAGAGTGTCAAGTTTGATAAGGGAGCAGATTGGTATTCTACTTTTGAAGACGAGCTTACTCGTTTTCCCCGTGATACCCATGACGACCAAGTAGATGCATTTGCTTATCTAGGACTCCTCCTCAATATGTTAGTTGAGGCGCCTACTCAAGACGAAATTGAAGAGGAACAATATTTTGATGAACTCGAATCAAGCGGATATGCCAATGATGGACGAAGCCCAATCACCGGATATTGAGCTTGCCAACAAGAATCTGGCAGAAACCCTGTCAGACGACAAGCTAGCAGAGATTTCCAACGACTGCAAGACAGGTTTTGAACTTGACCTTCTCTCGTGCTCTGAGTGGCACGAAGACATGGAAGAATGGATTGGGCTGGCTAAACAGCTACGTGAGCATAAGAGCTATCCTTGGCCCGGTGCTAGCAACATTAAATACCCTCTCCTCTCCACTGCTGCCATGCAGTTTGCTGCACGGGCATATCCTAGCCTAGTGCCCTCTAATGGCAAGATTGTAAAGGCTCAGGTTATTGGTAAGGATGCAGACGGACAGAAGCTTGAAAAAGCCAATCGTGTGTCTGACTACATGTCATACCAAGTGATGCACGAGCTTAATGGCTGGGAAGAGGAAATGGACAAGATGCTGATGATGCTTCCAGTCATCGGTACTATGTTCAAGAAGACTTTCTACGACCGCAGTGAAGACACCATCATCTCCAAGATGGTGCTTCCCCAGAATCTGATTGTCAACTACTGGACAAAAGACCTAAATGATTGTGAGCGTATCAGTGAGATTATTCCCACGTCACGCCGCAAACTCAAGGAACGTCAGCTAAAGAAGATTTATCTGGACGTTGATCTAGGTGATCCACAGATGCCCGAGTCTACTGGCTCGCACACTGTAATTGATGAAACAACTCCTTATGAGTTGATTGAACAGCATACATTCCTTGATCTAAAGGACACTGGTTATGCAATTCCTTACACAGTTACGTTCGAGCGCAACTCAGGCAAAATCTTGGCTATCTACCCACGCTTCCGACTGGACGATGTGGAAATGGATGGCAAGACAGTGGTTAAGGTTAAGCCAATTCAAATGTACACCAAGTTTGGCTTTGTTCCTAATCCAGATGGCTCTTTTTATGATATTGGCTTTGGTGTCCTTCTTGGCCCACTTAACGAGTCCGTAAACACCATCATCAACCAGCTTGTAGATGCTGGCTCTCTGAGCAACCTACAGAGCGGTTTCATTGGTAAGGGTCTGCGTCTCAAGATGGGTGACCAACGCTTCCAACCAGGTGAATGGAAGCCCGTAAACGCCACAGGAGACGATTTGCGCAAGCAGATTGTACCTCTACCAGCCAAAGACCCAAGCAACGTCTTATTCGAGCTTATGGGCACTCTTATCACTTCTGGTAAAGAGCTTGCCTCAGTTGCTGAAATCTTTGTTGGCAAGATGCCCGGTCAGAACACTCCTGCCACTACCACAATGGCTTCCATTGAGCAGGGCATGAAGGTTTTCACTGCTGTCTACAAACGACTGTTCCGTGCTCTTCAAGAAGAGTTTGGTAAGATTTTTGATCTAAACGCCACGTTCCTTGATCCCAATACCTATGTAGCTGTACTCGATACAAACATTGGTCCTGAAGACTTTGACAAGAGCGTTTACGACATTTGTCCTGGTGCTGATCCTACTGCTGTTAGTCAGACAGAAAAGCTCTTGAAAGCACAAGGACTGTTAGAATTGCTCCCAATGGTTCCAGGTATGCTTGATCCAATTGAGGTGTTCTCTCGTGTACTAGAAGCACAAGAACAGCCCAACTGGCAAAAGCTCTTTAGCCAACAGGTGCAACAAAGCGGCCAATTGCCTCCTGCCCCACCTGATCCCAAGATGATGGCGATTCAGGCGAAAATGGAAGCAGACCAGCAGAAAGCTGCTGTTGATCTACAAAGTAAGCAGATGACTATGGAGCTAGACGCTCGATCCAAAGAACAGCAAATGGCTATGGATCAGCAAGAACATGCTCAGAAGATGCAGATGGAACAAGAAAAGTCCATGCTCAAAGCCTCTTCCGACATTGCTATGGCTAACATCTTCACTGCAACGGAACGTGCAAAAAGCGCACAAACCCTACAAAACAAACAAGTAGAACATCAGCAGAAATTGCAACAGACTAAGGAGTCTAACAAATTAGCACAACAAGCAGCCGCTTCCAAATCCAAGAGTGGAAGCAAAACGAAGTAACAATTGAATTTCGACAACGACTTCAGGAACGTCTTGAAGAAGTTAAAAGTGAAATTCTTTCCTTTACCCCAGAAGACTTGAAGTTTCGACAGGGATATATCACAGCCCTGATTGACATTCAAGATGTGTTCCGAGAGGACTCAGATGATTAATGTAGTTGGTTGTCGTATTTTAGTTAAGCCCTTTACACTACAGGAACATGATAAACGTATTGCTAGTGCTAAAGCATCTGGCATTCTAATTCCTGAGTTGAGTGAACGTAAAGAACAGGTTAATGTGGACAAAGGCGTCGTCCTCCAAATTGGAGAGCTTTGTCACCAAGACTATGTTGGTACACTGGCAAAGGGAGATACAATCGGTTTTGCTAAGTTTGGTGGTAAGTTTGTCACTGACCCAGAAGACGATGAAATGTATCTAATCATCAACGATGAAGACGTTGTGTGTATTTTCAAGGATAACAAATGACTGAAGAAATCAAGCCAACAGAAGGCACGCAAGAAGAAGTAAAACAGGAAACTGCTCCTGAGTATACTGAGATTGAACTTCAAGCTATGGAAATGGGCTGGCGCCCAAAGGAAGAGTTTGAAGGAGATGAAGACAATTTTATTGATGCTAAAGAGTTTGTACGTCGTAAGCCCCTGTTTGATAAAATCGAAGGGCAGAGTAAAGAAATCAAGAATGTGCGAAAGGCTCTAGAAGCCCTCAAGACACACTACACAAAAGTACAGGAAACCGAGTACAACCGTGCTCTAGCAAAGCTACAAGAAGCCCGTCAAGAGGCAATTAGTAATGCAGATGGTGTTGCGTTTGACCAAATCGACCGAGAAATCAAGAATGTCGAAAAGCAAATGGATGTGGTCAAGCAAGCACAAGAACTCCCACTAGTTGAAGAGGAGCCAAAGGTACATCCTGAGTTTGCAGCGTGGCAGAACAAGAATCAATGGTATTCATCTGTATCATACATGCGAACCTGGGCTGACGAGTTTGGTGCCAAGCTAGCTCAACAAGGTGTCCCTCCTAGCGAGGTGTTACGCAAGGTTGAAGAAGGTGTCCGTAAAGAATTTCCTCATAAGTTTACCAATCCCAATAAACAGAATGCTCCATTTGTAGAAAATGGAAAAGAAAGCTCAAAGGGAGCAGGACGTTCTGAGAAAATTGAACTTACTGAGCAAGAAGAGCGTATTATGAACACGCTGGTCCGCAGTGGAACCATTACCAAAGAGAAATACCTTGCCGACCTAAAGGCCGTCAAGGGCATTAAGTAAAGGGAATATCATGACTAAACAAACCCCTCAAGTGGCAAGTGCCCGCCCCCGTCGCTCCCCAATCGGTGCTAAGAATCGACTCTCTGTACGTGATAAGGAAGATGGGTATATCTATCGTATTGTAAACTCAAATCTTCGAGATGACCCAGACCGTGTAGAACGGTTTCAAGAACAAGGTTATGAACTTGTTCCACGAGAGGTTGCTGGTAGGATTGGAGACAAACGGGTAGATAACGCTTCGACACCCGGTAGTTCTGAATTCTCTGTTGGTGGTGGTACAAAGGCGGTTTTAATGCGTATCAAGAAAGAATGGTACGACGAAGACCAAGCAGCCAAACAACAACTAGTAGATGATCAAGAACAAACTATGAAACGTCCCAACAACGCCGATTACGGCAAAGTGGACCTCACTTAATCATAGCAGCCGGGCAAACTCCAAACCGTTATTGAAAGGATAAGCCCAATGGCTAACACTTCTAAAATCAATGGCTTTCGTCCTGTAAAGCACCTAAATGGTAGCCCATACAATGGACAATGCAATCTCTATGAGGTTCCCGCTGGCGAAGCAGTTCCTGTCTTCGTTGGTGACCTCGTTAAGCTGTCAGACTCAGCAGCTACTGGTGGTGTTCCCGCTGTAGAAGCTGTTGTTGCTGCTTCGTCACAAATCACCGCAGGTCCTGTCCTCGGCGCTGTTGTCGGTGTCATCAATACCAAACTAGACCCTCTTGATGGTAACATGACTGCTGGCTCAATCGCTCTGGATGTTCCCGTGTATCGTCCTGCCTCAACTAAGCAATATGTGCTTGTAGCTGATGCTGATGACCTCATCTTTGAGGCTGAAGCTGATGCCGCAGTTGCTGCTGCTTCCGTGGGTCTTAACGTAGGCGTTGGTGCTTCGGCACATACCACACCACTTCTCACTGGTGCTTCTCCTATGTATGTTTATTCAACCACAGCCCCTGCTACTACCTCTACTCTCCCACTGCAAATCGTGGGTGTAGTTAAGCGTCCAGACAATGAGATTAACAGTGCCTATAACAAGGTGCATGTTCGCATCAACGTCCACACTTATGGTAGCGTTGGCGTTGCTGGCGTCTAATAGGAGGATATAATGGGTGTAATTGCTACTTCAAGTTTTGCTAAGGCCCTATGGCCCGGTGTTAATACCTGGTATGGGGATGCTTATGCACAGTATCCAGTTGAGTGGGACAAACTCTTTGAAAAGAACACAAGCCGTAAGGCATTCGAAGAGGATGTTGGTAGCTCACATTTCGGTCTAGCTGTCCAAAAGGCAGAAGGCGCTCCAGTAACCTACGACACTAGCCGTCAAGGGTTCACAAGCCGATACAACCATGTGGTGTATGCCCTTGGTTTCATCATCACTCGTGAAATCTATGAAGACGACCAGTATGATGTGGTAGGTAAACTGAAGGCCCAAAGCCTTGCATTCTCAATGCGTCAAACCAAAGAGATTGTTGCAGCTAACGTGTACAACCGTGCGTTCAACACCTCATATCTAGGTGGTGACGGTGCTACCCTCATTGCCTCCGCAGGCGGTGGTGGTTCAGCCTCACACCCAGCTATTGCTGGTGGCACTTGGACCAACGGTGTTGCTACCGCAGTTGACCTCTCAGAAGCTGCTCTTGAGCAGGCTGTGATTGACATTGCTGGTTTCACCAATGACCGTGGCCTGAAGATTGCTGTGCGTCCCAAGACGCTCATCATTCCTAAGGAACTGATGTTCGAGGCAACTCGTATTCTAAAGGCTGAAGGCCGTACTGGCACTGACCTTAACGATCCAAACGCCCTGAAAACTATGGGCATGGTTCCTGAGGTTGTTGTCAACCATTACCTAACCGACACCGATGCTTGGTTCCTCCGCACTGACGTGCAGAATGGCCTCAAGTATTTCGAGCGTCGTGGTGATGAATTCGGTATGGATGAAGACTTCGATACCGAGAATGCCAAGTACAAGGCAACTGCTCGTTACAGCTTCGGCTGGACCGATCCACGAGCTATCTACGGAAGCCCAGGGGCCTGAGGTTAACACATGGCTAACTTTACTTCTTCCCAAGTAGGGCTTAGCTATCCAAAGCGCAAGGAGACGATGCAACTCATCGTCCCCATTGCCCGAACCGATAGCTCAACTCCTAAGTGTGCGCTACCAAAGGGTGCTGTAGTTACTGGTGTTCATGTGCTACAAACCGTGGATGCCACAACCGCAGCAGGCAGTTTTGTTCTGGGTTGGAGCGGATCAACCTCCGCTCTTCTCTCAGCTTTCAGCATGGCAACTACGAAAGTAGGACTTGTTAATGCTGGCACAAGTGCTGGTGCATCTGTGCTAACCAAGCTAGACTCAGACAAGATGGTTCTTTCCACTTACACAGTGGGAAGCTCAACTGCTGGTGGTACTGGTTATGTAATCATCGATTTCTTCATGGCCGAAGCTAACGGCGGTGTGGATGACTAACGAAGGAGGGGCTTCGGCCCCTCTTTTTTGGAGAAACTAATGGGCGCTTTTCGTGACGCAAATGCAACAGTTTCGGCACATGGAGCCGTCGCTGTTACTCCTTCAGATTCAACAGTGTTTCCTGTTTGCCGTGCATTATATGTAGGTGGCACAGGGGATATTCGACTTCGTTGTCCTGATGGTCAGACAATTACCTTTGTCTCTGTGCCAGTAGGCATTTTCCCCATCCAAGCAGACATGGTGCTGTCTACTAGCACAACTGCTACAAACATGATCGCGCTGTACTAATATGTTTACAGGATTGGGGTTACGTTTATATCCCTTTAAAAACGCGACAAGCTTTCCTCCCTCCAGTTCAGAGTTGTTAATTGAAACTGGTGTGGATTCTCTTCTGCTGGAAAACGGCACTGACATTGTTGCACTAGAGGCTTAACACATGGCAAATACCTCAATCTTTGGTTTAACCGCAACTGCAACATTAGCTAACGGTGACGTAATTCCCGTAGTTGATGTTTCAGACACAGCGCAAAGCGTTAACGGTAGTACACGCAAGGTTACTCTCAGTAACGTTGCTGCTTTCGTACTTGCCTCTCCTGCTTTAACTGGTACTCCTACTGCTCCTACAGCAGCAGCCAATACTAACACTACACAAGTTGCAACAACTGCTTTCGTTTTTGCTGAGCGTGCTAACACGATCACCCTCACCAATAAAACCATCAGTTTAACCAGCAACACAGTTTCCGGCACCACTGCAGAGTTTAACACTGCCCTAAGTGATGCCGATTTTTATGTTACAGGTGGTACAGACGTAGCTGTTGCCGATGGCGGCACAGGTGCTTCCACCGCTGCCGACGCACGCACAAACCTTGGGGCAGCCGCTTCGGGTGCTGTCACTGCCTCCGGTATCACTATGTCTACGGCTCGCCTTCTGGGCCGTTCTACAGCCTCTACAGGTGCCATTGAAGAAATTACAATTGGCACCAACCTAACCCTCTCTGGTGGTGTCCTAGACGCCTCTGGTGGTGGAGGTGGTGGTACATTCGCTACACAAGGTGAAGCAGAAGCTGGTACCAACACAACTGCTTACATGAACCCACTGCGTACAGAACAGGCTATTGATGCTCGTTCTGCTAGTGGCCGTACCGATACAGTGTTCTCTCCTGGCCTAATTACTCGTTATGGTCAGAGCACTGCTATTGATGCAATCATGGCAAATCTGTTCAATGCCATGCCTGAGGATGGTCGTTCTAGTTCCCCTATTCTAGCAGAAGGTGATCGAATCATTGTTGGTCCAGGTGTCTGGACTCTTGCTGCTCCTGTTGTGGCTAGTGAAACCACAGGTAGCCGTTTCGGTGTTACCATCGAAGGAAGTGGTACTTCTACCTCCCTGATTGTAGGTCCCTCTACTGGTTCTGCTGCTACCTTCCGTTCTGATGGCACTACATGGCGTGGTTTCGACCTGCGTCCCAATGCCTCAGGGCTACAGCAAGAATGGGCATTCAAGAACATTGGCTTCAAGTGCATGTTCACCCAAGGTGGTGATGGTACAACCAATCTGACAGATGCACTAAAGTTCATCGACACAGATTATCTAGTCAAGGTGTTGTTCCAAGACTGTAACTTCTATCTGCGTGAACCTACACACCGTTCAACTAACCAATATCTGCTGTATCTGAAGCGTGCTTACTACGCCTCTCTTCGTAACGTCGTGTTTGAGGGTTTTGTACAGGCATCTGCTGGTGCTGCTATGGACGGTTCTACTGTCTCTGGTTATGGTGGTATCGGTCTGGGTATTGAAGAGTGTAATGCTCTTACAGTGCATGGCATCACTGCTAACGGTTTGCACATTGGTTGCTCAATGCAGAGTGAGCATGGCTCCTATATCTCAGGCGCCAAGATGGAGCACACCAACATTGGCTTTGAGTTCAAGAACGATTGCTATGGTATTGTTGTTTCTGGTGGTTATCGTGAACAACATAAGCTAGACAACTCTACTCCCTTTGGCACTCGTACGCAAGAAGCTATTGCTGTCTTCGGTGCTAATACCCGTAACAACCTAGTTTCTCTTGCACAAGGTCAAAGTGATCCACGTATTGTCAACTACGTTGACCGTTCACCTAGTCAGAGCAATGCTGTTGTTGTCAACGGCCAATACATCTCCAATTCAACCTCTGCTCGCCCACTAGTTGGTGCTCGTACCCTTTCAACTGCTACAGTGTCTGCTGTGGCAGATGCTCCTGCTGGTTTCCCCTCACAGAACGCTAATGCTGTTTCATGGAGTGGTAGCTACGGTGAAGGTGTTTACTGGCCCATTACCATCGATCCTCGTGCTGGTTCCATCAAGCTTACTTGGGGAATCAAGCGTATAAGTGGTGATGGTATGATGGTTCCTCTACTTACTTCTGCCGGTTTAACTGGCTCTAGTAACACTGCTTGGGGCTATCTCCTTGACCCATATCGTCGTCATGAGAATGCCAGCGCCGGTGTTCCAGACATTGATATCGCTGCTTCAGGTAACTCTTGGAGTTCAGCAAACAACGGTGAAGTTACCCTAACCTTCAAGCGTCCTCACCTGCTTAATACAGGTATGCGTGTTCAGTCCTCAGGAACTGTTGGCACAATGACAGCAGGTACAAACCTGTATGTTCGTTCTGTTACCTCTGAGACTGTGGCTGTCTTTGGTTTAGCTTCGGGCACTCTCGCTGATCCTGGTTCTATTACCTCTGGTAGTGTTACCATTCCATCAGACATGTATCAATGGTTGGGTCAACCTGATGCCACCCGTGATTGGCTTGTACTAGATCGTACATTACCAGTTAGCTATAACGTTGTTGGTATTTCTCTAGATGGCAGCAATATTCCTGTTATCACTCTTGACCGTACTTGTGCTGCTGCCGGTATTATCAATGGTTCCAAACTCATGGTTTGGGGCTTTAATGATTCACGTCTAGATGGTGTTGCTTACACAGCAACTACAGGTGATATTAGTGGTAGTACAATTACCCTGACAGCTCTAGGTGCAATGGCTACGCTAGATGTTTCTAGTGCTGCGGATAATGGTCTAGATACAACTGCTGTATATGGCAAGATTGGTTTCACAGAACTCTATGCGGCACTGATTGGTAAAACCACAGGTGCTGCTGCTTGTGTGTGGCGCTGCACTCGTCCATATGTCACCCCAGGTGCCCGTGGTCCTGCTGTAGTTATGGAAGGTGTTACTAACCTTGGTGATGAGGATACAATTGCATCAGCTACTACAACTTCAATTGGCACTTCTACAGGCACTCGTGTTGCCATTAGCGGCACAACCACAATTACAGGTTTTGGCACTGCTCCTGATGGCACATACAGAGAAGGTCGTTTCACAGGTGCTCTAACCCTCACACACAACGCTACTAGCCTAATCCTACCCAATGCTGGTTCTAACATCACCACAGCATCTGGAGATACCTTTGCGGCTGTTTCTCTAGGTAGTGGCAACTGGCGTGTCCTTCGTTATACCAAGGCCGATGGTACTTCTCCATCTGGTGGTGGCGGCTCTGTAACAATTACAGGTACTCCCTCTAGTGGTCAGGTTGCTGAATGGACTTCTGCTACAGCTATTCAAGGTGTTGCAACTACAGGCTCTAGCAGTTATGTTCGTGCTACTAGCCCAACACTCACCACACCCACAATCAGCGGCTTGTTCACTCACGACGGTGCTGAAGTTGTTGCTCCCAATGCAATGGGTGCTCTGGCAATTGATGTTACCAAGCAACTAAATACAAAGAGTATCAGTGCTGATAGCACCTTTACCTTCAGTGCAACAGCCACAACCAACGCTTGGTTCGGACTGCATCTAACCAACAGCGATACTGCTGGTCACGTAATCACCATTCCCTCTAGCTATTCAATGCTACGGAATGCTACAATTACAACCTTCACTATTCCTGCTAGCTCGCAATTGTGGCTGGTGTGGCGTTATGATGGTTCTACTTATCGTCTGTTTGGTGAGCCTGGTAGTAATGGTCTAAACAACTTTGCTGCTTCTAGTAACCCAACAGTTAACGATGACACTGCTGATGGTTATGGTCCTGGCTCACTGTGGGTTAACACCACAACTCCTGCTGCTTTCATCTGCATCACTGCTTCGGCTGGTGCTGCTGACTGGAATCAGATTGATGCCTCTGGCGGTGGTTCTGGCACTGTAACCAATACAGGAGGTAACCTAACCTCTAACAGTGTTGTGCTAGGTGCAGGTACTGTTGACACCAAGGTTGTTGCTGGTATCACTTCCGATGGTACAAGCAAGATTGTTCTGGGTGTTGCTGGTAGTTCTGTCGGTGGTGTCGATTTCAAGAACGCCACAAGTGGTACTGTTACACTCTCTGCTGTTGCGGGTGCTCTGGGTACTTCTACACTGAGCCTTCCTGCTGCTACAGATACTCTTGTTGGCAAAGCAACCACAGACACACTGACAAACAAGACCCTCACAACTCCTACCATCAACGGTGGTACTGCTACGGGTCTAACTGGCTTTGCTCTGCGTAATGCCGGTACTGGTGCGTTTGATATGACAGAGACACACAACGGCACTCTCACTGCCGGACGTACTCTGACATGGAACCTGAACGATGCTGCACGTACAATTTCTCTTGCAGGTAACGTCACAACTGCTGCTGCCTTTACTACCTCAGGTGCTAACGCCCTCACCCTGACAACCACAGGTTCTACAAACGTCACATTCCCAACCACTGGTACATTGGCTACTCTTGCTGGTACTGAAACATTTACTAACAAGACACTAACTAGCCCAACAATGACAACTCCTGTGCTGGGTACTCCCACCTCAGGTAACCTGTCAAACTGTACAGCGGATGGTACAAACAGTGTTGGATTCTTGGTTGTTCCTGCTAACAGTCAGAGTGCTGCCTACACCTGTGTTATTGGTGATTCTGGTAAGTCGATTGACCACCCCTCAACAGACGCTAACGCTCGAACCTTCACGATTCCAGCCAACGCTTCTGTAGCTTATCCAGTTGGTACTTGCATCTCGTTTAGCAACATGACCTCACAGGTCGTAACAATTGCTATCACTACAGACACAATGTATTTAGCTGGTACAGGTACAACTGGTAGTCGATCACTTGCTCAGTATGGCACAGCCACTGCTCGTAAGCTTACCTCGACTACTTGGCTAATCTCAGGTACAGGTCTAACCTAATGGGAGCTAATCAACAACTGCTAATGTCACACAAGGTTGCCTCCGGTGGGGGCACCTTTGATGTGGGCGTTACTGCTAAAGGAAATAGTGGTAACTCGACGGCTACAACTAACTCTGTGACTAGCACTGCCTCTGGTTCAACATTCATTGTAGACGTTGTTTTTGATGCTTCCACAACTGTATCCTCCATTGCTGATAGCAAGAGCAACACTTATACTCTACAAGGAACAACACAAACAAATAGTTCTGCTGGTATGAAAGCAGCTAGATATATCTGTGTTAATGGAACGGGTGGTGCTACACACAATGCAACAGTTACTTGTAGTGGTGCTGCTGCTGTACCCTCTATTTTCCTGACAGAAATTGTAGGTGGTCTCACTAGTGGTATTGTTGATGTACACGTACAAGGGAATGATGAAACTAGTCCATTCGGTGTAGCTTCTGGTACACTGGCACAATCTAACGAATATGTCTTGTCTCTCTTTGCTAGTTTCTCAACTTCTCCCCCTACCTGCTCACACTCTGTAACTGGTAGTGGCTTTACAAAGTTACAAGAAACTACCGACTTTGGTACTTCATGGGTAGGTGCTATTGGTGGTGTCAAGGTTGCAGCTACAACTTCCATCACTCCTCAATGGACAGAGACAAACACCAGTGCTGGTACTATTGTCATGGTGACTTCATTTAAGGGTCCTTAAAATGATTTTAAGTTCTGTATCATCTTCAATAACAGCAACAAACAAAAGAAAAGGTGTAGCAGTTGTCGGTGGTGGTGGGGGAGGTGCCCGGGAAAGCACCTTCAATAGTTTGTATACAGGTTGGACTCCTGTAACAAATACAACCTATTACGCTCGTCCTTCTCAGTCTGACCCTAATGCCAAAGCCACAACAGTTTCTACTCCCAGCTATACAGATTCAAATTTTGGTACAGCTATTTACCAAGCTACAAAGTCTACAGATGGTGATGGTGGTATTAGCTATCTTCGTCATGAGTATAGTCGTAGACAAGCATTCAATGCTGACAATACACGTTTTATTGCAGTAGCTAGTAACGGATATTGGTATCTGTATAATGCAGATACTTTTGCTAAACTGGATGGTGGTCGTACAAGTTCTCCAGGGTCAGGTGGTTTAGGAGTAGGTACTGGTGGTGCGTTTGCTGGTGACTGTGAGCCTATTTGGCATCCAACCGATCCTAACAAGATTTGGTACATGGATCAAAACGGAGGTATGATTACCTATGAGTTTGACATTGTATCCAAGACTCGTACAACCTATATTGACTGGCAACCTATCATTGACAGCCTAGGAGCTTCGTGGACAACCGTAGCTCGTGTGTGGTGGCAAGGAGAAGGTAGGCCCTCAGATGACGGTGATGTGTGGGGCATGTCTTGTCAAACCTCAGGCTTCAACCAAGTTGGTTTGCTAATGTACAAGAAAAGCACCAACACTATCCTAGGCTCTATTTTAACAACCAATAAACCTAACAACGTTTCCACAAGTCCTAGTGGTGCTTATTGTGTTCCTAGTTGGTCAAACGGTTCTGGTCTTACAATGACTACAGCCGCAGCAGCGGGTATCAATAGCACAGATGGTACTCGTGCATACACCTCTAACTTTGGTTCCTTTACACAACTGAGTTATTATGGTGAACACGCAGACACTGCTGTTGATGCACTAGGTAATGATGTTTATGTATCCATCAATTACAACGTAGGCTCTATGCCTGATGTTAGTGATGGTTATATTTACTACCGTCGTATGGACAATGGTGTGGCTTACGAGCTTACACCTGGATATACTGGCAGTAGTTATGCTTGGCATATGAGCGGGCATTATGATGGTTGGGCCATCATTGGTTCATATGCTGGAGAACCCGGGAGTGCTTGGAAAGACGAAGTTATCATAGCAGTGGAGCTTGTTACAACAAGCCCTCGTCGTATCCGTTTAGCGCATCATCAGTCCAATTACAGTACAGGTAACGTTGGTGATGCTTATTTTGCTGAGCCCCATAGCACAATAAACAAACAGGGAACTCGTGTCATGTTCTCTAGTAATATGAGAAACTCAGTTGATACCAATGAAAAATCATTTATGATTGGTTTACCGAATGATTGGGACACACGATGACAGAAGCACAAATTTTACAATGGTTTGTTTTTGGACTAATGGGGGTTGCTGTGTGGTTCATGAAAAACAACATTATGGAATCTAAAGATCGCTTGACAAAACTAGAATCAGAACTTTCTTCTGTAAAGCAAAACTATCTTCACAGAGACGATTTCAAGGAATTCAAAGTTGAACTTCGTGGTATGTTCGAAGAGATTCGCAAAGACATTCGTAGTATTAAACCGCAGGAACATTAATGCGCAAAGCTAAATGGCCGGGTAACTGGAAAGCCGCATGTCATGTGTGTGGCTTCTGGTTCCCTTCTTCTGACCTTAAACACCGTTGGGATGGTGTACTAGCTTGCCCAAAAGATTGGGAACCTCGTCATCCACAGACACTGATTAAGGTTAGAACTGAAACAGCCGTTCCTAGCTTTATTAGCAAAGATGTTTCTCCTGACAACTTTGTCCAGTTCTGTGACATTCAAGATCGCACTGCTTATGCAGATATGGGTACAGCAGATTGCTCTCAAGCAGACTATGCTACTCCTGCATACTCCTTTCTACACGACCTAGATACGAATGGACATGAATAATGACTTCAGGCGTAACAACCAATCAACTCACTAGTTATCAATTCATAGAGGCTGCTCTTCGTAAATTGAATGTGCTGGCTGCTGGAGCCACTCCTTCCTCAGAAGACTACACCAACGGCACACTGGCTCTAAATGCCCTTCTAGGGGAGTATAGAGCCCTTGGTATGCCTATCTGGGCACGCAACCAATACACGTTCTCTCTGACGGCTTCTACGTCTTCCTATACCATTGGTACAGGGCAGACAATCAATACTCCCTATCCATTACGCATCCTGCAAGCATGGCGTAATGACACAGGGAATTCAACACGTATTCCTGTTGAGATTGTTCCGAATTACAATTTCAACCTATCACCCACATCAAGTGGTGGTAGCCCCATTCAGCTAACCTATCAGCCTAAGGTTAACACTGGTGTTATCCAAGTGTGGCCTACTCCTGATAGTACTGCTGCATCCAGTAGCACCATCACTATTGTTTACCAACGTCCTACAGAATATGTTTCCGCTTCTACCGACACAATGGATTTTCCAGAGGAATGGTATGGAGCAATCATCTATGGGCTAGCTGTTCGTCTAGCACCAGAGTGGGGTATTCCTCTTCCTGATCGTCAGATGCTGAAGAAGGAAGCAGACGAATATCTACAGAATGCACTAAGCAATGGAACCGAGGAATCGTCGTTTTATTTTCAGATAGAGCGTCATGGCTTTTAATCGTACACCAACAGAAGATACTTTCAGTAGTCAGGAAGTACAGCTTACACGAGAGATTACGTCTCGTGATGGTGGTGTGTCTGGAAAAGACGAAGACCTTCTTAACGTTTTCATTGAACCTGTTCGTAACAAAGCTGCGGAGGATAAACGTCATTTTGTAACTAAGCGTCCTGGTAGCAACCAACAGATTGCGTCAGTTGCTGCTGAGAGTGTTCGAGGTATGTTCTTTTGGCCTGACCAGAATAAGCTCTTCTATGCTGTCAACAATGACCTCTACGTTTATAACGTTAATACGGCTGTCTCTACTACTCTTAGTAACGTTTTTTCTACAACTACCGGTATTGTTGGTTTCTGTCTGTTCCTTTACGATAACAATACTTCTGTTGTCATTGCTACTGATGGGACGACACTTAATAAAATTGATTCTACTAATACGGTGACAGCTTGTGTTGATGCAGACATGCCAGTACATCAGCCCTATCCTGTATTCCTAGACGGTTATTTATTTGTTGCTAAAGCCAGTAGTGCCGACATTTACAACAGCAATCTAAACGATCCCATGCTGTGGACCTCCGGGGATTTTATCTCTGCTGAAATGGAGGGTGATTATGTTACGCGCATTACTAAAGTTAACAACTACCTTGTTGCTATGGGCAGTAGTAGTATTGAGTATTTCTGGGATAGTGGGGAACCCTCTGGCAGTCCTCTTTCTCGGAACGATACTCCTATCAAGATTAACACTTATCTAGGTGGCTTTGCTCAATACGGAAACATCTTGTATTATATTGGTGCAGACGAAGGTGGAAGTCCTGATGTATACCGACTCAAAGACTTCAAGATTGATGCTGTAGGAACTCCCACTATCTCCCGTTATCTTGCTGTATCTGCTACAGGCACTGCTACATGGAATGGAGCTATTGTCTCAGGCAGTGGTCACACATTCTATGCTGTCAATGACGGAGGCACACGTACATATGTGTTTGATGTTGACACTGACCTATGGGCTCGTTGGGCCTTTAAGACAGAGAGCATCTTCAATGTAAACCACGCTGTGTCCATCAAGAGCACAACCAACATCTACAGTTTCTTCTCCATCTCAGGTGACAGTGCTGTCTACAAGATCAATGCTGGTTTGTATCAAGATGCAGGTACAACATTCTCTTGTGTTGTTACTACAGAGGCAGATAGCTTTGGTACACTAAATCGTAAAACCATGTCACAGGTTGCTTTCATTGGTGACCGACCTGCTACCGATGCAAACCTGCTGATACAATGGAGTGATGACGATTATCAATCATACAACACAGGTGTATCCATAAACCTGAAACAAGACTATCCTGTTGTACGAAGACTTGGTTGGTTTAGACAACGAATCTTTAAACTTACTTTTGCAGCTAATGAAATGTTTCGTGCTCAAGGGCTAGAAGTTAAAATCAATAAAGGACGAAATTAATGGCAACAACCAACTTCTCTGCTGGTACTGTTATTGCTTCTACATGGCTGAATGATGTAGACGAGTTTGTGTATAGCCAACGATCTATTGTCCGTCCTGAGACATTTGGTTGTGTTGGTGATGGCACCACAGATGATACAACCAATTTCCAAGCATTCCTAACCTACCTAGCTGCTAACGGTGGGACAGGTCTGATGGACAAAAAAACCTATCTAATTACTTCTGCTCTTGTCCTCACCTCTCCTGCCAAGGGTTTTGTGCTACGTGGCTGTGGTCCAGAAACAGTGATTCGTCAACGTACAACCACTGCTGTTACCTGTCTGTCAATTGTCTCTCCTAACAAGATTGTGATGGAGGACTTCAAGATTGATTGTGGATATGATGTTACAGGCTTTGCTTCACATGGCATCTCAATGCGTAATGCCAATAAGGTTGTATGCCGTAATCTAGAAATCTATAACCATCGTAATACAGCCATCCTGACGTTCGTTGATGTTGACGATACATACGGTGATTGCCACTTTATCAATTGCCTTTCTGAGTCTAATGCCAAAGGACAGAATGGATTCCTGCACGAAGGCATGCTTCGTAGTTCTATTCAAAACTGTGTTGTCAAGGCTCTTGATCCTTCCGGTAGTCCTTGTATGGGTCTACAAATCAAAAACAAGAGCAAGCACTGCTGGATTCTAGGTGGATATGCAGAAGGTTGTAAGGGTGGTGTTGCAATGGGTGGTGATGGTGCCACCTTTGGTGACGGACCATTCAACTGCACCATTCGTGATGTAATCACCAAGGATTGCCTAGATGGTGCTATCGTAGGCAAGACTACAGATTGCCATGTTGAAGTTGATGCTGACATGACTAACAGTCCTGCTCCTGGTGTTCTCACTGGCTATGCTCTGAACGTCACAGGTTCTAATCGCTATTTGTCTGCTGTTATGCGTATCAAGGGTGTGCAGTCAGGTCGTACATGTATCCTCATTCGCTCAAGCGACACCAGTGTTTATGTTCGCTATGTCAACGGTATTGGTTCCAAGCTGTTTGAGTTGTCTGCTGGTGTTGATCGTGCTCGTCTGGTTGTACAAGACATAGCTGATACAATTACTAACATCTATGACTACTACACTGATAACAGTGGTAATAGCACAAATGAACTGTCCTATTTACGAGACTTAATGTCAATTGGTATGACAGGCAACAATGCCATCTACTTTAAGGTTGCAGGTAAGCCTAACAACTTTATTTCCTACAATGGCACAACTGATACTTACAATTTTCGTAACAACGGCACAGATAGATTTAGCATCAGTCCTGTAGCTGCTATTGCCAATACGTTTGCTCTGGAGGATGGCATCACAGCCCCTACTACAATCTTAGGTAAGGCTCTTTTGTATATTGATTCAGCAGACGGAGATTTTAAAATCAAGTTTGGTGATGGCACTGTTAAAACAATTGCTACAGATACCTAAACATGGCTAAACTACCTCCCCTTCCCGTTGGTATTCCTCCAGGACACTCCTATTTCAACGATTGGTATGAGAAGATGAGAACCATCCTCAATAACAATCAGGTTACAACTACATGGACAAACATTTCTGGAACACCTACAACCCTAGCAGGTTATGGTATTACAGACAACGTTGAACTACAGACTAATAAGAATGCTGTAAGCGGATATGCTGGCTTGAATGCCTCCAGCCGTACAACTAAAGGTGTAGACACCACAGACGATTTAATTGTCGATACAAACTCAAAAGGGTTGGTATTGAAAGATAATGCTGGAACACCTCACTACTGGAGAGTGACAGTAAATTCGGCAGGCACATTGGTTGTGACTGACTTAGGCACAACTAAGCCATAAGGAGATATAATGGCAGACAATAGTGGACTAGGTAGCTGGGGAACTAGTGATTCTACATCATATCCCGGTAGCGACAGTTGGGGTGGTACAGGTAATAGTGGTGGATGGTCAGATTGGGGACAACCTGATTCTGTGAACTATCCTGGCAGTGATAGCTTTGATTCTCCAAACGACTATACAACTGGTGGTTGGGATGATCCTAATTCAGACCAATACACCCCACAATCTGATGGAAACACTGCAGATTATAACGATCCCAATAGTTTCTGGAATCGTGCCAAACGTGTTCTCCTAGGTCAAGGGGCAAACATGGCTGGCAATGCTGCGGGACTACCCGGACCTGTCACCAGTGGTCTTATGGCTGCTGCACAAGCACCAGACGGTCGTCGTATGAATGCAGGTGGTGACTCAATGGGCCGCAGTATTGTCAATGGTATTGTCGGTGCTATCCCCGGACTAGGTATGGTCAACTCCCTATCTGGTTTATTTGGTGGTCCTACAATTGGTGGTATGATGCCACGAGGAGCGTCTAGCGGTATGGGATATGGGGAATCAACAGGCCGTGGAGGCACAGGGAGTATGCTAGGGAACGTTATAGGGGGCCTAGGAGCCCTCTATGGGTATAACCAAGCTAGCAAGGGACTCAACTCACAAATAAACGGCTTACAGGGCCTTTATGGACAGAATAGCCCCTATGCTCAAACTCTACGCCAACAATTGGAACGTAAGGATGCTGCTGCTGGCCGTCGTTCACAATATGGCCCTCGTGAGGTTGAACTACAGGCTCGTCTAGCACAACTGGCTTCTGGTCAGTCTGGTATGCTGAATCAACTACAGAATCAACGTACACAGATGCGTACACAAGGACTAGGACAACTCTTACAGTTTGGCCGTCAATCTGGTTTGTTTGACAGGATGCAGAATGGCTTAACTGGTATGTTCAACTCAGGTGCATCAAACCACAACGATTTTTCTAACCCAGATGACTTCTGGCTGCGTGGATCAAGCGGAGACTAAATGGACCCCTATACCTCTCAAATCAAGTCTTTACAAGATGTTTATGGAGACTGGAATCCTCTAGGTAACCTCGCTGCCCGTGACCTATTGGACCAAGGAAAGCAATATGCTGACCAACAGTCTCTTGAACAACAGTTAAAGAATGCACAAACACAGAAGATGAATCCTCTTGTGTTGGAGGAAAAGCGTCTCAATAATCGAACACTTGAAGAACAACTTCCAGGTGTTACAGCTAACAGTTCTTTACTTACCGATAAAGCCAAGCTTAGTAAAGACAGCATGAAAGAGCAATTTGATGCTCTGTTAGGTGAATACCAAGGGAAGATGAACAAGAAAGACCTTGACTTCATCAATGGCGGTGCGTCTGCCTATTCACAGACAGGACAGGCTTTAACTCTCCTACCTCCTAATGTTCGCCATCAAATGGGCAAGCGTATGCTTGGAAGTTTCTGGCAACCTGAGTTTGACTCAATGGACCCTGAAACTCTAAGCAAAACAATGTCTACAATGGGTGAATATATGACAATGGCTCAGAGCAAGTTTGCACAACAATCTGCTCTGCAAGCACAAAAGGGTGAGGATGCTCGTGCATTAGCTGCAACAAAGGCTGCCCAACAACAAGCACTAGCTCAATACAAAGCCTCTGTTAGTCGTGCTGTCTCTGACGCCAAGAAAACAGGAAGTAAAGAGACTCTCAAGAATACACAAGCTGCTCTATACAATGAACTTCGTGCTGAGATTGATCCAGACAAACGTGCTGCATTACAATCTGAGTTTGATAACATTACTCGCATTATTAGCGATATGGATGTACGTGCTCGTGCAGCAGGTAATGCAGGCAAGCCAGATGTTAAATCACTTGGATTCCAAGAGCAGGGCCTTCCTGCTGCCCCAACATTAGGGAACAACCCTGTTGTTCAACCATCTACAGGTAGCCCTGCTCAATCACGTCCTCAAAGCTTAGCAGACCTACAAAAACTTTATCCAGGAGTTCCTCCAGAAAAACTTAAAGAAGCTTTCAAGAAAAAGTTTGGTGTTGATATTAAGTAAGGAATACAATGAACGATCCATTAGGACTGTTTGATGAAGAGCCCCAGAATGATCCGCTGGGGCTTTTTGATGGTGGTAAAACTTCTATTTTAGAAGACTTAAAAACTGCTGTTGCTTCTGTTGGTAACACTGCTGACACAGGATTGTCTTTGTTAGCCTCTGTTCCTACACGATGGGTAGGTGGGAAGGAAACACAAGACAAAGTGTTTAAGGGCTTGAATGAACGAATTGAAAGCCGAAATAAATGGGCTAACCCTCAACAGAAACGTCAAGGACTAGGAGGAGAACTTATCTCCGGGGTTGCTGGTATTGTGCCCAACCTTATTTTATCTCCTTTGTCTCCTCTTGAGACTGGTAAGCGTTTCCTAGATGCTGGAGAAAGTGGGTATCGAACAACTGCTGCTGTAGGTACAGATGCTTTAGGACAAATCTTAGGCTATAAAATTGGTGCTATGGGACCTACAGCCCTTTCTCGTATCTTCACTGGTGGTGCTGCTAATGCTGCTCAGGATGTTGCCACTCGTGGTGCTATCCAGCAAATTGCTAGTACACCTGAGATGCAACAAGCACACGAATTCTCACCTAGCTCAACTATCTTGTCTGCTGCTATGGGTGGAGCCTTCGGCGGTTTTACAACACCTAAACAAAAATACACAAAACCTCCAGCCAATCTAAAAGGACTGGAAGAAACCATCACTCCTAAAGAAACTTTCCCACAAAGAACAAGCAACTTCACAGTTGACCAAGTTCCTGAGAATCTTCGTGCTCAACAGGAGGTTTTCAATCGTACACCAGAGCAATACAATCCTCTACGTCGCTATGGTGAACCTAATGCTGTAGATCATTCCAATCAAATTGATCTTCCTTTCACAGAAGGTCCTGAACTTATCCGTGAGGCTCAAGTGGAGGGTAGCCCACAGCCTGATATGTTTGTCAATCTACAGAAGCAAGACAGGTCTGCTGATCCTGTAATGGATACTATGCAGGAGCAATTATTCAAGGATGCTATTGAACAGCCTGTCAAGGATGTTGAAACAGATGCTGCCTATCAACAACGAGCAGAACAACAAAATCTAGAAGCAGGTGTGTCTCGTTTACAGGATAAGTTTTCTGTACCTAAAGGACAACGCGGCATTTTTGGTGGAGATTGGTCAAATAAAAAGAACAAAAGTAAATTAGAGCAAGCTTTAGAGTTGACAAAACGAGGATGGCAACCTGAGAAAATATGGGGGGTCACCGGCTGGGCAATGGGTGGTGACGGTCGTTGGAGATTCGAGATCGATGATTCAAAAACAAATATAAACAAAAAGGGGCTTCAGAACTTGGTGGCTGGAGAAACTATTCCTGTTGGCTCTGTTATAGACCATCCCCTCCTTTTTAAAAACTACCCTCAATTAAAAAGACTTAAGATAAGGATTGACCCTTCTATAGAATCACAGGCTCATTTTGATTCTGGACGAAATGAAATTGTTTTTAAAAACTATCCAGATGTGGTAGATACAAGAAGACCTCGTGGAAAACAATTGAAAGATGATGCTTTGTTTCGTTTTAGAGAACAAGTAAACAATGGGAGTTATTCTGGATATTCTTTAGAAGACTTGAAAAATATAAAAGCAAATATAGAGGAAGTCCCTAGTGATTATAGTGATTTAGTTCGTTATTATAGAAAACAAACTGAGCAAGATAGTTCTTTCACTAAAACATTAATACATGAACTACAACATGCCGTACAAGAAATAGAGGGCTTTCAGAAAGGCTACAATTGGAGAGATACCGAAGGAAAAATTGATCTGACTGAGTGGGAGAAAGTGCATGGGGAACGTGAGGCAGTTTTAGCAGAAAATCGCCTCCGTTTACACAAAGCAGATCGTCTGTATGATTATCCATTTAAAAATCTCCACGAAGATGGTGTCTTGATAGGGCCAAATTTTCAACTTCAAAAGGGTTTAGCTGTACCCCGTTCTCAACGTGGAGGTATTGACCTCGGTCCTCAAAGCTCTAAGGTGGCAGACCTAACACAAGAAGATGTTGCTCCAATCAAGGCGCAACAAGACAAGGTTAAGAAGGCAAGAAATCTGTTAGGTACAGATGAAGGATTCCGTGCTAATTTCAACACGCCTGAGGAAGTGATTGCTGCTGCTCCTGAGGCTAAAGACATTCGTGCTGACCAACTGTTACGTGGTAAGACAGTTACAGCAGGTATCAATCGTATTGCCGGTGCTACGAACAATCCTGTAATCAAATATGTCCGTGACACTGTCCGCAAAGGCTTTCGCTCAGCGGAGAACTTTGCTCGTGTACACATTACTGACAAACAAGGGATGGGTCCTCTGTGGGAGAAAATGTCACAACAAGAGAGGAATGAGGTGTGGCAGACATGGGGTATGGGAGACAAGAACGAAACAACCTTCACTCCTGAACAACTTCGTGCTAACGGATTCAATGAACGTCAAATTTCCTTCATGGAGAAGCTGTATAAAGCCTCTGACGAGCTTTACACCAAGGCACAAGAGAGTTATGAACATGCTGGCCTGAAAGGCTTCCGTAAGCGTGCTGGATGGCGTCCTGGCATCTTTACAGGAGATTACAAAACAATCTTCTCTGTGCCTAAGATGAAAGATGGTGTGGCTGTTCTAGACAAGCAAGGGAAACCTGTGCTTGAGCCTATCGGCATTATCTCTGCTGACACCAAATGGCAACGTGATGCCATCATCAGAAAGCTTTCCAGCGACCTACAACAAAAATACCCAGGTGCCATAGCAGAAGACCTGCCACGGACAAACCTGGGTGGAAAAGGAAAGAGTGTTACCATGCTTGGTGACATGGCTAAGATTATGGATTTACTTGGTGGTAATGACGCTGCCTTTAAGGAAGTACAAGATAAAATTAAGGAAATCACTGCTC
The DNA here is from genome assembly GCA_964391185.1 of uncultured Candidatus Peribacteria bacterium. Lineage (GTDB taxonomy): Bacteria > Patescibacteriota > Gracilibacteria > Peribacterales > Peribacteraceae > JAKQEM01. The sequence continues at coordinate 3,297 of CAYMIX010000013.1, read as the reverse complement.
AGGTAGGTTCCACTATGTATGGAGCCAACCTACATGCTCTAGAGAAGAAGGGAATCTTCGGTAACGAAGGGAATAAGCCTTGGCTCACTCCTGATGCCAACACCAATGAGGGTATGCGTTCTTTCTTCAAATATGTTGAAGAAGCTGCTATGAGCTATGAGATGTTGAAGACACAAGTGGATGTTACTGGCTTGCTATCTAATCCTGCCCTCGATCACATGCAGAATGCCAAGCAATATGTACAAGATTACATGAAGCAGGCCACTGGTCGTGGTGTTAGCGCAGAAGGTGCTGCTGTCAATACACTCTTGGATGCTCCTTTTAAACACCTGTTTAAAGCTGGTCCTTCTGTACCTAGAGAAATTATTCATCAGGTATCCAAGCGTATGGGTCAACTGACAATGGGTATGTTGAACTTCCCCTTCTTGGCTATGCAGCTTTTACAAGTGCCACAGACCGCTATTCCTGAAATGTTAGGTTTAGCTCGTAATGCTGATGTGTCTGGCCTAGAATTCCTTACATCAATGTCTAAGGCCAGTGTAGATGCCTCTATGGCGATGCTTTCTAAATGGGTTGACATTGAACCAAAAGGATTCCAGAAGGAAGTTATTGACTACGCACATGACAATGGCCTAATGAACTTCTCTGAGTTTGAGGATGTATCCAAGATTACACAGAGCAAGGCTTCTCGTCGTTTTGATGCTATAGCTGACTGGAACCGAATTGCTGGTGAAGCTGCTACACGTCCTCTTGTGTTCTTTGCTTTTGCACGGATGTTGGAGAACAGTGGACTACCCAAGAAAGAACTCTTGGATTTAGCATACAATAAAACTCAATATGCCATGATTGACTACACCCCTATGGAACGTCCTATGATGTACACCAAGGCAGGGGAAATTGGCAAGATGGCAGGTGGACTGAAGACATTCCAACATGGTTTTATCGGTCAACAGATTGACTGGATTCGTCGTGCTAAACAAGGCGACCCTATTCCACTGCTCTCTGGACTAGCTATGGCTGTCTTGGGTGCTGGCATCACTGGTGCCACAGCCTATGAAGAGCTTGACTACATCTTTGGTGCTATCACCGACAAGCTTGGTAAACGTCAAACAATTAGAGAGGTTGCCCTAAAGAATCTACCTACATGGCTACAGGACGGTGTATTGTCTGACAAAACCAACATCAACGTACAGAGTCGCTTAGGTATGGCAGATGTGGTGCCCAATGGATGGGCTGATTTCTTATCTCCTTATGCCTCTACAATGGGCCGTATGGCTACATCTGCATACGACTTAGCTGTTGACCCTAATGAGACAACAGCGGCCAACGCTGCCCTTGCTTGGAGTCCTTCCAGTATGCGTGGTGTTGTGGAGAACACTCTGTTCAAGGACAGGGAAGGAGCACAGAAGGATAAGGAAGAGCGTGTTGACTATCCTCGCACAGGACGTGATTGGAAGCTTCGTTACTTTGGCCTCACTTCTATGGAAGAATCTAAAGCCAAGAAAGAGTTGTTTACAGACTCACTGGCAAAACTTAGTGACGATGAAGCTCGTGACAAAGTTTTAAAGAGAATGAAAATAGGCTTCCGAAGAAGCCCTAGTTATGGTGCAACAGAGGAGTTTGCCAAGTACAAAGATATCTACATGAGCCGTGGAGGGGACCCCGACACATTAACATCAAGTATTCAACAAGACTTGGTAGAGAGCCGCAAGACACGTAAACAGCGCATGGAAGGCACTGCTTCTGGTTCTATTGGTAGCATGAATAGATACAAGTATTACAATGATTGATGCTATTCAACTCAAATACATCTACAAAGAAGCGCCAGCTAAATTGATAGACCTTTATCTCCCACATCTTGAAAACACGTTTGATGAATTTGAAATAAACACTCCTGCGCGTTTGAGGATGTTCCTTGCCCAGATAGGGCATGAGAGTGGGCAATTGAAATATGTGCGAGAATTAGCGTCAGGTACAGCTTACGAGGGTAGGCTTGACTTGGGAAACAAAGCACCTGGAGATGGGGTTCGCTATAAGGGTAGAGGTCTGATTCAAATAACTGGTAAACATAACTACGTACTTGTTTCATTAGCTCTGGGAATACCTTGTGTGGAAACTCCAGAGTTATTAGAAACACCGGAAAATGCGTCGAGGTCTGCTGGATGGTATTGGTATAAGAAAAATTTAAATTCATTGGCTGACGCCGGGAAGTTTGAACTTATTACCAGACGTATAAATGGAGGGTTGAATGGTTATGCAGATAGAATGAAACTGTTGCATAGAGCTAGAGAAGTAATATGAAAAGGGGCCTCAGTTGAGGCCCCTTCTCTTTTATACTCCATCATCTACCCAATCTGAACCCCAATTAGACTCTTTTGGACTATTAGTTGAGGTGATCGGTTTATCTTTGCTATAAAGCATAACTCTATGGGCATTGTCTTTCAACCAGCGTTGTCCATACTCTGTTGTCAGTTCATACAGCTCGTGTGAGTTTTCAAAAATAAGTTGTATCAACCGTAGGCCGGCTAATTTTTGTCCAACACGAGCTTCCCGTGTAATGGTTTCTCCCATTCGATTTTGAAAAACAATTTTCATACCCCACAACTCCCACCATGACCTGTTATTTCACAAATGTCCACCTCGTCGTACACAGTGTCTTTGTGTTTGATTGCTTCCTCATAAGGTACAGAGGTTAGGGGTTGACCTCCTCGACTTCCATTTGGATAACAAGTAAACCCTCGTAACCGTGGAGCATATTTAGCAAGAGTTTTTATAAACTCTTCGATCTTGTCGGGGTTGTTATCTTTACTTCCCCAAGAGGGTAGATTAATGGTTGAACTGATTGACATGTCAACGTAATCTTGTATGTCCGCTTGGAACTTGATGCGCTGTTCATAGTTGTTACTTAGGTCAAGAGCACTTTCAATGCTGTCAGGTTTAACACCATATTTGTCAATTAAGGCTTGCGCTGTTCCGTCGATAACATATTGATATTTCCATTTTGTTCCTTCTGTGAGGAAGCGGCGTTTATATGCCACTGCAAACAAAGGTTCAATTCCCGTTGTAGTTCCAGCGAGGATACCGATAGAGCCCGTTGGTGCAATTGCCCGGTACGCCACAGGACGACCGATATAAAAACGGTCACAATGTTCATTGGCAGACCTTTCAGATTCATTTTTATATACCTCCAACCAAGAGCGTAGCTCGGGGTTCATTTCATATTTATATCCTCGTTGGAGGAGCCACTCGTGAATGCCCATGAGGCCGAGTCCCAACCGTCGATTCTTTTCCCGTACC
>CAYMIX010000012.1:0-29687 GCA_964391185.1 uncultured Candidatus Peribacteria bacterium | reverse complement strand
GATGTTGAATGCCATGATTATTAAACTAAAGATTCACCAAAGAAGCTGAAACCTGAAAGCCAACAGCTGAAAGCTCCGTCAAGATTCCACCGTACACGTCGCCGTACAACCGTCACCTGGTGTGCTGTTACCATCGTCACAACCTTCTGTACTCGCTTTGATACCATCGCCGCAATACGGAGTGAGCTCACATGTACTTGGAGTTCCCGTGCACTTATAACCAAGCTCACGCTTACAATTCGCAGCGCAGCCATCGCCACCGTCATTGTTGGCATCGTCACAGGTTTCCTTTCCGACAACGATGCCATCGCCACAACGTGATGTGCAGAGTGTCGGGCTACCCGCGCAGGAGAACCCTGCTTCAACGGTGCATGTCGCAGAGCAACCATCGCCCGCAACAATGTTTGCGTCATCACATGTTTCACCAAGATCTCTAATGAGTAATCCATCACCACATGCAGCCTTGATCGCAGCTTTCGCCGAAGAAGCCGTACTCGTTTTGCTGTTCAAAGAAGAACCTGTTCCACGACGCGTCGAAGGACGAACAATGGTGGAACGCTTCACTGTTTTAAGTTTCTTTTTCACCACACGCTTGGAGCTCACAGATGACTTCGATACAGCAGAAGATGCTGAACGCAGAAGTAGTGCTCCTAAGCTTTCACCCTCGATCGATTCATCGACGAGGACATTCCCAAGGGTTAAACCCGTCGAAAATGTCACCGCGAAGGTGAGGAATATAGCGAACGAAGACCGCGCGATCGTATGAATGTTTGTCATGTCTATAGTATACCAAAATTTACCCATTCCCGCCATACACCCTATTTGCCATGCCCGTAGGGGCGTAGCATGATGCTACGCCCCTACGGATGCGACGCATAAAACGCAGTTTCGGCTACGCCGTCGACGGCCTCAAGCATGCGTTTCGCATAGAGAAAAACCTACGCTTATTCCTACCGGTTTTTATCCTTGTTCTCATTTTGGCCGGTGTTGTACATATCCTCGTATGGGAATGGTTAGCGCTGATCATTGCCGGAGCAGCATTCACAGCAACTGAGCTCATCAACACTGCCATCGAACGTTTGGCAGACGTATTAGATCATGAACGCAAACTCCAAGGGCGAGGGTTCCATGCAGGAATGAAAGCATGCAAAGACGTTGCAGCAGGAGCATCGCTCGTGATGTTCGCGGCGCTTGTTGTAGTGATTGTGATGGTGTTTTGGCCGTACATCATGCTGAGCTTCTAGCTTTCAGCTGTCAGGTTTCTGCTTCCTGATCGGAATATTTATTGAATAGGGTTGTTATTATCAAATCATAGATACATATATAAAATTTCCTTATAGAAGCTGAAACCTAAAAGCCAACACCTGAAAGCTCACGCCGCTTTCTTCTTCGCCTTCTCCACTGCATCGAGCATGCTCTTACTTGGTGGCGGCACTCCCCCACCCGCTTCGAGCTTTTTCTCGAGCTCATTCATCTGCCCCTGCTCTACTTCATTCAATGTCTCCCCAAGCATCACGCGCTTACGCAGAGCATTAAACTCATTCACCCACATCTCACGATCACGCCATGCGCGGTATTCCTCAAGCGTCATCTTCTTGGCTTTTGCTTTCTTACGCTCTTCTTCCTCTTTTTCCTTCGCTTTCTCCGATGTTTTCATCACTACTTTTGCTTCTGATGCCGACGCTGCCCAACGCATAATTTTCTCTTCGACATCCTCACGCCTCTGCGCATAACGCTCACGGGAAAGCTCGCGGATAATCTGTACGCGCTTTTCATCCTGTTCAAACTTCGGCGGAGGCAGTGTCGAAACAGAAAATGGCTTGCTCGGAATACCATCGATCATCAGGCGAATATATGCGTGATACTTCGGAAGGCTGAGGATATCTTTCTGCGAGACCATTTCTTCAAACTGTAAGCTGAGATCCTCCGCATCATCAGAACCAATCTGGAAACTGACCATCGAACCGACGTTACCAAACACCGCATCGCGGAGGCTCGTATCGCCCTGGCCAATCGTCAATTGACCAACGTACTGATGAGCCATGGTAAGCGCCAAGCGGTACTTGCGAGCTTCGGAGAGAATCGTCGCAAAGGACTTGGTCGCGAAGTTTTGGAACTCATCCACGTACAAGTAGAAATCGCGGCGGTCTTTCTCTGGGATATTCGCACGGCTCATCGCATCGATCTGGAATTTCGTCACCAGCATCGAACCCAAGAATGCCGATGTATCTTCACCGATCTTTCCCTTAGAAAGGTTCACGAGGACGATCTTCCCTGTATCCATCGCATGACGCACATCAAGAGTGGATTTCACCTGACCCACAATATTGCGAATGAGCGGGGTCGTGAGCAACTGTCCGATTTTGTTCTGAATAGCGGCGACTGCCTCGGTGCGATATTTATCGCTCCAGCTCGTATATTCCGTTTCCCAGAAAGCCTTCACCACTGGGTCAGTCACGCGGCTCACCATTTTTATGCGGAACGCATCATCACCGAACATACGCAGAATTCCGAGCATCGAAGAGCCTTCGTTCTCGAGGAGTGCGAGCAATGTGTTGCGCAAGATGTGCTCCATGCGTCCGGAGAATGCTTCTGGCCAGAGCTTGGTAAACACGCTCATGAGACCAGAACAAATCAGCGGACGTTGTGTGGGGTCTGCGGCCTCAAGCATGTTGAACGACACCGGATAATCGCGATCAGCCGGGTCGAAGAGTACGACATCATTGGAACGACTCTTGGGTGTGAAGCGCAAAATCGCTTCTATAAGGTCTCCGTGCGGGTCAATAACACCGATCCCCTTCCCGCTAATAATATCGGAGAAAATCATATTCTCGAGCAGCGTGGACTTTCCCATACCCGTCTTTCCGATGACATACACGTGACGACGACGATCATCAGGACGAATACCGAACTGCATGCGCTGGCCATGGAAAACTGATTCCCCCAACACTGTCAGGTTTTCTTCTTTGTCTGTCACTGCAGGCACCGGCAAGTTCACTGGTGGTTCGAGCTTTTTGCTGATGACCCAATCCATGTTCGGCGTCTTTACGAGGATATTCGGAATGTGCCAGAGAGATGCGACTTCTTCCGCAGAAAGCGTGAAAGGTTTTGCGTGGAATCCAAACGTAATTTGCTCAGAGATATGTACTTCTTCCATGTCAAAACCGTTACTCTGGGGTAACGTAAATTGGCGAAAGCTGCTCGCAATTTCTTGCACCTTCGCAATCGCGTCAGTTTTACATGCGGCAGGCGCAATGACGCTCACGCGCACGTTTGCGCGGAACAGCAGACGGTTTAATTTATCGACAGCACCCGTCATGGAATCTTCCCGTTCATGGCTGCGCATACTCGTGCGAGCTTCGTCTTCGTGGGAGTCTCCAGCGGATACTTCTGGCGAAAATATTGAAATAGATTTGCCACCTTTGAACCACAAACGCCAACCTCCCATCAGTACATCCACCGGGAACCACGCAAGACGACGCCAACCGCGCGCAAGGTGTACACGAGTGAAGAACTTGGCATATGCAGGCCAATGTTTGGAGAAACCTTTTTCAAGTAATGGCAAAAACTTGAGCGCACGCTTGCGGTATTTATCACCAATAATTGGCTCGATAACTACCTGAATATGACCGCGCATTCCTGGCTTTGGATAGCGCACGAGTGTCGATGTAATACCGGCAATCGTATCGACGCTCTGGCGTGTGCCAGTATCGATAAACTGTGTATAACGCTTGATCGGGAACAAGTCTGGCTCGCTCAATTCTAAGTCTACCGATGCAACGATCTCGCCTTCTTTTGCTTTAAAGAAATCTACTGAAACTGGGTCGATTTCAGCATCTGGATACTGGCCATACATTTGTCCTTCGATGAGTGATGCTGCCGTTGGCATTGCGCGCGCAAAGAGTCCAATCTTTCCTTCTGCCATGCCAATTTCCAACGACACTGCTCCATCGCGCTCGCGTAACGAATGCACTGTTGAAAGCGCTGTTTCCATCATTAATGGACCGCGGTTCGCACTCACTTCATCCTGGTCCGGATAACTCGGACGTATGCGCAGTAATGTTGTTTCGCTAGAGGACATAGAGTAGTCAGGTGTCATCCTGAGCTCGACGAAGGATGATACCGATGTCATGGTTCGTCGAGCTCACCATGACACATAAATATTACGCTCCTTTCAGAAGATCGGACACCATTTCGAGCGCGACCGTATTATATGCATAATCCATACGCATCGGACCCAAGATGCCGATCACTCCCTTCTCACCACGCACGTCATATCGCTTCACCACCATGCTGCAGCTTTGGATTTGCGGGAGCAGATGTTCCCCACCAATAAAGTAACGCACAGAGTCATCTACCTGTACTTGTTCGATCAGTTCTGTGAGACGGCTTTCCAGAATTTCGACAACACCAGACGCAAGCATTGGGTTCATCTGAAATTCTGGTTGCTTGAGCGTATTCGAGAGGCCCATGTAATACACACGCTCCTTGTGTGGCACCGCTGCAAACGCAACGTTCGGCATCATCTGCGAAAGCAATGCGACGGCTTCGTACACGCGTTCTTGATCTTTACGTTGGAAGTATTGTTCTTTGAGGATGTCGAAGCGAGCGCGCACTTTCTTCTCCTGATTCGTTGGCTCCATGTATTCCTTCACATAAATGCGATAGCCCTTGGCTGTTGGAATACGACCAGCAGAAATATGTGGCTGTTCGATAAATCCTTCCTCTCCAAGCACGCGCATTTCGTTGCGAATGGTCGCACCAGAAAGCGGAAACCGTCCTTGTTCGATGATCTGTTTAGAACCAACTGGAATCGCGGTCTGAATGAATTCATCGATAATCGCCATTAGGAGCTTTGCTTGCCTCGTATTCATTGGCGAAAGTATAGCACTCTTGGCAAGGGAGTGCCAGGAAGAGGATTATTTCCAGAGGCGATTCAAAAGACCCGCTATAGTTTTACGAATTGAAAATTCACCTTCTCCAAGTTGTGCTTCTACTTCAGGATCTGGGACACTTAAATTCAAATTAGCATCATCAAAACATACTCTTATATCAACACTACCATCTGCAATTGCTGCCTGTAAGCGCTTGTAAAATTGTATATGCTCTTCTTTGGTTTCAGCGTACACACGGTAATCATCTTTCACATTCTCAATTGCAGTAGGTAAACATGCAAATCTGTCTGTTGCACCAGCGTGCACAAGAGTCTCGATTGCTTCAAAAAGTCTAAAGGTAACCATGCCTTCATCGGCTTTTTCTCTATCAGGTGTCGGCTCCAACAATCCTGAAACTTTTTCTAAGGTAGGCGAAATCTCATGGAGCCGATCTGCAATTGGGTCAATCAAAGAGGCACAGAAATGGATATGCTCAAGATCTCGGGCCAAACCACCTTCTTCATGAACACAAAATGCCAATGCAGTCTGATCTATTTCCTCACGGCTGAGTTGAGACCAAAGAGACGTCGCAGGAGCTAAGGGATAATTTTTTGCTTCATTCAACGAAACGGATCTAGACCTGTCCATTTTGGTCGAAAGTTTAAGCAAACAAACACGCTCTCCATCTTCTTTGTGAACAAGTCTAAACCATGGGACCATGTTTCCTAATGAAGGACGACCGTTGGAGTATTCAATTTCCTGCACCTCCCACTTATCCCATTCACCCGGTGAAGGGCGAGTGCTCCAATCGAGTTCATCAAAGACCCTCAATTTCAATTCGCGATCCCCATTAATAGCATCACGTAATTTATCCTTTGGAGTTAAATCACTTGATTCCACTGATTCTGATAAAACTGTCATATATTAATATTATGAACCATTGTTAAAATAAGTCAATAGTTCGCAAATGCCTATATCTAACACCTTATTAGCACAGTTAACAACAAAAAACCCGCCCTGCCTGCCGGCAGGCAGGTTTCGCGGGTTTTAGATTCAATTGATAGAGGCCTGTTACGCAGCCTTCTTGATCTTCTCCATACGAGCCTTGAAGCGGTCCACACGACCACCACGAAGGTCTTTCTGAGCCTTACCAGTATAGATTGGGTGGCAATTGCGGCATGTTTCAACCACCTGCTCCTTGATAGTGCTTGGGATAATGTAGACGGCCTGGCAGTTGCTGCAGGTCGTTTTTGCCTCTTTATAAACGGTTGGGTGGAGAGCGGTCTTCATGGTTGCCGTACTATACGAAAATCTGAGAACAGTGCAAGCCCCACCTTTCAAAGTATGGGGAGTAAGGGGCGTATGGGGAGTACGGAGGGTTACCCTCCTTACCCCATTTACCCCCTATACCCCCATTACTCACGCTTTAATCTCTTTTTTAGCTTTTCTCTTGCTGCTCTTAGCGGCCTTTTCAATAGCCTCAGCTTCTTCGAATAACTCTTCCATTTCGCCTTCGCGCTGGCTTTCTGCAGCTTCGAGGATAGCCTTTTCAGCTTCTTCATCGTGCATGGCCACAGACATCGTCGCGACCTTATCTGGTGGGTCTAAGCGCATCACAATGACACCCTGCGTAGCGCGGCCACGGGATGGGATATCGGTGAGCGACATGCGAATAGTCTGGCCCTGGCGGCTAATACAAAGGAGATCACCTTTCGCACCTTCTTCCAACACCACCGCTCCGACAATATCACCTGTGCGAGCTGTTAATTGTGCAGCTTTCACACCGGAACCACCGCGTCCTTGGAAGCGATATTCAGTGACCGGACTCATTTTGCCGAGACCATTTTCCATCACTACGAGGAGTTTGCTAATACGAGGCTCGCGAATCACTCCCGCTTCTACTACGCGATCGTTGTCTCCGAGGCGGATACCGTACACACCTGCTGCGGCACGACCCATGGGGCGCACGTCATCTTCTTTGAAGCGGATCGCCTTTCCTTTCTTGCTGACGATCAAGATTTCATTTGTACCGTCCGTGGTAACAACCCATTGAAGATCTTCTCCTTCTGGAAGCTTCTGCGCGATGAGACCACTGCGGCGAATGTTTTGGAATTCGCTCACGTCTGTGCGCTTCACCGTTCCTTGTGTTGTCACCATGAAGAGATACTTCACGTGGCTGAGGTCTGCTTTGAGGATCGCTGTGATGCGCTCTTCTGGCTTGAGCTGGAGCAAGTTTACGATGGCCTGACCACGCGCAATGCGTCCGGCTTGTGGCACTTCGTATGCTGGCATCTGGAACACGCGACCAGTGTTCGTGAAGAACAACAAATCATCGTGGTTCATGATGTGCAAAATGCTGAGCACTTCATCATCATCTTTTACATCAGCACCTTTAATCCCCTTTCCACCGCGGTGTTGTGCGCGGAACTGGAGTGGACTGAGGCGCTTCACGTAACCACTGCGCGTCAGCGTCACAATCATCGGAGCATTTGGGATCGTGTCCTTGGCACTGAATTCTCCGGCAGCCATTGGAACAATTGCTGTGCGACGCTCATCGCCGTATGCCTTCTTGATTTCGATGAGTTCATTCTTGAAGACTTCGTCAATCTTCTTTTTGCTTCCGAGGATTTCTTCACACTCCTTAATAAACTGCTTGGTCACTTTGAGTTCGTCTTCGATCTTTTTGCGCTCAAGACCAGCAAGTGTCTGCAAGCGCATGTCGAGGATCGCGTTTGCTTGGAGATCGCTGAGCTTAAACTTCTTCATGAGGTTTTCGCGAGCGTCTTCACGAGCTTGTGACTTCTTGATTGTCTCGATGACAGCATCGATGTTATCAAGAGCAATCGTCAAACCTTCCAAGATGTGTGCCCTCTCTTTTGCGCGATCACGCTCGAAGGTAATACGGCGTGTGATCACAACGCGGCGGTGATCGATAAACACCTGCAACATTTCCTGCAAGTTCATCAGGCGTGGCTGAATACCATCAGCCAATGCGATCATGTTGTAACCGAAGCTGCTCTGGAGCTCGGTGTGCTTGTAGAGCTGATTGAGAATCTTCTGTGGATAGGCATCTTTCTTGAGTTCAACAACGATACGAATACCTTCGCGGTCTGATTCATCACGAATATCAGAGATACCGATAATAATTTTTTCATTCACAAGATCCGCCATCTTTTCGATGAGCGTTGTTTTATTTACCTGATATGGAATCTCACTCACGCGAATTTGATAACGACCACCTGTTGTTTCTTCAATCTCCGCCTTTCCACGAGTCATGATGCTACCGCGACCGGTGAGGTATGCCTGCTTGATCGCCTCTTTGTTATATACAATACCTCCCGTTGGGAAGTCAGGACCCTGAATGTACTTAAGGAGATCTTCAACTGTCGCATCCGGTGTATCAAGGAGATACATCGTTGCATTCAAGACTTCGTGCAAATTGTGTGGCGGGATGTTCGTCGCCATACCAACGGCAATACCAACAGAACCGTTGAGGAGTAAGTTCGGGATCTTCGCAGGAAGCACGGATGGTTCTTTGCGGGAAGCATCGTAGTTCGGGACAAAATCAACAGTGTCTTTATCAATATCAGAAAGCATTTCATCGGTGATGCGTGCCATTTTGGATTCCGTGTAACGCATGGCCGCAGCACCATCTCCATCGATGGAACCGAAGTTTCCTTGCCCGTGCACCAGTGGATAACGCATCGAGAAGTCCTGCGCCATGCGCACCAACGATTCGTAAATCGCGGAGTCACCGTGTGGGTGATACTTACCCATGACGTCACCAACGATGAGCGCAGACTTGCGAAGCTTGGCACCAGAACGCAAACCGAGTTCATTCATGCCGTACAAAATGCGGCGGTGAACTGGCTTGAGTCCATCGCGTGCATCTGGAAGCGCACGAGCAACGATGACGCTCATCGCGTAGCTCAAGTAGCTATCTTCCATTTCCGTCACGATCGGACGAGCCTTAATGCGTCCAATCGAGCTAAGGGTTTCGCTGAGGGGAAGTTGTTCGCCTCCTGCGGATGCTTCTGGTGTGTCGTTCTCTGCCATAAGAAAAATAGGGGTTGGGGTTCGCGTCCGATAATAGAGGAATGTGCAATTCCAAACAACGATCTGCATCAGGAAACCTCTCCTATTTGACTATATACTTGCAAATAAATTGATTTATGTTTTTATTAACATTAAAATACATCCGATGGGCACAGAAATGACCTCACGGCAAATAATTGACGCAATTCATGATGGCCTGCCAACTGATATACAAAAGAGGGACGGTGTCGCAGATAAACAGAAAACAGCTGAACGTTTTGCACGGTTTATGAAGATATTTTCTCAGATAGAAACTGACCCGCATTTCGCAGTGACTGATGCCGAGATTGCGCAAACTAAAACCATTGTGCATCAAGCGAATGATGTCCGTTCACTCCTCGCACAGTTGCGCTTCTGCGCAATGAAGCCCGTCTGGGATTTGGTTGAAAAAACTATTGCCCAGGAAAACATAACTGATCCCACTCTGAAAACTGAATACGATACGTTAAAAGCGATGCACTGGAGCAGAATAAAAGACCGCAGATCAAATGACAGTGGAGAAATACAGAAGCGGCATGCTTCCGTCCCCGAAAAACAACACCATAGTATCGCACTGCGCAACGTTCTGCTCTTTGGCATCAATAACACAATCTACAATGTATATGCGCTTTTGTGCTGCACACCAACGCTTTATCAACAGTGGACCGGCACTGCCATCAGCCCCGGCGAATGGGAGCATATTGGAATGTCGACACTCCCCTTGATGAATTCATACTCTTCTTCGAATGAAGACGTATTTGAAGCAGGAATTTCATGGGCGCTACGACAAAAGAATACATACTCCAAACCTCCAATGGACTGGCCAGGATTCGATCCGTGGGCTTTTACACTCGATAAGAGCATGCATATGCAATTGCATCCGCGAATCATAGGACCGGCGAGAGCAAAAATTCTCGAATCTATCAAGAATGATGAAATTATCATTGATGAAGTACGAATAGGCTGTCCGGGCCGCCCGATATTCGGAATGCTTCACAGTCGCGTTATGGCAGCTGCAAGTAAAGTACTTTTCCCGTATGCTGAAAAAGTGTTATCTCTTCCGATGGAAGCTCCATACTCTCAATAGTCGCCACTCCCATCGACCCTTCGTGCGCTCAGGGCAGGCATTTTCCAATCGATGCACACTTCTCTTCTCTTAACTCATTCTAATGTTATCCATTGTCGCAACACCGATTGGAAATCTAGGTGATATCACCAAGCGCGGCATCGAGACTCTCTCGACCGTGCAGGCCATCATCTGTGAAGACACGCGTGTGACCGGTGGATTACTTCACCAGCTCGAACTTCCAAAGAAAGAACTCGTTAGCCTTCATGGCTATACCGATGATGGGAAAATTAATTGGATTATTGAACGACTCAAAAAAGGTGAACACATGGCTCTGTGTAGCGACGCAGGAACGCCGGGAATTTCGGACCCTGGCTACGCACTCGTCAGTAAATGTCGTGCAGAAGGAATCAAAATAGAAGTAATCCCCGGCGCCTCTGCATTTCTCGCTGCTCTCTCTGCTTCGGGCCTTCCGATCAATCACTTTGTGTACTTCGGATTCCTTCCACTTAAGAAAGGACGCAAGCGCATGATCGCAGGATTCGCCGAAACCGAACACACGATTGTCTTTTATGAATCCGTTCATCGCATCGAAAAAACTTTGATGGAACTCCACGAAGCGTTGGCCTCGCAACCTAATCGCCCCGTTGTGATCTGCCGAGAATTAACGAAGATGCATGAAGAGATCGTGAACACATCTGTTGATCAACTTCCGAAGGTTGCCGCAAGTATTACGAAAAAAGGTGAGTTTGTTATTGTGATTGGAGCGTACAATATCTAACGATGCAGACACTTGAGGAACTATTGGCTCCGTTTGATTATCCGTTCCCACCGGAACTGATTGCCCGTGAGCCAGCGCATCCACGTGATAGCGCACGATTATTGATATATGACCGCAATTGTACGGGCGTTGCATGCAACGCCCCTACCTTTGACGTGTTTGCGAACATCACGAACTATCTGCCGAAGAATGCAGTCCTCGTTCTCAATCAAACAAAGGTAATCCCCGCTCGCTTTCACCTCAGGAAAATTACCGGTGGAGAAATCGAAGCGTTATACATCGGATTACATCAACGCCAACTTCGCGTGATGGCTTCGGGGATGATGCGCGCAGGAGATAAATTAATCTGGCGCGACGGGCACTACTTTGTCGTCGAACAGCGCGATGGAAAATACGCGATCCTTAAGACATCGTTCCCTATAGATAACTTTCCGAAATTACTCGACGCCTACGGCGAAACTCCCCTACCACCGTACATCAAAAATTCTCCGATGACGGAAGACGAACGCCGCGAAGAATATCAGACAGTGTTCGCGCGCGATCCAGGCTCCGTCGCAGCACCAACAGCAGGACTGCACTTCACGCCGGAGCTACTGCAGAAGATAAAAGATCACGGCTGTGACCTGACGACCGTGACACTCCACGTGAACCTGGGAACATTTGCGCCGCTCACGGAAGAACATATGAGGAATAAAAAACTTCACGAAGAAGTATTCGAAATAGATCCTGATACCGCTGCATTTTTGAACAAAGCGAAGAAGGAGGGGCGTCCGATTATTGCAGTCGGAACGACAGCCGTGCGAACGCTTGAATCTGCTTCTGTGATGGGACACCTGAGTAATCTCTCCGGCATCACAAGTATCTTCATCGATGAACATGACAAATTGGAATTCGTCAGCGGACTCATCACCAATTTCCACGTGCCGAAATCAAGTCTGCTGATGCTCGTGTCGGCATTTGTGGGGCGCGAGAAATTGTTGGACTTATACGCTCAAGCAATCGAGAAACGATTCAGACTCTTTAGCTTTGGGGATGGAATGCTCATTGTCTGAGGATTCAGAAGAATCAGACGATGCAGAGGATTCAGAAGAATGAACGTTCCTCTGATTCTTCTGATTCCTTTGACTCCTCTGAATCCTCACGGAAGCACCGTCATCGGATCGATATTCACCCCCGCGTGAATGACTTCGAAGTGAAGGTGCGGACCGGTTGTCATAGGACCAGCGCCGTGCGTACCTGGCTTTCCTCCGCTGAGCGCGATAGGAGCGCCGAGTGCAACTTCCTGGCCTGCAGTCACAAGCGCCTCCGAAACGTGTCCGTAGAGCGTTGCGTAGCCACCACGATGACCAATCAGAATATACGAGTAACCCGTCTTTCCACCGTCGCGCACCAAGAAGACGACTCCCTCGGCTGCTGCATACACCGGTGAACCTTGGTCGATCGCAATGTCCTGACCGTAGTGAGGAACACCGAAGAATTGTACGTATTCAGCATTTTTGAATCCTGCAGTGCGGCGGCCATACACTGGCCAATTGAACTGTGGCTTGAAGATAGCGCCATCAGTCTTGCCTGCATTTTTTGGATCGAGCAGTCCTTTTTCGATGAGCGTGCGTTCGGCTTTAGCTTTCAGACGCGCATCGATGCGAGCGAGTTCTCCCTGCATCTTGAGCACTTGGTTGTGTACTTCTTCAGTGATGCGTTTAATTTCTTCGAGCTGCTCCGTGCTACGTTCGATATTGTCTGCAGCCTGTTCATACTTCTGTTCTGCTGTGCGCTGCTCACCGAGAAGTTTGTCGTACACAGTTTGGGCTTCTTCGCGCATCGACATCCAGCGTTCGGCTGCGATGAGATCATGCAAGAAATCAGTCTGAGCTTCTTCCACAATGTCTGTGCTCTGGTCCGCAGCAGCATGGAACATCATGTACAAAACAACATCGCGAGGGTCAGAGAAATTTAAACCAATCTTTCGCAGGTACTGATCTTTCACGATGCGTGAGATGCGGCGCTTTTCTACATTGATCATGCTTGTAATAACCTCTTTAGATTCGATCTTCATATCGTACTTGGCACCAATTGCGTTGATGATGCGGTGCTGCTTTGCGAGAGCTAAACGAATAGTGCGACGGCGCGATAAAAGAGATGAAATCTTTCCACCCTCTTCTGCGAGAATCTTTTCGTTCTTCGATTTTGCATTCTGCACACCGGAACGCTGCTGGTATTTGCTCACCGCCGCACCGATAGCATTTTTAAGTTCTGTTTGTGCTTCTTCTTTCTCGCCAAGGGACACCAAAGCGAAGGTTGCCGGAGGCACCATAATGACCAATAACACCAGCGCAGTGAGTATCCGGTTAAGGGTGTGCATTTCCCTTTATTATAGCGCAAAACGCCCCTTTTGAGAAGTGCCAATACACCCCGCCAGAACTCTCAAGGTATGTATAGCATTTGATGGTTGAAACTTTGCTATTCTCCATCGAGCATGATCGCACACTTGCGGGGCATCATCGGCAAGGGGGCACCAGGCGAAGCGACCGTCGATGTGCACGGAGTCGGCTATCGCATCCGCATGCCTATCAACGATTGGGATTCTGTCCTGGAAAGCGCGAACATTCAGGTATTTGTTTCTACGTATGTTCGTGAAGATCGTTTGGACCTGTATGGATTCTTGGAAGATGGCACACGGATGATGTTTGAAAAATTGATCGATATAAACGGTATTGGTCCTCGCATGGGCCTGGAACTCTGTGGTGTTCCACGCGATATCCTCGCGACAGCTGTGCAACGCAAAGACCCTGCACTGCTCACCACCATCAAAGGAATCGGACGAAAATCAGCGGAAAAATTACTCGTCGAACTCAGCTCTCTCGCAGAACGTGAACCGCAGATATTCATGGGCACGAACTCGAACCCGCTTGGAGCAAAATACGACGAAGATACGGTCGCAGCATTGTCACAATTGGGGTTCTCAACGCAGGATATTTTGCGTGTGCTCGATGCCTTGCCTACTGACCTCGAGACAACCGAAGAAAGAGTTACCGCTGCTCTGAGGAGTTTATAGTTGCTAGTTTTTAGTTGTTAGTTATCTTTACCCCCTTCTCTATCAACTCTCTGCTAACCAGAAACTAGAAACTAGTAACCAAAAACCTGCCCCTCCCCGTCCTATGTTAACAATCGATATTACCGGAGCATTAGCAAAGACCATCACACCGTCGCACGGCATCGCCGACCAAGACATCATGGGTCTGCGCACGTCGATGAAGCGCATCGTGAATGAGTGGAATGCTGAATGCAGTGCGGGCCAGCATGCCTGGACGCTCGATATCGAGAACGACATGATCATCAACACCGTGAAGGAGATCGCCAAGCGCGTGAAGAAAGAACGTATCCAGACAGTCGTGTGGATCGGTATCGGCGGATCGGGATTGGGACCACGAGTTATTCAAGAAGTATTCGAAACGCCGCAAACGGTTGAGTTTGTTATCGTCGATACCATCGATCCAGCACTACTTCAGCTGTACATCGAGATCATCGACTGGAAACAAACACTTGTTGTTGTTGCGAGCAAATCAGGCGAGACACTCGAAACCATGAGCGCATTTTTCTTGTATTGGGAAGCGCTCCTCAAGGCACGAGGTAGCCGGGCAGCCAGCCGTGTCATTGCCCTCACAGACCCACAACAAGGATACTTGCGCGACTTCAGTGTCGATAAAGGTATCGAAATTTTGCCCATCCCACGCGATGTCGGCGGACGATATTCGATATTTACGCCAGTGGGACTCCTTCCACTCGCACTGCTCGAAGGTGACGTGGATGCATTTGTAAAAGGCGCCGCCGATATGGATGAACTCTGCAAACATGAAACACTGGAAGAGAACCCAGCAGCGCTGCTCGCTGGCACCCAGTTCCTTTTAGATACGAAAAAAGGTTACCCGCTGCGCGTGATCATGCCGTATTCACACAGGTTGAAATCTCTCGCACGTTGGAATCAGCAACTCGTAGCCGAAAGTTTGGGTAAGAACGAAGTCTTCAACCCCATCCCCATGGCGGCTGTCGGCACACAAGATCAGCACTCACTTTTGCAACAGTGGATGCAAGGACCACGCAAGTTCTCCCACATGTTTATTCGCGAAGTAGAAAAGCCACACGTGTTTGTCCCGATGAACCTTGATGAAGAATGGACATACATCGCAGGCAAGAGCTTCGGCCAACTGACAGATGCATTTTACGAAGGAACAAGCCAAGGCCTCACATCGGTCAAACGCCCGCATCTTTCCATTAGCATGACACGCCTCGATGAGTATCACCTTGGCCAACTCTTCTACTGCATGCTTGCGGAAGTGGTACTACTCGGGAAGCTCTATCGCATCGATCCCTATGGTCAGCCGGGCGTGGAAACGAGCAAGAAGATTGCGAAGGAGATTTTGACGCATGGAAGAAACGAGTAAATCGTGCTTCGTTGATTCGTGCTCCGAAGCACGAAGAACGAGTTAACGAATTACCGTCGCAATATGTAGTAACCCCCGTCCCGATCAGATACAATATCTACTCAATTTTCCCCAACACAGTTTATGTCACAGCAAGTGAACGACGACAACTTTGACGCAGAAGTCATCAAATCTAGCATTCCTGTACTCGTAGATTTCTGGGCGCCATGGTGCGGCCCATGCAAGGCAATGCTCCCCGTGATGGACGAGCTCGAAAAACAGTACGAAGGCAAAGTAAAAATCGTGAAGATGAACGTCGATGAAAATACATCGGTGCCAGGCAACTATAACGTCATGAGTATTCCGACATTTATCATTATGAAAGATGGCAAGCTTGCATCACAATTCATCGGTGCTCGTTCTAAAACCGACATGCAGAAAGAGCTCGACGCAGTTCTCGCTTAAAAAAATTTAATAATTAATGAACATCGTCCTCTCCCTCATCGGCATCATCGGTTCATTGTTCCTGCTCAAGTATCGCGAACGCGTGGGAGAGATGATTGGCGAAGCCGATTGGATGACGAAAATCGGCGGTGTGTATAACTTTGTGGTGATCATCGCTGTGCTGATTTTCTTTTGGAGCATTGCTTCCCTTACCGGGACAACGGACATCCTCTTCAAGCCTTTGCTTTATATCATCCCAGGAATTCAACCAGGCGAAGTGCAGCAACAGGGTCAGGGGTTTATTCTCGAATGAAAGGGCGGGAATTACTCTATCCCTAGCACTCTTCGATGATCGCCGGTACTGATTAAGAGCAGAACAAGAACATTGTCATCCTTCGCATATCGGAGTAACCAGTCCGGCCCGATGTGACATTCCCGCGTGTGCTGCAACTTCCCCTTGAGAGAGTGATCACGATATATATCCGGCAATATCTCTCCTGCAACGAGCAAATCGATAACATGTTCGAGTTTACTCAGATCGAACCCTGATCGTTCTAATCTTCGTACATCCTTCCGAAATTGTTTCGTCGTTGCACGAACGTATGGCTTCATTCTGCCAGAATATCCTTAAACATCTCTTTTGTAGAGGTATATTTCTTTCCATGCTTCTTTGCCCACTCGATTTCCTTCAGAATCGCCTCTTCCTCCGCTTCGGTCATCCCATTCTCTGTCAGAATTTCAAACGGGATACCTTTTTTTATGATAATCTGCATAAGGTACATATTAATTGCAGTGCTGAGATCTAAGCCCAATTTTCCCAAGATCTGTTGGGCAGACTTCTTCGTTTTTTCGTTCGTTCTAATATGAATGGTAGACATACATGCATGATATTCTTTTGTATACACATTGTCAACACGTTGTGCCACAAAGCAAAAGCCCCCATCCATCCGAAGATGGTGGGAGCTTTGTGTCCTTTCTGATCCGTGAAGGGTCAGTCGTCGTTATCGTGCAGCACGACGACTGAGGACTTGGTGACGACGCGAAGGCCCAGGCCGTCGTCCGTGAAGCGGACGGATGTGACGGTGGCGTTGAACTCGAACACCTGCAGAGGGCGAGGAACCTTTTCGGACCGGATCTGGAAGAGCTGGACACTCTTTTCAAATCCGATTGCCATGAGCGTCTTGTCGCCGCTGAGCGCGACCGCCGAAGCGCCTTCCCTCCTGGGCGCAGCGAAGTCCTGGTTGTACATCGGGGACTTCGTGTGGCCCTTCTCATCGAGATCGAGCGCCCGTACCCACCCGTCCTGGGTGAGCATGAGCAAGACCGACTCGTCTTCCGACACCAGCAGCGCCACGAGATCTTGGACTTGGATGCTGTCGATCCGCTCTCCGAGCAGGGTCGACAGCTGGACCTCCTTCTTGTCGGGATCGTAGGTCACCAAGAGGGACTTCCCCTCCACGTGAAACTGGCTGGGCAGGGTCTGGCGAACGACAAAATGCAGGACTGTCACGGGAAAATCTCCTGTGTTGCGGTTTTTCCTTCACGATGTTGTGAAAGGACTATATAATTATATGACAAATTTGTCTAAAAAGCAAGTATAAGCCCCTTAACCCAATAAAACCTTGAGGATTCTTACAGGCTGTGTACACTGCGTCCCACTCACGAGATTCTGTCTTTGTGGGGCTGTAGCTCAATTGGTAGAGCACCTGCTTTGCAAGCAGGGGGTTAGGGGTTCGAGTCCCCTCAGCTCCACCATTATAAAATTAGATACAAAACATTTCTCATCGGAACTGACACGGGGCGAGAAGTTTATCCTGATTAGTTGGCCAACTGTGCTTCCAAGACCGGAAAAGCGATTTCTTCTACGTGAGTTGCGTCTGGATCGCCATTTACAGCTGGGAATTCTACAGTTAAAACAGGCTCGAGAGGGTCATCAGCCACAACATCAACATGAATATATTTTGGCATTTCCGAGATACCAACTTCTCTTCCTAATTGCTGACTCAGGAACCATTGATGATCACGTATATGTGCTATCAAATCCTCCATAAATCCAGACAATCGGTTATGATATGTATCTACTGGGACACCTCGCGATCGACATAATTCACGGGTTCGTTCAGCAAATAAATTACCCCAGGTTACTATTCGGTCATGCACATCTAAACGTTCAGTGAGCGACCAGTTCAGCGCAGTCGTTGCCTGACTCAAGTTCCATTCTCCAAGATCTACAACATCACCGGCACTGTTTCGTGCAATAGCCATATAACGTGCGCATGGTGTACGCTCGCCAAAACCATCTGTAAAGAGAATGAACAGGACCGAGACTTTGGTTGATGTAGATACAGCTCTTCGAAGAGAACACCAGAATGCTCTTTTGTTGTATAAAACAAACAAAAAATATGTTTTGCCAAGCATGGTAAGCATCTATAACCTGCCGCGGTCCTTGGCTTTAGCTAGCTAAGGGTGCTATTTCACATCGGTGTGAGTGCGAGGCTGCTACCGCAGTCATGACGGGATGTTCCCGCCGCATATCACACCACAGACAGAACGAAGAAAGGTTGGTCCAATGTCCCGTCCCGTCACGTTGTTTACCGGTCAATGGGCGGATCTTCCGCTCGAGACACTCTGCAAGAAGGCAAAGGGCTTCGGCTACGACGGCCTCGAGCTCGCGTGTTGGGGAGACCACTTCCATGTGCAGGAGGCACTGAGTGACCCTGGCTACTGCGCACGGAAGCGCAAGCTGCTTGCGGAGCACGACTTGAAGTTGTTTGCGATCTCAAACCACCTTGTCGGCCAAGCTGTACTCGACAACATCGACACGCGGCACAAGGGCATTCTCCCGGACTACGTCTGGGGAGAAGGTGATCCTGCCGGCGTCACGCATCGTGCGATCGAAGAGATGAAGGACACTGCACGTGCTGCAAAGAAGCTCGGAGTGAAGGTTGTGAATGGGTTCACCGGATCAAGCATCTGGCATCTCATTTACGACTTCCCACCGACGCCGCGGGCGACGATCGACGCGGGGTATCAGCTCCTCGCCGATCGGTGGAACCCGATCCTCGATGTGTTCGACGACTGCGGAGTGAGGTTCGCACTCGAGGTCCACCCGACCGAGATTGCGTTCGACATTTACTCCGCTGAGCGAACTCTCGAGGCGCTCGACAACCGCGATAGTTTCGGCTTCAACTTCGATCCCAGCCACCTCATCTGGCAGGGTGTCGATCCGGCCGAGTTCATTCGCTACTTCCCGACGCGGATCTACCACGTCCACATGAAGGACGCGTCGGTAACGCTCAATGGAAGGAGTGGCATCAACGGCAGCCACCTCGGCTTCGGCGACCAGCGCCGCGGCTGGGACTTTCGGAGTGTGGGCCGCGGCGGCGTGAAGTTCGAAGAGATCATTCGCGCGCTCAATGCGGTGAAGTATACGGGGCCGCTCTCAGTGGAATGGGAAGACAGTGGGATGGACCGCGAACACGGCGCTGCCGAGGCGTGCACGTACGTCAAAAACCTCGACTTCCCGCCGAGTGCCCGCGCCTTCGACGCGGCATTCTCCGAATAGTCATCACCTGTCTGTCAGCATGTGAAAACCTGTCCAGTCGCCTACCCTTTGGGAAGCGACTGGATTTTTTTGCTTGCGCTCAGTTCCCACTACATTCTTGGTTTACCAAAGGGTTGTCCCCCTTCGCTCCTTATTGGCCAGCCATCCGTAGCGACGCGGGTTTGATGATGTTTTTATATAATCAATCTCAGGAACTGCGGACGGCATCCTTCGCGTTGCGAAGGATGGAGGTGCCGGCGAGAATTGCACCCGCGTATGGGGGTTTTGCAGACCCCTGCCTTACTGCTTGGCTACGGCACCAGAAGTGTGTGGGAGTGTACTGAGATTGCGCATGAATCTCTAGAGGATGTATCATTTGCCACTTCATGGCGCATGCAATGCAAGAACGGCCTATAGAATTATTCCAAGAGTTCGATAAAAAGTGCGACAAATACTGCGAATTACGGCGTTCTTACCGCTGGCAAATATGTGGCGTCATTACTGGCACGGTAGCAAATATCGGAATGAAAATAGTGTCAGAAGCCCTTTTTGCCCAGAGGGGCCTCCCCCAGGGTGAATTGTTAACAATCGAAATTGGCATTCATGGGATGCTTCTTTTAGTGATGAGTACATGCATCAAGGATGCGATGGACATACGACGAAAACTACAACCATTGTTATCGAGCATCTACACGTACTATCGCGACCACCAAACAATCGATACTGATAACGCTCTTCGTGACCGAGGCATATTGATCTGACGTCTATTATTCCTCCGTCGTCTCTGTTTCTGGATCGGCGAACGTGACAGAGCGTAAAATCGTGAGCACGCTCGCTTCGAGTTCATCGGGAGGAGCCACTGGCACTGCCGCTGTAAACGTATAGCCAACATTTCCACTCGTAGCGCTCACTTGGTAGAAACGTGATTCTGGAGCATCTTGGCGAGGTTGCGCAGTGAAGATGTGCAGTTGAACATCGTCGCCATCAACCGTTGTATCTTCCTGGTCTACTTCGTCATAGCCTGGCAATCCACTCACAGAAGCGATGCTTGCTTCGCTGTATTCCGCTGACGTAAGCGGCTGAGCGAGTGTTTCGCGCGTCACGGTGACCGTCGCAAATTGGCCCGCGTAAGGCACTTCTGACTGGAATGCGACGAGTACTTCATCCGGAATGCCGCGATCTTCGAGATCACCTCGCTCGACAACGCTCCATCCTGCCGGCAAACATGTACCAACCGTTCCATTCCAATACGTTGATTCGCAGGTTACGGTGGCCGCATCGCCTCCTCCGCATGCTGCGAGGAATAGGCAGAAGCTGGCGATTGTCAGAGTTTTACGCATGGGCAAATGGTACCAGATATGACGGTACTTGCTAGCGCGGCTAATAAAGGATGTATGGGAGATACCGTAGACAAATACCTATAATTACATTCCTATATACCCCATAGAATTGAGAGAAAACGCCATAAGTGCTATAATAAAAGGATTTATGAAACACACATACATTCGAACACTCGCATCGGTGCTCGCGCTCACCTTCCCGTTCACGGCCTTCGCCGCAACGCTGTCGGTGGCAGATTCCATCGCAGGATTGGGGCTTGATATCGAACTCCGTGATGGCACACCATCCTCAGCCATGGATATTTCTGTCGTGGATCCTGATGGCACACGTACGACGATGCCCGTGCACACAGATGCGACCGGACGCGCAGTAACAGTGCTCCCTGGCACCAAAACCGAAGCTGCAGGAACGTACACAGTGAATGCGTTGAAAGACCGCACGACAATCGCAACGACAGCTGCACAGGTACAGCCTGATTCTATGGACGGACGCACATCAACAGTGAAAGTACAGATGCCATACATCAGTGCGGATGGTCGTGATGAAGCAGCAGTGAGCGTGATTGTGCGTGACCGTTTTGGTAACCCACTTTCAGGTCGTCCAATCGCTCTTGTTTCCAGTCGCACCGATGACAACATCGTTTCGCGCTCGACGGAAACAGATATAAAAGGCACGCAATATTTTGCACTCACGACGAACGTTCCCGGAACAATTCAGCTCCGCGCAATCGACCTCCTCAGCGGTAGTCCAATCGTAGAATCCGCAACAGTGACAGCAGAAGGCGCTGTTGGTGGATACAGCAATTCAAATGCATACGCACCTGCGTACTATCCTTCCAATACAACAAATACAGCAACCACAACAAACGGACGAATGTTCTATGCACCATCTCCATACGGTGCGCAGCTCACTGCTCAATCTTCGTTTGATGTCGTTGATCACTTCGAAGTAACAGCTCCAGCACAGATGAATGCTGGTGAAGAAGCATCGAAGATTTCCATCCGCGCGGTCGACCGCAACAATGTCACCGTCGAAGACTATCTTGGTACGATTCGATTCGTGACAACAGACCCAAATGCGACGGTCCCAAACTTCGGAACATATACATTTAAAGATCGTGACCTTGGTGAAAAATCATTCGCTCTCTCACTCACCTTCCGTGCCAATGGCGCACAAGTTCTGCGCATAGAAGACGCCAACGATCCACGCATTTCTGGTGAAACAACTATCATGGTTGGAGGAGGTGGAACTGTTGGTTCGAATGGCATCACCGTAACGTCACATCAGAATGATGACGAAGTGAACACGCTTGATATTGTGGTGGAAGGAGTGGGCCCACGCTTCGCAAACATCATTGTGATGGGTGGCGAACAGGATGCATACGGCGCAACAGACGAAGCTGGAAACTTCTCTATTCCAGTTCAGCTCAATGCAGGACAGCGCGATTATACGATCCGCGTTCAGGACGATGCTGGCCGCAGCGATTCCGGCCCAATCCACTTGGTACTCGACCAAATCGCTCCGGTCATCGGGGACATTAGCTTCCTGCCAGATGATCCAGAGGAAGATGAAAAAGTTCTCGCCGTTGTAGAAAGTGAACCAATGCTCGCTCAAGTGATGCTCCGCATTCCTGACCGCGTAAATGGAAAGGTGACGGAAATCATTCTTGCAGAAAACCCAACGCAATCTGGTTCATATCAGGCATTCTTCGATGCTCCTGCAGCTGATATGTATCAGCCATCTGTTACAGCAATGGACCGCGCAGGAAACATTGAGGAAGTACGCACGCAACTTGCTGTTGGATCCGAAGGACTGCCAAAGGTTGCAAATCTTCGCGCCGAACCTCGCGTGGATGCGATCGAACTTCAGTGGGATCCAGTTCCAGGCGAAGTAAGCGGCTACCGCATTTATATCGGTGATAGTCCAACAAACTTCCTCTACACGCTCGATACAGAACGTGTGACGACGAAGGCAACAGTGAAAGGACTCACGCCAGGACAGAGCTACACATTCGCAGTCACAGCTATTCGCGGCGACGCTGAAAGCGCTGAAAAGAGCGACGCTGTTGAGGCAACTGTTCTTGGATTCACCTTGGATATCACACCGGGTGATGGCGCGCTCATGGTGGAATGGACATCGCTTACGACCGACCTTCCTCTCTCGACGTTCTTGCTCGAGTACGGAACAGACCCTGAGAACTTGGCGGAACAGCGCATGCTCAATGGTGAACTCCGCACATTCACCATCCGCGATCTCATCAATGGCGTTAAGTACTACATCAGCGTAACGCCGATCACTGTGACTGGCGACACACTGGAGGAACTCGCAGCGACGGGTGAAGGAACTCCCAGCGGCGAAGGATTCACTCCTGGTGCTCGCGACGACATCCCATTCGATGTGCGTACACTCCCTGGCGACACCGTTCACCCAGCACCATCCACTCCTGGTTCCGGCATTCCGGCATCAGCATGGATGATTGCCATGGCAGCAGGCATTGCAGGTGTGTTCTACCGCATCAAAAAGCGTAAGAATCTGATGCGGCAAGCTGCATTCTTGCAAGCGGTTCAGGCACAATATCGTCGCTGAGTGCTCGCCCCATCTCATGACTCGCAACTCGAAACTTCCCGACGGCAACAAGCGAGTCCGCACACTCTCCATCGGCGGAGCGACATTTGATTTGTTCATGAAAACAGACGCGTCGATTATTCATGAATGCGGAGACCTTAAAGCCTTCGCACTCCCCCTAGGGAAAAAGATCAAAGTAGACGACGTGATCGGCACATGCGGTGGTGGCGCGCATAACACGTCCGTCGCACTCTCGCGCCTCGGATGTGACGCCGGCTTCAGCGGTGTTATCGGTGATGATCAATGGGGCGACGTCATCAAGAAAAATATGAAACGGGAACACGTGCGTACCAATGGATTGATTGTTATCGAAAACGAACCATCAAGTTTTTCATTGATCCTCAATGCTCCTAGTGGCGAACGCACAATTTTGACGCACAAAAGTATGGACCGTCATTTTCACGATGTGACGTTTGATCGCGACGCAGCTTCACATGTCGATGCAGTGTACTTGAATCATATTCATGAAGACACATGCGTGATTGAAGACGACCTCATAAAGATTCTCACGCAAACGCCAGGTGTCCACCTTACGTGGAACCCGGGCGGATCGCAGATCCACGAAGGCATGCAGCGTAATGCAACACTATTGGCGAATACAGACCTCCTTATGCTCAACAAAGAAGAGGCACTCGCCTTCTCCTCGACTTCATCCATGGAAAATGCGATGCATGCACTCATCGATGCCGGTGCAAAAATCGTCTGCGTGACTGATGGTCAAAATGGCTCTTGGGCGACAGACGGAAAAACGCTCTTTTATTGCCCTGTTATGGAAGGAAACATCGTCGATACAACGGGTGCTGGTGACGCATTTGGATCCGCTATGACATGGGCACTTCTTACAACAAAAAACTTGCCAACGGCGCTCAAAGCAGGTACGATACAAGCGATGAGTGTCATTGGAGCAGTTGGTGCTCAACAGGGCCTCCTCACAGAAACCCAGATCCAGTCCGCACTCGAACAGACAACCCTCGCTGTTACGACTGAAACCTTCTGACATCTTTTCTTTCTCTATCATGTCCGACGACGCACTTCTTCAGATTCAGGAACTTCTCGAAAGCGCACAAGCTTCCATGAAGACCGCCTCTGCAATGCTCCGTGACCTCACGGGAGTATCCGATATCACACGTGAAAAGCATGTGATGCGCGCAAGCCGCACTGTTCCGACGGGACCTGTCAGTGGACGCGTGATTGAAGGTATTTTTGACGGACAAAACATGATGGATGGTAACGGCCAGAGCTACCCTGTTCCTGCGAACTATGCGTCTAAGAGTAAGCTCGTTGAAGGTGATGGCATGAAGCTCACGATTACCGACGAAGGTAAATTCATCTACAAGCAAATCGCTCCGATCGATCGCCGCATCGCAAAGGGCGTGCTCATCCAGGAAGACGGACAGTACAAAGTCCTCGCTGAAGGAAAAACTTTCCGCGTGCTCTTGGCATCCGTCACCTTCTACCGCGCAGAAGTTGGAGACCAGGTTTCTGTCCTGCTCCCGACCGTCGGCGAAGCTCAGTGGGCAGCTATTGAAGCTGTGCTTCCAAAGCACCTCGCCGAAGCTGCCGCTCGTGCAACATTGGAAAGCTCTTCTGTCAGCGATGATGGAGAAATGAGTCCGGTGGCTCGCCCGGATGATTCGATCGGACGGGTGGAGAAGAAGACGCGCAAGAAGAAGGCTGTGGAAGATGATGAATAAGCTGAGAAGTTGACGATCTTCTTGTTTAGTTTTATTTTGCTGTATGTAGGAATCGTTTCGATTCCCGCATGTTTCTTGGTAACAACGGCACCCACCCCTCAAGGAGTTCGACATGCTGGATTTCGATATCGATCAAATGTTTCTCGATTCATGCAGGTACATCCGCGGAGAGCTGACTGACGAAGAGGCAGATCGCATCTCACCACTCACACAAAGGAGGACGAACGGCGAGCTCCAATTCCCCGGCATCATCAGGAACGGCGACATCTACCTCATGTCAGACAGGTCTAGGTTTCAGCAAGGATTTGGCGCTCTGCGTCAGCTCATCGCTGCAATCAATGCGCCGCGGTTCTGCGGCGACTATCACCCGAAGTACGAACTGATCATGCCGCGAAGTCGACGTCCTCTGCTCAAAGTTCAAGGCTTCGACTGCGAATGGACCGGAGACTACGGCGACAACAAGTTGCTGCATGTCACAAACGCGCTGCACGTCGGCGCATACGTGAGCACTCACTGCACCATGTTCTACTGGAGATGGAATCCCATCGAACATCAGCTGCAAGTCGTGGGGCTCTTCTCTCGTCAGTTCAGGAAGCAGATCAAACTGCTGCTGCGTTCCATGGTTGATTACTCACGCGTTTGATTCCGAGCATCGTCACCATCACTGCACATCTCACGGAGAACCTCGATGACCTCAACACTGACCCCGTCGATCTACGACTTCTTCTCGCTGTCGTCCAAGATGGTGAGTCGCCATCTGACTGAAGACGAAGCTGCACAGATCCCCGTTCCTTCTTCCGATGACAGAAACAAAGTTCCTCATCCGGGCATTCTTCGGACCGGTGAGATCTACATGGTCGGATGTCGTCTCGGCGAAACGAGCGGCCGGCCAGCGTTCATTCAGTTGATTCTTGCTCTGAATAAACGCCGGAAGCGAAAGGTAGAAAACAACCCCGACCCCAAGCTGATCTTCCCCAAAGACAGCATTGCCTTCAGCGACTTGATCGGCTGCGAACTCGGCCCATGTTGGTACGACCGCTACCACCTGGTAGACGTACTCGGCACCAAACATGGCGGCGTGTACGCGAGCACAAACGAGACCCGCTTCTACTGGCAGTGGGACCCACGCGGTCAACTGCAGGTGGTTGGGTACCTCTCGGATGTGTTCGCACAGGAAGTTCCGTTGGTTATCAACGGACTGTGGAAGCCTGGTAACGGATCTCACTGAGATCCACACATTCATGTTGCTAAGACACCAACACCCTCCCCGCTTCTGCGCGGAGGGTGGTTTTTTGTGCAAAGTCTCGACACGCAAGCCCCCTGACAAGTAAGCTTTAGGTCCATGCGCTTACCTGCTCGTATTGTCGCTCCAGTTGCCGGCGCCATCTTCTTGATGGGACTGCTGCTTATTGTACTTTTTTGGCAACTTGAAGGCGCTCGTTCGTTTCTTCAAGGTCAGATCGCACAATTTTCAGAGAGTGGTTCTGTGTTGGATATTCCTGGAGCAACCTACGCTGATGATGCTGGTGACGAAGCACTCCTTCACTTACGCCGAGGAGATATTTTCGCACTGCGCAGTGAATGGGGTGAGGCTGCACGCGAATACGAAGAAGCCGTGAAGTCCGATGGTGGCATTACTGCGCTGCGCAAACTCGCTCAGGCACAGCTCCAACGTCGTGATGTAAAAGGAGCACAGAACACGCTCGACCAAATGCGCCGCGAAGGTGCTCGTGGTGAAGATGTATTGCTCCTCGAAAGTATTATCCTGATCCGCACCGGCGAAGTCGCCAAGGCACGTCAGCTCCTTACGAACGCCGAAGAATCTCCACACAAACATTACGGTCTCGCACTGCTCGCGATCATCAGCAAAGACCACACCACAGCCAAGCAAGAACTCGCTGCGGTGGTCGGCGGATGGGAACCGGTACTCCGTTCCTACGCTCGTATGCTCATGAGCGCATATGAAGAATACGATTTATTCCCCGAGAGTCCGGAGCTGCATTTGGTCACGCTGCTTTCTCGCTCACTCGCTCAAGTACAGGAATGTGAACTTGCTCTCCCTCTCCTCAGCCACGTCACGCACGAACAAGATGACTATCGTGACGCGTGGATCGTTCAAGGTTTCTGTGAGCTCACCAGCGAACGCAACACCGAAGCACTCGCATCACTCGAACATGCGTACCAGATAGACCCAGAAAAACCTGAGACGCAGTATTTCCTCTCACGCGCATATATCAATCAAGGAAGCCATGCGAACGCCGTCACCTTCCTCCAGTACGCACTGCGCAATGGCTTCGAACCCGAAAGCGAAGTACGCAGATTACTCGCACAAGAAGCATTGGAAGTGGGCAATGCCGCTCTCGCATTCGAACAATATGAACAGATGACCAAGCAAGAAGACGCAACGCTCGAGATGTATACGGCCTATGTAACCGCCGCTCTCACCGCTGATAAACATCAGGAGGCACTCGTGAAGGCACAGGAGGCAACAGCGAAGTGGCCAGAGAGTACAGAAGCATTCGCCCTCCTCGGCTGGGCACAGGCGGAAGCTGGCCAGAAAGATGATGCACGGAAGTCGTTTGAGAAAGCGCTGGAGATAGATTCTAATAATCTCAATGCGAGGGAGAAGCTGACTGATTTGTAATATAGTTAATTAGTTAACTAGTTAATTTGTAATGCTGCCAAACTAGTTAACCAATTAACGAGTTAACAAGTTAACTTTTCTGTAATATCCATCCAATGAAATTCTCCTTTCGTTTACAACTGATCATCGGTACGGCGACTGCGCTCTGTGCCATGCTCATCGGTGTAGCCACGTACGTACTGCGAACTGCTTCAGCGTATACACCGGCTGATTTACTTCCTGCTGATGCGACCATCGCATTCTTTAGTAATGCTGACCAAAGCCTGACACAAAGTATCGAAAGTTTTCTGCCACTCGTGCACCGCATTCCCCTTGATGATGAACGCGCTGACATTGCACTGGTGCGCATGGTCAATGGAAAAGAAGCATGGATTCGTTTTGCTGCGTCTAACATTCCTGGCAGATCCGCAAACATTACGGCGTCTGACCAAGAAGCACTTACTCTGTTGCAGACAGACCACAAAGGACTAAGCCAGAGCGAAGATTTCGCATCTCTCTCATCGACATACATGACCGGAAACACGTGGATATATCTGAAAAATCCCGCACGAGATGCATCGTTCTTTCTTCCTGTGACGATGCCAACCGGACCAGTAAGCATCGCGTTTTCCAATAATGACGCTCGCATTGCATGGGTAAGTGATGACGATGCATCGATGCCAATCATCAAAGGACTTCCATCGGTCGATGCCCAACTCGTTGTGCGCACCGGCAATATGCAGAAATGGTTGGAACACATGAAGACTTCATTGAATTCAACGCAACGATCAGCATATGAAGCGATCCTCCGTCAGAAAGTACAAAACATGTTTGGTGCTGACATCAGCGCAATCTATGACCTACTGCCATTACTTGATGGCCCTGGAACACTCGCGATGAACGATGACGCCATTCTCCTTGAAGGCACATCCGATGCATCTACTAAAGATATTCTTGAAAAACTTCACAAAGGGTTCCGCTCTACCGCAACGTCTGCTCTGCGCATCACGCAAACATTTGATGAAAAATTCTCGATTGACACATTGCAGGCGGAAACGAATGCCATCAAAGAAGAAGCACTGGAGAAAAATGGCATGAATATTCGCATGACGACAGACAGTGTGAGTGGCCGTTCCTTTGCGACGGCACACCATGACGATCACTTCATTATCAGTAACAGCATTCCCCTTTTTCATCAATTCACCGAGCAATCAGCCAACATGTCTAAAACCGATATCCGCGCCGTTGCTGCAGGCATTGTGGTACAAAACGCTGCCAACGATTTGCTCGCACCACATCTGCCGGGAGAAAGTTGGATGAACAATCTGCCATCGGGCTCTGGCGGAATATTGCACTGGGAACTACTACAAAACCGAACTGTGAAGATGCTAAGACTTTACTAATCAATTCGTTGCGCGTTGGCACGTTGGCACGTTTTTAACGTGTAACGCGTAACGAGCAAACGTGTAACGGATCCTTCAGGAACCATACAATCACATATTAGACATATTTGCCTTTGAGTCTGGGTGTTGCTAGTCTCTCGGCCAATGTCTTTCGTACGCGCATCCCGCTTTCTGCTTCCCCTTTCAGGACTCTTGCTCCTGGCATCTCTCGTGCTGATGTTTAAGCCGGGCCCACAGGTGAGCATCGAATTCACAGGGGGGACGCTGATGGAGCTTGATTTACCGGAAGGGAAAACTGAAGCAGACTTGGAAATCGCATTGGTCTCCTTTGAACAGGTCGACCTCGCTTCTTCGAGTATTTCCAAAACTCGTACCGATACATATTTCGCTCGCACGCCAACTATCACACCAGACCAGCACAATGCTCTCATGACGCACCTTGATGCGAAATTGGGTGACGTGCAGGAGCTCCAGTACACCACCATTGGACCAACGGTAGGAGCTTCTCTGAAGCGCAAATCTTTCTGGGCACTCTTTGCCGCAGCTGTCGCCATTATCATCTACTTGGCAGCAGCCTTCCGCAAAATCCCTAAGGCTCTCAGTCCATGGACATTCGGTGTGAGCGCGCTCGTTGCTGTGGCACACGACCTTATTATCACGGTGGGAATCTTCACGGTGCTCAGCTATTACACGACATTCCAGATCGATACCCTGTTTATCACAGCGCTCCTCAGCATCATGGGGTACTCCGTGAGCGACACGATCGTTATCTTCGATCGTATCCGCGATAACATGAA
>CAYMIX010000011.1:0-30592 GCA_964391185.1 uncultured Candidatus Peribacteria bacterium | reverse complement strand
CTCCATTCTTCAAGGGATACAAGCCACAGTTCTACATCCGCACAACGGACGTTACAGGTGCTGTGACCCTTCCAGACAACGTAGAAATGGTCATGCCAGGTGATAACGTGAAGTTCACGGTTGAACTCGTTGCTCCAGTCGCTCTTGAAGAAGGAACTCGCTTCGCTATCCGCGAAGGTGGCCGTACGGTCGGTTCTGGAGTTGTTACAAAGATCATCAAATAATATTGCGTTAATTCGGTAGGGGCGTAGCATGCTACGCCCCTGACCGGGTATTTATCCCCCTGCTCTTTCCCTTCCAGGCTTATGAACGCTAAGACCACCAAAGAAACGTCCAAGAAGGCCCCTGCAAAAAAGGGTGCTAAAGCAGCTGAATCTGCTGAAAAGCCTGTAAAGGAAACAAAAAAGAAAGAGGGTATCTCCGGTATTCGCATCCGCCTCAGCGCATTCGATCACCGCGTTTTGGACGAAGCCGCAGCGAAGATCATCGACACAGCTGAACGCTCTGGAGCTATCGTGCACGGTCCAATCCCATTGCCTACACGTATCCGCAAGTTCACGGTGAACAAGTCTACGTTCGTTCACAAGAACGCTCGCGACCAGTACGAAATGCGCACTCACCGTCGTCTCATCGACCTTACGGAAACAACATTCAAGACGGTTGAATCATTGCAGTCTCTCTCCTTGCCGTCGGGTGTGGATATTGAGATCAAAATGAAATAGGAGCAGCGGCCCTTCGCGGCCGCGGTACGCGGATGGAAACAGGGTAGTTATGATGCCAGCGTGCTCACCTCCCATTTTCCTGCTGCCGACGACCAGGGATAGTTTTCTGGCTCTGCCGCTAAACCTGCTCTAACCGGATTCATATGAATGTAATTCAAAGCCCCCGGGGGCTTTTTTGCAATGCTGATATGAAACCTTGGCATCCAAATTTTGCGAAGGCCAGTGTTAAATGTGAGACCCGATTTGTACACGTTCATAATCTTAGAAATTGATTCCGGTGCCGTAGCTTCCATCAAGAAGTGACAATGATCTGGCATAATTACGAAACCATACAGGAGAAACGGATGCAGCTGCTCCACTCTATATAACGTTTCGATGGCTTCACGAGCATATGCCGGATCTGCAAACACTCGACGACGATTGAGCGTCACAGCAGTGACAAGCATGGGCACATTATGTTGAATAGGATGACGTTGGAACATCCATTCACATTAGCAGTAGCAACGGCAAAAAGATGCTTTAGCTCTGTAAAGCGCTGAAGCGCCTGCGCCTCTAGACGCAGCCACGAAGGGCTGCTCCTAACGCCACCCCTTAGCTTTGAGCCCAGCCCTCGCCGCAGCCTGCTCAGCTTTCTGTTTACTATTTCCTTTGCCCTCTGCCACTTTGTCCGGGCCGATGAAGACAGCACAGGTGAAATACTTCTCGTGATCAGGGCCAACAGCATCGATTGTTTCGTAGTGAGGTGTAATACCAAACTTCTCCTGAGCTTTTTCTTGGAAGACGCTCTTTTCATCGCGGTCTTTTCCTTGAGCGAGCAATCCTTCTAAGCGTGTGAGGATAAACTTATAGCAAAAGTTTTTAGCATCATCGAACCCGCGGTCCAAGTACAATGCTCCGATAAGCGCTTCGACTGCGTTAGCAAGAGTAGAAAGACGCTCACGTCCTCCCGAAGCTTCTTCACCACGGCTGAGCATCAGGTAATTACCCAGCTGGATATCGCGCCCTACGGCTGCCAAGTGTTCGCGCTGCACGAGAGCAGAACGCCAGTTGGTAAGCTCGCCCTCAGGCTTCTCGGAGAGGTGGTACAAGTACTCTGTTGCAGCAAGTTCCAGCACAGCATCACCCAGGAACTCTAGGCGTTCGTTATGACCTGTCTTCCTGCTTTCGCGCACAGCACTGCGGTGCGTGAGAGCTTGGGCCAAAAGGTCCTTATCACGGAAATGAAAGCCGATCGACTTCTCGAGGTTGATGAATGCTTGTGACATCGCTCTCAGTGTAGAAGACACCCGCAGCGGGGCCAAGGTTGTTATTCACTCTGAACGGCTGATTCTCTGGCAGGTACATTGACAATTTTGTACGCATGGCCTGTTACAGCCAAAAATCGCTCTATTCCGCCCTTTGGGATAGCCATGCTTGCGGTGTTGATAAGTGGGTGACAAAGGATGGTATCTGCATTCCAAATTTCCTCATCGATAAACACTTCAACCGCATGTTGCGCATCGGTCACCAATCCGAGGATGGTTGCGGAGCCTGGTTCAACACCAATGTATTCCTTCATTTTTTCTGGCGACGCAAAGCTCAGCTTGTCTGCGTTTACGAGTACTTTCAACGATTTCAAATCGACATTCTTTTTATCACCCACGACGACAAGAAAATGACGCTTACCTTTGCGGTCGCGGAGAAATAAATTTTTTGTGTGAGCTCCTGGCATTGCCGGGCACAGCCGCTCTGCATCTTCACAGGTGAAAACCGCAGGATGCTCGTAGCGTGTAAATGTAATTCCATGCTCCCGGAGAAATTCTTCTATGTTCATCATATTATTTCTGCACCATTGCATTCAGCACGCCGTTCACAAATTTACCAGATTCATCAGTGCCGAATTCTTTTGCAATCTCGATACACTCATTCATTACCACTGCTGGCGGCGCATCATCACCATGTGTGAGTTCGTATGCTCCGATGTAGAGCGTGCACCGTGAAACAGGATCCATGCGTTCGAGGGTCCATCCTGGAGCGTGGTCCTGAATCATTTTTCCTAGTTCAGCTTCACTCTTAAGCACACCTTCAAGCAATGCATCAGCAAACTCACGATCGAGATCTCCGAGTTCTTCTTCGTTCAATTGCAACGACGCAACCGTATCAACTTGTGGGCGCTTCTCACGTTCGAAGAGGACCTGCATGACGGCGATTCGGGAGAGGTGTCTGCGGCGGGCCATACGCTTGAGTGGGAAGTGGTAAGTGTGAAGTGACAAATTGCTATCGGACAGATAGTAGTGATTCTCGCTTATCTCGCAATCGGGACTCCCCTATTGAACACATTTTTTGTACATAAATCAATAGATCAAAAAAGGAGGCTTTTGGCCTCCTTCTGATAGCAAGCTGAACTATTACGCTTTGATGCGTGTGATAGCCTTCTCTACCTTCTTCTTAGGAGCTGCAGGACCGCCGTATGGCGAGTTCTGACGGTTCTTAAGGCGTACAACCTCAAGAGCGACGAAGTGTGAGTGCTGGAGCCGTGTAGCGCGCTTTGCACGCTTCTTTTTCGGGACTGGGCGTTTTGACATAGTGCAGCGTAGGGTAGGGACGGTTTGGGTCTATGTAAAGGGAATTTTGGCTGTATTAAGGGGTACGTATTATGGAACAAGGGGTCCCATATCCCTTAATACGCATCCCATAATACTTATCTTCGATCCCCTGATAACGCGGTCATAAACCTTAATATGTAGAGGAACAAGTTAAAGATATCCAAGTAGAGGCTGAGAGTTAACATAAACGGATTCGCTCCTAGGCGCCCCTGGGCTTCTATGCGCTGGAGATCGAACGCTGTAAAAAGTCCGAATATAACGACGCCAATTCCTGAGATAAATAGTTCCGCGCCCTGAGTTTGAAGTGCAGGGACAAAGATCTGGAGGACCGATAGAACGATCAATCCGATAACAGCGAAAACCAACGCACGTCCCCACGCAGCCAAGTTCGGGGCAATGCGTGCGAGAACGACTGCAGCCAAGCTCATACAAACGGTCGCTCCAACAGCGTTGAGCAGAATCTGTCCACCATTGGCGTACCCGGCAGCAATCATCAACATATACGGTGTGATGGTGATGCCCGAAAGCAGCGGAAATAAGCCAAAAAGTATGTAGTTCAATGGCGAAGTTTTAGACCACCACTGTGAGGTGAAAATAATCGCAAGCTCCGCGATCGTTAACACAAGATAGAAACCGGTGGACATTAGTGGCTGGATGAACGACATGGCTACGAATACGCCAATAAATGTAAGTGCCATTGCGACAGCAAAAAGTCCGTAGACCTGTGATTGTGTTGATGCAGAAAGCGAGAGTGGCTGACTGCTCGTTGTTGAAAAGTGTTCCATACGAAAATTGTACGGTTACAAACAAGCAACAACAAGAATCTCGTGAGAAAAATACTCAATCCTTAAAATTTATTATAGAATCATATGAAATATTGTCAATTCTAGTTACCATTAAGAAGTAATTTGATGCCAAATAAAGAATCCAAACACTGCTTCTGCCATAGTCGAATATTCGTATTTCTGCTATAATGATCTGATTTATGCGGATTCTCCGTTCACTCGCAGCGGCACTCGGATTCTTGGGAGTTTTAGCTCCTCGGATGGCTTTTGCACAGTTACCCAACATCCCAACATCCATCACAGCGTGTGGCACAGTTGCGGGATTCAGCTTGCCATGCCCAACAGGAGGTGCAGCAGGATTCGTTTCGTACATGTTGAGTGTGATTATCCCCGCTGCCCAGTACATCTTCTACGCGATCGCAATTTTGTTCTTCTTTTACTACGGCATTCGTTTGATGATCGAAAGTGAAGATGAAAATACAATCACCGAAACAAAGAGCGCATATGGATATGCAATTGCAGGTTGCGTCATGGTGAGTTTTGCAGGATTAATTATTGATGCAGTAACGCCGAACACAGCTGACATTATCAGCATAGCACCAGTAACGACAGGCTTGGGAAATATCGTCACATTCTTCAAGCTCATGCTCTCCACTGCAGTAACAGTACATATGGTGTGGCAGGGTGTCCGCTTGATTATGCTCCAAGGGCAGGAATCTGAAATGGAACAGCAGAAGAAACGCTTCTTTAATGGTCTCCTCGGCGTCGCAATTGTGTTGCTCGCCGAAGCAGTTATTACCGCATTCGTTCCAGGCAGTGGTTCTTCACAACTCGCAAACGAAATCGTCGGAGTCATCAACTTTTTGCTCCAGATACTCGGCGCACTCTGTATTCTCTCCATTATTGTTGCAGGTGTCATGTTGGTGGTATCGACAAACGAAGAACTGAAAGACCGTGCGAAAAAAGCTATTTTTTCAACGGTAATCGCGCTCGTGATTGTTATCGTCTCCTACACGGTTATCAAATTTACCGTTGATATCGTAAGCAATGACACTGTCGCAGCATCTGTCTAATACACTATGCCTCTCTTCTTACACATCCTCCAATGGGCATTCGGATCGACCAATGCATGTGCACAGAGTGTCAGTGGAATCGCCGATAGCGTATCGAACGGCCTACCAAGCTTTGGCGGCTTTGATTCGCTCGCTCTCACTATTCGCACAAACATTTTGTTGCTGATAGTTCCAGTAGGAATTTTCATTGTTGTGCGTGCAGGTTTACGTCTGGTTAACAGCCAAGATGAAGGAAAACTTGAAACTGCTAAGCGTACCATCGCTGCTACATGTGTCGGCATGATGCTCGCGTACGTTTCCAATGAAATGGTGGGCGCATTTTATTCACCCGGTGGCGCGTGGGATCCTCAAACAGGAGCTGACATTCTCGCACGAGAAATTGGTGGGATTGTTGATTGGGTTCTTGTACTTGTTGCGGTACTTGGCGTTCTGATGATTGTCGCATCTGCACTTCAGGTGGTTGGAAGCTTTGGTAAAGAAGACACAAGCCAACTCCGTCGCACAGTCGCAGGAACGGTCACTGGTATCGGTATCATTCTTATCAGTGGTGCTGTGAAGCTTACGCTCGGACTCACAGAAGGTACCGATGCTGCGTTGCCTGGCTCACCAGATGCTGACCCAATCATCGACAAAGTAATTGCGATTGTGCGCAACCTGATGATGTATCTCTCACTCGTTGCAATGGCGATTATCATCTACGCAGGATTAATGATGATTCTCTCTGTTGGTAACGAAGAGCAATACGGCAAATCGAAATCACTCATTATCCGTGTTGCCATTGGGCTCATTGTCATCCTCTTCAGCGGACTGCTGTTGATCTTCGTGATGAACGTGGTGCAGGGAAATGCAAATTAATAACGTTACGCGTTGACACGTTTGCGCGTTACTCGTTTTGCAACACCAACGTGTAACGTGTGAACGCGCGAACGCGAAACGATCGTTAGATTTCACTCCGCGTGAATCCATTTTCATCTGGATCATCTTCGTCGTCATTTTTCGTAGCGTGTTGTTCCATTAACTTTTTCCCGACGATGGAACCGATGGCACCGCCGATAATCACCCCCGCAACAACGCGTTTGGCGATGCTCTTCTTTTTCTCCGGTTTTTTACGACGGAATGGCCACATGCGGTAACCATGCTACCACGTCTAGAGCCCTTGTGCATAAGAAAAGTCGCTTAAAAAACCCGCCCCTCCCCTCACCCTTTCATCCCGGACGGATGCAAGAGTGGAAGGAGGAGCGGGCTGCTGCATACCACATTGGGTACACAGCTTGATCCAAGACACGCGTGTGTCCTGGAGTGTGCAGATGACCTGTCTGCATACCCCCTACCACGGTGAGCGTTGACGGGCGCTCTCCCGTGTATGTTTGTTTTTTGTGTTGACCCGGTATGGCTGGGCGCCCTCTCTGTATAGCCGAGAGTCGCGTGTATGTTGGTGTTTGTGATGTCCCCATCCATAAGGAGGGAACCAACGCCACGGCGCTCTAGTAGAGCGACGAGCAAGGAACGGTGGTCAGGACCGTTTTGGCAGGGAGGGGGAAACTATCACGAGCTTTCAGCTTTTAGGTGTTGGCTTCCAGCTTAATGGCTTCCTTCTCCCTGCGCTTTTTTGTGGTAGGAGATGTCAAAGAGCTAACCCACTATTGTAGCAAATTCATGCTCTCTGGACAAGGGAATATGATCATGTAGGATTGGCGTATGGCTCCTCTAAAAGCCTCAGATTTGGCTAATCAACAGGCAGGAAAATTGGTCCTTATGATCGGGCCAAGCGGCGTAGGGAAAAGCGCTATTTTGAAGGCTTTACGTGAGCGTCACCCAGAATTTCACATTCCAAAATCAGCAACCACGCGCGCGCGTCGCGAAGGAGAATCTGCAGACCTCTATCACTTTGTTTCAGATACTGCGTTCGACAGACTTATCCAGGATAATAAAATTTTGGAATGGGCAATCGTCCATAGTGGAGCTCGTTATGGAACCATGTACGACGAAATTGTCCCATTTGTCGAAGATGGAAAAATTGTCGTGCGTGAAGTCGATGTACAAGGGTTTGTCAGCATTCAGAATCATCCGATTTTCAAAGACGGTAAACACCGATTGCAATCCATTTTCATTCTTCCAGAATCCGAAGAGCAACTCATCGATCATATTCAAAAACGTTCAGAGATGTCCGAGGAAGAACTCAAGCGCCGGCTCGAAAGCATGCACAAAGAACTCTCTTATGCAGAACACTGCACAGCTTCTGTCATCAATCACGAAGGAAAATTAGATGCTGCAATCGCTGAAGTAGAAAACCTGATCATTAATAAGTAGCACTCATATCAACTAGGGGCGTGTTCCGTAGATGCTAACACTATTTTTAGATGCGTTGATGAAGAACGCATTTTCGAATGTTGTTGGTAGAATCCGTTTTCCATCTTCATACACGAACCATTGGCCATCGTTCCAGTTACGCATATATGTTTTAGAGCCGGGACCAAATTGGATTCCGGTGAAATCTCGATACTCTCCAAAGCCAAATGATTCGCCAAGAATGCGACCGTTTTTTAGAAGCATAAATGAATCAGTGTCATCACGCCTCGTTTGCACGCGCGTTGCGTACTTGACCCCACTGGAAGCTAAAAATCCTTCCATATTATAGACAGTACCCATCCGCACGGGTTTGTTGTTACGGAAAAAGCCAACCGTTAATCTTGGGGAATCTGCCCTGCCCTGCACCACAACATCAAACACATTCCCCTTCTCATCAAAATAAATAAATCCACCACGCCCGACATCGGATCGCAGAGACTTTTCATTTTTATAGAGGACGTAATATTCGGCCCCTTGTGCAAAAAAATACACATCACCTTTGCTCGAAACTTGAAAATTTTCCGGCTGTGACGTCGCGATCTTCGTCAGGCGTTTATCGTTGCGATAAATGTAATAACCGTATCGCGGCAATGTCTGTTCCACTGAATAGTAATAATCGTTATCGTTGCGACGGAGGTAGGAGATTCGTCCGTCGAGTTTATAGAGAATACTCGAACGCTGGGTCTTCACATTATATTCACGGATATTTTGACGATCGATAAATACCACCCGTCCGCGGTTATACACATCATGCAGATTCAATCCGACGGTATACGCATAATCATTTTCTGTGCTCGAGATGCGCTTATCATCAACATAGAGCTGATATGGATCGATGTAATACAGAAGATGCCCATCGTCCGTCATACTGAAAAAGTTTGGATCCCCCGTGTATGTACTTTTTTTCGTGAGTAGAAGTTTCCCGTCTTTATACACGCGATACACATTCTTTTCATCTTTAAACAACAACCCAATATATTTTTCCTTTGGGTCCATCGTCATACTAACAAGTTGGCTGAGGTCTTCGTTGAGGTTCCATTCTTCCAAAACATCATCAATATATTTGGGTACGACTGATTTATCAACTGCTGCATGCGACAGCGGAATCATCATCGAAAGTCCGATGAACCATGCAAGAGTCTGCGTGAGACGTTTCAACATGGAGATAGTTGTACCAGATCGAACGAATAAATATTGTATAAAATTTGTATACAAAAAAACCTACCTCGAGAGTTTTAGGTGGTGGAGCTGAAGAGATTCGAACTCTCGACCTCTTCCATGCCATGGAAGCGCTCTAGCCAGCTGAGCTACAGCCCCGCACCAGATGCGGTCTACGCCGCGAAATAATAATCGACCGATGGCTGAAAGATAAATACCCCCGCATCGGTACGGGGCAGGCCCCAAAGGTACTTGGCGTGCCATGTACCCGAGTCCCGTAATTGCGGGACGAGTGGTATATGGTGCACCCGGCAGGATTTGAACCTACGACTTCCAGATCCGCAATCTGGCGTTCTATCCGGGCTGAACTACGGGTGCACTAAAACCGCGCGATGCTCAACGAAGAGCCCGCGAAGGCTACCATCTCGAATACGTCTAGACAATGGGATTTGACACTCTTATAAAGGAGGGTCGGACTGATTTGACCATTTAAAATAATAGAGTATAAAAACTATATGGCACCAAATTTGCCTGACAGATACGGGATTGAATACAAAACGTTCGAAGGTAATCAACACAAGGCAATTTTTAGACGGGACCATTTAGAAAAAGGAAATCGCTTATTGATGGTTCGAGGCCTTTCACGTTCACGACAAGAACTGGAAGATGAAAATCATCCGCATGATCATATTTTTCTTGATGGTGCAGCCCGGGGGCCCTTTTACGATAAAAAGCGCGGCATTTTCTCACTCGATCATCACGAAGATTGTGTACGACAAATTACGGATTCCACATGTGTCCAAGCTACAAGTCTAGCTCGAACACGCATTATCACGGCGCTTGGTAATACCATCATTGGAAATGATCCTGATGCAGATACAGTATTTGGTTCATGGGCGTTAATGAATGCAGACCTTATCGCGCACGATGAACGCTTATTTAAGCGTATCCAACCTCTGATGATTGTAGAAGGGAATATCGACAGTTATGGCTTCGGCTATGAAGAATTAACAGGATTGCCCAGTGAAACTATTAGTGAAACTCGACAACGCATACATTGGCTAATGCAAGATGAACGTGATCTAAAGCAGCGCAATAGATGGAGCACAATCGATTACATTGATTTCACTGAAAATGCCCTTCGTAAGATCGATCGGTATGCGTTGTTCCGCGACAGCTCGGACATGCCTGCACACATGGATGTTCACAAAAAAACACCATTACGTAATGGGCAATCTGTTCACTTCGTCCAAGCACCGGACTCAGGCATCTACGAAGTTGAATACACCATCTTGAGTCATCAGAACGATAAAGATTGCGCATGTATTATTTTCCATGATGGAAAGTCTAAGTGGACAATTAAATTATCTGGATTCGTGAATGATCTCGGATTAGTAAAAGTTAGTGAGGCTTTAAATAAGGTTGAGTTACAAATCAAGCAAACTCAAAGAATAACAGATCAGAAAATGCTGGACGCTCGTTGGGGTGGCGGCAATACCATTATTGGTGCGCCTCGTTATCCAAAAGGCAACGCCCCGTTTATTTCGAATCAACAAATTATTGAAATCGTGGTCAGCGCATTAAATGAACAAATTGGAGAATAGATGAGCCATGCTATGCTGTCCGCCAATGACAGCTCCGACACTTACTGCCGTGCATGAGAAACTTAAGTCCTGGAAAGGAATCGAATTAACAAAGACTGCAAA
The DNA here is from genome assembly GCA_964391185.1 of uncultured Candidatus Peribacteria bacterium. GTDB lineage: Bacteria > Patescibacteriota > Gracilibacteria > Peribacterales > Peribacteraceae > JAKQEM01. Next base: position 20,214 of record CAYMIX010000011.1, on the reverse strand, counting down.
CCCTGTCATGGGTCATGGAAACCCGAATGCAGATATTGTCTTTGTCGGTGAAGCACCAGGCCAACGCGAAGATGAACAGGGAATTCCGTTTGTCGGACCTGCAGGAAAATTCCTCGATGAACTCCTCGGCACTATCGGACTCAAGCGAGAAGATGTGTACATCACCAATGTCGTAAAGTTTCGTCCGCCAGAGAACCGTGACCCAACACCAGAAGAAAAAGCTGCGTGTCTTCCATTCCTTCAGATGGAACTTGCAGCTATCAAACCAAAAGTAATCGCACCACTGGGTCGTCATGCACTCACGACGTTCTTTACCAAAATGAGTATTACGGATGCCCATGGCAAAGCTCAAACACTCGGTGATGGCGTGACGATCTTCCCGATTTATCATCCTGCTGCTGCGCTCCACAACCCAAACCTCCGCCAGGCACTGTATGATGACTTCAAAGCGCTGGGAGAATTTTTAAAAAGAAGGAGTAAGGATGTAACGAAGTAAGGCAGGAGGCTGCCTTACCTCCTTACTACAATACTTCCACACCATGACTACCCTTCTATACTCAATCATCGTCGCAGCTCTCTTATCAATCACTTCTTTCATCGCAGTAATATTTCATGTGAGCCCACTGACATCGCCTGGCCAAGCCTTGCCAGCATTCTTCGCGAGCTTGCTCTTGATGGTGACATCAGTGATGACGCTCCTCTTCTTCGCTCTCTGGAAATGGTTTCCACTCCACGCTTGGGATGAAGGGAAAATTCTCTCGGTTTCCTTACGACAAGGAATCTTCGTCGGGCTCGCAATCGTGCTTATCTTCCTCTTCCATATGTTGGGAATTCTCACATGGTGGATAGGAGTGATGATATTCTTGGTGTTTATATTGGTGGAAGCGGCGCTACAGTATTGACGAAGCTTTTAGGTTTCAGCTTTCGGCTTTCAGCTTCTTGATCGGAATTTTTTTTAACATGAACCGGAGGGGCGACGCCGCGCGGGGGTGTAGGGGGAGGCTCCGATCGTTTCGACGACGAAGCGATTGCCGTAACCGAGGCGGCATCGCTGAGGAAGTCGCGGGGCCGGGCGGAGTGGGAGCTCGGCGGCGCGTCCTTTTCTTTCGCCCTTTCTTTTGGACGAGCAAAAGAAAGGGCAATAATCCCATGGATGTTCAGCAGTATGGTTCGTCTCCGCTCACCATGACATTTAGGTACCCATGACACGTTTGGCAATCTTCGATACAATCACCGCATGTCGACATCTGCAATTGATTGGCAGGAACATCTTTCAAAGATTCAGTCTGTTCCAGAAACTGAGTTAGATTCACTAGAGCTTTCTTTGCTTGGTCGCAAACAGGGCGTTCTCACAAATGAACTCAAAGAACTCGCTACCCTTTCCCCAGAAGAGAAAAAGGAGAAAGGACGGTCACTCAATGAATGGAAACAGAAAATCGAACAGGCTTTTGCTGAACGCCGCGGAGCGCTTGCGGAGTCTTCGCTTTCTTCTATTGCTGAAACAGATCGCATTGATGTCACGCTCGAACTCCCTGTCCGCCACGGCGAAGGTCACCTGCACCTCATTCCCGAATTCATTCGCCAAGTAGAAGAAGTATTCGGACGAATGGGATTCGATGTTGCTCACGGAAACGAAGTCGAGTCTGAAGAATTCAACTTCACGAAGCTCAATATTCCTGCTGATCACCCAGCGCGTGATATGCAGGACACATTCTGGGTAAAGGATATGAAGGACCATGTGCTGCGCACGCACACATCCCCTGTGCAGATCCACTACATGCAATCACACAAGCCACCATTCCGGATGATTTGCCCTGGCCGCGTGTATCGCAAAGATAGCGACGCTACGCACTCACCAATGTTCCACCAGTTCGAAGGTTCGATGGTAGGAAAAGATATTTCACTCGCGAACATGAAGGCTGTGATGATGGCAGGATTCCAAGAGCTGATTGGCGGCGAAGTGGAATTCCGCTTCCGCACAGGTTACTTCCCATTCGTGGAACCAGGTTTGGAAGTAGATATGCGTTGGAAAAACGCAGCAGGTACCGGCCGCTGGCTCGAAGTTGCCGGCTGTGGAATGGTTCACCCGACAGTACTAAAAAATGGTGGAATCAATCCTGATGAGTGGCAAGGCTTTGCCTTCGGCTTCGGTGTTGAACGCTTGATCATGATCAAACATGGCATCACTGACCTTCGCCAATTCTACGAAGGGGATCCAAGGTTTTTGGGGCAGTTTTAGAGATTAGTTGCTTTCTATGATCTCAAGAACTTTCTGCTTACCTTTAAAAGTAAGATTAAGATTTTCTAAACAACCGCGGTGTCCCAAAAGAATCGTTGGCTGGTTGATTGTGAAAAATACATCACCATCCCATTCCATTGCTCTGAATCCTTTTTGAGCGGGAATAATAAAGTGAATAGGTTTAGGAGACGGGAATACCCGGAACTTTCCACCGCCCGCACCGCTCCAAACTTCGCCATCCTTATGTAAGTTAAATTTGAAACCGAACTCTAACGCAAACTGTAATGGCAACAGCGTCTGATCCGCACCTGTATCAACTAAAGCATCTATCACAGGGATCGAAATTTTATTGTACTCAAAAGTTATTGGAATAGTTGGTCTTGTTATAACTCTTCCTCTCCCAGTTTCATACTCAGTATATGGATATTTCATAGCACTCCTGTAATAAAACCCTTAGGTACCAAGGCATATCTAATAGAGGCAACATCCTTCCTTGTAGAAACTTTTTTCTTCAAAGGGCTAAAGTCCTTGCTCACTGCAATAACCTTATTTTCCTTTACGGCTACCCATTTGCCTGCATGTGCTTTTTTATAACGCATAGATACTCATTATAGGAATTATCCTTTAAATGACAATTAGTAATCACATCTTACAGCCCCTTCCAATGCTGAGGATCTTTCGCGAAGTCCTGAATAAGTTCCGCTTCTTCTTCCATGATGCGATCTTGGTCGAGAGCTACTTGGAGAAGTGTGGAAATCTGCGCGAGAGGGTGGAACTGCAATGTGCTTTCCATCGCACGTTCATTTGCGAGAGCGAATTCGTAGGTGAAGATTGCGACGACATCCGTCACCAATGCTTTGCCTTCAGTACGTAGTGCTTCAGCAGTGGATGCAGCACTTCCTCCAGTAGAGATGAGATCTTCGATCACCACGACATGTGTACCTTCTTTAAGGTCTCCTTCGACACGCTTCTGCGTTCCGTGTTCCTTTGGCTTGCTGCGAACATACACAAACGGAAGACCAAGACGGTCTGCAACGAGTGCTGCCCAACCGATAGCTGCGGTAGCTGTTCCGGCGATGACATCTGGCTGAACATGGAGCGTTTTCACGCGGGAAGCTAACGCATCGACGATGAATGAACGAGCTTCCGGATGGCTGTAAACCATGCGGTTATCGCAATAGATTGGCGATTTGATGCCGCTTGTCCATGTAAATGGCTGATGGACGGAGAGGCGGACTGCTCCGATATTGAGGAGGTATTCTGCGATTCGTGTTCCGTGTGGCATGTTTCAATTGTAGACTCGACCAATGCAACTGTCACCCGAACTTGAAAATCGGCTAAAAGAGCTTATGCGTGTTTTCCTCATAGAGAACTCGAAGTTAAACCTGACTGCTCTACGCACAGAAGACGCTTGCTGGTACGGAAACATACTGGATTCGCTCGCATTTTTAGAGCTCATCGAAAAGAAGTTAATCCCCTCTCCTAAAAGCATTCTCGATGTTGGTACCGGAGGAGGCTTCCCATTGCTTCCTCTTTCCCTCGCTCTGCCAGACGTACAATGTGCGGGTATCGATGCAACCGGGAAAAAGATCGAGGCAATCAAGCGCATCATCAAAGAAATGAATATCAAAAATGTCGAACTGATTACTGATCGCACTGAGCCTGCCGGACAGTCACCGAAGTACCGTGAGAAATATCATGTCGTGACAGCGCGCGCAGTTGCACCACTCGCGACGCTCCTCGAGTACACCGTTCCCTTTGCAACTGCGACGGGAAATATTGTCCTCTGGAAAAGCGTACACATCGATGAAGAACTCATGCACAGCGCCGGTGCGCAGCGTGCGCTCCATTGCAGACTGATTGCATCGCATGAATATAACCTCGGAGGCGACTGGGGTACTAGGCAATTACTCGTGTTCGAGAAAACTGAGACAACATCAAAGATGTATCCGCGTGCAGTGGGAATGGCGAAGAAGGAACCGCTCTAGGAGCTTTTAGGTTTTGGCTTTCAGCTTTCAGCTTCCTGATCAGAATTTTTTTAATTCGATATAAAATTGATTATGCTTGCAAATAAAATAATTTCCTTACAGAAGCTAAAAGCCGATAGCTGACAGCCAAAAGCTTACGGAGTACAATCATCGCCATGCTGACTCTCAAGAGCGTGGCAAAAACATTCGGGAAGAACAAAGTACTAGCAGGTGTGAACCTACATATTCCACCGAAGGAATGTTTGTGCATTGTGGGTGAAGGAGGCAGTGGCAAATCTACATTGCTCAGGCTCCTTATTCGCGCTGATGACCCAACTTCCGGATCAGTCGAAGTAGACGGTGTAAACCTCAAAGCAGTCCCCGCTCCGATTCTCCAACTCTTTCGCCGTCGCTTAGGTGTGATATTCCAAGAGCCAATGCTCCTGAAGCACGCAACCGTTGCAGAAAATATTGCGCTGCCACTAGAACTCTTTGGTGCGCCGACTTCAGTCATCAACCGGAACGTAGGCGATTTACTTAAACGTATGAACCTTGCAAATAAAGCAAACACGCTTGCAACAGACCTTTCGATGAGCGAACGCTGTATGGTTGCAATTGCACGCGCGATCATCACAGCGCCAATGATTATGATTGCCGATGAACCGTTGATGCACTTGGACCCAGATCAGGTAAAAATCGTCACAGAATTACTGTTGAATATGCACAAGAAAGGAACGACGCTGATTCTCTTCAGCCGTAATGAACAAACTGCTAAAGAATTCGGTGCAAAAGTTATCGAGCTGAGCAATGGAACGATCAGCGGCGTAAGCGCTCCAAAGAAAACTACAAAAATTGTCGAACATCATATTTTGGAAGAAGATGAAAAGCCGCTCTCCACATTCAAACAAGCAATCCCAACACCTGATGACGGAAGTAAAAAAGTAAAAATCACATCAATTGGATCGGGTCTTCAGTGACAAATCACTTTCACTTGTGCACTGATAATCCGCGAGCGTAGGCTGCGCGCCAATGCCACTCGAACAAGTCGAGAATGGGCTGGAACAAAAAGGTGCGAAGCCTTTGGGAACCATCGGTAGAGGAATTATGTTTTCGTCCGTTGTCATTGCAGGAATGGCTGCAACCAAATTTATCGTGCCGCTTTTCCAGGGAAAATCAGAATGTCCTCCGAAACCTGTTGCCGCGGTTGCGCCTGAATTAACACGTACGGCACCAGCATCTCTTTCGGCTCTCCAGGGACAAGATAATATTCTCCATGTTCCATTCAATGTTGTTGGAAATGTTTCAGGAGAAGAAGCGACATCTTTCACCGTCGAGATGATCGGTGACGGACTTTCAGTGCGCGTAAACGATCAATCATTCCGCATCCGCGAAGTGACCGTCGATGGCGAAGTATTTTCCTGTACCTGGATAGAAAATATTATCGCCGGCAGCGATGTAAAAATTACATCTGATGATGGACTGCGTATTGCGTGTCCGCTCGGGAATGTACATGTGTCCGAGGGATCATTGGGAACTATCGCCGTCTCCGGTCAAAAACAAGAACATCCCACGGTAAACGTACCGTATAAACTCAAAGTCGAAGGAAAGTTAGGAGATGTTTTACGTATGCTTGGATTAAAAGAAGAAGGCACATGCACACTCGCGTTCGATAACATCACCCCTAAAAAAGCCCTTATTTCATCAAAGTGAAGACTCGTTGACAGGTAGTTGATAGATATCTACAATGCATTTACTTTGTCACAGCAGCTCTTCTTTACAGGCTTCTTCTTTACCTCCTTTAGTGAGGGGAAGGCGCCTGCGTGCTTGAGCTAAATAACAATCTCATTAAGCACTCTCCCTTCCCCCTCAAAGACGGAAGGTATTTTTCTATATTTCTTTTTTCCCTCACACTTATGAAAAGCGTAGACCAGAACCAAGGCGAATATGAATGTTCTCTAACAGGTGAAATATTCGATCGTTCAATTATAAAACAATACTTATCATCCGATTTAAATGGACAGAAGGTGGATCATGAACTTCGAGGATTACATAATGCACTCGTCGCAATCACTGAAATCCACGGAAAAGTTCCCCTCAGTCTTCATCAGAGATATGGAACAGATATCATGCGCACATTTCAAAGGGCAAGCATGAATTTAAGAGAAGCAATTATGCGTGCATGCAATTGCCACATCGAACAAGAACAAACTCTTGAGAAAGCAGCATGATTACGCAATTTCTTCACAGAATTTTTTCAGCCCAATATACACGCGCTCCGCGGAGGCAAGGTCGAACCATTCGTCATCTGTGTGGTAGGCCCCTCCGCGTGGTGCATGGACCCAAATGGGAATGTTGTAGCTGATGAAGAAGCGCGCCTCTGTAGCGCCATGTTCAGCGGCAGTTTTTACCTGCATATCTTCGCGGCTCATGGTCTTGAGATATGTCTTGAGTAGTGGATGCTCTTCATCTGTCTTGAAACATTCACCATCGTTATGACAGGACATCGTCACACCTGGCTCCAAACATGCTTCGATCGCGGCTCGCATCGTCGTGAGATTATATGTATCGGTGAAGCGAACATCGACCATCGCTTCTGCACTTCCCGGAACCTGGTTCACAAACTCTCCACCTTTGATGGTTCCAATACTGACCGTCTCATGCCAATGACGCTCATCTGTAGATTGCTTTTCGATGGCTTCCTTCATCCGTTGATAGACACGGAAAACTTTATCAATTGCGTTATCACCGAGCCACGGACGTGAATTGTGCACCGGCGTTCCACCTGCGCGAAGGTATGCATGCATCAATCCTTTTTCTGCTGTTACAACTTTATCTTCGGAGCCACCATCAAGAGCAACCACAGCGCGCAGTGGACCAATGAGATCTTTTTCCAAGAGATGTTGTAGCCCATCATTACTTCCAATTTCTTCGTCTGTTGCAAAAAGTACTTTTACCGACGGACGCTTTTCCCATGTATTCACTTCTGCCAACAAGTGCATGAGGATGGCTGCTGGACCTTTGTCATCCATCACGCCACGGCCATATACCATGTCGCCTTCACGTCGCATTTCGAATAAATGATCATTCGCTGGAACGACATCGAGGTGTGCGAGGAACAAAATTGGATCGCCCGTTCCTTTTACTTCTCCTATCAGTGCTGGGCACTGTTCGTTGGTGTGAACGGTAAATTCCACATTGTTCTGCTCCAGCCAATGCGCTGCGAACGCAATGACTTTATGCTTATCGTCACTGCGTCCTTCGGATGAAGGATACGAAACGAGAGCCGCCAGTAGTTGGGCGATCTGTTCTTTCATGGGTTGCGATGATACGAATAACGCAGCTCTTGGCCAGAAAAAACATCTTGCCTCCATGGAAAAACATCGTATGCTTTCGCCCAGTGAGACATTCAACTATCGCCATCAGCGCCATTATCGCCGCACGCATCGCGTGAGGAGGTAGCTGCTGACAAAGAAAAAGCCCACTCCCACGCAAAAGCAGCCGGGAGTTTTGTTAACCTATCATGCATATGCACAGCTCAGAAACCCTCACCGCTGAATCGCCGGATGTTCTATCCCTCTCTTACCAAGCGAAAGACCGCCTGTTGCAACGAGTCTATGCGGCATCGCTGCGTACGGAAATAATCGAAATTTCTCATCTACGTGATGAAGTAGCACGGTCTGTGCTGGATGCAACGATCGATGCTATTAAAAAGGAAGTATTGGATGCAGGAAGTGAAATGCACTACATGGGTGTGGACCAATATCTCAATTTTATTGCCGATCAAATTCATCAACGCGCACAATTGCAAAAAATGTGAACTAATGCGAAAACTTGACTTCGCATGTTTGCTTTGTAGAATTATCGCGTCATGCGTCGCAACGCTTTGGTTCTCGGCCTCCTTCTCGTCGTCCTTCCTGGATAGGCGCGGTTGAGTTGTTCGAGAATAGTACTACTCACCCCGCGCCGAAGCGGGTTTTTTTATATCTCTCCACAATCTTGTATGGAAATACGTCATGAAGATATGCCTCGACTGATCGCGCCAATGCGATTAGAAGAAACTCACTATGGACCATCTGAAACCGAAGGAATTGATTCTGAGGTAAGAGATGGCATTCGTGTATGGCAGGTAAAACATCACTGCATGATGGCACAATCGATGAAGTACCCCGACATCGTCGCCGCAGCATACATTTACCCAGAACTGGGCAGCACGGAGGAAGTCATGCGCAATCGGCTGCAACACTTCATGCATCAGCACGTCATGGATAGATTAGAAAAAGAAAAATTGGATTCTGCCATCATGCTTCACAAACCTGATTCTGTTGACACCGTCTCCAACGAAGGGCAACGTAATGCCGCATGACAACCTTCTTCGCCGCTGCAGCCGCGATCGCCGCCCTTTGTAAGGGAGGCCAGCTGTCGTGCGAATAAGAGTCTCACACCCCTTCGCATTTCAGCCCCTCCCGCAAAGAGGGGTTTTTATTACCCGATTCCATATGAAATCTCCTTCCGACAGAATTCACATAGATTGTGACAATCTCACAAAAGTTGATCTTGCGAATTGGTTTAATACATCCATCGTGGCTCTTCGGCGTAAAGCCGACAGACAAATAGGCGGCATCCGACTGGACATGAGACGATCACTCGCAAAACGTCTTAATATTCATCCATATGTAATTTATCGGGAAGGAAATCTCTACACGAGAGATCTTAAGCCGATCATTGATGGACAAAAAATCACCGGCTACTTTCAGCAACCGGTGACTTCAGATGACTTCACTTTGCCGTCAGACGTGGCCGCGAGGTCGGAGCCGCATTCTTCCGATGTGCCAATGCCTCTACGCCATGATTAGGCTCATCCGCCTGGTAACGCTGATACTCCGGCTCGTGATCGTATTCTGCACGAGTAAGGAGAATCTGCAGTGCTCCGCTGCGAACAACAAATGCAATGTTGCTGATTTCGCGTGTGTCGATCAGCCACATCATCGTGCGCTTACGTGGCGCCATGCGCTCAGGGTGATTGTCAGGCCGGTACTGTGTGGAACGTGTTTCCATGATAAATGGGGGAAATGAAGAAAAGCGCACATCAATAAATCCCGCGCAAATTTCTCACCTGCGGAGCAGGGATCATTCGGCGGGCGACGTGGCAGCAACGCATGTGCGTCACTGCGCATATCATCTTCCCATTTACAGACTAAAAGCAACAAAAATTCCAACATTTTTCGGAGATTTATTTATTCTCAATAGTGAATAGAGGACATTTTTGCCTGTGACAACAACGGCAAAATTTGGACGCTCTCGACCCCAGAAGTGCAAAATTCCCATGTTACACTAAACAACTTTTTATGATTTTGTCTAAAATTTACTTTACAACTGATTCTCAATGGTTAAACTGCGCGCTTATCATATTTATTTTCTCACTGTTGCAATGAACTCAATCGGAAAACGTAACGAAGACCCTCCGCAGGATACCCCATCTCCAGAGATAGCCTCTCTGACTGGAGAATCTCTTGCACACGAAATCGTATTCGCACTGGTACAAAATCCCACTAACGAAGAAGTAGTAGACACTCTTATTAATGATCCCGTTTTAACTCCAGCACTATTGCAAGCGGCATTTGAGCACATGACATCTGCATTAGCTGAAAAGAAATTATCGGCTGATGAAAAATTGGCATTTAAATCTGCCTACACTCGTGCTTTGAGCAAGTTGCAAGCCCGTATGAATGGCGATGTAAAAAATTTGCCTCATAACGGTACATATGTGACTTGGGCTACAAACCGAGCAAGCGCAGTCATCATGAACCTAAACATTGTTGATGCTGCAGGACATCCCGTCATCGAAAGATTTTCTAGAGATCCTGATGGCTCTCGGAGAGACTCAATCAGCGCAAGTGTTGCTGCTTTTAATCTTGATCTGCCAGATGATATCGCAGATACAGAACGTGATGTTTTTCGCAAAAGGCACGATAGTGTTCGTTCAAAAATCGCACGCGTTGCGGGAGATACTTACTCAGACTGACCGCCTCTGAACGGTCCATCATCACAGTTATTATTCTCGTCGGAGCAGCCCATCTGGATCCAATCATAAAAGGTCTGGGTGCTGCCTTCGATGGCGATAATCACACGATCAATATGATCAAACTGAAAGAGCGTGCTTTCGATGGATGCTAGCAACGATGCAGACCCGCAACTACTGCTCGCATTGGGAATAATCTGACGAATATCGCGCAGGTTTACGTACGCAGTTCCATCTTGCACAGTCAGCGTGCGAATTGCATTCGCGGTTTTGTCAGAGAAGAACGATGTGTAGCCTTCGTTGATTTCGATATCAGAAGGACCGACAAATAATTTTTGCAATGCGCTAAATGGAACATCAGTTGCATTTGGAACCTGCCGTGAAACTGGATGAACGACATCGCAATCAACATTCGGGTTTAACTGTGTGTTACCATAAAAAACAACAACGTCTTTGTTGCCGAATGGCACGGCATCTTCAAGTTCAAAGCTATCAATAATGTCTTCGATATCTTCGGACATCAATCCATATTCTTCCTGGTAAGGAGCTTCGTAGGGATTATCAAGCGCGAGAATAGATGCAAATACATAGTCATCGTTACGAGCAAATGGTTCTATATTGAGCGCCGGCATCATCACGTTCCATACACTTGAAGGATATGCAGCGATACGGAAAATAAAATTTGCTGGCTCCCCTGCCGCTGTATAATCAAATGATGCAATTTCGATTCCATCTTCTTGTGTCGTGGATTCGGTCACTTCATATTTTCCATTCCATGATTCTGGCACTTCAACCGTATAATCAAGTGTTGGATGACGATATGTCCGTTCATCATCTGATTCATTGGAATCGGTCGGTGTGCAACCCGCCATGATCATGCCGTGGGCAATAATCATCGTGAGAAAAACGAGAAGCGATCTCCTCGACGAAGTTGGTTTGGAATACATCATGAGGAAAGAGTGTATCAGACTTTTTCCTTATGGTGAGCCGAACGGGCAATGATCTGCAGCAATAAACCAATGATTGCATAAAACACTCCAGTGCACAGATATAACACAATTACGATTGGCGTAGACGCACTTGAGCCCGCGAGAATCGACGCAAAAAATCTACCTGGCCAAAGGAGTGGGCTGACAGTTATTTCAAAAATTGGATGAATAAGGCTCAAGAGTGCCAAGAGAAAAACTCCAACTGTTCCAAACAAAAAACCAAGAATGAGCCCTTTGTGATACGTGCGAAAGAAGTTCATGCTTGAAATACTACTCCAATCGGTCATCAGGCAAAAGATTCTGCTATAATGATATTCACTATGAACGAACTCGCAACATTCGGTGCAGGATGTTTCTGGGGAGTGGAAGATACATTTCGAACATTGCCCGGCGTTGTCGATACCGCAGTTGGGTACATGGGTGGATCATTGGAACGACCAACATACGAAATGGTATGCACAGATTCCACCGGACATGCCGAAGTAGTGCAGGTGACGTTTGATCCTGAGAAAATTTCCTATGAAGAATTACTGAATGTGTTTTGGGAAAATCATAATCCAACAACCAAGGACCGTCAGGGACCGGATTTCGGATCGCAATATCGTTCGGCAATATTCTTTCATTCACCAGAACAACAAACGATTGCTGAGAAGTCCAAGGAAAATCTTGATGCGTCTGGAAAGTGGAAACATCCAATCGTCACAGAGGTGAGACCTGCAAAGACATTTTGGCGCGCCGAGGAATACCATCAGAAGTATCACTTGAAAAACGGCGGCTCGTGCAATGTCTGAAAAAAGTACTACGATGTGACCCATGACACATCGCCTCTCCACCATCGGCCTCGCATTTGTCGCAGTACTATCACTCGCTGCATGTACACCTTCGACCAATCCTGATGACCAATCGGGATCTTCTTCGACTGGTGGACGTCCACTCGCAAAAGAAGGTGAATTTTGTGCCGGCATCGCAGCGTTCCAGTGCGACACCGGGCTCACCTGCACGTATGACGGCAATCATCCGGATGCTGGTGGAACGTGCGTACGAGATTAACTCGTTAATGTTGTCTTAATGATTAACGTGTATTATTGAGTAATGAATATCCACCCAATCTTCGTTCATTTCCCCATCGGCTTGCTTACTATTTATGCTTTATTGGAATTAATTCAGTGGAAAAAATTAACAACGCACCGATCATGGTTTGATATCAAAGCGGCATTGGTTGTAATTGGAACTATATTAGGATTAGCAACCCTACAGACGGGAGAGATGGCTGAAGAGGCAATTGGGCAAAGCTCATTACATGACCTAATTGAGATGCATTCTTTATTTGCAAATGTCACAATGTGGATTTTTGGATTAATAGCAGCTTCATACATTGTTATTTTTCTCACACGAACACAGTTGAATTTGGTGCAGAAGAATTGGTGGAGAGCACTAGTTAGATTGTTTGAATTTATCCAACGCTCTTACGTTCTAGTGCCGCTCGCATTTATAGGTCTGATAACTCTTACTATTACCGGCGCACTTGGAGGATCAATCGTGTACGGGCCAGATGTAGATCCAGTAGTTAACTTCATCTACCATCTCTTCTTTACACAATAAATTTCAGGCCTGAATCCTCGAGAACAACCAGCTACCGATTGCCATAAATATTGCTACAAATCCGACCAGCACGATCGTGTCGGTAGCAAGTCCAAAATGCGATGCGTTGATCAGCGTTCCGCGAAGCGCGTCGATTCCGTACGCTAGAGGATCGATACGTGCGACGATGTTGATAGCTGCAGGTAATCCTTCAAGAGGAAACAATGCGCCGGAGAGGAAGAAGAGCGGCATCACGAGAAAGTTCATGATGAGCTGGAATCCTTGGAAGTCCTGAAGTAAACAGGCGATACCTGTTCCAAACGCGGTAAATACAAAGGCAGTGAGGAACATGTAGAAAATCGCAAGCGGAATCATCGAAAGTGATTCCGGCCGGAACCCAGCGACCATCGCTAGGAGGAAGATGATAATTCCTTGGATCATCGCGACTGTTGCACCACCAAGCGTGCGGCCAAGCATGATATTAAAGCGTGGTACCGGAGCAACGAGAGTTTCCTTGAGGAAACCGAACTGACGGTCCCAGAGAATTTCCATTCCACCAAACATCGCGGTGAAAATAATTCCCATTCCCATCACACCTGGTGCGAGGAACGAAATATAATCCCCTCCTCCTGCTTTGGCATAGATAGGACCGAAGCCAAAGCCAAGAGCGACCAAATAAAGCACTGGCTGACCAAGCGAACCGATAAGACGCGACCTTGAGCGCACGTAACGCTTAAGCTGACGAAGCCAGAGAATGTAGATGGTAGACATACATTGTAGGGAGAATAAAAACTTTAGCGCTTTGATGAGTGAGCGCGTTGGAACATACGCATACGATCTGCAGGATTTGCTTCTTCCTTGCGAATGGAATCACCTGTGAGCACAAGGAATGCATCTTCGAGCGACTTTGAATTCGTCTGCTTTTTCAATTCATCAGATGTTCCGAGTGCGATTATTTTTCCATGATCGATCACGGCGATACGACTCGCCACTTTATCTGCTTCTTCCATGTAATGAGTTGTAAGGAAGACCGTGACTCCTTCTTTCTTATTAAGTTCTTGCACATGAGTCCATAAATGATTGCGCGTTTGCGGATCGAGTCCGATCGTTGGCTCATCAAGGAAAAGAATTTTTGGATGATGTAAAAGTCCGCGTGCAATTTCGAGGCGACGCTTCATACCTCCGGAAAACTTTTTCACTTGATCATCTTTGCGATCAGCCAGGCCAACAACCGTGATGAGTTCTTCCATGCGTTTGCGGCGAAGATCTTTCGGAATGCTGTAGAGCGCTCCGTGCAAATCTAAATTTTCCCACGCCGTGAGTTCATCATCCAAGCTTGGATCCTGGAACACGATGCCGAATGACTTTCGTGCAGCCAACTTATCGTGCACCGGATCGTGACCATTCAAATGAATCGCTCCGCTCGTCGGACGCAGCAGCGTCGTCAGCATTTTGATCGTTGTAGTTTTGCCGGCGCCATTGGGGCCAAGGAATGCAAAGATTTCTCCTGCTTCCACATCAAATGTGATGTGATTCACCGCGGTGAAATCGCCGAAGGTTTTCGTGAGGTCATTAACAGAGATGATGGATGTGTTATTCATAGGCGAAGATTCAGACGAAAATGAATACGGAGTATGGCATCACCGGTAACAAAAAATCAAGATTGTTTGATTGTCTAACAATTCGTTACTCAATCATTCGACTGTAAATTGATTTTTGGGTATTGTGTATGGTATGAATATGTTCAAGGACAGCGGCTTCAAAACTATTAAGGAATACGTCGATTCTCTCGAAGAACCTCGCAAAAGCGAAATGAAAGTGCTTGATGCACTTATTCGTAAAACAATTCCAGCACAGAAACCGTACATGCTCATCGGGATGCCAAGCTACGGTTCGTATCATTATAAAGGTAAATCTGGTCGCGAGGGCGATTGGGGTTTAATCATGCTTGCTTCACGCAAAAACTACATCTCCTTATATATCTGTGCGACGGATGGAAAGAGCTACATCCCGGAGAAGCACAAAAAAGAGCTGCCGAAAGTAAAAATTGGAAAGAGTTGTATCAATATAAAGAAGTTAGAAGACATCGATCTCAAAGTAGTCGCAAAGATGCTCAAGGAAGCGGATGTTTGGCTGAAGGAGCGAGATACATAAACTGCTGATACAATCCTTCTATGGAACAGAAAGAATTTCTCGGATATCTCGCAACGATCATCGGAATAATTGGTTACATCATTTATTATGTGCAGATTTTCGGAGGAAAAGTAAAACCTCACGCATTTTCCTGGTTCGTGTGGGCCATACTCACGGGCATTGCATTCGCCGCACAAGTATCTGAAGGCGGAGGTCCAGGCGCATGGGTGACTGGCATGACGACTCTCGCGTGTATTGGAATCGCTATGATCGCTTATGTAAAAGGTAAGCGTGATTTCCCACGATTTGATTGGATCGCTTTAATCTCCTCAGCATGCTCACTATTCCTCTGGTACATCACAAAAGATCCTATGTGGTCTGTCATTCTTGTTTCCGTCACCGATGGACTTGGTTTTCTGCCAACGTATCGCAAAGCATTTTATAAACCATATGAAGAAAGTGCGTCCGCATTCGTATTTGGTGTCATCAAATTTATTCCTGCAATCTTCGCCCTCGATTCCTATTCTATATCAACAGTGTTATACCCGGCATCGTTGATCGTCCTCAATGGAATATTTATCGCTGTTTTATTGATCAGACGTGCGCAATTACGGGCATAATCAGAACTAAAAAAAATGCACGAACTTTCTTATTTTTACCACACAATCACACAGGGATCAGGTGTTCTACAAGAGCCATAACATTATCGGATACTTCTGATACAGGATTTTTACGTACGTTGCGTGCGGGCAAAATCTGCGATATGTCACGTACATGTCCGAACTCAACGTACCGGTAGCTCACCCAACTGATAATGCCAAGTATGATGAAGTAATAACTAAGCTGCTGCACATTACGTGTACGTACGAGGCTACCCATAACCAGACCATGCCACACATATATCGAATAACTCATCATACCAATCATCTGTAAAAATCTGTTGGAAAGAAAGGAATAGACAAAACCGCGACGGATCTGCAATACATGCAGAATGATGCACAAAAATCCGACTGTGCAAAGTTCCAGCATCAATGGATAGAATATATAAGGATACATTAGACCAACACGCGCCCTTTCAGACAGAATGCACGATGTGAAGACTGCCAAAATTCCAATAGGTAACAATGCACCATGTAACGGTTTCCATTCTTTTGCATAAACATACGCAAGCAATAATCCTGCACAAAAATCATCCAGCCGCCCTACGACATTATCGCTGATATAGTTAATCCCAATACCCACGTTGTGCAGCCCAAGATACTGCACTGTAAGGCTAACACAAAAAATCGGTAGTATGGTACGAGCCATCCCAAAGCGACGAATGGCCAACAGTATGAAAGGTAGCAACACGCAAAACCATACTTCAGCCGCAAATGACCACAAGACTCCATTGATGGGCAAAAACCACATTGTTGGAACAAAGTGGTATGTGAATGTTCCTATCAAAAAAAGATCCCGAAGACGCAGCCAAATATCCTTCGGAAGACCAGCCAAGAAAACGAGTGCAATGGCGACATTAAGATAATAAAGGGGCAACAGCCGTCGTGACCTGTGCTTGTAAAAAGAGCCGATGTCTCTGAAAGAATTCATTGTGCGCACACCCTTGAAATACGGCAACGCAAGAACAAAACCGGACAAAATGAAAAAAAGATCCACGGCACGCTCTGCATTAAAAAGAGCAGTACGGTGCAAAATGAGATAGTCGCCCCACCATAGTAACGGGCCGGGCGGCGGAAACATCGGCTGAAAAAGATGATACGCAACGATTGTCAGAATGGCACAACCACGGAGCCCACTAATGATGGGAATTTTTCTGCCCATCTTCACTTAAACTTAAAATGCACAAACATTCTTCCGTGATTTTTTTCGTCGACTTCGTAGCGGTGGAAAACTTTTTTAATGTGCGGTTCACGCAGGAAACGCTTTACTTTATTCATGAGCTGACCACTCCCCTTCCCTGGAATAATTTCTACCATTCTGATTTTCTTTTCTATTGCTTCGTTAAACACTCGATTAAGTTCTTTATCTTGCATTTCACTGTCATCCCAGAAAGGATGAAGATCGAGTGTGATATTTCCCATGAATTCATTATAGAAGAAGATGGCCAGACTGCTATGCTGACTACCAATGACACATGCATACTGCAATAAGGTCACTCTATTGATGATCTTGGCTATGAATGTAGTTTTAGGATCGGTCCCGCATGCCCTTGCAGATGAAGAAAGAGCTCCGTTCCCCGATATGGAACATTCGTGGTATAGGTATCGTGAAGCAGCGAAATTTCTACAAGAACGCGGCGTTCTTGAAGGCTATCCTGATCCTTCGGATACTTCGGGGCTCGTCCGACATTTCCATCCAAAAGATGGAATCAACCGCGCGGAATTCCTAAAAATTGTTTTCCGAGGACGTTCGAGCACTGATCCTGTTGGTGGAGGATGTTTTTCTGATGTTCCAGAAGATGCATGGTTTGCGCCGTATGTATGCGCTGCATCTCGTCGTGATATCGTCAAAGGGTATCCCGATGGAACATTCAAGCCGGAACAAATCGTGAACACCGCAGAAGCAATTAAAATGATTTTCCTCGCGTACGGAAAAGAAATACAAGAACACGAAGGAGAAAACTGGTATGAACCATACGCAGCAGCGATCGACCGTCTTGGCGTACTTCCACGTGATTCCTATATTCCGTGGGATACTCTTACGCGTGAACGTGCGGCGGATCTCATCGCACGATTCCTACGTCATGAAGAAAATAATG
Source organism: uncultured Candidatus Peribacteria bacterium (assembly GCA_964391185.1). Lineage (GTDB taxonomy): Bacteria > Patescibacteriota > Gracilibacteria > Peribacterales > Peribacteraceae > JAKQEM01. The sequence goes on along the minus strand of CAYMIX010000011.1, from coordinate 2,528 downwards.
TCATTGCAAATTTATCTCCCGGATGCGGAAAAGATTCTCGCAGCGACCCAACTGGCGTAACAGTAAATGGGGTAGAGCGAGAATTTCTGCTCAACAAACCACGACGCTACGTATCGCATGACCCCTATCCATTAATCATCGCATTTCACGGACGAACAAATGACAATGCGCGCGTTCGTTCGTATTTTGGTTTGGATAAAACTGCTGATGAATATTTCATCGCGTACCCTGCGGCGCTCAAAAAAGACAACGGAACATTCGCGTGGTCGGACCCGAGCGACAAGCTTTCCACTCTACGCGATGTCACTTTCTTCGATGCGATGGTGCAGAAGCTCGGCGAGACGTACTGCATAGACCTTGATCGAATTTTCACCGTGGGTCATTCACTTGGCGCATGGATGGCAAACAGCGTCGCATGCGCGCGGGGAGATGTCATTCGCGGATCTGCTACTGTTGGCGGATCGTCGATGATCGCACCATGTACGGGGCCAACTGCCGCGCTCATTATCAATAATCCTGATGACACGCTCTCGCCTCACGCAGCTGCGGAAGCTACACGTGATCTGCGATTGCAATCGAACTACTGCTCTGACCAACACAAAGAAACAACACCTCAGTCTCTCAAGTGTGTGGAATACCAATACTGCGATGGCAATAACCCCGTCGTCTGGTGCCCACACGAAATCGACCACGATGAATACATGGGCTACTACCCGCACCTTTGGCCCGATGAAACTGCAGAAACAATCGTGAAATTCTTTGATAGCCTTGAGTGAGCCTCTTTGATATAGTCACCTACTTATGACATCTATCTTCTCCAAACTTGCATTCATCCTTGGCCTTGTTGTGTTTATCCCCGCAATACTGATTCTGCTTGCGACATCCTTCAATGTTTCAGAAACGAACCCGCTCGCAATCATAACATTTGCTGCAGCTGCCATTTCCAGCGTTCCTGAGTTGCCGCTCCAGAACATCGTTTACTGGCTAGGAATTCCAGTTGTTCTTCCAGCGATATCTATCATTCTCGGAATCATTGGTATCAAGAAAGATGAGCTAAAGAAAAAATATGCATTCATCGGTATCGGCTTGATTTCCATAAGCCTTGTGATGCACCTTCTGATGGGAACGTACGCTTGATCACATTACTTCCTGCGCAACATCGTGAGTGAACCGAGCATGTTCAACACAAACGCCGTGAGCGCCATCATGGGGATCGTGATATATCCGAAGTGTGCGAATGGCGTCTTCACACATGACTCTCCCGATGCATCACACGGAGTCGCTGGATTTGTGGGACTCGCGATGATGTCATACATCTGAATGTAATAATGATATGCAGCATATGCAGCTCCAATAAGACACAACGCAAGGATGTAGCGCGCCACGGTGGTATCTTTTTTCCAGTAAGCGATACCAAGAAGTATCACCTGCGGATACATGAAGATGCGCTGGATCCAGCAATATTTACATGGATTCCATCCGGAGATTTCTGAGAAGTACAAACTGCTTAAGGTTGCGACGACCGCGACGATGAACATCAATGCAAGACCGTTCTTCCCAATCCACGATACAAGCGACACGTTCTTTTTTGTCACCGCCTGATAGATCATCATTGTGAACAGTACTGCGATAATGACGTGGCTGACGACGATCAGGTACGAAAGAAACGGAACGATATTCCAGGTGAATTGAGTGAGGCTCATGGGTTGATAGTATCAGACTGATTTTGTTGGCAAAATGGCTATCGATCAAAATCACATGCAAGCAAAACTTAGGCGATGAAATTATTTGATATAATGTCCCGCCACGTTAGATTAATCTAACGTGGCGGGACAGACGGGTCGGGCACACAATTCTGAGGGGTGTTTGAGGGTTGTAAAGAGGCTTTTTTAGAGGAGGTAGGGCAGGCGGGCCAGTTGATATTTCGTGCACGTGATATATTATCGTCTTCATGAAGGAAACACTACTTTTCCCAACAATTGCAGTGCTTGTGTTGAGCCTATCAGCATGTACGAATACTCCGATCAACAATGATGCCGATTCTCAGGATAGGAGCTCTTCATCGGCTGCTAGTGGTTTGGCTGGGGATCAGAAAATCGGGTACGTTCATCGAGCATACGACCAAAACGGCAACCATATGATCGATTTCGATTTTGCGGAAGGATTTTTTACCAATCAGGACGCTGGCAAAGCGATCCACGAGGACAATCCTGACTGTGCTAAGGATTCTTTGAGTGCAACATGTCAGCCGCCACACGGTTGGTACCTCCGTAACAAAAATACTGCAGTCAGCACCTTGCCTCTGTCAGATCAAGTGCAAATACTCATGGAAACGCTTGATCCATATAAGCAGCAACCTGGTACAAAAATATCTTTTGAGGACTTCGGTAAGCTTCTTGACGACTCGCAACGCAATTTTAAAAATATTCCCTTCTGGGTGACCATCTCGAATGGCACAGTCCTAGAAATTCGAGAGCAGTTCATCCCTTGAGGCTACTGGGTCTATAAACACCTGTACGTCTTGGCTG
>CAYMIX010000010.1:0-37806 GCA_964391185.1 uncultured Candidatus Peribacteria bacterium | reverse complement strand
GCACGGTCGCCGTCACCTGCTACCGCGACCGCTGCCGCACGTTGAACGTCCTCGCGTCGCGAGGGCAGCCTCGTTGGAGAGGGGAAGGTGGAAGCCAGGGCAGGATCGGGCGCCCGTTCCGGGGTCCCTCTCCCAACCATGCGTCATCCACTGGCCACATTCGGGCCCTTTGGGTGTTTCTGTTTAATCATTTTGTAAGCAAAATTAAGCACATAGGCTTGTTAGGAGGGTTGCATATAAACTTGTTAATTCATATCTTGTAAAGTTAACAAGTACGTGTTAAGCTCTTCTTGATGCGGCCAGGAAAACGCTTAGTGTTGTGGCTCGACGCCAAGGGATTGAAGCAGCAGGACTTAGCGAAAGCGCTTGGCGTGAGCCAGGCCGCTGTGTCGCAGTGGCGTGGTGGTCACTGTGACCCGCGCTATCAGACACTGCAAGACGCAATCAGCTGGCTCGGACTCAGTGAGCCTGAGTTCTACGGGCAGATCAAGGAGACCGGCCGTGCAGACGCTTAATCTGCTCGCTGGCCTCGTCTTTGTGACGGCATGCCTAGGCTGGATTGTCTACACGATCTGCGAACGCTGGGAGCGTCACGAGCGCAGCTTGCACACGCGGCCGCTGCCACGCGCGCGCTTAATCGTGATGCTGCCGGTGAGCGCCGAAATTGACGAATTCGACGACGAGCCTAGCTTGGCGGCGTATCCGCCGACAGTGGTCGGAAAAATCAAATAAGCGACTTTCAAAGGGGGACTAAATGCGAAAGGGAGACACTGCAGCAAAATCAGCAGAGCGCTTTCTCGTGAGCAAAGCGGCAAACAAGGCGCGGCTCAGCGAGATTGCGACGCTACGCGATGCACTCGACAAGTCACAGCACGAGGTGCGCCGACTAAAGCAGCAGCTTGCGAATCGTCCGGAGCTTATTCGCAAGCAAGTTGAGATTGAAATCGTGCGCGAAATTGACCCCGTAGCAAATCTTGACCAGCTCGCCGTCGCGTTCGAGAACGAGTGCAAGCGGCGCGGCGTAAGTGGCAGATTGCTGGCCGACGAGTTGCTATGTGTTGCCTCGGTGGCGCGTAAAGTCGCGCAAGCTGGCCGGAGGGGTCACTAGTGGCGCTCTACGCAAAGGTAGACTGCATGCTCGATTCGAACCCAAAAATTCGAAAAGCGGGCCGCTGCGGCCGCGAGGTGTTTCTGTTCCTGCTGCGGCGCAATCGCATACTTGATGCACGTGGCATTTTGAGCGCAGGCAACATTGATCCGGACTATTTAGCGGACCAGCTCATGATGACCCGCGAAGAGGCCGTAACGGGAGTAACGGCGTGTTGTAACGCTTCGTTACTTACTATTACGGCCGAAAATGTGGCCATTATTGGCTGGTCTGACGAGTGGGCGCGCGAACCAAAAAGTAACGCTGAACGACAAGCTGACCATCGTAGAAAGGTAAAAGAAAACAAGCTATTGGAGATTGATAATCACAATGGCGTAACGAACAGTAACGGAGCCAACGTTACGCGTAACGCGAATAACGTAAGAAAAGAAAAGAAAAGAGAAGAAAAGAATATATCCACGGACGCGGCAGACCTCGCAGCTTGCGCTGCGGAAAAATCGGCAGAGCCGGCAGAACAGAGCCAGGAACCAAAAGCCGGCAGAGGTTCGCGCAAAAGCCTCAAAACTTCCCACCATGGCCTTTCGTTGCCATTCGCCCAGCCAGACAGCACCCAAGAAAAAACGGCCGCCACAGCGCAATCTGACGCGCCTGGCGAGGTGTCGCAAAATGCCACAGTCACAGCCAAATGGTTCGACCGATTCGAGCGGCAGACTGGAGCGAAGCCAACCTGGGGCAAAGAAGCTGGCGCGCAGCTAAAGCGACTGCTGGGGATTCACGGTGCAGAAGAACTTTGCCGGCGAATCGACAATGCGTTTGACGCGCCACCGTATCCGCACACGCCACCTGCCGACTTTTTGAGCTTTGTTCGTGGCGTGGACAAGTACGCCACGCGCCACGGTGGTGCGCAAGTCAAACCGATTCAGCAGCAGCCGCGACCTTATCGGCTTGAGCCGAGAGTTTACGGAGGTGACAAGTGACGAACGCCGAACTCCACGCGTTACGCGCTAACGAGCAAGCCGTGCTTGGCGGTGTAATCAACAACGTCTACGACGCTGCTACGATTGACCTCGCACCTGAGCACCTGCTTGACTATCGCGCCCAGATTGCATGGGAGGCGATTCTAGAGCTGGAGCAAGCAAAGCGACCGGTTGACCTGATTACCGTCGAAACCGAGATTGTGCGCGTGCTCAAGGCGCGCGAGCATGCCGACGATTGGGTGATTCCGTACCTAGCGGATTGCGTCTTGCAATTTCCGGACGTTGACACAGCCAAATGGTACGCGTCGCAGCTGCGCACGGCCTGGTTTAACCAGCAGTGCCTGCAAATCTTCGGCGAAGCCCTGGCGAAGGGGCAGCGCGGGGAAGTTGAGGGCGAGGAGCTGGCAGCCTTTGCCGTGACACGCCTAGAACAGCTGCAGCAGGTCGGCGCAGGCGACGGGACGAAGAACGCCGGCCAGGTGCTAAGAGCCCGCTTTGACCAAATAAAAGAGGAAATCGACAATCAGGCAGCCGGCAAGCTCACAGCCTCGGTACTACCGAGCGGGATTGCGCCGCTCGACGCGAAAATCAAAGGCTTTCCAATTGGCCAGCTGACCATTGTCGGCGGTCGCCCAGCCATGGGCAAGTCAGTATTTGGAATCACAATCACGCACAGCACGGCATCACTTGGCCATGGCGTGCACGTGTTCTCGCTGGAAGACACTGAAGAGACTTACGCGAATCGCCTGCTGGCGCGCATTACAGGCGTTCCCGTCGACAAATTCCTAAACTGCGATTTTAACCACGGCGATATCGCGGCGCTCGCGGCGAATAAATCGCGCATTGAGGCATTGCGTAAAAACTGGCTAATCGACGGCACCGAGGGGCTAAAGGTCGACGATATTTGCTTGCGCGTTCGACGACACAAGAAGAACAACGGCATTGAGGGCACTAAGCTTGTCATCGTCGATTACCTGCAGCTTGTCGGGTATCCGGTTTGGATGGCGCGCGACAGCGAACCGCAGCGCCTAAACTACGTGATTCAGCAGCTCGCCAATTTGGCCAAGGCTGAAAAGCTTGCGGTGGTACTACTAGCGCAAATCAATCGCGGCGTCGAGAGTCGCGACGACAAGCGGCCATCGCAGTCGGACTTTAAGGGCACTGGCGGCATTGAGGAAAAGGCCAAGTTGCTGATTGCCCTCTTTCGCGGCAGCGAATACGGGCCGCCAGTGCAAGGGATTGACTATCAAGGCATGGCGCCCAGCGATAAAGATTGGCAATCAGCAATTGAAATGCATGTGCTGAAATTCACCGCAGGCAGGCCAGGCATTGTACACGCGCACTGGGATGGCGCCATTGCGAGGATTCAATGACTCACGCAGATTTATTTTTCGCCATCTCCGTCGGCATGGCCGTCGAGCAGCATCTATTGAGCAAGCGCGGCAATAACTTTGAAGCGCGCGCACTGGCATTCACAACGGCACGACGCGCAGCGCTGGGGATTATCTATCGGCGCGCGCGGGAGAATGGATATTTTGTGTTTTTCACGAAGGGGACAAAATGAACAATCAGATTATTTTATATCACTGCAAGCAAGTATCAGACGGGCAAACCGTGCGCGAGTTTCAGGTGGTCGCGAACTCGATTGGATCAGCGCGCGCGGCTTGTTTTTCCGTGCTTGGCGATGCTGGTTCTCCGACGGACGACTGGAGTATTGAGGTTTACCCGCTGAGTTCGATTGCCGCGGTGCTCATAGACCCACGCCCAAGAACGACCTATTGCGGGTACATAAAGAGTCTGCCCGCGTGGGGTGCCAAGTGATTGACATTGTGAAGTGTGCAGAATGCGGTGGCAGAGGTGAGTTGATAAGGTATTTTTCCAGTCTTTCCTTGTACTGGGTTTCCTGTTACCTGGGTCAGATGGGCAGTGCGCATGCACCTGGTTCCGCTGGCCTGTGGCGGACAGAGCGCGAGGCTGTAGCTGCTTGGAACACGTACCAGGAACGCGCAAACGAGATTAAGCGTGTACGCGAAGCCTGGGCCGTCGTAGTCGAAGAACTGGGGCTTACCAGCGAATTCGCGAGCGATGCTGACCACGGAAAAATCTGCGATGCACTGCGCGAACTGAACGCGCTCGCACTCGAGACCTTGAGTGCACGCGAGGACGCGCTACGCCACGAAGGGCGCGCGGACTATTTCGCGTCGCTGTTGACTCGCCTGCTTGCCACACGCCAAGGCCGCACCGTTGGTTATGAGCCGCCAGAGGTGCAGGAGTTGTGGCGCAAGATTAAAAGCGCCATCGTGCCAATTACCGACGAGAAAGCAGGTAACAAGTGAATCGCTACCGTGTCACGACAACTATTCCTGTCACATGTGTCTGCGAAGTAGAAGCTAGCACCGAAGCCGAAGCCAAGAAGGCTGCATTCTACAGTGAGCGTAGCTTGGTGTGGCCCAATCTTGCGCCGCGTACAGGTCACGTGCAGCTGCATCACTGGTACGTGCACGAGATAGATGGACTGCCAAGCGACCATGCGCTGGTGCGCGTTGAGGTTCTCGACGAGAAAGGTGCGAAATGAAAGCCGTGAATATCAATTTCCCAAACGACCCGATTTTTTGCGCTGGCGTGCCTGCACCGAAAGGCTCAACACGTGCTTTTCTCAGGAAGGGCAAGCCGATAATCACCGCAGACAACGAGCGCACGAAGCCATGGCAGAACGTGATTACGACGCTGTGCTTTGGGCGGCGCGCGTACGCTGGTAATCCTGTGGCGGTGTCGCTGACTTTCCTCGTGCCACGGCCCAAGGGTCACTACAGCAATGGCAAGCTGCGGCCGAGTGCGCCGACGTTTCCGACGACGAAGCCCGATATTGACAAGCTCACACGGGCGGTGCTTGATGCACTTACTGATGCGCGGTGGTGGGAAGATGACTCGCGCGTCGTGAGCGTGATTGCGCTCAAACTCTACGCCGACGGCCATCCGCCTGGGGTGTGGGTCAATGCGACGGTGCTGCAGCGGATTGAGTATGTGAGCACGTATTCTACGAGTAGCAAGGAGCAAAACTGATGCGGCCGCGCCAGGTGCACGTGAGCGAAGAGGTGTGGGCGGCAGTGAAGGTTGCGGCGGCGATGCGCGGTGTCACAATTGACGTGTTGTGCAGCGGCATTGTCGAGGCAGCCATTGACGAGGCGGAGCGCAAGGCAGGCAGCAAGGCGCGCAAGGCCAAGCACAAGCTGCGGCGCACATTGGGGTGGGGCTGGTAATCCTGTGATAATCAATTTCGCGAATTTCACGGCCTGTGATAACTTTTGCTTATCAGTCCCGTTTTGCACGGGGTCAGGGGTCAATTGTGAATAACAAGCTGCAAGCGATTGCCGAGCGCGATTTGTCCGCAATTGACGGTGCAGTAGTGCTGGAGCTGCAGGAGTGCCTGACTGTCACTGCTGAATTTCGCGAGCAGCTCAAAGACGCGTTGCGCGGCAAGGCGAAGCACCGTGACCTTAACCGGAGCTTTGAGGTGTACACGCGGGCTGTGCTCGGCATTCTCGCCGAGGCGCGCCAGCATCGCCTGTTACGGCTTGCGGTCGACAAGGCCAGCGGTGGCGTTGGTGAAATATCAATTGACGACGTGCGCGAGCTACTCAAAGAGCACGGCTTAGATGTTGTTGAGGTGACCAAGTGAAGTTGCGCATTGCGAACAGCGGTGACCAATCCTATGTGGCGGCAACCTGGACAAAGGGCGCAGCGCGCGCGCTCGTGCGTCGCGGTTCGTCGCCCGCTGTCACCGCGGCAACAGCGCGCTTGGTGGATGCGTTCTTGGAGCTGGATACTACACGCGTGATTGTAGCATGCACGGACACTGACGAGGCGCGCATTATGGGCTGGCTAGCATATCGCGTTGGTAAGCCAGCAGTGCTGCATTACGTCTACGTGCGCAAAGAGTACCGAGGCAAAGGCCTGTGTCGTCGCCTGCTGGCGCAAATCGGTGCGAGTGCCAATGCACCGCTGGTGGCGACGTTCAGCGGGCCAGATACCAAATTTATTAAGCGCGTTGTGCCGTTACTAACGAGCTACGACGCAAAGGAGTTTCTTGCAAATGAGCGGACCTAACAAAGACCGAGGCAAGGGAATCAAGAGCAAATTCGGATTCAACGACTGGCAATCAGTGCCAGAAAAGAAAGAGCAGGAGTGTGGCTGGTGCGGAATTCGCGTAGCACGTAGCGTTGTGCTTGCCACACCAACCTGCCCCACCTGCGCGGCATCGCGCAAAGTGCGCATTGAGCAGTGGCATGCGCGCATGCGCCGCGCTGCAGGAGTCACGCTGGTGGCGCTAGTGGCCGCGTGTGGCGACAATCAGCAAGAGCCGGCGCCGCCTGAGCCGCCGTCGAAACTGTTTGGCGAGCCATGCGAGACGGTGCCAGGCGCCGATATTACACCCTGCCACAGCGAGCAAGGCGCGTGTGTACAGGAGCAAGGCGATTACGTGTGCCGGCCGTGGTGCACGACAGACTGCGAAGCAATTGGCGGTACCGAGCAGAGCTTGCCAGCCGGAGAAAGCGGCTGGCTTGCCTGTGTTTGCGCTGCCTGAGGAGACAAGATGAGCGAAGCAAAGCAAGAAGCAAAGCAAGAAGCAAAACAGCCCAAAAGTCCAATCAGCACTGTGCAGTTTAGCCGGCCGGTGCCGTGCGGTTCAATTGGATCGATCGAATACTGGTCACGCACAAAGCATGGTCACGCCAGCGAAGTACGTGACAAAGGCACGCATATCGAGCTAACAGCGACATCGAGTGGCGGGAGTCGCCAGCGCGTGCGGATTCCGCTCACGAATATTCTTTACGTCGTCGAGGATGACCAATGAATCTACTAATCGAGATTGGCGCGATTGTGTTGTTACTGGCCTTCCTTGTGTGGCTATCGCTGGAGCCTAAAGAGCCGCGCTAGTGTGGTTCTCGCAGCGTCACGCCAAAGTGTTGCAGGCACTCGCCAAGAGTCGCGGCGTGCGCAAGCGCAAGATTGTCGACGCGGCGGGGTCACTGGGCAGGCCGATTCCAGACTTTCGCGCTACGCTGTTTGCCGAGCAATTGGCCGCATTCAGTGACCCCGCCCAGCTCGTGGCTGTGCTGTGTAGTCGACGTGCAGGCAAAACCACGGGTGGCAATCACGATTTCCTCTATCGTGCGGCGCGCCAGCCTCACGGGCGTTTTCTCTACGTTAACGAAACACGCGCCGAGTGCAAGCGCCTGGCGTGGCACGGCTCCAAGGCCGACGGCATGTTTTGGTTAGCGCAGCAATTCGAGGCCGAGACTGGGCGCAAGGTGCTCACGAACGAGACCGAGCTAACCATCCACATTCCGGACATTGATAGCTGGATTTACTTGATTGGCGCCGACGACGAGCGCGGTGTGCGCAAAGCGCTTGGTAATCCATTCCACCGTATTTGGTGGGACGAAGCCCAGAAGATTCCGCCAAAGCTGACGGACACGATTCGCAGCGTACTGATGCCTACGCTGCTCGATTACAATGGCTCGTTCTTGCTGACAGGAACGCCAGTGCGCAACACGGTCGGCATCTTCTACGACGCAACACGCAGCGATGAGAAGCGCGATAAGCAGTGGACCTTGCACCGTTGGTCAATGCTGCACAATCCGTTCTTTGGCAAGGACCACGACGAGCGTTGGAAGCGTGGCGTAGTCGGTCTGCAAACGCTACTTGGTGGGCCAGAGGCAGCGCCGCTTGACTCTCCGGCAATCAGACGCGAAGCGCTCGGCGAATGGGTCAAAGAAGACGCCAATTATGTCTACGCGCTGCATCGCGTGCCGCTGAATCGCGTCACGTACGCACCAGTGCGACGATTGCCAAACGGCTTCCCGGATATCAAGGCCGCGCTCGCAGACTTGCCGTTCAGCGGCGAGTACTTCCTTGTGCTCGGCGTCGACCTCGGCTACTCGCCGGACCCTTTCGCTTTTGTGTTGTGGGCATGGGCACCGAACGACCCGTGTCTTTACGAAGTCTGCAGTTACAAGCAGCACGAAGTGGACAGCGACAGCCAGGTGGCCATGCTCCAAGAAGTACGCGACGCATGTGGCGTTAGCGTGGTAGTTGCCGACGCTGGCGGCGGCGGCAAGCAAGTCGTGGCGGGCTGGTCAAGGCAGTGGGTGCAGCGCTACGGCGCACCGATTATTGAGGCAGAGAAGCAGAATAAGCACGGCTCAATTGAGCACGTGAACTCCGATATCCTGCAGACACGCATCAAGCTGCGCGAAGATTCAGCACTCTTGAAAGAGTGGAGTGAGCATCAGTGGGCTTCCACGCTAAGTGCTACGGGAAAACTGATAGAAGACCCAACCACTGAAAATCACTGCAGCGATGCCGGCTTGTACGCGCACCGTCACACGTACCATTTGCGATTTCTGCCAGAGATAGCTAAGCCTACTGTGGGAACCGCTGCGTGGGCTTCGCAAGAAGAAGCCGAAATGGAAGAGGCAACGCATGAGCGACTCAACGACGAAAACATCTTTGGCTGGTAGCGTTGACGCTATTGCGGAGTTGTTGTCGTTGGCGCGTGAGCACAGCTTGTTACCTTCTGCCGTCGAAGTGCACGGCCTGCGCCTTGAGTTTGCAGGCGTACGCGCTTCTGATGTGAAGCGCAAGGACTCCGCCACTGTCGAACTCACTGAATCGCTACTTGAGCGCTTCGGCGGCGAGCGTTATCGTCAATTTGCTAAAGCTGCGGCTGAAGACGCGCAAAATCTCGACGAGTGAAAGCCTGGTATTGCCAGGACACCGAGCCGCATCGCGAGCTGTGGGCATGGTTCGAGCTGCTCGATACGCAGCGCAAAGAATATGACTTGTTCGATGCGATTGCCGACGCTATTTATCTGAATCGGCCACTGGCTAATGGCGACTCCTCGGTGCTGCGTACGGTAACGGCGCTGCGTGAGAATGCGCGCCTAAATGTGATTGGCTCAATAGTTAACACGCTCGTATCACGCATCGGCAAGCGTCGACCGATGCCAGCAATCACGGCAGAGAATGCAAGCTGGGACGAACAACGCTACGCTGAGAAAGTTAGCGACGTTGTGCGCACCAAGATTGGTCACTCGGCCATTGAGCGCGCCACTCCGCTATTCCTGCGCAGTGCTTTGATTCGTGGCAGTGGTGTGATGCAGGTAGTGCGCGACGGTGGTGACATCACTGTCGAGGAAGTGCCACGCGCTGAGATTGTCATTGACCCGCGCGATGCGAAGTACGGCGACCCTAAGACGATGGCGCGTTATCGCATTGTGCCGCGTGCAGTGCTTGAGGAACTCTTCGAGGACAAAGAGGAAGAAGTGATGCGCGCGCCGAATGCGCCAACGTCAAGCATTGACGTGCAAGGGCAAGAAGACTGCGTTGAAGTACTCGAAGCCTGGCGCTTGCCATGCGGCGACGATGAGGGCCGCCATGTGATTGCCGTGCGCGGTGCTACGCTTCTCGACGAAGAATACACGCGCGCGGTGTTCCCGTTCGTGTTCATGCACTACCAACCACCGGCCGTTGGCAGTGGTTTCTGGGGGCAAGGTCTCGTCGAGCAACTGTCAGCGATTCAGCAAAAGGTTGATGAGACTTTTGCGCAAATTCAGCACAATATGGACGCGGTCGGTGGGCTGACTATCTTCTTGCCGCGTGGTGCCAATATTAACAAGACTGAGTTGCGCGCCAAGCAGGTCAAGGTTGTCGAGACAGATGGCCCAGCGCCTGCGTTTGTGGCGCCGAATCCAGTCAGTCCGCAGCTCACGCAATACTTGAATTTTCTACTTGAACAGGCATATCAGATTTCTGGTGTGTCCCAAGCATCGGCATCGTCGAAGAATCCGCTGGGCAGCAATGCCAGCGGCAAAGCGCTTGATACGATGTACGACTTGGAAAGCGACCGCTTTTCACAGCTCGAATTGCAGTACGCGCATGCCCGCGTGGACCTTGGGCGCCTGATTATCGACGAGGCGCGCGCAATAGCCGCTGACTCATCGATGCCACGGCGCAAAAAAGCGAAGTGGATTAACGAAATCGATTGGAGCCGCGTACGCGTCGACGAAGGCGAGTACACGCTTAAGGTAGAGGCGGTCAATTTCTTGCCTGACACGCGCGCTGGCAAGCTGTCGACGGTCAAGGAGCTCGCCGACAGCGGTCTACTGCAAGACCCGACGCAGACAGCGGCACTATTTAGCGAGCCTGACCTGGCACGCGCCAATCGCTCTATGCTCGGTCCGTACAACTACGCGCGCGCGCTGTGCTCAAAGCTCGCTGACCCTGAGATTCCACTGCTCGACGTGGCCCCGGACCCGCATGTCCCGGGGCTCGGCTCGACGGTCAAGAAGATGGTCCAGGGTGAGTATGCGCAGGCAATCGCAGAAGACGCTCCCGAGGAAGTGCTAGAGCGATATCGTCAATTTTTGGGCTTGCTGGCAGCTGTAGACCAAACGTCCAGCGGCGCTCCCCCTTCGCCCGTCGGCGGCCCACCTTTACCCCCTGCAGGCGGCGACCCGCTTGCAGCGCTCCAACCTGCCGCACCAGCGGCCCCAGTGCCGGCCCCAGGCATGCCCGGCCCAGGTCTAATGTGACCAGCGAAGAATCTGAAATCAGTAGAGCAGAAGCCGAGGCCAGCGAGCCAGTCCAAGACGCCGTCGACACCGGTGCCGCAATGGCAGCCGCAATGGCAAAGTTGCGTGAGCAGGCGAAGGCGCGTGATATCGACGAAGACGACTTGGCGCCTGCCGATGTCGAGCCAGAGCAAGAGGCGCAGGCGCAGCCTGAGGCAGTGGCGGCCGCGCAGGCAGAACCTGCCAAAGATGAACGCGCTGAGTATTTCGAGACCAAGGCCGCCGAGCTTGAGCAGCGCGAGCGTGCTCTTGCGGAGCGCGAGTCTAAGCTGGGTGACGATTATGACAGGCGCATGCGTTACGCTGAGGCGCCAGCACAGACGATTCGTGAGCTGGTCAAGCAGTTGAGCGGCATCGAGTCCGACGCTGAGCTGGCCAACGAACTCACGGACCTGGTAACCGAGTTGAGCACGTCCGTGCTCGGTGTGCAGGCCGACGACGCCCATCGTACGCGCCTTGAAAGCAAGCGCGCGGTGCGCATGGTTAAGGCCCAGCAAGCACTGACGGCCAAGGAGCGTGAGTCGCTCGCGAAAGAGCGTGCGGCGTTCGCACAACAAGAGAAAGAGCGTGCAGCGGTAGTGTCGATTGCGGACACGCTGAAATCGCACACTGACCGCTTCCCGTTTTTAGCCGCCGAAGACGCGCCTAGCGCTGTCTGGGCCACGGTCAAAGAGCTGCACGCATCTGGGCAACAACCAGACCTTGAGCGTGCAGCGCAAATCGTAAATGACAAACTCAAGCGCGAATACGAGGCCCAACAAGCCAAGTGGTCACGCCTGAAGCTGCCGCAAACCACGCAGCAAGCGAGTGTCACCCAGGGAGCCAAGGCACCGGCAGCCGGCAAGACACTCAGCAATCGCGTGGTCACTGCACCGTCAACGGCACCTAAGCCGACCGTCGACGAATCAAAACTCTCACACGAAGAACGCGTTCGGCTCGCGTATCGCAAGCACGTGCTCGACCGCCTTGGCGACGACGCACGATAACGAAAGGAGCGTGCCATGGGCACCGATTTAACCAGTCTCGATCCAGTCTTGAAAATTCGCTACGCGAAATCATTTGAAAATCTCTCGTCTCGCGAAAACGTCTTTTACAATCTCGTAAAGAAGAACGGCCGCACGCGCATGATCGGCGGCAAGCATTGGCGCCAGCCAATTCAAATCGCTATGCCTGGCGGCGGTTCGTCGACCTTTGCCACTGCGCTTGCAGCGACCGGAGTGCAATCGGACTTCAAGGCGTTCGACGTAACTCGCAAGAAGCACTACCGCGTAATCAAGCTCGACAACGAAGCAATTGAAGCGTCGCTGCGCGGTGACGAAGATTCGCTCTACTCAGCAATGGGTGACCTCGATGCCGGCATGAAGAGCGAGATGGCTTACCTCAACTTCCGTCTCTATCGCGGCGCAGGTGGCTCGTTTGCGCGCATGACCAACACCAGCTTTGCTACGACCTCGATGACCATCGACGACCCAGCAGGCGTGTGGGCCGTGCGCCAGGGTGACGTAATCAAGCTCTCGGCAAACGCCGATGGTTCTTCGTTGCGCTCCGGTTCGCTCACCGTTGCATCGGTAACGCGCTCGGGGACGTCGGCGACGATTACCACGACCGCGAACATCAGCACCGGCATTGCGGCCGCAGCGGCCAACGATTATATCTTTCTCGACGGCGATGCGGGTCTCGCAATGAGCGGCATCAGCGATTGGTGCCCAGACGCGGCACCGTCGGCAACGCTCTTCTATGGTGTCGACCGCACCGTTGAGCCGGAATATCTCGGCGGCCTGCGCGTTGACATGACCGATGGCCGCTCATTGAGCAACGGTCTTGTCGACATGGTTGCATCGCTGAACAACCTCGGCCTGCACGCTGACACGATTTTGATGCACCCGTTGCAAGGTGCGACATTGTCGAAACAACTTGAGGGTCGCTGGGTAATCTCCCAGGCTTCAGGAAGCGACGGTTCCAAGGTCGCCTCGATCGGAATCAGCTGCTACGAAGTAAATCTTAACGGCGACAACGTCAAAATCTACTTCGACAGCGCGTGCCCATATAAGCGCATCATTGCGACCAAGATTGATACTTGGACGCTATTTAGCGCTGGCGAGCTACCAGGATTCATCACGACCCGCATGGGCTCGAAAATCTACCAATCGCCGACGGCCGACGGCTTTGAGTCGCGCATCGGCGGCTACTTCAATCTCAGCTGCAGCGCACCAGGTAACACCTGCGTTGCGTTGCTGCCCTAAGCAAAGGAAAGCGCCATGCCTACTCGTTCACACTACGCCACGTCTTCGATGCACGTCGAGAAAATCGACTTTGTGGCTGCCGTCGTCGGCGCTGGCGCTTCGGCTCCGACGATTCCCGCGACGACCGTCATTACCGCAGCTGACAACTTTGCCGCCAGCGCAACGCGCAGCGGTACGGGAACATATGTCATCACGCTAAAGGAGAAATTCCCAAGCTTTGTGCATATCGATCCAATGGTTGTCGGCTCCGACGGTAAGCGCGTGCAAGTGACGTCGTGGTCAGTATCTGCTGGCACGATTAGCGTGCAAGCGTACAACGTCAGCGGCGTTGCAGCTGACTTGACCACTGGCGACACCTTGCGCTTGCTCGTGCAAGCCAAGCTAGGGGTCTAATCGTGGCCCGCACGTTAACTCTTGCAGACATGCGCGAACGTGTGCGGCAACTGGGCTCTTACGAGCGCAGCGCCGACATCACCGACGCATTGCTTAACAGCTTTATCAACGCTGCAATCGCTGACGTGTGGGACCTGTTCGTTAACTCGAACGACGACCGCTATCTTACTTACGTTCCGCTTTCCGCTACCGACGAAAGTCACTTTGCGCTGCCTGGGAATTTCTACAAGCTGCGCAAGGTCGAACTCACCGACGGTAGCGATATTTACGAGCTGAAGCGCGTTGACTTGGAGCGCACGCATCTAATGCGCTCGACGGTTTCAGCTGGCAATTATCGCTATCGCGAGACTACGAGCGAACTGGTAATTCACCCCTCGCCGCCCTCGCCACCTGCCGCCTATCTCGATATCGCAATCTACTACTGGCCTTGCGCGGCCGTACTCAGCGACGACTCCCAGACATGGGACGGCATCAACGGGTTTGAGGACCTTGTGATTTGCCACGCCTTGCGCAAGTGCCTGGTGCGCCACAAACTGCCAACCACAGAAGTAGACGCGGATATCGTGCGCCTGTCGGCTCGCATCAAGTCTTCGCTTGACCGGCGTGGCGCCGAGCCATTCTACCTAATCCCACAGCCTGGCACTGACATTGACGAAGGCGGTGAACCGTGGCGTTGACTAAGCGGCCGCAGCTCAAGCCGCAGCTTAAGCCGCAGCAGACGGGTCAAGTGTCCGTTGACCGCGCGATTTCGCAGGCCTCGGAGTCGATTGCGCGCCTTGAAAAGCGCTCACAGCTTACCGCAACCGAGGTGCTCGCAATTCAGGAGCTACTCGCGTGATGCTCACGAGCCAAAACCACGCGCTCGTGCTGACGCTGTCAGCTGGTGGCTCGGTCAATTGGGCCGCCGAATGGGTCGAGATTGACCAGCGCGACGGCATTGGCTACGCGCCAGGAAGCGATGCCGGCCAAGCGTCAGCGGCTGGCAATCTGACGATTGTGCGCGCACCGCTCGCAGCAGGCATCACGCGCAAAATCAAAGCTGTCACGCTGAGTAACGCCGACACCGACACAATTACGGTGACGCTGTCGAAGCAGCTCGGCGCGGTGACCGTGCCGATTGCTGGCCCTTATCCACTGGCTGCAGCGGAGCGCCTGGAACTCACCGAGGCAGGCCTTACGCTGCACAATGCCAGCGGCGAAATCAAATACACCGGTGGAGGTGGAGGCGGTGGAGGAGGAAGCACGTCACTTGCGGCGCAGGCAGACCAAACGTTTCTGGCGAACTTCAGCGGCGCTACAGCCGTGCCGGTTGCCACTGGCGTGACAACTGCGAAGGCAGGCCTAGGGCTGACAAATGCATTCGTCTCGACGAAGGTCACAGCGGACACTGACGGCAACGCACAGATTGCGTACACGGACGCGCCAGCAACGCCAGCCGTAGATGCACTCACGGCGTTCGTAGCACGCAATGCGCGGCGCACGTTGTCGACGGTCGACCAAGATGGTCTGCGTGGCGGCCTTGAAGTGTCGTCAGCGACAACACAGCGCTACGCTTGGAATGCAACTCCTGGCAATACGTCGTTTGTAGCGGTCGGTGGACTAGGGTGGTCGAATGCCGGCACCGTCTCGCTCACGACACCGGCAACCACGAGTCGTGTGACGCGCGCGGCAAGGCTGAAATATTCCACGGCTGCTGCAGCCGGTAGCACGTCCTATGGCCTATCCAGCACGAGCTACTACTTTTGTTCAACTGGCGACGGCGTCAATGGCGGGTTCTACTTCTTCGCACGCTACGCAAACGGCGACACGACCAGCGGCGCACGTCACTTCATCGGAGTGCGCAATTCGCTAAGCGGCCCCGGTAACGTCGACTTTGCCGCGCAGATAAATCAAATCGGCTTTGGGCGCATTGCGAGCAGCAATAACCTGCAAGTCTACTGCGCTGGTGGCACGGCGCAGACGCCCATTGACCTTGGCGCAAGCTTTCCGATTAATGCCAATCTTGGCGAAGTCTACAGCTGTGAGCTGTGGTGCTCGCCGCTGACGCCGACGAAGGTCCGCTATCACGTCTGGGCCGAGATTGCTAATCTGCACTCTTACGGCGAAATCGTTGGCACCGCAGGAACGTCAATTCCGGCTAACACGAACATGCTCAGCCCTTCGCTGCACCTGAACAACAACGCCACAGCGGTCGCTGCGTCGATAGACGTGAATCGCATTATCTTGGAGGTCTACTAATGCCGGAATCGCCGACGACAAACATGGCGCTCACGCTACCCACCGAGGACAGCGACGCTGGCAATTGGGACCAATACATCAACGACGCCTTTGCCGTCGTCGACGTGCACGACCACAGCACAGGACGCGGCGTCAAGGTAAAGACGGCTGGCATTCAAATCAATGCCGACCTGACCTATAGCAGTGGCGGAAGCTACTACGCCATCACGGCAGCGAAGGCAGTGCAGCTGCAACCGCAAGCCGCAGCGTCAGTGACAAGCTACAGCGGTGCAATCTTCGTCAATAGCTCAGACAATGAGCTTTACTGGCGCAACACGAGCGGCACACTGGTCAAGCTCACGAGCGGCACCACAATCAATGCCAGCTCAATTGGCGGCATCGGCGGTGACTACGGGACGGTTGGTGCTACCGTGGACTACGTCGACGCGAGCGACATCTACCGTTTTCGTCAGCAAATCGGCGCTGGTGTTTATCAGTTTGCGCGCATTGCGGCCGCCGATATCGATTTCTACGAATACCAAGCGAGCGGCACATCACCGGTGCCAAGCAATCGTGTACGCATCAAGTCGCCGACCGCGCTTGCAGCTTCGTACGACCTCACGCTTTTGACCGCGCTTCCTGGCTCGACGAGCCTGGCGCAGGTTAGTGCAGCTGGCGCATTGAGCGCGTCAAACACGGTGGCAAACGCTGTGACGCTGAGCGGTGGCATCGCGAACAATGTGACGCTGACACTCGGCGCAACCGCCGCCGTGAACCAGCATTTCACCGTGTCAGGCACGGGCAGCTACAAGCACGGTGCGGTGTCTATTGCAATTCCCGCGTGTGAATTCTCACCGGCTGCTACAGCGGCAAACTACGCCGCTGGCACAATTCCAGAGTTCGACGGTGGCCAATGGTCATTTGCCGCCACTACGTCAGTGAAAATTCTTGCAGCGGTGCCATTGCCCGTCGGAAAGCGCATCACGGGCATCACGTGGCACTTTAACAAAGCATCCAATGCCACGGCATTGACGATGAAATTGCGCAAGAAGACAGCGGGCAGCGCAGCCGTCGACGTGTCGACGACATCAGACGTGACCAGCGGTGCCAGCTACACCACTGCCAGTGCATCGCCAAACTACACAGTCGAGGCAGCTTATCAAGTCTACCTGGAAGTGACGGCCGGCAATACTGCCCACGTCTTTGGCTACGCAGTCATTACTTACGACGAGCCATAACCATGGCACTCCCCGTCCAACCCATAGCCTTGCAATTCGCAGGCGGCATTGAGACCCGGCAGGACGCCAAGCAGGTGCCGACGGCAAAGCTGTTGGACTTGCAGAATGGCGTGTTCACTGGCGTCTCGACAATCAGCAAGCGCAATGGCTATCGCGCCCTAGGTAAGCAGATCGTGGCGGCCGGTGCTGAATACTCGGCAGCGAAAGCACTGGCAGTGCGCGGTGACGAGCTGCTAGCGCTGACACAATATCGCGCGTACAGCTATCGCGAGTCTGCGAATCACTGGATTGACACTGGACCCGTAAGCGGCCTGGTGGCCACGGAGCGCACAATTGCCAAGACTGGCACCGAACAATCGCAGTGTGACGCGGTGACGGCAAGCGGTGTCACAGTGGTGGCCTGGGTTGACTCACGCGGCGGCGTCTGGTCGCAGACGCTGGACGCGACGAGCTATGCTGTGATTCGCCGTGCGGCACAGATTTCCAGCACCTCGACTGCAAGCAAACCGCGATGCGTTGCCGTGGGCACACAAGTGCACGTTTACTACGCTGACGCAGCTGCCAAGCGCATCTACGTGTGCAAGGTCGACCCACTGAATCCGGCTGCGATTAGTGCGGAATCGATCGTAATTGACGATCTTTCGCCGACGAGTCCTTACTACGATGCGTGTACGTCATCACTTGCCGCGACGCCTGCGTTGATTGCGTGGGTGACAGACGTGGGCAACGCCAAGGCGGCTTACGTCGTCGCGGATGGCCGTCTTGGCTCGCCTGTCGATGGCTTGCCGAGCGCCACGGTCGCGGCCGCGCTTGCCGTTGGGCCAATCTCCTGTTGCAATGCCGGCGCAGCCAGTGCAATCGCCGTCAGCGATGGCACGAACGGCGGTTTCTACTTGGTCACGTCGTCGACGCTTGCGGCCGCAACCTCGATTGCTTTCAGTATCCCGTCTATCACTGGCGTGGCTACGGTATCAGACGGCACGAAAATCTGGGCAATCTGGGAATCTTCTGACGGTGCTGCCTCGGAGCGCGATTATCGCGTGCACCTGTCGTATTACGACGGCTCAAACTTCGTGCTTGGCAGTACCCAGCGCGGCGTTTGCCTGGCGTCGCAGGGCTGGGCCGTCGACGGCAAGGCGTACGTTTACCTGGCGCATGATGTGCCATACTTCAGCGTTTACCTTGCCTGGCGCCTCGAAGACGGCGCGTTCGTGGCCCGCACAATGCCGATTGTCGCCCATGGCCGCACGGGTTGGCTGTCGTCGGCGACCGTTGCGGGAAATACCGCAAAGATTCCCCTGCTGTACAACGAGCAGCTGGAGACCGAGGCCGCGCAATTCGCCGAGACCGGTATCAGGATGGTCGCGCTCGACTATGCGCACGCCGATCAAATGCAGACGGCGACACTTGGCGCTGGCCTTTACCTCTCCGGTGCCTCACCGCAGCACTACGACGGCAACCGCTGGGCTGAGGCTGGCTGGCACACAGCACCAGACGGCACTATCGGCGCAGTGGCCAGCTCCGGAGGCTCGCTGAGCGATGGCCTGTACACCTATAAAATCTGGTACGAGGAGGTGGATGCCGTCGGAGAAATCCACCGTGGGCCCGTGTCAGTCGGCACCACTGTCAGCGTGTCAGCTGGCAACAAAGTCACACTGACGGGCCCAATGCTGCGCACCACCGACCGCGATGCAGTACGCGTGTGCATTGCGCGCAGCGAAGCGAACGACTCCAGCGCGTTCTATCGCGTGACCAGTCTTGACCAATCCACGATTGGCGCGGCCAACGGCTTTTTGCAGAACTCGGTCACGTCCGACACTTGGTCATTTGTCGACGAGCTGAGCGACGCGGCGCTGATTGCCAAGGAGCCGCTTTACACTAACGGCGGCGTGCTCTCCAACGACCCCGCGCCGATGGCCGGCAGCGTGCTCAGTGGTGGCAAGAATCGCCTGTGGTGGGTCGACTCAGCGGACCGCAATATTGTGCGCTACACGCAGGCTCTGCAAGACGGTTTTGCCGTTGACTGGCCTGCATCGCTGTCAATTAAAGTGGACCCATTCGGCGGCGCCATCGTTGGCATAGCGACAATGGACGACACGGTTATCGTGTTCAAAGAGTCGGCAATCTACGCAATCGGTGGCCCTGGTCCGCTCGCTGCACCTCAGCTCAGCCCTGAGTATGCGTTCACAGAGCCTGCGCTTGTGACGTCCGACGTTGGTTGTCGCGGCGCGCGCTCAATTGTTGCGATTCCTGACGGAACCATGTTTGACACGTCCAAGGGAATCTACAGCCTGGGCCGTGACCGCCAAGTAAGATTCACGGGCTCAAGCGCACACGGATACAAGTCACAAATCGTTTCACGTGCAACGCTACTCGCCGACCAATCGCGCGTGCACTTCTTGACGGCTAATGGTCGCGCACTATCGTACGACTATAATAACGCGCAGTGGTCGACGTTCACGAATCACGAGGGCAAAGACTCAGCAATCTGGCGCGGGTCATACTGCTACTTGCGCAACGACGACCGCGTTTTCGTCGAGACTCCAGGCCTTCATGCCGACGACAATACGCAAATCCGGCTCACGATTGAGACGGCGTGGATTCGCATGCTCGGCTACTTGCAGGGCTGGGTGATTACGCATTATGCCCACTTTCTCGGTAAGTACAAATCACCTCACGTCCTGCGCGTACGTTATGCGCTCGACTACGAAGAAGACTACTCGGCGCCGTTTGACCTCGATGTTAACAGCAACTATGCACCGTCAATCTACGGTGATGGCGCCTACGGCAGTGGCGACTATGGCGGGCGGCCGTCGACGGTGTACCAGCGCCGCATTCACTTAGGGAAGCACAATCAAGCAATCAAGCTAAAGATTGAGGACGTCGAGGCCACGAACGATTTCGGTGCGAGTTTTGAGCTGTCAGAGTTACTATTGACTGGCGGCGTGATGACCAATCCGGCATTCAAGCTGCCGGCTACAAGGAGCGATTGATATGGGCGCAAATATGTCACCTGGCAGCTTCAACAACCCATTCAATAAGCCGGCAGACCCAAAAGACTTCGGCAACGGCAAACCACTATTGCCTGAGTCGTGGCGCTCGGTGCTCTTCGGCGGGCTCGGCAAGAAGCCTGACCCAAATGCGTCGCAGTTTGGCGACCGTGGGTATATCCAGAACGTTGCGCAGCAAGGAATCCAAGGTGCCCAAGGACGACAAGCTCCGCAAGCTGGCAACACTCAGATTGGCGCCATGCAGCTCGGTCAGGCTGCGCAGATTAATGCGTCGCCTCAAGAGCAGTTTCGGCAGCAGCAGCTGCAGCAATCAAATGCGCTCATGGCGCAGGCGCTGGGTACGCAGCAAGGTGCCGGCGAATTAGCGGCACAGCGCCAGGGCGCGCGAATGGTCGCACAGCAGCAAGCCATGGCTGCAGCGGCGCGTGGTGGCAATGCTGGCCTTGCGCAGCTAGGCGCGGCCCGCAATGTCGTCGATATTGGCGGTCAAGTCGCAGGACAAGCGCAACAAGCAGCAATGCAGGACCGCATGCAAGCAAACCAGGCGCTAACCCAGGCGCTCGGCGCAGCACGTGGTGCAGATATTAGCCTTGCCACCGACCAGGCACAGCTGAATCAGAATATGGCGCTCGCAAATCAGTCGGCGCAGAATAGCGCGACGATGCAGCAGGCGCAGCTGAATCAGCAAACCAGCTTGTCGAATCTTGAGGCGAAGCTGAAGCAGATGGGCATGAACGACCAGGCAATCATGGGCTACTTGGGCGCCATGACCGGCATGAACGAAGCTGAATTACGCGCACGCATGGGCCAAGAGCAAACCGCGCTAAGCCAGACTGGCATCGCTGGCGGCCTCCTTGGTGCAGCTGGCCAAATCGGCGCCGCGTACGCAATGGGCGGAGCAAAGTAATATGCCGGCCCGCGTAGTCAGCAGCGATGCAAACTCACAGGTGATGCAAGACGAATACGGAAACGTGTTTGTGTTGCCTCCTGGCATCGCTAAGGTACCAGAACCCGCGCCGACTCCTGCGCCTGCACCGCAAGTCGCACCGGAGCCCGTGCAGGCTGCGCCCGTGGAACAGCCACCAGTTGACCCAATGGCGCCGCGCCTCGGCGGCCCAATCGGCGTGACCTCGTCAGTGAGCGACCTGCAAGCCAATCGCGTTTCGCCGGCAGACGTAGCGCGCATTCAGGCGACGCCAGAGCCTGTGCAGCCAGCGCCAGTCCCAAAGGCAGGCAAACAGAAGCCGCAGCAGGTGCAAGCGCAAGACCCCTTCGCGGCCGCCCAGCAGCAAGGCCTGCAAGCCGACCAGTTCGCACTGCAGGCAGGCGCCGACCAGCAGCAAGTAATTGCCGAGGAGGCCAAACAAGCTGCCGCGCAAGAGGCGCAAGGTCAAGCTGTTCAGGAAGCACTGGCGAAGCAGCAGCAGGATTATTTAAACGAGCGCAACAAAGTGCGCGCGCAAAAAGAAGACGAGGCCAACGCCTTCCTGCAAAAGGCCTCAGAGTACAAGGTTGACGAGAACCGCAAAATGAGCTCGCTTTCCGACGGAAAACGCGTGTTGTTTTGGGTTTCGGCTGCAATGGCTGGACTTGGTCAGGCAATCGACAAGCAGCACGGACCCAATCCCGTGCTGCAGATGATGGAATCGGCAATTGATCGCGACGTAAAGCTACAGATGGACGAGCGTGACCAGCTTCGCCAGTCTGCAGCTGACAAGTATCACGCGATTGACCGTTACAACGCATTCACCACGGACCGCTTGTCACAGTACAATCTCGTAGCAGCTACCGAGCTGAAGCGCACCGAGTCGCAGCTGAAGCAAATCGCTGGCAAACTCGCCGACCCGCGTGCACGTGCGAACATCGAGGCGCTCGCGGCAGCCACAGGACAGAAGGCCGCCGACCGCGCACAGCTTGCGGCGCAAGGCGCATTTGACCGCGAAATGCAAGCGCGACAAATGCGCAACACGGAGCGCGCCACGGCAATCAGCGGCGGGCATCTTGCGCTAGCCAATAAGCAGTTCGCTTTCAATTCGCAGCTGCAGGCAAAGCAGCTCGAATTGGAAGCCGCGAAGCTTGCGAAGGAAGGCAATGCCAAGGCCGCCGAGCAGACGCGCACGCTTGGAATCGCCGGCATGCCCGTATTGCAAAAGGGCAAAGACGGCAAGCCGAGTGGCGTCACCTATGACGTACTACGCAATAGCGACGGCTCGGCGGCGCTTGCAGCTACTGAAAAAGAGGGTCAGGAAGTACGCAAGCAGGTCGGCGGCGCAAAGACACTTGTGTCACTCGTCGATCAAATCAAGGCGATTCGCGACAAGGAAGGCTGGCAGACTGACCTAAGCAATAGCGCCGAGTATCAGCGAATTAAATCTCTGTTTGGCCAGGCGATTATCGCCGTCAAGAATGACGCAGAGCTAGGCGTTCTCGCCGGCCCAGACATGGGTTTGATTGAGAAGATGCTCGGCGCCAGTGACCCTGGCCAGTACAAAGATTTTCAGGCGGCGCTGACCAGTCTACGAGACGGAACAATCTCGAAGCTGAACGATTCAATCCGTGCACGCACGAACTACGACGGCAAGCCGATTGACTTTCCACCGCTGAAAGATGCAGTTGCCGACGAGGGTGCCAAGCAAGCATATAACACTGCGGCCAACTGGCAAACCAGCGCGTATACGTACGGCAAGGACCCTGCCGTTGCTGCGATGTACGCCAAGGCGGCTGGCATGCCGATGGCTGATACAGCCTCAGACGTGCGCGGATTCACGCCTACGCAACAGGCGATGGTTGATGCCAATTTGAAGCTGCTCACCAGCTCCGACCCGAAGGTAAAAGCCGGTGCACAGGCTGTGATTGACGGCGTCAAGAAGTATGGCGTGCCGGGCCTGAAAGACTATGTCGATGCGAAGCTGAAAGATATTAAACCCGTCGACCCCGTCGACCACACCGGGATTAAGTTCTACTAATGCCCGGCGAAATCTACAACGTCGTCGGGCCAAGCGGTGACACGCGTTCCACCGACGAAGAAGGCTTGGCATATGCGCTTGAGCGTGGCTACCAGCTCGAAGACCAAGCCGCTGCCACGGAGCGCACGTTTCGCAGTGAGCGCCTAGCTGAATTCGACAATGCGCCCGGTGCGGCCATCTCTGCCGGCCTTGGTGCAGTAAGCAGCGCCACGCTGGGCCTTTCTGACGTTGCACTGGGTGCACTTGGCGCCGGAGATATTGTCAGCGATTTCTACAAAGCCAACGAGACGGCAGCACTCGGCGGCCAGCTTGTCGGCGCGCTCTTGCCGCTTGGCGCGGCAAAGCTTGGGCTTGAGGGTGCAGCATTGCCGGCTCAGCTTGCGAGCAATGCAGGTGCGAAAATCACGGCGAAGGTTGGCGGCGTTGCGGGTGGCGCAGCCGGTGCGGCGTTTGAGGCTGGGCTGCAATCCGGCGGGCAATATCTCTCGCAAGTCGCGCTTGGCGACAAAGAGCTGAGCGCTGAAGGCTTCCTTGGTGCGGTCGGTTCCGGTTCGTTGTTCGGCGGTGCCTTCGGCGGCGGCTTCGCGCTCGCTGGCAAGGGTCTGGCGAAGGGCAAAGACGTATTTGGTACGTACACGAAAGAGGCGGCAGAGAAGGCACAGGCAGAGGCCACCGATGCAATCAGTGCAAGTCTGCAAGACGCCGACGCATTGCAAGCTGCAGCGCGACGCAAACTTGACGGCTATCACGCATCACGTGCAGCCGTTGACCCTGAATATGCCGCAATGCGCGCCGAGCGCCACGCGGCGCAAATGCGCGAAGCAGAATCCAAGATTGCCGAGCGCACGGCACGCACGGAAGGCCGGCAGGCAATTGACGCCGAGAAGCTGCGGCGCGAACAACTGCGCACAGAGCAAATGCTTACGCGCAAGCCGCGCAAAGCGTTTGCCAATGATGCCACACCTGCTCCAGTGGAGCCGGTTGCACCTGCAGCAGCGCCGGCTCCAGGCGCCGCACTTGCGGAGCCGCTCAGTGACCTAGAGCGCCAGCTCGCGGCAACACAGGACGCGCTCAACAGCGGCGCGTCACTGAAGCAGCTCAGCACGCGCAATCTTGCCGACGAAGCTGACGACGTGCTTGCCAAGGTCGAGCCCCAAGCAGCTGACTTGGTACAGGCGACGAAGGCTCAGCGCATGGCCAAGAAAGACGTGAGCGACTGGGTCGCAAGCGTGCGTAAGAAAGTCAGCGAGGGCGACTCGCGTGCCCTTGCGAAAGCTGCCACCGACGAAGAACGGCAAGCTATCCAGACGGGCATTGACAATCGCTTTGCGCGTCAGGAGCGCGGGCGCCTGGCTGTGGCCAATCCAGAGGAATCAATCCCGCAGTGGGTGCGTGACAAGTACGCCAAGGGCGAGCACTCGACGCGCTACAGCGTCAACACGTTCAAAATCAACAAAGCCACAGAAGACCTACGCGACGCCGCTGACCTTGCCACGCCAGAAGCTGTGACCAAGGCACTCGACGAAGCAGTGACCTCGCCAGTCGCGCACGGCGTAGAATTCACAGCCAAGGAGGTTGACGACGCGGCCCGCGTGCTTGGCAATTACGAGCGTGCGAATGCGGACCTTGTGGCCGCACTCGGCGACGAGGCGCAGACCCTGCCAGCTGGAATCGTTAGTGACGCGCAGGCATACCAGGCCGCAGTTGTGAATCAAGGCGAAAGCCTGGCGACGCAGACAGCCGCCAAGATTGATGACACCGTGCAAGCCGTCGACAAGGCAACAGCCAGCGGTGGTTGGTTACAGCGCGCAAACAGCAAGCTTGGCACTGCTGGCGAGGTCGCCAAGAAAGCGCAGGATGCGGCACAGGCGCTGGAAATGTTGGAACTCGTCGGAATCGACGTGCCGAGCGCGCGTGATATTCCAGTAGTGGGCCCGCTGTTGTCGAAGTATTTACGCGCCCGCGCAATCATGTCAACGCTACAGCGCGCAGGCGTGCGCTTGCCAAAGTCCATTGAGTCCACCGTTGCGGGAAAGGCCAAGGGTCTCAGTGAGGGCGCAATTAAGGCAATCGACAAGGCGTTTGACGTGTCTATTGCGGGCACTAAAGCTGTGCGCGGCGCGAACCAAGCCAGTAATTTGCTAGCGAACAAGCTCTTCGACCACGATGATAAACGCAAACCTGCAAACGACTGGGAGGCAATCCAGCACCGCGTCGACGAACTGCAACGCGCGGTGCAACCAGGCGCAATCAAGCAAGCGCTCGCCAAGTCGCTGCCCACTGCCGACGCTGAGCTGGCATCGCACGTCGAAAATGCAGCGAAGCGCAAGGCAGAGTTCTTGCTGTCCAAGGCGCCCAAGGTAGCCGGTCCCGTGGGCTTGATGTCCGGCTTCCAGGCGCGCCCGAGTAAGGCAGAAATCTCGGCGTTCGCCCGTTATCTTGATGCAGCCGAGAATCCGCAGAAAGTTTTCGACTCGATTGCCGACGGAAGTTTAACGATTGAAGGCGTCGAGACGATCAAAGCGTGCTACCCGCGTCTGTACCAAGAAGCACAGGCGCGCATGCTCGAAAATGCGAGCAAGTTGCAGTCAACGCTGCCGTACAGTCGACGCCTTGGGCTGTCACTGATGTTCGGCGTTGCCGTCGATGCGAGCATGCAACCGGACTTTGTGCAGTACATGCAAGCCGATGGCTTGCCTGAGAATCCCGCTAACAATTCAATGAGCCCAGGGCAGCCTGGGCAACCGCCAACCCCAACCGTAAGCGGCAACGTCACTCTTGGCGACCGCTACACTACCAGCCTAGACCGACGAGGTGCCGCATGAGTGCAGTAGAAACCCAGACCGACGCAGTGAACCAAACCCTTACCGCTGGCACGTACTACTACGGAGTCGGCGGCGATGTCGACGTGTCACGCAGCGCCCATTTCAAATGGGACGCTTCGCTGGTAGCGACAATCACGATTGAGGACACCAATTTTCCCGACGTCGCAATTAGTTCGACGGCGAGCGGTGATTGGATTCAAGAAAACCCATCCAGTGCCTACGTTGGCGTTACTGGCGGCAGTGCGGCCGGTCTTACGATTACGGTGCCAGGCGGCTCTGCCGGAGGTGCGATGGTGCACCTGTCGAGCTTCGGCAGTCGGCGGCTACGAGCAAAGGTTGTCGTGTCTACTCAAGGTGCGCTCCGGTTGCGCAATCACGGCAAAGAGTGATTGGCCCGCAAGCCTCAATCCAGACGTTGCGCGGCGGCATTGAGTCACTGCACGACGCTAGCGGTGGATTGTCGACGGACGGCGGGTTCTATTTCCCTGCTAATGCGAGCGACTTCTCAACGCTTGGCGTAACAGCACCAAACAGTCTCTGGCTGTGCCAAGATGCCAGCGGCTCACTTGCTGACACGATTGGCGGCAAGGCGCTGTCAACAGGCGGTACAGGGCAGCTCTACCAACAGTCCGTCGGTGGATTTGCGCGGAAAGGCGTTGCGCTAGCAGACGGCAACACGGGACACTGGCTCAACACGACCGTCGGCGACGCAGCAAGCACGTCGTCACTCGTAGCGCTTGTCGTGTACCTGCCAAGCACACCTGCGTCAGCCGAGCGCACAATCGTAAACAGTGCGGGCACAGCAACAGCAAAGCTGCGCACGATTCTCACGAATACTCCACGCCTGCGCGTGCGCGCGAATGCCGGCCTCGCATCCGGTACAGTGAGCCCAACCGGTGCAACGCGCTTATTGCTCTGTCAGCACGATATCGCCAACAGCGTGCAGCGCACGGCCTCGAATCAAGAGCTGGTCACACTGGCATTCTCGGCAATCAGCGGCGCGGTGGTGGCAATTGGCGGCTACGGTGCCACGGCTCCTGCAATGACATGCTTATGGGCCTGTGCGTGGTACGGTGCAGCGGCTGAACTAAGCACGGCACAATTGCGCACGCTGTATCAGACGCTATCAAACGCGGCGGTGCCCTGGTGAAAGTCAACGTCGCAACATATGGCGCCGTCGGCAATGGTTCCACTGATGACCGCGCTGCAATCCAGGCCGCCATTGACGCGGTAAGTGCGGCAGGTGGCGGCGTCGTGGAATTCGGGGCTGGCACATTTATCTGCACGCAGAACAGTACGCTTGCGTATTGTCTCAATGTACCAGGCAAGATTCGCCTTGTCGGCGAGTCGATGGCCACCACAATACTCAAGCAAGCACCCGGCGTCGGCACGTGTCGACTCGTGCGACTAACTGGCGACTTGTGCGAGATTAGCAATCTCACACTTGACGGCAACAAGGCCACGCAATCCGTCAGCGAGCACCGCCACGGCATTTTCGCCGACGCATGCACGAACTTGATTCTCGAAAAAGTCTACGCCAAGAATTTTACCGGCGATGGATTCTACGTGTACACGAATTGCCTGCGCGTGACATTCCGTGACTGTTTCTCGACGGCGAACGACCGCAACGGCCTAACCCTCGGGCAACAAGCAACTGACCTCGCAGTGCTTGGCGGCTTCTACTTCAGCAACGCATTTACACAGATTGACAGCGAGCCTGTCGGCACAAGCAAGGTAGAATCCGTGCGCGTCGTTGGTGCGTCACTTGACTGCGGCGCCATTAACGCTATAGCCGTCACAATTAGCGGCACAAGCGAGGTGCAAGGACGAGGCTGGTCAGTGGTTGGGAATACAATAAACGGACCCGTGCACCAAGTCTGGTGCGATGATGTGACTATCGTCGGAAATCACGGAAAGAATGCGTGCACTAAGCCGTTTATTGACTACTATCGCAAAGGCGCGCGCTTAGTTTCTGTCGGCAACGTCGGCGAGTGCACACAGAATACCGTCAGCTGGGTGCCTGGACTTGACGCTGTCGGCGCCGGCGGCACTGATTCACCCGACCACGCTATCTACGCCTGTAACGCAATCAAGGTCACCCACCAAAATACGACCGGAATCCGCGCCCAAGGCGTCCGCAGTCTGTCAGTGATTGGCAATTCAATCGAGGGGGCCGGCATTGCGCAGGCATCGAGCGCTGGCGTCTATGTGCGTCCCACGAGTCTCGACGTTGACATGCGTGCCTCGCTTGTCGTCGGGAATTACGTGCGCAACTTCGGAAAATTCGGAGTCCGGTACAGCGGCGACTCGACGGCAAAACATCTCGCCACAGTTGCCACTGGCAACGTCTTCGACGACACGGCTGGGACGCAAACTCATGGCGTCGCACTCGACGAAAGCACGCCGCTTAACTCACTGCAAGCAATTTCACTCGTGGGGAATCAGCTCGCTGGCGGCTGTACGACTGGCGTAGTCAACTTTCCGGCTACGCCAGTGGTAATCGGCGGCATGCCAGGGGCGCCGCCCATCACAAGCTCAGACGGGCTACTCTCCGCCTCGACAGCGCCGCCACTTGTCGAGTTCACTGGCTCGCCCGAGGACACAATCGCGGCAGCTGTTGGCACAATCGGTGTACGCCGCGACGTCGCCCAAGTCTGGATTAAGACCAGCGGAGCCGGCGATGACAAGGGTTGGGTGCGTGTCGCATGAGTGAAGAATGGCGCGATCGACGCTTAGCCCGCGTCTCTGACCACTCGCAGCTGCTCGCCGCGCAAGAAGTGGTGATTGAGCAGCTCGAACAGCGCGTTACTAAGCTTGAGCAGCGACTCAGCGACGAAGCCAAAGAGCGCCAGCAGTGGAAGCGACAGCTGTTTTCCACCGTTGGCGCTTTTGCCATTGCTATCGCAGTGTTTGCACTCGGAAGGTGCGCGCACTGATGGAACTTTTGATTTGGCTAATTGTTCTGATTGCTGCTCAAATTGAGACAAGGAGCAACAACAAATGGGTGTACTCAAAGAAGTCTTACGCGCGCTTTTCTCGTCGAAGAAATTCGTTGCGGCGCTAGTCGCAATGCTGGTCTGGATTGCCGGAAAAGTTGGCTTGCACTTGTCGACGGAGGTTGTCAGCGGCGCAATCGCTCCGCTGCTGACTTATATCGTCGGCCAAGGCATCGCCGACCAGGGCAAGCCGGCAGCACTCGTGGCGCAGCAAAAATGACCGCTGCGCTTATCACGCTGTCCGTGTGTCTCGCCAGCACCGTCGCGCTACTTGGTGTGACGATGTTGCTGTGGCGCCTGGACTTGCGCGACTTATCGCGCGAGCGTGACAAGCGCGCGAATGCTGAGCGACTCGCAGCCGAGCAAACCGCGCGCGCTATCGATGCCGAGGCGAAGTATACCAGCGCGGTACGTGTCGCTGAGAGATTGAGAGAGGAGCGCCGCACACGTGACAAGCAAATCGCTAGCACTGGCAATCTGTCTGACGTGGTGGGCGCTGCTGTCGTGCAGTTCAGCGACCCGTGGGCCGACGAGAAACCCGCAGCCGACAGCGTGCAGCCTGCCGACGCTGCCGCAACCGTTTCAGCTGAAAGCGACGGTGCGCGGTGACGTTGTCGAGATTGACGAAGCGAGCATGCGCGCTATCGTGGCGTATCTCGCTGACGTGCGTGCTTGGGTGCGCGCTGCTCAAATATGTTTGCAAGAGGACTAAGTGACTGACGAGCAGCGAATATCTTTTGAGCAAATGAGCGCGCGGCTTTACGAAGTCTCGCGCGACAGCACCGCATTGCGCGCTGATGTGCACCGTGCAATTGCACGATTAAGCGACTACAAGCGCGAGATTACCAATTCAATTTTGATACTCAATAACACCGAAGCGCGCATGCGCTCGCTAGTCGAGCAAAGCGACAAGCTGCATCGCGCATTGATGGCCGCGCTCGGCATTGAGCAGCCGCGCAACACGGATTTGATTGACACGGACCCAGCGACACCAAGCGCTATCGCAGCGCGAAAGGCGAAAGAAGATGCCGACGGTAAATTGGGATGAGCAACCGACCCGACCCGAAATCAGACTACCGATGCGTCGCCAAAAAGAGCGCGACGAAGAACTAAAGGACCTGGTGCGCCAGCGTCGCGAGACCGTGCCGCACGAGTACACGAGGGGTACGCTTGCGGGCAAGTAAGAAGCCGCTACCGTCGGCGAAGTACAACAACCAGCACAAGCTGGCAGCTGACGAAGCTGCAAAGACCGAAGCGCGCAAGCGCTTGGCGGGCTGGCTCGTCGAGGCAATCGGCGGGCTGTCGAGAGAGTGCGGCGTTGACACTGCCGCGCTGATTGAAGAATTCGACGAGCGCGCAGCGGTGCGTGAGTACTGCGGCGCCGCAACACGAGACGAAGCAGAGCGCGGTGCGTGGGAAGACCTGGCGTCACGGTATCGCAGCCAATTAGCAATGGCCGTGTGATGCGCAGTGCATGGATTCGTGCAGTGGAGCGAGCAAGAATGCAATTCGTCGACGGTAAATATTTGGGTGCGCGCTACGTCGAAATGCACAAGGGGCGCATCGGTGGCGCAATCAATGCGCGCGCGATTGTGGTGCACTCGACAGATATGGCACCGTCGAGTTTCGAGGCGCTAATAAAATCGTGGACGACGCAGCCAGGAAAAGGCAACGGTGCCCATTTCTTGATTGGCCGCGACGAGCGGCAAGGCGTGGTGCAATTCTGCTCGATTCATCGCAATGCAAATCATGCGGGCGGCCCTAGCGCTGGCGCATTTGTCGACGGCCAGAAGCGCCACCACCCCAATCGCTACAGCGTCGGAATTGAGGTGCACAATGCCGGACTGCTGCGTCAGATTGACGGGCAGTGGCGACAGGCAGAACGCGTCGACGGCAAACTAGTAGCAGTTGGGCCAGCGTATTCGTCGAGCGAGGTAGAGGTGCCCTCGCCGCTGCGCGCGCCGAAAATCGGCTATCACCTGCCGACGGCGTGGCAGATTGCCGCGCTGCGCAAGCTAATTGCCGCGCTCGACGCGACGCTAGCGCCAGCGCCAGAGAATTTGATCGCAGGCCAGTCAGTTGGCAAAGTCCAGCCGTGGGCGTACTGCGCCAATGCCCGCGTCGTATTCCACGCGTCGTTAGACCCGACCCGCAAGGGTGACCCGTGGCCAGTGATTGCGCGCATGATTCGCGACGCAGAAAAGTAGAATGGCGCCATTTTCGGCGCCTTCCGGATCAGAATGTTCAGTGCCTCACCCTGCCCCACCCACCCTACCAGACCCAGGCCGCCCATCCCAGTGGGAGCCAGACTCCCTTGCGCTTTGCCAGCCGCTTCACTGCGTCCTGTTTGTCCTGGTCGGTGCCCTGGAGCTTTGCGATTTCGCTGCGCAACCAGGGGGCCGTTTTCGTCTCGAATCGTTTTTGTGATGTGTCCATGAATCTAGTATAGGCGCAGCTTGGTTCTTTGGCAAGCCAAAAAATCAATCAATCTTCACTTTTTTCTGGGAGCGTCTCAATCCAGGTACTTACAGCCGCTGAGACTGTGACATCGTTGGCCTCGCAGTACTGCTCAAGTCGTAGCTTGTGCTCTGTACACACGCGAGCGTAGATTGTCTCTTGTGCGACGCGGCCGAAGCCTGAGCCCTTTGGGCGGCCGCTGCCGGGTCTTGGTCCACCGCGCTTACTCACAGAGGTCGTTCCATGTGCGCACGTAGACCTTGTTGTATTGCTTGCAAAATTCTTCGCCATCGGTCTCCCAGCTCTTTAGGCCGTAGCGCTGGCACAGCGCATCAGTGCCTAGCGCATTTATTAGCGATTCGTCTGGCTGGGTGCCGCCAGTGATTGGGGTGGGGTCCGCGGAGTCGTTCCAAGCTTCGGTGGCGTGGTCGCGAGCTTCCATGTGAATTTTTGCGAGTTTCTTTGCCGTGAGCATTTTGCTTTCCTCCATTTTGCGACTCCTAGCGCTCCGATGGTGACAGCACTGCCTTGCGCACGTGCCAGCGGTCATTGTCAGTAGCGCAGTCTACAGATTCCTTGATTACAGCAAGCAAATAGCCAGCTTGCGCAGCATTAAGCTTCACGTCACACACCGCATTAGCTGCGCTGATTAGATTCGCCGCGGATGTCGTGTTGTACCCCCAGCCCTCGGAATGCATGTCAGAAAAGAAGTCAAACACTTCTGCTAGTCCGTCGTAGAAATCTGGATATGTTAACCCTGTCCAGTCTCCAATCTCAATGCCCTGCGCAGCGATGCCTGCGCGCTCGCACTCTGCGAGTGCTTCGGCCATCAGTGCTTCGTCGCTTAGATGCGAGTGCTGCGGACTTGTCAGCACCGCATCGCCAATGAATGCCGCGCGGTATGTGATACTCACTGACCCGGATTTCGTGTTCGTCATATACACAGACTAATCGCAATTTGATTCCGTGGCAAGCCTTTTTTTCAAAGAATCAACGGTTACCGCAGTAACCTATTGTAACCGCTGCAGAAAAATCGACATCGGAAACCGAAAACGCACGCAAACGCGCGAAATTCCGCGCGTACGTCTTGATTTAGGTTCTTGTGCTTAACCGCGTGGGGGTTCGAGTCCCCCCCGACCGCACCAATAAAATTAATTACTTAGCACTGCGCATCTTTTGAACGCGTTTCAGTAAGCTGATTGGTTTCCGGAGTGGTTTCCGGAGATTCTGGAATTCTGCCGACAGAAGCCAGCACTGCATCAATCGCGGCGCGCTGCGCCTGCTCTCGTGTCTCGCAAGCACCGCCGCGCCTCAGTAACAGTCGCTGATACGTCTCGTTTTCGACGGGCTCCGCGAAAATTGACCACCACTCCCATTGCTCGCCTGTTTTCTCGACGCGCACAAATTCCGAGAATTCTCCGAGTGGCGTTGTGTTTTCGTCGTCGAAATCGAGCCAGTCGCCATCTACTCCAATGAATCGCATTCCGCTCATTTCTTGCCTCCTGTCAACACACGCATTGCCGCCCTCTGCGTCGCTTGCTGCGCCGCCGCTTTGTCTACGTACGCGCTTGCCGTGATTGCCGTCGACGAATGCCCGAGCGCAGCAGCGACTTGGTGCGAGACCGCGCCGTTTGGCGTTCGACGCGCTACCGACTCCGCAATCAGCTCAATATCGCGCGGGTCAAGGCGCGGCATTGGCCCGCTCCGTTGTTGCAATACTGACTATCAGCGCGCCATCAAAATACGTGTCGCTAGTGAGTAGCAGTGGGCAGTATAGCTCGCCTTCGCCTAACGCATCTGCGCTTACTGAGATGCGCATTCTTGACTTCGGAGGAAGTGCAAGCGCGCGCAAAGCTTTCTCTAAGTGCTTGGCATTGACGCTGCATCTGAGCTGATGCAGTGGGCTCCGAATTAACTGCGCAAACACGGAATCGTATTCGTCTGATCCGTTGGGTCTTATTTCGAGATTTGCGGCGTGCGAGTTTGCAGAAATCTCTATTCCGTTATTCGGGGCCGCCGTCACAAGCTTGCGCAAGCACTTTGCTAGCGCTCCGAATTCCACAACAGCAGATTCCGTGCCGTCTATTTTTTGACGCTCAGTGAAGAGCGCATGAAGCGCATAGGAATACTCCTTTTCTGCGTCAATTGCATCACTGTCAAGCGCATTGGACCACACCATGACGCTGTCCCCGTCGGTCTGAGCAAACACGCCTTCTATCGGCGTGCTGAAGTACTTGCCTCGCAAATTCTTGATAGTTGTCTTCAGTAATTTCACAGCATATCCTCTGCTTTTGTCTTCGATTGATTAAATCTGAACTCAAGGCGTGGCATTAATCAATCTCCAGTGATTCAGCCGGCGGCGTCGAGCGCTCGAACGTGCCGTAATCTTCTAGCCAAGCCTTGAATTCCTCGGTAGTCGCGCACTCGTCTTTTGCGGCCTCCCAGTGCTCGGTCCATTCACGTGACTGGCCTTCCAGATCTGCCAAGTACGCATCAAACAACGCATCTTTTGCCGTCGGTGAGAGGCCTTGCAGGCACGGGCCGCCTGCAACCATCGTCGGAAAAAAGTTCACGCAAAGGTCTTCCCAGAGCTGACCGTAATAAAATCCGTTGCACGCAAAATGCGTTCTGATTTCAAGACACGTTGCGCACGTGTAAAATTCGCTCGTCTGCTTGCAGCCACGGCCGATGCATCGGTGGTGCTCTAAATCGAGGCAGTAATCACAGTCACAATTGCATTTGTAAAACGTCGCACGCTCGTAGACTCCGTGCTCTTTCTCAATCGGGAGACACTCGCAGCACCTGAACTCTCCGACGACGCCAGGCGTAACAACACACCTATCGCTCTCGTCGCCGTCGTAACTCGTGAGCGGACAGCAAATCATGACACAGCTCCAGTCGTAGGATTCTTCACCCAGTCGCGCGCCAGCACCGTCTTTGCTGTCTCGGTGAAAGCGCGGCGCGCGTCCATGCCGAACGAGCGCACAATTGCGTGAGCCTGCATTGAGAGTAACTCGCGATATTCTTCGTCGCTGCGCTGCGTGCGAATCTTCTGTGCACGCTTCAGCACGATATGTGCGAGCTTGCCAGCTTGCACAACTGGGTCACCAATCGGATGCGTGCTTGCGTATTTGAGTAATGGGCCAATGCTGAGGCGATTCAACGTCAGCAGCTGCGCGAGAAAAATCAGCGCATCGCCGACGGCATCAAGCAATTCCGGCTCACTGCCGATTGCAAGTGCCGTCACCCACTCGCAACAAATTTCTTCGCAGATTCCGAGTGCCATTTCGCGCGCATCGCAGCCACCGAAATTGCGCACCTGCCAGCGCGCAAGGTCAATCTGCAGCGCGTGATAGCCGCAGTCTCCTGTTTTGATTGCGTCGGTGTTGCCGTCGAAAGATGCATAGCGCTCGAATAGCTCGCGGCTCTCCGTGTAGATGGCGTTTGGAAATGGGTAGCTACTCATAGAACCTCCTCTAAGTCGCGACTTCCTGCCTTGCGTGCGAGCGCTCCAGCCGCGCGCATTTCGTCAAGCATTTGCGTGCGTGTTTCCTTGGGAATTTTCAGCGACTCAAGTGCCTTCTTCGACGTGCTCCGTGTAAATGCAGCGTCGGCATTTGATGAATATTTGGCGGCAATCTGGTACGCGATATCGCCGTCAACAACGCGCTCCGCGCCTTCTTTTTGCACTAGTCGCAGCTCGCCGACTGCTAACTGCTGCGGCGCCTCGGCGCAGCGCGCCCACAGAATCTCGCGCAGGCGTTTACTTGCCAGTTGCGCCATTTTGTAAAGCTCGTAGAGCTGCGCACTGGTCGCGTACGGCGCAACGTCGAGAGACTGAGACACCGATGCCAGGGCTTCTTGCTGGCGCGGGCAATTCGCGTAAGCTGGGCAGTAGCGGCAGTGCTCGCCACTCTGCAGCAGCGAATTTGGCTTTGCGGCTTCTGCGTACAGCTCACGCAGGGATATCGCGTAGTCGTCGAGATATTCCGCGCTCACAAGCTCTGCTTGCACGCGCGTGATTGCGCCGTCGTCGTCAGTGTACGCAAACCACAACAGTGCATTACCTTCACTGTCAGGGTCTGGGCGCAGTGCTCGCGCAGCAAGTGCGCCCATGAGCAGTTGGTCTGACTTCGACGGTGCGCCGTGACTAGACCAGGATTTCCAATCGCCGATTACGGTCAACCCGTCATCGTACCCGACGACGTCGAACGTGCCGAAAACTTCAAACGGCTGCGCAGGTGGATAATTGCGGTGCGCGTCCGGATAGATTCGCCTCACTTCGCACGTTGCTACGTTGTAGACAAACGACACCTCGCACTCAGCGTCGAAAGGCACAAGCTGCTGAGATAACCCATCCGGCAGCTTGCCGGCCTCAATTTGAGCTTGCAGTGCTGCGTGCTTGTCGCGCCCAGCCTCGGAAAATACCGAGTCCGAGTCGTCGTGGCGCAGGCGCTGCGATCCGGGGCAGCGGCGCAGGCGCGCCAGCTGACTTGCAGTGATTACGTTGCTCATGCCGCCACCTCGCTTGCCACTTGCGCTTGTTGAATTTCACGCTTACGCGTTGCGCTCAGCGCGCGAATCTCGGCAAGCTGCTCTTGCGAGCACGACTTGCTTGCTTCGCGCCAGATATCGTGCAGCTGCTTCACTTCAGTGGCTGCAGCAATCGCGTCGAGGATTGGACCCAGTGCTGGCAGCTCGCGATATTCAGCATCAGGCACTGAATTGTTCTGGCGCTTCTCAATTGTAAACGCCTGCACACTTTGCGTCTCAGTAACTTCGTCGTCGCTGTAGCAGCCGGCTAAAATATCTGGGTACACGTCACGCGCCAGCGTCGATTTCGCGCGCGCCGCGAGCATCGCGATTGGGTGCTTGCGCCAGTTATCGTTATTCACTAACTGTGCGCGCTGTGCGTCTTCAATTGTCCACGTGCAGCGGCGCTTGTTTGGAGAACCCACGCGCTTGGTCTCGTACGTTACAGACGTGGCAGATTCTTCGACGCGGTCGAAATACTCGCATTTGCCGCTTGCGAGCACGACAGCTACCATCGCGTCAGCAGCAAGCACTGGCTTGCCCTTGATGATGTGAATCGAGCGAAGCGCGGCCATGGGCGCTAAGCCCATTTCCTGACCAGCCAGCATGGCTGCAAGCACATTGCTTGTATTTCCGCGCAACCCCTCGGACAGCGTCGACGCTTTTGCCAGCTGCTCAGAGAGTGAGAGCGCTTCCGCGATTGAGCGCGGGACGATTGATAGTGATTTATTGTTATCGGTCATTGTCAATCACCAATCTCAAAAAGGGATATCGTCGAAAGCTGCCTGTGCAGTCGCCTGCGCTTCTGCTGGTTCAGCGCCTATGCCGCTATCGCGCTTTGTTGCACTGCCGAGAAATTCAATGTGCTCGGCAATAATCTTCGTGGTGTAGCGGTTAGTTCCGTCGTTGTCGGTCCATTTCTCAGTCTGAATCCTTCCACGCACGCAAGCCTGGCTACCCTTAGACAGATACTTGGCTGCATTCTCGGCTTGTTTATCCCAGAGAGTCACGCGGTGCCATTCGACGCGCTCTTGCAGCTCGCCTTTTGCGTCGCGCCATTTCTCAGACGTGGCGATTGATAGCTCGGCCACCGCCTTTCCGCCTGTCGTGTACTTTAGCTCCGGGTCTTTGCCCAGTCGACCAATCACAATCGCGAGATTCATAATCACTCCTTGGCCCAATACTGGGCAGTTCGTGACCTGCGCGGGAATCGAACCCGCGACACCACGCCAGGTCAAATCACGACACTTTGCAGCGTCGGCAATCGCAGCGCAGCCCGCTTACACGGCGCTGCACACCGTAGGCATATTCCTCGGCGGCATACTCCGGAGAGATTCCGCTCAGTCGGTACGCGCGAAAAAACAGCGACGCATCGGCATGGTAGCCTGCGGCGCGGATTAGCGACAGCCGAAATCCCTTACTCATGCCGCCACCTTGTAGTCGGCGGCATATTGCTGCCAGCTCCAGCAAATCCACTGGAAAGCCATGGCAATTACGAGATTGTCAATCTCGTCATCTTTGCCGAGTAGCTCGCTGACACGTGCTGGCTCGTCTATCGAGATATGCGCGTTAACGCCTTCGCTGCTTGCGATGCCAATTTCGCCGTCCAGCTCGCCGACGACGATGCGAGTATCGCCGTTGCAGATGCTGCACAGAAAACCGTTGTCGCAATACGGACACTCAATTTCGCATACTGGCTCAAACATTTACCCCTCCTTCGTTGCGTCGATAAAAGCTTGCAGGCGCGCATCAAGCGCGGCATTCAGGCCGAAGAGTCGTGGCAGCCACTGCGTGCCGTAGTCGTTATCGGCGTGAATGACCAGCGGCCAGTTGCATCGGCAATCAGGGTTCGTGCCATGTGGCGACACAACAACTTTTGTGTTGTCGCGGCACACGTACACGACGGCCGCGCCACGCTCGCAGTACGTGCATAATCCGCTGTGGTCACAGAATGGACATGCCACCTGTGCGATTTGCTCAAGCCCCATACTTGTTAAGATAGACTAAACAAGATGGCAGCGCAAGAACAATTGTAAAGTATTTGTTAAGTGTCAGGCTTTGCTTGGGTAATCTTGCGCGCAATCACAAGTACTGCAGCAGAGGTGACGCCAGCGCGGCGTGCAAGCTCACTGGGGCTGACTTGCTGACGCTGCACGGTCGCCGTCACCTGCTACCGCGACCGCTGCCGCACGTTGAACGTCCTCGC
>CAYMIX010000009.1:49432-55498 GCA_964391185.1 uncultured Candidatus Peribacteria bacterium | reverse complement strand
GATCAAGCAGGCAAACCCAAAGCCACCGGTCCTGAGACCGGTGGTCGGTTACTTACCGCGTAATCCAGCTCTTATTTCGCACGGTGAACAGCGCGTAAATACTCTGCCAGTACAAGCAGAATTCGTAGAAGAACATATAAAGGATCAACCCTTTGATTTTTGTTCTTCCATGGAACAGCACAGGAATATTTCTGATTAACATACACACAGCCCATGATGGCACGAGGACAAAGAGGAATGTTCCGGGGTCCGTGAAGAGCGTTGCAACAAGCGCAAGCATGAGCCCGAAGGAGAAGAAGGGGATACTTAAATCCCAGCAGAGAATTTGGAGAAACAAAATTGGTCTATTTCGCCAAGCATACGAAAGTGTGGGTAATAAAAATTACTTCGTATATCCCCAATCCTTCAACCACTGATTCATCATGTCGATTTCGCGTTGTTGAGCGGTGATGATTTCATTGGCCATCGAGCGAATTTCTTCATGGCCAGCGCTCGTCAAAGCCATTTCTGCCATATCGATTGCACCTTGGTGATGTGGGATCATTCCTTCGATGAATGCTTTATCGAAATCGTCGCCCGTTTTTCCTTCGAGCATTCGCGACATATCACCCATAGACATATTCATCATATCGTCATCGTCCATCATCATATCGTCATCATCCATCATCATTCCATTGCCCATCATGTGTCCCGAGCTGCGCATCATCATGCCATTCTCGCTTGAACATTTAACCGCTGTGAATTTCGCCATCGGAGTAATGGCCATCGTGAGTGCGCAAACGAGTGCTCCGATCACTGCAAGGGTGATGCCCCACATTTTCAGCTGGGCCTGGTTTAGTGTTTTTATAGCCCAAACAATGAGTAACACGATGCCGACCGAAATGGTGAGGCATGCCAACATGTGAAGGCACCAAATGAACCATATTCCTGAGCCGAAGCCGACGGTGTGCATCATGTCTGTCATATGTGTAGATAGAGAAAGATGAAAATACTCTAGCATCTACGTACATAGAAGCCATGGACTGATGTGGAATTCGTGTTCCTTTTTTATTTTTCTTTTCTATACTTAGGTTATGACGACTGACCTTACATCACAACAATGCCAAGAAATTCTTGCAGAAAATCATTACGGACATCTTGGCTGTGTCGATGGTGAGGAGGTGTATGTCGTTCCGATTACCTATTTGTATCAGGATGGTTTCCTGTATGGATTCACTCGCAAGGGTCACAAAATAGACCTTCTTAAAAAGAATCCACGCATGTGTGTGCAGGTAGAAAATATTGTGAGCGGAGAAGAATGGAAAAGTGTTATTTGTTGGGGTTTCTTCGAAGAAGTGACAGATCCTAAAAGCGTGCAAGACATCAAGCTTCTACTCGGTGAAGAATTCGGACAGATATTGATAGCCGAGGAAAAAATGCCTGTTTCGCCGATGATCAAAAATTTGCACCTGCAACATACCAATGGGAGTGTGATCTATCGCATGAAGCCATACCGCATGACAGGAAAATCAGAGACCAAATAAGTTAGTCCTTTTTATGCATGGCTTCCTGGATGATTTTTGCAATACGATTTGGATGTGGCACATAGGGAACGGCTGCGAGTTTTGTTTCAAAAAACAGAGTTCCGTAGTGAAGTATATTTTGAATAATGCCATGTTTTTTTGCATCAACTGTTTTCATTTTTTCAAATGAAATTTCGAGTACATCTTCATCGAACAGCATGCGGTATCGCAATCGCAGCAAGCGTCTGTTGGTAATGATGATGCGATCCAGAGTTTCGCTCAGCATCATCATGAAAAACCAGTGCATTGTAGTGAGAAAAAGTATCAATGCGGCGATATATGTCGCATGCGAAAGCCACATATAATGATGCGCCGACATACCAGCGAGGATAAACAGAAGAATGGTGATGAAGAAGAGAAAAAATGAGACCGTCAACGACGGTACGTATTTTATCCAGTGTTCGTCCGTCACTGTTACAATGTATTCCCCGTGATCTGCTTGAATAGATGACATGCACTACAGGAAATGAGGCTGAAAAATAAATACCAATGTGGTGACGATGCTGGCACCAATTGCAAGCACGATATAGAGCGGAATGAGGATTTTACCCGGTGTCCCCCACACGTTTTCATTCCCCAGAGCCGCGAACAGCGTTTGATATTTGCCTGCGTGGTTTCGGAAAGTGCGGACATTCAACCAAAGCAACAGGAGTGATATAAGCTGAATGAAGATAACAGTTGCTAGCATGGCAATCATTCCCGGCGAATTGGATAGTATATTCATTCATTCCCCATCATACGCCTTTTTTAGCGTCGCAATATCCATCTTCTTCATGGGAAGAAAAGCCTGCGTGACAGCATTCACTTTCTTTTGATCAGGACTCCGCATCATTGCTTGTAGCTCAGCGGGAGTGATCTGCCATAACATTCCGTACTTGTCTTTGCACCAACCACATTGTTCAGCTTCTGGTACAGCAGAAAGCTTGCTCCAGAGCTCATCAATTTCTTTCTGATCGGTGCAATTCACGAGCAGCGAAATTGCTTCATTGAATGCAAACGTATGCATGTGACCGCTATCCATTGCCGTGAACCACTGACCATCGAGCATAAACTCCGCAAACATGATTTTTGCAGTTGGTTCTGGAGCTGCTCCTGGTGGATAGGGAGCGACCATTCCCTTTTTGGAGTTCTTAAATATAGACACATACATATCGATTGCTTCCTCAGCTTTACCTGTCATATCTCCCGTAAACATCAGCGATGGAATAATTGCAGGACGTGGTTCGCCTTTTGGATCCGTAAGTATTAATTGCCACGTGACGCCGTATTTATCTTTGAGCCACCCATAGCGCTTACTAAATGGATATTCCTGCAATTCCATCATTACTTCACCGCCATCGATAAGTTTGTTCCACAGCGCATCAAGATTTTCTTTCGCTTTCGGATCCTGCGATGGATCAAAGTTCAGCATGAACGAAATCGATGGATTGAACTTGAAGTATGGTCCTGCGCTGATCGA
The DNA here is from genome assembly GCA_964391185.1 of uncultured Candidatus Peribacteria bacterium. Classification (GTDB taxonomy): domain Bacteria; phylum Patescibacteriota; class Gracilibacteria; order Peribacterales; family Peribacteraceae; genus JAKQEM01. Next base: position 52,477 of record CAYMIX010000009.1, on the reverse strand, counting down.
CATGAAGGAGAATCCCCACAGATCGAACTCCATCACATCACAATTACCGGAAGGTGTGTTCCGCAGAACAGTCGAACTAACAATTTTGGATCCGTTACCAAATGCTTTTACATAAAACTCTGCTGATTCTTTTGCTTTTGTATCGAACCAGAGATGTGGGATGATTTTTTGCATATACGACCAAGTGTAGGAAAAGATGAATTCTGAAGCCAGAAAAACAATGATTTAATCTTTTACAAGCACATTCACCTTATTCCTCTCGCATCGCCTCATAAGTGAGAATCCCCTGGGTGGCAAAGCGAGACTTGGATGAATATATGGAAACATTATTTCGTCGATTCCTGCACATAGCATGTCACTCGAATTCAGGATAACGAGATCACCTTTTTCACACACACGAGCAAGTTCATCATACAGCGCATTCAAATAGGGGACTGCGATGGTTTTTTGGTTCTCTTCCAACGCACAAAATTCTGCATCTGGCTGTAGCGCGGAAATGTAGATTGCAAGCGGATGTATTGCGACATCAATCTTCGACATAAAACTTAGAATGTCGTCATGAGCTGTGAAGGTTTTGGAGCCGAGAACATTTTTATCGTTATCTACTCTCCATATTTCTTTTGCACCAAGACGCTTTGCCAATGGCGTGATGGCAAAGTCGAGAGTTGGATCAAGTGGTTCTGCGAGTCCACATGGCACATCAATAAATAGTCCTTCCTCTATATGTTTAGTGACAAATGCTCCCAGCTCAGTCAGTTGAAGATCTTTAATATTATTCGATGTGCGATAGTTATTGATACTTTCTTCGGTAAAGCACGCCGTTCCAAAAAAACGTGAGCAGGAAATTTCTGGTTCGATGTAAAAACGCATCTGCTCAATCAGCGGAGTGTAACCTGCCGGAACCGGACGCGAAATATGCGTCATGTATTTTTTATTTGGTAGCTCATCCGCTGTTTCATGATGGTATGAGTATATCATTTTCTGCATATTTTAATGTCACCTTCATCTACAGCAGGTATGATGTGTTATATGAACCGAACGCTTTCCTTTTTACTGTTCACACTACTCCTCGCGCCGCTTGTTGCGATCGGAGAGGAAGCTCAAAACCGGACGGTTAATGCTGCAACGGTGATGATAGTGAATTACGATTCAACAGGAAAATTCCTCGGTTGGGGCTCTGGATTTTTCGTGGATGAAGGAGTGATTGTGACCAACAAACATGTCATTGTAGGAAATGGTTTCTATCGAGTGTATGCAACAGATGAGCATGATGCAGTGAACTTTGATTGCTATAAAAAAATTACAAAGAGCGATGTGAAAGTGAATTTAGATGACGATGTTGCCTACATGCGTGTGTTTCTCGATTGCGAACACGGCATCTTGGATTTTGCCGATACGGATCCCGCAGATGCCACTCCAGTATCAGTCGTTGGCTATACGTTTCGTGGGTCTGTCGAGCAATCGCTTACGCTTCGTACAACCACCGGAACGGTGAATGGCAAAACATCAGATGGTTGGCTGCGAACAGATGCACAATTAGATGTGGGAAATTCCGGCGGTCCAGTTGTGCATGAGGACGATGTTGTTGGTGTGGCAGTTGCAAAAGGCGTGGACTCTCATGGTGGGTATGTGACGAGTTACTTTATTCCTGCATCCGTGATTTATAAGGGTCTTATATATGCAAATGATTCACAACTCGGATACACACCACGGGGTAGCGCTCCAACTCCTCGGAGCAGTTCATCAAGCAGTTCATTATCAAGTCGGAGTTCTACGAGTAGTTCATCCGTTTCATCATCAAGAGTTTCGTCTCAGTCGTCATCACACAGGGTGGTAATTACCAGCTCAAAGGCATCAATCGTCCGTGTGCCTTCTGATTTTCAAAAGCGCACATGCGATCGCGTGCGAACATGGTTCAAAAATGATGCCAAAATGATAGGGCGCATTAATGAGCGTTTGCTCAAACGATTTGGGTTTGAATGCATGTAATCTGCAGACAAACATACATAAGGTGTGAACCTGAGATGATATAGTGCTGTCAACAATTTTTTTTCATGTATTCCATTACAATCGTCGCTATCTATTTCCCACTTCTTTTTTTATGCTAAAAAAAAGATCATTAGTAACTTCCTCAATTCTCATCTGTGGAATCGTGTTGGGTTTTATTTCTGGACCAACACAGCAGGTTCTTTCAGCTAACGAACCAGATCGCTTTATCATTACAAAAATTACTGTCTCCCCAAGGCCCAATAATGAGTTTACAGTAACTGTTTCAACAAATATTAATAATATTAACACTCCAACAGATTTAAGGGCATATTTTAGGCATGATCAAGCACCTGGCAACCAGTGGACTCCTTCCACTATAAATCATAAAGCAACGTTTAATTCTGCAACACCAACGATGGGAATGACACGTACATTTTCTTTTATCGCAAGTCCCAATAACGCGAATGATTTTCTACATGTGAAAGATGTTGCGCTTTCGAATCCTGAACGTTCCGTTGAGACACAAGTATTTTTCCCATTTGGGCAGACACCTATCGTGGCAGATTTGCATATGCACATTGGTAGTTTTTATGGAGATAATCAAGGGGTAGGAGCATTGGTAGGTGCTAACTACACTAATAACACACTCGTAAACAGAGAGATTGTTTTTGAAGCATTGAAGGATAATGAGTGGAAAAGAATTGCAGGTGTTCCAGCTGCTGCTGGATCATCGGGCTTGGCTACAGGACGTTTTAGGCCGTGTGAATATTACGAAGTAAATCCTACATCAGGGAAAAAGATTATTAAGTTGCGTGCAGTTATCTACCAAGTGGTGCAGGGGCAAAAACAAATTCTATCTGTTGCTCCCGCTGCGGCACCTCAATATTCAGAAAAAGATGTCTCTGCCTACTGCCCAGGAATGCAGCAACCACAAGAGCCTGGTTTTGGTGAGAGCACAGAGGGAATGTGTGGAGATGGGATAAAGAATGATGGTTGGGAGGAATGTGATGCTGGCACAGAGACAAGCATGTGTACTGAGTTTTGCTTGAATTCCAT
>CAYMIX010000009.1:0-49332 GCA_964391185.1 uncultured Candidatus Peribacteria bacterium | reverse complement strand
GTGTGGCGATGGCCACCTAAACACCGCAGCAGGTGAAGCGTGTGATGATGGAAATTCCACCGGAGGAGATGGTTGCAGTATGAGCTGCCAGGTAGAAGTCTGTGGAAACTACACCATGGATGTTGGTGAAGCTTGCGATAGCGGTGGAATGGATTCATCAACCTGCGATAATAATTGCACTATGCCGATGTGTGGCGATGGCCACCTAAACACCGCAGCAGGTGAAGCGTGTGATGATGGAAATATGAACAATGGTGATGGCTGTTCTAGCTCCTGCCAGTTGTCGATGTGTGGCAACTACATGTGCGAGATGGGCGAAACGAACATGACTTGCCCAATGGATTGTTGGTATTAAGCCTAAACAACAGCCCTCCCCCTTGCTTATAACATGGGGGAGGTTTTTTTATATGCACGTACCACTATCGCAAAAAATAATGAACGGTAGAGATTTTACTCCTTGGATATTCAGAATGTTTTCATCGAGGGATGTAAGAAGAGGTAGAAGTTTTTCACGATCAGAATGGCACGACGATATCAAGGATTCGCACACAATCTTTCAGCTTGTGATACCCAACAATGGGATTTCTATCGAGGAACCACACCGGGTGCCGATGCCAGATCTTATATTCGGCTTCGGCAAGGGTTTGTAGAATCTGAGCGGCTAGCACATCGCAGATCGCAGCATCTTCTTTTGATAAGGCATCATGATAATCTTGGATTTCTTTTTTCATCACAAGCATGATAGCAACATACTCCTGTGATATACTCGAAAATATGAGCGTCCAACTAAAAAAAGAATGGAAAGATGGGTCTCGGTGCAACGTAATCGGCGGGGTACATGCAGGGAAATGTGGCATTGTGAGGGATATACATACGAGTAAAACCGGACATATTACCATCACTGTTGTCCAATCTGATGGAGAGAGGTTTAAGACTCTCGCAAAAAATGTTGAGGTTATCTCCACATGAATATGAGCCTACGCTATAATATTGAACAATTATATTGTTCATATTCTGCCTCATTATGAGCCGCACCTCAGCGTTCCTACTTAAAACAGTTGTAGTCCTAATCGCGCTCGGCACTCTTGGCTTCTTGCTGTGGGAACCTCATGTTGAGGGTGTGAATGCGCATGCCACTACGCTGGTTGAGATTTACTTTGATGATCTCTTCCTGGCATATGCATACATCGCATCCATTCCGTTTTTCGTGGCGCTCTATCAGGTGTTTACGTTAATAGGGCTTGGAAGACAGCATACAATATTCGCACAACGCTCAGCGAAGGCATTGCGGATCATGAAAAAGTGCGCGATAACAATGATTCCTTTAGTTGTTATCGGAACGATATGGTTAATGATCGGCGAGAGTGATGATCGGCCGCCAATCGTGATGATGGGAACTATTGCAATATTGTTTTCCATTGCTGTAGTAATTGTAGCGGCGAGGCTTGAGAGAAAAGGACAACGATGCCCTCAGTAGGCGTTGCTATACAGTTGTACGAGAGATGAGTGTGGGTAATGTTTTGGCTCTCTATCCTTGAACGTATTGGGCACAGGAAATTATAGACCTTGGAAGGGAAATCAGGCTCACAGGTTTCGTGATATCGGTACAGACAAACCTTATCGTTCAATAGGTGTTCTCTAATTTAAAAGCCCATCCTGCATGCGTATGGAAGAATAAACTCATACTGAAACGCCGTCCCCATTACAGGGACGGCGATGTTGTTGCTGGCAGAGCGTCAATGGGACGCTCTCTGGCTCCGCTAGTACCCACTGTAGTGTTCTGCCCAGTACTTACTGGTCACAGGGGTATTTGGCGCGAGGAATGTCGCTTGGTTTCTCTCGGGGCCACCCATGCGCGACATGTGAAGGAAATACGTTGTGTCCCCCACTTTAAGCGCATTGAACTCTGAGAAGAACTTGTGACTGTCGTCCACTTCCAGTCGCACCTCGTCCGTACGGATGCCCGAGCGCGGGTCGGTCTGCTGTTCCTTCAGATTGAAGGTCAGAACGATGCGGCGATAGTCCCATGTGTCGTTGAGTACTTCTTTCTTGGTGACCTTCCAGTCACGCTCCAGTGCGATTTGCGAGGCCTTTTTGTCGGCCTCGTAGTGCGCGGGTTGGGTGCTGGGTGTTGGTACCTGCTTCACATCAATGCAGCCGACAAGGCAGACCAGCGTGACCGACATGATGGCGTAACGCATACGAATCCCTCTGCGGTGGTGTTGAAGAGCTGTTCCAGAAACTTATTCAATTTACATATAAATTGTAATATTGTTAAGTAAACTAAAAAATGCTTTAATCATGCTTGAAGAGCAAAAGTACGCCACCTAACTTACACAGGAAAAGCTGGCCTCTGCGTTTGATATGGAAGCCGGGGAGCATTACATCCGATGAGTACGACAAAAGGGTTGCTGTCTGTAAGCAGCAAGAGGCCACATTTTTGGAAGAATTGAAGGGTCATTCCGAGGCTGATGAAGCCTTCGTACTTTCGTGTTCTTACATACTGGAACTGGCAAAACGTGCCAAAGAGCTTTTTGAACGTTCGCAACCCGAACAAAAGAACCGATTGTTACGTTTCGTATTTGCGAACGCTTCCGTAGAAGGCGAAAAGCTCAACTACAAGCTGAAAAGTGTGTTTGAGGGTATCGTCCAGTGCAACAAAACAAAGAATTGGCTCCCCGATTCAGACGTTATTTTAACGCTGCTGGCGGATAGTGCATATTGGAGGATTATCGCGCGCAGGCTTGTCATTATCGATTCACTACGCTTTGCACAAAAAGTATCACTCTCTCTGTTCAATCCAGTTTTTCATAATTGGAAGAATCTGTAGCAGGAACATTTAATTCCAACATCTTCATTGCCCCGGAATACTCATATGTTTCTCCATTGGAAATAATGAAGAGGTCATACGGATTCGCAGTCTCTTGTTTTTCATTGATTATGAATGAACCACTTCCTCCGAGAATGAAATACATTCTTTTCGCGCCCTTCATCTTTGTTTTATAATGCCGTGTCCTGCATTCGACAAAAATAACACTCGCATCATCGGATTGTTCTTTGGTGAGATAAAATCTCGCGAGGAATTCCCCTTTGTCTTTTGCCTGTGTTTGGTCCAGAGAGATTTTCATGCAAATTAGGGGATGAGTTTTATCTCGTTCTGCCAGAGGTCTTTTGACTGCGATAAATTTGAAACAATGATATCAGCCAGTGCTGCCGGGTCGATGTAGGAATCTGTTGGCCTGTTGTCATCCGCTTTTCGGAAGAATGCGGTTTTCATGCCTCCTTGATAGACATTACAGATGCGAATATTTGTCTCCTTTACATCCTCTCTCAGCACTTCAGCAAAGCCTCGCAAGCCCCACTTGCTCGCCGCATACACACTTTGTCCTTTTGGTGTGACGATGCCCGACTTTGAAATAATGTTGATGATTGCAGCCTCAGGTTTGGATTTGAGATGCGGCAAAACATATTTCGTAAACTGAATCGTGCCCAAAAGATTGGTGCCGATAACTTCCTGAAGAATCTCATCATCAATTTCTTCTAGTGGCGCAGGCTTATGCCAGATACCTGCATTATTGATAAGCACATCTATGGAAGAGAAGTCTTTATGAATAGCATTCACAGTTTTCTTACAATCTTCAATGTCACCGATATCACAGATAAAAATGCCAACATTCGTCCCCCGAATCATCTCCTTTGTTGCCTCCAGTTTTTTCTTATCGCGTCCAATCAATGCCAAATGCGCATTTTCCTTCCCTAGTCTGATAGCAATTTGCTGACCTAAGCCATCACCAGCGCCTGTAATGATTGCTGTTTTTCCTGCTAAATCCATGTTTGCCAGAATACATTTTCGTGAGCGTTTATGCGAATTCGCACCCACTTTGGACCTTATTATAACTTTTTTAGAATTTATCTGGCTTCTGTAAGCCATTTTCAATTGGCTCCCCCGACTGGATTCGAACCAGTAACCCCCTCGTTAACAGCGAGGTGCTCTACCGTTGAGCTACAGGGGAATGGGAACTTAGAATGATCGTACGAACGAGTATAGGATTGAACTCCTGCCGACCGTATAGCACCGCAGTGCGAAGGTTGGAGCTACAGGGGAACGGCATGCAGAAAACTTGACCGTGTGAACCTATCTGCCGACAGGTAGACGTGATTATACGTATCCGTTTGGCATTGGCTAGGGTTTTTGACTCAATCAGAGAGCACAATGTTCATGGTCGCATTTTATGCGGTTGGCTGCGATTTTCGCATAAATATGGCGTCCGATGTGCGGAATGCCTGGTATGTAGAGGAAGGGGGCAGTAAGCCATAGGGCAGGGAGGTGCCATGTTATCCGTCTACATGCGTCAAAGCCCATAAGGTACGTTCCATTGGAAAGTTTGATATGCATTGCTTTGTCGAGGGTTTTTTCCGTCAGATCTGGAGCAACTGTTGTACGAGCGTGTGCATCACGGAAGTCGACAGGGGAAAGGCGTTTCAACCAGTCGAACGTTTGCAGTGCAAACATGCTGCGCGTACAGAGTCCACATCGCCCGTCGTACAAAACAATGATAGGACCTAGGACTTGGGACCTAGGACTTCGGCTAAAAATTTTCTTTATCCATGCAACATCTTCATCTCGTACTAATCCCAGATACGCCGTCCACACAGCGAATGTAAACACGCCTGCATCCATGAGGAGAAGAATTCCTCCATGGAAGAAGAGTCCTCCCAATAGTAATATTCGTCGCAAGGGAATACGCGGGAGCTGTGGTGGTAACATGTCGGTAAACCACTTCGGAATTAATAGCAGTAACCATGCACCTTGCCAGATGAGCGTGAGGTAATCCACACCTGCTACCACTGGCATCATCGTGTTCACAAATCCTGTTGTCCATCGAGCATAGATGGGATGATGAAGCGTGGCTTCCACTGCGGTCCCATTCATCCACATATCACCGAGCAGTTTGTACCAAACCGAAGTCGCATAGAGGACAATCATTTGCCATAAGAGCATGCGCTGTGGCCATACCGATATGGTAGAAGTAGGTAAGAAAGCACGCGTGTCTCTCCATAATATCCATTGCAGCTCCAAACGATCGAGTGAGAATGCACTGATGTTTGGTGCGATCATAAGAATAAACCCGATATCGCGCAGAAGTGTATCTCCTCCTCCGAGAATAAATCCGTTACGTTCGTGGAAGGAGAAAAGTAGTAGCACGCTTGCGATGGTCATCACCCGCGTCTTCAATCCGATCATCATACAGAAGAGTGCGATGAGAAGAATGAGATACAAGCAAAAAACTGCAAGTGGCTGATGAACCCAGTCAAGAATCGTGAAGTGGTAGCTTGCTCGTGCATACCGATCCATCATCTCAGGAGATACCAGACCACTATCGGCATAAAAAAATGTGACATCCTTCCATTGCATGAGCAAAAAGGCGCCCGTGAAAAATGCCCATGAAATACGCATGAGTCCAAATCCACTCGCGGAAATGCGACGGAAGAATAAGCCGTCGATGGCGTGGAGGAAACTCATGGACACGTTGTCGAAAAACCGAGGTACGAGTGAATTTCCGGATACCATGCATTCCACCAAGAAATTGACTGACGTTTTTTATGATACGGAATGATGTAATAAATATATTTCAGGCGAACAGGAGTGCCTGATGCGACAGCATGTTCTTTGCAGAGCAAATGCAAAAATCTTCCTGCAATAGGCGCAAGAGTGTCTGATTCTTCATCGAGCATATTACTGAACATTTTGAAGTACGTTGCATGTCGCCACAGAGAAAGTGTTCCGGGTTTGTATGTAATCAACTCATTCCACGAATCGTCATTCTTTGTTTCGATTCTGTAAAATGTCACGCGCCTGAGCGGGTCCGGTGCGAAAATATTCCAGAGTTGCCACTGACTCGTCATCAGCATATACGGTGTGACTATTGGTAGAAGATGCATGCGCCACGCGACAGAAATTTTATCCTGTGAAATACGCGGCACTGCGTACACGCCCACACTGAACATGTGCCAGGTGACGAAGAGAATAAGTCCTATCTTGCGTGCAGTAGACCACATGACTCGTATGTGCAGTAAGTGAGAAGTGGTATGTTACTTCGTACGTGGCTTTAGGATGACAATCTCTCGTCCGACAAATTGCTCAGTTCGGCGATAAATAAGTGATGGATGGTCCGTTGAGTCCGATGGAGAGCCCTGAGGAAGCACCGCTTCGAACCCAATGTCTTCCAATTTTTTCCACACTTTTTCCAGGAAAATTGGTCCTGCCTTCAGGTACCAACAAGGAAATGTCGCAACTACGGGCACGCCGGGGAGGGATTGAGCGACGTTCTGCAAGAATGCAATTTCCAATTCATCACATTCCACGCGATACTTCGCGGCATCTTTGGCATTTGGACGTTCGCCGAGAGCGGGGCCGAGCATTGTTTCTGTGACGATGACATCAGGCGTTTCTGTAAGGTCATATGCTTTTGTCGCATCATGTTTCCACACGTCACTTGTTACGTCTTTCTTAAGAATCTTTCGTTCTTTGCGAATCCACTCCAAGTTTTTCTCACAACCGTTTACGGCCTTTATAGAAAGATCAGATGCCTGTACTGGCCATCCACGAATAAGTGCTTCCAATGGAATGACGCCCGTACCACAGAAGGGGTCGAATATTTTTATCTTCTTTTTGAGTGAAGGATGTTGCTGATGTGCAATCCAATAACCAAGGTTGAGCATAATCTGCGCAAGTTTCGGCGGGAGCAGACCAGCGCGGGTATCGCGTACCGGTTTTTCCATATCGCGACGCGTGTATGCATCTGGGTCTTGAGCAGCGACTGTGCGGCCTATCCACATGTAATCAGTGTCGTTATCGGCAAGAATGACGATCTCCGCACCGTTTTTTCCAGTGATTAATCCTTCATCATGTAGTTGTACCGAGACAGCTTGCTTGTGTTCGTTGCCGATATAGCGCACCGCCATTCCAAATGTCTTCAGGTGCTTTTTGCAATCGCGATACAGATGATGTATCGCGCGGCGATCCACTCCAGATGAACGAAGGCTGAATGTTACTTTGCCTTTTACATTCTCAACAGCCTTGTGCAGCAGTTCAGGCACATCTTTGAGGGTGTGATTTCCAGGGAGCTCTTGTGCGAGCATAAAAATGCCACCCCATACTTCGAGATCTTTCTGCGTGAGTGTTTGTGTGGTATCAAAAATTGCAATCGCAGGTCCGATCATGCGGCGAACAGTAAAGTCCGGAACAAATGAACGAAGTTCTGCGAGGCTGATTGTTGGATGGTTACCGAGGAAGGCTGCGTAGGTAGACATATCGTCTTTTAGCATACACTGATCAGACGCTTCCCGTCCAAATTGCTCTTAGGCTACCTTCAATCTTTTCACGTGCTTCCCATAGCAACACCGTTGTCACAAGCACAATAACCGGGAGTAATTGGATGACCCCACGCGCCAGACCCGTTTGCATGCGAGCTTCCGCCGAAAGCCCAGTAAAGAGAAAAATCATTATTTGTCCGATATAGACAATGAGGAAAAAGGTAGCAGGGATAATGTATGTACTGAACGCCGCACGCCTTTTCCATACCAAAAGCCCGATGACCAACGGGAAGAGGAAGAGCCAGTTTCCCTCAAAGAAGGTATTGATCCACCATGCAATGACAATTCCTTCTTGCCATCCGATGCCGAGATCGGTGAACGATTTCGCGTTTCCAAATGTGAGCCCATGCGACCATTTGAAGAGTAACCATGGTAGTGCGAGTGCTGCGATACACAGCCCATACCAGAGTACTGTTTTCCTTGCTTCGCTCATCGTACACCGTTTATTCCGCACATTCAGGAATAATCCAATACAAAGGATGAATAATATTGGCGGGACGTAAAGGAGTAGTCCTTCATTTTTGGTGAAGGGGAGAATTCCTGTAGCAACAGCGCCGATGTGCATGAATGATGTGCGAGCGGTTGAATCATCTTCGCGAAAGAAAAGGAATAGCATGCTCACAGCTATAAATACGTGTACCGATACGAACGCATCAGCATAAGGATTTGTTCCATGCATCAGGTAGAGAGGCATACTTCCCAGAATGTATACACCGAGCAACGCCCATCCCTTGGTTGCCAATCGCCGCAGGACATAGTACAGCAGCACGATCGCGGCGATATACCAGATAACGTGAATACTATTGATCAGTGACTCGCTCCATTCACCGGCAAGAGATGCAAACCATGTCTTCATCAATGGAACAGCAGGGGAGTAAGAACTCACACCAAGGGGGGACGTGACGATATCCTCCGCAGGCATTGCGAGTGTCAGGGCTTGGTCTTCGTAAAATACTTTACCGCGCAAGTTCCAGTTATCGAGCGTATCGTCTAAGAATGTTGGAGTGAGTGTAAGAAATACAACAGCCGACGTGAGTGTTTTGATAATCGTCCATGATCCAAGTGTACCGATGAGCATTTTCACTGTTCGCGAAAATGGCTGCGATTGAGCAAGAATTGGTGCAGGATTCTTGAGACATTTCAGAGCGTGAGCAGTGATATAAAAGATGACTGTCGCACTCGCGTGGACAGTGATCATCAACCATCTACTGAAAGGCAAAGCGAAAGTCACATGACTTATAAAGAGAATGAGTACAGACAACAATAATCCCATCACACATCCCATCACCCATTGTTCACCGCGAAAAAGTATGCGCTTATTTTTCTGTAAAATGGCTAATATTAGCCATCCGTTTAGTGTTGGGAGCAATAAGCCAATCGGTAAAAATATGAGACTCATTCGTTTGTGACAAAGAGATAATTGTAGTCGTCGAATTGCAGAACAATTTCCCCCGTTCCTGTCAGAATGTCTCTTCCTGTTGAAGAGTCTGTTTTTTTCCAGAGATGACCTTGTTCATCGACACCAATATCCGATCGCTGGAACACTGCCCAGAGACGAACGCCTTCCGTCGGTTGGTCAGGTGTTACGAGGACACTTGGATACGCCATGTAACGTATCAGTGAAAAATGAGGTGATGGATTAGGAGCGAATAACACAAATCTATCATACTGTTTGATAACTTCTATTGATCGCTCGACTGCTGCATGCAAATTGCCATGCGTTCGTAGAATTTTTTCAGCATTCTCTTTGAGAATAAATTCTCGGATATCCGTACGCGCATAGGAAATGATTTCCGCGCCCATGCGTAAATCAAATACGATCCATAACGCTGCAAATGTCACAAAAAAAACACCTAGCCCAAGCTCTTTTTTTTGTTTTACAAACGCGATAATCAGACTGACTACGATCGCAATGCTCATCATTGCATAGAGGATGCGCAATGCAGACCATCCGAATGGTGGAAGATTATCAAATAGGTGAGCACGAGCAACTGGATTCGTTGTCGTCAGTGGTCCCCACAAAAAATTAATACTGTAGATATCGAACTTGTCGAAGGTCCAAAAACTTTTCCATGTCTCGATAATTTTTTCCATCGGAGTCCAATGTCGTAGATTTATTTCTTCAATGATTATCGAGGTGTTGGCAGGGAAAAGTAATGCGAAGCGTTCCGTTTCCCAATCCCAGTTTTGATAGTTGCTCACGACGATATCTACATTTTGTGAAAAATCCCCGGTCGAAGGTATATCAAATGGTGCTTGATAAAGTCCACCTTCTGTTCCATCTGTTGGTTGCCAAAGTAGAGTTGCGCGAACAGGTGTGGCGCTTAAAAGGCGAACGGTAATGACATCGACAGGAGAGCTCAGCGGATGATTATCCCACCCAATCCATCCTTCTTGATGTGTTTGGATAAGTAACCCGTCATCGGTGATGTCCGCTTTTGTGAGGCCGCTGACACCCGTCTCTCGCGGCATCGCTCCGCGAAAATTCCAAAAATCGATTGCTTCTGCGTGTGCTATTAATGCTACGCAGCAAAGTGTCAGGCCGGCGATGATTCGCATGCGCACGGTGGTGATTGTAGCGCATGGACAAACTTCAAGCCGCCATTGTTTTTCCCGACCGAATATGGCGGATAGTTTTGCGAATCTTCGGCAACTGCTTGATTTCGACATTATCCAAACGTTCAGCAATATGCTTCGTCTGAATTTTGACGACATACATATCTGCTTCAAGATTTTCTAAGCGATTTTCAACACCTGTAAAGCGCTCGTCGACTTTCTTAAAACGTTCATCAACTTGGTTAAAACGATCGTCCATATGTTTTTTCAGGGATTTTATCTCCTGATGTAGACCATTGCCCATTGCTTGAACGTGTTCAAGAACAACTTTCAAGGTGATGTCTTTTTCGTGTGCCATAGACACCGGATGCTACGCGGTTTTTTACCTATGGCAAGATTTAGCACACTAGTGCACTGAAGCCCGTAACTAGCCTTTTTGGCTTATAATTTCAATGTTTATGATAGAAATATTCTATGATCCATGTTCATTTGACTCGCATGTACTCCAGCGTAGCATCCGAGCCATGGATGCTCTGCTCGGATCATCACATGTTCTAGAAGACGTTACTGATGCTGATGAGCGATCAACAACAATTTCTGGAGCGGTAGACACAGTTATTCAATGCAAGGTTGCACAAGCATCTGGCACACTCTCTGCACAAACGTGTGCAGTGCTCACTGCTTTAATGCGTACGTTTATGAACATGGGCGACAGGACAGTATTTCCAGACCAGCCACAAATGGTTTGGCGGCGACTGAATGACCAACCTTGGCCGGATAACTATAATCCGTATCCAGTTCCACAGGATTAATGAGCTTGGCCAGCTATTTCGATTTCTGCAGGGCCACCTGTCACTATTGCCTTAATGCGGCGCACACCTGCTGATGAGCTCTCTTCTTTCTGAATCTTGAAGGTGCCGATCACTCCCGTGCGGGACACGTGTGGGCCGCCGCAGATTTCTTTGCTGAAGACTGGGCCGTCGCCAATTTTTCCTGAGCCTGCAACTTTCGCTGATGCATCACCCATCACATACACTTTTACTTCTGCACCGTAGCGATCATCAAAGACGCCGATTGCACCTTCATTTTTTGCACCATCAACAGTGGTGAGGTGATAGCTCACGGGGAGATCTGCTTTGATCGCATCGTTTACGAGCTGCTCCACTTCTGCAATTTGTTCCGGTGTCATTTTATCTGGATGATTAAAGTCAAAGCGCAAACGTTCAGCGGTTATGTTACTTCCTTTTTGTCCGATGTGATGACCAAGTACGCGATGCAATGCTGCATTGAGCAAGTGCGTCGCCGTGTGGAGCTTGGTCGTCTCTGCACTGTTATCAGCGAGACCTCCTTTGAACTTTTGTTCTGCACCAGCGCGTGAAAGTGCTTGATGATCTTCGAATGCTTTTTTGAATCCAGCTTCGTCAATGGTGAGTCCGCGTTCAGCGGCCATTTCCTTCGTCAGTTCGATGGGGAATCCGTACGTGTCGTACAAGTGGAACGCGGTTTGACCATCAATAATTGAACCAGAAATTTGTTCAGTTTTTTTGGCAAACTGCTTCAGTCCTTCTTGGAGTGTCTTCGTAAATTGTTGTTCCTCAGTGGTCAGTGTGTCGCTGATTTCCTGCTGCTTTTTCTGTAGCTGTGTGTATACGTGACCATATTGAGCGATCACTTCTTGAGCGATCACTGCTGTGAATGGAGTGTCCGATGGAAAGCCGAGTGCGCGCGCCGATCGAATCGCGCGGCGAATGAGTCGGCGAAGGACATAGGCCTGGTCGACGTTTCCTGGTTTCAGGCCATCGGCGATCATAAATACAGAAGCTTTGATGTGGTCGGTGATGATTCTGGAATGTCGAATGTCGATGGTGGAATGTGGGGAGAGGGACATCACACGCTCCATGATGGGCTTCATGCGATCGGTCTCATACACATTTGATACACCTTGAAGAACGGCTGAGACGCGTTCGAGTCCCAGTCCGGTATCGACGTTTTGCTGAGCCAGGGGTTCAAATGTTCCATTTTCCTTTTTATTGTATTGCATGAACACGTCGTTCCAAATTTCCATCCAGTGTGCATCGTCATTTGCAGGATTGCTTCCGGCAGGTGGAAATTCGCTCGCGCCAATCCAGTAGAACATTTCTGTATCTGGTCCGCATGGGCCCGTGAGCCCTGCAGGCCCCCACCAGTTTTTAGCTTTTGGTAGGAATCCAATACGTTCGCGTTTCACGCCCATCTTTTCCCATATACTCGCAGACTCTTCGTCTCTTAGCGCGTCGTTATCACCCTCAAAGCATGTGACAGCAAATTTCTCGAGAGGGATTTCCAGAATATGTATCAAAAATTCGAAGCTCATCCTGATGGCACCTTCTTTAAAGTAATCACCAAGGGACCAGTTGCCCATCATTTCGAACATCGTCAGGTGCGAAGCATCGCCCACTTCATCAATATCTCCCGTTCGCACGCAGCGTTGAGCATTCGCAAGGCGCGTGCCCATAGGGTGTTTTTCGCCCATCAGGTATGGAACTAATGGGTGCATGCCAGCGGTAGTGAAAAGTACCGTAGGATCATTTTCTGGAACAAGTGGCGCTCCTGGAATAATTGCGTGGTTGTGGGACTGAAAGAAGTCCAGATATGCAGCGCGCAATTCGTCGGTTTTCAGGTTCTTCATGTGGGAAATGGGGGAGATCGCTAGACTATCAAGAATTACTAAG
Organism: uncultured Candidatus Peribacteria bacterium; assembly: GCA_964391185.1. Taxonomy (GTDB): domain Bacteria; phylum Patescibacteriota; class Gracilibacteria; order Peribacterales; family Peribacteraceae; genus JAKQEM01. The sequence goes on along the minus strand of CAYMIX010000009.1, from coordinate 36,688 downwards.
AGAATACAGGAAACAGCAGAAGTTCATCTGTGGTCAATCATACAGCCTTCTCCTGGCAAAAATCGCGTATTTTTGGTATAATGGAGGGAAACTCACATCTACACAACGCATGCAATCAATCAACTCAATTCGGTCGGTTTGGAAGCGATTACGTATCGTATTGGTGCCAACGGCTGTCGTGGGTGTGACTCTGACGTTGGGTCTGCTTTTCCATATTCGCGGTGAACGTGTGGTGGAAGCATTATTGCGCGAACGCATGCTCAACGTCGTTTCTGTCGCAGCGATGCAATTTGATGGTGAGCAAGTTAAGCGCATTCAATCTCTTCCAGATATGGAGACAGAGGATTTTAAAGCAATAGTATGGCAGCTCAAAAAGGTTCGTGCGCTTTCGCCAAATGTTCGTTTTGCATATATCATGCGCAAAACAGACGATCCTCTCACGCTGACATTCGTTGCAGACGCCGATGCGCTTTCTCCACCGGATGAATTGGATGTCGACAACAGCAATGTGGTCGAAGAAGACGAAGAGCCTGGGCTCACAGGTGATCCATATCCTATCGAGGAAGACTCTCTCATGCGCGATCGTGCCTTCTTGGAACCTGTTGTTGATGAAGAAGAAACGACAGACCAATGGGGGCGTTTGATTTCAGCCTATGCACCAATTACTGATAGATCGGGCAAGAGCGTTGCGATTCTTGGGATGGATATCAATGCTGAAGATTTCTTTCGGATGACGCAGGATACCTTTTCGATAGTTGCGGTGGCGCTTGTTGGCCTTGTTGGTGTTTTCTTGGCCGCATATGTGCTCTTTATTATGCGTGCCCGTCACCTGGAATCACTCAAGCAACTGAATGAAGAGCGCACCGCACTCATTGACCTAGCGTCACATCAACTTGGAATGCCGCTCGCAACATTCCGTTGGTGGTTAGAAATTCTCCGTGAGCGCGATAATGGCAAGTTCTGCAAGAAGGACGGCGTGTGTGATCAGCTACAACTGGGGATCGATCGAATGGATTCGATTATTACAGCTCTCCATGAAGTGAGTGATTTGCAATCAAGCCTTGATATGCCACTTTCTGGTTCTTCTCAGGTAGGTGTCGTCGCCAAGAAAGTAATTGCCGATCTATCTCGCGCCATAAAGATGCGTAATCAACATGTTTCACTGAAGATCGATGATCATCTGAAGAGCGTACCGGTTGATGATAAATTGCTCTCAGGAATGATTCGTGAAGTGGTGGAAAATGCATCATTTTATTCACCAGATCATTCCACCATTACACTGAGTGCGCGGCACATTATGAGTGGATTGGAAATTGTGGTGGAAGATCATGGACACGGGATCCCCAAACAAGATCTCCCTCATATTTTCGAAAAATTCCGTCGTGCATCCAATGCGAGCAAATATAAACCAGCCGGTAACGGATTGGGTTTATACATTGTGCGAAGCATTGTCGAAAAAATGCATGGTCGTGTGCGCATTGAAAGTGTCCTCAATAAAGGTACAAAAATCTTTATCCAACTGCCTGTTGTCTAACATGTCTCCAACAATGCGAAAGCAATGGCCGTTGTTCCTTGTCACGGGGATCACTGTTGCAGGAGTTGTTCTTGCGAGTGTGTACTTTTTCGTTCATTCGAATGCACTCATGCGCGAGCAGTTGCGTTCAAAACTGCGTGGCATCGCCGCAACGGCGGCAATGAATGTTGATGGTGATGAATTGGATGCCATCGACGGACCAGAACAAATGACGAGTGAATATTTTGTAGAAGTGACTGGTCAACTCAAAGAATTGCGAGAGCAGGTCCCAGGTATTCGCTTTGCATACATAGTGCGCCGAGCGAATATTCCCTTTGGTGTGGAGTTCGTTGCAGACGCTGATGCACTAGCGACGGAAAAAGAACTTGATGATGATGGTGACGGCGTGGTCGAACCACAAGAAGAAGGTTCTTACCCAGGAGATATTTACGACATAACAGACATTCCAGAATTGCAGGGCGAGGCTTTTTTTCAAGCAACAGCGAGTAGAGAGGTATACGTAGACCAATGGGGCGCACTCATTTCTGGTTATGCACCCATTCGTCGCAGCGATGGTTCTGTCTCTGCGGTCCTTGCTATTGACATGAATGCAGATGAATTCTTGCGTTCATCACAGAGTGTATTTTCTCCGGCAGCACTTCTCTCGGTTGTTGTGCTCGCAGTTGTATGTGCTGCGGGATTTGTTGTGATGTGGGAACGTAAGCAGCGCATGTTCTTCGAACGTATGAACAGTGAGCGTTCAGGATTGCTTCGTCTCACATTCCACCAGCTCGGTGAACCGCTGACAATTATGAAATGGTCACTTGAAACATTGCGCGATGAAACGGAAAGTGAAGAACTCAAACACATGGTTGCAGATCATATTGTGTGTATGGATGAAGGGCTCGGGCGTTTGAATAGCATCATCGATACGTTGCAACTTGCAGAAAAAGTGGATTTGAACTCGCTTGAATATTTGCCTGTTATAGGGTCGCTTCGTGAGCTCATTGATAATGCGGTCAACGAATGGACATCAAGTTTCCAGAAGCGCAAACAGCATATCCACATTTTTATGAACGAAGATATCACCATGTCTATTGATAAAACATTGCTTGGCCTTGTTTTTCGTCAGCTCATTGTGAATGCGATTGAATACTCTGATGACGGAGCGGAGATTTCCATCAGTGTGGTGAAAGAGCAGAGTAGAGTTCATATCAGCATCGAAGACCACGGCTGTGGAATTCCAAAGAAGGACATGGAACGCCTCTTCGAAAAATATCGTCGTGCAAGTAACGCACACCTCAAGCGTCCAGATGGTAATGGTCTTGGCCTCTACATCTCTCGTGGTGTGGTAGAGAAGGCCGGTGGACGCATGTGGGTGGAAAGCGAGGTTGGTAATGGAACGCAGGTTCACTTCACGCTACCGCTCGAGTGAAAGTAAGCGGATTGCAAGCCTGTTGATGTACATGACTTCATGCTAAAATTTGTCCGTGAAATCAGCTCTCAAAACATTGTTGCTCTTGGTCATCGGAGGAATGTTCATTAGCGCTTCCACAACTGCCATTTGGATTTACGTAAACAGAAACGTTGATGGCTTGGCGTTTGGTGAAGTAGTCAGTGCTGGGCCAACAATGATTTCCGTCGAAGACAGAGAGCAGCGAGTGACGACAGTCATCATCATGCCGGACACCATCGTCACAGATAGATTAAAAATTCTTTCTGCATTAGATATCAATGTCGGCGAGTTTGTGCAGGTGGCAGGCAAGCGCATGGGGAAAAATAGAATCGAAGCCAAGACTATTCGATTAATGCGTTCTCCACGTGGCCACGTGTCACCAAAAACCGATGAAACTGATTAACAGAAAGCGCATGGTCGGCTTTCTGACGATTGGAGGAACCATTGTTCTTTCGTTTGTGTTGGTCTCTATCCCAACAGATACACTCCTGCGTATTATAGGGACGAACAACGCATACTTCTTTATGTATGTGATTGCGGTGCTCGGGAGCATTACGACATTCGCAAGCATTCCGTATCCGTTGATATTAATCAGCTTAGTTTCTGGTGGCTTGAATCCATTACTTGCCGGTGCAGTGACAGCTCTCGGTGTCAGTACATCTGATACCTGTACGTTTTTTGCTGCGCGAAGAGGACGAGCGCTCCTTCCAGAAAATGCGTCCGCATCTCTGATGAAGTTCGCACACTGGCTTCACAAACATCCGAAGATTTTCACGCCGTGCCTCGCGCTGTATGGAACAGTCTCGCCACTCTCGAACGACTTCGCAGTGATTTCTCTTTCCCTGATGAAATACCGTTACTGGCAGGTAGTACCGGTTCTCGCAGTCGGAAATATGATTTATAACATCACCGTCGCGTTCTTAGGCATCTACGCCTATGACTGGATTGTTGGGTTGTTTTAGTGGAAGGGGAGTGGGAAAACGGGTATGATATTCGTCTGTTCACTCACACCTGCGGCCGGCTCACTCTTGAGCAATAAATGTATACAGAATTATTCTGATCTGGATCGAGTTAATGTCCCCCTTCGCCCGACTCACTACGTTCGTCGCGCTACGGAGGACGACGGATCTTTGGGTTCGTTCATCGCTCTGCGAGCTCGAACTCACCTCAAATTCACCGTCGGGGATGACAAGCTTTGACAGCGTGATTCTGCGTATGCGTTTGCTTCGATTCGGGATGGCGACGGTTCCCGTACCCACAGTCGCAACCACAAGTGCAAACTCTGTTCGCACGCTCGGCACACGTTTCTCCAAGGCCGTAGCCTTCAAGGCTCCAGCATTTGGTTTTGCTTACGCCGCAGCCTAAGTTCGTCTTTAGCACGAACGCGTCTTACTTCTGATTCTCGCTATGGGGATAAGACGTTATCAGCGAGGCTGACACCCGTATGACACTGCGGTTGATCAGTATTTCGTGTCATCACTCACTTCTCTCCTTTGATTCTTTCTTCATGAGGATGTGAGAACTGAAAGAATCATGATCGTAGGAGCACCATGCGTACACGTTGGACCCGGATGCAATTTCCGGCATCTCCACCATATTTGTTAAACAACAGAACCATCTTTACTATACGACTCTATGCCAACCCTCAATCCATATATCAATTTCAATGGAAATGCCGAAGAAGCATTTACGTTTTATAAGTCCGTCTTTGGCGGAGAGTTTGGAAAGATTATTCGTTTTAAAGATATCGCAACTGCTGAATTTCCGGTGTCGGAGGAAGATGCGAATAAAATCATGAGGATTACTTTGTCTGTCGGTCCAAATGTTCTGATAGCCAATGATGTTCCGTCTTTTATGGGAAAGGTAAACGAAAATGAAAACAGATCGAAAATCACTGTGATGGCAGATAGCCGGGAAGAAGCAGACAGATTTTTCAAGGGTCTTTCGGAAGGAGGAGCTGTTGAAATGCCGATGGACCAAAGTCCGTGGGGTACGTATTTTTCCATGTTTAGAGATAAATATGGAATCGAATGGGTGATTGAATTTGATCCCAAGGCGTAGCTATAAAAGAGGCCGTGATGTTTAGAGTGAAAGCACATGAGCACCATTGACTTCCCGCGGATATCAAAGCAAGTGCATGGGCACTCTCAGCATGAGAATCATCGCCATCTTGGTGCAAAGCGGATCATATATGTGAAGAGCTTTGCTTTGAGCTTTGGCATGCCGCCATTGATCATATGTTCATAACAAACCTTCTGGAAATCTTTTAGGTTGTTACCTTCATAACAAAGCTTTCCATGTTTAAAGCAAAAACTGCAGTACCTATCAGATTCGCGCTCACCCAGATCTTTATTGAATGGCATTAAGCAACTTTGACAGGATGTAGTCATAGCTGTTCGATTATACGTTCAACATTGTCAACCTTCAATGACTCTCTTACACTTACTCGCATGACCTCACTCTCCCGCAAAATCATTGGATGGACGCCTGTCGTCCTTGTCTCGTTATTCTTACTCGGCGCTTCCGCGTTCCCTAAACTTTTCTTAATAGAGCCAGGAAATGAGATGTACGCTTTTACTGAACAGCTTGGCGTACAGAATATTTATTTCGCAGTTGGCATTCTCGAAGCACTTATTGCGATCCTTCTTTTTGTTCCTCGCACATCCACTATTGGATTCATCCTCGCAATTGGTCTCCTCGGAGGGGCAATGTCCACTGGTCTCACACACGAAGCACCAGGCAACTGGCCATTCTTCCCACTCATTATTATCGCTCTCCTCATGCTGAGTGCGTACTTTCGTAACCCAGAACTCCTCAGCCGCGTCCTCAAGCGCCCTGTTCCACAGTCTTCAAAATGGGGCCGCATCTTCGCCTGGGTCCTCACGATTCTCGTGGTTGCGTTCCACCTTCCTGCACTCTACTTCAAGTATTTCCCAATGATGGATGAGGCATCAGTTACGATGCGCAATGAGCTTGGTTTGAATCTTATAAGCGAACCGATCCTTGGAATTGTGCAGGCACTCTGTGTCATTCTGTTGTTGATTCCACGTACCGCAACGATTGGATTTATTCTCATGATTGGTTACACGGGTGGTATTCTCGCAAACTTCCTCACACACGGTTATTCACCTGTTGAAGCATCTATGTTCTTCATTGTCCTCGCAGTACTTACTGTTGCTGCCTACTTCCGAAGCCCAGAGCTTCTCAGCCGTTTGAAAGGGGATCCAGTCCCAGAGAAAATCTAACAGCATCTATTTGGGAAAAGTCACTTGTAATCCAAATTAAGCTAGATGAAAATTGTTTCATCACGGTCATCCGTGTTGCCACATCGCAACGAACAAGAGACTCACCCGAGCCGGGCGAGTCTTTTTGTATATACTTACTTTCATCATCATGAATATTTTAAAGCAAATTATCGGCTTGATAGGAAAATTTATCAGTATTCTTTTCACAGGAGGAAGATTTGGTAGTTCTGTTTCAGTAGATCGTTCTGCTGAAATTGCTAAAAGACAGGATCGTAGAAGAAAAGATTTTGCTGAATACGGGACACATTATTGTAAAATCTGCGGCACGAGCGTTCCAGGCAATAAATATTATTGCCCTTCATGTTTCTATACATACATCAAGAAGTGATAATCAGTCCTTCTCACTTCATCACTGCCACACACTGTTTATCCACGCATCGGCAGTCAGCGTTTTCTCCCCTGAATCCTTTGCAGTCACAATCTGCATCGGCACTGCAGGACATATGATAGAACTGACTGTCTGCAGGGTTTGGTTCATCTTCATGCATAGGGCAGACAACGCTACACGTTCCTTCGATACACATCGAAGTGAACGGACAGCTCGAACGGATCAAATAATCCATTGGTGTCACGCATTGGTCATCAGTCGTGCAGGAAGCGCCTACATTTCCTTCTGGGTCTCCTTCAAATTCCTGTGCTTGTGATGGTGGTGGCAATCGTGGTTCGCATTTGTTATTGATGCAGTCCACACCGAAGTTTTCCAAGCAGCTATACACGCAGGTGGATTCATAGGCGTCGATCATTTTCGTCATGCGGTCGGACTCTTTTGCGTTTGAATAGATGTAGCAGCCGAACGGACACTTGTTACCGACTAATACACAATCTGCTTCGCTTTCGCAGTAATTCGCTTCATCGATGGCTTGTTGGACTGCCTTCTCGCCTGATGCTGCTGTGCAGCCGGTGAGCGCAACAATTGCAATGAGAGAAAGAGGGAGGTGTTTCATATAAATAATTGTACGAATACGTAGACGAAAGGTAACGAACATTCTTGCGAAATTTCTGTACAATACGCGTCATGCGTCGTCTGATCATCAACGCCGATGACTTGGGGTGTAACCCGCAGCGCTCCCATGGCATTTTCCAGTGCATGGAATTCGGTGTGGTCTCCAGTGCGACTATTTGGCCAAACACAACGCACAGTGCGACTGCTGCGCGTCACGCGGTGGAGCGCGGGTACGCGGTAGGCCTTCATTTGAATCTTGTAGAAGAATATCCCATCAGCAAAAAAGAAGATGTCTCAAGCCTTGTGCAGAGCAACGGTATGTTTTTTGATGTGAAGAAATTATTTGGCTTACTCGATAGCGGTGCAGTGCTGAAAGAACATCTTGAACGTGAAATCCGTGCACAGGTTGAATGGTGTTTCGACCAAGGCCTTACACCTACTCATATCGCTGGGAATTGGGACGCACACATTCATCCGCAGATTGCGAATATTCTCGGTACGATCATGGGACGTTACGGAATTCGCTTTGTTCGTATTCCATGCGAAGAGCCGCTGCCACCATTTGGGTTTGAAGTTCCCGACAAACAACTCGAAGAAATTCGTGTCATCAATGATCTATCGAAGAAGGCGCGGGAAATCTATGCAGCGAATGACATAGGTTCGACTGATTATTTCCGTGGCCACACGTTGCTCGGGAATTCCACCATCAAGAACCTTCGTCATATCTTAAATAAATTACCAGAAGGAACGATCGAACTGATGGTGCACCCAGGAAGCGCGATCACGTACGGAACAAATTTTGATTTGGATCCGCAGCGTCAAACGGAACTTCGCATGCTCCTGGATGAAAGTATTCCGCAGATGATCAAAGAGAAGAAAGTGGAACTGATATCGTGGAATGATCTGTAGGTTCTTTTCATTCTACTCACTAAAAGAACGGATATTTTGGCTTACTAATAGGCTAAATCAATAATAGTAGGAATTACATTTGCTGAAAGTGGCATGTTTGGATGGGTAGTCATATGTATACTTCGTTATATTCATTTTCTTTTGTTTGTATGTACGATCGTTTGAATTTTTTGCTCCTAGGATTAATTCTGCTATCAGCCTGTACTAGTGCAAGCGAACTAGAGGAGCGCGTTCAGTGGAAAACGTATGACAGTAATGAGCTTGGCATTTCGTTTCAGTATCCAGATGTCTATACGGATGAGCCAGTGCAGCAATCAGTTATCGCCGTGGGCGATAAAACTTTCTCTGCACAAGAAGTTGTGCTTCGCAGTGGAGAAGGTGAAGCCAATTTTATATCCGTAATGAAAACAACTGACCCAACAGTATTAGAATATGTTTTGCAAGATAATGCGTTTCAAACAGCATTATTTAATAACAAAGAGTTTTTGGAGTTCGATCAGGAAGGTATGGGTGATCCAATGGGATATATTGTTGATGAAGGATCGTATTACGTAGTACTCACCTTTGTTTTTCCGCCAGATGAAAATACGATTAATCAGATAATGAGTTCGTTGGTGATTGATGCCGATTTAGGCCGAGCAGACCTGTAAAATCAGGTATATTGCTAAAATACGTAAAATTTGCTATAATATAAAAACACAAACACCCTATGAACATTTCTTCTTTTGCTACCAAGTACAAGCACAACGAAGCCGCGCTGATTGTCAGTGCAGCATTCCTGATGGTTGTAGGCTTGGTCGCATTTGAATATGTGACAGGATTACCTGCATCACTCCGCGGAGATCCAATGTACAATGCAATGCCGGCCATAGAATCAACACATCAAGCAGCTGATGAATCCGAGGAAGAAAAGCGTATTCCATCTGTTGGACACCTTTTGATGGATCGTGTCTGTGAACGTGTTGTGCGTCGCTTCGCCAATGATGAAAGCACCTGGGCTCGCGTAAACGAACGTTTGCTCAAGAGGCTTGGGTTTAGCTGCGAGAAGTAATATGTGTTACATCGTTGCCAGTCCGGTTCCGTATAACGTGTGGTAGAAATACCAGAACGCACCTATGACGAATCCGACGATCACGACGTTGTAGATGATTTTGAGAACTAACCGAGCTGACGTGGAATTCTGCTCTTTGTCTTTGAGGAATTTTTCTTCTTTCAACAAAGATACTTCTTGCTGTTCCAAGTCGCGGATTTCCTTGAGCAGTTCGATCGTTTCATCTTTCTTCTCCATGAGTGTAATTCTACGCCGCTGACTGTTTATCGGCTACACTGTTTATATGACACAATCATCCGATGATAATAAGTACACAAAACCTCCACACGAAGAATTAAAGAAGATGCTCACCGACGAAGAATACGATGTCACTCAGGCGTGTGGAACCGAGCCCCCTTTTCATAATGCCTACTGGGACAATCATGAAGAGGGAATATATGTTGATAAAGTTTCGGGTGAGCCGTTGTTTTCTTCGAAGGATAAATTTGACTCTGGAACAGGTTGGCCAAGCTTCACGAAGCCAATCGTTGATGAACTTGTGGTAAAACGTTCTGATCTCACATTGTATTTACCTCGGGTAGAAGTGCGCAGCAAATACGGCGACTCACATCTTGGTCATGTGTTTGAAGATGGTCCGAAGGATAAAGGAGGACTTCGATATTGTATCAACAGTGCCGCACTGAGATTTATTCCGAAAGAAAATTTGAAAGCAGAAGGCTATGATGATTATGTATCCATATTCCAATAATTGTATGGGCCTTGGACTCGATGATATTTCTGCTGATGAGCAGCAGCTAATAGCCGCTGAAGTGGCAGCAGAGCACGTGATAATTCGTGATGAAGTTGCTCAAGAGTCTGCGCGATTGAATGCGCGTGATGAATTCTTTGTTGGTGAAATTCTTGCAGGACGAATGCAGCCTACACGATCATTCTTAGCGACTGTTCCTCAGTGATGTGCAGGATCAGATGTTTGGCTATCGGACCATCTGGCAAACATACCTCTGAACCATTGCAAGAATCTGCCAGTTAATCCAGAATTTGATGCTGGAGCGTTTATCAGTTTGAATCCTAACAAGGTCGATATATCCATCATTGCCATTGTTGCAATCTTCCATTGATCATCCGTTAGTTTCCCTGGACCACTGAGCAAGCGCTCAATTATTGTTTTGGCGTTGAGCCATTCGGTGTATCTTTTTGTGTGATTCACTTCATCTTGATTAAGTAGGTCGATAGCCGCATTTCCATATTCGCCGTTTGTGACGATTGTAATAAACGAGGCTAAACCTTCTCTTTCTTCTTCCCGGCGAGGCATGTGTACTGGCGTAGGTCGTGTGCAATTTTTTTCAATAACGTGCATAGAGAGTGAGGAATGCGCAAATTGTATGATTCTTGCTGAATATATCAACAGATGTTCTTATAAATAATTTGTTCTGTTCATTATTTTTTACAACAAGAATAATTATTTACTTGAATTATATTTGGTAAATACACTTCGTTTAGTAAAAACGTTAACTTCTATAACACGTTGCAGGAATTACTTTTTGTTTTTCTTCCGCTTGGCCTCTTCGTACTTTTCGTAGTACACATCGCCAACAGTGCCGAAGAAGCTCATTGCATTGCGGGTCCACATCATTGCCTTTCCTCCAGCAGATTTTAAGTTCTTCGGTGGGTTTGTTTTCTCTACTTCGCGCAGCTTTTTGATTCCCCATTCAGCAATCAAGTCGGTACCGTGTTGGAGAACGGCAAAGGTTTCGCCTAATCGCTCTGCTATTGTTTGATTCTTCTTCATTGCTCCAATATAGCGTTTTTCTATGAAAATCCGAAGCACGAAATCCGAAATCCGAAATAAATCTGAATATCGAACTTTTTCATTCAACATTCATTATTGTTTCGAGTTTCGTGCTTCGGATTTCGAGTTTCATTAAAAAGGATTCCAGATTCCACCCTTGCTACTTGCTGTTGCAGGAACCGAAGACTTCGCTGCACTCTTAGATGAAGTTGCGGCAGAAGACTTAGCAGGTGTGCCTTTGCCGGCATCAACTGTAGTTGGCTTTGGCTTCACAGGAGCAACTGCCTTACGTGGCTTTGGCTGGAGCTCGCTATATGTTCGTGAAGGAAGTGCTCGATTGTTTTCTGCAAGGCGAGCAATCATATCATTGGCTTCAGCTGCAGTTACAACTTGATCAATTTTTTTGATCGATAGGGGAATGGAATTCTGCGTTGCGAGCGCCTCGATGTGCGCGCGGTACCAAACGCTGCGCTGATCGTGCTCGGCATAGGGAGCGAGAACAAACGCACGGCTAAGAATCTTAGCGCTTTCTGCAACGTTAATTGGGCGGTCTGGGCGGAAAGATCCATCAGCGTAGCCACGGATAAGTCCATCGCGCATTGCGACGCAGATGTGCTTCGCATAGGCATCATTCACATGCACGTCGGTAAAGACGAGCGTGAAGTGTGGTGGGAGGCTTGATGCAATATCCCAAAAACATGTTTCGATCTGCACTGGTGTGTAGAGTTTCTCGACGATCAACGCGGTAAATTCTCGGCGTGTGAGCGTCGATGTTGGTTCGATTGTTGAAAGAGGAGATACGGTATTCAAGCCCCTAAGATCAATCGTCAATGTTGGGATTTCCTGAGTCGATGAGGATGAAGAAGATGATTGAGTAAAATCTTCCGGAAATGCTGCAAGGGCAGTTGGCGCGCTGAGCATAAGAGCGAAACCGATACTGATGGCTGCAAAACGGGAGTGCATAAGAGTGGAATGGAAAGTAGACTATCCTACGCAATGTGTTGTGATAAGTAAAGATTACATCAGAGCTTGCTTTGAGCTCTTATACTTGGATAATCCAAGGAATCAATCCTTCCTCCCTTTTCTATGTCTTCTTTAACATCTCCCCGTCGGTTAGTAGCCGAAGCTTTTGGTACTTTTTTACTTACAGCTGCGGTCATATCTTCTATTGAGGGTACACTTGGCATCGCCACGCCGCTCACAGCGGCGCTCACTCTCATGGTGTTAGTTCTTCTTGTTGGCTCTGTTTCCGGAGCACACGTTAACCCGGCTGTCACACTTGGGCTTTTTTCTATTGGGAAAATAAAAGGACGTGAGGCTACGTATTACATTCTCGTACAACTTCTTGGAGGCTTTGTTGCTTGTGTACTGCTTCATACTTTCTTCCTAGCGGGAAAGGCTGCACCGCTCGCTGCCACTCCGGCTTTGTATGGTATTGCAGCTGAGCTCGTTGGTTCGTTTGTATTCGTCTTTGGAGTTTCAACGGTTGTACAACGTGGCTTCGAGGAACTCCATGCAGCCGTTGCTGTCAGTTTTTCCTTGCTGCTTGCTATCACCATTGCAGCGATAGGCTCGTACGGTGTTCTTAACCCAGCAGTTGCACTCGGACTTCAGTTATTCTTCCCAGCTGCACCAGAGCAGGCAATGCTCGTCGATGGCACAATTCGACAGTCGGCAGTTCTTGCGAATCTTGCTATCTATGGATTGACTCCATTCGTCGGAGCATATCTTGGTGCCCAGCTTTCTCGCTGGATGGTTCGCAAATAATGAATACATTTTTGATACTAAAAGAGCCCAAATAAAATAGGGCTCTTTTGATTATAATAATTTATTAAACTTCATGGAATTTTTCCTTCGTTGGTCTGTAAAAACTGACGAAGACCAGCCAAGCGAGGAGTAAGCACGCTCCACCAAAGATCATCGGAAGGTTGGGGTGCACTGCGGCGATAAATCCAGCAATAATTGGAGGGAAACTCTGGCCCATCGAATGTACTGACTGGTTAAGTCCGAGTCCTTCACCTTGGGACTCAGCTCCCAGTTGATCAGAAACTATCGAGGTGAGGTTTGGGAAGCTTAAGCCCTGGAATATCGAGATAAATGGAATGATCATATAAAGAATCGACGGCGTGGTTGCGAGGAGGATAGTTGGCAGGATTAATCCTTGGGCAAGGAGCGAGAAGCGAAGCACCTGAGCTGGAGTAAATCGCTTGGAGACAGGTCGTACAATAAAGCCTTGCGTGAGTGCCATGCAGATACCAAATAATCCGAAGACGTTACCGATATCGCCTTGGTCGAAGCTATAGCGCTCGATTAAGAATACGTTGAAGAACTGCGTGAAGAATGTGAAGCCTACAGAGAATAAGAATGACATGGCGAAGATTGCTCGCAATCCTGGCATGCTGAAGGCTTTGGAGAAGTTGCGGAGTCCTGTGAGTAATGTGATTGGCGTATGAACACTTGTGCGCAGTGTTTCTTTAAATAAGTACTCGAGCAATACCATATTCCCTAGTGTTAGCAGTGCTGCAAACCAGTACGGTGTAGCGAGTGTAAACCAGCTGACCAGCTCAGGGTCTGAGAGTTTGCCTCCTATAAATGGGCCGAGGATAAAGCCCAACCCAAACATCATGCCCATGAGCCCGAAGTTCTTGGTTTTGTTTGCAGCGGTGCTGGTATCTGCAATGGCAGACTGAGCGATGGAAATATTTCCTCCGGTAAAGCCATCGAGGATGCGACTAATAAAAAGGATGGCAACGGAGTGCATGTAAATACCGAGTGCGAAGAGTATGTACCCGATCATTGTTCCTGCTAATGACAAGAGCAGCAGCTTCTTTCGGCCAAATCGGTCAGAGAGTGCGCCAAGCATGGGGGCACCGAAGAATTGTGCAGTTGGGTAGGCTGCAATCATGAATCCGTAGATGATAGACCTGGCCGCGGGAGATATATCAGCTGGGAGGATGCTCTGTGCAGGGTCAATCAAGACGATCGAGAGCGTTGGTATGGCGATACCCAGACCGACAATATCGAGGAAGACTGTTAAGAGGAGTGGCAAAAGAGAGCCAGAGGATTTTGTTTCGTGCATCAGTGGTTACAGGAAAAAGAGAGTGGCCATTCTGCTCATCGGGTAGCGCAAAGGCAAGCAAGACGGGCTGGAATATTCGAGGAAATTACGTGGCATGTACTGTGCCATCAGTTATCATATTTCTATGACGCCACCTCAACCTATCGATAACGATGAAATTCAAAAAAAGTGCGAAGTATTTCTCCATGAGCTGGGCATCCCAGGTTTCATTGTCTTTGGCTGGCAGAAAGATGATGAAAAGTTTGGTGTTGTCTCTTCATTCCATGAAATGCCGATCAATGCGGCTGTGAAAGGGATGACGTGGGCATTATCGGATTTTGTGAATAGGTCGTTGTAATTGTCATGGTGAGCTCGACGAACCATGACGCTATGTGTCTATCCTTCGTCGGGCTCAGGATGACACAGGCTAACGAAGAATATGCTTAAAAATCCAGTTCGCAAACCCAACGATGAAGGCTACGAGCAGCCATCCGCCGAGTCCCTGATCGATCTGCAATGTAAGGAGTGATGGGTCCATCTTCTCAGCAATTTTTTCTGTGAGCCACAGGATGCCGCCGTTTACAACAATGAGGGCGATAATGCCGACGAAGAGTTTAAATGGAAACGTGATGATCGCGAGCACCGGTCGGACAATAAGATTCATTAATGTGATGAGAGATCCAATGATGATGTACGCGTATAGCCCTCCAGATAGAAAGAAAGTCCGTTCTAAAAAAGTACTCAATAGGTAGACTAAAAGTATGGTCAGAACCCATAGCATCAGCACTCGAACGGGTAGCGATAAGCGGGAATTTTCAGCCATAGTAATTACTTGGGGTCCAAATGAAGGATGACTTTCTTGTCATCGATCATAACCTCATGAGGAGCGCCTTTCGATTGACCGATGCTCACGCTTGCTTCGGCTTCGATTAATTTTTGATGCATTGTAAGAATGTCATCAGCACCTTCGATGCTTAGAGTGACTGGCTCACCCATCGCATAACCGAGGTCTTTACGCTGCTGCTGAATGGCACGAATCAAGTCGCGTGCTTGGCCTTCGAGCTTGAGTTCATCAGTGACGGTGATATCGAGGCTGACGACAACGCCGCGTTCCGCTGCGATGTTCTCTCCTTCGCGGCCTCGGTAGAGCACAGCAGCTTCATCAGGACTCAATGTTTCATCCAAGATAATAATGCGTCCGTCATCCGTTTCTTCAAATTCTCCACGCTTACCTGCCTGGATAATTTCTTGGACGCGTCCACCAAGACGTGGTCCGACTTTGCGTGCATCTACTTGGACGAACTTCTCTCCAAGAGAGCCTGGATCTTCCGCGAAATCGATTTCCTTCACATTTAATTCTTGGCGAAGTAGTGCCTTCTGTTCATCATTGAATTCCTCACCGTTCAAGAGTGACGGCGGGAAGGCGATCGTTACTTTTGACAGTGGCGTGCGCACTTTTACCTTTGCATCGGAGCGCACTTTGAGACCAAGCGAAACAATACGGCGCAGCAGGCGATTGGCCGCGATTAAACGATGATCTTCTTTTTTCAGCTTCTTTTCCTCTGGCCAATCTGTCAGGTGGATCGATGTATGCTCGCCAGGAACGAGGTTGAGGTAGATCGCTTCAGTGATACATGGACAGAACGGAGCGAGCAACTGGCTGAGGGTCAGGAGTACATCGTGCAATGTATTCAACGCATCCATGCGGTCTTGCTCAAAGTTTTCTGGTTCAGCTTCTGGCATTTCACCTGTGCCTTTGCCGGCAAAGCGGCGGCGTGAGAGGCGGATGTACCAGTTGGTGAGTGCATCGATTGTTTCGTGGAGTTCTGCGCATGTCGCAGAGAGATCATAGGCATCGAGCTGACCTGTCATGCGGTTTATCAAGTCTTGTACTTCAGCTTTGATCCAACGATCAAGCGGATGGTTCGAAGCTTTCATCAGCTTTCCCGGTTCAAAATTGGCGAGGTTTGCGTAGGTAACGAAGAAGCTGTAGCTGTTCCACAGTGGCAGCAATACATTTTGTACGGTCTCAGCGACGCCTTTCTCACTGAAGCGTAGAGTTTCTGCACGAACAACAGGAGAAGACATCAGCGCGAAGCGCAGTGCATCTGAGCCGTGTTTATCCATCAGTTCGTTCGGGTCAGGATAGTTTTTGAGGCGCTTGCTCATCTTGCGGCCATCTTCCGCGAGGACGATTCCTCCGCAGATACAGTTTAAGAATGCAGGTTCTTTGTAGAGTGCTGCAGAGAGAACGGTGAGTGTGTAGAACCAACCACGTGTTTGGTCCAAGTTTTCTGCGATGAAATCTGCGGGGAATCCGGTTGGGGATTTTTTGCCGCTATTGTATTCAAACGGGTAATGCTGCTGTGCATAGGGCATCGAGCCGCTTTCAAACCAGCAGTCCAATACTTCTGGGATGCGCTTCATGAGTGGGCGCAGTGTGAGCTCGACTGTCGTTGCGTTTCCTGGTTGCCACGTGACAATTTCATCAAAGGTAGAATTTTCAGCAACAGCTTTGAGTGCTTGCATGACACCACGATGCGCAACAAGCAACACGCGCTTTCCTTTGTAATGCTTTAACAATTCCTCATGGGCTTTTTCAATGCGTTGGAGGAAGCGCGACAAACTTTCGCCATCTTTCGGTGTGGCGTAGTGGAAT
The DNA here is from genome assembly GCA_964391185.1 of uncultured Candidatus Peribacteria bacterium. Taxonomy (GTDB): domain Bacteria; phylum Patescibacteriota; class Gracilibacteria; order Peribacterales; family Peribacteraceae; genus JAKQEM01. Next base: position 20,005 of record CAYMIX010000009.1, on the reverse strand, counting down.
GAGACATTCACATCATCCTGCTGCGTGCCGAGAGATGCATGCGTTTCATCGCGGTTCTTTCCGCTCCATTCACCCAAATCACGTTCACGCAGGATTTCCCACTTTTCTGCTTGAGGAAGGCCAAATTCTCGAGCAAGAATATCGGCAGTTTCTACGGCGCGCTCAAGATCTGACGTGACGATCACATCGTATTTTTCCTTCTTCATTTTTTTCGCGAGTTCTTGTGCCTGTTTTCTGCCCGTTTCGTTTAACGGAATATTATCATCTCCTCCTTGGATTTTCTTCTGCTTGTTCCAATCTGTTTCACCATGACGAACGACAGTTAATTCTAATGTTGTCTTGGCTTCCATGCTTGGCCATGTGATTTCATCGACATTCTCTTTGTGCAGGTCCATCTGCGCGTTGATATCGTGATCCCAGAAATAACTCTCTGGTGTTGCGAACACAGGGAATGGCTGATGGCTGAGCTTAAATGGATCTTCTTTCGTGAAGAAGTGTCGCATGCTGATGATGGGGTCTGCGTGCGTGACGACGACGATGTGTTCACTGCGATGCTTTGGAAGCATATCTTCCAAGAAATGCGCGACTCGCTTCTGGATATCCGTCCATTTTTCCATTCCTTCCAGGTGATACACGCTTTCGGGGCTTCCTTCCTGCAATTTCTTTTGCCGTTTGAGCTTCATGACCGTGAGATCGCTGAAATCAAACGATGTTCGTTCAAAGTCGCCCACATCTACTTCTCGCAGGCGTTCGTCGACGATCACCTTGGCACCAGTTGCATCTGCAATTACTTTCGCTGTCTGCATCGTTCGATTCAGTGGAGAACAATAAATGACATCCACTTTTTGCCCAGCGAGATATTCACCCGCAGCTTTTGCCTGTTTCTTGCCATTTACGGTTAAATCGACACCCGGAATACTGCTTTGATAAAAGTGTCCAACATTATGTTCTGCCTCGCCGTGGCGTACGGTCGTAACTTTCGTAAAACGCATCTTGCTGCGTTCCATCAGTTCATCACGACTTCCCACAACTTCGCACTCACCGGTATCTGGACAGCGCCAGATTGGAAGTGGTGTTCCCCAATAGCGGTTTCGGGAAATTGCCCAGTCGCGTGCGTTCTCAAGCCAGTTTCCAAAACGGCCATCACGGATGTGGCTTGGAACCCACTTAGTCTTTGCATTTGCATCAAGCATGTCGTTCTTGATTTGCTCCACACGAACAAACCAAGAGCTTGTTGCATAGTTTAAAAGCGGTGAATCGCAGCGCCAACAGTGTGGATAACTATGGCGGTAACTTTCTTTGGAGAATAGTTTTTTATGTTCTTCTAACCAGGCGATTATTTTCTGGTCTGTCTTGGATGGATCGTCCTTTGGCTTCACGTCCATATCAGCAAAATCCTTCACGGCGGCAATAAACTTTCCTTCAATACTAACGTGTTGCAACAGTGGTACACCTTGTTTCTTACCAACTTGATAGTCGTCCTCACCAAACCCTGGGGCAATGTGCACCATACCTGTTCCGTCTTCTGTACTGACGAAGTCACCAGTTACTACCGTGAACGCATCCTTGTACTGGTCAACAAAGTAGGGGAACAGTGGTTCATAGTGAACACCTTCGAGGTCTTTTCCTTTGATGACTTTCTTTTGAACAAATTCTTTATTCTTAAATATGGTTTCAGCCCTACTCTGAGCGACAATGTAGTGATGATTTTCGGACTCAATGAACGCATAGTCGATGTCTGGTCCGACAGCGACAAAGAGGTTTCCAGGTAATGTCCACGGCGTTGTCGTCCATGCGAGCAGGTAGGTGTCACTCTCGATGCCCTTCATTCCTTTAATGTTGAACATAACAGTTGCCGTTTGGTCAGTGACATCTTTGTATCCCTGCGTCACTTCGAAGTTACTGAGTGGAGTGACACAGCGCGGACAGATGTGCATTGGCTTGTGACCTTCATAAATCAATTTCTTGTCGTAGAGTTCGTTGAACACCCACCAGATAGATTCCATGAATTGCGGATCCATCGTTTTGTAATCCCAATCCATATCCACCCAACGGCCCATGCGTTCAACAGAAGCGCGCCATTCTTTGGCATAACGCTGGACCGAACCGCGACATAGTTCATTGAACCTGCGCACGCCCATTGCTTCGATTTCTTTTTTATCCTTAATGTCATGCTCCTTCTCGATCAGGTTTTCGATGGGCAAACCGTGACAATCCCAACCGAAACGACGCTGAACCTTCTTCCCGCGCATTGTCTGGTAACGAGGAATAACATCTTTGACGGTTCCTGCGAGCAGGTGGCCGTAGTGGGGGAGTCCTGTTGCAAACGGTGGTCCATCGTAAAAACTAAATTCCTCGCGTCCTTCACGGAGTTCAACACTGCGATGGAACATGTCTTCTTCTTTCCAATACGTCAAAATTCCTTTTTCAAGGTCCGGGAAAGACTGGCGCGGGTCGACGGGATCGAACATGGCTGAATTCTAGCGGATTTTTCTCCTTCTTTCGACTGAAGTTCTTACGATAAAACAAACAATTAGATTGATTGTATGCGCTTAGTGACTTCTTCTGCTTCAAGGACCTTTCCTTCTCTTTTTAAGTAATCAACCCACATAGAAAGCGCAGTCGTATTGCGAGAACGGCGTGATGCTTCAGTACATAGTGATAACCATCCACGATAGAGACAGTATTCTGCAACTGTTTGAAGGATTCTAGATTGATCAAATTTTTTATACGGTAACTCATCAAGGATTGCAGAGGTTGGTTCAGATGTTGCTTTTAATACTGGCCCTAACATGCGGATCTCATCATCATTAAATTTTTCAACAATTGGATCGCCATCTGACGTAGGTGGTCTATCGAAAAATGCCAGCTTAAAAGCATTTCTTGTATCGAGTGTTGGTTGGATGGACTGCCTCTTCATTCCTCGATCCTGAAGAAAGCGCAGTTCGTCTGGGGTCATCGGCCCATCGATTATCTCATTTGCTTCGTCTTGCCCGGTGGTCGATTCAAATTCGTTCATAAAGGCACATTATGATCCGCTCGATACTTCACCAGCAACGTCTCGCTCAAAGATTGCACGGATTTCTTCCATATCCTTTGTTTGAGCCAATGCCCACTTGAGCTTCACGTATGCAGTTTCTGGCGTCATATCGCGCGTTGGGATAACGCCCAGTTGCATCACTTGCTGGCCGACTTCGTACAGGTACATGCGAGTGGTTCCGTAGATGCACTGTGTGGACACAAGCACTGGGATACCTTTCTTGTGCGCCAACTTGATACACGGCAGCAAGGAATTTTCTTCGTTTGGAAGGTTTCCAGGCCCGAATGATTCGAGGATCAAACCATCGATGTTTCCTTTAAGAATCGTCTCGATAATTTGTGGGTTGAGGCCGGGCACACATTTGATGGCGACAACGTTTCCATCAAATGCATCCTGCAATTGTACATTGCCGCTGTGGCGACGGCGGATATTGGGGAATGTCAATTCAGGTTGCAAACGAATGGAGCCAAGTTCTGGGAACACCGGAGAGATGAACGCGTTACGCTCGCTTTCACTTACTTTCATACTACGATTGCCACGGAGAATCTTCGTTCCGAAAACGATCGATACTTCGGCGAAGTCCATTGTTGCGACTTGGCACGCGTGAACGAGGTTACTCAGGGCGTCACTTCCCAAAATTTCCGGCGGAACCTGTGCGCCTGTAAGCACGACTGGTTTCCCCAAGTTTTGGAGAGCAAATGAAAGCGCCGAAGCCGTGTAGGCCATCGTGTCGGTTCCATGCGTCACAACGAAGCCATCGTAATTTCCATATTCTTTTGCGATTGTGTGCGCCATCTTCTGCCAATGATGTGGCTGCATGTTCGTACTATCAATATTCGTGATCGTTTGAACATCAATGGAGTAATCTTCATTTAATTGCTTCTCATATCTCAGAAGTTCCTCAGCAGTAAGCTGTGGCTTAAGCGCGGATGTCGCCATATCTTGGCGCATACCAATCGTTCCTCCGCAGTAGAGAAGTAAGATAGATGGCTTACGTGTTTCAGAGTTAATCACGGTGAGATGCGGAAAATATGGGAGATGTAAGGCAATGCGTATAAGTGTTCATAGGCGAGTTGAATCGTACGTAAGCGATTCGTATGGAAGCTGAGCGTAACAGATGTCTGTTCAAATTTAAGGAGATTAACCGGTGTATCCAATAAGCTTTGCAATGTCGCGATGTCTTCCAGTGGATTGGCGTCCGGTTGAAAGGAGAAACGGAGGGCGAAGTGCAGCGGATACTGTACGGACTCTTTGCGTACTTTCAATGGGACGAATTCTTTTGAAAATCTCCGTTCCCTTTCGAGTATATCAGCCGAAATCACTTCTATAACGTCTGGGCCGGCTTGTATGCCGATGATATTGCCTTGACGCAATTCATCGAGAGAAGTGCGAAGCACATATCGCATGCTTGTGCCAGGAGATGCGCGTGCGATCATGGTGAAACAGGCAGGATCGATAACGAAGAAATCTTCCGGCATGCTATGCTCTTCCAAGAAAATGAACGGGTCGATAACACCGATGCCAACATTCGCAATCACTTCTTTGTGTCCAAACATGCGTTCGCGTATTTGTTTTTGCCACGTGATACTGAAGAACGGATCCATCGCAATATCAATCATGTGGTTCACGAGCATGTGTCCACGTACAACGCGCTCCTCCTCATGTGCATCTGATAACTGTCCTATAAGCAACTTATGTGCAAGTGCAGTATTGATGTAGTACAAATCCAATGCCGTGCGCTGAGGAAGGTCTTTATTCAGTACAAACTCTATAACATCGCCATCTTTTATAAGGTGCTTCAAATTTACGGGTTGATTATTGAGTAATGCGGACTCCGCATGTTCGCCAGTCTTCTCGCTAACGTAGTATGCGACATCGAGTAAGCTTGCATGCGTTGGCAGATCGATGTACGTATTTTTTCGATGACGTTTGCCGTTCACATATACACGACTGCGCTCGCCAAAAATTTCGGTTTGAATCATGTTGAAAAATCGTTGCAGGTCCTTCTCGTCTTCTTCGAGTGATGTGAGCGCTTCAATCCACTCCGGCAAGGCGATGGCACCTTTTTTATGACTCTTATTTTTGTAGAGCATTGCGGTACCAAAACGTGCCTGTTCAGCCATGCTTTGTGTCTGAATAATAATATCGATAGGATTTCCGAGAGCGGAGATGACCGTTGTGTGCAGTGCTTGATAACCATTGATCTTTGGCATGGCGATGTAGTCATCCATGTGCCCCGGGATTGGTGGGGCGCAAGTATGCACATTTCCAACGCATGCATAACAACTCATGGCATCTGGAATCGTGATGTGCACACGATAGAATGTTTCGATGTGTTGTAATAAATGTTCGTCCCCCTTGGTGCGCTCGTAAATACTTTTATTGTGACGCTTCACAAGTTCAACGGTAATTTTTTTTCGCGAAACTGCGGGGAATACTTTCTTGAAATTTTTTGTCCATTCATGGAGTTTTTTCAGATTGTGGTGCTCTGCTGATGCTGATTTTCTGCGGATAAGATCGAAGGCAGCAGGCTCAATAATTTCAAAACAAGCATCGGATAATTCTTGATACCACGCACGGATTCCGAGGAGATCCGCAAGGTGGCAATAAATGTCTTGAGTTTCACGTGCGACGCGGAGCTGCTTCTCCGGTTTTACATACTTAATCGTCTGCATATTATGTAGACGGTCAGCAAGCTTGATAAAAATCACACGGATATCTTTCCCCATTGTTCGAAAGAGCTTGCGGATAGCGAGCATGTTTTGCTCACGCTTATCCATGCTGATTTCAAATTGACGCACTTTCGTGACACCTTCGACGAGTTTAGCGATAGTTGTGCCAAACTCTCTTTCTAAGTCATCGTACGTTACGTCCGTATCCTCAACCGTGTCATGGAGGAGTGCAGCGATGATTGTTTCTTCATCAGCGTCAAGTTGTCTTAACAAAGAGGCTACAGCTGTAAGGTGGGTTATGTAAGGTTCTCCTGACGTTCTCTTTTGGCCTTCATGTGCCTTTGTGGCATATGCAAGCGCTTTTTGAATGTTCTTGCTGAGTGATCGATTCTTAGCAGACATGCACTATAGTATAGCAAAGTTGCGATATTTTTCCTATAGTTTAAAATACTAAAGTTGTAAATTGGCAAATCCGGCAGGGTTGCTATCTTCCTGCTGCAGTCCATCATGTTCCTATGAGTGTTTCTCGACCTTCATCATCGGACGCATCTCGAGTCCTTGTTTGTGGTGAAGGCGGAACGATTATGTCTTCACCAATTTTTGATGATACAAGAAAACGAACAATTATAGCTCCTAATATATATGCATTGAATCAAGTAATGATGAGTGTTCACCAAAGAGACAGAGCACGATTTGGAAGTTTTGATTCGTACTACAACAATGCTTGTATTGATAGTGCCAAAGCTCAGGCGGATGTTCATATAATGAATATTGTTCGAAGTTTGCGTAGTCGTATCAAAAGAGATGAGGCAGACACGTTCATCGTGCTTTATGGAACTGATACAATGGCGGACTTTGTCACTGCATTAGGGTTTGGTGTTTCCAAGAAAGAGTTAGGAGATAAATCGATCATTGTTACCGGTGCAATGCAAAATGTAGAAATAACAAATACTGATGCATTCCGGAATTTTCAGAGATCGGTCGCTTTGGCTCTTTTAAAAGAAGAAATCCGAGGAAAAATTGGGTTATGTTTTAATGATCGTTTTTTTCCACCAAGACGTTTACAAAAAATTCAACGGAATCGCAAGCACCCATTCGCGAGTGGTTTCAGGCGCATGGCTAAATATAATATTGAGAATGAATTATGGCATTTTGACCGAGAACCTGCTCCATACGATGAACCTCGTGGGGTCGAGGGAGAGGATTTTCGTCTCGTATCAGGAGTTGAGCGAATCGGTCTAACAGCTACTTCGGATTACAAAAACTTGCCGGATATGGTGAAAGGTTTAGCAGGTGTTGTATTGGAGGCTCCAGGGAACGGCAATTTGCGAGATGGCCCAAAAGATATTGCTGCAATCAAAAAAACAGTGACGGCTGCCAAGGGTTTATTGGTCGTTGTTGGAGAGGCAGTTCAAAATCAAGACGATGATGATGAATTGTTATCGGATAATGATTGGTCAGATGTTGCATATAGAGGAGATGCAACGCTCTTTGAAGGGAGGCTAATGGCAGGTAACCAAATGTCGGAATCAGAGGCGCGCATTCTTTTGTCGCATTGGATTGCAGAAGCTCGTCATAGAAAACTCAAACAAGCAGATGTTACACATTTTGTAGCAGAGCAATTTGCACTCTATCCATTTAAAAGTGCCGATGCTTGTGGGTGGACTGATAAAAAGAGAGAGGGTAATGGTGGAAATCATTAGCAATAACATGAATGTATGATATGCAGTGTCTGTTGCCTAAAGAGTCTATGATGGCTGTAGGGCAGCCACATATGCCCGCACATTCCTGAATATTTTATTATCTCCAAGTTCCGCAATTTCTTTTTGTGTAAACCATTTTAAGTGATCTGCTTCTTCCTGTGCAATTACCAAAGCTTGTCGTTCATCAACTGGTCGTGCGAGAAAGAGAAAATCCATATGCTCATGCGCGGCTTCGTTGCGAACATCGTATGCAGGGATATGTTCCAGGAGCATCGCGAATGGTCGCTTAAGCATGTGACCTTCTTCTTGAGCACTCTCAAACACGTCTGGCTGATCATCACCGATAATAACAACATCTAACCCTGTTTCTTCTTTGCATTCGCGGCGTGCAGTTTCTTCCGGCGTTTCATTCTCATCGACATGTCCGCCTGGTGGCATCCACCGTTGTAAACGCTTGTGCCAGAGCAAAAGTACACGCTTCTGCGAATCGATGACGAAGGCGGTGGCTGTAAATTGTCTAATCATCGCGCTAATGTGGAAAGTGTTACGTCTAACATTGCTGTATTGCTATATTGTTCGCAAGCGGTGATGTCTATTTGCCTCGCTAGCAATATAACAATACAGCAATAATTAGCGAGAATTAGTGAGCAGTAAGATCTCCGGCGGACAACAGAATCGCATTCTTCCCATCGTCTCTCCGATTCCATGGGTGATGGCCAACACTGTTCCATTTTTTAAGGTAAAAATTCCCTGATCATACTTGTTACCGAGCTTATCGGGCACTCTTGTGAGAGCACCAATAAATGGAAGTCGAACTTGGCCACCATGTGTGTGACCACTGATAATCAACGATGCGCGTTTATACTGAGGTTCCAAAATCATATCGGGATTGTGTGCGAGGAGAATCGATGGAGTTTTATCTGCTTTTTTAAACGCAGAATCGATATCGCATTCTTCCATCCATAAATCATCAATTCCGACGAGCGCGAATTTCTTTCCGTCCTTTGAGATGATTTTTGCAGAGTTTCGCAAAACAGAAATTCCAAGAGATTCCAATAAATTTGAAATTTCATCAGCTCTGTCAACCGTTTGGTACGGTTCCTCAGGCTTCAAAAGATATCGCATTAAGTGATGACCAGAATCATGGTTGCCCATGACCGCAAATACTCCAAGTGGTGCACGGAGTTTTTTGAGAGGCTTCAGGTGCGAGGCATCTGCATGATGATCAAAAATAAAATCACCAGGAATAACGATGATATCTGGCTTGAGCGCCAAGATTTTTTGCACTGCTCGCTGTACGAATTTTGTACCTTTATAGGGCCCAACATGAAAGTCTGCTACTACTGCGATTGTGATATCTGGAAGCGACGAAATATGAATACTTTTTTTATTCACTGTTATGATTCTTGATTCTATGAACGATCCATACACCACCAGTGCGATGCTTATCCACAGCAGCACTGCGCATATCAACGACCATGGAGCGGGTACGTATGACAATGCTCCATAACTAAGAATCCCCGGCACGATCACGCAGATCGCGATGAGGATGTCCCAGTAGATAGGCGTATGTTTGAGCGGTGGATCGCGATGTGGTGCGTGCACGGTTTACATCATACAGCTCGTCCTTGTTTTTCGAGCATCTTCTTCAAGTAGCGTCCTGTATGGCTAGCTTCCACCTTTGCGACTTCTTCCGGTGTACCTGTCGCAACGATATGTCCGCCGCCTGTTCCACCATCAGGGCCAAGGTCGATGATGTAGTCGACAGACTTGAGCACATCGAGATTATGTTCGATCACAAGCACAGTGTTTCCTCTGTCGACGAGGCGCTGCAATACAGTGAGAAGCTTGCGAATGTCATCAAAGTGCAACCCAGTTGTCGGCTCATCAAGGATATAGAAGGTGCTTCCTGTGGAGCGGCGCAACAGTTCTGTCGCAAGTTTGATGCGCTGTGCTTCTCCTCCGGAGAGCGTGGTAGCGCTCTGTCCCAGGTGCAAGTATCCGAGCCCGACATCTTGCAAGGTCTGAAGTTTCTTCTTGAGTGTGGGAATCGTTCCAAGGAAGTCGACTGATTCTGTGACGGTCATATCTAATGTGTCTGCGATGTTCTTTCCTTTATAGGTTACTTCCAATGTTTCGCGGTTGTAGCGACGGCCATGACAGACTTCGCATGTGACGAACACATCGGGAAGAAAGTGCATTTCGATGCGTTTCATGCCGTCACCTTCACATTCTTCACAGCGTCCGCCTTTGACGTTGAAGCTAAAGCGGCCTGGCTGGTAACCGCGAAGTTTTGCTTCTGGCGTTACGGCGAATAAGTCGCGCACATCGGTGAAGATACCGGTGTATGTTGCAGGATTACTGCGCGGAGTGCGTCCAATAGGGGACTGGTCGATGACGATTGCTTTGTCGAGCAATCCCAATCCTTCAATAGAGCCGACGTTCTGCGGCTTTGCGTGAGCTTTATTGAGCACGCGCAAAAGTTCCGGGCCAAGAATGCCGTGAATCAAACTGGATTTACCGGAGCCAGAGACACCAGAGATTCCCACGAATGTTCCCAGAGGAATTTCAACGTCAACATGACGGAGGTTGTGATGATGCGCATCCTTAATAGAGATAAATTTATTGATGCCTGGACGGCGCTTCTTGGGGATCTCAATGACTTTCTTGCCGCTGAGGTATTGTCCTGTGACTGAATTTGGGTTGGCAATCAGTTCTTCTGGCAATCCTTGAGCCATCACAGAGCCACCGTATTTTCCTGCGCCTGGGCCAATTTCTAGGAGGTAATCTGCCGCTTCGATCGTTTCTTCATCATGTTCTACGACGATAACCGTGTTACCGAGATCGCGTAGTTTTGTGAGTGTAGAAATAAGACGTGAGTTATCGCGCTGGTGGAGTCCGATCGATGGTTCATCGAGCACATAGAGAACACCTTCAAGGGCAGAACCAATTTGTGTCGCCAAGCGAATGCGCTGCGCTTCACCACCAGAAAGTGTCGAAGCGGAGCGTGAAAGTGTGAGATAGGTAAGTCCGACGTTTTTTAAGAAGAGCAAACGTGCGATGATTTCCTGCAGAACTTTTTTGACGATCGTGTATTCGTAGTTTGAAAGACTCGTCGCAGATTTATTCTTCGCGTCCTTTATAGGTGTAAGTCCGGAGAAATATACTTCAGCTTCTTCCACGCTGAAGTCCGTTACCTCGACAACGTTTTTGCCGCCAACTGTTACGCCGAGAATTTCCTTGCGAAGGCGTTGTCCTTTGCATTCAGGACAAGGAAGTTCAAGCATGTACTCTTCAATTTGTTGGCGCACGTAGCTGCTATCAGTTTCGTTATGACGGCGCTGCAAGTTTGGAATAACTCCTTCGTACGTTGTCCGATACGTTCCACCAAAGCTGCGAGTGTCCATGGCTACTTCTACTGGCTGATCGTAACCGTGCATGATGATATTTTTGTGGTCTTCGGAGAGGCTCTTCCATGGCGTATTCATTTTAAAGCCAATTGCTTTCGCAAGAGCTTCAAGCACGTTCGACATGAATCCCATGCGGCTCGCAGATGTTGTCCACGGATGAATGGCGCCTTCAGCAAGCGTAAGAGTGGCATTTGGTACGACGGAAGATTCATCTACCTGCAAGATAGACCCGATACCATGACATGTCTGACATGCGCCGTGGGGGGAGTTGAAAGAGAAGCTGCGTGGTTCAAGGTCCGGGATTTGCTGTGCTGGATGTTCCGGACAGACGAATGATTCGGAGAAGCGCACTTCTTCATTAGTGTCAGCATCCAAGACAATAAGCTTGCCTTCGCTTTTCTTCAAACATAATTCGACGGAGTCGGCGAGACGCGTGCGATGTGGATTAATGGTGAGCTCTGACGAATCCACGCCTTCTTTGGTTTGTAATTCGCGGATCACCATACGGTCGACAACAATGTCGATCGAGTGGGACTTCTTCGGGTCCAATATAATTTCTTCATCTGTTGTCATGATTTGTCCGTCGATGCGCACGCGAACAAATCCTTCGCGCTTGACCGCGTCCAAGATTTTCAAGTGTTCTCCTTTGCGTCCTTCGACAAGTGGAGCGAGCAAATAGATTTTCTTTCCATCAGCCATTCCTGCAATGGTTTCTACCATCTGGCTTGCCGTTTGGCGTTCGAGTAAGCGATTACAAATCGTGCAGTGAACCTTTCCAATTTTTGCCCAGAGCAAACGCATGTAGTCGTAAATTTCTGTCACCGTTCCGACCGTTGAACGTGGGTTGCGTGGTGCTGTTTTCTGGTCAATGGAAATAGCAGGAGACAAACCTTCGATGCTATCAACTTCAGGCTTTTCCATCTGTGCGATAAATTGTCGTGCGTAGGCAGAAAGGCTTTCGACGTATCGGCGCTGTCCTTCGGCGAAGATTGTATCGAACGCGAGGGTCGACTTTCCGGAACCAGACACACCCGTGATAACAGTGAGCTTATTGCGCGGGATAACAACATCGATGTTTTTGAGGTTATGCATTTTCGCCCCTTTCACGACAATATGATCCATACAGAAAAAATGAATACATTAAAAAACGGCCCCGGCCTTTCGCGGAGCGACGCCTCAGCCTACCAATTTTTACGACCGCTGTCTAGGGTTTGGGTGTGCATTCATTGGTGAAATGCTTGTCATAAAATTGACGCTTAATGGGCTATAAATCAGAAAACATGCACTGTGACGGTGAGTGAACAGTTATTTGTTTTTCATTTCGTCGGCTTTTTTCATTTGTTTCAAGATCGCATTGCACCAGTCCTGACCGACATCTCCTCCCCAGAGTAGCCATGCGATAAAACCATTACTTGGCTTAAGCGGATTAAAAAAGTTTTTGCCCCGCTTATCGACCGCATGACGCGCAAAGAAGCTGGTCATTCGCCTGATGGTTCGAGGCGATACCGTGCGACGATTTTTGAGATCTCTCGCTCGCGAAATTCCCACATGTGTGCCGCCACGTTTGAATTTTCTGCGCAACATCAATCCCCTTGATGCTTCCAGTGCGACATTTTCTGGTGGTATGAAATCGATGTGTGAGTATTTTTTCAAAGCTGACATACTTGCATTATATCGTAATCAAAAAATTCTTCATAAGATCACAATCCATCTTTTTAGCCACTCATATCGACGGGCTGACTATTGAACAAGCTTTGTGTTCACGAGTAGCATCCATTCGTATCTACTCTTCCTCTTTCTATGAATTCACGCGTTCGACTATGTACTACGATAAGTATTCTTTTTGTGCAGGCGTTTGGTGTTCTTCCTGCATTCGCAATCACTTTTACTGATGTTCCGGCGAATCATCTATATAAGGAACACATTGATCAACTTTCTGATAAAGGCATTATCAAAGGAAATCCGGATGGAACTTTTGCGCCAAATAAAACAGTCAATCGCGCCGAGATCCTCATCATGCTCTACCGAGCAGCGGGCAAAAACCCTGCCGTTCCTACAAAGTCTTGCTTCTCCGATGTTCCAGCAGGGGAATGGTATTCAGCTGTTGTGTGTGATGCTTCCAAGAATGGATACGTCGGTGGATATCCTGATGGGACATTCAAACCAGGAAAAGAAGTGAACCGTGTTGAGTCTCTCAAGATGATTCACACCGTTCTCGGATTGCATGTGAATACCACTGCATCACTCGACCCACTCAAGGTGTACACCGACCTTACACTGTCTGCTTGGTACTCTACGTATCTTGCGAGTGCATTCTCCAAAAATATTTTACCGATTGCCGGACAAGGTGGAACAAAGTTCTATCCTGAAAATGCATTGCAGCGCGGTGAAGCTGCGGCATACATCTTCAATGCTCTTGGTTTGAAAGTGCGTGGTGTGAGTAGCTCAGCAACATCATCTGTACAGACACGTTCGAGTGCAGGTGCAACTTCGTCCGTGGCTCCGACAGCTCAGACAGTGGATGTTGATTTCCCATTCAGTGACGATGGCGCATTCAAAGAAAAATTATCGAGGGCATATAAATTCACTCTCCAAAAACCAATTGTTGGTTCCTTCGTTGTAACAGTTGATGCTGGCGGGAGTGCAACATGTCGTTTGTACAAACTTGCGACCGGTACTTCATTCGCACTTGAGTACTACCTTGGTCACGTCGTTGATAACAAATGTTCGATGCGCGTCTCACTTGGTAATGGAAGTTATCAATTTGAAGTCGCTCCAAAGACTGCGGGTTTGCACTTCACTGTCACGACAACGAATGCATCCGGAGATGGAAATGATGGTTTCCGCGAAGCAATGCTTCTTCCGAAGAGCACGCCAAAAACTGGTTACCTCGAACAGGAAGATTTTGCTGAGTGGTATTACTTTAAAGTGACGAAACAAGAAAAATTAACAGTAACTGTTTCTGGAGATCAGACACGATGTCTTATTTATCCGATGGATGATGTCGATCTGTATGGCTTCAGTGGTCCGATGTGTGGTGAGCAGTATGACTTCCCAACAGGAACGTACTACATCGGCGTTCAGAAAAAAGACGCGCGCGATGGAACTCCATCATTCACGATCCAAGTAAAATAAAATATTTTCTTTCTTCGAAGTGTAACGCGGAGTGATCCTCCGCGTTTTTTATGTGAGCTACGACGACAATAAAAACGCGTGTTGTAATTTTTCAAAAAGATAATAAAAAATTCTCCAACTTTTGTTCTTGATGTGAAAATTTTTTCAAAATCAAGATTTATCGCAGTGTGCAGGGCTAATTGCACAACACATCGAGTGAATTAATTTTTATTACATAAGTGTAATTAACAATCACATCATATTTGTGGAATATTGCTGCACCAAAATCTTCACAATGAGGATGCATGATCTACAATTGTATCCATATCTTATTTCTTACCCAATATTCCGATGCCAGTAAAAAAGAAGAAAAAGGCTACGAAGAAAAAGGCCAGAAAGACTGTGAAGAAGAGGGCCACAAAGAAGAGCGCTACAAAGCGCCGCAAGAGCAAGAGATAATAGTGTGACAACCTTCGTCACGAGCAATACCCCGCAAGGGGTATTGTTTTTTTGTAAAAATTATGCTATAATATTTGCGAACACTACCCACACAAACACTATGTCCTGGTTCTCTACATTCACCCGTAAAAGTGCTTCAAAGAGCCAATCTCATCCTGTTCAGATTTCTCAGAACTCTGGCAGCATGCGGCGCTCTACCATTCGCTCAGCGAGTTCCCTGATGGATCATGTCGGAGTACGCGAAGTGAATGATTAATACGCTTATTAATAACTGACCCTGCACCACTGGTGGGTGCAGGGTTCTTTGTGGTCTTCCATGACTTTGAAAGTCAGTTAGATGAGGAACGTCACCATAATCATACCAAGGCCCCCTCCGAGCGGTTGGGTTGCTCCGATCATGAGCCAGCCACCGGACTCCAGGAAGCGAAGCTCGTCGTCGTCCTCGGGATCAACGGGGACATGCATTGTGTACGATTGGGAGATCCTCTGATGCAGATCCTGGTGACGATAGAATCGGTTGAGGCCGATCCACATGAGGAGTGTCCCCGCACATGCGAGGACGATCCCTGCGTATAGGATTTTTTCTTCGGGCGACAACTCAAAGAACATGGCAGCTCCTTCTCTTTATGGGTGAACATAGGAAGACCGAAAGAGAATGTAGCACAAACAAATCCAAGTGCGAGCGTACGCTCGCACTTGGGAAGGCTTCCCTGCCGAGTGGTCACATCAGGAGATGGGGCTGAGTTCGCGTTGAGCGATCATCAACCCCTTTTCGATGTTCTTGCCGGTCTTCTTGCGGATGAGGAAGATCGCGCCGTCTTCAACAATCACCCGCTGATCGCTGAGTCCGAGATGATCCTTGATGAGATGCGGGAGTCGATAGCCTCCCTTCGGCCTCGCAATGATCAACTCGAGGTGCTCGATCCACGACTGAATCGCCGGAGGACCGCCGTTCTTTTCGGTTGAGATCCACCTGCGAATGCGCTTGTTGCCCTCGGCGATCTTCATGTCGCGCTTGCGCTTCACCTCATCGTAATCCACATCTTCGCGATCGAGATACATGCCTGACTCCTTGTACTGGCGGACATCGACTGTTTGTAACACACCCTGCAAGCAGGGGAGAATAATCTCTACAGAGTTCATTCTGCCGTGCTCGGGAAGTAAGCGATGATGTGAAAGGACAAACAAAAAGCCGCCAGTCCGGATCGGAGGGGGCGGTAGCTGCGTGTCGATGACTGATGATCGTATTTTTAGACGCGCAGCGTTCCCTCCGGTCCGTAACAACGGACGGTCATCTTATGACCCATGGAGGAGACGACTAACTGCATCTGCGCGGAGAATAATAGCCTTGCTCGCTTTTCGTCAACTATTTTCTATCGCAATTTTTCACCGAAGAACGCCGTCATCGTTTGAGCGAAGTTATTCCAGGTGGTTGCGAATTCGTGGCCTTCAAGCGGATAGGTGATGTAACGGACATCTTTCCCCAGTGCTTTTAAGCTCAATTCTAAATCAGTCGACCATTTGATAGGCACATCTTTATCTTTGTTCCCGTGGAAGATAATGATCGGATCATCGATATTTTTTAAGCTTCCAGATTGTGAGAGTGCGTTCCATGAATCCCAATCTTCATCTTTCGTTTTGAACGCAGTGAGAGTTTCCGTGCTCTCGACACGATCATCGAGTCTCCATCGTTCGAAGTTCGCCCAGGCATCAGCATTGATCGGTGCGTACAACACTGCAGCGTCGATCAATTCCGGATGGCTTGTAAGAATATGAAGTGTGACGCCGCCGCCCATCGAGTGGCCGAGCATTCCTACTTTTGTAGCGTTGATTCGCGGATCATTCAGTTCGCGCACAGCTAGGATGGCATTCGCGCTATCGAGTGCGTAGGCGAGAGCGTTGTCGTAAATATTTCGTGTGTCAGGGTCCGGGTCACTCTGTGCGTGTTTGCGATAATCGGTATGAAGTACAGCAAAGCCTGCACTTGCGAGCGCCGCTTGCTCACGTCGAAGCCCTCGACCGTTGGTGTACACCGCAGGATCGATGTACCCGTGGTTTTGGATGATCAATGGGTGATAGCCATTCGCTGTAGGAAGTGCAATCGTTCCGCTAATGTTTACGCCATTACTCACGTACGTGATGTAGTACTTTGTGTATTTCGCAGCGCGCTCAAGCACATTTCCAATTACGAGATTCGTTCCCGAAAGCGTCATTGTTTGAAATTGTTCGACGGTCGTCGGAAATTTTTCAATCACCATTGGTTTCACTAAAGATCTTTGTGTAACGGTCGATGATGACGCAGAGTCCACGATGGCATCAGTGGCGCTCGTACATGCCGAAAGAACCATTAAGGACAAGCAAAATATTATAAAACGAGGCATGAATTGAGTGTAAACGATCGATCAAGATTGATCGAGAATATGACACAAAAGAGGATGCACAAAATTAATCACCAAAGTTCATCGGAGCGTTCTCTGAGCTGAAAGGTTGTGTGCATGTAGTCTTAGTGTTCAACTTCTTGTCTGTCACTGTGACTGTTTCTCCTTTGAACAGGAAGGACCAGTTCGCATCTTCAAATACCTGGCCACTTGTGGAAGTGCCCATGGCAAAAGTGTTCGATTCACCTTCTGATTCAATGATGACTTCATTCATCGTAAATGTAACGACGAAACTGGACTGGTTATCACAACGGAATGATGCGGTCATACGTTCGGATTCCTCGATGCCGTCCTGCATTTCGTTGCCGTTCATTTTGCCGAAGCGCATAGGAGTTGAGGTCAGCATATCGACCAGCTCCAGCTCTTCATCGGTAACGTTCACAACGCGCAGATACCAATCATTTCCTTCCATTACTTGCTTGATATACACATCCGTATTGTTGAGCTGGAAATCAACAGGGTCCGCATTTTCAGATGTAAAGAGCGACCACATTCCTTCTATCCGTGTTTCGCCTGAGGCAGATGTAATGCTGTCGACAACCGTGCCGTCATCATTGAACATGCGCTGATGATTACGATCATCAACACTGCTCCACGTGCCGACCATCATCTCCCATGTGTTCGTGATGCGTGGGTCAGCTGGCTTCTTATCGAGCGTTGTGTTTTCATCTGTTGGACTATCTGGAATAACATCATGTGTGGAAACGTAATATGCACCGCCTACAACGATAATGAGGGCGACAAGGGCTAAAAGAATTTTTTTCATAGAAATGTAATGAGGGGCAAATAAAGGAAGAGTATTCTGGCGTACGCAGGCGAATTGTCAAAGGGAGATAACATTCTTCTTTTTATGAGCGCTTTAGTGCACTCCTGCCTGCCGGCAGGCAGGAAAGCATATTTTCTGTGCGTGACCTGGTAGTATCGGTTTCCCATGACGAGCGCGACGCTTACTCCAGCGGCATCAATACTCACAAGTTGCCAGCAGACCGCTCTCGATATGCTTGAGCGACAGGGAAATATTTTCCTCACAGGAGCAGCGGGAACTGGTAAAAGCTTTCTCTTAGAAAAGTATCTCGTACACAAACCATCCGAAGCTTTCCCGGTGGTTGCGAGTACGGGTGCTGCTGCAGTCTTGATAGGTGGACGCACATTCCATAGCTTCTTTGGATTGGGCATTATGGAAGGGGGATTGGAAGCGACGGTGCTTCGCGCAATGCGCAGCAGGAAACTAGTGCATCGGATGCAGGTTGCATATTGCATCGTAATTGATGAAATTTCCATGTTATCCGGTGCAACATTACAAGCAGCGGAACGTATCGCGCGTCATGCACGCAACATCAATGAACCGTGGGGAGGATTACGCATTATCGCTGTCGGAGATTTCGCGCAGTTGCCACCGGTGACGCCTGGTGCAGACATGAAAGACTGGGCATTCCAACATCCGGTCTGGAAAGAGAGCGCATTCCAGCCCGCATTACTTTCAACGGTGATGCGTACGCATGATGCAGAATTTCTCGACATCTTAAACTTCGTTCGTGCAGGAATCGTGAATGACGACGTGCGACAATTCCTGGAAGAACATCGCGTTTCACTTTCTGATGACGCCGAAGGAACGCGTTTGTATCCACATCGTGCAAAGGCCGATGAATATAATGTGCGTCGGTTGCATTCGATTCCTGGAACACTTCATTCTTTTAAGACGCATTACGAGGGTGATGAACGCGTATTGGAATCTGCCCAGCGCTCATTGCCCATATCTGACACCTTACTGATAAAAGAAGGAGCGCTTGTGATGATGCGCAAAAATGATGTGACAGGCGAGCAGCGATATGTCAACGGTAGTCTCGGCCACATTCGAAATGTTTCTGAAGAAGTTCTGACCATTCACCTGATGAGTGGCAGAACGATCGACGTAGAAAAAGAAAAATTCTCGACACTCGATGGCGACGGCAATGAACTGATGTCTGCGTGGAATTTCCCGATCACCCTCGCGTGGGCAACGACGATTCACAAAGCACAAGGTGCCTCGCTTGATAGTATGATCGTCGACCTTTCTGCGCTTTGGGAGCCGGGCCAAGCATATGTCGCACTGAGTCGTGTACGTTCAGCGAAGGGCTTGCACATCGAACGCTGGTCGCCGTCGTCTATTCGCGCGGAGCCATTGGTGACAGCACTCTACGATTCGCTCGCACAAGAAATGAAAACATACGTTCCGCGTCCGTTTTTCACTGTTCCCGTTTCGTTGTCATCCTCGAAAGAAGTCGAAGTGAAGCCAAAAGGCGCGAAGAATAAGAAAGCGCGTGCAGCAGTCATTCGCGATTTATTAAAGAAGCAGACATCACTCGGAGATATGGCGCTCATCAGCGGACTCAAACAGGATCGTGTACTTCTGTATATAGAAGAGTTCATCGAGCATCATGTTCCGATGGAGCTGGGGTATCTTCTTGCTGACGTTGTAGATGCACGACGTATTCGCGATGCATTTGAAGAACATGGAACGCTACGCCTTCGCCCAGTATTCGATGCACTTAACGAAGAAGTACCCTATACGACATTGCGGTTAGTGAGGTGTGTGATGATGGGGGAATCTATGTAAATGGTGCCTCCGGCAGGATTCAAACCTACGACCCCCTGGTTCGAAGCCAGGTACGTTCTTTCTATTCCAACCCCCGGTTGGGTCAGCTGATCTACGGAGGCATTTTGTTCGTAGTAATGGTGCCCGCGGCAGGATTCAAACCTACGACCCCCTGGTTCGAAGCCAGGTACTCTATTCAGCTGAGCTACGCGGGCATTTTGAGAATGATACACGAATGAACGATTTTTTATTGCGCCCCGCTGCAAGCATCGACTTTGTCAGCTGAGCTACGCGGGCAGGCGACGGTAGTATAGCTATTTCTTTGATTAATGCCGATTAGTTTTGTATTTGGAAAATTGGCTGGAATTAGCTCAGTCCTATGGTAGGATTTGCCAGCTGCGGCAAAAAGGTCGCGGTTATCTTTTGCATCGTTGGGGAGTAGCCCCACCTTCGCCTCTGGGCTACGGTGGGCGGGAACATTGTTCCAGTAACTCACTCTACGAATCGAGTTCTATATATTGGGGAGTAGCCAAGTGGTAAGGCATCCGCCTCTGGAGCGGATATGCGGGGGTTCGAATCCCTCCTCCCCAGCCA
>CAYMIX010000008.1:0-60174 GCA_964391185.1 uncultured Candidatus Peribacteria bacterium | reverse complement strand
CGGCGTCGCCTTCAAACGTACACCCCGGCTACGCCGGGGGTTTTTAGGTTAAAAAAGCGGGCCACTAGGGCCCGCTTCTGCAAAGAATATTTATTCCATCGAAATTCCATACGGGACATCTGCATCCAATGCATTTCCCATAAAGAGGAGCGACTGCGACGACGCAAATTGTTTCACTGTTACGAAGTAAGATCCCTGACCAAGGTTTACAATTACATCTGGGTTATTAGCAGTAACAATTTGCTGTCTTACAGACAAGTCATCTGGCTGGAAACCTGATTGATTTTCACTCACAGTCACAAGGAGCTGTGTAACTGCCTTAGGTAAAATGAAATGCAGTTTCGCAGTTCTTGCAGAGGATGAATTGAGCAAATAAACGTTTCTTGCATTTACATCTCCCACCCATGAAGACATTTGTGTTGATGACGTAAGAAGAACATTTTCCATGTCAGTCATTTTTGCTTCCGATGTGGATTCACGCACAGCGAGATCATCCAGCCTTCGGTACTGTATTGATATAGGAACAGCGAAGAGCGATCCATTGTAGCGCGAAACTTCAGCTGTTATGAGTCCTTCATAGACAACCCCGCCCATAATCGGATCATCACCCGTAAGAATATTAATCTTGTGCTCAAATGTCGCAATGCCGCTTAATAAACTCTCAAGACTAAAATACCTGCCAAAAATGTTTGGGCTAGACTGCATGCTTTCACGAACAAGATAAGCAAATGCAGTAACAGCCATACCATGTTGAAGCGTTTCATCATCAGCAAATGCAGTAAGGCCACCATTGGTTGGATCTACATCATCTGAATTAGGCTGAATCAAGAACGATTGTGCAGCTGTTCCTGCAAACTTACCATCTCCCATCCATGAACTATCGAAGGCTATGCTGCGCGCTGCGAATCGAGACAAATCTATTTCCGCAATTTCTGGGGTTCCGAGGCCAGGTGGATTCTTTGCAACATCCAAACCTACAAACAAATTGATTTTCTTTTCACTCCGAATAAACAGCTTTTTGGCCATATGATATCCAACGCCGTTTCCATGGCTGTGGAAAAATCCACTTACTTGTGATGGATCTATGGCTTCACTTATATTTATAAGAGAATTAGCAGTCCATTCGCCAATTGCCTTTGTCCAACGTGAATTACTCAGATCGAATGCATTCGGGGCAACTGAATTAAAATCCTTTGCAGCCTCGTTCCAATCAATAACCACAACTTGGGCTCCATTTTGTTTGTTTTGAGCATAATCAGTAAGAGATTTTGTGAGATCTTTCATTTTTCCACTGTCCGGCGAATCTGTTCTTCCATGAGCTACAATCCATATCGGCTTTGCAACATCCAATGTGTAGGAGTTCAGTGAACGAAGCATAACTGGCATTGAGCCCGGCGATTCGACAGATACTCTTCCTGGAATATTTGCTGAACTGAATTGCTGGACAGAAATATTCAATGCAACAATGAAATTCGAATCAGTAGTCATGCTGGCTGTACCATCTGTTACCACTGCAGTGTAAGTGCCTTTGGACAATCTGAGAGACAGCGATTCTGCATTCCCAGTACCATGAGGTGTCGCAGATACTCCGTTGACTTTGAGATTAACATTACGAGTAGGCACCCCATCAAACCAAACGTTGACCATTGAGTCCCCTTGAACCTCAAACTCAACTGTATATGACTGACGAGGAGTCATGTGAATATTCTGTATGGGATTCTTTTTAAGGTCAGCTGCCTTCAATTTTCTAATGCCAGTAGCAAAACATTCAGCAAACTGTTGAATGTAAAGTGATGGATTAAAATTGAAAACATAATCCATCGGATTCAATGAAGTAATTGCAACCATCGAAGGATTGCCAACGTCCAACATCGCTTGATCATTCATTGCAAGGAGTGGACCGCTTGCAACCACTTGTGGTGGTTTAGAAAATGAATAGAACTGTATTGTTGGGTTTGTGACATCAATGCCTGTGATATCCGACAAAGTTGAAAGTACATCTGCCAGATCTGGATCATTAATGCGCTTGCCCTCAAGGAAACTCAGTCGCGCTTTTATTCCGTGCAAAATTATTTCTTCAAATGAAGGATTCGTGCTTGGCATTGCTGGACGATACGTGTTGTACCAACTCAGTACTTTGTTCAATTGATTCCATGTGAGTCCCTCACCAACAAATGATGCTGTGCTCAAATAACCATATCCCTCAACGTCACCAATGGCAGTACTACCGGTTAGTGCTCTTTGTAGAGCTGCAATCTCTTCAAATGTCTTTCCACCAATTCCAATCGGCGTCACTCCATCCCCTGCATACATCACCAGTCCTGATTGTGATTTCGCAATCGCTTGCTTGCGCGCCATCTCCTCCATTTCAGTTGATGTGAAGCTCGTACGCTCGCCGCTGCCGGCATAGTTTGAATCCGGATGATTGAACTCATAAATAACACGTTGCGCCTCTTCACGAGAGTCTGTCTGCCAATAAATCAAATCATCTCCTTTCGTCACCATCGTATTCTTAATCGCATTCACCACTGTGTCTTTATCTGGAACGATAATTCCTATGAGCCGGAGAATATCGAATGAAGTTCCATACATCTGTGACTTCGGTTCATCTTCCACTTGACGCAAGTAGGGCGTCGGGTCACCGAGATTTGTTTGTGTCACTACCGCGTTGTATGCGGCTTCCACCATCTTACTGAGGGCAGCATCGTAGGAACCAATCGCATCACGGAATCTTTGATACTCAGCATTGCGCACGTACATTTCGTTCTGCCATGCATAACTTCCCGGCGCTGCACGCTTCGCAATTTCAGCGTCAGAATATTGCGGATAGCTTGCGATGAACTTCGCAAAAATTTCATCGGCGGAATAGGTGAGATGTAGGTTTGGATTCGCGCGTGCAACAAGGTCATGCAGCTGAGCCCTGTGATTAGCCACAAACTGACGGCCTGCGACATCATCAGGGAAATATTCGAAGTTAATGATGGATAATTTGGAAACAACTGCTTTGATAATTTTGTTATCAGCAATCGATGGTGGAACCGGAATCGCAACGACGCCATTGGACTTCAGGGCAATAACCGTCGATCCATCGGTGGAGAGTTCTGCTGAAAGCAACGTACCACTTGTCATCGGAACTTCTTTCACCAAGCCAAGGAAGGTACCTTCGAGCTTGTAGAACATGACAGAATTTCCAGCGCCTACAACAATTGCATCTCCGCCAAGGCTCTTTACAAACTTCACACACTGTCCGCCACACATCGATACGAATCGCACAATTTCTTTTCCTTTAATATCGGTAACTCTGATGCCGGATTGTCCATCGGTCTGTATGCCCATGAAAATATGGGCAGCAGTTTCATTCCCTTCTATTGCGACTTTTTGCACACTCGGATGTGATCCTCCGAAGAGCGTCATTAAATCATAGTCAAATATGCCGGTGTTCTTGGCTGGCGACCAACCGGAAATCCACGGGCCACCACTGGGCAAAAACACAGAGGCATCATCGGAGATAGAAAACTGATCCCAATCTCTGTTAAAGAGATGTGTTAGCGTGAGAGTTCCATCTGGTGAATAGAATAACTGTCGGTGCTGTTGTGTCGGAGATCCATTAACAGTCACAACAAAACGTTTATCGGGAATCACCTGGATACTTTCTATCAGACTGTCGTAGGGAAGAGTTTTTACGATTGTTCCATCGAGATCCATGATCTTGATCGATTGCGCATACCCGACCAGTACTTTTCTGGCGCCAAGGAATGCCACGCGCGAAATGGGATTCCCATCACCGCTCATTTCACCGAATAGCTCTCCGGTACCAGCCACGTAAATCAATATGCGACCATCGTTTCCTGCAACGAGGAGAAAATGGTTATCATCAGAGATTGCCCCGGCTTTTGGTTGGAAACCTTCTGGCAGTGCAAGGTCACTCCACATATGTTCAGCAAGAGTGTTGGTGAACACATACTGGTACAAGTTCTGAATAACCTCCGCTGTATCCACCAATCGAGCAGTTTCAACATTGATGCGCAGCTCTTCAAACGCCGCTGCAATTTCCGCTTCTGTCAGGGCTCCGCTAGCAGTGGCAGGCATAGAAGAAACACTACTCACGCTCATTGCAGAAGAAACCGAACTGTTATTCGAAGCTGACGATGTTGATGATTGCGACACGACGGACGAAGCGATAGAAGAAGCAATACTGCTCTGTGCAACAGAAGAACTTGATGTAGTGCTCTGCACACTTACACCAGGAAGATGCATCGCAAAAAGAGTTGGCTTATCAGTGAATGCTGAAACAATAATTTTTCCTGCAGCAGTAATATCAACACTGTCTGCATTGCCTGGTAATTGCCACGATTGAGTTTGGACTGGAGCTGTGCCATCCGTAGGGAATGTCCAAAGGATTGCACTGTCTCTTCCTGTGGTTACAAATCCATTATTTGTTGGAGTAAACGCGATGTCTGTCACCCATTCTGTATTAGTCTGGACTGTGAAAATATCACCGGTCTCAAGAGAATAAACAGTGACTCCACCGGCATCTTGTCCGACGGCAATCCAGCGACTATCGGAGCTTGCACGCACAACGCTGATGTCACGGCTAGTCGTGAGAAGATCTCCGCCCGGTTGGCCGATCATCGAAAAAAGAATCCTGCGCTGAACGGCAAAAACAATGTAGGGATCACTACCGACAAAAGAGGGGCTAAATGGTGCCATTGCGGCGTTCTGTTGAACATTCTCTGGAAGAGAAAGAACAGCTGCGCCATTGGTCATCTGAAGAAAGCGAATGCCATAGGTAAATTCGGTAATCGCGATGCTCCCACCGGTCGGATCAATCTCCACCCGATCAACATATGATTGTGCAGGGACGTTCCATTTCTCTGTCCAGGTTGTGGTATCAAATGCGCGCACAGTTTTATCATTCGATCCTGTGACAAGTGTTTTGCCATCCGGACTCCAATCAAGAGTTTTGACATAACTAGCTCCGGCTACAAAAGTATGTACTGTCTGACCGGTACGTGCATCTAGAATCTTGACGTTACCGCTACGCAGTGCAAGCGCGATGCGCTGTTGATCAGGACTAATTTTTGCAACGTAGATGTGATCTCCATCTGCAGGCTTAATCATTTCATCTATGCCTTGCGGAAGATTTGTTTGTGCCGGCCATCCGAGAATGATTGACGCTACTGCAGAAGACGAACTACTTGGTATGACTGATGACGCAAGGCTGCTGCTCAGTGCTGTAGATGCAACTGACGAAGCAATACTGCTTGCAATCAACGAAGAAGACGAACGACTGGAGCTGCTCGAACTGATTGGTGCTATAGAAGAAACTGCAACCGAAGAACTACTACGCGATGTAGAAGCAACCATAACGGATGAACTACTGCGAGATGTTGAAACTATCGAAGAAATTCTGGAGCTCGACGAACTTGTTCGCACAGATGACGAAGAACGTGAGGATGTTCGGGATGATGACGAGCTTGATTTTGAGCTTGATGTTTTGACGCTCGAAGAGCTTATCCTGGAAGAAGACGATGAACTTCTGGAGGAAGAGCTCGCAGCATAAGCCGGTTGAGCAAGAATACTTACAAGAAATATGACTGTGACAATTCGAGACACCAACGTGAACGAAGACTTCTCATTCATGGGAGAGGAGGGATTGGATGAGATAGAAACCGTAAGTAATTGGATGATGTGCCAAAGAACGAACCCTTACTATACGCGATTTAAAATAAGCATCACAGCTTATACCTATTTTGGCTTATGTAAAACAAAAAAACCGTTCTACCGCCTAGCAGAACGGCTGGTCTAGCGGGCGAACAAACTTATATCGCCATCCCCACGACTGATCGCAGGAGTATACCTACCACATAGGCAACGACAGCCCCAAGCGCACCAACGAATACGATTTCGATGGGGCCACGGTACAACTTTTCGCGAGTCACATAACTGCGTGCCGCTCCAAGAAGCACAAGCGCACCAAAGGCGCTCACGATAGCGACGGAAAAGCGCGACTCTTGTGCGATGTTTATAAAGTACGGAAGGAGCGGGATAGTTCCGAACACCGTGAACGAACAAAATGTCATCAGCCCATCTATCAACGGATGAGAATCTTCCGACCCTGCATGTCCGTGTTCCGCAATCATCATTACATCTACCCATCGTTTTGTATCACTCGTTATAACATCAATTGCTCGCTTGAGGTCATTACCAGCAAAACCTAATGATGCGAGATATTCCCCTATTTCTGCGCGCTCCATTTCTGGGTGATCTTCAATTTCTTTCATCTCCTCACCACGAATGCGTTTCCATTGTGCCTGGTCAGATTTCTCTGAAAGATACGCTCCCGTCGCCATCGAAAGTCCGTCGGCAAATAAGTTTGCAAGACCAAGAATAATAATGACGTAGTTCGGTAGATCAGCACCAACTGTTCCTGCTACCACGGCAAATGTCGTCACGATGCCATCATTTCCACCGTACACTATTTCACGAATATACGAACCCAAACGATGACCGTGATGTTCATCGGAGCGATGGCGTGCAAGTTGTGCTGGAGTGATGCTCATACCAAGCATCATACACCTTCTTTTACATCTCCATTACTTCTGGCACATACCCCTTCGGCAGCTTCAGTTCACCCGTGTCAACATTCCACGTAAAATGCACGTGCAAGTCTGGGTGATACCAGCTGTCCTGCGTGTGATACGACGCACATGTGCGGAATACGCCATCTTCGTTTCGTTCAGCGGATGACTTAATTTCATTGAGTGTCATCCGTTCACCGCGCACGCACGCATTCCAGAATGAATTGCTCGAAACAGGTCCGTCAGATGCGACGGGGAATACATTGAGTGCAACTTTTTCCTCCTTTACTGCATTCTGCGGGCATGTTTCCTCCCTCTGCAATGCATCAAAGAGAACTGTTGCAGACACATCCATCGCCTCAGAAAGATAATCCGCCGTCCACGTCCAGATTGCTCCGTCGCCTTGTTCTTTGAGCAAATGTTTACGTACAGAACACACGACAGACAGCTGTGTCTCACTCATGAGAACAGAGGATGATCCGCCGAATGATGGGGTAGCAGAAGTAGTATTTTCACCAAATTGTGCAACGAGAAAATCAACAGTCGCGGAAAGAACGTTGGTGGAATGACCGCGGCGCGATGCGCTCGAATCATTACTGATGCTGCCACCAACTGATGATGATGTTACCGTAGGAACCTCCGTCTCTGGCTCAGGTCCAAACAACCAGAACAGTAGACGATCGACCATCGAGCACGATGTCTTTCCATCACAAATACCACTTGCGACTGTTCTCACTGACTCGCGAGAATATTCTTCCTGCAATGTTGTCTCATCGAGATTGCCAACGTATGCGCCTGTGTTTGTCTCTTCTCCGTCTTTGAAGACAAACGTTGGTACGCCATCGGCATCTACCTGCAAACATAAACCTTGATTCACTTCGCAGCTCTGGAACATATCAAACACCGTATGTGTTTCAACATTCTGCTCGACATCGACATCCGTGGAAGAACCTGAGTCTGCATCTGCTTGCTGAGCCTCTGCACCATTTTGCCAAATCGCAGCGTCGTTATCTGCCTGCGCATCCACCACTTGTTGCACGGCGGTCTTCACAATGGGGAGAGCGCGCTGGACACACAAACCCACATCCACCGCACACATCTGCGCGAGGCGCATGAATGTGTATGCTTCTATATTCTGCACTGCATCGACCACAACATCAGCAGCGAGGTCTGCGCGCGCTTCTTGCACCGCACCGCTCTGCGACTGCTGGATGATGTCCAATTCGTTATATGCAGCAGCAGCAATCACCTGCGACGCAAGTGTGAGAACCTGTGGCAATGCTCGCTGCACACACACACCTGTGTGCACTTGGCAATCCTGGAAAATCTCGACGATCGTATCGGATGTGACGGTCTGTGTAGCACCTACAGTCGTAAGAGCTGAGCCACTTGCATTCGAATGCTGATCGCTGTCCGAGTCAGCCTGTTGCAAAATGCCCATCAGGTTTTGTGAGAGTGCATTGATATTTTGGACACCTGCGGTGAGCACAAGCGGTGCAGCTTCCTCGATACACACCGCATTGCTCCCACTGCCAAACGCGCAATTCTGTTCGATATCGACAATGTTCTGTGAGTACACATCTTGGTTTGCTGTCAGGTTTGTCGCAGCATCGTTATCGATAGATGCATCTTGCAATGCATCATCCACTGCTTGCTGAATAATATAGGTAATATTTTCACTGAAGACATCGACATTCTGCTCTCCGATAGAACCCACCAGCGGTGAATTGAACATAGAATCCGCGAAGGCGACTGGAACCGTACTGACGAACACCATGTTCAGAACGACTACACGTGTAACGGATGAGAGAAAACGCATGAGTGAAAAAGGAAGTAAAACAAATTAAATGAATACCCTCTATCACACAAGGCAATGCTCGATACAATTCGTCAATATTGCTTTACAATCCGCAAAGTATTCTCATCATTATCGCCATGCCTTCTCGATGTACTCATGGACACATCGATGAGTATTAAAAAATCCAATGAGAGCGACCGAACGCTTCATGCGTGACATCCAACGTGTGTGGTCGCGTTCGTAGTAATCGGGGAGCACCTGATACTGCAACTGCGTATACAAATCTTCCGCGTCAACTTTGCGTGTGTCATCTGCATCAAGTGCGCTCGCAAGCGGGCCAATACGCCAACCTGATTGTGCATCACGTTCATATCCCTCGATCCACCAACCATCGAGCGTTGAAAGGTTCAAGCCTCCATTGACCGATGCTTTCATCCCCGATGTTCCCGACGCTTCATGCAACCGCGTAGGTGTGTTCAGCCACACATCCGCGCCACTCACAAGAACTTGTGCGAGGTCTGGACTGTAATTTTCGAGGTATACGATCTTCACTTTATCGCGAAGAGTTTTGGATCGCTCGATCATGCGCTTAATCGTGTCCTGTCCAAAGCTGTCGCTTGGGTGCGCATTACCAGCATGAATAATTTGCACGCGTCCATGACATACTTCCGCGAGACGTTCGAGGTTTGTATACAGCAATTCTGGACGCTTGTACGACACCACACGACGTGCACTCGCGATGGTCAGTGTACCGATATCAAATGGATCATCCGTATGTGCATTCACCACATCAATCAAGCGCTTCTTTGCGCTCATATGTGCCTGCCAAAGATCGGCATCCGGTAGCTGTCCCGCGCGTGTCGTAAAAAGCATTGGATCTTCGCGCCAACCAGGAATGTGACGATCGAACAATGCTTGCATTTCCGCACATGCCCAGTGCTCCGCATGTATTCCATTCGTAATAAAATCGATCTCGCGACCTGGGAACATTCCCCGTGTGACTTGTCCGTGGACGCGCGAAACGCCGCATGTGTAACGACTCAGCGTCATCGCAAGAACGGTCGTGGATAATGCATCCTGACCTGCAAGATCTTTGATGTGCCAAGGCAACTGATCACCAGCGATACGCCACGCAAGATCGTAATCAAAAATATCATGACCCGCAGGAATGGGTGTGTGCGTGGTAAATGCACAATGCTTCCGAACAGCATCGTCGTTGAAACCATGTTCACGAAGCAATTCCAATGTGAGGAACGCTGCGTGACCTTCGTTCATATGAAATGTGCCGATATCTGTGTGACCGAGTGCGCGCAACATTTTCACACCACCGATTCCCAGAACAATTTCCTGACGAAGACGCATCGCATGATCACCACCATATAAATGATTCGTGATATTTTTATCGTCGTCAGAGTTCCCATCGATATTTGTATCCAAAAAATACACCGGCACTATTCCACCCCGGCCTTGAAGATCAAATTTCCACACACCAATGTTCACTGTGCGACCTTCGATTTTCACTTCGACAACAGGATCGAGCTTGGTGAGTATTTTTGCTGGGTCCCACGTCACATCCTCATACTGCTGATTGCCATCCTTTTGGATAACTTGGCGCATGTACCCGTGCTGCCAACACACCGTCATACACGCAGCCTTTGTTCCGAGGTCTGCCGCTGAGCGCATAATGTCCGCCGCGAGCATGCCAAGGCCACCAGCATACGTCGGCATATCGCTCCGAAGACCGATTTCCATCGTGAAGTATGCGACGGTCAGTGGTATTTGTGACATCTATATATTATAACATAAAATTATAATTTTAGAAAGTTATGATTCCATGAGAATTGGCTTATACACACCATTATTATGCGTATAATCCACCCATGTCGAACATCGATCCACACATCTTTAGGGCCTACGATATCCGTGGAAAAGCCCTCACACAGCTCACAACAGAAGCCGCTCTTCTTATAGGAAAGGCCTTCGGTTCTGTGTTGCGAGAAACGTACAATATCGACCATCCTACGGTAGTCGTTGGCCGCGATGCGCGAACGCACGGACCAGAGCTTGAAGACGCGCTCATCGAAGGTTTGGTTTCTACGGGTTGTTACATCAAGAAGATGGGCATGACCCCGAGCCCCGTGAACTACTTCACCATCTGCACGCAGCATTTGGATGGCGGCGTGCAGGTAACTGCGAGCCACAACCCAGCACCAGATAACGGACTCAAGCTCCAGATGCGCGATGCTGAGGCACATGCTGGTGAAGATTTGCAGAGGCTTCGTAAACGCATCGAAGAAGGACGATTTGTTACCGGTGAAGGACGCGTTGAAGAGATCGATGCAGTGACGCCGTATCTCGCATTCCTGAAAAAAATGTTCGGCACGATGGCACGCGGCATGCACATCGTCATCGATAGCGGCAATGGCGTCGCAGGACCAGTGTACTGCGAAGCAGTGAAGCAAGCTGGCGCAGAAGTGACAGAGCTTTTCACCGAACCAGATGGCACATTCCCAAACCACGCCGCGGACCCAAGCAAGCACAGTACGCTCAAGGACTTGCAGGAAAATGTGAACAAAAAAAGTGCTCAGTTCGGTATCGCATTCGATGGTGACGGCGACCGTTTAGGATTTGTCGATGAGACAGGAACCATCCGAAGTGCCGATGAAATTTTATTGCTGCTCGCACGCGATCACCTCTCACGTCACAAAGATGCTCCAGTGGTATTTACCGTGAGTAACTCTGGCATGCTCGAAACCGAAGTGCTCAAGTGGGGCGGCAAACCAGTGATGTGCAAAGTGGGCCACTCGTTTGTGGAACATGCAATGCGCGAACATCATGCGCTGATCGGCGGAGAACAATCCGGACACTTTTTCTGCGGTGAAGATTTCTTCCATCATGATGATGCAATTGTTGCGGCACTCCGTGTGATTAACATTTTGCATGAAGCAAAAAAGCCCGCATCAGAAGTGTTTGCTGAATTCCCCAAAGTGTACCAAGCACCGGAGATGCGACCGGGCTGCCCAGACAGCGAAAAAACACGCATCGTGAAAGCTATTTCTGACTACTTCGCACAAACTCACCCTGTACTCACACTCGACGGCGCTCGCATCGATTTTGGCGAAGGTGCGTGGGCTGGCATTCGTCAGAGCAACACCTCACCGTGTTTATCCGTGTGTTTAGAGGCGCGCACCCCAGAAAAGCTACGGGAAATCGAGGTGGCAGTTCTCACACATATGAAGACGTATCCGGAGATCGAATGGAATTAGTATAGACAATTTATACGCTTATTTGGACCACTTTACGAATAACGATTAAGAGACTTTACATTTCCATCGTCAGGGATAGACTACGCCGACTTGTTTATGGATCCCCATACAGGGCACGACATTGGCGATTCTGGAGCTGCTGAAGAACATCCGCCATTCGTATTGCCACGCAACGACCTTCCAGAACGCTTTGCGCGTCTCCGGGAACAAGTGCTCATCAAGAGACCGATTCTCAGAAATATTCTCCAGAAAAAAGGGAATAAGCCTCTTTTGGAATACGCAAAAGAATACGTGGATGTAAACCTCAATCCAACAATCCCCCACCGCCAAAAAGAAATCTGCTGGGTACTCCACGAAATGTTGGAGGAACGATTTGGAAAAGAAACCGCAGACTCCATGATCAAACAGCTTGAGAGTTATTATTTTGTCTCGATGGCGGACCATACAGGACCAATTACCAATCCATTCTTTGTGAATGCGAATTTATTGATCGCTGCTTCACTACTCGCACATTCGGACCCTGTACTCCAAAATATTCTCGTGCTTTCATGCGCGAACATTACATCGAACAATCACACATTCCCTCGTGGGCTCACATTTCATTCGTTGGAAAATGAAGAAGCAAAGTTGCATCGCATGTCTTTCCTATCAGCCAACTCACGTTCGTCGATTTATTCTACACCTGCATACGGTGAGCAGAGCATTAAAAAAATCCAACAGGCGTTAGATATTGAAGTGCGCGAGGGAACATTGTCCGCTCCACTGCGCGATAAAGTGCGAGGAGTGTTTGATGAAATTTATGCGAAGGATGATATCTTGAACGCGAAGAGCTACTCAGAACAAGTGGGGAAAACGAACGTTCATTTGTGGTCAAAATTCTTTGAGAAGTCCAACGTAAAAATGCCGAACTTGTTGTACTTGGAACAAGAGGAAGTGACCGTAAAACTTATAACAAATTTCCACCTCTATCACGATACAATCATCAACCACGTACTGTTCGACCCGCGTTACGAACCATTTATTAATGATTACTTCGAAGGAATCTTCGGATCATTCTCCCGCGCTGAGGAAGCTGGTACATACCTCTTCTGGGCACAACCAAAGGGCACAAACTCAAACCTCCAGCTGTGGCGTAAAGGCAATTATCTCGTGTCCAAAGATGAATCCTACAAGATTGAGCTACACCCAGAACGTTTGCGAGAAGCAATGGAATCCAAAGAATTAATTCCAAGCCTTTTGCTGAACTTCATGGTGATCTGCTTCTATTACGGACTCAAATGTCTCGGCGGTTTCAATCAGGTGAACTATCTCACGCTGATGAAGAACTCCTACATCAAAATGAACGTCGACTTGGGTAACTACCGCAGTATCGAAATTTGTGCACGTGCACAGACACGCGAAATCTGTGATGGACTCTCGATAGCATTTATGGGATATAACGGCGGCAACAAAACAACACTCGCTACAGGATTAGATCTCATCCTCTACGGACAGGAAGACAGTTGGTCGAAGTTGATGGATGTATGCACAAATATGACGGTTGACGAAGCAATTAATCCACAAATGCCGGAGATCTATCACATTTCCTATGACAAAACAGAGTGGGAGGCAGATCTTGTGAATATCACCGAAAAACAAATCAATGAACTCACGGGATTAGATACAAAGATAACACCATGCATTTATATGAACACCTAAAAAAGAGCTCCGCATGGAGCTCTTTTTATTCCTCATTGTAAATCAGTGAAATTATTTTTTCCTTTTTGCAGCACGAGCATTTACAAAATCTTGTAATGCCTTGATAAGCTCTAGACGCTTTTGCCTGCGATCGAGTGCACGAACTTTGCTTGGTTCTTTATTGTTCACTATTACAGGTTTCTTCACGCTCGTTGTTACTGGATGAGCAGCACCTGATGAGCGACGTCCGCCGCCGCCTCCACCGCCACCCGTACTGGTTGTTGTCGTAGTCGTCGTTGTCGTTACTGGAATAGGGAATGATGCAGTATCTTGATTGATCAATCCATCCTGTGCATCTGTGTTTGTCGCTGTCATGGATGCATCAGCAATGGTTTCTAGAGAGCTATTGCCCGCGACAATAACGTTATTGTGACGCGATAAGAGTGACCCGCGGAAAATACCGGATGAGACACTTGTTTCAGTCAGTGTAACCGATTCTGTATCACCGGAGGACCCTGTTGCTGTGATATTGACGGTATCGAGCGATGTTCCATCGATGTTTTCGTCAGAGTCATTGAGGCTAAAATATATCGTCTCCGATGCGGTAATACTGCTATCTTCTGCGTAGCTGCTATCGGTGATGACGATTGAACCGGTGTGGTGTACTTTGCCGGTTTGTTCCGTAAGAGCACCAAAGTTGAGAATCGTCGCACTTGTTGCAGACATTGTGTACGTACTCAATCGAAGAGTGGAGCCCGTATCTATTTGTAGCGATCTGATAGCGATTGCGTTCGAACCAAGGTCTGTGCGTGTTGTAGAACTAATGCGCAATCTGGAAACAAGACCGAATGAGTTTGGTGAATATGTTTGCGTTGTTCCATCAAGAATGATTGTTCCAGTCGCAGTGAGAGATGGAACGCCTGCTGCAGATCCATCGGTAATAGAGAATGTGGTTCCCGATTGCGTATAATTTCCTTGGATAGAAACGATGCCTCCTGTCTGTGTGTAACTACCAGTATTCGTTATCGCATTGGTACCACCAATAAGTCTACCGCTACCCACGCGAATACCACTACCTCCAACCGCGAGCGTACCTGTTCCAATCAAAACTGTTCCTGTGAACGCGTTGGAAATATGGATACCTTTAACGACGACGGAACTTTTTAGACGCACGGTTCCTCCACTATAACTGAAAATAACAATGTCGTTACTTGTTGGAGTGCAAGAGCACGTTGTACCACGAGGAAGAGATGACCAGTTCGCAGTAGCGGTCCACGAATCTTTACCTGCTGCTCCACTACTTCCACCAATCCAGTGCAAGTTTGCAGCAAATGCTGGAGTTGCAATGCTGAATGACATACATGCCGTCATGATCCCAGCACTCATGCGACGAAAGGAGAACATTCGTTTCATAGTTATAAGAGAGGAAGGAGAAAATTGCACGATTATAAAATCGGCAATGTATAAAAACCTACTATTAGTAGTCTGCTCCTCAATACCACACGCTATCAATCGACAAGCCCTGTTCAAAAAAAGAATTGAATGATGGAATAGATCATGTCTGGTAAAAAATATTTTACAAATAGCGCTGTAGACAACGCAAAACAGTACTGAGTAAAAATATTCTACACAATGATGAGATTCTCTAGATGACAATTTTTAACACTATTTTCTATTCATCTACCTGAAAGTTGTAAAGCACATTGAGAACATGTATTCATGCGTTATACTTCTCAGGACATGCATCGCATGAATACTTTCTTTATGTTGGCATTCACCTTTGTCGCGCTGTGCGGCAATGTGTGCTTACTCGGAACTGCAGAAGCAAAGACGCATAGAGAAAACGGTCCGCGCATGTCATTGAACATTCCAGAAAAATGTCCGTGGATAAATAAAAGCGTTGGACCGATCGATACGCAGCACGCTTCTCCGTGTGCAACAGGTGATTGCTTTAGGGAACCAGAACCTGAAACGGTTGATCGAGCTTCGGCTCTGACATTACTTTCCATAATGAGTATTATGCCATCCTCTCCTATAGAGGAAGACATGCTATTGTTTCTAACCACACATCCACTGACTCTGCCAACAAACAGTCCTTCCGTATTATCCGAATTCGTAACAGTCGTACTGCGTTGTTAGAATCACAATAAAAGTTACCACTTCTTTTCCTTTTATCTCTTCTTCCACCTCATAGTATGTCTCCAGCTGATGGTTCATCAAACTCAACATCTTCTCCATGGTTTGCCGTATCAATGGGCCTCGCAGGCTTGATAGTCGGCTATACAATCGCCAACACAATGGCGGGCGGCATAACTCTTGGTAACAAGCCAGCGCCAACCGTTGCGGGTGATACAACCGTTCCAACACCGCCACCGTCAACAGATACACCGCCTGACGTAGATGACGATCCCGTACTTGGCGATAGCGATGCAGAAATCACTCTTGTGGAATTTACCGATTATCAGTGTCCATTCTGCAGCCGTCACTATGAACAAACATACGGACAGATTAAGAAAGAATATATCGATACAGGTAAAGTGAAACTCGTCCTCCGCGACTTCCCACTCAGCTTCCACCCGCACGCACAGAAGGCTGCTGAATCTACAGAATGTGCTGATGATCAGGGCAAATTCTGGGAAATGCATGACAAGCTCTTTCAGACACAACAAACATGGAGCAACCTTGCAGATGCGAGTCCAACCTTCAAGCAATATGCAGCTGACCTCGGCTTAGATGCAGGCGACTTCAATAGCTGCTTAGACGCCGGCACGCACGCACAAGAAGTAAGTGCTGACTTAGCAGCTGGTTCAGCGGCAGGCATCTCCGGAACTCCGGGCTTCTGGGTACTTGGCCCTGACGGTAAAACACAGAAGATCGAAGGTGCGTACCCATACGATACATTCAAAGCAGCATTTGATTCAATGCTTTAAACGATTAATTCAGGTTTAAACGGCTGGCTCTATGCTGGCCGTTTTTTTAAATCCTAAATTCTAATTCTCTAAGCTCTAAATAAATCCTAATACATTAATCATTAAATATTAGGATTTAGAACTTATTTAGAGAATTAGAAGATTAGTGCTTAGAATTTCACGAACGTTTCGATCCCGCTTTCCCAAACAATCCCAAGTCAGCAGCAACTGCTATCACCAGAACAACTATCTGCAATCCACCCCATGTATCTGCATACCAATGATGCATCGCGCTATACCACAACATTGTGTATGGCAAAAAGAGAAATCCAACGATCGGGAGTAACCAATGACTAAATACTCCGGTAAACCATTGCGAGAAAATCCACAGCAAAGCAATAACCAAGCGCGGGAGAAACAGTGCAATGAGAATAAGAAGTGGCATGCGGCAGATTCTACGCGCTCGATGCAGAAATGTGCAACGTGGACGATTCAATGTAATTTCGTATACACAACCAACCTCTCATTGTATGCGTTGTCGTCCATATTCCATGCGCCCTTGCAGGTGATTAAATGTAGATATGCGCCGGTGGATGAGCCGAATATCGTGTCGAGCGGAGCTTCACCAGCTGCATACGTCTCCTGACGAATAACCTCAAACGTGCGCTGTGAACCATCGTCGTACAGTACATCAATCGTCTGTCCCTGTTCCAATTGGTGTAACGCCCAAAAGGCAGCAGGTTTTCCTGAGGCTGTATCAAGGTGCCCGGCAATTACCGCATTCCCCTGTTCACCAGGAATGTAACCAGGTTCAAACCAACCAACTTCTTGTGCAGTCGGCGGAATATCCATAAATCCATCATCTGCTAAACCGACTTCGGCAATCGGCGCATCGAGATTAATAGAAGAAATACGTAAACGCACTGGCGTCGGTGCATACCATTGATGAAACAACGCGCTATACAGCCAAACCAGTCCCACGACATACCACAGGGCTATTGTGAGTGTGATGCTCACAATTGCTCGCGACCGACGGAGGATGGATGACTCAAACATGTGGTACTCAATCCCCACCGAAGAGTGGCAAGCTTAAAAGCCTACCATGCCAAGGCGTTTGAGCACAGCAACCACTGCGCCAGAAATAATTATAGGAAGGGAGAATGCATCAGACTCTTCTTCATCAGGCACACGCCCAGCAGGCGGCAATCCTTGCGGGATGATAACCGGTTTTTTTGGCACGCGCTGGACGATCACACGAGGTGCTCCACCAAAGGATGGAGGTGGTACATCGCTTCCATCAGATGGCGTGCCACGACTTCCTCCACTACCGCCGCCAGATCCGCCACCAGATCCTCCTCCCGATCCGCCACCAGATCCACCACCGCTACCGCCGCCAGAACCTCCGCCACTGCCACCACCGGATCCACCACTATTACTTCCGACATCGCCACCTGTTGTTCCGCCAAAACCTCCGCCTGTATCACCTCCGGTGGAACCACCAGTTCCGCCACCAGTGGTACCACCGGTACCTCCACCCGTTCCCCCATCGCTTGATGCAGAAGATGTTGCGCTACTCACCGAAGAGCCTCCACCACCTGTGCCTCCTCCGGTTGTGCCACCTGTTCCTCCGCCTGTACCGCAATTATTGCAGGACGAAGATGTCTGTGATGATGGTGCAGACGAAGCCTGAGACGACGCAGGAGCTGCTGCAGCACAGCCAGCATTGCCTCCGCCACCAATGCCGCCACCCACACCTCCACCATTTGCATTCTGCATAATCACAATGTTATTGCCAGAACATGCATCTATATGTTGCTGCGCGTTCGTGTTCGCATTCGCATCGATGTTCGTATTTTGATTACCTCCGCCAACTTGTCCTGCGTTAATGACATTTGCTGAGCCTGCGTTTTGGCTCGCGTTTACATCCGTGTTTGCATCCGCATCAGCATGTGCGTCCTGATCAACTGACCCAGGTCCCTGAAAAAATTGATGAATAAAAATATTATTCAATGTACCTGCATCAATGTTCTGACCAACATTCGTATTTGAATCTGCATTGATATCCATATGTTGATTTCCACCATTAGAACCTTGTCCGGCATTTATAAGATTTGTCGAACCAGCATTTTGCTGTACGTTCACGGACGTTGCTGCGGTACTAGTCGCATTTGCATCTTGATCAGTGTCCGCAATAGACACATTGAGGACCGGATAGACTGCGAGAGTCAACACAACAGTCATGCTTGCCGCAATACGAGATTTCGACGTTAGTTCAGTAAACATAGGGGCGTATAGACGCGTCTTTTGAGAGTTTTCTTACGTCATTGATATTGACGATAAATTGATTAATGTCACAGAATACGGAAGAAAAGAATACTCGCTGCGTGTTACTAATTTGGATACGATTCGTATGATGTTATGCAGCAGAAAACTGCATGATCTTTGGAACCTCATTCTCTTTTAACTCCGCCCCGCACCAATCGATAAACCCTGGTGCAGGGCCTCGGTATAAAAGATTTCCAGTGATGGTGGTCCATATTTTTCCTCCAACTTATGTCTACCTCGGATTCAGACCTGGCTCTCTTATGCCAACAAGGTCAGTTAGACAATTTTGATGCGCTGTACACGCGTCATCTCAAGGGCATCTACGCGTTTATTTTTTATCGCACCATGGAGCGATACACCGCGGAAGATCTCACTAGTCAGACTTTCCTCAAGGCATTCGAAAACATCGGGTCATTTAATCCTAAAAAAGGCGCCTTCTCTACATGGCTCTATCGCATCGCGCGTAACACCGTATTCGATCACTTCCGCACGCTCCACAAGCACGAAGACATCGAGAACGTGTGGGACCTACCAAGCGACGACAATCCATTCTTGAAAGCCTCCGACTCGCTCGATTACGAACAGATTCACCAAGCGCTCAAGCACTTGTCCAAAGAGAAACGAGACCTCGTACTCATGCGTCTGTGGGACGGACTCTCCTATAAAGAGATCGCTGACCTCAGCGGAAAATCGGAAGCCAGTCTGAAGATGATGTTCTCGCGCACCATCAGTGAGGTTCGTGAAAAACTCGGACCCACAGCAGTATTACTTTTGGCTCTGCTCCCCCATTCCATCTTATGAACAAGCACCTACACGACATCCTCGGCGAACTCTATGCACTCGACCCCGAGCTGCGAGCACATGAGAAAGAACTCATGCCAATTTTGGAGAAGCTGATGAAATTTAAACCAAACGCAACTCCAGATGAAGCATTTGTTCAGAAACTTCGCATTATGTTGCGAGATAAAGCCAGCGAACCTGAAAGCCAACATCTGAAAGCTAAAAGCTCATTCCTTTCGTTTTTCTCTATGTACAAACTAAATTACGCAGTCACCGGCGCTATTCTCGGCGCCGTCATCACCGGCCCAATCGTGTACTCCGTTCTTCAATCTGGCAGTACACAGCTTCCCACGAATGATGGCAGCACTAGCCTCTTCTCCTACTCTGTAGAAGAAACAAAAAACGAAGCCTTCGGCGACCTCGCCATGGCAGACACTCAGATGTATGGCCGAGGAGGTGGAGGGAGCTCACCTGAAATCGACACATCTGCTCGCCCACAATCTGGTGGTGGCGGAGGTGATGCAGGTAACTATCCAGTTCCATCGATGATTCAATC
Organism: uncultured Candidatus Peribacteria bacterium; assembly: GCA_964391185.1. GTDB lineage: Bacteria > Patescibacteriota > Gracilibacteria > Peribacterales > Peribacteraceae > JAKQEM01. The sequence continues at coordinate 40,282 of CAYMIX010000008.1, read as the reverse complement.
TGATTCAAAGATGATGGGTCCTGCAGAAATGACTGAATACAATTTGGTCTTCGAAGGCAATATGCCAACACTCACTAATACTGAAGTAGATGTATATCAACGTCAGACAGGTGGATCGAGTGCAGACGCGCATGCAATCCTCAAGAACCTTAACACAGGGCTCCTCAATCTCGGATCCTTCGGAGGAATGAAGTCTGAATCTGTGAGCTTCTATCAGGACACAGAATATGGTTACCAGACGTACATCAACTTCCGTGATGGTTCTATTTCCATCAACGCCAATTGGGACAAGTGGCCACATCCAGAATCCGCTTGTACTACAGAAGAATGTTACCAGCGCTACATGCCAAAGATTGGCGATGTACCAGCTGATGATGTACTCGTTAACATCGCTGCAGACTTCGTGAAGGATCACGGGTTTGACCTCAGCAACTACGGCGCACCTGAAGTCGATAAGCAGTGGAGAGTGTCGTATGACTCTATGCAAGATAAGCGCTACGCATATGTACCAGAAAGCATTCGCGTGGTCTTCCCACTCCTTCTCGATGGCAAGGTTGTGTATGACGAAGGCGGTGCGAAGTCTGGACTCAGCGTTGGCGTAAACATCCGTCATGATCGCGTGTCTGATGCGTACGGCATCATGGATCAGAAATATTTGAAGTCTGCATACGCTGCAGTGACAGATACAGCTCAGATCACACAGTACTTGGATAAGTACGGTGAATATCCAGCAGAATGGTCTGCACTAAATACGACAGTGAAGAAAGTAGATGTGAAAATTGGCACACCAGAAATCGGACTCATGAGGAGTTACCAATATGAGAATGGAAAGACATCCGAACTTGTGATCCCCGCTCTCATCTTCCCCGTCACTGAATCTCCAGCAGGTTCATACTTCTACAGGAGCAGCATCACTGTTCCACTCGCAAAGGAAATGTTGGACAAATTGATGAAGGGACCAGAAGGCCGCCCAATGCCTGCCGAACCGATCATCATGGAAGATACCGTACGCGATGTGCCACAGGAGTAACTAATAGGTCTATATAAAGCGTGTCACCCTTCGTCTCCGCTCACCATGACACTTAGCCTTTACCGCCTTTTGTTGTACAATCAGATCGATGTCCCCTTTTTTAGTCACCACCTACTACCTCTTCACACCAATCTCCGCAGAGAGCTTGGCAGAAGTTCGTACACAATTTTTGAACAAGGGGAATGAATTGGAGATCCGTGGATTGATGCTTATTGCGAAGGAAGGAGTGAACGCAACAGTCGCAGGTAAAACAGAATCCATCGATGCTTTCAAGAAAATCCTCACTGATACATTCGGTCCAATGAACTTCAAAGACAGCCCTGCAGAAAGCCAACCATTCAGACGTTGGAAAGTCAGCATCCGTGAAGAAATCGTCGCACTCGGAAAACCCGATATAGTTCCATCTGGGAAAAACAATCACCTCCCACCACAGGAATGGGACAAGATGCTGCATGAAGAAGGAACTGTCGTAATCGATGTCCGCAATTCCTACGAAACGCAGATCGGAACATTTAAAGGTGCAATCGACCCGAAGACAGAGACATTTAACCAATTCCCGGAATTTGTAAAAAATTCCAATATTCCAAAAGATACAAAAGTTCTTATTTGCTGCACCGGTGGTATCCGCTGCGAGAAGGCAATTGTCGAGATGCAACAGCAAGGATACGAACATGTGTATCAGCTTGATGGTGGAATTTTAAAGTACATTGAAGAAATGCCGAATCAATCCTTCGAAGGAGAATGTTTTATTTTCGATCATCGAGTAGCAGTGGATCAGAACCTGCAACCAAGCAAGCGTTATGGAATGTGCATTCATTGCGGAAATCCTGGTGATATCAAAGGTAATTGCACGTTGTGCAATAAACACACGACAGTGTGTACTCAGTGTGTTGCAAAGGGAAAACAGAAGGTCTGTTCCAAAAACTGCAACTATCACCTGCAGAAAAAAGCTATAACAAAAGCATCGTAGTTAACGACTCTTCCGAAGAGAGTGCACTTTCGCGAGTTCCAAAAACAGAAATCCAAGTGCGCATAATATTAAGATAATTCCCCACTCCATAACATTCAACGATCCAATTTCAAAGACAGTGCTAAGCGGCGTGTAGAGCAAAGGGAGCTGAAGCAGGAATGGAATGATCGCAGCGCCAATCAACCATTTGTTGCTGAAAAATCCAATGCGCCAAATAGGGAGCCTGCTGCGACTGTAAAACGCGAGCATGATTTCGATCAGAATGGAGAACGAGAAGGTAATCGCACGAACCTGCTCGATGGTATCGTAGGCTTGCAAAGCCCAGAGGAAAATAATAAACGTCAGTCCGCAGACAGTGGATGACGCAAGAATGAGACGTGCGCTATCACCTGCAAACAAATGCTCTTTGAGCCTACGCGGAGGACGACGCATAAGACCTGGCTCCGCGCGTTCGACGCCAAGCGCCAACGCAGGAAGTCCATCCGTCATCAAGTTGATCCACAAAATATGCAGTGGAAGCAGTGGAAGTGGAAGATTCAGAATCACCGCAATCGTAATCAACATAAGTTGCGCGAGGTTCGCTTGTACCAAATATAAAATAAACTTTTTGATATTGTCATAAATACGCCTGCCTTCTTTGATGGCTGCGACGATCGTCGCATAGTTGTCATCAGCAAGGATAAGACTTGCTGCTTCGCGTGCGACCTGCGTGCCATTCTTGCCCATGGCAATACCAACGTGCGCTGCTTTGATCGCCGGCGCATCGTTCACGCCGTCACCAGTCATAGCGACGACTTCGCCATTGTCCTGCAATGCACGGCAAATAAGGATTTTGTGCTCAGGCGATACGCGAGCAAATACTGAGACACTCTTTACCTTTTCCCGCAATTCTCCTGATTTCCAGGCATCAATCATCACTCCTGTCACAGCATCCCCCTTAATACCGACGCGTTTCGCAATGGCTGCAGCTGTGTCTACATTATCTCCTGTAATCATAATTGTCCGGACGCCGGCGTCCGTCGCCTCGACAATTGCAGCCGTCACCGCTGCACGCGGCGGGTCTTCCATAGCAATAAGCCCCACAAAACGCGGCTGTGTGCCTTTCTTTTCCGCGACTGCACATGCAAGTACGCGCAACCCCCGTTCGGCCAAACGCTCATTACGACTAAACATTGCATGATCTTTTTTAAGTCCACAGAGTAATGCGATTTTCTCCGGTGCACCTTTGAGGAATGAGCGACCCGCATGCATCGTGCGCATATATTTTTCTTCTGACGTGAATGGCACCTCTTCTTCATCGATACGCAGACGCTTCATATTTTTCTTGCGCGCATATTCCAGGAGTCCAATTTCGGTTGGGTCACCGAGGTTGGGCAGCTGCGCACGGTTGCAGGACACCGCGATTTCCACGAGCAATGACTCTTCTGATTGCTCCGGTGTCCATGTCTCTACAACAGACATTTTATTCTCTGTAATGGTTCCCGTTTTATCGCTACAGATAACGGTAATCGAACCTAACGTTTCCAGTGCATCGAGCCTTCGTACCAGAGCGTTACGCTTCACCATGCGGCGCACACCCATCGCGAGTGATGCAGTTACCACTGCCGGCAAGCCTTCCGGTACCGCTGACACAGCAAGGCTCACCGCGAGCAATACAACTGCGATCAACGGCTCACCACGACTGAGCTGGAGACCGGCCAGGCCCAAACAAAGAATAATAACGGAGAGTCCAATAGTGGCGCTAAACTTTTTCATCCGCAGCTCGAGCGGCGTTGGCGGTGTTTCTGCTTGCGAGACCATGATTGCAATTTTTCCGATTTCACTGCCAAGGCCAATGGCAGTTACCACATATTCACCGGACCCGCGTGTGACGAGCGTTCCGGCAAACGCCATATTCTTACATTCAGCGAGTGCGCATTTTCCTTCGATGGCCTCTGTTTTTTTGTGCACTGGCTGGCTTTCTCCCGTAAGACTCGATTCATTCACATCAAGATGTGAGACCTGGAGAAGCCTTCCGTCTGCGGCAATACGATCCCCCGCTTCGATAATGACAATGTCACCGGGTAACAACTCGCGTGAGGGCAATAAGAATTCTCCACCCATTCGACGTACGCGCACTTGGGGTGCTGTGAGCTGCTGCAAACTTTCCAATTCCTTTTCAGCCCTGTACTCCTGCACAAACCCAAGGATCGCATTCAGTAGCAGGATCGCCAAAATCGCGATGATATCAATGGAATGTTCGAGTGACGCTTCTCCTTCTATCCATCGAGTGGCAACAGCGAGTGCCAAGGCGCCAATCAAAATATAGACAAGAATATCGTGGAACTGACGGATGAATAACATCAGTGCAGACCTGCGTTTCATCGGCAATTCATTCCAACCGTGTTTTGCTCTGAGCGATGCGATCTGCGACTGTTCTAATCCACTGAATGTGGAGTGCAGAGCGCCAAGTGTTTGTTCTGGCGAAAGGGAGGTAAACATCGTTGCCTACCCTAACATAATTCTTCACACGTGCGCAGACTCATTCATCGACCGCCACTTCCTCTGGCACTTTGATACTCGGTATCGTTGCAGAGCGTTTCCTCCGGTATTCCTCATCATCCAAAAAGTTCTGCACTCGTAACCAACTCAGCTCAATCTCACGGCGCTTGCGACCCAACTGATAGAACGAAGAAGTCTGCGTCGTCTGCTTTTCGGCACTTGCACTCATCAAACGATCGCATTTTTTTATCCACGCATCATACTTTTCGATATCTTGCAGCGAAGCTGATGCAAGACTCTTTTTAAAACCTTCGATCATCGGCAAATATTCTGTTTCAAACGAGCGATGAAGTTGAGCTAACTCTTCTTCCAATTGTTCGTCTACAACATCTGGCGATGGAGGAATTACTTCTGCTGTTTGCACTGCAGGGTGATCAGCCTGTGATGCATCGGGTGATCGACCAAATTTTGCTACACTTGCACCCAACAACACACCGATCAGAATCCATCCTGCCTTGCTTCTCAACGATTGCCTCATACCCATCACCGTTGAATTCGACGATGGAACTGCTTCAGGAGCCGCATCTATAAGCGGTGCTTCTTGTGTTGTTGGTTTTAACAACGAACTCATGCCCGAAAAATACACCTAAAAATTATGAAAGCAATCGATTAATTTCCACTCAAGAAAATCAGGTTTAGAAATTACTTTCCAGCGCGCTTGCGTTCGTTTTCGTCCAAGATCTTCTTACGCAAACGAATTGTTTCAGGGGTTATTTCAACCAATTCATCTTCGTCGATGTATTCCAAGGCTTGCTCAAGTGTCATTGGTTTCACTGGAACAAGGCTCACTGCTTCATCCGCTCCGGAGGAACGCATGTTTGAGAGCTTCTTTCCCTTCGTAACGTTCACGAGAAGATCCTGATCTTTGGAGCTTTCACCGATGATCATCCCCGCGTACAACTTTGTACCAGGAACAATGAACAACTTGCCGCGTTCCTGAATGTTCCATAAATCGAACGCTGTTGATTCACCATTCACCATGGAGATCATGGCTCCGCGACTGCGTGAACCGATATCACCCTTATAGTCAGAATATTCAAGGAAGGAGTGGTTCAAGATACCTTCACCGCGAGTTTCAATAATAAAGTCTCCGTGGAAACCAAGAAGACCGCGTGTAGGAATCTTATATTCCATACGAGTGTGACCTTCATTCGTTTTCATATCGATCATTTCTCCTTTGCGACGGTTCAACATATCGATAACTGTTCCTGCATTTACTTCCGGCACATCGATGATTGCATGTTCCATTGGCTCTTCTTTAACGCCATTTGGACCATCGCGCATGATCACTTGAGGACGTGAAACCTGGATTTCAAATCCTTCACGGCGCATCTGTTCCAAGAGAACGGACAAGTGGAGTTCTCCACGTCCGGATACGCGGTAGCTATCACTGTTTGGCACTTCTTCAACGTGCAATCCAACATTCGTTTCTGTTTCCTTATACAGGCGCTCACGGATATGACGTGTCGTCACGAGTTTCCCTTCGCGACCGGCAAATGGCGAATCGTTGACCATGAAGGTCATCGTCACTGTTGGCGGATCGATACGAATTGCTGGCAAGAGCTCAGCGTTTTCATCCATCGCAATTGTTTCACCTACAGTAATATCTGGGATTCCTGCGAGGATCACGATATCTCCAGCGCTCGCTTCCTGTACTTCAATTCGCTGCATTCCGCGGTATTGAAAAATCTTGCTGATTTTCGCACTGCGCGTTGGCTGTCCTTCCGATTTAACGAACACACGATCATTGATATGCGCAACTCCTTCATATACACGTCCGATTCCTAGACGTCCGACATAGTTATCGTACCCAAGAGAGCTTGGCTGCATGCGAAAACTTGCTGCTTTGTTCTGCTCTGCTGGTGCCACATGCTTCATGATCAACTCAAAGAGTGGCGTGAGATCGCTGGAGTCATCTTCGAGTTTCATCTTGGCAACGCCCTCACGAGCAATGGCAAAAATGTACGGGAAATCGAGCTGTTCGTTCGTTGCCCCAAGAATGCCAAAGAGGTCGAACACCATGTCGACAACTTTCTGCGGACGGGCAGCAGGTTTGTCGATTTTATTTATAACAACAATTGGTTTTAGACCTAATTCTAGAGACTTTTTAAGAACAAATTTTGTCTGCGGCATTGGCCCTTCCTGCGCATCAACAAGAAGAAGAACGCAGTCAATCGTACGCAAGATACGCTCCACTTCGGACCCGAAGTCAGCGTGTCCTGGGGTATCGACGATGTTGATCTTACAATCCTTGTACTTGATCGATGCGTTCTTCGCGAAGATCGTAATTCCACGTTCGCGCTCCTGGTCATTGCTGTCCATCATCAATTCTCCCACGGTCTCATGGGCGGCAAAAGCACCTCCTTGTTTGAGGAGTGCGTCGACGAGGGTTGTCTTGCCGTGGTCAACGTGCGCAATGATCGCAATGTTTCGGATGTCCATAAAAAACCTGGGAACTGAAAAAGAGACGCCCCTTTATAGGGGTTTACGCTAAGAAATGCAAATGAAAGTCACGTAGTATCGAGCCAAAACATCTTTATTGTTGACCAAAACAGATTGAAGGTGTAATTTCGTACACCCATGGAATTTGTATTATCTATCATCGGAACCATTTCCACTCGACCATGGCTGCGTGTGTTCTCATCTATTGTGACAGATTTGATCATCCTATGGCTTATTGCATCGCTGAAAGCCTTGGCTGGATTCCAGGTTATTTCGTTGATATTTGACGTCATTGTATCTACGGTACTTCTACTTTCCGCGGTACGCATTGAAGCTATACTCGAATCATCTTCATCATGACAAACATCGACCAAATGATAACCGCCGGCCAGATTCTCTCTGCCCTCATTGCAATTATCATTACTTTGGTTTTGATCGGTCACGAATACCGCAAGCAACACCAACAACGAGGAAATCGTTGATTATTCATGAATACCATGTCATTTGATTTCTCCATCACTCCCGGCCAGATCGTAGCCTTTGTTTTGCTAGGCATTGCCATCCTGCTCCTCCTATTTCTGGGGCACTTGCAGAAACAAGGTAAAAAGTATCATTGACTCTACTGCTTTTAGAGCGGAAGAAATCACGCTATGCTTGCGCGCTGATGAAGCTCTCACGCATTCCTTTATCGGCTCTTGCAGCATGTTTTGTTGTCGTCCTCGCGGGCGCGGGAGCTGCTGATGTTTTTATAGGGACTTCATTACCCAAGACTCCCGTGGGCATTGAACAATTTATCGCGATGAAGCGCACACAGGCCGTTGCTCACACGGATGACCGTTGGACACTGATTGCCGCAGGTGACGTGATGCTCTCGCGATTTGTTGCGACCGTCATGAAGAAAGAGGATTCCGTGCATTATCCGTATGATCGTATTCGCGGAATAGTAGCGAGTGCGGACATTGCTTTCGCAAACCTCGAGAACCCCGTCGGCCCCGGTGGCCCGATGCCAGAATCTGGATTGCGCTTCCGTGCGAGCATCGAATCTCTCGATGGCTTGCGCAATGCGGGCTTCGATATTGTGTCGCTCGCAAACAATCACCAGTCCGATGTTGGCCAGGCAGCCATCGGCGCAACACTTGAATATGTGAAAAACGCAGGACTTCTTTCTGTTGGTGCAGGTGTGAACGAAGCAGATGCACGCAAGCCTGTGTATATGGACATCAAAGGAAAGCACATCGCATTCCTTGCCTATGGTGATGCACGATTTAAAAACCAAGTGCACTTCGCTACCGATACGAAGCCAGGCATCGCACTCGGAGATCCTGAACATATGAAGGCAGATATCGCAGCTGCACGTGCAAACTCAGACCTTGTGATTGTGTCGCTGCACGCTGGAGCGGAATACCGCGAAATGCCTGACTCTGTTCAGCTGGAATTAGTACGAGCTGCTGTCGAAGCTGGTGCACACATTGTGCTCGGACACCACCCACACGTTATCCAACCCATCGAACAACTCGGAGAGACCTGGGTGATGTATAGCATGGGGAACCTCGTCTTCGACCAAGCATGGTCGACTGAGACAAGTCGCGGCATGATGATGAAATTCTTGATGGAAGGTAGTGATATCCGCGAGATCGAAGCGATTCCTGTCGATATCAGTGCTCGCGCACAGCCTTCAATCGCAGAAGGTAATGCGCAAGAAACATCGCTCACGCGTCTTGAGCACCCGCTCTATCCTGCGACCGTTATTCAATGGCCCGCCCGGACGTTGTCCGGTACGGACGGGGACGGGCCAGAAAGTGCTGCGATCATCAGCAACCGCGCCATGCCATTGCAGCAAATATCACACCAACAGTTTACGATTGAAAAAACTCTCAGCGATAACATCAATGGTAATCGCATGGGAGAAACATACGCACTCAAGAATGGTCGCGTGACCATTGAAGAAGATGGATTCCCCTTCTGGGAATCGCCCACACATTGGTGGGTGCAAGATATGCACTTGGCAGACCTCGATGGTGACCACGAAAAAGAAATGATTCTGTCTGTGTGGAAAAATAGCAGTGAACGTTCTAAGAAATCTTCGTGGATAGGAAGTAGTAACTCCATGAATGTCCGCAATTATGTGTACGTTTACACCATCGATGGCGGAAATGTTTCAACCATGTGGCAGTCTGCAGATCTCGCACAACCATATTGTGAAATCGCTACAGCAGACCTTGATGGTGATGGCATCTCAGAACTTATGTCACTCGAGGGCAACTACAGCGCAGATGCATCATGCAACGCCCACACTATGAACATCTGGAAGTGGAACAATGCCGGGCTCTATAGCGAATGGACGAGTGAACCAGGAAGCTACTGGAATATTCGTACGGAACTGGGAGAAAAGGGCCAATTGGTCATTGTCGACGGAAGTGCTTTATAAAATAAATATGGTATAATGCATATATGGAAGATACACGCATTCCCTGGGAAAGAGATGCAGATTGGGATGATTGGGTGTGGGTGCCCGAATGTTTTCCCAATGGCATGCCCGTCGACGCAATACTGGAGTGGGCAAGCGTCGCTGTGCGAAAAATTGTACCAAACGTAGAAGGAGTACGTGTCTCTCCTGCCATTGATGGTCGTAAAACACATCTCCAAATTTTTGGTCTCGATGAAGAAGGTAAAAATAAAATTGAACAGAACTTTTTCACTGTCGCCAAATCACGTCGGGCTGAAGCGCCACCACGCGAACCATCAACCGATGAAATACCTGTGTATCGGCCAGAAGAAGATCCTCAGGAATGAGCTTGTTCAACTTTGAGTAATTCTTTTTTGCAATCAAGTCCCCACGCAAACCCTCCAAGACCTCCGCCGGATGCAAGGACGCGGTGACACGGAATAACAATTCCCAATGTATTTTTCCCGAGTGCACTGCCAACTGCTCGTGATGCGCGCGGTTTACCAATCATTTTCGCAATCTCTCCGTATGTCGTCACTTGTCCGAAAGGAATTTTCGCCGTTGCTTCCCACACAGACTTTTGGAAATCAGTTCCTTCCATATCGAGTGGAAAATCAAATGATGTTTGCTTTCCGTTGAAGTGTTCCGAGAGTCGATCAATTACTTTTTTCGCGACGGCAGATGGTTCTGATTGATCAATTTTTTTATTCGTGAAAAAGATCTTCCGTACGCCCTTTTCCGAAACTTCTATCTCTATTAATCCGAGTGGAGACTGCCACTGACTGATGGATGATTGCATAGACAGATTATACTCAGCACACAGAACAAGGCACGAATATAACTGAAAATATTTGCACACAGGAATGCTGATGTGCTTTAGTGCAGATACATCACCGCCTATCACGAGAGACGCGTAGGGTACTGGCCTGATTGATGCGTCCCCCAACCATTCTCCGCAAGAGAACAGGTGGGAAATCCAGCCCCGCGAGGGGGAAGATAGAACATGTATCACACTCTTCCTCACTGGGAAGAGCGGTTTTGTGTTCTACTTCTTTCTCCCCACTTCTTATGCCAGAGCGATCAGGCTATCCGATGGAAGCACCGTTCAGCCATCCATCGGAATCTGTCTCACGTGGACATCCAGATAAAGTGTCTGACCAAATCAGCGATGGTTTGCTCGATGAGTATTTACGACAAGATCCCAGTTCTCGTGTTGCGATTGAGACGCTCGTCACCACAGACTTTGTGATAGTAGCTGGCGAAGTAACAAGCCAAGCGCGCGTGGATATCGAAAGTGTCGTGCGTGGGATCATTAAACACATTGGATATGACCGTGATGGCATCGGATTCAACGGTAACACGGTAGAGTTTATATCTAAGATTCATACACAAAGCCCTGACATAGCAATGGGTGTGGATAGAGATGGTGCTGGAGACCAAGGACTTATGTTTGGCTATGCATCCAATCAAACACAAGAACTCATGCCACTCCCTATCTCATTAGCCCAAAGGCTCACACGCAGACTCACGGAACTTCGAGAGGGTCATACACATAATTGGCTACTTCCCGATGGCAAAAGCCAGGTAGTGGTACGTTATCAAGAAGATAAATCACAAGAATTATTGAACGTCGTTGTTTCTACACATCACACTGATGAAATTACTCAGCCAGATCTTCATGATGCCATCCGGGAAGATGTTATTAAGCCCGTGTGTGGCCGTTACATGACCGATGAAACAACGCTTTATATCAATCCAACAGGACGATTTTTAGTTGGAGGACCACACGGAGATACGGGCGTCACCGGACGTAAAATTATTGTGGATAGTTATGGTGGATGGGGACGCCATGGTGGTGGCGCATTCTCTGGGAAGGATCCAACAAAAGTAGACCGCAGTGCTGCGTATATGGCGCGTCACGTCGCTAAAAACGTGGTGGCAGCAGACTTAGCAGACGAATGTGAAATAGCACTCGCCTATGCCATTGGTGTTGCTGAGCCGCTCGCTGTGAACGTTGAAACATTTGGCACAGAAAAATACGACAAGAAAAAAATTATCGCCGCTATCCAGGCACGTTTCCCGCTCACGCCAAAAGGAATTATCACGCACTTGGGTCTGCGCAATCCTATCTACTTTAAAACCGCATACGATGGTCACTTTGGACGAAACGATGTTCCCTGGGAAGACACATCAGCATCTCATGAACTCTACGAACTTGTGAACAATACATAAATATAGATATATGCAGCCGCTCTTCATCGGGCGGCTGTTTTTGCGTTCATCCACTTCTTCAACTGCGCAAATGTCATCGTATTGATGACATCTTTCTTCTCGATCCATCCCCTCCCTGGTTTTATTTAGCCATAAGGGCGAATTGAGTGAAATATTTATCGAGCGATGGCCCATCGGAATGGTACATGTTGCTTCCATAAAAGAAATCACACACTACTTCCCGAATGCGACACAGCTCTCTGAGTCGCATGCGGTTTTTTGGATCTGCGATTGTCAAATCCAATAATTCCAATGCACGATCGAAAGCTTGTTGTTTTCGTTGCTCATTTCCGGCATCAGCAGCACGCAATGTCCTGGAAATCTCACTCCCGACATGCCCCAGCTGATCCGATAAAGGAAATATGAACCATCTGCCGGCAGATAATTCGGTATGGAGAGTCATTGCACGAGCGAATGAACGATCAGGTGTATTTTCTTTCGCAGATCGGCATCTTCAACACCCCGACTCCTGTTTTGCTGGCTCGGGCGAAGATTTATCATGGAATCAAACTCGATCCACGCCTCAGTCGTGTCGTCTGGATAAAGATTAATGCCCCAAAGATCTCGCTGCTCAGAGCCTTGCTCAAGGAGTAATTGCTCTTCATCCGCATGCAACTCACCGCCAATCGCCATGATGCCCTGTTTACAGTCGACAACTGCTTTCACCATATCTCCAAAACGTTCCTCCGCAATCTTTTTAAGTGAGGAACGGGTGATAGCCTCTCGAATGATCATCTGAGGAGACACATCCGCATAGTAGCATAGTGTCATGTTTCCCACATACCCCGCTGTGCGAAACCTAAAGCTATCGTTTCATCCACTTCTTCAACTGCGCAAACGTCATCGTATTGATGACATCTTTCTTCTCGATCCATCCCCTTCTCGCTTGTGTGATGCCGTAACGATAATCGAATTCACGTGGGTGATGTGCGTCGCTGTTGATGCTGATTTTGCATCCCATATCTTTCGCTTTGCGAGCGAGAACATCGTTCAAATCTAACCGATAGATAGATGCATTAATCTCGAGGGCGACGTTATGTTCGGCAGCCGTACTAAATACTTCATCAACATCGTAATCAATTGGATCACGCTTCAGGAGCAAACGCGATGTTGGGTGAGCGAACACACGAACGTACGGATTCTTAAGAGCCTTCACGATGCGCTTCGTCATCGCATCTTTGGGCATATTGAAATTGCCGTGTACGGAAGCCACCACCCAATCGAGTTGTTTCAGAATTTTATCAGGAAGATACAACGATCCGTCTTCGAGAATATCCACTTCGCTTCCAGCAAGTATCTCGATGCCCTTCACCTTCTTGCGTGCTTCTTCGATCATCCCAAGATACTCTTTGATATTTTTTTCCTTCACACCAAATACCATTCCCATCTGAGATCCGTGATCGGTTATCGCGATATAGGAATGACCCGCAGCCTTGGCAGCCTTCGCCATATCGATAATCGTCGCGCTGCCATCACTAAAATTACTGTGCATATGTAGATCCCCTTTTAAATCTTTCAATTCGATAAGGTCTGGCAATGTTCCCGCCTGCGCTGCCTGCACTTCACCACGATCCTCACGGAGCTCCGGTACGATGTATGGAAGCCCAACGATCTTGTAAACATCCTCCTCGGTACGTGAAGCCATCAGCTTTCCTTTGGATTCAGCGGTTCCTTTGTAAATGCCGTATTCATTGATGGTGAACCCATGGTCATTACCAATTCGTCGTACGTGAATGTTGTGTTCTTTGCTACCGGTGAAATACAAAAGTGCAGCACCGAACGCGTCTTTATCCACCACGCGAAGGTCGGAATTAATCCCCATACTCAGGTGAACGCTGGACCTGGTAGGGCCGCGTGCGAGAACACGGTCAACAAGTTCAAATGTGCAAAATACATCCATCACCTTCTCCACGTGCTTACTCGTCACAAGAATATCGATATCACCAATTGATTCTTTGCGCCGGCGAAGGCTTCCCGCAATTTCACACTGTTCACACAAACCACTTTCTTTCAGTAGTTTCACTATCTGCTCAGCTACTGCAAACGCTGTCGGCAGGGCAATGCGTTCATTATGTAACCGCATCGATTCAATACCCTTGAGAACATTCTCCACCGATTTCGCGCCCCAGTTTTTCTGCGTATCGAGCTTGCCGGACTTCGCCAGCTTTTCTAATTGATCAACGCTCGTCACCTTAAATTCCTTCCAGAGGAATTTTGTTTTCTTGGGACCCATTCCCTGGATACCCGTTATCTCTATAAGACCAGCAGGAACCTTCTTGGATATTTCTGTGAGATACTTCAGCTTCCCCGTTTGTATCATCTCTTCGATCTTCAACGACAAATCCTCTCCGATACCAGGAATATCTTTGAATGCATCTCGCCCTTTGCGGCTGTAGATCATTTCCAGGTCTTCACTCTTGGCAGCAATCGTCTGCGCTGCACGCTGATACGCACGTATGCGAAAAGGATTTTCATCGAGCAGATTCAAGATGTCTGCGATTTGTTCGAAGGCCTGGGCAATGAGCGCATTGGTCATTGCGCAGGAGTATACACCGACTCTGTGTGTCATCTCTTACAGAATGCCAATGAACTCCAGGGCATCCTTCACTTTTTGCCGTGTCCACTGCACTGCTTTACCGAGAGCATTTGGCTCGTATGTCTTAGCAGTCCAACGGTTCTTGCGGTTTGTATGTCTTATATGAGCAGTGTCAATCGGATCCTGCGGAGGATGTCTATGTTCCCCCTTCAAGGGAGTAGGTGGCATTGGAAAACGTATGTCACTTGTATCTATTGTGACAGCATATGGTTCAGCTGGATCTTGATCTGGAGTACGTGCTGGTTGCTGCATATGTTTTTATTATACACTAAAATTGATTTAATGTCTATAATAGGTATTAATGGCAAAAATGACTTTAAAGGCGTTATAAAGACTCTGTTCTTATTCATAAAAGAATGCATTTTTCTCCATAATAAATAAAAACAGGAAGTGACCAACTTCCTGTTTACTCTTTCTTTTAAGACTATTAAGGCACGTAAACTGGTGATGTCATTACCAGGTAACCATTTAGGTCTTTTTGTACAGTAAATTCAAAGTTTGTTTTTGTGGGCATTGCTTCTTCTGTTGCTCCGCAACAAGGTCCTTGCTTAAACACAGTTCCATCTTCATTTTCAAACTGAACAATATAAACAATTTTTTCATCCGAAATTTTCTGGCTAATAATTGTTTTAATCTTCAGGCATTGCAGGCCATTCATTTCACATCCATTTTTTAGCAAAGTGGAATAATTATTAGAATCTTCATTCGGATTCCACTGCCTTAATTGTTCATAACCACTTCCATGATATGAAACAGCTTCTATATATTCTCCCGCATGAAGTAAGGTAAAGTATTTTATCAAAGCCTTACGGGCGGGATAAATATCTGCTTCGATAACAGGTTGGGCAATGAATGGGGTTTGAGAAGAAAAACTGGAATTGTGAGAAGAAGATAATGACTCCGATAAACTACTATTACTTAAATCCTCTTTAGAAGGATTCACAGATACAGTGCAACTGATTGTCATGATCGAAATGCCGATGAGGATTGGGAATGAAACTCGCATGGGATAAAGAGAATTAATTAGCAACACAATTATAGCTATATGGCATATATCCTTTATACTTATCTGTGGTATTCCAACTATTCGGACTTAGACCCTGAAATTGTGACCATGGAAGGAACCGATAAACAACACCATCATACCTTCCATTCATCCCTAAGCCATTGCCATAACATGTTCCTGAACAAACATAAGCAGTGTTTGGATCAACAGTGGATTCCCATACATACACTCCATCAGAGGTTGTTGAACTTTTCCAGTTAACATGTTCAACAAGGCGAACGTGAGAATTATAGTAATTTAATATGTCTCCTGTTTTTAGTTTGGACACTGAGGAAACTGTGCTGGAGATAGTTGGAAGGGAAGTTGTACTGTATTTTGTTGGTAGATTCCACGTTCTAGAAATAAAACCCGAACAATCTACGCCAGAGATAAGATTTTGATTGGAGCAAGAAGGGATATAACCTGTTGCATTCCCGGCAATTTTTCCATTAGACATTGCATTATTAAAATCTGCTGGTAGATCGAACCCTCCCCATTTGTAAGGCACGGATCGAAAAGTTTTATTAGATGTATTTAGATACTGTGAAGGAACTACTCTATCTGAGCAGCGAGTTCTAGAAACATCCATATTGGAAGAAGTCAAAGTTTTTGAATTACTTGTGTAAGCATCTGCAGAGTAGCGCATTTCCGCCCGTGATCTCCATGGGTTGCTACTACTACCACATGTGATCGCAACTAGCTTCGCATCCTTCTGATTAATTAAATCTGAAATAGATCCGGCCGTTGCAACGAGTGAAGACTTAACGTTGTTTTGAAACGCTGTCGCTGAATTATCTTCAGGTTCTGACAAAACAGGATCAAGCGCATTCAGGAGCTTAAGACGAACAATCTTCACACCATCAGGTTGTGTGATGAGTGAGTGAAGTCCGCCATCAGATGCAACAGATACTGGATCGCGTACATTGATATAATTTTCTTTTGCTGGTGAACGAGTCATTCCGAGGAACTTTCCATCTATTCCATAGCTGCGGAAAACGGTATCAACCATTATAGTTGGGTTCACCATCACCTCTGTGGTTTGAAGTTGGAATGCACCGTTATTTTGAATAGCGAATTGCTTCGCAAAGTGCGTATTTGTGTGGAAGTCGATGGTATCTACAATACGTCCCGCTAGCTCGATGCCCATCGATCGAGTTTTATCAGATTTAAATTTCATCGAAGAAATGCGTGAGAGCAATGTATCAATTTTTGCCTTAGTCTTAGAAAGTGGAAACAGTGGAACATCCACAATAGATCGAAGATCGGAATCGGTAATCTCAACTACTAGGTCGCCAAAGTCGTTTATCTTCATCTGATTAATTACCTGCATCCCTTTGCTTTTTGGCATTTTCACGACGGAACTTTCGTTTAACTTTCCTTCATTGGAAAAACGATAGAGTTTTAAATCATTTTCACTACCAATAGCATAAAGTTCTCCTTGAAAGACAATTGCATCAACGAGACTACTAGCAGAAGGAAGAGTGATGGTATTGAGATATTTACCTGACTGGTCATATCGGAGAATTCGATTACCGGCTGAATCGAGGATGAAAAAAGTATTATCACCTGCAACCATGAGACGGCTTGGACCAATAGGAAGCATTTCTGGCGTGTTCTCATACAAATAGGTAACGCCTTTGTCACCACCTTTAGGTATGGTGAAAAGAACCTCGTATGGTGCTGCAGCTTCACCTGATGCAGCAAAAGAAAGTGTGGCAGAGAAAGCACCGCATGCCATGCTGATGAGCAGGCTAGCCGCTACACTTTTGCCCATTCGCGAGGAAGTAAATAAAGAATGTTGAACCATGGGAAATTAGAGAGGAAAGAAATATGGATATATCCTCTCCTCAAACGAAATATTAAGGCATAACAATCCACACATGAACTTACAATGGTAGTTATTTTTTGTTTTCCATGAGCCATTTAATTCGTTCTATTTCAATATGGAACGCTTCAGTAATGGGCTCTGTTCTGCTTTGTAAAAGAACGCATTTTTCAGCTTTTGTTAGCCAAAAAATGACTGTCATGCAAAAAACACTTTAGACAGGACCTGCCGTCGCGACTCCTACTCCTGTTTCATGAAGGTAATTCTTAACCCATACCTTTCATGTATGAAACCTTCATCAGAAAAACATCATGATTCCACGCACAATCCAACCGCGGATGAAATAGCGGATGTTTGGACTCAGATCGGCAGAGAAATCCAAGAAGGACGTGCGCCGGCTGATATTTTTGGCGACATGAATCAATACGGATCAATCCTACAAAGTATGGAAAGCCCTGCATTACGAAAAGGGTTTTGGAATCAGTTCAAGGAAACAATACTAGGATCAAAACACCCTCGACGAAGGGCAGCATCTGTCAACACCGTAGCCGCACACGTGGAAATGTTAGAGGGGAAAATAATGGCCTCAGGAACACCTCTTGCAACAAATATCAACGTCGAACCAACCTCTCAGCAAACCTCAACGGAAACAGCTGACATCGCTCAACAAGAAAGTGCTCGCCTATCGAGCTCGCAACTCGCAGAAATCGAAAGTAATGTTCGCTCCGGTTTCAACCCACAGCTTTTACCGCTGCTCGATCAAAAACAAGCGCTCGACCAACAGATTCAGGTTTTATCGAGACCCGTAGCCGGAGGCTGGGGCTCCGATGGAACAAAAGCACCGGGGTCTATCGGTGAGCTCTATGGCAGCGTTTCACCGCACGGCTCTTACAATGTTTTCGATTCCGTCGTGAGCCCAGATCGCACGCGCATCATCACGGCCGGCAGCGATAAAACTGCGCGCATCGTCGACCAGCAAACTGGCGGCATTATTAAAACACTCAATGGTCATACGGGAGACGTAACATCGGTAGATATCAGCAGTGATGGAAGAACAATTGTGACGGGTTCTCTCGATAAAACCATCAAGATATGGGATGCCGAGTCGGGGGCGCTCAAAAAAACAATCATGTTCGACAATGCCGTCGAAGATGTGGAATGTATTGATGGCTCTCCCATGGTCGCCGTAGGAATCAAGCAATCGAGTGTAAAAGTGATCGACACGAACACCGGCACGACCGTAAAAGCATTTGGCTCGTCCTCAGCGCCTCATGCGTTCGATGAAATGATCGGGCAGCAGACCGTGGTCAAAAATAACGGACTCAAAGTAGAAGCGTACAACTCTTCCACTGGTCAGCTGAAAATGACGTATGCATCTCCCATGAAGAGCAATGTTTCGGATGTCGACGTATCAGCAGATAATCAACGAACGGCTGCAGGAGCGCGCTATGGTGAAGTAGGAATTTGGAATGCGCAAAACGGTCAGCGCATTACATCGATCACGACAGGTCAGGGCGATGTCTCCGAGGTTCAGTGGATAGACAATACTCTCCTCGCAGTCGGTCATACGACCGGCACGGTATGCATCTTTGAGGTCAACGGATCGAACGTTATAGAGAAGGCGCGCTACAAGGTGCCGGGCGCCGTGAGTGACATTGCAGCGGATCCACTGGGAACAAGCATTATCGTAACCACCAACTCTGGAACACGCGGAGTGTTTGCATTCCAAGCTCCAGGCATTGCACAGAAGCTTGAGACCGCACAGAACCAGCGAACATCGGTGCAGCAGCAGATCAGTTATCTGAACACGCAGATCAATCGCGCGATTGTGAGTGCACAAGTCGCAGCGCAGAACACTGCATATGAAGATCAAATAACCACATTGAATAATGCCATCACCGAAGCGCGTCCGGATCTGACTCAACCTGTAACACTTGAAATACTGTCACAATGGCGAAGCGATCTGAATGCAATAACATTGTATGTGCAGTTCACGATGCAGGAGATCGAGACGGATCCCCTGCTCCAAGGCCGCAGCGAGCAAACGCAGTTACGCGCAACACTCGGCAATCTCAACACAACGATCGATTGTGCGATGACCGAAGTAATGACTCTCGAGGAAGATTTATTGCGCCAGCAACAAGAAGAAATTGAACGAGCTGAACGACAAGAATCCGTGAGTCGGTTGATGGTGAGCCTGCAGGAGAGTCTTGAATCGGAAGTCGCAGTGCCTTACCCAAGAATGCTCGTCACGACAGAATACAACGAGAACGCAGGTTACACGCGCTTCAGTGCCCGATTCCGCTCACCAGCGGACGCGACACGATTTGTCGCTTCTGTTGGAGGAAAGAATTTTGACTACACCTATGAACATGTGGGCGGTACGGAGAGTGATATTTGGTACTTTCAGCTGATGCACGAAGAAAATGTCAGCGGAACAGTCACCATTAAAATGCTCGATGCACAAACAGGAAAATTATTAGACATCACCATTGGTGATTACAACAGAGGTTACCCTGGCCACATTGCTACGCAGCAATTACCGTGGGACCAGGTAGAACAAGGACGGTTGGAGGAAGAGCCGATTGCGGCAGATCTCTCTGTTGTGAAAATCGAAGGCAACAACGTGATTGTTGCAATCGAATCTCCCAATGATCAAAGTTACGTATCCTTCTTAGGAGGAGAAGGTCTTCTTTCTCAAACGCTCGTCACACACGAAGGCGGGACCACATTCAGTCTGGCAATGGTTTCATTCGACGCTGCATTACCTACCGGAGATTACGTGCTGGAAATGTGCGATCGCGCATATGGCATGAAGCAAGATCAAGTATTAATACACTGGGACAAAAATACGAGGACTCTCACGCTTACCAATCAAGCAGATTCCATCGCAAGTACTCCACCAGAAAATGCAGCCGATATAGCGGCGTTTGAGGCGATGCTTGGCATTGATAACGCTTATGTGGACGAAGACAACCTGAACTATGCAGAGGGCATGCGCATGTGGGAAGCCACAAACAATCTCCCTGCTCCGTATAATTTTGCTGCAGTGTTCCCAAGCCCTGAACAAGCATTGTATGACAATTACCCGCAGCATCGACAAGAAAATTGGCCTGCAGAAATTGAACGCAGATACGCACTCGATCCCACGTGGACTCGGGGGCAAATAGAAGATGTGCTTATTGAGGAACGAAAGGCAGAGCTTCATAGAATTCAAGAAGCAAATGTGGAGTACACAGAGGCAATGGCGAAGATCATGCAAAAGTCTGTGGACGTGTACGTGCAACTCCAGAACGGTGCAGACCAGCGCACACAACTTGCGCAACTTGATGCTGTCATCCAGGAAAACTGGCCAAGTACCGGCACCATCCATGGAACGAATATTGGACGCCCAAGCCGTCAGCAGATCTTGGATGCGGGGAAATTAATTTTCCAAAATAGTTGGAGGCAGATGATGCAGGCGGATGAGGCGTACGAGGATTGGGCGACGGCCGTGGAGCGTGAACGTGAGGCAAAATCACTTGAGGGGGCAAGATTAGAATGGGAACGCAGAGGAGGAGCGAACGCTGTTCCTGTTCCACATGAAATGAGTAGGAGGGAGATTAGTTTGGGATTAAAAATTATGGATACATTGCAACGTTCGACAGATACCCGAATCGCTGGCTGGACACCAAGAGCGCAACAGGAATTTGCCTTCGCTGTTGCCTTACGTGCAGGTCCAAATTATGCATCGGATCCAGCGCTGCTTAACAATGCACTCGCAAGTGCTGGTCAGTCAGATAGTTTTTGGATAGGAACAATCACAAGTACTGAAAATAAGGATCTAGATTATACGCTGGGAACTATTGTAGGCACACGTACTGAATCAAAAGAAGTAACAATCAACCCGGAAAAGAGTGCATTTGTTACTTTTACCATTAAAGAAGAGAAGATGGTGAATTTGTGGGTAGACCCAGAGCAGAGTTTGAGTAGTCCGGTTGTATATGATGTTTCGCTTAGACTTACTGGACCTTACATACCAAATACTGGATATCCATCCAATAAAGAAACAAATGCGAGTGCAGGTGAATCGATAAGTCTTAGACTGTTACCTGGGACATATACACTAGAGGTAAAAGATGAAACTCTATATCCACCTGAAGGCGCAGCACCTGGTTATACTCCAAGTGCAAAATTTGTTGATGTTGGAATCAATATAAAATCATATCAGTCGCAAAGGATTGAGGGGCAGATTAGTATCGAGGGGAGAGATGTGACGATGCCTGTGCGCATGAGCGTAGCAGAATTTGACGAAGAGACTGGAAGAAGAAAGGATGTAAAAGATGTCAAAGAACTTGACCCTACCAAACCAATTTGGATCATTGTTCATGGAAGAACGGATTCTGAATCTAGTGGCAAAATGGAGGCTCTTACAAAGGCGCTCTATGAATATGCTCAGCACTCTGGAAATGGAGCGCAAATCGTCACAATCGATTGGTCTGATGCAGCAAAGAATTTTAGCTCTCTCGTTCCTAATGAGTTCGATCTTAGTGATTCTGATTGGACAAAAGCTGCCGGCCAATGGGGAGCAAATCAACTTCTTGCACTTTCACCTCAATTTAATCCAGAAGTTGTAAGTGGATTCGTACACAGCCATGGCAATGGGGTTGGTTATTACATGGCTAAAGAACTAAAGGAAAAAACAGGTAATGATATAAATCTATTTGTTGGATTGGATCCAGCAAAAAATCCTGGTCTAGCTGCTGGAAGTCCTGAATTTAATAGTGTAAATCTCAAAGAATTTTCTCGATATAGTGTCGCACTCGATAGTTCTTGGCTTGGTTCAGGTAAATTCTCAGCAACTGCTGACCGAGCTTTTGTTCTGCAACCGGAGACTAATGATATAGATAAGGAAGGAGGAATATTTTCTGACGAAATTATGCAGCATGGAGCTGCATTAGAAACAATGGTATCGATAATAGAGGCGAGCATGGAATCAAACTCCAATTTCCTTGGTACTGATTTTAATCTAGCGCAACTTTTGAACGGAGGGCAAACACTTTCTCTACGAGAAGATATACTTGCCGGGGATGAGCAGCCACTTGGCGGTACTCCATACGAAGGCGAATTGATCATCCGAACCTCTATAAAGGAAGGAACAAATTCATCAGATCGTTGGCTAGGCGCTACTCCAATTTCGTTCCAGTATATGACAGCAGGTGAAGCTTCTACTGCTATTCGCAAATCAATTTCTGGTCTTTTTATGCAAGATATAGAAAATAAATCACTTCAAAGGTTTGAAAGTGCGCAATCATGGGTAGGTGATGTAAATCAGCAAAATACTTACACGTTTAATGTAGATCAAGCACGCTCAGGTATGCTTTCTTTCACTTTGCCAAAGCCAGATACACAATTACACGTAATGATTAAGCAAACACATTCAAACAACCCAGATGATTTAAACTTCCTGCCATACTATGCAACAATAGACGCAGAACATTTAGACTTATTCCTAAGTCTTAATTCCGGCTCCTATCAAATTATCATTTCCCAAGTCAGCCCGTCTCAAGGAGGTCTTGTGCTCGGTACTGCAACAAACGCAGACGTACCTTATACGATAACTCTCAAGTAACACATGCGCTTCCATAAATTTGCCCGATCAATCGGCATTACGACCCTCGTCATCGCTGTCCTGCCTGCCTTGATTGCAGGGCTTCTAATCGCATACATGTACATCTCTGATGGTATCCTCACACTAAGGGGATACCATCTTGGTGAAACGGGGAAGTCACTTGGGGAGAAACTTGTCCAGGAAAATCTTCCGGTGACTGAATGCGAAAAGTACAGGAATGGAACATTCGCTTTATTTACTCCTTCGGAGGGGGATCACATTGCAACTTGCATCCGCACATACGCAGAATTGAGAAAAGACCCCAGTGCCTGTGAATTATTGATGCCAAGTAGCTATGGACTTAGCTGTGTCGGTGCTGCCGAAACAGAGGCAGATAACTGTATGATGAATAATGAGTACGTTAGATCTGATGATGGAGATGTTTCCTATACAGATTGCAGAGCAGATGATGCTAGAAGAACTCGACTACAAAATCAGTGTTGTCTGATTGCACGAGTCTCATTTGTAAAATCTGAAAATGACTGCTCATCATTATCAGGCTATCCAACTCTTTACGAAGAGTGTTTGCAAAGTCTTGCATTCAAAAATGGAGATCCCACCAAATGTAATGAGATCGAAAATTTAAACCGGAAAGCAGCATGTCTGGTAAATGCACAAGCTATTCAAGATGATCCAAGTATCTGCAAAGGGTGTAAGCCAAGAGTGCAAACTCTCAATAGGTTTCAATAGTATTAATGAAAATCGCAGACAAAGTACGAGCCATAATTAGCATTTCACCCCCCCCTCCCCCGTCTGATCGCTTGCAATCTGAATCACCCCCCCCGAGAGCGATTCCTACTTCTTGCCGAAGAACGCGCAAAGAGTAATCCCCACAAGCACCAATCCGATACCTACATACTGAGGCCATGAGATGGCCTTCCATTCTTTGAAGATAATTAGTCCCACAAGCACTGGTCCAATGACGATCAATGAATTTGTGAGAGTTGATGTAATGGCGAGGCCTGTATGTTTTCCTGAGAGTCCAAAGAAAATGAAGACAAATGGCGCGAGCAAAATTACCCACAACAAGTGCCACATATTCCCTGTCTTCGCCCAGCTCACGCTAAGAGTATCAGTAAGAGTGCTAAGTGAAACACAAGCGAGGAGGGTAAGGGTCCAAATGAGGGTAACAAGCTGAGGCTTCATAACCAGAGTTATACACTAACTTTAAAAAGAACTCCTGGTGGAAACCACTTATTGATAAAATGAATTGGTAGTGATTCCTGTCAGTAATTCATTAATTTAGGCACATTGACAATTTTTACTAATATTATATGCTAAAAATGCAGGGGCGCCCTTGCGTTGACCTTTCAAAACTTCCTCGCTGGAGAAGAAACATGAAGACGTTGCTCTGCATCATTGCTTCGGCAATGTACGCCACCGAGATCGTGCTCACGGAAAAGTATCTTAAGGGTGTGTCATCCGTGGTCCTCACAATGCTCCTTGGAGCAACGATTGTTATCTTCGGCATTCCGTTCGCCCTGTACACAGGGCACACAAACGGGGTCGAGGTGCACAATCCCAAAGCAGATAGTGTCACCTCTTCGCTCAAGCTCCCCACTATGAGGCAGATTGGAATTCTGATCCTTGTCAGTGGATTCAGCTTCCTCGCAGACTGGGCGCACTTCGAAGCGCTCAAAAGGCACGCCAGCTCTGCGGCACTCGCAACCTTCTACGTGCTCATCCCGGTGATCTGCACCGCAATCAAGGGCGAATGGCCATCTTGGAAAATGATTGCCGCTTGGATCTTGGGCGGAGTGGCCCTTTATCTCATCGGCGACGAGCTGAAGGAGTAGGTATGGGTCGAGATCGAGAGCCTCCGAGGAAGTGATTTGTCCGCAAGCATCGTGCTTGCGGACTTTTTTACTTTAAATCCCTAAGTGGCAATTCTACGAAGAACGTTGTGCCCTTACCTTCTGTGCTCTTAAACCAAATTTTTCCACCCTGAGCTTCAACTGCACCCTTTGCAACGTACAAACCAAATCCATTTCCATCTATTTCATTACGAACGTTCGTGGCACGGAACATTTTACCGAATATTTTTTCTTGGTCTGCCTTAGGAATACCGACGCCTGTGTCTTTCACTTCGCAATATAAGATATTACCTCGGAGCTCTACGTTGAAATTCACAGATCCGTTTTCAGGTGTGTACTTAATAGCGTTACTGAGAAGATTCTCGATTGTCATGTGCGTATAACGACGATCGAGCATGGCCTTGGGCAATTTCTTAGGCATGGATACATCAAATTTTACCTTCTTTTGTTCTGCTTTGGGATTAATAATCTCTAGAATTTCTTTAAAGAACCCATCAAGATCAAGCTCCTGTTTCTCAATATGCATGCGTCCAAGTTGAATGCGAGAAACGTCCAAGATCATACTCACAAGATCGCTAAGATTTCCTGCAACATTAGCCATCGAACCGAGATGTTCCTTTTGTTGTTTTGACACCTTGCCAAGATCTCCATCAATTAACATTTCTGTATACCATTTGATAGAAGAAACAGGTGTCGCAAGTTGGTGACTAACAATGCTTAAGAGTTCGTCTTTTTGGCGATCTAGTTCCTGGACAAAGTCCACACGAAATTTCCACATTTTGACAATAATAACTGTCATAAAAGTCAAAAGCAAAAGCAGCACTCCAATGAAAAGAATAAATGGTATAAATGTCTGCCTTACAAGTAAATAATAGTCAGAAACCTCTACATCAAGTGCAAGTACTGCGACAGTTTCACCAGCTTTTTTAATAGGAGCATATCCAGACAAAAATGTACCCCACGCATCAGCGGTGTATGGCACTGAATCAGTAGTTGGGAATTTTAAAGCGTCCACCTTTAGTTCTGGTAGTTCCGAAACATCATAATCGTCCCCTGGTATGTTTAAAGCATCACTTTCATCTATTACACCATCTTTATTTAGATCAACTTCAGCGTACGGATCGATTGAATCAGCATCAACAACGAATTCGAAAATACCAGCCTCAGCTGTTGGCCTAAGAATATATGCATAGTGAACATTTTCATTTGCATTTCTAATTTCTTGTAAATTTCTTGTTAATTTTAAAAAAGCTGGATTGCCAACATCTGTTTCATCGACTATTTGAGCTAGTTCTTTAGGATCAAATTGCAAAGCAGCGGTTGATGCCATCGCAACCAATCGCTCTTTCAACCTATCTTCAAGTAATCGGGTTGTGTAATTATATAAAAATAATGAAATTCCAGTGGCAATTAGCCCTACTAATGCAAGAAGGGAATAGCTTACCAATGGGATTTTTTTGCTTGCGTCCACATTTAATGTATACCAAATTTAAAGGCTTTTGTTAATCTCAGAATTAGGCATTCAAACCTAATTTTCGTTGAAAATCCAGGTCAAAAACCTTATAATTCGACGTTATTTCCTCACCCGAATTAATATCTTTTGCTGCGATAACATAACCCTCTTTCTTGGAATCATCAGTAGTATTTGGATCATCTGAATGATTTATAAAACGAGCATCATCAAAGCAAAGCACATATGTTTCCTGATCGGGCTGATAGCAATACCTTAGAAAAGTTTCACGCGCATAAACACCTAGTTCAGCCATCTCTTTACGCGAAATAACAATATCTAGTTTGGGATTAAAACTCCAAATGATAGTGTCTTTGGATATAAATTCCTTAGAAAAAAGTCCAATGCCATGGATTGGGCTTTTTTCAATAAAAGTCGAAACTAATAACATGCTTTACAGCATACTGAAAAACATCCATTTGCTAAATAGTTTTTTGGTATTACTCTCTCGATTGGATCGGTGTTAGTTACCCTATAAAAGATCATGGCTTCAAACTCTTTTTTAAATCCTAAATGCACTGTGTTAGATTCTCCCCTAGGAGGTAAGGGTATTTTCGCCACAGCTCCCTTACAGAAAAAAGAATTGATAGCAATTTGGGGAGGAAAGATCTATACGAGCAAAGAACTTAAAAAATATGGAACTAAATACCCAGAAATGATAACCCATCCAGTAGAAATATATAAAGATTACTACCTCGGGCCAGTGAACCCGAAAAAGCTAGAAGCTACCGACCGATTCAACCATAGTTGCAATCCTAACGCTGGAATTCGTGGTCAGATTATCTTAGAAGCAAGACGAGATATTAAAAAAGGTGAAGAGA
Source organism: uncultured Candidatus Peribacteria bacterium (assembly GCA_964391185.1). Classification (GTDB taxonomy): domain Bacteria; phylum Patescibacteriota; class Gracilibacteria; order Peribacterales; family Peribacteraceae; genus JAKQEM01. Next base: position 13,321 of record CAYMIX010000008.1, on the reverse strand, counting down.
TTACATATGATTATGAAACAAGTGACATTTCATTTTTTGGAAAACCGATGATTTGCCATTGCAATGCAAAAAATTGTAGAAAAACAATCAATGGTCATTCATGGAAAGAAAAATATTTCCAAAAAAGAAATAAGAAGTATCTTGCCACTTATATTTTGGATTTGATAAAAACATCTGAAAGGAATCGCTAAAAAAAATTATTATTCCGCGCTCACATCCAACCCCAAAATCGCAATCGTCTTGCCGTTTCTGTCCTTAATAGGAGCATATCCCGAAAGAAGAGGGCCCCATTGGTTAGCATAAAATTCATCGTCATACATTGGTTGTTTCAGCGACTCGCGAGCAGAGTTATATGCAGGATCAAGCCAGAGAGCTACTCCTGGCGCTACATTTTCATCCAACTCCGTAACTTTTTTGTCATCGTTGTAATCAATACCCAAAAATGGAATGAAGTAATTTGAATCAGCATCAACAATAAAATCCCACACTTCTTCATCTTTAGTTGGTCTCAAAATATATACATACCGAATATCGGGATTATTCTTTCTTATTTCGTTGAGTTGTGTAAACACTCTCTGATATTCCTCTCTCTTCATGTCTCTCGCAAAACGTAATGGCTCGAGATCATTAGGATTAATCTGTGATGTTGCTGTTACTGCAATCGCCATCAATCTCTTCCCTGTTTCTTCAAGCAATAAATGCTTTTTATAAAAATGTAATCCAAAGAGAAGCCAATACACACCCATCAAAATAAATATAACGATGTACATCCTCTGACGTGTGACGACTTTCTGAAGCAACGTATACAGTGTGGATTTCTTGAAATCTACTCTTAAGAAAATTACGTATAACCCAAATCCAATACTTAGAATGAGTGCAGGTATGAGTGCTACCAAGCTGGCACGATATGCCTCATTAGCACTCATATCCACTGCTAAAATCGCAACAATCGCCCCCGATTGGTTTCGAATCGGTGCATAACCGCTAAACACACTCCCCCACTGATCCGTATAAGATTCTTTGGTAACTATTGGCGTTTGATACTGATGCTTTGCTAACTCCTCTATGTGAGTGACATCATATGATAATCCTGGATAAGGGATCTCATCCATTTCTTCATCGGTTATACCATTGCCATCCAAGTCCGTTGGAGCATTCAAATCTGCATTAAATGCATCCGCATCCGCAATGAATTCAAAGGTGGTCGTACCATCTTGTGGTCTGAATAAATATACATATTTAATATTGGCGTTTTGCAAGCGAATGTCTTGCAATTCTTTTGCTACTTTAACAAAAACAGGTTTCTCAATGTCTTTTAATATTCTTAATTGATCTAAATCCTCAGCTTTAAATTGTAAACTACCTGTAGTCGCAATCGAGAGAACCTTCTCGCGTACACGTTCTATATTGGCACGAACGTTATACATATAAAGAACAATGGTGAGAACCGCCATTCCCACGACCACACCAACCGTCATAATCATTTTCTTTCTCGTATTACAAAATACATAGCACTCACGAAGTAATGATCTATTAAGAGATGCTAAGCGAATGAAAATAACAAAAACAAAGAATCCTAAGAAATATAAGACTGGCGCGAATGTCTGCTTTGCAAGTTCGGCGATGCTACTAGTTTCAATATCAACTCCTAATATCGCCGCTACAGACCCATCAGAATTCTTAATGGGGCTATAGCCAGATATGTATGTCCCCCACTGATCTGTTTCCGGTCTCTGATCCACAGAATTCTGACCATTAATAGCAGTATGCATTGCTACAACGCCTGTAATATCATATGGATCACCTGGTAATGGAATCATGTCCTCCTCAGTCACCACTCCATTATCATTGAAATCTTTGTAGCTAAAAGGTTCAAGGCTGTCTGCATCCGCGACAAATTCTAGTGTATTAGGATCCTTAGTTGGTCTCATAAGATACATAAACTTCACGCCCGGATTTTGGCGGCGGATTTCATTCAATAAATAAATTACTTTTGCATACTCAGGTTTTTGAATGTCTTCCTTGTGACGCAATTGATTCAAATCCTCAGCTTCAAATTGCAAACCTCCTGTAGCAGCGATTGATAAGACTTTTACCTGGACTCTTTGGATAGTGAGATAAACATTGTAATAGTACAGTAGCGCCGCTGCAGCAATTGCAACAACGGCGCAACTAACAACTGTTATGCTGAGTTTCTTGAGTGATAATGCTGCACTAATTTCTTTAAACAGAGACCTATTAAACGCAGCAAGACGAACGAACACAAATATTAAGAAAAGAGCGATAAAAATAACTGCAGGCATGAAGACATTGCCGGATAGTTGAAAAACATCATCAGCAAAAACATCGATACCTAACAGCGCAATTGTTTTACCATCAGCATTTTTAATAGGCGCCCAACTTGCTATTACCGTTCCCCATGCGCCATCATCATACGGTTCATAAACAGCAGGTTTTTCATATGCAGCTTCGGTAGATTCTAAAAATGAATCATGTTCATCTTTAACTTCGCTATACACATCACCTGGAAAATCTGGCACGTCATCCTCATCTATAATTCCGTCATAGTTTATATCTTTTGGAATTTCGAGCTCAAAGGCATCGGCGTCTGCAACGAAATAGACCTTTCCAACTTTTTCGCTTGGCCTCATGAGATATGCATATCTCACTCCCTCGTTCTGGCTTCGTATTTCCCGGAGTTTATTTACCAGTTTTAAATATTCAGGCTTTTTCATGTCTTCAGGCGTTCTTACTTGTTCAACATCACGAGCATCAAATTGCATTGCGCCAGTTGTTGATATCAAAAGAATGCGATTTTGCACTTCCTTCTTACTCTGTATAAATGAATATTGATACACGCCAAATGTTCCAATCGCAGCCAGCACCGCACACCCCGCAAACGCTGCCAAACTCTTTTTCCCCAAGAAAAACTCTCGCAACTCCGAGAACATTCTCGTTTTCATCGGAACGGAGACTTTTGCATCCACATCGACAAACGTCTGAGCTGAGTGCAATTTCTTTACGCCATCGGCAACAATAGGATCGGCAGGGCGATTGGCATTTTGCTCGCGCTGGATTTTCTTGTTCCACAATCGATCAAAGAACGCGCGCTCGTTCGCTGCCATCTCCGGAAATTTAATAAAAACCGCACGGTTATCTTCCAAATGAAAACAAGCAAGTGTATCGCCGGCAATAATCTTCTCGAAATAAAATGGATATGCATCTTGGTCGACAAGAATCGTTCGGCGGTATTCAAAGGGGTCGCGTGAGACCATGCGACGACCAAGGAATGTATCGTGCGATATGGCTCGCAAGAAGATTCCACGGTTATGACGTTCGCGGAAATACTGCACGCGGAAATCACGCAGAGGATCTTCTTCTGGTATCCACAAAGCTGGACCGTATTGAATAAAGTCGTTGCCGCGCTCAAGCAACAGCATGTAGGCCTTTTTCAAGCCATCTTCTCCTTCAAAAAATTCCATCTCAGGACGGCGCTTGGTTGTAACAATGGAATTGATAAACAATTCAAAATCCTGATGACGGCGAACCATTAGTTGCTGTCGCGTGTGCATGTCGTCCTCCATCCACTTCAAAATCGACTGAAGAGATTTCATCACATACTTCGGCACATCGTTGATGGTCTCTTTGGAAACAATCCCCTTATTCATCAGCTTCTTCACTGCTTGGTCTAACACTCCTGTGCTCTTTCCGGACTTCAACGAAAGCTCGCGGAGAGTCGCAGCATCCATCTCCAATAATTTTTTTAGGGCAACGATTTCGGTACCGGAGAAACCGGCATCGCTCAAGTACGCCTCAATACTGGAAGGGAGGGATTCCATGCAAACGTGTACTCTACTTTACAGGTCGTATAATGACAAATCTAATTTACTGTGTCCTAATAATTTACTGCTGGATTGACCAATACCTACAAGAATTTAGCGCTTTAGTGCACTAAAGCACAGGGCATGCGTTATTCATCAAATTCCTGCTTAATCTGCGCTTCGCGGATTCTGCAGACGCCAGCAAGGTGGCCACTGCCATACACCATGTGCGTGGCAATACGGGAGATAGTCGCACTACTCGCCCCTGTCTTGTTGCTGACTGCCCTATAGGGAAAGCCTAGATGTACCAATTTTGCGATCCGCCAGCGCCCTGCCATCACCTTCAGCTCCTGGCGCGTACAGAGGTCATTGAGGAACCCTATCATGGCATCTTTGGAATCTAATGCGTGAATGGTTGCGAAGAGATCTTCGATCTCCGTAAGCTCCATTTGGAACTTGTGACGCTGCAATGTCGGGTTCATGGCTTGGGGGTGAAGAAATAGGGATCAGCCTCACCCTATCCCAACCATGTGCTGTAAAGCCGACACTGTGTGAAGGGAAAATTACATAATGTCGAAATTTTGGCTTATGGAAGCCATTAATGTCGTTCTGTTTGATAAAAGAACACACCTATTCCGTCACCCTCACGTACGTCTCCTTCGAAATAAATCCCTCTTTATACAACCGCTTCGCCCCGCACCAGTCGCATTGTTATATAAATGAGGAGGCTCCGGTGCAGGACTTCGCCTTATTCCGTAACGCGTACGTACGTCTCTTTCGAGATCAATCCTTCTTTGTACAGTCGCTTCGCATCCTTCTCGAAGGAAATCATTCCCAAGTCACTACCTGTCTGCAGCACCGACTTCAGTTCCTGCACGCGACCATCACGAATGGTATTTGCAGCTGCAGGTGTATTGATGAGTACTTCACGCTGCGCCACGCGTCCCCCACCCTCTTTGGGTAGCAAGCGCTGGGCGACGACAGCCTTAAGCGACATGGAAACCTGTGCGCGGATTTGCGGCTGCTGATGTGGTGGGAAAACATCGATGATGCGGTCCACCGTTTGCACGGCATTTGGCGTGTGCAATGTTGCGAATATCAAGTGACCGGTTTCCGCGAGCGTCAGCGCTGCGGCGATAGTTTCTGGGTCGCGCATTTCTCCCACCATCACGATATCTGGATCCTGACGGAGGACACGCTTGAGCGCTTCTGCGAATGAATGAAAATCTTGCCCGAACTGTCGCTGACGAATGAGACCCTGGCCTTGTGCGAACAAAAATTCGATCGGGTCTTCCAGTGTGACGATGCTGCGCGCAGATGTTTGATTGATGTGCTGAATGATCGCAGCCATCGATGTAGACTTTCCCGTTCCTGTTGGACCCGTGAACAGCACGAGACCTTCCTGCTTGTGTGCGAACGTTTGCACGATTGCTTGCAGACCCAATTCTTCCAGTGAAGGAATGTCTGTTGGGATAATGCGCGCGACGAGACCGACATTGCCGCGTTCATAGTGACAGTTCACACGCATGCGCACGCCACCACTGAGTTCATAGGCGACATCTATTTCCAAGTCTTCTTTGAGGCGCTTGTACTCTGCATCACTGAGGACACCTTTTACCAACTTTTCTGCATCTGATGAGGTAATAACACCTTTGGTCTGCGCAACCAGTTCACCATCGATGCGAAACAACAACGGCGAATCGACGGCGATGTGCACATCGGACGCTTTAAGTTCTACCGCTTTTTCGAAAATGGATGTGGGTGAGGTTGGCATAACCAAGAGCCTAGCAGTAATGACATCACCGGTTCTACCTATTGCACGAGAGTTCGGTTATCCCGCAACAGTTTCACCCACCGCCCCAACCGCTAGGGTTACTTTTTACTGTAAAGGTTCTTCGTAAGCGTTCTATAAAATCATCTACCTCAGCTTTAACAACAGGTGCAGGTTCAGCAACAGGATGATCTGATGCATCCGGAACGGGCTGTGGAACTTCTTCCACCTTTTCATCTTCTGGGCCTTTGATTGGTTCTTCTGTACTCATGTAACGGTACAAGAGTACACACTCACAAATGCAAAATCAAGCGCGACAAGTGCTTTTTACATCACCCACGTTGTACTGGTACAATAGTACATATGGCTTCTGCTACTAAATATCTCAAGGACCTCTATACATTGTTCAGCGCAATCGAATCCACGGATGAAGCGGAGCAACTGCTGACAGATATTTTGACGCCGCAGGAATTGGAATCCCTCGCCGAACGCTGGCAGGAAATCCAGATGCTCGCAGCAGGGGAAACTCAACGCGATGTCGCCAAGAAGCTTGGCATCAGCATTTCCAAAGTGACACGAGGATCCCGCCAACTGCAGTTTGGCAGCGGGGGATTCAAGCTTTTCTTGAAGAAGCTTGGGAAGACGGTGAAATAGCATCATGGTTCGTGGTTCGGCGACGCTCACCATTCTCACCATGACACTAGACTGTGTCACCCTGAGCGCGACGAAGGGCACACGCGCTCAATCCTCCGCAGACTTCTTCGCAAAGCTTACAGCAGCCTTGAGCACGCGCTCTGCTGCTTCTTCATCGAGTCCGCGTTCAACGGCTTCTTCTACCAATCCATCGATAACATCGTCGATATCGACAGGAGCGCTGTCGTCGTCTTCCTCTTCTTCCTCACTCGCATCGGTATAGATAGCTGCGAGTTCCTCGAGGAGATCGAGCATTTGTCGGTACAATTTCTCTGCCTGAATGTCGGGATCTTTAACCATAAGATAGGTGAGCAATAAGTATCTGAATGTGGCGCATCTTTGCGGAAAATTAATATATTGCAATTGACGATCGCAACAAATATACGTCACTTAGCGAATAACGCCCGGGAAACGCCGATTCAACCACTCATACACCTCTTCTGGCTGCCAAAAAACAATGTAGGCAGGAATAAGTGGAATAAACCACCAAATACTCATAAGAACAGCGATCCCGACGTGAAATGCCACTCCCATCGCCACTGCGTACCATCGCCAACGCTTGGTCCAGAGCATGAACGGCAGGAACACTTCGCCTATTTTGATGAGAAATACATTCACCGAATAAAACCAAAATGGGAGATTTAATGACACTACCCAACGACCAAGTGACGTTCCCCAACGCCCGATAATCGAATAACTCAATGCGCGGCCATCTTGCCATACGGGGAGCCACGCTTTCTGCAAACCAACTCCCAGGTAGGTGACGGTGATCTGCACTGCGAGCAATCGCTGCGCAAATATCATGATTGGTTCCCATGCGAAGAACGACCTGTGTGTCCGAAGCATTCGAACGGAAAATGTTTTATCTGCTCCGCTTATAAGGAACGCTATCAATGTGAAAAAATAAATCCGATGATAGGACGACGGAAATAAGAAGAATGAAACCTGCCAATAGTAAAGGAAGAGAATCAGAAGAATGGTGACGCACGTGCGCATGCCACAACCAATCATCAACCCAATACATGCGATCAAATATACAGATGCAATCACCCACGCAATAGTTGGTGGGGGAAGTTCAAATAAAAATCTGACGGACGGTGGTACAAGATCCGCCCACAGTGACATCGTCAGTGCTTGATCGGAAAACATCTGCGGAACAAATGGCAGATACGTACACGCTTCGATGAGTAAATACGCTGCAAACAATATCCGGAAGATTGCCATCGCGTGCGGCGGGCATGACCGAAACCAAAAGCCGTTCCATTGTATAATAAATTTATTCATCATTTAGCTGATAAATAAGAGATGTTTCCGTCGCTGCAGGAAATTTATTTGCCCGATAATCCCCTGTCATTGTTGGCCATTGTTCCCACGAAATTCTGATAGCGGAATATGCATTCCCTTTTGCTTTTTCCAGTTCGAGAATTTTTTTCGCGTACGACATCCTCAGCCATTCTAAACGATTATCAGGGACGGTGTACCCAAATACTGCCGCATATTGTCTGATGTTTTGTTCGCCATGAAGAACCGGATAGTACGCATCGACATCAATCTTTACCCATTCACCGTTTGATACCTTCCCTTCCGCGAGCATCTCCTGATGTTTCTCACCATAGGATTGATACGGGGCCATCATGCCGTAGCTATAGATGACGAGACTGCGCGGCAAAGGTACATAGATACGGAAAAGCGTGAGAAGTAAGGCGCACATGGTTACCCACAGATAAAAACAAAGAAATGCGTTGCCGAAGATTCGATTGAAATTCATGTGCGCAGTTGATTGGTTTACTGGTTAATTGGTCTCCGAGAACAACCTTGGAACTAGTAAACCAATCAACCAATAAACATGCCAGTCATTTACAGCAGCCCCCATACTCGATTAATCTTTCGATGATGGACAAAGCCCAAGAGCGCATCGGCAAACTACGATCCGAAATTTGGCGCTTGAATAAGGCGTATTTCATCGACGATAAAACTGAAGTATCCGAAGATGTGCGCGATGCTCTCAAACAAGAACTCATCAAACTAGAAAAAGAATTCCCGGAGCTGATTACACCCGACTCCCCTACTCAGCGCGTTGGTGCGCCACTTGATGGGCGACTCCCAAAGGTCATGCACCTGACACCGAAGGAATCACTCCAAGATGCGTTTTCATTTGAAGAAGTGCAAGAATGGATAGAGCAAATGCGCAGACAACTTGGAAATGATTCGATGAAATTTTCGATTGTCTCTGAGCTCAAGATCGACGGACTCAATATTTCATTGGTTTACCAAAAAATTGCTGATACCAAAGATTTTGGAACATACACATTGCTGCGTGCTGTAACACGTGGAAACGGCATCGAAGGTGAAGACGTGACACACACTGTTCGCACCATCGAAAACTTACCGCTCGCTTTGGAAATCCCCATCGACGGTCGCGTACTCCCGGACCTTCTTGATATCGGCGGCGAGGTATACATGCCGAAAGCGTCACTTGAAAAATTGAATAAAGGACTCGATGAAGAAGACCACTTCGCAAACCCACGGAACGCAGCTGCGGGAACAGTGCGTCAGTTGGACCCAAAGATGGCTGCAGCACGCGACCTTCGCATGTATTGCTACTCGATGGGCATACCGACATCGGACGCGCTCGGTATTACGAAACAATCCGACGTGCTGCAGTTTTTCAAAGACGTTGGTCTACCCGTATCGACCGATTACAAAATCGTCGATGACATTGATGACGCGCAGAAAATGTATGAAGCAATTGGAAAAAAGCGTGACGCTCTTCCATTCGATATTGATGGCCTCGTGCTGAAAGTAGATGACCGAAAGTTGCAACGTGACCTTGGCTCGACTGCAAAAGCTCCGCGATGGGCACGTGCGTACAAATTCCCCGCGGAAGAAAAAACTGCACAAGTGCTCGATGTGCTCATGCAAGTCGGCCGCACAGGAGCTATCACGCCTGTCGCAATACTGACACCGACGCACATCGCCGGTACAACCGTCACACGTGCAACACTGCACAATGCAGATGAAATCGAACGCTTGGGCATGCGCATTGGCGACACCGTCATCATCCGCAAAGCGGGCGATATTATCCCGGAAGTAATGGAGGTACTCGAGAACCTGCGCCCCAAAGACAGCAAAGTATTCCACTTTCCCAAGGATTGTCCGCAATGTGGCACCACGCTCGACCGTCCTGAGGGAGAAGTAGCGTACTACTGCCCTAATCGTGAATGTCCCGGACGTAAACAAGAGAGCATCGAACACCTAACCTCACGCTATGCGTTTAACATCGAAGGTCTTGGAAAAGAAACAGTCGAAGTGTTACTCGCAAATGGCATCATCACCGATAGTGCAGATATTTTTACGCTGACGGCAGAAGACTTGATGTCGCTCCCGCTGTATAAAGAAAAGAAGACGGAAAAACTGTTGATGGCGATAGAAAAAGCAAAACGCGTTCCACTCGAACGTTTCCTTTTCGCACTAGGTATTCGCCACGTTGGTCGTGAAACAGCAGAAGTTCTTGCCAGGGCAATTCCATGGCCAGTGAGCGATGTCGACATGGAAGAACATGAAGCTGCACCAGGACTGCAACCATCACTCTTTGGTGGAACAACAACCGTCAACGTGCGAGCGATCGCAATCAGCGATATCGAAAAAACTCTCAAAGAGCAAACACTCGACCAGTTATCTGCCATTGATGGCGTGGGAACTGTTGTCGCTGAATCACTGCATGAATGGATTGGTCACAAAGAACATCGTCATATGCTCGAGAAATTCGAACATGCCGGAGTGGTCTGCCTGCAACCGGAACGCCCCAATGTCGAACAAATCTTCGATAGGAAAACCTTCGTCCTCACCGGAACACTGCCCACACTCAGCCGAGAAGATGCGAAGCAAATCATCAAAGACCGCGGTGGCAAAGTGGCAGGATCCGTCAGCAAGAAAACAGATTATGTACTCGCCGGGGAAGAAGCCGGAAGCAAGCTTGATGATGCAAAGAAGCTCAATATCAGCGTAATTGACGAAGAGACCTTCAAGGGTATGCTCCAGGCATGAATACCATTGATACACGTGAAAACGATCAGCTATTGCTCGAGAGATTTAATACAGAAGTGCCAATTGAACTTCAGACAGTAGTACATTCGGGACTCAGTGCTTTACGCGATAGATTTACAGAAGAAGAACTCATTCAGCTGATGCCTATTTTATTGTGGCAAGTCGAAGGATCGCGGCAAGCAAATTACGCTAACGAATTAAACGGTCGCATGTCTACAGGAACACATCCATCAGAATCAGTAGAGGATACAATGACCAGAGGACGAATGGAATCAGTGCGAAGAATGTTCGAAGCATTGAAGACAAAACCATCGTAAAGCGATTCACTGGATTTTTGGAGCAATAGCCACTATCATTCATGATTGGTCGAACAATGATCACATCCACCGCCAATACGCGTCTGGCTTCACTCGCGCACCCAATGGTGCAGCAAGCCGCCAATTTTTCCCGTGAACATCTTTCGAAGATCCATCGTAAGAGTGGCGAAAATTACTACGAGCACGGGCTGGATGTTGCGATGACCTTGGAAGAAGTGACAGACGATATGTCACTCATCGCAGTCGCTGTTCTTCACGATATTCTCGTGCATAACGATGGCGCAGTGCTCCTGGAAAAATCTCCTTTAACCGCTGAACAGCGCGAGCTTGTGCGCGTGATGCACAACCTCCGCCACTTGCACATCGACGTAAATACGAAAGATCTTGATCGCGTGCTCGATGCATTTACCGTTGATGGCCGATTGCTCCTGCTCCGCATGGCGCACCGCTTGAATGACGTGCGGCACCTGCATAGGTTTTCCAAATCTCGCCAGAAAGAAATCGCACGCGAAACCCTGCACATGTACACCGCTATCTCTGGGCGACTTGGGTTCCAGCGTTGGCGCTGGCAAATGGAAGATATTTGCTTCCTCGCGCTCCAGCCTCGCATCGCCAAGCGCATGCAGAAAAAGTTTGATGAGATGCAGACACTCGATGACACATGCCTCAAACACATGCATGCGTTTATTGTCGAAGAACTGAAAAAACATGGGATCCATGCGGAAATCGACGAACGCATCAAAGGCTTATATTCGTCCTACAGAAAAATGGTGCTGAAGAATCGATCCTTCGAACAGCTCTACGACCGCATCGCGCTGCGCATTCTCGTTCCAACCATCGACGACTGTTATCGCGCACTCGGCATCATTCATGGGTGCTTACGTCCGATGAACGGGAAACTAAAAGACTACATCGGGATGCCGAAAGAAAACGGATATCGGTCTATCCACACGGTGGTGTATCCACTACCTGGAATTTCGGAGCTCCCTATCGAGATACAAATCCGCACGCACGAAATGCATCGCGAATGTGAATACGGCGTTGCCTCGCATGGCGCCTACAAAAACTGGAGTTATGCGCTTGGCTCCACAGAATCGCGCGCGAACTTATTTCGCAATTTGGAAAGCCTGCACTCTGTACTGCAGACAAAAGCATCGTTTACACATGCGCTCAAGAATTCTTTCCGCGTCGATAAAATTCTCGTGTTCGACCCGCAGAATTGCCTGCACTATCTGCCAGAGCCCGCGAGCGCGTTGGACTTTGCTTGCCACTCGCGACCAGACGTGTGTTTGCACGTGCAGGGCGTACGCATCAATGGCCGTGAGCGTCCACTCTCTACGACGTTACATGATGGTGATACGGTGGAAATTATCTTCTCTGAATCCCCTATTTTGACTCCGCAATATATTCGCGCCTGCCAACAAAAAATGACGCGGGATTTATTGGCAAAAGCCTGGAAAGATCGTGAAGAATTGGTGAGACAACGCGCGGAAAATATTACGATCGCACAAAAGTTACATCGGTGAAAACCCGTGAAAACGAGGTAGTGCACAATTGGAAAGGATTCTTTCATCGATTAGAATGAAGGCTTCCCCTCTGCCTATATGCTTACTTCGAAGATGATGACACGCCGCGTTTCTCTCGGCGCTATTTCTGCGTTCACAGCTTTTTCCATGCTGGCTCAAGCGACGCCAGCATTCGCCGCAGACTTTAAGTTCGGCGGAGGCATAAATAGCTGCTTTGACCAATACTTCAAGAACCGCAAAGGATACTTCTTCGATGTCTTCGGGTTCAACAAATGTGTCCGCAATTCAATCTTCGGCAATATCGGAGGAGGACATGGCAGACATTCTTCAAGTTCCAAGAAGTCTTCATCATCCAGCTCAAAATCTTCATCGAGTAGCTCTTCATCTAGTAGTTCTATAACAAGTTCGTCGACATCGTCGAGTTCGAGTATTACGAGTTCGAGCACAAGCAGCAGCACATCCAGCTCTTCTCTAAGTTCGAGCATTGCTACAAGTTCTTCGACGAGCTCCAGCACGTCTTCATCAACATCGAGCGCAACGAGTTCCAGCTCAAGCGTGGTCGCCACAAGTTCTTCGACAAGTTCGAGTTTGCCAGCTTCAACATCTTCCTCGGTGTCATCATCCACAAGCGCATCTACAACCAGCTCAAGTATTGCACCAGCATCGAGCAGTGTGAGCTCTGTGATTGTCGCAAGTTCGTCTATTGCCACAAGCTCTTCAGTAGCAACGAGTTCGAGTTCCGTCGCAGCAGTATCTACAAGTTCATCTGCTGCATCGATTGGAGCAGCCACACTGCAAATCCAGGGTGCCAGCAGTTCCACATGGAACAATTGGAACAACAATCGCGGTAACCGCTGGGGCAATAATCGATGGAATAACTGGTGGAATGATTAAGCCATAATCACTCTATTCAGCTTTGGCTTATCTATTAGCTATTTCGTGGCATTTGAGTTGCCACACCCCTTTTCCCTGGTACACTTTGAGCCCTCTCGCCTCATTTAAGGCGTCTGATCTTTATAGGTAACACCACGTGCCGTGGTGGCGAAATTGGTAGACGCGCACGCTTGAGGGGCGTGTAGGAGCAATCCTGTGGAAGTTCGAGTCTTCTCCACGGCACCATATAGGGGTTTCTGAATCTCATTTTTC
>CAYMIX010000007.1:48941-84437 GCA_964391185.1 uncultured Candidatus Peribacteria bacterium | reverse complement strand
TAAAGCAGTTATTCAAAAAAACCTTCTGGTCAGGAAGCTAAAAGCTAGAACCTGACACCTAAAAGCTGTGGATCAACTGATCCACACTCCAATATACGTCACCACCGCACCAAAGATAATTCCCGCGATAACTTCTTTAAACGAGTGTCCAACGCGCTCCGTAAAGTGTTGCCACTGCTGCAGACGGTTGAGCATTTCTGCCTGCAATCCTACTTCGCGCCTCAGGCTCAGTGCGTCGTACCAAACAACTGCAGCGAATACGAATGCCATCGCGAATTCCACTGATTCCATTCCCACTTTCTGTTCGACGATAATCAAGAGGGACGTGACGAATGCGGAGTGTGAGCTTGGCATGCCGCCTGTGCGGAAGAGGGCTGCGTGCCACTTATCCGTGCGCATATATTCTGTCAGCATCTTTGCGCATTCCGAAAGCACCATCACAACGACGGGGATGAGGAACAGATACTGTCGCAACATGTGCATGGCGTGGAGTGTACAGATTATTGTACTCGTTCAAAACGAATGTCGAGTGTGTTTTGTTTGCGAGTACGAGAAGATGAGTCGGCATCGAAGTATTCGATATGCACATCGACTGTCTTACTTTCACTATCGTTCAACAGATGAATAACACGCTGCAATTCGGTAGCAGTCACGTATCCCTTGCCTGTAATTGCACCAAAGGCAGTACTTCCAAAGACATACAATTCGCCACTATCAACGCGAGCCTTCTGTAGCACAGCACTGAGGTTCATTTGTGTGCCTGGGTCCTGTGCGCGGAATGTTTTATGCCCGACAAATACCACAGCTTCTTGTTCGCCGTTATTATCAGCAAACTTAAGAGCAATAGTGATGCCGTCGATACTCAGTTTCTTCTTTGTTTTGAGAAGATCTTCATTTTCCAATGCAGCATCATCAAGCCAGTATGTCGTGCTAGCGTCGTGCTTTTTTGGTTCAGGTTCTGGCGTTGGTTCTGCAACAGGTTCATCGTTCAATACCAATGGTTCAGGTTCGATTACTTCTACTGGTGCAGGTTCTGGCTTAAGTTCTTCTTTTGGTAAATGCTTCTCCGTGAATTCCATCGTGAGTTCTTTTGGAGGCAGAATTGCTTTTGCCTTCTTAGGCTTAGCAGGCTTCTTCACCTGCTTCGTAACCGTCTTGGTTGGTTCAGCAACAGGTGCCTTTACTGTCGCAGTCTTTTGAATAGCGCGGCGAACAGGGTCACTCGTGTGCGTTGCCTTCTCCTTTACCGTTGTGTAGCCGAGGCGATAGAGGAGATAGTGCACATCCATCACACCGATAGCTTTGAGGAACGTGCGCATTGCTGATGCACGTGGGTATGCGAGCTCCATCCATTCGTGGAAGGGGAGGATTCGCTTGGCCGGTTCTTGGTGTGGATGTGGGTTCATACACGAGACGGAAATTGTTTGTGTTACTTTGTAGTATCGTCAGCAAATGGGTCGCCTCCTGGCGGCACTGGTGCAGGTGATGCTGGCTTTGTCGATGCAGCAGCAGCTTCCGCTGGGGATTCTTCGTACGAAGATTTTGCATCCTTCTTTTTATCAAACGATCCACCAAGCCAGTTCACGCCGAGAGTGGCAAGAGCAGCGACGCCGGTAAACCGGAAAAGCTTTCCGAGGAATGAGCCCTTGGGCTTTGTGAGAGCCCACTTGGATGCACGGTAGAGTCCGTAGCCTGCAGCCATAATGCCGAGTCCGTGGAATATTTTGGTCGATGTGTGATTCTTAGGATCGCGCATGAATTCCCATTCGCGGAAGGTTAGTGTCCTTCCACTTTGAACTGTTGAATCGAATGCTTTCTTCGAGACATTCGCTGTCGTCTTCACTCCAGCTTCAGCAATGTCGTACGCGGTACCTGCACCGGTGACAATCTTCTCGCGCAACCCTGATAACTTTTCAGGCGTGTGGCTGTGAAGCTTAGCGTGATGCTCCGGATGCTTCGCATGCGACTCAGGCTTTTTCTCGTGAGAGTGGCCGTGGGTTTCTGGGGAGTGAGTCATAAAATAATGGAGGTTAGGCAGCAGTTTTATCTGCTTTATATAAACCAGGTTCGGTTTCCGCATTTTTCTTGCGGAAGATAGTTTCGGAATGTTCACCAATCGGTTCTTTGAACGAAACTGATCGGACTTCATTCTTACCTGCTTCTGAGAGGCGTAAGCGGCAACGTTGTATGTTTCCTTGTTTATCAGCCATGAAAAGAACTTTTTCAATCAGCGGATTATTGCTGAGTTTTCTCAGCTCCATATAAGTCAGTGTGACTGTTTTTCCATCATTCATGGTTAGTGTGGCATCAAAGACTAATGGTGGATTGTCGAAGTCTACGACTGCGAGTGATTCCACAGGGATTTCTTTCTTCGAAGGAGCTTGGATTTCCACCATTACTCCTGGCTCTCTCTGGCCGAGCTTGTTCTTGTGATAGACCTCAAGCGTGCCAGTTTTCGTACCTTCGAATGACCAGTGATACGAATATTCCTTCACTCCATTTTTCCAAGTCGTTTGTACAGCGCATTGCAAGAATCCGTTTGGAGTTTGCCAACGATTTCCAGCATTTTCGTTTGCCGTGAAGAGCGTGTCTTTGCCATCGATGACAACGTGCAATTCCTTCGCAGTGTTTACGACTCCGCTAATGCGGCTCTTTTCCCTTTGGTCCAAGTCATGTTCTACGAGGTAAATTTCCGTCGAATCTCCGACAAACATGCTCTGCTTACCCTTTCTGTTTTCCAGGGCTTCTGGATGGAATTCTGCATGACGGTCGACTGTGTCTTCTAGAACCTGCTCCATCACTTTAAGGCTTTGCCTGTAGTAAGTGCTTACCTCTTTCTTAGTACCAAAGGAATTCCAGTCGGCTGAAGGTGGCATCTTGGAGAACTGCGTCTTCCATTTACCCGAAAGGTCAAAGTCCGGGAAGCGCTGCATGATCTTATTGAATTCCACGATATACGTTTGGGCCCATTCGTTGAGGTTTGCTTCCTTGGCACGGTAGTACGAAGCCTGTGCTTCACGGAAGAACACGTCGTAGCGTTCTCCGCTTTGCTGTGGTGCTTCAGGAGTCTGGAATACATACATTTCCTGCAAAGGAATTTCTCCGCGAGTTGCATTTGGATATCTGGTATTTAAGCCATCTGTGACCTCTTTCAGATTTGCAGCAGTACTTGTCATTCCGTTTGGCGATGCTGGGAGCCTGTTTACTGGCGTACTGCGCACAAGGCTTTGGCCAAGCACTTCCAGTGTCTTATTCCAATCATCTTCAGCGATATCGTAGTCTGCCTGTGTGACAGGATCTTGGGGATCAATATGAGACGTAAGTTCTGTGAGCTCTTCGTCACGTGACTTGAGAGCTTCCTGGTAACGTTTTTCACGTAGATGGTTCAAGTACAGCTCAGCTGCTTCTTTAAGAGCTGTGCCCATATCTTGTGGGCGGATGTTGCGTTCATCGAACCAGCCTTCGTCGATTTTTAGATCCTTAAATTCGCTCCACTTCACATTCTGATCTTGTGAGAGCTGGAACATGCGTAGCGCCAAATATGGCTTAATAATCTGCTGGAAATCTTGATTAAAGAATTCACCGTTTTCATCGAAAAGTTCGGCCATGTCTCTGCCCTGTGTGATTTCTGCGACAAGATCAGGATTTGTTTTGCCAAGCTCTGCCATGTGCTGACAGAAAAGGATTGTGTATGTCTTTTTTAAGATCATTGTTTTGTCTTTGTTACCATCCTTCAGTGCCAAGTCCGAAATCATGCCATTAGACACTTCTTCGATCATGTCCTGTTCATCTGCACCGATGGCGCTGCCAAGGCCGAGTAAGGCGAGGATAGGTGTAGGTGTATTCATAATGAAGTCGCGCTGCTTCACTTGTTCCCAAGAAGTAATACCGGCTTCTATAGCAACAGCTATACCGCCTACGACCCAACCTCCAGGGCCAAGCACAAGGCTTGGTGCGAGGACAGTGGCTGCAAGGCTTGTTGAACTTACTGCTAGGCGAGCAAGGTCGACGTTTTCAAAGGAAGTAATGGATTCCTTAAGCGAATGTAAATTTATGCGTGCACCGCAAGCATGTTCATACACAATGCCCTTTGCGGAGTAACGATGTTTGAAGCCTGCTTTTTGCAGATTATCTTCAAGATTCTTGAGTGTTTCTTCGTTGCGTTTTTGCGTCTCTTCAAGTGTTTGGTAATCGTTATATACCATCGCTGCTTCTAGTGCGGCTGCGCCTGCATATGCACCACGGCCAACGCCACCAAGTTTACGAATCTTTCCGGTTTGCTTCCACTGTCCTGTGAAGCGCTTTTGCGTTCTGCGTAAGATTCCGAAACGGTAACGCTGAAGTACTGGTCCATATTCCGCTGATTCCCAAATGCGGATATCCTTGGTTAACTCTTGGATGATAGCGGGATCTACACCACTGGCTTGCAATGCACTTAGATCATCATAAAAATTTTTGAAAGAGGAAGGATCAAAACCGCGCTTGAAGAAGCGGTTGTAGGCACTCCAGACTTCATCGGAATGCGCTTTATTTGGAATGGCTAATATTTTTCTTTTTACATCCAGAATTTTATTAGAAATTGAGCCCATTTCGGTAGCATTTCTAGCGCGTCTTCCTGTTTCGGTTCCAAAAGGAATGATTTTTCTAAGCTTGCTCATTTTTGACAGCTCTTTCGTACGGCTTGTCATGATTTCAATCATGTCGCGACTTAGCCATTGCTTGAGAAATCCTCCACCAATAATGCCTGCCCCAATCTCGGTTGCATATACCGGCCCATATATAATAGGATTTTGATTTGTGTTTGCCTCCTTCAAGAATATCCATGCTTGGACTGCTGGTTTTTTAAAGAAGTCGTAAACAATGTCTATAGTTTCTCCTGCAGCGAACTTGCCCATGGTCAAAATAAGATCCCGCACTTGTGGTGGAAGATTTAGTTTTGTATCGACTACTAACCCGGCTGCTGTGTTAAGCAGGAGTTTGTACTTCAATTCGGATCCGCTGTTGGGATCTGCGTTTCCAAGAATCTGCAGAATTTTCATTTGCAGCATCAATGCTGATGTACTCGATACGTCTGCAGCGTTTGCAGGGTATGAGCCCTGTTCATCATTATTTCTCGTGAGCTGTAAGAACATATACAACTGCACTGCATCATGAACGTTGAGATCTCCTTCTAGGTATCCTTCAATAAGCTTGGCATGATCAGGGTTGCCTTGAGCGAACTGGACAAGCAGATTGCGAGTTGAAGGGTTGGCGAGAGCATTACTGATATTACGCAAAGCGGGCACATAAATATCTCGTTCTACATCCGACATTGTTTCTTTCGATTCGGCAGATGTTACGTCTTTAATGCTACGATTGCCCTTCTGCGCAGGGCCTAAACAATAAAAGAGGAATGATGCGAGATTTTTCTTGTCCTTTAACTGCGGGTGAAGTTCGGCAATACGGTTTCCAATTAAAGGATTCGATTCAAAATCTTTGATGCTTTCTTCTGCGCTAAAAATATTCGCAAGCACAGCAGTGACATCGATGTCCTTTATATTTTTACCTTGTATTTCTTTTGCGAAACGACCGAGGAAAGAGGGAACGATGCTTACTGAATCGAGAAATTGTCCGAGCGTTAATTCTTCAAACTTACTTCCAGATTTTTCCAAGAGCTCATGCACCGCTGGGTTTTGCAGTTCGACATTGCATACCATTCCCAAGAAATAAATCGCTTTATCCTGGGCCGCGGTAGTTGGTTGATGCGCTTGCTGCGAGAGTAATAGAGTAGCATCTTTTGCAGACTGAACTTGTGCCAACTTTAAGATTGGCAAGCTGCGAACATCTTGTCTGCCAAGTACATCTGCTACCGAGTTCCGTTCTATTTTACTTTCTAGACCTGCCTTACGAGCAAGAGAAGAGTGCGTTGTGAGCAATCCTTGTGCAGCGATTGTGCGAGTAATCTCTTTTTCTTCTGCATAAGGAATTGCGTCCTTAAGCTTTTCCGCAGCTGTTGGTTTTGCATCCTCTTTAACAGTGGAGGCTTCAGGTTCTTTCACATATTCCTCTGCTACTGCCGCATCGTTCTCAGGAGTTTTGGCAGATCCCTCCTCTTTTGTAGTTTCTTCTTTTTGCTTCAATTCAGATCGCTCTCTTTTGATTGCTTCAAGTTTTGCACGAGCTTCTTCCAATTCCTTCTGAGCTTTTTCCTTCACTTCACCTGTCGCATTCATGAGTTTCGTAGTTGCTTCATTCACCCTCTCTATTTGCTTTTGCATCTCTCCCCAGTTTTGCCAGAGTTTGAAACCAATGATCGTACCTGCAACAGCGACTGTAGCGCCTACGGCTCCAAGGAATACATTCCGAATTTTGCGTCCCGTCTCGCCCATCTTCTTAAGTCCTTTTGCAATGAGCACTGTAAGGATTGTTCCTCCAACAATAGCTCCACCAACCTTCAACTGTGTATCACGCTCCCAATTTAGCGGATTGATTGTATCTGCGAGCGACTGACGTTCCTGTTTCATCTGTTCCAGGATCATTTGCTTCGCGTCATTTTTAATTCGATCGACGGAAGATTCCTCAAAGCGTTTCGCGAGGTCAATCAATTCACTTTGCGTGAGTTGCATTTGTTTCAGTTGTTCCTTAAATTGCTCGTTGAAACCAGGATTATTCACCTGTTTTTCCGCATTTCGGACGATGTCCGTGAGTCGGTCTGGAGCCGAAGATGGTGTAAGACCTCCCATATTTAAGCAGCTTGTTTAAAGGGATTAACGATTCCTTTGTATAAACCTCGGACAACACTAACAGCGGTTCCAACGATAAGTGTCGTACCGTCTTCTGCAATTCGTGGAATGTTTTCAACGCTTGTTCTTAATACAGCAGCTGTTCGTCCCAAAATGCCATTCACATTCCTATTGAAGTTTCCGCGGATGAAGTCGAGACGTTTGCCAGCATTTTGCTGTTCGATAAATGATCGAATCTTGAGCTGATCTTCTGGCTTCAGGATTCCATAGAAATTTTGAATTGCTTCGGTAGCTTCCTGAACCTGAACTTTATCTTTACTCAAATATGCTTGATCCAACGCTTTTTCGAATCCAAGAAACTGCTGCACACATGAATCGAGTTCTTCCGTAGGAATCGATGATGAGCGGAGAGTTTCGGACATACAAAAGGGGATTAGGCTGCAGGAGGTGTAGGTGTGCTGCTTGTTGGGCCACTACCAGCAGCGGGTGCAGAAGGAGTTGGAGCGGCTGGGGGAGCGGCTGGTGGAGTAGCAGAAGTTGGCGCTACAGGTGTAGCCGGAACTGCAGCTTTTGGTGTTTCTTCAATCAGTTTTTTTGCAGCTGTCGCAAACTGCGTCATATTTACTTCGGTATTTGCTTTCGCGACGTCGTCTTTGATCATGATGGCGATTACTTCTTTCACAAACACTCCACGTGGGTAGCTCGCTGGAGAGCGATTTTGCCTGCTCAACATGGTGTCATAGAGGTCTTTAAATGTCGTCTTTTCAGCTTTACTCGTGATATTTAGCGTTCCTCCTTCTGGGAGACGATTGCGAATTTCTTCTGCGATCTGCTCTGCTTCTTCATCATATCCGAGGAAATTCTGAGCCATTTTTATATACTTTTCATCTATCAAAAATTTCAAAAATGGAAGGCTTAGGAGTTTGCCCATATGAGGACGCATTCCTGCAGTAATTTCTTTGAGGAAATCACTTACATTTCCGCCAAATTCAGCCACTTTTCCAAACATGTTTCCTACACCATCTGCAACTACTTTATAGCTGCGTTTCGTCATATTTTTCATGCGACTATACAAATTTATTCCCTGATTTTTTGCATTCTCAGGAAGGTCTTTAATTGTCTGAGGGAAACGTGCAACTTCTTCATTAAACTTGTTTTGAGCATCAATAGAGGCATTGCCTATAACTGTTCCTGTCGCATCAATTGCTTTAGAAATATCTCGTACTTTTTCCTCTATTTTAAGCGCATCTTTTGCTTCTCCTGTTTTGCGTTCAACGAGAGATCGTAAATCTTGTAACTTACGTGTAGCGTTTTTTACGATCGAATCCGGCGTCGCAGGAGCACCTTCTGGTGCGCTATTACGCTCAGATTCTGGGGGAGTGCCGAGGTTTTCTCTTGGTTTTGGTTCAGTCATGAAAATATTGATATTTCTCCTCATGATAGCACAAAACAGCGTTTTTTGCCAGGTATAGTTGTCATAGGGCCCGAATTCGTAGTTCGGACCTTCTCCAAGCTCAAAAGTCCCGTATGTGTGTCCATTATCAATGAATGGCTGATTCGTAGGTCTCCTTGGAGGAAGGAATGTGCTACACTGCCCGATGATCCCTTTCCCCCTCGTTTCATGCACATCGAACACTTCGAAAAAGGCGTACGGTACACGGATCAAGACTTGTTGGTTATGGCCCGGAAACTTGGAAAAATGGCGACGTATTGCCGCCGGCTCAAAGACGAATCCTCGGTGATTCGCGTGGAAGCGGAACGCCGCGCCACTAAAAAAACCTCGGATGAGGTGAAGGTGATGATTACCGTGGAACTGCCGAAGAAAATTCTTCGTTCAGAATCTCGTAAATCAACGGTGATAGAAGCGATGGATCGCGCTGTTGAAAAATTAGAACCACAACTCATCAAGTACAAAGAATTGCATACGGGCAAAGGCCGCGCGCGCGAAGCTCGCATGCGTGATCGTGTTTCCCGTTCCCTCGCCGCTTAATGAAATCACTATTTTCAAAGTGTCACCCTGAGTTTCTAAAAACTCACCATGACACGTTTGGTACGTCACTCCTGGCGCTGTCATTCTTGTCTCTGTGGATTACAGGCTTAGCTATTCCATCGCTTGCACAAGCGCAAAATCAAGCATCTTCCACTGCGTCAGAAGCGCCGATGGTGCAAGCTGCCATCACTGGTCCTGAAGATGTTGCCGTCGGTCGCACCATCGTCTTGGACGCATCTCTTAGTCGTTCAACATCCGGTGAAATTCTGTACCAATGGTTTGTGGAAGGGCAGTCTCAACCTATCAGCGAGACGGTGGAAGCGGTATATACGCCGGACACGCCCGACTCACTTACATTCCGCTTGCTTGTTCGCGTTCGCTTGGAAAATGGACAAGAAATTCTCGATGAAGAAGTGCATACCGTGAACGTCTACGCGCGCAAAATTGTGCTCATTGCCGATGACACGGTTCCGACAGAAAAGATCGGATTGCATCAGCAAACTGCTTCCGGCGCGGGTGTGTTTTTGCGCGTCCTACAGCCATCCGAAGCTACAACGCCTATCGGCAGTGAGGAGCAGCTGACGCAGCTTCTTTCCGAGCGCGCTGCGTCTCTGGCCGGCGCCGATGCGATCGTGCTGTGGACTGATGGCATCACAGGTATCCAGGCTCTTATGCGTTCGATGCAGGGTAACGAAGAATTACTCGCGAGCATACATGCACAAACGATTATATTGATTTCTGATCGCAGTCTATCGACCTTAGCACGCATAGCGCGTGGACCGTTCGCAGAGCTTGAGCCGAAACAAATTCTCATCACGCGTGCAGAGGCATTGCATCCTCTTCTGACGACCGGGGATATCGATTCGTTTGCCACACAAATCGAACAACGTGATATCGATTTTTTGCGCATCGATGCATCAAGTGCGGGTATTCGTCCGTGGAATTTGCTGTCATCACTCGTGAATGCGATGCTCACACGCGGAGTCCCGAGCCAGACAGTTATTTTGCTCCTCGTTCTCCCTGTCATTGCGATGATTCTTGCGTTCCTCAAGCAGGTCGTTGGTATCACAACTTTTGGCTTGTACACGCCATCTATCATTGCACTGAGCTTCCTTGCTCTTGGGTGGCAGCTCGGAGTTCTCTTTCTTTTATTCATCATCCTGACGGGGTATGTCACGCGCGCAATCATGCGCCGCTGGAGGTTACTCTACATTCCAAAAGTGGCCCTCATTATTACCGTGGTCAGCATTACATTAATGGTGCTGATGGGCGTGAGTGCATTCTTCGGCGTGACATTCTCGCGTGAAACTATTTTCATCTTGCTCATCATGAGCACGCTCTCAGAAAGCTTCCTCAATATGAAAACAGAGCAAGGATTGTTACCTGCTGTTTTCGGCATCGGTGAGACAATCTTGGCGTCACTCGTCTGCGTGTTTATTGTTCAATGGGGCGTGTTCCAATCGATGATTCTTGCCTACCCAGAACTCATTCTCTTTACGATCGTCACTGACATTATTCTTGGACGATGGACGGGCCTCAGGCTTGTCGAATACTTCCGATTCCGTGAGGTGTTTAAACATTTGCAAGAAGAGTAACCGTTCTTTTCTATACTATCACTTTCTTATTGCTTTATTGTTGTATTGCTCGCAAGCGATGTGCGAATTGCTTGCAACAATAAAGCAGTACAGCAGTACAGCAATTTCAGTTTAATTTCATAGATAAGCACATGTTCCCTTTTACTTCAAATCGCGGCATCCTCGGTCTCAATGCCCGGAATTTGCTCTACATTAAGCCGTTTAACCCACGGAAGGCAGTTGCGTTGGCGGATGATAAACTCAAGACGAAAGCATTCCTTCAGGCACGTGGTGTTCCTGTTGCGCGCATTTACGGACGTATCGAAGATCACCAGCAACTTCGTGAATTCGATTTCAATCAATTGCCAGATGAATGCGTGCTTAAGCCAAACTACGGCTTCGGCGGAGGGGGTATTATTGTCTTGAAAGGACGTAAAAATGGACAATTCTTGGAGCAAGGGAAGCGTCCCATCTCAGATCAGGAATTGCGTGAACATATCGAAGATATCCTCGATGGAAAATATTCGGTGAATGGTCTACCCGATACAGCATTCTTCGAAAAAATCCTCATATCAGATTCTACCTTCGCACCATTTCGTCCGGCGGGACTTCCAGATATCCGCTTGGTTGTCTTCAACTTGGTTCCGGTGATGGCGATGTTGCGCATTCCAACGGTGGAAAGTAAGGGTAAGGCAAACGTGCACATGGGAGGCATCGGTATCGGTATCGATGTTGCCAAAGGTGTGACAACGTATGCGACGCAGTACAACAAACGCATCGATGAAATGCCGCACGGAGGTTCGCCTTCAGGTATTCAGATTCCGGGCTGGGAAGAATTGTTGCTCATTGCATCACGCATTCAGTACGTCACGAACATTGGGTACCTCGCGGTGGATCTCACTATTGACCAAGAACAAGGGCCTATTCTTCTCGAAGTCAACGCGCGTGCTGGACTGATGGTGCAAGTAGCTAACCTCGCGCCGCTACGGTCGCGTCTTGAGCGTGTGGCAGGTATTTCGGTGCCAACACCGGAGAAAGGCGTGCGTCTCGCGCAAGAGCTTTTTGGAACGCCGGTCCGCAAGAAGGAATCTGCTCCAGAAAACGAAAAGCCAGTCCTCGGCATGCGCGAAACGATCACTGTTTCAGGTGCGGGAACAACCATCGAAGTGCCTTCATTGGTGATGCCGGAGCAAGAATGGACGATCTTCTCTCCTGAGCTGGTTCGCGAACTCAAAAAGGCAGAAGCGATCGAGCCTGAAAGTGAGCCCGAAGGAACATATCGTGCCAAGTTCACGCTCGGAGGACGCAAAATTCAGACGGTTATTCACCAGGGTCTGGTATCGCCAGCGTCCGTTCGTGCATTACTTGGGCGTCGTGACCTTACCGGTTTCCTCATCGACCCGGCAAAGACAGCGGAGTTCTCCTTGGTTCGCTCGACCATCAAAGAAGACCTGCGCGCGGTGGACCGTTACCTCGCACAAACCGATGAAGAGCTGATGCTCCTCAAGCATGTGAAGCCAGCAAACCTTACGGAGGAATGGGAACGCGCGAAGCAGGATAAGCACTACAGTCCGGTCTTCCAGTATGCGCAGTCTGAAGTGGATCTTTCAGAAATAGAAGATCGTTTATCATCACTCACGGTCGACGATTCTCCCGTGGGCATTCTCTTCAAGAAAAAGCGCACAGAATTGCTCCAACGCATATCGCTCATCCGTGCGCGTGGCAATGCGCGGCGCTTTACCGATGCATCGTCTGTACTCTTCGGCGTACCAACATCCGTGCTCATTACATCGGCGCACGCAATGATGCGCGGCCGCGAAGCATCCGATCTGCCAGCTGGTCCAGACGATCTCATCACGGCAGAACAAGCCCAGCCATTCTTCGAAAAAGTTCTCACGGAATATGGTCTGCACGATTGGCAGGTTATTATCCGCGAGCATACGGTTTCGCGTTGTACCGTTGGTGGTCGCAAAGTGACCCTGCGCAAAGATGCGACATTCTCCAAGAGGGGACTGAACGCGCTGATCGCACACGAAATCGAAACGCACGTCCTCACAGCAGAGAACGGAGAGCATCAGCCGTTCGAATTATTCAGGCGCGGCTTTGCGAATTATTTGGACACGCAGGAAGGTCTCGCAATTCATAACCAAAATAGATTCCTCTCTCCGTATGATGAGAAGCGATATGGTCCTGTGCGCAATATTCTTGCGACCTCATTTGCCCTCGAGCATTCCTTTCGCGACACGCGCGAATATCTTATCGATGAACTTGGGTATGATTCCGAAAAAGCGCTGAGCAAAGCCATTGAAGTGAAGCGTGGTATCGCAGATACATCAGAGCCAGGAGGCTTTACGAAGGGTGTTGTGTACTACCGCGGTCAGCGTGCGATCGAGCAGTTCTTGCTCCAGGGTGGTGATCTTAAACGTTTGTATATCGGCAAAATCGCCCTCGAAGATTTGGATCTCCTTGAACAAATCCCAGGCATCAAAGCGCCACTCGTTATCCCAACATTCTTGAGGGACCCGGCTCCGGCGAAGAAAAAGAAGTAGTATTTGAGCATGTATGGTTCGTCGAGCCTGTCCTGAGCGGCGACGAAGGGCTCATCATGACACGTCTAGCATGGGCTCGGTGCATGCTTAATGTGTCACCCTGAGCTCGACGAAGGGCGACACAACTTATTAATTGTGCGTTGCAAAATTTCATCTCTTATCCGATCAATACGTTTACGATATTCACTTCTAGAATAGAATTCTAACTCTTTTTGGGCGTTAAGTATCAGCACTTCTTTCTTTTTTCTGCTCCAGCGTTTGATTTGCTTCTCCCAATGAATAGCGTCAGTAATTTCACCAAATTCTGCTGAGTAAATACATTCCAGTGGTCTTCGATCGAATGTGTAACATCCGGGGAATGATCCAGCTTCGTGTTGTGCTAGTCGTTGCTCAATACTACTAGTTACTCCGATGTAATATGATCCGTCGCTACATCGAAGCATATAGACCCAATAAGTTTTCATTAGTTCACTGTAGCATTGGAATATCCCACTTCAGTGGTGTGGTTCACTAAAGTGGTTAAGCGTGTATGGTTTGTCGGGCTCACCATGACACGTCTAGCCAAAAAAGGCCGCAGTGAGCGGCCTTCTGGTATCAACGTAAGAACTGTAATTACTCCTTCTTCGTTTCAGCATCAGCACCGCCTTCTGCGGCAGGAGCGCCTTCAGCACCTACAGCAGCTGGAGCGCCTTCTGCGCCCTCAGCAGCAACCACTGGAGCCTCTTCTACTTCTTCAGCGCGCTGTTCCTGGGCGATCGCGATAACATCTTCTTTTGCATTCAAAATCTCCACACCATCCGGCACGACGATATCTGCTACCGTGATGGTAGAGCCAACCTCAGCGAGCTTGCTCAGGTCTACGGCAAGATCGTGCGGAAGATTTGCTGGCAAACAACGAACGGTCACTGTATCGAGTGCAGTCACAAGGATCGCACCGAATTCCTTAACCGCATTTGATTCACCGTCGAAGCGAATGTGCACATCAGCTTCCACTTCCTTCTTCATGTTCACAGCGTAGAAGTCTACGTGGATCATGCGATCTGAAACGGGGTGGAAATCGATGGTGTGGAAGAGCACAGGGAGTGTCTTTCCTTCAACATCAAGCTCGACAAGTGTACTTTCGCCAGCCTTGATGTAGGCCTTCTTCAATGCAACTTCCTCAACGGAAATCGCGGTGTTATCGGTATTGCCGTACACAACGCCTGGGACATGGCCCTGCTTGCGCAGAACAGTCACAGAAGCATCAGTGTTACGAGCCTTGGCTGGGAGGGCGATTGTTTGCATAGGAAAAGGGCGAAAACGGGTGGTTAGAGTAGGGAAGAGAGGCTGTTAGGTCAAGTTGTACAGATTCCTTGACGTGTATCGGGATGAATTCGCTTCTATTCGTCAATTCTCTGGGAAAAAAAGAGCCGGACTCGTAGGGTTTCCCCTAGAGTCCGGCGTGCACTGTGCCTAGCACAGTGCGTTCCTACCGATCGTGCTTCTCACCCGCCTCTACGGCGGGTGACCTGACCTGGACACGTCTACCTCCTTAGAGGTTGCGCGGCCGCCACGTTGTTCCCTTCTTCGGAACAACTAGTGGCAGCCGCAGGACGCAGCGGTTGGGGAGGTGACGCTGGCGAACTTCTTCTGCGCGAGGGTCGTCGTGTGGTGGGCCGCTTTCGACGGCCCAGCGGTCGTGCGAATCATCAGAAGACCTCCTAACAAGGATCATCGGAAACCCGTGAGGGTCAGCGTTGTACACCGCTGACTTTTCCGGGACTGCCGGGCAATGTATCGTTATTTTTTCGTTCGTCAACACCATTTTTTTTTGTTTGATCATCACAACAGAAAACTTCTTTGACAGAAGAATGATTAGTTTCTATAAGATGCGCATTCTGTTCTCACTCATAAGCCGTGCAACGGCCGGGAGCAGGACTGTTCTGTGAATCCTCAGGAGATAACTCGATGCCGATCATCCGCCCGAAGAAGAAGGCTGCGCCGGAGCGCAAGAGGCGCGTTCGTGCTCATGCGCAGCGCATTGCCCGCGCGCTTGCGCGGACGCCCATGACCGCCGCTCGCCAGGAAGCGAATATGAAGTTCTACCAACGGCGCGAGGACCAAGCCCGCTCGAAGCGCGAGGCAGAAATCCGCGCAGAGGTGGAACGCGAGTATGCTGCGACCTGCGAGCAGCGCGACAGGCTTGCACAGGAGGCCGTGGTGCGGGACCGCCTGGAGCGGGAAGAGTTTGAGCGGAGCGTGCCCGCTGACAGGCTCCAGGAGTGGCGGGGCTTGGTTGCTCGCCACGGCTTTGCGGGAGCAAAGAGGTACTTTGTCGTCTCCACGTGAGAATTTTTTGAGTATGCAGAACACCTGGGACCGTGTCGGCTTTGCTGCCACGGTCTATTTTTGTTATGTCTTTGGTAACGCTTGTCCTCGCCACTTCCAAAAGTACTTCACCGCACTACTGATGTGCGCTCGCCCAACGTTCCTAAATGGCATCGCAAAGCCAGACATTTCGCTAAACCGCCGTTTGCGATCAGTCCCTGCAACGCGTGGGAAGTAGACGACCCGTTTTCCGGCGAGCCAGCACCTGCGACACAAATCGATATCTTCAAAAAAGAGAAAAAAGCGATCATCAAATCCTCCGAGTTGCGTGAGGAGATCGTGGCGAATAAGTAAGCATCCTCCCACCAACCAATCGACATCACGTTGATCATCATGATTCGCATCCAGCTGCAGATATTTCTTCATACGATCTTTGAATACAGCTTGCAGGGGCGTGCGTTTAATAAACACATCACCGAGACGCGGGAATGAACGCGCAGAAAGCCTCACAGATCCATCATCATGGACGAGCTTGGGTCCGACGATTCCAATAGACGAATCGCGTTCCATCGCAGCAACCATCTTCTCCAATCCATCAGCCGGCAGAATTTTGACAGGGTTATTAATCAGAATGTATTTCCCTTGAGCTTGTGCGATACCAGTTTTATATCCTTTGCCGAAACCAATGTTTTCGCGCGTCTCGAGGACGCGAACCGGCGTAGGGGCATTGCATGCAACGCCCCTACAGAGTCGATTTCTGATGGATCCAATCGAATCATCAGAAGAATGATTGTCGATAATCAGAATTTCTAACTTACTTGCCCGTGCCGGGTCGGACGGGTCAGCAATCGTTTGCTTCAGAAGAGATTGCACACAGCGGACGGTTTGGATTCCGTCGCGGTAGTTCAGCACGATGGCGGTGACCATTGGAAGGGACATGGGACATGTATTATGGGGCAAGGAAGGAGAATATTCATCCTATAATACTTAATACTTGCCCCTTATTCCTCCTATACTCTGTCCATGAAAGGAACTAGTGATGTTTTTACAGCGCTTCGTCGGCGCGTCGCAAAGGCACCGGAATTGCCGGGGATTTATCGATGGAAGAATAAAGAGGGCGACATTATGTATGTGGGGAAGGCGAAGAATCTGCGGAATCGTTTGCGCAGTTACGTACAGAAAAATGCTGATAAAGCAGTGGGTCCGTGGCGCAGATCATTCTATGCAATGCTCGCGGATTTTGATGTGACGGTCACCAATACCGAGCTCGAAGCGTTGGTGCTGGAGACAAATCTTATTAAGCAATTACGTCCCAAATACAACGTCCTGATGAAGGACGATAAACATTATATTTACGTAGAGGTAACAGTGAATGACGAATATCCGCGTGTAGATACGGAACGAAAAATGATGAATCCGAAGGCGAAGTATTTCGGGCCGTTCCTCAGTGCATGGGAAACGCGCCAGACGCTCGACATGCTGAATGAAATTTTCTGTTTCCGCACATGTAAAGCGTCGATTGAAAAACTGAACAAACATCCGGAAATTTCCTTGGCAGACGCAGCGCCCTGTTTGGACTATCAGATTGGTCAGTGTTGCGGAATGTGCGGCGGGATTATTTCCAAGGAAGAATATCGCAGTCGTATCAATCAAGTACTGCACTTCTTTAAGGGGGACTACAAACCCGTACTCGAAAAAGGTCGTGAACTGATGATGGACGCATCGAAGAATAAGAAGTTCGAACGTGCAGCGAAATTGCGCGACATGCTTGGCATTATCGAGAGTTTGCAGGAGCGTCAGTTGGTATCAGACACATCCGGTGAAAACGTTGATGTGATCGGTCTCGCGTTGCTTGCAGGCAAGGTCCAAGTGGTTGTGTTCCAGAAGCGTGCGGGCAAGCTTATTGGTGAGCAGCATTTCTCCCTGATGGGTGCTGCGGAAAGTATCGCCGACGTGCTCGAACAATTTTTACCGCAGTATTACGAAGACGTCGCAGATATTCCGGATGCAGTGATTCTTGGAGAAGATTTCCCCAGTAAAATTGCGTTCGAAGAATTCCTTTCGGAGCGCCGTGGTAAAAAAGTAAAAGTAATCATTCCAGAGAGGGGACACAAATCGCAGCTGTTACAACTCGCTGAGACAAACGCTCAGGAGAAAGCGAAGCAAGCGGAAGCGAGCTGGGAAGCAGACAAGCGGAATACGGAATCCGCACTCAATGATCTCACTAGTATCTTGGAATTGTCCGGCGTTCCCAAGCGCATTGAAGGCTACGATATTTCGCACACTGGCGGCACGGAAACGGTTGGCAGTATGGTGGTGTGTATCGATGGAAAACCGAAGAACGATCACTATCGCAGCTTCACCATTCACTCTATGCAGCGCGGAGCGATCGATGATTATCGCGCGCTCAAAGAAGTGCTTACGCGACGCTTGCGTCACGCGGCAGGTGGCCTCGCATTTGAGGAAGATCAGTGGGAATCGAACGGCATTACGTTTGGCAAAGCATTAAAAGCCGATGATGCAGTGATCAAAGAAATCATCGCGCGGTTTCCGGGAGAGCTCTCGCAATCAAACATCGACTACAAACAATTCCTCGTCGCACGACATGATGGAAATATTATTGGTTTCATCAGACTGCGCGAACATGAGGGCAAACTCACGGAACTTTCGTCACTGTGGGTGGAAGAAGAATATCGCGGTGGAAAGCTTGGGCAATTCCTTGCGCGCAAAATCCTTTCCACGGTCAAAAAAGGAAAAATCTACATTCGTATTTTCCCTGAGCTCGAACAATATTACGCATCAGTCGGCTTCAGGCACGTCCTCAAAAGTCCGCAGCAGTTTCAGGAAAAGTGGGAGGCATACAAGAAGGAACATCCAGACCCGTCCGACCCGGCACGGGCGGGTGCTCGTGAGCGTTATGTGATGGTCTACGATGCGACGCAGAACAAGCCGGATATTTCCCTTGGCACAAAACCAGACCTGATTGTCATCGATGGAGGCAAAGGTCAGCTTGGTGTCGGAGTCGAAGTTCTCAAAAACTTTGGGCTCGATATTCCTGTCATCGGCCTCGCGAAAAGGGAAGAGGAAGTGTTCGTTCCAGGGAAACCAGTATCACTTCTCATCCCACACGATAGTCCGGCAAAGTTCTTACTGATGCGCCTGCGTGATGAAGCGCACCGGTTTGCCAATCGTCATCGCGAGCGTCGTGCATTTAAGTCCGCCGTTGCATCCAAGCTCGATAGCATTCCGAGTATTGGACCGGAGACAAAGCAGTTGCTGATGCGGGAATTTGGATCGTTGGATGCTGTGCGCAGTGCACCTGACGATACATTGAAAAAAATTCTGACAGAGGAGCAGGTAGAGCAGTTGCGACAAGTTTTATAAAAGTGTCACCCTGAGGTGCGAGTGATGTGATGGTTCGTGGCCCCTCGACGGGGCACCTCACCATGACACATCGCAGCGAGCCACGAAGAGTGCAAGAGTTCTTGCTCGCTTACGTCTACATGTATGCGTATAATTCGTTCTCGGATTTCTGTTTCCTTTCCCCCAAGATTTCTATGCGCAAACTTTCTCTACTCCTTGGCGCACTCGGTGGTGCGATGGCCGGTTATGTTTTTAGCAATACAAAGCTCCGTGAAGAGCTCGCTGACGCTAAAGATGCGGAAGCTGCTGGGAAAATTCTCGCGAAGCATCTTCAGAAAGACGGTAAACAAATCGGCAAAGAAGTGCAGTCACTTGTGAAGAGTGATGCTGTTCAGGACAATGTGAAAAAGGCGAAGGAGTATGCGAATGAGCAGTTCAAGAAGGTGAAGGGTGATCTCCAGGGAATGATGAACAAGACTGCAAAGAAGGCAACGACTTCTGCAAAGTCTGCGACGAAGAAGGCAGCGAAGAAGGTTGTGAAGAAAGTGGAGAAGATGGCGTAAGAAATTTGGAAATCAAAAAGCGTGTTGTCTACGTATGTGGGTAACGCGCTTTTTTGTATCTGAGTTGGTGCCTCAGGAGTTCTTTGCCACCTTTGTAGGGCGACAAAGGTGGCGCCAAAGCGCCGGCGCTTCAAACACTCCTCCTCCCGGCCCCGTGTCTCCTCGCCGGGTCCTCCAAGGCTTCGGACCCGTCGCGTCGACAAACGATCGGGGCCTTCCCCAACACCCCCACTGAAGCGCCACCCCTCCGGCAACGGTGGTAAGAAAATAAAATAGCTTAGAAAAAGGACGGAGGGGTCGGCCGCCGTCCTTCGTCGGTGCTCAGGACAGGCTTACCGTTCTTTTCGAAGTTTATCCTGAGCGGAGCGAAGGACCTCTTTTGGACGAGCAAAAGAAATGGCATAGCCCTATGAAGGCAGTAGGTTCATATATGTAATTGAATGCGTGCAGTCGCAATTCGTCATAAAATCCGTTTTTTGGCCTAAATCGACATGAGATATGCATGTTTCCCTTGCCATATCCCTTGGCTGCTTTCATGATAGGCGTCACATTCTTTTGACCTCCCTTTTTCTCATGGAAAACTCCTTCTTACTCGACGTGTTCAATCATTCTCTCTGGCCTGTCTTCGGTGCGGGCATCCTCGCACTCATTGGTGCAGCTATTCTTCGCGTCATTGTTGGCGCCAAAGACGCTGGTACTCCTGAGATGCAAAAGCTCGCAGGAAAGATTCGCCTCGGCTCGATGGCGTTCCTCAAGCGTGAGTACGCAGTCATTGTTCCATTCGTGGCGGTTGCTGCTGCGCTCATCTACTTCTTTATTACGCCATTCACTGCACTCAGCTTCGTGGTTGGTGCTGCATGTTCCGGTATCGCAGGATTCATCGGTATGCGTTCCGCAACCATCGCAAACGTTCGCACAGCTCATGCTGCGCGCACGAGCGTCACGAAAGCATTACAAGTCGCATTCTTCAGCGGCTCCACCATGGGTCTCGCTGTTGTTGGACTCGGTATCATCGGGTTCACCGGTTCACTCTGGTTCCTCTTGGACCAGGGTCTCACGATTGCAGACGCGCTCAAGGCTGCAACAGGATTCAGCTTCGGAGCTTCTGTTGTTGCGCTCTTCGCTCGCGTAGGAGGAGGTATCTACACAAAGGCTGCTGACGTTGGTGCGGACCTCGTCGGAAAAATCGAAGCAGGAATCCCAGAAGACGATCCACGTAACCCTGCGGTTATCGCTGATAACGTGGGAGACAACGTTGGAGATGTCGCAGGAATGGGCGCTGACCTTTTCGAAAGTTACATCGGTGCAATCCTTGCAACGATGCTCGTCGGTCTGCATGTGGATTGGGGAACAGACAACATGGTGAAGGCAATCTTGTATCCATTGCTCATCTCCGCCATCGGTATCATCGCGACGATCGTCGTTATGCCATTCGTTCGCACGAAGTCTGGAGCTGGTGTTCAGAACGCTCTCAAGTACGCACTCGTTGCATCATCGGTGTTGTTCCTTATTGGTATCTGGTTCTTTGGTAACTACTACCTTCCAGCACAGGTTGCGATGGGCATCTTCCTCGCAGTTACAGCCGGCCTCGTTGCCGGTGTGCTCGTTGGAGTAATTACGGAGTACTACACATCACACAGCTACAGCCCCGTTCGTAAGCTCGCAGCATCTGCAAAGACAGGTGCGGGCACAGCGCTCATCGAAGGCTTGGCTCTCGGTTACATGTCGACAGCTCTTCCAGTCATCGTCATTGTTGTCGCTATAGGCATCGCGTATTTCCAGGCTGGTTTGTACGGTATCGGTGCCGGTGCAGTCGGAATGCTTTCGACTCTCGGAATGACATTGGCTATCGATGCCTTCGGTCCCGTTGCAGATAACGCAGGTGGTATCGCAGAAATGGCCGGCCTTCCTAAAGAAGTTCGCCAGCGCACAGACGCACTCGATGCAGCAGGAAACACAACAGCTGCCATCGGTAAAGGTTTCGCAATCGGCGTTGCAGGCTTCATGTGTCTCGCACTCTTCGGCGCATTCAAAGAAGAGTCCGGTCTTGTGAGCATCGATGTCAGCAATCCATTCACACTCATTGGCTTGCTCATCGGAGGTATGCTTCCGTTCCTCTTCAGCTCGCTCACCATGCGCGCTGTAGGACGTGCTGCAGTTGCAATGATCGAAGAAGTTCGCCGCCAATTCAAAGAGATCCCAGGCCTTATGGAAGGCAAAGCAGAAGGGGACACAGCTCGCTGTGTTGCTATCTCCACCAACGCTGCAATCCGCCAGATGATGCTCCCAGGTTTGCTCGCAGTTGTATCTCCAGTAGCAATGGGATTACTCCTCGGCATCCAGGCACTCGGCGGTATGCTCGCCGGTGCTCTCGTGAGCTCCATCCTCCTTGGTATGTCGATGGCGAACTCCGGAGGTGCGTGGGACAACGCGAAGAAGTACATCGAAGCTGGTAACCACGGCGGCAAGGGTGGTGATGTCCACAAGGCTGCAGTCGTTGGTGACACTGTCGGAGACCCATTCAAAGATACATCCGGACCAGCTCTTAACATCCTCGTGAAGCTCATGAGCATCATGGCTGTTCTCACAGCTGGCTTGTACACGGTTGGAGGAATCTTTAACTAAATTGGTTTAAAAACGCGAAAAGACAGCCCTCAAGATGGGGGCTGTTTTTTTATCTAAGGGAATTGACAGAAAGCGGCTTCGGGAAGAGGATATCCGGCCCTTATGGCTAAACTCCTTCGCAACCCCGCTGATTATCCTGAAATCACAACAGACGATGTTTGTTTGATTCCTCATAATCCAGTTTTTGATCGAATTATGGAAGTTGCGACGGATGACGATAAAAAACTACTCGAAGCAGCTTCAGCCAATATTGATAATGAGACGGCTCATTATCGTAGATTACTGTGGGACCTTGCTGATAAATATGAAACAGGAGCTCCGATCTCAAGAGATGAAGTGGATTTAAGACCAAATGGATCTTTAGCTGAAACGCCGATCCTTATCGCAAATATGAATGCTGTTACAGGGAAGCGTATGGCTGAAGCTGGAGCACAAGTTGGTGCACTCGCAACTATTCCTCAGGATAAAACGGATGATGAAGTTCGTGATATCAATGGCTACCTTCGCACAAGCCATCCTTTGTATGAGCGACCAGTAAAAGTTTCACCAAAGACAAAAGTGCATGAGTTTGATCGTCTAGTAAACAAGCGCGCTCATGGAATGGCGATCGTAGAAGAAGATGGAAAATTATTAGGAGTTATCAGCAAGGAAGATATTTCAAAAGCTGCGAGCAGCGAGTCTGAAATTGGTCGGTATATGAAATCGAACGTTGTAACAGGTCGTGATGGCATTACTGCACGACAAGCGATTGAAACCATGGATGCGGCACATGTTCATTATTTACCAATTGAAAATAACGGAGAGGTGATAGGAGTTCTCTCTAAGGTGTATGCCGCGATGCGTTTGCGTTACAAGGCAAATATTGATCCTAACTTTGGAGGATTGCGTGCAGCATTTACAATCGGCGCTTTGAATAAAAATCCATTGGACCGTGCGCGTTTGTTCTTAGATCTTGGAATCTACGATATTCAGTTTGATACAGCTCATGCTGATCAAGGAACTCGTGTTTATCGTAATGTTGAGAAGACGATCGACATGGCAATTAACAAGGGAATCGATCCCCAAAAATTAAATATTATTGTTGGTAATGTCGTGACTTGTGAGGCTGTGCGCAGCATCATGATGGCTGGTGCTAAATATGCGAAGGGTGGTATTGGCCCTGGAAATGCATGTACAACTCGTCAGGTAGCAGGCGTTGGTCGTCCACAATTATCAATGATTCTAGAATGTGCTGAAGAAGCGCATAAGCATGGTGGATATTTAATTGCTGATGGAGGAGTGAGGCAATCTCGTGATGTTTCTATCGACTTAGCCGCCGGAGCAGACTATGTAATGATTGGAAGTATGTTTGCTGGAACACATGAGAGCCCACCAGATATTCAATATGATGAGAACGGCAAGCCATTTAAAGTAAACTTCGGCATGGCATCTGTACGTGCATCGAATAATCGAACATTTGGACAATCTCGTACTTCAGATATGGATCTCTTCCGAGATGTTATTGGTCATCGTGGAGAGGGCATTAGTGAACAGCGGGTATATCTACAGCCAGGAAGAAATTCAGTTGCTCTCCTTCATCATTACTATATGGATGGCGTGTCTTCCGGCGTGACATATGCTGGTGCGCGTTCAGTTCGTGAATATCCACATAAGGCAATTATGACTATTCAAATGCCAAGTGGATATCGCGAAGGAGAGGCAAAGGCGAAGCTCTGAACCATTTCCATTTGCCTTCACAGGTCCAATAGGCTAATAATACCTCATGGTTACTGCCTCTAGACCCAACAAAGAGCTAGCGGAGTTGCATTTCCACCTCGGACAGTCGGTCGAGCCTCACATTTTGTGGGCTATTGCTCATGAGCAGGGAATTAAACTCCCATCCAAGGATTACTGGGAATTTTATGATGTCGTCACATTGAACAAAGACAAAGTGACGTGGGAGGATTATCACAAGCTTTTCCACCTTACTGAGCTTATTCAAAGCTCACCGGTCGCCATGGAGCGCACACTCTATGAAGTTGTCTCCGGTGCCTACCGCGCCAATAACGTCACATTGCAGGAGCCGGGCTTCAACCCGCTCTACCGTAACCGCGAAGGGGAGCGCGATTTGGACATGATCATCCTCGCCGCACTTCGTGGTATGGAACGCGCACTCGCGGAATTCCCGCAGGTTCGTGCTGGTCTTATCTTGCTGCTCGATCGTCGTCTTCCAAAAGAAGTGAACGCGGTCATCGTCCGCAAAGCGATCAAATACAGGAGCCGCGGAATCGTCGGTATCGATATCGCCGGTCCACTCAAGGAAGGGTTCAAGTACGAAGATTACACAGACCTCTATACTGAGGCTCGTGCGAACGGACTCAAGACAACGGTGCACACAGGTGAAGATGGAACAGCTGAAGAAATGAATCACGTGATCGATGTGCTTCCACTTGATCGCTTGAACCACGGCTTCCGCGCTTACACAGACCCGAAGCTCATGGAAAAAGTGCGCAAGAAAGATCTCACGATGTGTATGTGTCCGACATCCAACTTCAGCGTTGGATTTATCAAAGACGGAAAGCACTTCAAGGAAGTCATCCAGACACTCTGGAAGGCTGGTGTGAAGTTCTGCATGAACACTGATAATCCATCAATGCTCAAGACGAACATGCCGAAGGAGATCGACTTCCTCCGCAAGTACGAATGCTTGGATGAAGACCAAATCGACCAGACCATTAAGTGGGCATTCGAAGCGACGTTTATCCCGACGGAACCGGGGAAGAATTTGTATCTCTAAAAGTATTATGGGAAAAGTATTAAGGGATGAGGGATTCCTTAATACATAATACGTACCCCTTACCCCTAACCATTCATGTCACCTCGCAGCACCACCTCCGGCAAAATCATCATGGAAGGCCTTACCTTCGATGACCTTTTGCTCCTGCCAAACGAATCTTCGTTCAAGCGTAGCGAAGTGGATTTGAGCACAAAGCTTCACCCAAAGATTGTTCTTAAGCTTCCTATCCTCAGCTCCCCGATGGATACGGTGACGGAAGCGGACATGGCAATCGCGATGGCGCAGGCTGGTGGGCTGGGAGTTATTCACCGCAACTTGCAGATCGATACGCAAAAAGATTTCGTAAAGAAAGTGAAGACTGCGAAAGTGAGTGATGCAGCAACTGCTTCACTTGATGGCAAGAAGCGCTATCTCGTCGCAGCTGCGATCGGCGCTGGTTCCGACATGCAGGAACGTGTGAAGGCGTTGGTTGATGCAGAAGTCGATATGATCGTCGTCGATTCAGGTCACGGTCACAGCACATACATCATGGACGCTGTGCGCTTCATCAAGAAAAATTACAAGAACAAAGTAGTGGTGATGGCGGGAAACGTCGCAACATTCGATGGTGCGAAGGCGCTCATCAAAGCTGGCGCAGATATTCTCCGCGTGGGAGTGGGTCCTGGAAGTATCTGCACGACCCGTGTGATTACGGGTATGGGTGTTCCTCAAGTAACGGCGCTCATGGAAGTCGCTCGTGCATGCAAAACGTCGAAAGTTACATTCGTTGCTGATGGTGGTATTCGCCTGATGGGTGATATGGCAAAAGCACTCGCTACGGGTGCTGGTGCTGTGATGCTTGGCTCGATGCTCGCAGGTCACGATCAATCTCCAGGAGACAAAGTGACAGTGAATGGAAAGGCATACAAGAAGTATCGCGGAATGGGATCGATCGGTGCGATGCAGAAGGGAGGTGCTGAACGCTACGGACAGAATCCAAAAGACGTCGCAAAGAAGCTTGTGGCAGAAGGTGTCGAAGGACTCGTTCCTTACAAAGGAGATGCGAATGATTTCTTGTACCAGGCAAACGGAAGCTTGCGCTCATCGTTCTACTATTTGGGATCCAAGAACTTTGGCGAGTTCCACAAGAAATCGAAGTTCGTTCGCATAACAGCAGCTGGTATGCGCGAAAGTCATCCACACACGATCACGGTAGTGGATACGGGAGGGAATTATCGTGTATAAAAAATAACCAGCAGCGCGAGTGCGCTGCCAGTCGGGGTGAGAGGAGAGGAATGGAGCGGCGTGATGATCAGGCGTGTACGAAACGTTTCAGTGCGTGTCCGATGCTCATCCTGAGCGCAGGCTCGTCGCCTTCGGAGATGACAATCGGGAAGTGTTCCCCGAGGTCAATCGCCAGACCCTTCAGGCACTCTTCGTCGGCTTCGGCGTTGTCGCTGCTGAAGAGCACGGTGTAGGTGCCGAGCTTGCCGACGACGATCTTCGCCCTGTCAGACGTGAAGTGAATCATTCCATTCTTCACGCCCGTATCGGGGCCGGTGGTGTGCGCCTTCAAGAAGTGCGCAAGCCACACCGTCTGGTCTGCGGAACCCAAGTTCTTCAGCAACTCAGTGAGGGTTGGCCCGCAGGCTTGCATCAGGCCCTTGTTCCGATAAATCGTGAACAGGGATTCGACGCAGAGAGCGTTGTTGGTCTCTTGAACCAAATAGACAGTGTTCATGAAGCTTCTCCGTGACGTTTTTGCGAGAGTCCATACATTTGTCCTCTCCCCAGTTCAACGCTCATTAAGCGCTCAACAGGGGAGAAGTGGTGGTGTGAAAAAACGGGTGCATATATTGCTCCCAGATTGACTAGAGTCAAGATAGGTTTACTCCCTATGCAAAGCTCCTGCGTGCTTTTGGAAGAAATCAGCTTTTGCTTTGCTGATAGCCACAAGGTCAGCATTCTTCGCCATGGTTTTAAGCGTGTCGGAAGCTTCTGGGAAGCGCTCTGCAAGGTAGGCTTCCGCCGTCATTCCATTCTTTGCGAGCTCGTGCACTTGGTTCCAATAGTCGTACACATCGGATGCATATTCTTCGATGTCATACGCACGTGAACCAGCATCGTAGATAGTGCAGCGTTCCAAGGCATGTGTGATGTGTTCATCCTGGCTCGCAATGAATGGTGGCATCAGCACGCTGTCGCGACGGAGAAGATCTGTTCCCTGCAATTTAATCGTCGTAGGAGTTTTGCTATCAGCCAAGTGGAACTTTCCTTCCATGTAGAACACATCGATCCCTTCGAAGTCCGCGAACTCTTTCTTCCACAAATCATAATAGGTTTCGAGAGTTTTCTCTGCTTTGTGGCATCCAATCGTGAAGAAGTGGAAGTAACGGATGGATGCTCCGCGCTTTTTCACTTCGTTTGTGAGTGCAGCGAGACCACTCTCGAGTGTGACTCCAGTTGCGATCACATCTCCACAGAAGACGATTCCGCCCTTCGCGATCGTGATTTTCCTATAGCTATCTTCTGTGATGTACCAGCGACCTTCTGCATCGCGAGCACGCTGACTACTCATGAAACTTGAACGATGCAGATTCCAACCATAGGCACGGTGCAATGCATTGCGTAGCCCGAAGTTCAAACCTCCGCGGAGGAAATTAAATACATCTACCTGGGCTTCTTGAATATCCGTGAAGTGCAATGGTTTGAAGCCTGTGAGCAAATGCATCATCGCAGCTTCGAGCTTCTCGGTATATTCCATTCCCATCACTTCTGGTTTGTTCACAATGTCGCGCGTTTCCGCAGTAGAGAAACAATAACGACGAATGGGACCATCGTAATCTCCTGTAATTTCCGCAAGCGACAAATGCTCCGGATTTGTAACCTTGATGGGGTGGAGGGTTTGCATAATTATGAAGCGATCTTAAATGGTTCACGGTAAGCGCCGCCATTCAATCTTTTCGTTGCAACAAAGTAATCCATCAATTCCTGCATTGCATCTAAGAACTGTGGGTCTCCTGAAACTTCAAATGGACCATTCTTTTCTACCTCCTCGCGTTCTGTAGAAACACATACACATGTTGCGGTGTAGATCATTCTGCGCAAGTTCACGATGCGATCACGTGGAGATTGCTCTCTATCTAATTGAAGCGCCGCAACGTTTTCACGTGTTACTTCGAATGGCACACGCAAGCCGGAAGGAATATGGATGCCACCATGGAAGTCCATACGAATGTTTGTATCCGTCGGATTGCGTAGCATTTCCAATCGTCGTGCTTTTTGAGCAGTCTCAGTTTCTTTAATAATTCGTTTTGCAACGTGTTGAACAGTCCCAACTGCAATGCGATCTCGCAACCCAGCCTGATCAATGACGTCTTTACCCAAGGTGGCTTCAAGCGTGCTGAGAAGCACCTCATAATGTTCGCGCTTTGATGGATCTCCAGCGAGAAGGAAGCTGTAGTGAATACCT
The DNA here is from genome assembly GCA_964391185.1 of uncultured Candidatus Peribacteria bacterium. Taxonomy (GTDB): domain Bacteria; phylum Patescibacteriota; class Gracilibacteria; order Peribacterales; family Peribacteraceae; genus JAKQEM01. Next base: position 56,517 of record CAYMIX010000007.1, on the reverse strand, counting down.
CTATTTTTTTCTTCCATCAAAACGGCAAGGACGTACAGCATTTCTTCGAACGTTCCAGTACCACCTGGGAAAATCGCGGTAAGCTGTCCTGAGCGCGTGAAGGCTTCTAAACGCCTTTCCATTTTTTCGAATACTGCGAGTTTTTTTACAAGTTTATTTGGTGGTTCAGCGGCAATAATCTTACCGCAAGAAATACCACATGCAGTTGTGTCATCTATACCCGTAATCTTTTCTGCTAGTTGAGCGCCTTTATGAGGTGCTCGCATGATGCCACGACCACCACCTGTTATAAATTTCTTTGGAGCATGGCCATATCGAGCTATTTCCATTCCAACTAACTTTGCAAATTCATATTCTTCATCACTAATACGAGCACCACCTTGGAAGACGATTGATATTTCATCGGTATGGGGATTTTCGTTCATGACGTCTGAGCGATCGAGAACTGTTTGTACTAGCTGTCGTGTATGCTCAACTTTTGTTGGTGCATAAGCAATGCCAGCCACAATCGATGTGCCTGCATTAGAAAGGCGATCCAAACTTGCTGAGTCCAATGCATTTTTTGGTGCGAGCATCGATAGATATAAACGTCCTCTGCTCTCTTCAACAGCAGCAAGAAAGTTTGCCTTATGCGATTCATCCAAGTGCGCGATATCTGGATACAATAAGCCACATAATCCATGTTGGATCATGTCTCTTCGCTCAGGCGAATTCATGACTTCATCAAGGCGTTCACCAGCATCTTCATTTATCAAATCATGGAGAATAGGACGAGCCGGCACCATCATTGTGCCTAGCTCGCCGATGTGCGAGAGTGGGGTGTTCATTCTTTCGAAGTCCCGCGTAGTATATTCACTTTTTCCTCTAGGGGAAGCCTATTTTTGTTAACATAGATAAAATGGAATTCTTGCTTGTTTAAGCACAGAGAATGGGTATGATCGTGCCCGGGCTGTTCCCCACTTCTGCCCGAGTTTTCTCTATGATTCCTGCCAAGCGAGAGCCATCCCGTTCAGCCGATCAAAGCGTCGGAGATGGAGACAGCTGTCGCTATATTATCGTCTCCGGAGGTGTCTGTAGTTCGCTCGGAAAGGGAATCGCTGCGGCAAGTATCGGAGCGATCATGAAGGCATGTGGTCTCAAGGTGTTTGTGCAGAAGTTGGATCCATATTTGAACGTCGATCCGGGAACAATGAGTCCATTCCAACACGGAGAAGTATTCGTGACAGACGATGGTGCTGAGACGGACCTCGACCTTGGCCACTACGAACGCTTTATCGATGAACCGATGAGCAAGATGAGTACGATGACGACGGGAAAGATCTATACCGAAGTGCTCGCGCGCGAACGTAAAGGAGATTTCCTCGGAGGAACGATCCAAGTCGTTCCGCACATTACCGATGCAATCAAGCACAGCATCACCAATGCAGCCAAGCAGTCGGGTGCAGATATCATGATGGTGGAGATTGGCGGAACAGTAGGGGATATCGAAGGTGAACCATTCCTCGAAGCTGTCCGGCAATTGCGTAGTGAACTCGGTCCACAGCGGTTGCTGCATGTGCACCTCACACTTCTTCCGTATCTCAAAGGTTCCAAAGAACTGAAGACCAAGCCAACGCAGCTTTCAGTTCGAGAACTCCGCAGAGTCGGAATGCAGCCAGATATGATTCTGGCTCGTGCGGACTACAAAATCCCAGATGACTTGCTCGATAAAATCAGCAAGTTCTGCGGTACACCACGCGAAGCAGTGATCCCTGCGCCAACATTGCATTCTATCTACGACGTTCCACTGTGGTTCCAAGACTACAACATGGCGGAGATCATTTGCGACCGGTTGGGTCTTGGCGATTGTAAGCCGAATATGCACGAATGGGAGCAAGGTAAAGCACGCCACGAAGAAGCGAATAAAGAAGTGAAGATTGCACTCGTGGGAAAGTACACAAACCTCGAAGATGCTTACTTGAGCGTTATTGAATCAATCAAATCTGCCGCAGTATTCAATGGAGCAAAGGCAGAGATCGAATGGGTAGATAGCGAGAAGCTTGAGCAAAAAGATGAAGATGCGTGGAACCTGCTTAAGAGTGTCGATGGAATCATTGTTCCGGGAGGGTTCGGCAAACGCGGGATCGAAGGAAAGATTGCTGCTGCGAACTATGCCCGCACGAAGAAAGTTCCATACCTTGGTTTGTGTTTAGGTTCGCAAATCATGACGATTGAATTTGCTCGTGAAGTATTCAACGATGATGAACTCACAAGTGAAGAATTTGATGAAGATGAAAAACTCGATCGTTCCAAATATGTGGTTCACTTCCTTTCTGGTCAGAGCAAAGGGAAGGAAAAAGGAGGAACTCTGCGTCTTGGTGCATACGACTGCAAACTGGTTCCAGGAACCAAAGCTCGCGAAGTGTACGGTGAAGATATGATTTCCGAACGTCATCGTCATCGCTACGAATTCAATAATGATTTCAAGAAAGATCTTGAAGCGAAAGGGCTCAAGTTCTCGGGATCGAATCCAGAAACAGGTTTGATGGAAATTGTGGAAATTACTGATCATCCATTTATGGTTGGATCTCAATTCCACCCAGAATTTAAAAGCCGTCCTCACAGGCCACATCCTCTCTTTAATGGGTTTATGAAAGCAGTGGTGGCAAAATTCTAAATTCTAATCTTCTAATTCTCTAAATAAATCCTAACGTGGAAAATTTATTTGATTGCGCCTGCTTTACGTAGGATCGAAGCAAATATCAGGGTTAATTCTTGTGCTTCTTGAGCTAATTTCTTTTGTTGTTGTGCTAAATTTTCATTAAAATTTAAATCCATAAGCCTGATCCATAAACGACTTTCTTTAGCCTCTTTCCTACAGATTTTAAGATGCAGGAAGAAATCTTTTCGTCCCAGCGATTCATTAGCTTCGATATAATTAGCAGCAACAGAACTTGCTGATCGAATGAGCTGTTTGGAATATTCAGTGTTCTTGAGAGTTCTCGGAATTTTTTCAATAAATAGGCTGATGTCATATGCAAATGTAAAAGTTCTCTCTTCCAAATCAAAAACCTTATTTCTTACGTCCATTAGCGTATCCATATAATAGAGTTTAAAAATTAGATAATTAGACTTTATTTAGAGAATTAGAAGATTAGAGCTTAGAATTTCCAGCCTGCTACAGCCGGGCGACTACTATCATTTCATAGTCGCCCGAGCAGCAGTGTCTTATTTCGCTCCCACTAAATCTGGAGCTTTTTTCTCGCCGGAACTTTTCACTTTACGAATAAGTCCGACAAGCATTTTCATCGTTTCGCCAAGCAACGTTTCTGCTCGTACGAAATCTCTCGCTGGAGCCATGTGCAGATCTTTTGCAATCTGGAAACACATTTCCAACTGAATTCCTGATGAACAAGCATTCTTGAGAGCATCGACGAAATCCTTGCGGATTCCGCGAGCTTTCCCTGCTGCAATCTGCGTCGCCATACTTGTGGCTGCTGTGCGCATTTGCAATGTGATCCCGTGCTGTTCATCAAGCGGGAACATGTCAGTGAGTTGATACACGGCAACGCTGAGTTCCATGGCGCGCTGCCAAACCAAGAGATCCTTGAAAGTGGATCTTGCCGGTGGTGGGGTAGAAGTAGTCATATGCCGATATTTTCCGCATAGTTACGTCAATGGGAAGATTTAGCTCTGTAGTGCACTAAAGCAAATGGCCTGGAAGAGTGCTCTGATACGTTATAAGCTATCGGAGATGAACCTAAAAAATACTATTCTTGGACTGAAATTCAGCAATCCCATCATGATTGCATCCGGCAAATGGGCATGGAATGTCCAGGACTGGGAAGCACTCGTGGAAGCCGGAGCAGGGGGAATTACGACCAAATCTTTCTGGAATCATGAACATAAAGGAAATCCGGAGCCAACGGTCGTACAGACAGATGAATGGACTCTCAACGCAGTTGGATTACCGGACCATGGTCCAGAACATTCCGAAGGTGAGCTCAAGAAATTTCTTCCTGCGAAAGATGTTCCATTGATCGTGAGTATTCTTGGAATGGATGAGAAAGAATATGCAGACAATGCTCGTCGTATTGCCCCGCTCAAACCATCTGCATTCGAAATCAATATTTCGTCACCAACATTTCTCAAACTCAAAGGAACAGCGTTCGATGCAGAGGAAGCAGTGAAGATTGTTCCCGCTGTTAAAAAAGAAGCAGGGGATATCCCGGTATTCGTGAAACTCTCGCCCAATATTCCCGATATCGGAGCGTTTGCGGTGGAGTGCATTGCAGCCGGAGCCGATGGCATTTCGGCGATCAATACTCTGGGAACAGGCGTTGCGCTCGACCCTATAACCGGGAAATCGTTACTCTCGGCAAAACGCGGGGGGCTCTCTGGTCCCGGCATCAAGCCACTAGCTCTGCGTTGCGTCTGTGATGTGTATGAAGCTACCAACGGTCAGGTTCCTATCATTGGCATTGGTGGAGTAATGACAGGTGAGGATGTCATCGACATGATGCGAGCAGGCGCGAGCCTGGTTGGACTTGCGACTGCCGTACTCAAGGATGGACCGAAGGCAGTCACACGAATCCAAAAAGAATTCGTTCAATGGTGTACCACACACAATGTCGAAAATGTGGCTGATTTGATCGGACAAATGCATCATTAGCCATAATGTTTGTGTCTCCGTCGTGATACGTTATTGGCTAATAAAAGCCAATTATCTTCATTGTGAGTGGATTTCGGTAAATTTATCACTCGTCAACACTGAGTGCTAGACATGGATATTTTTTTGAGTATACTGAGTATGTTTAATTCGTTTCCCACAATTACTATGATTGGTGGACCAGGATGTGGTGGATCTTGCGGTTGCTAACCGTAAGCGTACCTCACAATGATGGAAAGAGCGGTTCGTGAAAGCGGACCGCTTTTTCTTATATCTTCATCTCCATCCAAAACCATAGAGGGCGTTTCTTAGGGCTTGGCGTAACCGTAATATGCACAGGGCGTTCACCTGTTGAACGCGCGAGTCCGTGGATGAAGAACCCGAGAACGATCAATAGAATCCCGAGGATCAATTGAATACCGGCATCCACATGTTGATAGGTATTAATAGGAACGATCGTACTGGCACTATGGAATTCTTCTGCCATCGGCCCACGGTCCACGATATTGGAGCCTTGGCCTGATAAGGAAGCCATCACCATGGTCTGAGAAGCGCTCAGGCTGATACCCGAAATGAGCGTTAAAGCGGCTAAAAGGTTCAATCCTTTGGTGAAGAGTGTATGTGTCATATTTCCTCTTATTATAGCAAAAATCAGCTGGAATTGCCATGGGTAGCCGTTATACTGCCGCGTACGTACTCGAATGGCCTCATCGTCTAACGGTTAGGACACAGGATTTTCATTCCTGTAATCGGGGTTCGATTCCCCGTGAGGCTGCCATTAACTACTTACGCCACAATCTTCCACTGACATGCTTCGTGGCACTTGGCGCAGTATTGCTCACCATATTCATGACGCTTACCTGGTTCGCATGCAGCTTTGCAGCAGCTGGATTTCATCGTTAAACGAACGGCAGATGTGATAGCTACCGGAACCTTTTTCATGCGCATATGTTTGCCGCAAAAGGTTTTACCGCGCGTCTGGCCATTACATCCTTCCACCGCACATCCTTTTTTGAGAGTTTGCATACTACGAGAGGGGAAGATGAGCGGACTATTCAATAAATACTTTTACAGGAAAATCTGTTTTTTAGCAATGTAATGCCTTACTTTCGTTGTTTGTGCCATTTGGCTTCCATTTCGTTAATCTTGTCATGGTCATATCCGAAGTAATGGGCGATTTCATGAAGAAGGGTTTCCCTGATGATATGGGGTACTTCCTCGGGTGTGCGGGCGACCATCAGGATAGGTTCCATGAAGAGTGTGATTTTATCCGGTGGACTTTGCGCTTGGCCACGGCCCCAGGCAGTAAGAGGAATACCTTCATATAGTCCGAGTAGTAATCCTCGGCCGCGTGAACGAGATTCTTCTTCTACGACGATCGCGACTTCGTTCAATTGTTCCCGGATATGGTCAGGGAGTTCTTTGAGTGCTTCGTCGATGTGAGCTTCGAATGTAGGTCGGTCCATGGATTCGTTAGTATATCAGGTTTCTTTTCCACCTTTGTCCGCGACAAAGGTGGAGCCAAAACGCCTGCGCGCCAATTCTCCTCCGCCCGGCCCCGTGCCTCCTCATCGATGCCGTCTACATCCTCCGGCATCGTTTCGTCGGCGGACGATCGGGGCCTTCCCCTTCACCCCCCGTGGCGCGCAACCTCGCCAACGTTGTATTTCTTTAAATTAATTCTCCCAAAAAACGCCGCAGGAATGTATCTCCACGGAATCACCAACATATACACATGAATGTCAGCAGCTCGTCGCATACAGTAGCCAAGCCATCCGTATGTCCGCAGCACACCAAACTTCACTGCAGCCCAGCGGGGACCAGCGGGGATCGCATAGGCTGGAGTCTGTGGTTTGTACGTTGGAGCAACGTGGTTGTTGAGCATTGCTGTAATGACCTGTGAGACGAACACGCCATCACTATGGGCTGTCTGTGCGAGGCCAGCAAATGGAGTGGAGGCACAGTCGCCAAGGACGAAGACATTCTGCTTCCCTTTCGCGCGCAATTGTTCATCAACAACGGCGCGTCCGCGCTTATCAACTCCCAGCCCCATCGCAGCTATGAGCGGATTCGCTTGTACGCCTGCGGTCCATATGAGCGTTCCTGCATCGATTGTCGATCCATCTTTGAGTGTAATAGACGTTGCATCGGCGGAGGCGACAGCAGTATTAAGGTGCATTTTTACGCCGATTGACTGCACATGCGCGAGAACCTTGGCCGATGCCTTTTCTTCTATCGTCGGAAGTACCCGTGGCATCGCTTCAATGAGTTCTACCGAAAGTAACGAAGGATCGAGGTTTCGTTTGCGCATCAAGCGCTTCGCCAGTGGCAGCACTTCACCTGCTATTTCGATACCTGTTGCTCCTGCTCCAACCACAAGAAAGCGCCCGAGCATCTGCTTTTTCTTGATATCTTTTTCGGTCGCGATGGCATCGATGCGCTTCTTTACTGTCTCACCAATGTGTATTGCTTGTTCGATGCTCTTCATTGTAATGGAGTTTTCTTCCATTCCGGGAATATTGAAATACGCGGGAATACTTCCAGGTGCCATGATGACGGTATCATAGGCATACGCATGCGCGTGTCCGATGACAGATTGTTGAGCAGTATCGACATGTTTTACGGTGTCAATAACGACATCGATCGGTGCGGATCCGATGATCATTGCTAATGGTATGCATGCTTCGGATACATGTCCTTTGTTTATCAATCGATACATTACGCCGTAATATTCGAGCCACGGTCTATCAGTAACAAGCGTGATATGTATGTTCGATACACGTGCACGTGCGAGGTGTGCTGCTGCTGTCACTCCACCAAATCCTCCGCCGACGATGACGATACGATGGACCATCTGATTCTAGTATAACGGAAGAAAGACCCTGGCAGAATCTTTCCTCGGCAGGCGTCTCAGACGCTTGCCAGTTC
>CAYMIX010000007.1:0-48841 GCA_964391185.1 uncultured Candidatus Peribacteria bacterium | reverse complement strand
AGAAAGACCCTGGCAGAATCTTTCCTCGGCAGGCGTCTCAGACGCTTGCCAGTTCTTCAATCTTCGGCATGTCCACGTCGAACGCTTCGACATGAACAGTGACGCGGCCGTTCACGCTGACGCGGAGCCTGGCCGTATGCAGACCTTCGGACGGCAGCTTGCATCCCAGAGAGATGCGGGAGCGGTCGATCGGCGGGTAGTTGCCTCCGTCAGCACCGTCGAGTGTGGACTCAACGGCCATGTAGTTGGTGGTGTGGCAGAAGCGAACCTGAGTGCCGTTGCCAGCATGAACAATGTTCACGTTGCGAACGAACACCAGTGCGTCGACGACGCCGTGGGGCACGCCAGCGTCCTTGTTGACGAGTGTGTATGCAATCGGCACTTCCTTCTTCTTAGGGGTGGTGGGGCGCTGGGAGAATGCCCAGCGGAAGATGGACTTCAGGAAGTTCGTCACAGTCGCGAACTTTCCGTGAGGAGCGACCGGTTCCTTCGTGGCTTCAGGTTCCGGATGTGGCACAGCAGCGATGATCGCTGCTTCCTGCAGGTGCGCATGCAGCTTTTCAGGCTGCTCAGGCGTCGTGATCGGACGGCTGGACATGATCTTCTCCTGTGTGGGGTTGTAGTTGTGAAAGACCTACTGCCAGGGTCTATGTTCGGAGTATTCACTTCTCTCTTAGTACAGTCAAAGAGACATCTTCCTACAGTAGCTGTATCACCCGTTTTCTGAGACGTCCAAATGCAGGTTTTTCTGCTGATAAAAGCCAAGATTTCTCTTTTCTTTTGGTGAAGAGAACCTTACACTGCGCACTTCCATGTCTGAGGAAATTATCACCCCTGCCTATCGGCGTCGTACATTGGTGCGCGCATTGCTTCTCTGCGCAGCAGTTGTGCTGGGCGCATGTACGATTGCCATCGTTGTCTTGGTGGCAAGTGCACGCGCTCGCGTGGTTACTCTTCAAAAAGTATTAACAGTGATGGGTGTTGCTCCTGCTCACGATGCATATGGTTTCACGAATATCTTGGTGCTGGGAGTGGGGGATGTAAACCACGAAGCGCCTGACCTGACAGATACGATGATCGTCGCGAGTATCGATCCTCTAGGGACGCGCAGCGCAGTGCTCTTTTCGTTGCCACGCGATTTGTATCTCGACGTGAATCGCAGGATTCCCAGTGGTCGCATCAATGCTGTCTATGCGAATGAGAAATTCCGTTTGCAGGAGTATCGAAATTTTCCGGAAGCGGAAGCATCGCAGCAGGCACTGCAGACAGTCGCGGAAGAAATCGGCGATAAGCTTGACCTGGAAATTCACGGTGTGATGAAGGCAGATTTCACAGCATTTACAAACGTCGTCGATGCGATTGGTGGTGTGGATGTTGTCGTGGAAGATCGCATTATCGATTACACCTATCCAATGAAAGAAGGCCAGGTTGGCACATTCGAAATCGATGCCGGCCCCCAGCATCTTGATGGTGAAATGGCGCTCAAGTACGCACGCACACGCCACTCGACCAGCGACTTCGACCGCTCTGCACGTCAGCAACAATTGCTCACGGTTATTGCGGATACCATCCGCGGAATGGGACGCATCGACCAGGTTCGTTTTTTACTCTCACTCAAAGACGCTCTCGCGGACCATGTGGAAACAACACTCAGTAACGACGAGCTCATCGGCCTTGCGCAGTTGGCTTCCAGTATTTCTTTCGAGCGTATTCTGACAGCGCAGCTCACATACGCCGCTGGGAGTGATTACAGCGAAGCGAGTCCGGGAGGGTTTCTGTATCCCGCCCCCAAAGAAGACTTCAATGGTGCGAGTATTCTCCTGCCGATTGCTGGACAAAGCGGTCAGAATGATTGGAGCCAGATAAAAACGTATATCGCATTCTTATTGCACAAACGTGCTGTGTACCTCGCTCATCCGCAGGTTGCGATTGAAAATCTTGCGGCCAATAACACGCAGGTCTTCCGCTTCCGCAATGAACTCCTACGCTACGGATGGGACGCACGTGCTATCGAAACGCCAGAAAAGAAATTACCAAAGCCTCCGGTGGATTCGTTTGTGTATTACCATAACGATGATTATCAGCAGACTGCGACCATGCTCGGGCAATTACTCTCACTCCCTGTTGCGAAGTCAGCTGATAACGAAACGGGAACGGGGGATGTACTTATCTTGCTCGGGTCAGGGTTTAAGTTTCAGAGGTTTCAATCTTTGTCGGGTGCTGTTCTATCTCACTAGGCCATTGTTAAATTGTTATATTGCTCGCAAGCGATAAAATAAGTTTTTGCATGCAAACAATTTAACAATATAGCAATCATGTTATGAGTAGCGTAGTAGTCAGGTAGTTTTGCGGTACCGATTAATATAATACGCCGACATGATGTACCCAATATGCGAGAATGCTTGCGGATGATTGCCCAAGAATTCTCCTGTTACTGGGTCGATTTCTTCAGAGAGTAATCCGCTCGGTGGCATCAGTTCTTCAACTCGCTTGAGCATATTATCCGCTTCTTCAATATCACCGACTGCGGCCATCGCGGCGATCTGCCAGAACGTGCAGAAGAGGAATGCGCCTTCGTGGCCAGGCATGCCATCATCATTGAGGTAGCGGTATACATAGAGTTCTTTTTTGGTGAGCTCTTTGCGTGTTGCGTCTATGAGCTTCTTCGCGCGAGGATCGTGACGACTGATAAAGAAGAGCAGCACAAACATAAAGTTCGTTGCATCTTGGCTCTTGGTTTCTGGGTATTGTACGAAGCTGCCGAGCTCTTCGTTGTAACAATGTTTCCAGATCCATTCTTCGATTTCTTTCTTGAGCGCCCCCCATTGTTTGCGGTGTTCGGGCGTAATGCCAATGGTATCTGCGAGGCGCAGTGCACGCTCGACGCCGATCCACGCCATTACTTTGCTGTAGGTAAATTGACGGTCGCCGCCGCGCACTTCCCAGATGCCACTATCTGGCCGTTGCCAGTTTACTTGGATACCGCGCACGAGCATCTGGATAACGTCTTTACCAGACTTAGAGATCTCCACACCGCGCTTGGACATAAAGTAGTATGCATCGATGAGTGACCCGTAGATATCCAGCTGGAACTGTTCGGCTGCACCATTGCCGATACTTACTGGCCGTGAGCCTTTATATCCTGTGAGGTGGTCGAGCGTCATTTCTCCCTGTAGTGGCTGACCCCAAATCGTGTACATGATCGAGAGGTCCAGGTCGCACGTTCCGTTTTCGCAGTGTTTGGCATCTTCTGCGATACGCTCAATAAACCCGAAGAACTTTTCAGCTTCTTTGGTAAAGCCAAGGACAAACAATGCATAGAGCGTGAAGGTTGCATCGCGCATCCATACATACCGGTAATCCCAGTTGCGCATCCCGCCAATGTGTTCGGGGAGAGATGTTGTCGGTGCAGCGATGAGTCCGCCCGTCGGGTAAAACTGCATGAGCTTGAGCGTGATGGCACTGCGTACCAAGTGCTCACGGGAGAAGTTAAAGTTTCCTTCGGTTATCCACGATCGCCAAAATTCTGTCGTCTCTTGTTCCAGGTCTCGCTTGGCTAGCTGCAAGCGCGATTCCACAGCGAACTCCAACGCGACTTGTTTTGTGTCGCCTTCGGCAAGGTCAAAAGAAATTTCGAGCCCGTGCTTGCTTGGCCTGGCAATCACTTCTGTTTGAGCAGGCAGATGAAGCCACAACGTTCGCTCATCGATGCGCATGGCATACATGCGCTCACTCGCTTTGCTAAAGATAGAACGCTGACGCGCGTAGTTTGGACGTGGGTCGAAGAGGAGCTTCACGCGCGTCGTTCCTTTTTTCCCTTCAAACGTTCGCACTAAATAATGTGGCACCACTTCTTCTGTCGGGCGTGGAAGCATGAAGTCTTTGAGGGTGAAGCTGGAATCTTTCCCGGTGAATGTTGTTTCCACAATGGCCGTGTATGGCAAATATCGAGCGGATGATTCGTAGTCGTTCATTTCTAAGCGAAATGTGCCACCTTTCTCTGCATCAAGGTTTGCGGCAAACACACTCGGTGAATCGAAGTAGGGGAGGCACAACCAATCGATTGCTCCATCTTTGGATACCAACGCTGCCGTATGCAGGTCGCCAATGAGGAAGTAATCGCGCAGATTCATTGGAGTTTATTATACAGAAAATAGATAACATATTTTAATATAAAAGTCAAATAAGTACCCTGAGTAAATATTTGACAAATGTTCATTCGATGATTATCGTCTCGTACGATCTTTATTCCTGCTGGGAAAACCCCCACCCCTTTTCACCCCCTTGTGTATGCCAAGCGGATCAATGAAGGAAACCTTTATAACGCCTGAAAACCTAGGACACGCAGTCGTTTCACCCACACTTAATAGATGGGGAGACGAGAAAAATGATGGTGTGCTGACAGACATGATTGGATCAGTTCAACAAAGACTGAGTGCAGATGGATTGGCAAATGATTCTTTTATGCTGATTGGTGATGCTTCAAAGGGGCCTGCGATTAATGATCTGCGCGCACGCAATCTTTCGCATGCATCTAATGTGCAGCATCCAACACCTGTTATGGTGCTTACTCCAGAGGGTCAGGCAAGAGTGGAGGAAATTATTCATGCTCGCACAGGGATTTCGCGCAGAACTCTCCAAGCGATGTTGACCGAAACAGGGTATGCGAGCCAGCGCAATAAATTAGATGTTGTCCTTGCGGCACTTGGTCGTATTCAAGGAAGCATTAAGACGCTTTCACTGGATGACGATACAATTCTTCCTAATACGTATGGAATTCATAAAGAATCACACATGCCACATGGATTTTCGCGTCGCGTGAATAGCCAACTATTGTTGCCGGATGACATGCTTACATCTGATGCGTTCGAATGGCGTCAAAATTCCATCATTGCCTTCTTTAATTATTTAGGAAAGACTGTCGGAGAAATTCGCGAAACACATCCTGGCTTGCGAGCAACTGAACATGAGCGTGACACGATGAACGAAGCGCTTGATCAGGCAGCAGCTTCACGCCTGGCACAGTTCGATGTTTCCCATGATAGAACTCCAGATATGCATGGCTCCGATGCAGCGACAATCCTTGCAGCAACATCTGACAAATTCGGGAACCCTGATTTCCGCACGATTAAAATCACTCTTGCAAACCTCCAGCGAGAATTCCCGAATACAGAAGTGCCTGTGCAGTCGGTTATTTCTGGAGAACGTCAGCCATTTGCATTCCAGCTTTCCAAGACGAACGTTGACTCTGCAACCTTGGCCCGTCAATTTGATGAGCGTACGGCGCTTACGCCATGGTGGTTTGTCTCCAGTGATGCAATCTCGCGTGCCAATCCATTGCAAACAGTCACCGGTCATTACCGTGCTGATAACGAATTACTTCCTGTATTGATGGGTATCATCTCCAAGGCAAAGGATGAACTTTGTCTCTATATGGGTGGTATTGAGGCGCAAGTGTTCCATAACAGAGCACGCTCGGGTTATCGCCCAAATTTGCACGAGCAAGCCACCGCTTCGCTCGTTGGAAACGTCGCGGCACTACAGTCTGCAGAGCGTTTGGGTATTAATCCTACTGATGGACGTGCACAAATGGATGTCGTCGAAGATTCCTATGAGGTGCCACGCGATTTCGCGCAGCGAGTCTACGATCAAATAAAATCTATCGCAGATATGTGCGATATGAAATTGGCTGAACTTAAAGAGAGGAGTGGAGATGTTACGCACATCCAGAGACTTATGGATCGTTATAAAGAAGTTTATAACTCCGTTCGTACCAAGCTTGCAGATTTTGACTTCGAAGTATTCTACCAGCACCTGAATACTGAGATCCGCGATCAAATGCGATTCTTCTCTGATGTTCTGAATGCACACCCAGCAGTGGTTGATGAGGTAGAGAAGCTCATTCGCGAAGGAAAGTACCCAGTACAACAATTCATTCCTTCACCTACATACCGAAGGAATGGGCATGCTTCTCCAGACTTGCAGTTCCCACGTGTCATCAAGTCGGAGTCACCAGTAAAACCTTCGAATGGTCATACGAGTAATGGCACCTCAAATGGCAGTCATCGACGTGAGCGCTTTGTGCCCGTTATGCAAGCAGATGCAGCTGAATGACGATTAGCCGTTGTACACTTCACAACTCCTTCCTTACAGTACGATCATGGAACAACTGAGAGATGCTACCTTCCCGAAAGATTTTTTCTTCGGTGTTGCCGATGCAGATTTGCAGGTGATCGGTGAACAAAATTGTCTGGATAACGAGGGATCGGCTCCTACTGTTTGGACGCACTTTGCACAGACTGGTCATGTGTTTAACAATGAACCACCATTGCGAGGTATCGATCGTTTTCATCGTTGGAAAACGGATGCTGAGATCATGAAGGGATTGAGTGTTCACCACTATCGCACGTCTGTGTCGTTGTTTCGTATGTTGCGCGTGGATGGATCGGTGAATGAAAAAGCAGTCGCATGGTATCGTGAATATTTCACCTATTTAAAACAGGAAGGATTTTCTATTCATGCAACCCTCTATCACTGGGATTTGCCGATGTACCTTTCAGAAAAAGGCGGTTGGAAAAATCGTGATATCGTCGATTACTTTGTGCGTTTTGCGCTCGTGGTTCAAGAACAGCTTGGTGATCTTATCGATGAATATTTTATTTTGAATGAACCGTTCCAATTCACTCTGCTTTCGTATCATCTTGGAGAGCACGCGCCGGGAGAGCGAGACCTTCGTGGGGGATTACAGGCAGTGCACAATGCAATGCTGGCTCAAGGTAAAACATTGCGAGCAATGAAAGAGAAGAATCCTTCGGCGCGCATTGGTACTGTGTATAACTCGCGTCCTTTTTATGCACTAACAACGAGCCCAGAGGATATATATGCACGAACAATCGCTGAAGAATATCAAACTGGTATCTTCTTGGAACCATTGTTCTTAGGACGATACCCGCAGAGCTTGCAGGCGAAATTCAACAATATTTGGCCAGATATTCAGCCAGGAGATTTGGAAACTATACAGGTGGGTAATGCACTGGATTCTTTTGGATTGAACTTTTATCGCGGCATGACTATCCAGGCAGATCCATCCGCGGAGTTAGGATTTAGGGAAATTCAATACTCCCAAGGTGTGAAGAATGGCCTCGGTTGGCCAGTCTATGTGCAGCCAACATATCCTGAAGGTTTGTACGATATGCTAAGAGAATTGCATTATCGCTATACTCCATTTGGGCTAAAGAACATGTGTATCTCTGAAAGTGGTGCGTGTTGGGATGATCGCATTTCTCCTGATGGAAAAGTTCATGACGACTTCCGCATCTACTTTTTCCGTGAACACATGAAGCAGATGCAGAAAGCCATTTTGGCTGGAGTGCCACTCAAAGGATTTTTCTTGTGGTCCCTCATGGATAATTACGAATGGGAAATCTCATTTAAGCCAGGTTCGAACTTTGGCATTGTGCACGTTGATCGCGAAACGCTCGAACGTATCCCAAAGGATAGTTACTATTGGTACAAGAAGGTGATTGAGACCGGGAAAATAGTTTGATAATGCCCGCAAGACCGCTTGCTTGCTGTTTGTGGTAGCATTACGGGGTAATTTTATTTACTTCCCGTTGTTCGTATGATGTTTCGTCTACAAAAGCACAATGACTGTGCACTTCTCCTGTTGCGCCTCGCTCTTGGTGCTGTTTTTATCTACCATGGTTGGGCCAAGTGGGGCATGGAAGCTCCAAACACGATGATGACAATCCTTAAAATTGCCGAACCACTTGGAGGAATTGCCTTGGTTCTCGGCGCTCTCACACAGCTCGCTTCGCTTGGTCTCGCCATCATCATGGTCGGTGCCATCTATATGAAGATGACGGGCTTCGGTCAGGCTCCATTCAACGTTACCGGTACGTTCGCTCCACAGGGTGGAATGGGTTGGGAATTCGATCTCGTTCTGCTTGCAGGCGCGATTGTTCTTATGGTGATGGGTGCTGGGAAATATGCAGTGGATGGAATGATGAAGAAATAAGATGTTTATCAATGCGATCATTGTTGGATTAGTACTCGTCACTACCTTCGTGGTGGTGACGGGTATTTTTCTGATGGTGGTGGGCGTTCCGTCGGTGCCGACACCACTGCACATTGCTGATGCGATGATTGATATGGTTCCGTGGAAAGGGCGAGAGCATGTGGTGGATCTAGGTGCGGGCGATGGTCGATTGCTTGGACGCATCAAGCAGCGCCATCCCGATGTAAGCGTGGATGGTTGTGAAATAGTTCCGACGATTTGGCTGATGGGCAGGCTACGATCGATGATCAAACGTGACGGTGTTCGGGTCCGGCTACAGTCATTTCGAGCAATGAATATCAAGGATGCCGATGTGATTTTTCTGTATCTGTTTCCCGGAATCATGAAAGAGCTGCAGGAACGGTTTGATCGGGAACTGAGCCCTGGCACCTATGTCGTCACACACACGTTTGGGTTTCATGGTCGAAAAGCGCTCAAGGAAATTCGTGTTCCACGGTTGGGTGGGGAGGTGTCGGTGTGGCTGTATCAGTGGTAGCTGTGTCGCCCTTCGTCGAGCTCAGGGTGACACGCTTAGATGTCATGGTGAGCTCGACGAACCATGACGCTTCCAAAGCTGCACAAACACTATCAACCCACCGTAATACACAACAATAATCCACGGACTCACATCATCTAATTCCGCAGCGGCATACGGAACTTTTGCCAGAGTTTCTGCAGTGCGAATGATGTAGGTGAGAATCAAAAATGCAGGGAATCCAATGAGTTTTCCAAGGATCGGAACAACCCATCCAATAATTGATCCGATAAATCCAAACAGCATCGCGAGCGGAATGAATGGCGTCGTCAGAATGTTGGCGATCGGAGCAATCAATGAGAACTGTCCGAAGGCATACGCGGACCATGCGGTTGTGGTGCATTGAGCGGCAATGGTGGTAAGCAATGCTTCGCGGATACCGCCGAATTCTGGAACACGTTCACAGAGTTTGGTGAGGATAGGCTGGAGTTCGATGAGTCCGATCACCGCTAAGAACGAAAGCTGAAACCCTGCGTCGTACCAGAGCTGCAAGGGGTTCCACAGCAGCATGAAGAATGCCGTCCATAACGTCGCAAGCCGGGCGTGCGGTAAGCGACCTCCTGTCACGGCGAGCAGCCCGATACTTCCCATGATCGCGGCGCGCACAACTGATGCGCTTCCTCCGACAAACAACGTGAAGAGTGCAATACCGATGACACTGGGGATTAATTTGTAGCGCTTCGGCAAGAAAAAGAGCATGTGTGTCATGATCCCCAGAATGATGGTGATGTTCGACCCTGAAATCGCAACGATGTGTGAAAGTCCTGTTCGACGAAATGCATCGTGAATACGTTGCGGGAGACCGCTGCGAGAACCCGTTAATAGCCCTGCAAGAAGCGATCCCGTCGGCTCAGGGTAAATCAGCGTGATGCGCTCTTCGAACGCGCTACGGAGCTTCCAGAGCGTTCGGAGAATAGCGAAGTGATGGTCGAAACCGGTCACGGCGCAACTGCGCACTTCGAACGTCGCATAGACGCTGGAGAGTGCGAGGTAGTTTTTGTATGAGCTTTCATTATCGCCGAAGGGAAGTTTGAGGTTTCCGCGAATCATCACGATGTCTCCTGGCCCAAATCGGCACGATAAACTTTTATCGGTTATCAGAATATGTCCATGAGCGGGGACGATTGCACCTGTGAGTGTCGCCTGAATCGTTTGAACTCGCAGCAGGTAATCCATCTTTGTCTGACGATCATCAGGTTGTTTGATGATAACGCCTGTTAGCGTAGCATTTTTCGCAGGAGCGAACCGTTCGATCGAAGAATCATCAGGCACATGCACCGACCGGGCGACGGTACAGAATCCGAGAGCAATCGCTGCGATTCCCACGAGTACTACTGATCGATAGTTCTTCAAGAAAAGTGATGCGCACGCGATCGTTGCCAGGGCCATCCAAATCCACCATGGATATGCAGATTCCTGCCACCATTGCAGGAAGAAAATCGTTACGACAAATGAGCCGGTGAAGGCATACGGCAAAATAAGCATGGGCAGTGCGTTCGTGCACTAAAGCGCTGAAGCAGTTAGACGCCAACTTTGTCTTCAAGATGGCTCACGCGTTTTTCCAAGGCATCATGATTCACAATGAATGTCGCAAAGTTATGTCTTGTTTCCTTTCGGAAACTCTTTAATTCTGAATCAAGAGCATCGATGCGGCCACCCAATGTTTGAGCTAGATCTCTAAATCCTGCTCTCATTTCAGTGAGAATTTCTCGCTGCGCATCCGCAATTTCCTGTAGTGAAATGCTTAATGCCTTTCGCGCAGTCATACGTCGCGAGCCAGTGGTTCGTTTCTTTATCGCCATGAAAAACGATCCTAATACGTGGGAAAATCCGGCGCAAGTTTTAGCTCTTTAGTGCACTAAAGCATTATGCCGCTTTCATATGTTTTGCGAGCGTAATCCACTCTTCTATCGTCAGAGTTTGCGGCCTTCGCGTGCGGTCGATGCCGGATTTTTCCATTGCTTCATCACCACCTGGCACATCAGAAATAGTGTTGCGGAGCATTTTCCGCTTCTGACTGAAAGCATGTTTCGTGAGCGTGAACACGCGGTCCATTGTTTCGGGATCGGTCAGAGGTTTATCGAAACAATCGATGTGCAGCACGGCGGAATCTACTTTAGGGGGAGGCAAGAAACAATGTGGCGGAACCATACAGACAATGCGTGGCTTGCCGAAGAGTCCGACAATAATGGTGAGCATACTGCGGTCGTTTTCATCGGCGATTTTTTCTGCGACTTCACGTTGGATCAAAAGTGTCAGTGATGTCGGTGAGCGTGTGCCTTCCAGGAATGCGTGCCGCAGAAGAGGGGATGTGATGTGATAGGGGATATTTGCGACGATTTTGTATGGCTCTGTCGGAAAGGGGACGTTCAAGGCATTGTCATTAATGACAGCAAGTTTTGATGTGTCACCGATATAACGTTGTAAAATCGGCAGCAAACGCTTATCAACCTCAATCGTTGTGACAGAATCTGCTTTTGCGATCAATTCTTTCGTGAGGATCCCTATTCCCGCTCCGATTTCAACGATCGTATCGCTCTTTTGGATATTTGCCGCAGTGATGATTGCTTCAAGGATATTTTCATCAATCAGAAAGTGTTGGCCGAGGTCTGTATTCATGCGTAGGCCCGCTTTCTGGCAAAAATCTGTGATTTGCTCGGCAAAAGTCGGCATACGGTGAGCATAATCCGTGTTCACGCTGCTGTCATGTTTTGGCTTAGAGATCGGCTACACTATTTGTATGAATACTCTCATCCTTTCCCTATCGGCCTTGCTTACGGTTGTCATGCCTTTGACAACACTGGCACAGACAACTTCCAACAGTTCTGTTCGTCGTTCGTCCCGGTTCATGTTCGATGATCTTGATCTGGATCGCTACGACGACGCACCGTTTGACGATCATTCGGTAAACGTGGCCGTAAGCGCCCTCACACGCATCGGCGTGATTCGCGGCAATGACGATGGAACGTTCCGTCCAGACCGCCGTCTCAACCGTGCGGAATTTATGACCATCGTCATGCGTCTCACGAGTGACAACGGCACTGTTAACACGAACTGTTTTCCAGATATACAAACATCAGACTGGTTTACAGAAGACGTCTGCCGCGCAAAAGCCCTTGGTATCGTCCGTGGTAATGCCCGAGCTGGTATCGAGGCATCCATGTGGAGATTCGAACCAACACGCGATGTCCAATACGAAGAGGCTGTAAAAGTCCTCGCGAAAATCTACGCATTACCTATTAACGGTGACGAAGAAGGCGCAGATTGGTACGTACCGTTTATCAAAGCCGCTGATGATCTCGGCGTCTCCGTCGATGGATTGTCCGCAGGCGACACAATCACCCGCGGTGAAATGTCCCGCCTCACCATCGCATTCGTTGCAGAAAGTGAGGGCGAACTTGATGCACTGCGCGAAGCAGAAATGGATGACGATGACCGAGGCTCTTCTTCGCGAATGCCTTCTTCCCGTTCATCGGTGAGTAGCTCAAGTAGCCGCCGTTTCTCCTCCATGTCTTCCTCTTGGATGAGTGAACGTGGATCCGGCACATTCGATCCTCTGACAGATGACGATGTGCGGAGCAATTTCATTGTTCTTGGGGAAACGTCTCCCATCCTCGCTGCCGTAAAATTCTTCAGCAACGGCGAACCTGTGGAAGTGTCTCAGGTGAGCGTTAACCTTGGCGCAGATGCGGAATCTGTCAGCTCCATCTTGATCTACAACTCTGATGGTCAGCTCCTTGGTACAGCGAACGGTGGTGGATCTGCTTCAACATTCACAGCCAATATTCCATCCGAACGTTTCTACCTGCCATACCGTGCTGACCGCGCTATGTACGTTCGCGCTCGCACAAAGTCCGATGCCCAAGGCGGACAGAGTGGTGAAAATATCGAAGTCACAAGCATCTCCTTGGAAGGTACTGGTGTATGGAGCAATGATGATTACACCACGACATCTTCTGATGATTTCCCAGCTTCGCAAACTGCATTCGGTGTTATCACGAGTGTCACGAGCACAGGCAATGCAACAGGTGTACTCACAACGGGTACGGAACGTTTGCTTGGACAATTCCGCTTCAACGCTCGCGCACCGGAATCCAGCAAAGATGTCCGCTTGCTCTCACTCGCCTTTGATATCGAACAGGCTGGTGGCATCACACTCTCCAATGTAAACGTTCGTACTGAAGGTTCATCGGAAGAATCTGACTGTACGGTTTCATCCGGAGTGGTGACGTGTTCTTCTATCCCAGCAAGTATCGGAACGGTGGATACCGAACGCGTGATTCGCATCTACGGTGACGTGAATGTCCCAGGTGGCGCTGGTAACAAGTCGTTGCGGTTGACCCTCAATGATCCTGGCACTCCATCCTTGGCGGGTGATGTGACATGGACTGATGGCGAAACCACCTTCACATGGTTGCCATTCGAACAGCCAGTTGTGAGAGGAACATTGTTCGAGGGATAACAGGAAAAATGCCATTAATACCGAATTCCTACCGTAGAGACGTGCGAATCGCACGTCTCTACGTTGGTATTAAAACGTAGCCCGATATTAAATAATTTTTAGCGGCGCAATGCTTAGTGCAAATGTTTTCTTTTGCCCAGAGTCAAACCTGATATCCACAATGTCACCGCGACGAGCGAGGACGGTACCTGCGCCAAATGTCGGGTGAGCAACCCGTGTGCCTTGCTGGATTGTATCGGCAAGCTGTTCGCTGTCTTGGTTTCCATCATCGAACGATACATCTTGATTGAACTCGATCGCGACATCGGGCTGTGCGGTAGAATGCTGCTGACGGAATGGTTGTAGGGGCGTTGCACGCAACGTCCCGGAATGGTTATTGCCCAATGAGGGCGCAGCATGCAACGCCCCTACAGATCCGCGTCGTGCCTGTTCCATGCCTTGGCTGCCCGCCCATGCAAATGCACTGAGGATATCGTCACTCCTGCGCTCTATCACATGCGGTGGTAAATCATCCAAAAATCTACTTGGTGCACCGCTTTTATTTTCGCCCCAGAGGAAACGGCTTTGCGCGAACATTAGTCGGAGATTGCTTCGAGCGCGCGTCATGCCGACATACATAATTCTCCGCTCTTCCTCGAGCTGTTCTTTATCGAACATCGCATTGCTGTGGGGGAAGAGCCCTTCTTCACATCCGACGATCACCACGTGTTCAAACTCCAATCCTTTGCAGAGATGGAGCGTCATCAATGTGAGCGCATCGCTGCCTCCTTCATTCCCAAGCTTATCTACTTCGGAAACCAAGGCTACTTCTTCCAGGAAACTTGTGAGTGATTCCTGCGCATTCAAGCTGTCGTACTTATGCATGACAGTCATTAGTTCTTGGACGTTGTGCCAACGGTCTTCGCCTTCTTCGGTTCCTTCCTTCAGCCACGTTTCCATCTTTAGGTCCTCAAGTAATTCTTCTGTCAGCAAGCTCACAACTGTGTGTTCGGTTTTTACTTTGTAGCGCAGCAACAGTTCCACAAACGCCATGATGCGGTTGCGCGTATTCATATCCAGGTCAGCGATATTATTGGCATCGCACAGCGCATCCCAGAGTGTCATCTGATGTTGCGATGAATGTGCCTGCACTTTGCTGAGCGTCGTTTCCCCAAGCTTACGCGAAGGAATATTGATGATGCGCAGCATGCTCACCGTGTCGTACGGGTTCAAGATCGCATACAAATACGCGAGGACATCTTTCACTTCTTTGCGGCCGTAGAATTTCACACCTCCGAGGATACGATAGGGGATCGCAGCACGCATACAAGCTTCTTCAAATAGACGCGATTGTGCGTGTGTTCGGTACAAGATCACCTGCTCGCGGAACGGGATCTCTTTGCGCTTCATTTCTTGCACGGCGCGAACAGCTTCTTCCGCCTCGCGCTTTTCATCACGCACTTCATTCACCACCACATGCGGTCCGTCGGTTCGGTTCGTCCACATTTTCTTCTCTGGACGATTTGGATTTACAGAGATCACACCATCGGCAGCATCCAAGATTGGCTGCGTGGAACGATAGTTTCGTTCGAGCTTAATGCGGCTCGCATTTGGATAATCTTTTTCGAACTCCAAAATATTGCGGATATCTGCGCCACGGAAACCGTAGATCGATTGGTCTGGGTCGCCGATCACACAAAGGTTTCGATACTTCTGCGCGAGCAACGTGATAAACAAATACTGCGCATGGTTCGTGTCTTGATACTCATCGACGTGCAAATATCTCCACGTCTCCTGGTACCTGCTCAATACATCTGGACATTCATGGAAGAGTCTGACTGTTTCGAGGATCAAATCATCGAAGTCGAGCGCATTACTTTCTTTGAGCATTTTTTGGTACAGCGTGTATGCCTTGAGCACGAGTGAGAGGCGATCAGTTGTTGCGTCTTTTGCTGCATCAGCAGGAGACACAGCTTCTGATTTAAATCGTCCAACGTAACCCAAGGCTGCGCGTGGCTTAAGCTCGGCTTCTTCGATGTGTAATTGCTTGAGCACATTCTTCATGAGCTTTTCCTGATCATCGCTATCGTAAATCACGAAGTTTCGGTCACGTCCGAGCCTCTCGATATCACGTCGCAAAATGCGCACGCAAATACTGTGAAATGTTCCCATCACAGGCAGGCGTCCTTGCTTGAAATCGCCGAACGTAATATCTGTTCCTTCCGTAAGATGCAGCATGTTCGCGATACGCTCCTTCATTTCTTTTGCGGCTTTATTGGTGAATGTCACTGAAAGAATCTGCCATGGCTGCACGCCAAGTTGCATCAGGTGTGCGATGCGATGCGTGAGTGCACGCGTTTTCCCTGAGCCAGCTCCCGCCAAAATGAGCAATGGTCCATCGGTATGAAGCACTGCTTGTTGTTGCTGTTCATTGAGGCCGTTGAGAATCAGGTTGTTCGTCTGTGCGGTCACTGGGGGATTGTAGTGGAAGTACAAAGGGGTGCGACCAAGTTTGAGTAACATTCTTCATTATTTTGTTTGATGGCAGATGATTGTTGATGCGAGCCTACTGCAACAGGATTCTTTGCCACCTTTGTCCGGCAACAAAGGTGGCGCCAACCCTTCGTCGGGCTCAGGAGCTTGCGCGCCGAAGCTCCTCTGCCCGGCCCCGTGCCTCCTCAGCGACATCGTCTACATTTGTCCGACATCGCTTCGTCGACAAAACGATCGGGGCCTTCCCTTTCACCCCCTGGCGGCGCGCTCCCACCCGGTGCGGTTTATCTAGATGTCATGGTGAGTGTCATCCTGAGCGGAGACGAAGGACGAACCATGCAGCTAGAACAACGTGTCACTCAGTAATTCTTTCGCTTCTTTGATTTTCTTTTCACTGATTGTTGTCTTCGGCGAAACAAGCCTGTCGATCTGTTCCTTCTGATGCGCGAGGCTGACAACCATCTTTTTAATTTCTGATGCAGCGATAGAAGCCTTTGCATTCATCGGAGCTTTTTTCAATTCTACTTCTTCCTGGAGTACTGGGTCGATGCGCTTTGCTTTCTCGAGCAATTCAGAGCCAAGGTTCGAGAGGAAAATATCTGCCGCGTTACGGAGGTTAATGTGGAAGTCGAGCTCTGCAATCAGCTGCACAATGTTTTCGCGCTGCTGTGGGTCCATCTGTTCAGCAAATTCGTACGTGCTGATGCGCTTGAAGCTGGAGAGCACAGCGGGGATTGCTTCTGGTGAGATCACAAACAACTGATAACCGTCCACCATGTAGTGATGTGTTTTCAGTTCACTGAGTGCAGTCGCAGGGACAACTAAGAAAATCCATTTATAGATGCTGTCATTATTCTTCACTTTTTCGACCGTCTTTTTTACCTGATCATCGATGTACGCCTTCAAGCTTTTTGCTTTACTCACTTTCGCATCGAAGATCACATACTGCCCAAGGAAATCGATCATAAAGTCTGGCTTCAGTGAGCCATCAAATCCTTCTGGCAAATTCGTGTTTGAGTAACTGGTGAAACTAAATGACGGCTGCTTACATAGGTCTGTGAGCGTCGCGATGACACCATTTTCGTGATCAGCCCAAAGGCGGTCGCGTGCTTCCAATTCCTGACGTCTGCGTTCTTCATCGTCGTGGATCACGCGTTGGCGCTCTTCTTCCAGGCTGATTTTCGCAGACTCAAGTTTCTCCAAACGTTGTGTGAATTCTTTTTCCTTCCTTTTATCTTCCGCTTCATAAGTCTGTACCTGGCGTTGAACAGCGTCACGTTCCTGGCGAAGTATCTTCAAATCAGACTCCATATTCTTGAAGCTGTCGTACAATTGTTTACCTTTTCCGCTCATTTCATCCTTTTCTGACAGAGCCTTCTCCAATTTGGACTTTAATTCGGCTATGTCATCGATTTTCCTGTCCAATTCCACCTTTAAGCGATCAAATTCAGCGGGGCTGATTCCGTCTGTTGTTCCGACTGGCTGTTGGATCGTTAATTTCCAGGCGATATATCCGCTCACTATGAGTACCAAACCGAGAATGACATATATCGCAGTCATATGGGCAAACGTAGGGGAACGGGTAAACCATGCTAGGGGGCAGGTGGACGATTGTCCACGCAAGAGGACTTGCCTTTTTCCGGGCTATGCGTACAATTGCACGTGTCCGCGCTGAATGGAGGTTTTTATACCCCTTTCGGCCAGGCGCAAATATTTTTTTGTGCGCCTCTCTCTTCTTTTCTCCCAACTCTCCCATGGCACTTAAGCGTAGAACCAAGAAGAAGTTGATTACAGATACCCAGCTTCACGAGAAAGATACTGGTTCCCCACAGGTCCAAATTGCCATCCTTACAAAGGAGATTGGTCTTCTGACAGATCACCTCCAGGAGCATAAGAAAGACCACTCCGCACGCCGCGGCCTCCTCGGCAAAGTCGCACAACGCCGCAAACTCCTTAACTACCTCCGCATGAACAAGCCGGAGGAATACCAGAAGGTCTTGGAAGTTCAGGGATTGAAGCGCTAAGTGTATTGTTGATATGTAGAAAGAGCCACCGCGTCATGCGGGGGCTCTTTTGTTGTCCTGCTACGTTTAGATCACGCGCCCGATCCAACCCCGGAGCTAGCTACCTGCAGATCGTCCGGAATCGGAACACCCTCCTCGATCAGGTTTTCCCGATGCCCGTTGATGACGAGCAGTGTGAGCATCTCGTGCGGGATCACATCCTTTCCCCAGAAGTAGATTGCCAGGTCCATGGCGCAACCATCTGCGGGCTCCCGCAGAATGCTTGTCTTCACCATACGCTCTGAGAGTTCACGAGGAATCTGGGTAATAAGGTTGGCCCGCTCCAAATATTGAAGGTTGTACAACGTGGTGGACGGGTGGGGCGGCGTATCGTGGAGCCACTTCACCACATGGGTCATCAATTGCCGTTCCATCATGCGTTCCGCCCTCTTTGAGGGCAAGTAAGTGCCACGACCCTTTTCGTACACGTGGTAGTAGCAATAGGTCCCGATAGGATCAATAGAGCGGTAGAACCTATCCACCGCCGCGCGGTCGCGCCGAAGCCGATCCTCGATCCAGACCTTCATCCACTCCGCGGCGATCTTCTTCATTGGCCAGAACTTGTAGACCCACTGCTGGGAAGCGAGGATCAGGATGGCCAGCATGGCGAACATGACGCTGACGATGAACTGGGCGGTCTGCTGAGACATTGCAATTTCCTCTGTGGTTTTAGTGAACAGGACACTTTTCTGCTTATGCGTAAGGCAGAACATAATAATTTTAATACTTTCTGCGTATTTGTCAACATAAATCAAAAAATGAGGGCTTCGGCCCTCTTTTTTGTGCCATCAATAAAGAAACCTCCCGCCGTCTGGGGCGGGAGGGGTTGGGGGTGTCGGAACTGTGTTATCACCTGTCTTCATCATCCACAGAAGCGTTTTCCTGCGAGTGGAAGATGAACAGCGCGAGCCGGCCTGCAATCTCTTGGAGGCCGTTCCCTGTTCTATTTCCGATCATGCTGATGAGACGCTGGGCGGCTCCGCAGTCATCCAACAGAATAGCCATCTCGGCCAAGTCGCCGAAGTAGACACGACTTTTACCAATGTGCGCGTCGAAGCACTGTCGCACGAGTTCAGTGGTCTGCACTTTATCGAGAAGGCGACAGGCGATCACCATCAGCTTGAATTGCCCTTCTTCGGCCAGCGCCCAGACAAAGGCATCAGTCTGCTCAGCATTATCGTTGTCGATGAGCTCGAGCAGTTCTTCGATGGTTGTCTCGTTGGGGCGGCAGTCAAAGAATGACGGCTGGCCTTCCTTTGCCTCGCGCACCAATTGGAGCACGGTTTCAAGCGGGAGTGGGTCCCCATGCAGTTGCTTGAGGAAGACCGCGCGGCGGATGATTCCCGATTTGGATGCTGCAAGTTTCATGAGCGATGTAACTTCATTCGGTGAGATTTCGATCCCGCACGCCCGGGCATTCCTGATGCCGATGAGTAGATCTGGGTCTGCACATGTGGCTTTCTCTTCGAGCCACACCCGAAGTTGGCCAGGGATGCAGAACTGCAACCTGGCAGGGACCCGTCTCACATATTCTCTGTTGACCCCTCCATCCCTGAAGAACGCATGGCGGAGCTCCTGAAGCGTCTGTTCGTTCTCCCTGCGGCGGCGCTCGGTCTTGTTTTCGTGCCAGATCTTCATCATCGCGATCACGATCTTCCGGATCAGCCTCTTCATCGATGTCTCCTTAGTTCAGTTCCGACGGTATGAAGGAACTTTTAGTTGTTCCAGGGTTCGACTATTGAAACGCTCAATAGACATCATATCTTTCATCTTATTAGGAAATGTGTCAAATGCAGGATTGTGTGGACTCGGTGACGCACGCCAATCGGTGCTTTCCTTATAGTCGTGTTTTCTGTACAATAACCGCAGTTCTTTCCGGCAAACCTTCCCTTCTTCATTCCCTGGATGTACGTGTTAGCGCGGTTCGAGGCCTACGGGCATCTCACCGTGACAAGCGCGTTAACATGTGCGTCCACCGATAAGGGGAAGAGAGGTAAAAGCCATCTCTTTATTTTCTCTTATCTTTTTTATGAGTAACCAGAAAGAGTATTCTCTCGACTTAGGCGACGAGAAGCTCATTGTTAAAACCGGTATGATTGCCCGTCAGGCAAATTCAACCGTGCTCGCACAGATGGGTGATACCGTCTGTATGGGAAACGTCACTGTATCTGACAAGCCTCGCGATGGAGTCGACTTCCTCCCATTACAGCTCGTGTATCAGGAGAAGTACTACGCAGGAGGCAAGATCGCAGGATCACGCTTCCGCAAGCGCGAAGGTCGTCCATCCGATGACTTCGTTTTGATGGCTCGTGTCATCGACCGTGGATTGCGTCCAATGCTCCCAAAGCACATGCGCAACGATATCCAGGTGTTCTGCACCGTGCTGAGCTACGACTTCGAACATGAACATGACATCATCTCTGCAAACGCAGCGAGCCTCGCAATTGCTATCTCTGATTGTCCTGCTGATGGTCCACTTGGGTCTGTCCGCGTCGGACTCATTGGTGGTGAACTAGTCTTGAACCCATCCGTGGAGGCTCTCAAGAAGAGCGACCTCGATATGTTCCTTACTGCATCACTTGATCGCGTGGTGATGATTGAAGCTGGTGCAAACCAGGTTCCAGAAGAAGATATTCTCCGCGCTATCGAATTCGGTAAGAAGTGGGCACAGAAAATCGCCAAGTTCTTCGCTGATATCCAGAAGGAAATCGGTAAGCCAAAGTTCGACGTAGCAGACCCTTATACGCACGACGAAGCTCTCAAGCTTCTCAAAGATTGGGCTGTTCCCGCTATCAACAAAGCGATCAAAGACGATCTCGGAAAGAAGCAGCGCCGTATGATTTTCAATGAATATATGAGTGGTGCAGCTGCCAAGCTCGAAGAAACGTATGGTCCAGCTGGCGAAAACGAAGACCTTAAAAAGCTCTACAGTTATGCTCCTTCCTTGGTCGACAAAGTCATCAAGGGTGAAATGCGCCGCCTTATCCTTGAAGAAGGAACTCGCATGAGTTCACGTAAAATCGACCAGATCCGCCCACTCTCCGCGATGGTGGATATTCTCCCAAAGCGCGTGCACGGTTCTGCTCTCTTCCAGCGTGGAGAGACTCAGGGCATGACAACATGCACACTTGGATCTCCTGGCGATCAGCAGCTTATCGAGGGTATGGAAGGGGAGAAGAAGCTCCGTTACATGCACCACTACAACTTCCCGCCATTCTCCGTTGGTGAAACATCCAACCGCCTGATGACGGGTAACCGCGAAATCGGTCACGGTAACCTCGCCCAGCGCGGGCTCGAGCCAGTGCTTCCTGCTGAAAAAGATTTCCCATACACCATTCGCACTGTCACGGAAATTTTGGAATCCAACGGTTCCAGCTCGATGGCTGCCACCTGTGGTTCCACACTCGCGCTCATGGCTGCCGGCGTGCCACTCACAGCTCCAGTTTCTGGTATCGCACTCGGTCTTATTGCTGATGAAGAAAAGGATCAGTACGTGATTCTCTCCGATCTCCAGGATGAAGAAGACTTCGGTGGAGATATGGACTTCAAGCTCACGGGAACAGCAAAGGGTGTCACGGCTATTCAGATGGATATCAAAATTAAGGGTTTGCCTGACCACGTTTTCGCTGATGCTCTCGCACGCAGCAAAACAGGACGCGCTGAAATTCTCAACGTGATGCTTGCTGCCATCAGCGAACCACGCAAAGAAATGTCACCGTTCGCTCCACGTATTGAAACAATCACCATCAATCCAGACGATATCCGCTTGGTTATCGGAAAGGGTGGTGAAACCATCCAGAAGATCACCGGTGAACTCGGTGTTGAAATCGATATCGATGACAGCGGTCTCGTATTCGTTACTGCTACAGATGGTGAAAAAATGCGTCTCGCAAAGGAATGGATCCAGGGTATTGTCGCCAAGCCCGAAGTTGGTGCCATCTATGACGCGAAGATCGTTCGCATCATCGCAGGTGTTGGTGCAATCGCAGAATTCCTTAAGGGCAAAGACGGCATGATCCACATCAGCGAGCTCGCATGGGGTCGCACAGAAAACGTGGAAGATGTCGTGAAGGTCGGAGACGAAGTGAAAGTGAAGTGTGTTGAATTCGATGCCGCTGAAGGCAAGACGCGCTTGTCGCTCAAGCAAATGACACCTCCGCCAGAAGGTTTCGTCGCTCCGCCACCACGCGGCCCACGCCCAGGTGGATTCGGAGGAGGTCGTCCAGGCGGTCGTCCAGGTGGATTCCGTCGCTAAAAATGTTCATTCAATGTGTTGTAGGGGCGTTGCATGCAACGCCCCTACGTTTTATAGGAACATTTTATTGTCATGTGTTTGTTATTGCGCTGATGTACAAAATCCCTGACAATGCCCCGCTATGCCAAGCTATTCATCAGGACGTATTGAATCTTCATCGAACGTAGAAATAGTGAAGGGTCCAGCGACACTTCAGGAAAAACTGGAACAACTTCTAAAGCTCCAACCACTCATTGCAGTTCTTAGAATTGTCATCGCTTTTGCACAGAAGGGAGTCTCTACCATTCGTACTATGGTTCGTGAAGAGGTAATCGATCTTGTGGAAGGCGTAGAAGACGCGAGTGATGACTTTATTGATATCGTTCACACTGTCATTGATACGGGGGATGATGTTTTACATGAGCATGTAATTGCAGTCATTCCTCAAGACCCCTCATGGAAGCGAACAGTAAGCGATATGATCGTTGCTGGCTTGCGTGGAATGATGGCAGCCACAGGACCTTTGGGTGCGATGGTGAATGAGTATGGGCATCGTGCTACACATCGCGCGTCACAAGATGCTTTTGACGATGCTATGCATGATATTTATGCAACGCTCGAAGAGATTGTTGGCAGTATTGAATCGAATAATCTGCATGCGACATCGAAGCTCGATAAGCTTGAAACACGTCTCAATAAATTATTGGAACGGCTGCAAAGAGTAGAAAATCGTGTTGATTCGATGAAAAATGAAATCTTGCTAGAGATCGATGGACTATTACACCCTAAGCCAACGCAGTTCTCTGTTCAGGATGTTCGGTCGCTTGCAACGGCTTCAACTGAATGGCGATGGTGCAGTAGAGAGAATCCAAAATTTCGTACAATGGTAATGCCTGATCTCACCATTACCGAGCGCGAACCGTTCGTTCTTCCTCCGCCAGAAGACTTGCAATATGGCAGTTCGCTCGATGTTTCGAGTAGTGGCATTACGCGCACGCAATCGGGGCTTGTTGTTATTGGTACTTTTAAAGCCAGGCATTGTCCACGATTGGTTGAAATGGAAGGGGAGATGATCATTGGTAAAGCATTCTCTGTGCGAGGAACAACGTCGTTGAGGTGCCTGCCTCACATTCACCGATATTTTATTCGTGATATGGATGAGTTTGATGCGAGTGATTGTCCACAACTAACAGAACTTTCTACATTTTCGGATGACGTTAGCCGTGAAGAAGACGAAAATAGGAAGATCACCATTGATAATCTCTGGCTGATTAACTCCGGCATCACTCGTATTCCCGATAATGTGATCGCACGTAGAGTATATATGCGCGATGTCGGACAGGATGAATTAATGGAGCATTGCGAAGAGCGTCGCCAAGCAAATGACGACGACGCATTTTTTGTTGTGACATTCACGCAGGAAGAATGGGAAGAGCGTCAACGACTGGGGTATTGATAGATGTGGCTACTTCCTTACTTTTGCCTTCGCCTTCATCTCTCTGTGCAACTGCGCACTCATTGCGCGGATTTCTTCAAATTCTTTTTCTTCATGGAACGGGCTGCGCTCATGCCAGAGCGGCATGATTGCATCAACCATATCGATGAAGCTGTGAAGCTCCTGCGTGCTCGATTCATGGGAACGCCAATCGATGTGATGTGCATCGAGAGTTTCCAACAGTTTATGTGTGCGCTGGAGTGTGCGGTGCACACCTTCGAAGAGGAGCTTCTCATGCTTAAGGTCGACGTTATGCAGGTCATATCCGTAGCCGTGATAGAGCCCTGGTATTTCCTCGACCAAGCTGTGCGCCTGCAAATACGCGATGCTGAGGTTGCTCCAATGCTGCTCTTCAAATTTTTTATGCGCGTTTGCTTTCTCGATAAGTTCATCGAGGTCTTTGCGGACGATAAAGAGCACGTGACGGATGTGATAAAAGACGCCTTCGAACGTCATGCGATGGACTTCATGCAGTGTTGCATCTTGTTTCTGGGACACGAGTTTTCCCACGAGCACGGCGAAAACAAGAAGTGCTCCCGTGGACTGAGTGATAGCAAGCACTTTGGAAAAACCAAGAGGAATAATATCGCCGTATCCAATAGTCGTAGCGGTTACAAGTGAGAAGTACACACTATCAAGAGCGCGATACCCTGCGCTCAAATCCGTCGGTATGCTCGGGCCGTGCTCGGGTACCCATGTTGCGAGTGCATAGTATCCGATAGCAAAAAGAACATTGATCGAAAGCCACCGTGCAAAAAGCTGCGGATAGCTGGCGGTAATCAACCGCTCCAAGAACCTTAACCGCGGTGAGAAGAGGCGAATGGTGTTCATGTTTATTCTCTATCATTATATCATGAATTAGGTGCTTTTGGTAGTATCACTGGCCCTTGGCACATCGGCTTTTGGGGCTGATGTAGGTGCCTCTTTAGCTGGTTCAGAAGGGGCTTTTTCCTTCGGCGAACTGTCTGTCTTATAAAATCCGCTTCCTTTAAAGGCGATGCCTAAAGGAGGTGTGATCAGTTTCTCGGTCTTCTTGGATTTACACGATGGGCAGACAGGCTTCTTTTTGGAGCCAAAAGGAATTGTTCCTTCAAAGGTCTTCTCACACGCGGTGCATTTGAAATCGAAGGTTGGCACGGATGGAGTATACCCTATAAGGTTATCTATCGATGCCTGCCAATACATCTACGCCGTCGGCTGCCGCATCACCAATTGCGTGGAGTCCTATAAAGGGTAATGCGAGGATAGAACGGAACTTTCCACGGAAGACATTCCCAACGCTCTGAACTGCTTCTGCAGCGTCTAATTTTAAACGGGGGAGCGCACCGGTGTAGGGCTTGAGGTCTACGCGGTTATCCTTGCCCTGAATCAATCGAATAACGTCCCCAAGGATGCTATCACCGATACCGGTAATGACATGTACACCTGCTGCAGCCGAATGAGTGACGGCATCGAGTGGATTATCAACACCATCAACGTATCGCTGAGTTTCTTTGAATGTTCGTTCGGTATTCCATTCATAGAATGCCAAGCGAGATTCGCGAATGCCGACATTGTTTAAACGACGCTTAAACATAGCTTTATTGTACTCTTGATTGATATTTGTCCACGCTTTTTCCTGAGAAAATAGACGTAAACGAGGCGAAAAGTTACATCAATTGTGCAAAATGCTCTTGCGCACTGAAAATGCATTCTGTATAAACCTGCGGTCTCGTTCTCCGCTCAGCGGGGGCGAACATTGCTCTTTCCATCATTTGAAATGGCCGGCCGCAAGGCAGGTCATTTTTTATATGTATGGTCGGTTAATAGTGATAGCGACAGGAGATGATGAGAATTCTTTTACTTTCGACTGAATACACCAATCGGTGTTCTTTATCGATACGACGAGACCAATATCCCTGTAAATCAAATTTCAGCGGCTCCGGTTTGCCGACACCTTCAAAGGGTTTTTTCTGGATGTCTTTGCACAATGTGCGAATGCGCTCCACTTTCTTCGGATCGTTTTTCTGCCACCACACAAAATCTTTATGAGCCGATGTGGTAAATTCAATCTCCATCATGCTTTTAGAGTTTCACACGGACAGTCTTGCCTGTTTTTGCCTCTTTCATCGATTGCTCAAGGTGCTTTCGATTCTTTTTGGAAGAAAGCAAGTAAGCTGTTTCCTGGAGAGATAAAAAGTAATCCAATGATAGAACAATGGCGCTTCTGCCCTTTCCCCGTGTTATCACAATTTCTTCACAGTCTTCCTCTGTTTTATCGAGGAAGTGAGAGAGGTTTTGCCGAAAATCGGTATAGGAGACAGTGGTCACGCTAAGTACGTAAATACGTACTTATTTTAGCACATAGAAATAATGGGTTCAATAGATTTGTGCTTTAGCTCTTTAGTGCACTAAAGCGTGTATTTCATCAAGACAGGTTGTTTTTTTGTTTTAAGCGTGCTTTATTTTTTGAACAGAAAAATGGCGACGTCCCCCTGTGGACGTCGCCGTGTGTCTTCCCTGACTATCCTTTGCCTACTTATCCTGAGTAGGCGCCTTGACCAGCAGGAGCTTTTCACCGGGGCGATAAATGCCCCAAGCGTAGACGCTCTCGCCGATCTTCTTCTGTTCCCCCGAGGCGTAAGCTTCGAGAGGGAACGCACCACCGGCGCGAACGCGGTATCTGGTGATACCTTCCTCTTGGCCGTCGGGGTAAACCCCTTCGACCGTAACAGGGAAGGTGATCGCCTCTTGCGCGCACCCACTAACGAACAGCACCAGCACCGTCAACATCATCGACAGGTTCTTCCGCATGACCGACCTCGCAGTAGCTAAAGGAACGAAAAGACACTATTTAAAATTATACAATTTATATTATTTATGTCAAATAGTGCGATTTCTCTTAATAAAAAGCGGCGGCTACCCAAGTGGGTGCCGCCTAGGTGAGATTGGTCCACGTCGTCGACCTTACTTCTTGAGCTTGATGCCCAAGTTCATCAGGCCGACGATTGCCCGCTCCATTTCGTTTGCGAGATCCGAGTGATTGCCGTTGCGAGGATCAAATGCGTGAATGAGACCAAGCGCGCTCGATCCTTCATGGACTGACGACTCAACATTATCCGGATCCAGCAGCTTGCCCTTCATTCCTTTGCCGCTTTCTTGGAAAACGGTAACGGGAATGTCCTTTTCAGCGACCTCAGGGCCGTGGATTCGGACGGCGACGACTTCGCCCTTCTCGAGCAGTACGTAGAGTGGCATGACTTTTCCTTTCGGGTTTGCGCCACTTCGGACAAAAGACCAACTTATATAGATTAATATATTATTTATATTATGTCAAATAGTGCGATTTCTCTCCATTCTCCGTATACTCACCGACAATGTTAGAGAAAGCCTACGACCCAAAGGCCGTCGAAGATCGCATCTACAAGATGTGGGAGGACTCTGGTGCTTTCAAAGCCGATGCTAATAGTAAAAAAGAACCATTCACCATCAGCATGCCGCCGCCCAATGCGACGGGTCAGCTGCATCTTGGTCACGCGGTGATGTTGGCTTTGGAAGACATCTTCATCCGATTTAATCGCATGAAGGGGAAGGAGGCGCTGTGGGTCCCGGGTACGGACCACGCCGCGATTGCGACGGAGAGCGTGGTGATTAAACAGATCCAGAAGGAAGAAAAAATTCCTGATCCTCGTGCAAAATTAGGACGCACAGAGCTTGTGTCCCGTATTGCAGATTTTGTGGAGAAAAGCCGCGATACGATTCGCGGACAGGTGCGCAAAATGGGGTCCAGTTGCGATTGGTCGCGCGAACGCTACACGATGGATCCATCATTGAATCGCTGCGTGAATGAAGTATTCACCATGATGTATAACGACGGCCTTATGTATCGCGGTGAGCGCGTGGTGAACTGGGACACAGCACTGCAAACGACTATCTCTGATGACGAGATAGAATATAAAGATACCGAGGCGACGCTCTACACCATCGAATATCTCACAGCAGAACAAACAGGCGGCGAGTCTGTGTATGTGTCGACCAGCCGTCCGGAAACAAAACTAGGTGATAGTGCGCTTGTGGTGCACCCAGATGATAAACGTTATGCGCACCTTGTTGGTAAAACATTTACGGTGAACTGGCCGCGTGAGCAGGTGATACAGGTCGCTATTATCGCTGATCATACGATCGACCCTACCTATGGAACGGGAGTTCTTGGTCTGACGCCTTTCCACAGCAAGATCGACTACGAAATTTGGCAGCGTCATAAGGAATCAATGCCGGGCACTCCTATTCATGTGATTGGGGAAGACGGACGTATGACAGGATCTATCAAAGGCTACAGTGGTATGAAGATCGAAGAATGCCGCGAGGCGTTTGTGGCAGATCTACGTGAAACAGGCCGTATGCACAAAGAGGAGAAATACATCCAGCCGCTCTCTGTTTCCTACAGAAGCAAGAAGCCAGTGGAACCTTTGCCGAAGACGCAGTGGTTCATCGATGTGAATAAGAAGGCTGTGGAATGGAAGGGGAAGAAGATGAGCTTGAAGGAAGTGATGCAGGACACGGTGCGCAGCAAGGATATCCGCATCATTCCGGAAAGGTTCGAGAAGACGTACTTTAACTGGATCGATAATCTTCAGGATTGGTGCGTGAGTAGGCAGATTTGGTGGGGTCATCGCATTCCTGTTTGGTACAACGGCAGCGAAACGTACGTAGGTGTGCAGCCACCGAAGGGCTCAGAATGGAAGCAAGATGAAGATACGCTCGATACGTGGTTTAGCTCAGGGTTGTGGACGTGGTCCACCTTGATCGACCCGAAGCTTACGGAAGATTTCTCACTCTCGATTCCAGACATGCTCAAGCGGAGCCCGGATTTCCAGAAGTTCCATCCGACAGATGTGATGGAAACGGCCGCAGATATTCTCTTCTTCTGGGTGGCGCGCATGATTCTGATGACAACGTATGCGACAGGTCAGATTCCATTTAAGACGGTATATCTCCACGGACTTATTTTGGACAGGAACGGACAGAAAATGAGTAAGAGTCATCCGGAAACTGCCATTGATCCTTTGGATATTCTCCCACAGTACGGTGCTGATGCATTGCGCCTCAGTATGATCGTGGGCCAGAGCCCGGGCGCAGATTCTCGTTTGTACGAAGAGAAAATCGCGGGTTACCGCAACTTCATCAATAAGCTTTGGAACGCATCGCGCTTTGTGCTGATGCAGTGTGAGGCGGCAGGAGTGGATCCAAAAGCGGTGACGAAACTTCCAGAAGCATCAGAGTTATCTATCGCTGATCGCGCATTACTCCACGCTCTCGATTACGAATTGGTGCGTGATGTCACCAAAGGACTTGAGGAATATCGCTTGAGCGAAGTGGGGGACAAGATGTACGGGTTTGTGTGGGACTTCTTCTGTGACTGGTACCTCGAGCTCTCGAAGGGTTCGGCAAACGTTGCAGTCTTGGTTCATGCACTGCGCAAAATCCTGAAACTTCTCCATCCATTCTGTCCGTTTGTGACAGAAGAATTGTGGGAACAAATCAAAGCGGAAGGCACAGGCATGCTGATTGCAGAAGAATGGCCGGTGTCCAAGGATGATCGCAAAGATCAGGAAGCGATTGATTCACTGAATAAAGTGATTGAAGTGATCACAGCTATTCGCAAGATTCGCACTGAGCAGAACGTTGAACTTGGCAAAGAAATCTCCGTGGTTATTCATGCACCTGAACTCAATAATTTATTGGAGTCACAGGAATCGCACATCAAGCGCTTGGGCAAAATTGGTAGCATGACCTTTGATACAAAGGTAGCCCAGCATGAGAACGTCGCGAGTGCTTTCCTCGCAGGAATAGAAGTTCACGTATCACTCGAAGGATTGGTCGATAAAGAAAAAGAGAAGGCGAGCCTTGCCAAGGAGAAAGAAAATCTTGAGCGGTTTGTTGCAGGTATCGAAGCGAAGCTCAGCAACGAACAATTTGTATCTAGAGCTCCGGCGAAATTGATCGAAGAGCAGAAGGCGAAGTTAGCTGAGTCGAAGGAGAAGCTGGAGAAGGTTGGGGAGCGATTGAAGGGTTTGTAATCAATCCATCTTAATACCCAGCATCATTTCTGCCTGATGTGAGTTCATGATTGTAGGAATACTTGTTCGTTTTGCGAGCCTTCGGGCAATTGGGTGATCCGGTTTCACATACATACTTGGTCCAGAATTATTGATATGAATAACATGATCATGTTTTCCTTTTAGAGTTGCTAGTAACGTGCGCACATAAAAAGATGTATCCATCGATACCAGTGCACCGTTTGGGCTCAGAGATTTGATGACATGTCTCATGGTATCCAGTCCCTCGCGAGGTTCGGTTTTTGTGTTGAATGCATATCGTAAAGATCCTAAATTTTCATAGATAATATCAGTGGTTTTAGGTTCTAGATGTGGCGCAATTTCAAATAAATTCCCAATGTGTTGCTTATTCACAACGGGGTTTGCGACATTTAGTTTTATAATAGGTTTGCCTAGTTTTGCTTGTAGGAGTTCATCAGGTACAAAAGAATCTATCCTCCTTGTACCAAGTGCTGCATTCATCGATGCTTCGATATTGCGAGCTACTTCCAAAATATGCGCCGCAGGATTTACAGGAGAGTAACTGATACTTGTGATATGTGCGTTCGGAGCCAATGCACGTGCATCAGTTAATTCTTTGCCTCCGCCAGGGCCGAGTATAAGAATCTTATGTATTTCAGAATGCATTTGAAACATTGACCTCCCGAGTGGTTCGATAGAGCGTGTATTACTTTCTCGCAGCATGCCACTGTCTTTTTCAGGAAAGTGCGAGAAGGAATCAAATGGTCCATATATTCCATATGCCCCTTGAACACTATCTAAGTGATAAACAATGTCCCCAGCTTTACTGGCAGCATCAATTCCATCAATGTATTTTTCCTGACTCATAATAATAAAATACCATATTTATTTATATTTGCAATCACCCAAACGTCGGTAGGTTCAGCTCACGCTTTCGTTTCTTATGCACTGGTAACTGGCTCCCGCGAATCACCACTTCACGTCCGAATTTCTTTCGTAAGCTATCGAGCGATACCTGTACATCTTCATCTTCCATTGCGAAGCGTGGCTCTTCGAAGAGTGAAAACTGCGAGGCGCCTTTGGGGTGCAGGTTCCATAAACAAAATCCTACTTGGGTGTAGTGCCCTGGCTTGTGTCCTATCAGTCGGTCGAATGCTTTGCGCACGTACGGCGTGATGTCTTCCTCTGTATCCATCGGTTGGGGGAGCTTCAGCTGGAGGCCTTCATGGTGGTAACTGTCGTTACGGAGCCAGATGGTAATGCCGCGTGCGGCCTGGCCTTGGGTTCGCATTTTCAAATTGCAGTAGCTTACATGTTGCATTGCATATGCCCACACTGTCTTCATATCATTCGTTGGTTTAAAGCTGCGAGCACGCGAAATGCTTTTCTGTGCACTGCTTTCGCCTTTTACGTGCGAGAGCATTTCTCCCAGAAGTTCACGACGTAGTTCATCTCCTATTTTTCCAAACAATTTTTGGACGATCGCTGGGTCCGCCGCCGCGAAGTCCCATGCTGTTTCCCAGTGCTTTGCTTTTGCATGCGCATTGCGTCTAGGGCCAATCCCGGGGATTGCCATGATTGGTCGTCGTGCGAGGAATATGTCGATCTGATGCTTTTCGACAACGGTTGCGCCTGCAGGCTTGTGTTCTTCGCCGGCCATCTTCGCGAGAATTTTACTGGGACCAACGCCGACAGACACGGAGAGTCCGGTTGATTCGAGGATTTCTTTCTGGATATCTTTGGCCCAGAGTAGGAGATCGAATGGGATGCCACCGACAAGAGTTGTGAGATCCAAAAACCATTCATCGATTGAGTATTGTTCTATCACCGGACAATTGTTCTGAATGATTGATGCAATCTGTTGGCTCGCGAGTGCAGTTTCTGCAAAGTCCG
Source organism: uncultured Candidatus Peribacteria bacterium (assembly GCA_964391185.1). Classification (GTDB taxonomy): domain Bacteria; phylum Patescibacteriota; class Gracilibacteria; order Peribacterales; family Peribacteraceae; genus JAKQEM01. The sequence goes on along the minus strand of CAYMIX010000007.1, from coordinate 17,572 downwards.
ATGGTACTTGTTGTGCAGTAGGACAGAGCTCGAGCGCTTCTTTGAGGGGCATCCCTGTCTTTATGCCGGTAGCTTTGGCTTCGTAGCTCGCAGCGATGACAAACCCGCCACCCATGCCGAGTGCGAGCAGTGGCTTACCCCGAAGCTCAGGGTGTTTACGCTGGAGAACAGACGCGAAAAATGAATCGGCATCTATGTGTGCTAACATGTGACGATGGGGTAAGGGATATGTATTACGTATTATGTCGTGCGATCTTGAACTGACTTGCGTAATCCATTTATGAGCTTACTTACAATAACTGTTTGTTGTGCAATATTTTGGCAAGTATCTCGTTCTGTATAACCAAGATCACGTGCAATCAGAAGTTGATTCTGCAATTCCGTAAGTGATCCTAATGCTATGGAATAAAACTGACTCTTTTCTTTCTTCGACATCCGACTAAATCCCTCAGAAATATTTGAAGTGATAGAGACAACTGCTCGCTGCATTTGAGAAGTCAAAGCATATTGTTCATCACGGGGAAACTTTTTTGTGATGCTATAGATCGATAGTACGAGTCTATGACCCTCTTGCCATGCCTTGAGGCCAGTGAATGATTGAATAGCGGTCATAATCCCATATCCCTTAATACATAATACTTAATACTTCCTGACGACACCCTTCACCACTCCCGCTACCTTCAGTTCATCCATCGCATAAAGGTCTGGGTATGCATCGTTCTCAGCTTGGAGATAATACTTCCCTTTATCTTTTTTGAGACGCTTCAGGGTGAATTCTCCATCGAGCACACCGACAACAATCTCTCCGACACGTGGCTCTTTACCGCGCTCAACAATCACCAAGTCTCCCTCCTGAATTCCAGCATTAATCATGCTGTCTCCTTTTACGCGGAGAAGGAATGTCGCGTTTTTATCACGGACTAAATACGTATCGAGCGTGACTAACTCTTCTGCCTGCTCTTCTGCCGCGGCAGCGAAGCCTGCGCGGATAGGGCCAAAGAGGGGAAGCGTGAGAGCAGCTGCGACATTGTTCATCGCTTCTTCGATTTCCAAAATCTTGATGCGACCTTTCGGGTCCTTGTGAAGATAGCCATTTTTCACCAGTGCGTTGATCACCTTTGCGACAGCGTTCTTGCTCTTCACGCCAAAGGCGACAGCAAGATCAGAGAGGGACGGGGAATATCCACGCTTCTTCTGGAATTCGCGAACATAGTTCAATGTCGTGCGCTGGTGAGGTGTGAGAGTAGTCATAGTGATCGATGAACGAACGTTCACCATCATAGGTGTACGAACGTGCACGGTCAATGGGAAGTGGTTGCGCATCGTATATTCCATTGCTGAATCATTCTTCATACCTTGCTTCAGTGCTTTAAAGAGCTAAAGCTTGATTACCAAATATCTGGGACGTAGAGTCGGAAGTCTTATGGTTCAGGATGATTCAACAACAGCGGCAACGAAGGCAGACCTAATACCTTTAAAACAAGATATGCATCTGCTCCGGCAGGATACAAAAGTGCTTCAAGCAGATACAAAAGCTTTAAAGCAGGACGTCGGATATGTCATGGAAAGAATTGGCGATCTTGAAATAAAGATGGACCGAGATATAACAAATTTGAAGGATGAATTGCGTGCGGATATGCATACTTTAAAAACAGAATTAAAAGATCATTTCAATCTGGTCGCAGAGAATATGCATTATGATTTCTTAGGCACTTTTAAAGATCGCACCGAAGATCATGAACGACGCATCAAACACTTGGAACGAAAGACAGGAATCGCAGCGTAACATCTCAATCACGCTTTCTTCACATGATGCGTCGTATTTGCCTGTGCTGTTGGCATGATAAGTAGGTCATTGATATTCACATGCGGCGGGCGAGTGATGACCCAGTGGATGGCATCTGCGATGTCTTCCGCCTGCAGAGGCGCATAGCCCGCATGATGTGCGCGTACGCGTTCCGTATCGCCTTTAAATCGCACGTCGGCGAACTCTGTCTGGACGATGCCCGGGCACACGCTGGAAACGCGAATACCGTGCTCAAGGAAATCAATACGCATGCCGCGCGTGAGTGCTTCGACGGCGAACTTCGTCGCGTTATAGACTGCGCCGGTTTTATACACTTCTTTTCCTGCGATCGATCCTAAATTCACAATATGTCCGTGTTTCCGTTCGATCATCTGTGGAACGATACAATGCGTTACATACAGAAGTCCTTTGATATTCGTATCGATCATTACATCCGCATCTTCTAGGAGTGATTCATTGAGCAATTCTTTCCCAAGTGCGAGCCCGGCGTTATTGATGAGTACATCTACTTGTTTCCAGTCTGCGGGAAGATTCTCCAGATTGGCTTTCACCTGAGATTGATCACGTACATCAAATGCGAGTGGTAATACACGCACACCATTTTTCTTGAGTTCCTCTGCAAGAGCATCGAGGCGTTCCTGACGTCGTCCGTTGATGATCAAATCAAATCCGTTTTGAGCGAGGAGCTTAGCGGTGGCTTCGCCGATTCCGGCGGTGGCACCTGTAATGAGAGCGATAGGCATAGGGGCCTACCTTATCGTTAGATCAATGGCTCCTCAAATTTTTCGTCCCGGGATATCTCTTCCTCTTTTTATTTCCTTTATGAAAGAATTTGTTGCCTCTTTGTTTACTTTAAGAGGCTGCGAAAGTTTCCATATCACTTCAAACTGAGTCAAAAGCATTTCCACAAGCTCGGCACTTTCTATGATAAAACCAAATGCCTCTCTGCGCGAGGAAATAAATGCGACTTTGTTGCCATAGATCCAATATCCCATCGAACAATTGATTTCCGGAGGCGCGACACGAATCTCACGACGAAATTCTTCTCCCACTCCTAGGTATGGATGTTTTGCTACATCGAGCATCTGTTTCTGAGGCCAGATTGCACGTGTGTAAAGATTGCTTTCGATACGTACTTTATTGAGGTACCTGAAGAAATCAGGGGAGAGTACATCAACCATTTGTTTAATCGGCCAGAACGACTGCGTCTCCATGTCACGATAGAGCAGCATATCCTTCAAGATATTGCGCATACCTTCTTCTCCTTCAAATAACTGAAAAGTCGGCTTCAGTACATTTGATGAACGCTTTGCGCGTAATGCAGGAATGATTGTTTGGTAAAGTTCGTGTTTGTGCTGGAGCTCCTCGATTTTCTGTTCGAACAATTGAGAGATTTTTTCAGGGTCCTGCGCCATGAATAATTTCAATCCATCTTTCAGAGTTTGTGTTGCCAGTCCGCCATCCTGTAAACGTTTCAATATTCCATAGAGTGATGATCGTACGATGCCAGATTTCTTCGAAAGAGCGCCAACGGTGATTGAACCATGCTCAAGCAATGCGGAATATGTGCGGATTTCCTCCTCTGTGAACCCAAGTGCAATAAGTGTGTTATTGAGCGATTCTTTCATAAGTTGTCGCGTAAAAACGACACTATTTATTATGCTTTAATAAACTATAAAATCAATATTATATATTTCGTGTTTTAAATATGAGACAGCTAGCAATTCTTGCACTACTTCTTCTCATGGCATGCCAGGCATCTATGGGAATGTTGCCTACTTCAGAATCGATCTCTATAGGCATTCAGACATCTCCGGCAATGGCCCTTGTGATGGTGGCAAACGATAAAGGCTTTTTCCAGAATGAAAATTTAGATGTAGAGCTGAAAGAATTCACTGCTGGAAAATTTGCCTTAGAAGCGTTTCTTGCCGACTCATTAGATTATGCTATTTCGGGGGATGTGCCAGTTGCGCTCTCGTCCCTGCAGGGACATCAATTTATTATTCCTGCACAAGTTGTTCACAAAACCATCAATGAAGTTCGAATTGTTGCTCGACGTGATGAGTATTCAGGATCCGCAGAGGATTATTTTTTTGCAAAAAAACGCAAGCTTTCTACATCTATTGGTGGCGGACCTGAATTTTTCACACATGAATTTCTGAAGGATATTGGTATTGCAGCTGAGGAGATAGAAATCATCAGTCAAAAACCAGGAGATATGCCAGCATCACTTGTAAGTGGTACTGTAGATGCAATCGCTATCTTCGATCCCTTTGCATATATCGCCGAAAAACAATTGGGAGAACACGGTGTAACATTCACGAATGCTGATGTGTATTCCGAGTTATATGTGCTCGTAGCAGATGAGGATGTTCGAGGACATCCTGAGCAAATTAAAAAAGTTTTGCGCGCACTTCTGGCAGCAGAGCAATTTATAAAAGAATTCCCGGACGAATCAAAAGAGATTGTCGGAAAATATACGGGTCTTGATCGTGTAACGCTTGATGGCATTTGGCAGAGCTTCGATTTTCGTATTGGCCTCACGCCTGCATTGGCTATGTATCTGCATAGGGAGGTAGCTTGGGCAAAAGAGACAGGTAAAGCTGCCGTAGATACAAAGATTCCGGACTTCGAATCAATGATATGGCCAGATGCACTTGAGCGTATTGCGCCTGATAGCGTTGAATTATGAAAAGAACGTGGCAGCAGATTGGCATGTCTTTTCTATCAATTGCCGTTTTATTGATTCTTTGGGATGCTGTATCACGATTCGGCGTGGTTAACACATTGCTGTTTCCATCTCCGTCCAAAATGGCATTTGCATGGTGGTTAATGATGCGAGATGGAACGCTTGTTTCCGATTCTTTTATCAGTGTTCGGCGCGCACTCGTGGGTATCGGCATAGGCTCGGCAACAGGAATCATGATGGGATTGATAACTGGCAGAATCGTCGTGTTCGATGCAATCGTGTCTCCTGTTATTCACTTGTTGCGTCCTCTCCCACCAGTTGCGATTATTCCACTCGTCATTGTCTGGTTTGGAATTGGAGAAGTTGGGAAAATATTTTCAACCAGTCTGGCTGTGTTTTTCCCCGTATGGCTGGGTGCGCATATTGGTTCTCGTGATGTGGCTTCGGAATATCTATGGAGTGCTGCACTTCTCACTCAATCTTCAGCTCGTATTTTTATGCGTGTCATCTTCCCGGCGGCATTGCCTTTTATCATCACAGGAATACGCACGGGCATCGCAATCTCATTCGTCATGGTGTTTGTTTCCGAATTAGCCGGTGCACAAAGTGGTCTTGGCTATCGCATTTCAGTGACACAATTGGCTTATAGAGTCGATCAAATGATGGCGGGGCTGGTGATGCTTGCCATGCTCAATATGTCGTGCGACAGCATATTCACGGCTACTGTGCGGCGATTGTTCCCATGGATATCACAAGCATGAACGATCTGATCGAAACCTCTCGGCTTACAGTGAAACGTGACGAACAGATTATTTTGTCAGACATTAATCTCCAAGTTTCTACAGGAGAGTTTGCGGCAATTGTGGGTAAGTCCGGATCGGGCAAATCTACCTTACTTCATGCGTTAGCTGGGCACTTGCCTTTCTCAGGAGAAATTACTATTCCCAAGCGTATTGGCATGGTGTTTCAGCACTATGCGCTTTTCCCATGGATGACCGTTGAGCAAAATGTTGCATTTGGTTTGGCGATGCAAAAAGATCAGCGTTCCCAGTGGATCAAGGAATGTTTACAGATGGCGGGGCTTGAGGAAAAAGCTCGTGTATATCCAGCAGCGCTTTCTGGCGGGCAGAAACAACGTGTTGCCATCGCACGTGCTATTGCTCACAAACCTGATGTATTACTGATGGATGAACCGTTTGGTTCGCTCGATGCTTACACGCGGGAACAGTTACAAGCCTGGCTTGGCACATTGCGGCAGTCACAAAAAATAACGGTTTTGCTTGTGACGCATAGTATTGAGGAGGCGCTCATGCTCGCTGATAGGATTATTATTCTTCGGGAAGGAAAAATCGGTGAACAATTCAGTGGATATTCTTCCTCTGATTTTCAACAGATCAAAGAGGCAATAAAAGCTTCTTTTGTCAGATATTCTCCCCCATAATCACGTCCAAGTCTTTGTGCTTGATGAGTTCCAAATACGTAATAGTCCACACAGTTACCTTGAATGCGTGGATGTAGGCGAACATGTAACTAGCACCAATAATCATTGCGAGTCCGACAATTCCCGAGATGGTGTAGCTGACGGATGTAGGGAAGATGGTTGCGAGGAATAGTGCGAGTCCGACGATGATCGCAGGGATGAGAATCACAATCACTGCATTGATGACGATGCGCAGCGAAATAACAAAGAGAAGCAGTAATAAAAATACGATGTGTCCAAGATGGCTCACAATTAGTTTAAAGCTGCGGCCGATTGCGTCAAAAATGCCCAGCTTCTGTGTGACGACTGCTTCTTGTGCGAAGCTAAAGAAGAATTTTAAGATGACGGAAAAGAGGAAGAGAATCACCGCCATCGCGATCGAGAGCTTTTGCAAGGGGCCTTCGACATAACGGAAAGTCAGCGATACGACGGTGACTAAGGTGGAGATGCTGCTCAATGTGAGGAATTCATGGATGGTGAAGATTGGGAAGAAATTGTAGAGACCGAGCACGAGCCCGCCTTTTACTTTTTCTCCGCGATATGACTTAGCCGCGAGCCCGATAATTGCTCCTTGGCAAAGGTGGGGAAGGAAAAATTCTACGATGATCATCAGGACAAAAATGGTGATAATGGTGTAGAAGATCCAATGTTCCACAGATTTATAAAGCAGAATTTCGACATCGAAGAATCCTGCTTCACCTGTGCCTATAAAATATTCGTAGGCAAAGTAGAGTTGGTACCCAATCAGCTTAATGCTGAAGAGCATTTCTAAGAGTGATGACGTAAACGACCACCGTCGCAATTGTGATTCTTTGGTCGTAATCGCCCACGCTGCCGCGATGATTTCTCGTGGGGTCATAAAATATTAGAAGTCGGAAGGCTCATCTAAAACAGCCGACTGAATTTGATTGTACTCGTACTCTGTACCAAGTTCGATCGTTATTGGTTCAAATGTACGTGGAGCGGCTGAACTGCCTGGGGCGGACACGGGGGCGGGAATAGCCTCGAAAGGCATGCTCACGAGTTCTGCGATACGCTTGGCTGCCGGGTCATCGGCCGAACCTGTGACGATCGATTGTGTGATGTCGTCGGTGCCTTCGGGTGCGTTTTCCATTGCGACGACATTGATGCCATAGCGAATGAGTTCACCACCCAGGCGGCGTGCCGTTCCAGGAGCAGCGCCTGCATTCCAGATGCGCACACCCACTTTTTCGGAGTGGAGCGTTCGCTCGTGCACGAGCAATTGTGTGAGTGCTTGGAGCTGCTTCCACGTCACTGGTTCTGGAGGGATTGAAACAGGCAGGAGTACTGCGGCTCCACCAAACTGATCCCGCGGGGGGTTATAGAGCATGCCGCCGGGCGCAGAAAATTCTCCATAGAGACCGTTCTGCGTATTGAGCTGAACGGCAATAAGTTTGGATCGATCAATCTCTTTGCCTGCTCCTGCAAGACTGACCATTTCGCGTACTGCAAGTGTTGTTTCTACGTGTTCCTTCATGATTTCCATCAAGTCAACAATTTGTCGTGGCTTGGTCAATGTTCCATCCGTCTGCATTTTCTCTGCGATAGCAGAAAGAATCTGCTGCTGACGGCGCGAGCGATCGAAGTCACTGGTGGAGTGGCGGCTGCGTGCGTACTTGAGAGCTGTTTCCCCATCAATGTGTTGCGGTCCGGCTTCGATGCTGAATGTTTCGTAGGTGTAGTTTGGTCCCGGATATTCGGTATCAACCAATGTTTCGGGCACAACAATATCGATACCGCCGATGGCATCTACTGCTTGGACAAATCCGATAAAGTCCACTTTCACGATGTGGTGAATATCCACATTCATCGCGAGGCTGATTTCTTTCGCAAGTTCCTGCATTGCTTGTTTTGATGCTTCTTCCACGCTCAGGCCCTCGCGCTCCAAGATAATTTTGTAATCACGATACAGGCTGTTGATGCGGCCTTTGCCCATCTTTGCGGTTTCCAAAAAATACAGGTCGCGAGGAAGCGACAGGAGCACGGTGCTCTTTGTTTTCTTAGCGTCGATACTCGCAATCATGATCGTATCTGTCAGGTCGATGCCATCGTGTCCCGCATCACCCTGTCCTAGTAAAAGTATGTTCGTGTGACCATATGCATCGACAGGCAAATCGGACCCTGTCACGCTGATAATGTTTTGTAGGCTCAGTACTCTGAGAGAAATCAGTGCTTTAGCTGTTCCCGCGAAGAGCAGCACCGCACAGAACAGAGCAACAAGAATAACAATAATACGCTTGAGGAGATTGACGCGATGCTCATGTTGAATGCGTGCTTCATGCTTTTCTCTCCATATGCGTCCAATGACTATAAGAGGTCCGCTCATTTTGAGCAGAATGTTGAACCATGGTTTCCAGGAAGATTGTGCGCGTGGTTTTGGATCCTCACGCAATGAACGTACCGTGAATGACATGGCGGGAAGTATAGGGATGCTAACGTACCTTTCCAGGCTTTTCTTCGTTGAAATGTCTGGATAAATCTTGTGAACATGCATAACGTTCGCTCGTTGCTCGTTTACACGTTCCGCGTTCGCCAACGAGTAATGCGTAACGAGCCAACGCGTAACCAAATCTATCTGGTACTATTGATCACATGAAGCAATCAAAACTCGTTTTCCTAGACGTCGACGTTGAAGATCAACTGCTTGTCAGTGCTCGATTTCCAAGAGCGACCATTCATCAGCCAGGATTATCCGGTGATGGCTTGATCGCAGCATGTCACGAAGCAGAGGTGATTTCGTGCTTTATCACGACGAAGTTTTCCACAGAAATACTCGCACAATTACGGAATCTCAAACTCCTGTGCACACGCTCTGTGGGGTTTGATCACATTGACACCGAAGCATGTCAAAAGCGGGGGATTATCGTGTGCAATGTGCCGGATTATGGGTCGCACGTTATTGCCGAACATGCTTTTGCGCTTCTTTTGGGTACCATGCGTCACATCACCGAAGGCAATAAAAGAGTGCGCGAAGGCCAATTTGATTATCACGGTTTGCGCGGTATGGCGTTGCAGGGCAAAACCATCGGCATCGTCGGTACGGGGAAAATCGGCCGCAAAGTTGCAAAGATTGCGCATGGCTTTGGGATGCGAATCCTCGGGCATGATATCTTCCAGGTCATTGAACTCACGCAGGAGTTTGGACTTCAGTATGTGGGGCTTCCAGAACTCCTACAGCAAAGCGATATCGTCACATTGCATGCTCCATCGCTTCCAGAAACCAAGCAGATGATTAATCGTGATACCATCAAACTAATGAAGGACGGGGCGATTCTCATCAATACCGCGCGAGGATCACTTATAGATACTGAGGCATTGCTTGAAGCGCTTGATAGCGGGAAAATCCGCTGCGCTCTACTCGATGTTCTTGAGCACGAAGCCGACGTGAAAGAGGATACTCGATTGGTGCATCATCCGAAAGTTGTTACTACTCCGCATATTGCGTTCTATGCCGATGACAGTGTTCGCAGTATGTACGAAGACAGCTTTAACTCGATTGATGAATGGTTGAAAGATGGGAAGCCGGTACATATTGTCCAGCCTGTTCACGTAGTTCCGGTGAAATAATTTAGTACGTCGGCATGCCAAACACTGTCCAGAGAATGAAGAGTATGATTGGTTGATGGAGGACATACACGAGGAGTGCGTGGCGACCGGGCCACAAGAGAGTGTTGAGAAAAGAGTTACGAGTCACAAGTGCTTCTCGTTTCTCGGAACTCAATGCTCGTAGCTTTCGTACGTACCAGAAGTACCCGATCCCATATCCAATCAATATCACCCCAAACCATGGCACTATGGGGAAGTAATCAACTGTCCGGAACATACTCGGTCGGAATCCCACGGGGATCAACCACGATGCTTCATGATGAATACTGCTGATGATTGGCTGCAGTGCCAGGATAATTGCTCCCAGGACAATTGTTCGTTCTTTGAGCCCCGCAATCAATGGGAGAAGAAGCGCAGAAACAGCTACTAAATGCAGAATGCCAAAACGCACAAATGTCTCTGTATCGATGATATACGTAGCAATAGAAACGATCATTGCCGCCGCTCCGACCCGTGCGAAGCGATAGATGTGTTTCCACCAGACATTGGATCTCCAGAATGAAATTGCAGCACTGATGCCAACAAGGAGTAAAAATAGAGATGCGGTGATTTGTTGGAAGATAAGCCAAGGTCCGCTCAATACATTGAGCGCATATCCATAAAAATGCGAGAGATCGAATGCTGTGTGATAGATGACCATCATCAAGATGGCAGTTGTGCGCAGGAGATCTATTTCTCTATGACGCGTTGATACTATTTTCTGCGTTTTTTGGGCCATAACATCCATGTAGCAACAAGGAGCACGAAAATTGCAATGATGCGCAGGAGAATGAGGTGTGGAGTGAGTGCGGCGAAGATAAAACCAGCGCCAGCGATGCCTGCAGGAAGGAGTACACAGGCAGGACAGATTAACGTGAGTGCTCCTATCAAGCCTGCCGCTCCGCTTGCACGCTTGACGCCGATGGGGCAGTGACCGAATCGTCGTTGCCATGCGATAAGCCCGACGTTCACCGCGAGCAAGAATCCGATGATTCCGGTGAAGATCACCTCACCGTTTGTTGCGTATGGTCGCGGGTAAGAGGGGATAACGTTGATGAAATATCCGAGCTCCCATGCAAAAAAGAGTTCCGCGAAGAAAAAAGTAATCGCGAACGGAACCCAAAAGACGGATGAATGCATAAATTGTTTCATGTGGGCATGATCATAGCATGAACTATTGCACATCAACGAAAAACGCCCCGTACTCTTGCGAGTGACGGAGCGTTCTTTAGGTGCGTTTGTAGAAACGTCCTTTAGTGCCTTAGGCGCGGGATGCGCTGAAGCATGCCTTGCAGAGAACTGGACGGCCACCCTCTTCAACAGGGCGTGGCTTGAACGGAACCTGGCAGGCAGCACCACACTGAGCACAGATAGCATCGTGCATATCGCGTGGAGCGGATGCGCGCTGTTCCTTGCGCTGGTCGCGGCAGGCCTTGCAACGCTGTGGAGCGCTCAAGCCCTTGCTTGCGTAAAATTCCTGTTCACCACCAGTGAACGTGAAGGATGAACCGCAATCGCGGCACTGTAGCTGCTGATCATCAGCCATAACGAGAAAGAGAAAGAAATTAAGGACAGGTACCTTCTCTGAGTTTCTCGGTGGGCGATGTGCTTTTGGCGTATCGGAACCGTTTAGCTTGAACGAAGGACGCTGTTGTATCCAAAGTGTACATGGTTCTGAAAGTTTGTCAAATGAAGGTTACAGCTAATGCAAACATGTCAGTTGGTTAATAGGTGCAACCTGATGAAGAGTGTGATTCGTAGCTGGTTCCAAAGGAGTTCTTTGCCACCTTTGTAGGGCGACAAAGGTGGCGCCAAAGCGCCGGCGCTTCAAACACTCCTCCTCCCGGCCCCGTGTCTCCTCGCCGGGTCCTCCAAGGCTTCGGACCCGTCGCGTCGACAAACGATCGGGGCCTTCCCCAACACCCCCACTGAAGCGCCACCCCTCCGGTTTCGTTATTGATGACTTGGGTTTTGTGACCTTTCTTTGTTTCTTGTTTCTTTGGTCCTTGCCAGCCATAGCACAAAAAAGACGGCCTTTCGACCGTCTTCTTTATATTCAGCGTTTCAGATGATTTACTTCAATGTAACCTTAGCACCTGCAGCTTCGAGCTTCGTCTTCATTTCATCAGCATCAGCTTTTGCAACGTTTTCCTTGATTACCTTTGGAGCGCCGTCGACGAGACCCTTCGCTTCAGCGAGACCAAGGCCCGTGATTTCCTTCACAACCTTGATAACACCGATCTTCTGAGCACCAGCTTCAGTGAGTTCAACGTTGAATGTAGACTTTTCTGCAGCAGCGCCACCGGCGTCGCCACCTCCTGCACCACCAGCCATAGCGACTGGAGCAGCAGAGATTCCGTATGTTTCTTCCATGTATTTAACGACGTTGTTCAGAGAGACAACGTTGAGCTTCTCGAGGGCGGTAATCACGGCCTTCTCCTCTGAGGAGAGCTCGATGGTAGCTGTATCAGCCATAGTAATTGGGGATAAGAGAGATAGAAGGGGTAAAAAGGGTTACGAAGGGGAGGATTCAGACGATGCAGAAGATTCAGAGGATTGTGGTTGTTCCTCAGTCTTCGGAGTTGTTTCTGCAGCAGGCCTGTCCACCGTAGCATCAGATGCGGAGGTGGATGCTTCAGCTTTTGGAGCTGCCTCGGTAACTGGTGCTTCTTTCTGCTTTGCGAGTTCACTGAGTCCACGTGCAAACGATGTAAGCGGACTGTTAAGCATAGCGGCGAACATGCCGAGGAGTTGGATTTTACTTGGGATCTTCGCGAGGCGAACAGCTTCTTCTTTGGTGAGGAGTTTACCTTCGAATACACCTCCAATAAGCTCTACTTGCTGATGGGACTTGCTAAACTTGAATGCGATCTGAGCGCCGCTGAGCGGATCTTCGTAGCTGAAGATGCAGGCAACAGCTCCATTGAGCAATTCATCAGTTAGTTCTGGCATGTTGAGCTCTTTTGCAGCGATCTGCATGAGTGTTTTCTTTGCTACTTTCATTTCAGATTTGCTCTTCTTGAGCTCGGCACGAAGGCTGCTGACATCAGCCACGTTGAGGCCGAGGTAGTGAGCGAAGATCACGGACTGGCTTTTCTGCAAGCTGTCCTTGAGCTCTGCGAGCTGTGCCGATTTCTGATCTCGGGTGAGGGCCATATAAAAAGTAAGGAGGTACGACAGTAAGGAGGTCTTCTATTTTCGTTGTTGTCACGGTGAGATGCCGAGTCCTATAGGGACGAGAGCCTCGAACCGGACACAAAAAAATCGTTGATCTCCGTCCGGGAGACCAACGAGGTACACGACACGAATCACCAAGCCGGAGCCGGATGAGCGATGCTGTATACCTCGGAGGGGCTTACCTTCGGCCTGCGGCCTAATGCCCTCGGTCTTCGGACAGGTGTCCATCATATTCTATTCGCGCATGGAGTCAAGAAAATTTATTGCGGAGGCCTATTTCTTGTTTTAAATATCCATTTTGATCAATTGTAGGGAAATGGGGTAGGGTGTGGAGGCATCGAAGTTTGGTAAACAGAAGCAGTGTGTTACATTCGCTTTTCACATGGCGTTGCAACTTCTGATTCCGGCGGTCGAGGCGAGCATCTTTGAACGCTTGTTAATCCAGCGGTCGTTGCGCACGCCGGAATCAAACCTCGAACGATTACGCGAAGCATTTTCTGATGCCGCTGCGATGTATGGCGATCAGCTGCATTGGACGGGAGAAAGGTTGCTCTCACATTGTTTAGGTGTGTTTGATACGGTGTTGCCTTTCGACGTAGACGATGAAGGAATCATCGCGTGTTTGCTGCACCACGTTCTCGATACAAAACTCTGGACCCTTGATGATCTTGAAGAAAAGTACGGCCCATCGGTTCGCGCCATCGTGAGTGGCACACACTTGCTTTCGCATGTGACGATGAAAAATCGTCGCATGTCGCTGGAGAACTTGCGTCTGATGCTCCTCCGCGTGTCCGATGATATTCGCGTGGTGCTGCTCATTCTCTGTGAACATAAGTACAAACTCGGGAAATTAGAAACGCTTAGTCCGGATATTCGCCGATCGATCTGTCGTGATGTGCTTTTGCTTTTTGCACCAGTTGCTGCACGTCTTGGTATTTACTCGCTGAAGCATCAGATGGAATCGAAAGCGTTTCCCGTTGCGTACCCGATCGACAGCAATCGCATCGAGGAACAACTCCATCAGATTCATACACGCAATGGAGATTTCCTCAATGAATCAGCGCGGTCGCTGACGGAACACCTTGCAGAAGCGGGGATTGTTGCGCGCGTGGAAGGACGCGAAAAGCAGCCGTATAGTATTTTTCAAAAAATGCGACATAAAAGTGTGACGCATGTGGAAGACATTTACGATCTCTTTGCCTTGCGCGTTATCGTCAAAACAGAATCAGAGTGTTACCAAACATTGGGACAACTACACCGCATCGGACATCCAGTGGTGAATCGTTTCAAAGATTATATCGCCTTCCCCAAGCCAAACGGTTACCAGAGTTTGCACACAACACTCGCGCGTTTGCCGGGTGTTCCTGAGGGAATATTTATCGAAGTGCAAATACGTACCGAAGCGATGCATCGCGAAGCAGACCTGGGTATTGCCGCACACTGGAGCTACAAAGAAGGTGGAGCTGTGCAGTACGCCAAGCGCCGCGCACAGCTTCAACGTGCACTTTCGCTCCAGCAACCATTGGAAGAAACCACGAAGCGTTCTGTTCTGACAGATCACATTTTTGCCCTCACGCCAAAAGGAGACATCATCGAACTCCCGGAAGGTGCAACGCCGCTCGACTTTGCTTTCAACGTGCACACGATGTTGGGCTTGTGTTACAAGGCTGCGCGTGTGAACGGAAATATCGTGCCACTGACGTATCGCCTTGAGAATGGAGACATTGTTGAAATCATCAAACACCATGAACCACATCCTTCCTCTAACTGGATGCAGTTACTCAAGACAACTGCTGCAAAGTCGCGTCTTAAGCGTTACTTGCTCGCGCAGGATCGTCCGGCATTTGTGCAGCTCGGTCGTGAATTATTGAATACTGAATTACACCGTCAGCATTTGCCGCATTTGGATCCCGATTTGAGTTTACTCAAACTCTTTGATGGTAAGCGCCTCACACAAGCAGAACGAGAGGACGTCCTTGTGAGCATTGGTCAGAGTGCGCAGCAGCCATCATCGATTCTTCCACACCTCGACGCACTCCATGAATGGGCTGAAAAAATGCGACGGATTGCAGATGTAAAACACAAAGCACCGCCGCCATCATCGCCCGCTGTTGCTCAAGTAGAAGGGGATATCCCGATGCCTGTTCGCTATGCTCGTTGCTGCAAGGCTGATGAAGGTGTGTGCAAAGAAATCACGGGTGTCGTCGGACGTGATGGCGTGGTTCGCGTGCATCGCTCAACATGTAAACATATTCGTAACGGTAACCCGGAACGACGGATTGGGGTGACGTGGGTGCGGCAAAAAGCGTAATTCGTTGATTCGTTCTTCGAAACAAACATCCTGCGAATTAACGAAGAACGTGTGTTTCGAATCAACGCGTAATTAAGCGAGGAGCAGATTCATCAATTTATCCACCATCGTCCTCCAACGAATTTCTTCATAGAGGTTTCCGCGCTTCTGCCATTCATCAGCGGCTTTTGTCTGTTCCTCTGGTGACAAGCGTGACTGGAAGCCTGTAAAAGCTGCATCCAATTCTTCTGGGCTGAGCTCGATTTTGTGATGCTCAATCAGCTTGCCAATACCAAGGCGAAGTCTCCAACGGTCGTTGGCCTGTTCTTTCATTTCCGCTTCTACCTGCTCTGGCGTTTTCTTCTGCTGTTCGAGCACCTCCATAATGGTCTTTCCCTGTTGAGCTAATTGATCACTCCATTCTTGGATCATTCCCCGAACCTCTTCTTCGAGGAGCTCATCGGCAAGGTCGACAGTTGTTGCTGTGCGGATGGCATCCATGAGGGTGCGCTCGCGGTCCATGCGCACAAATTCTTCTTCCTGTGCGCGGATAGAATCCGTTACCATCTTCTTAAATGCATCAGCGCTTTCGGCGTTGAGCTTTTCCTTCGCGAATGCATCGGTGAGCTCAGGCAACGTAATTTCTTCGACGCGCTGCGCGGTCACGTGGAATGTTGCAGGCTTGTTGCGCAATGCTTCTGCCTGGAACTTTTCTGGGAGTGTAAGTGTGAATGTTTTGCTCTCGCCTTTTTTGATGCCAACGAGTGCGTCTTCAAACCCTGGGAGCAATGTCTTGCTGCCAATAGTTGCTGCATATCCTTCAGCTTTTAGTCCAGCGATCTCCGCGTTATTTTCATCTGTCGCATGGAAGTTCATGACGACCTGATCACCATCCTTGGCTGCGCGATCAACGGGCGTCACTGTTTTATGATCCTGCAAAACAGAAGCCATCACACGATCGACATCTTTCTGGTTGATCTCCACTTCTTTTTTCTCACCCTTCAATGAATCTGGATTCTTGAGGGTAACCTCTGGACGCTCAACGAATGTCACTTTGACGACGACAGGCATGCGTGACTGCACCTCTACTTTTGGTGGGATTACCGGCATGATCTTGTGTTCGGTGACCATTCCTTCCATTGAATCACGCAAAATCATGCGGACTGCCTCCTCGAAAAGCTGGTCTGGCGATACTTTGCTGCGCACCATATCCGCTGGCGCATGGCCTGGGCGGAAGCCTTTCACTTGTACATTTTCTGCCAGGTGCTGAAGCGCCTTGGCTTCTGCAGCGCTGTATTCCGCTTCATCTATGCGCAATGTCGCTTCGACACGGTTCTTTGGGAGCTTTTGGACGGATAGGCGTTCGGTTGTCATAGTGCGGAGAGCTTGCCTATGCGCAAAGCAGTCGTCAATTGGGAGTCTTTTTTTACACACACCAAAAAACCACCCCCGCCCAATATGGGAGGGGGTGTAGCATTGACACAGTCAGGTATTACGTCACGAACGCTTCCATGTCCTTCTTGAGGACTTCGATCTCCATCAGCAATTTATCCCTCAAGGCGGCGACCGATGAGGACAAGGATTGCGGCGATTCGTTAGGCGGGAGGAGCGCGATATACTTTTCCACCTTCGCAAGGTTGTGAACTTTGATCGCCATTTTCTCTTCAAGAAGCCTCTTACGTGCGGCAGTATCGTACTGCCGGAAAGCTTCTTCGAGCGTCATGCCCGCGTTCCGTTCTGCTCCCTGCAGACGCCGTGCGGCGTCCTTGGGCTTCACTTCTTGCAGGAGCCGGGAGAATGGCCGAAGGTGGCCATCCCAGTCAAACGGCCAATGGACAGGGTGTACCCCCTCGAGGAGGAAACCGAACAACCCACCATCAGGTTCATCGTCCAAGGCACCCTTTGGCAAACAGCTCCAGACCTTTCGCAAACGCTTGCGCGCCAGGCGGTCGGGTGCCGTGCGGCGCATGTACACGACGGTCATGCTGACTGCGACGAAGTAAGCGGCACCGAAAAAGATGAGATTCGAGGTTGACATGACTTTGCTCCAAAACGAACACACAGAATCAATAACACCCACTCCAACAGAGGAGAGGGTGAACCTTGCAATACCTTTGATGTCAAAGGCCTACTGTGGTTTTACAATAAAATACTATTATAATCAAGACAAATATTGTAATCTATGTCAAATACTGTAAAAACTGCCACATAACCATCTTATTCAGCGATTTGCCTTTTTCTTCCAATACACCAAGAGTGGCGTCGCGATAAAGTACGAAGAATATGTGCCGATAATTGTCCCGATAATGAGCGCCAACATGAACCAGCGGATGCTTTCGGAGCCGAAGAAGAAGAGGGCGAAGAGCATAATGAGAGCGCCAAGACCGGTGTTGATGGTGCGTGTGAAGCTCTGTCTCAAGCTGCGGTCAGCGATCTCTGCCATGTCTCCACCGCGCTTACCTTCTTCGTTCATGTTATCGCGGATACGATCGAAGATAACGATCGTGTCGCTCACGGAGTACC
>CAYMIX010000006.1:0-87296 GCA_964391185.1 uncultured Candidatus Peribacteria bacterium | reverse complement strand
CATCCCAGGCCAATGTCTGATTTGCTGCATCACAATCGGTGAGGCCAGCTCCGTTTATTGACGTTGCAACATACAAAGTCGAACCGGATGCCGCACCTTCCCAGACGAGTGATCCGGAAGAAGCTAGCGTCTTTTGTGCACGGATGACTGCGCCGGAAATAGTATTGATGACATTTAATCCAATACTCGAAATGTTTCCGCCCAAGATATCAATCGTGAGTGCGCCCGTCATGTTGTCACCTGATGTGTTGACGTAACGTGCATCAGCGGTATTCAGATCTAGGCCAGAGCCAGCAGTTTCATCAGTTCCACAGCTGAAGCGACCGGATGTTGCATCCCAGTTCAGGGTTTGGTTTGCAGCGTCACAATCGGTGAGACCTACTCCGTTGATCGAGCTTGCGACGTAGAGGGAAGCGCCGGACATGGAGCCTTCGACGACGAGGGAGCCGGAAGAAGCTAACGTCTTTTGTGCGCGGATGACTGCACCGGAGATGCTGTTGATCACGTTGAGTCCGATGGTATTTGCATTGCCGCCGGTGATATTTACCGTGAGCACTCCTGTCATCGTTCCGCCAGCTGTGCGGAGGTAACGTGCGTCACCAATCGTGAGAACGTTTCCAGAGCCGAAGCTATTTGATGAAACTGCTCCACAGGAGAAGCGACCTGTGGTGTCATCCCACTTAAGCGCTTGTGTGGAAAGATCACAATCAGAGAGTCCTGCGCCGCGGAGTGATGTTGCGACGTAGAGAGATGCACCGGACATCGCACCTTCGACGACAAGTGTGCCAGATGAGGCGAGTGTTGTTTTTGCGTAGATCAACGAACCGGAAACAGTGTTGAAGCGAACGAGTGCACCAGTGATTGTTGTATTCAAGGAGAAGCTCGTACCATTCAATGAAAGATTTTGTCCGGCTGTATAGGTTGTATCGCTGTCAGTTCCACAACTGAAGCGACCGGATGTTGCATCCCAGTTCAGGGTTTGGTTTGCAGCGTCACAATCGGTGAGACCTGCTCCGTTGATCGAGCTTGCGACGTAGAGAGATGCACCGGACATGGAGCCTTCGACGACGAGGGAGCCGGAGGAGGCTAACGTCTTTTGTGCGCGAATGACTGCACCAGAAATGCTGTTGATGACATTGAGACCGATGGTGTTTGCATTGCCACCGGTGATATTGATAATGAGAGCGCCGGTCATGGTGTCACCAGATTTGCGAACGTAACGGGCATCACCCGTTTCCTGAGAGAGACCTGTTCCAACCGTCTGATCAATCGCACACGAGAAGCGTCCTGTCGTTGCATCGTAAGCGAGCTTGTTTGCGGTTGCGTCACAATCAGCGAGTCCTGCACCGGACATGGAATTTGTTATGTAGAGTGATGCACCAGAAATACTTCCAACAACTTCCAGTTCGTTCGATGGAGTATCTGTTCCAATGCCAACAAGATCTGTGCTCGTTGTGAGGTATACAACTCCCGTGCCATCGGTCCAACCACTTGGTGCGCTTGTGCCACCTGTCTGCTGAATAATGGTAGTGGTCGTGTTATTGTTCGCATCACCGTTACCTCCAGAACGATTACCACCTGCACGACGCGTTGCTTCCGTACCATGTGGAGACTGTGAACGAATTTGTTCCAAGTAGGGGAAATCACGCCACACAATTTTGCCATTCTGAATCATGATCATCTGACCTTCCTTGCCGCCTGGTGGAAGATCCCATGGACCAGTGGCTGCTGCATGTTTCGTCGAAGGAATAAGTGGGAATATTTCTTTCTCGATGAGAATATCTGGGCGAGCGACAATACGATCAGTTGGCGCAGTGTGCACAGAATCAGTCGGTGCAATCTTCAGCAATCGCAAACGCGCAAGGCGGCGCTCTTCCACACGAGCCCACATTGCTTCCGGCGAAGAAGACACAATTGTCTCACGCGCTTGTGTCCCATCTGCAAGTACTACTGTCTTCTCGTTCACCGCAATCAGCGGGTAGGTTTCTGTTTCACCATTCGGCAGCTCATGAATCGAGCTCACCAAAATGTAACGCTCACGTGCATCGTGTAACGCTGCCTCGTGCAACGCAGTACGAGTGATCTCCGTGTAATCGGAATTCAAAACTCTGATCAGTTCCGCTGTCGAACCATCGCCGCCAGAACGAGAAAGCAGGAGCACGATGCATGCAAGTGCAAACCCCGTGGCACCTCGACGAACTCTCTGCAGGGTGAGTGACTCACGTAAAATATGCGAGGTAAATTTTTTACTCTGACGTTGTGCAATAAAGCGAGCAATGTGTGCGCGGGAATATCCCGTCGCATCTTGGATATATTTTCGGACCAAACCTTTGTCGTCACGATCCAAATTTTCATATCCAAAATGTTCGAGTGCAGAACTTATCCATACTGCACGTTCATCACCAAAAATACTCTCTCCAACATACACACCGCCAGTCTCACGCAGCGTTTCAATCGAGCCGAAGAGATTATTTGTTTTGAACATGTTTATGTGTGTTTGAGCCTGAGGCTCATGACCAATGTTTCCTATAATTATAGCCCAAAAACACTTTTCTAAGAAGGGTACCACCCCATAGAAGAATTATTATGCAAGTCCCATCTTTTCTATATTAATTGATCAAATTATTTATACAAAAAAACCGCAGGAAAATTACGCAATTTTTACCCTTAAAACGCCGATGAAAAACGGTCACTCCAGAACCAGTTTCCACCCCTGCCCGACCCCTCCAGTTTCTGCCTCATTTTCGTTCACTTCTAGAGCGTATTTTGCTGCCCCTCCGGACCCATAACTTGGGCAATTTTCGGTCTTACAGGGTTCCATAGAAGCCCGAGAAACGAACATTCCCTGGTCGTCAAAAAACAGAATATCGAGTGGAATCAGGGTGTTTTTCATCCAAAAAAACAAGGGTTGTGTGTCCTCAAAAACGAACAACATTCCCTCTTTTTCATCGAGCGCCATTCGGCCCATCAGACCATGTTGACGTTCATCAGAATTATCAGCGATCTCTACTTTCAAGTCAGCAGTTTTTCCATCCGATGAGACGAGTTTTATTGGAGTGAGCAACGCATCGTTTTGTGATGCATCACCACCTTTCAGGAAAATAGCCACCCCTGTAATGACCAGAAGAATGCCAATCGCAGCTAGTAGTTTGGAAGAATTTTTTCTCATAAACCTCGAAGGGAACTGATTGCTGCAGCGCGATCGGCTGCACTAAAAATAAAATTACCGGAAACAAGGTTGTTTGCACCGGCTTCTATGCACAGTTTTGCCGTCTCATTATTGATGCCACCGTCCATTTGAATCATCAGATCGGGTAAATCCGCACGTAACATACGCACTTTATCGAGTACAGAATGGATAAATGACTGTCCGCCAAAGCCAGGATTCACCGACATGACCAAAACTAAATCAGCTTCTTGCACAACATCATGAATAGAATCGAGTGATGTATCGGGGTTGATGGCGATCCCTGCAGTCGCTCCTCCATCACGGATGGCTTGTATAAGGGCTCTACGCGTATCGGTTTCCTGCACTGCTTCTGCATGAAACGTGATGTGAGATGCTTTTAATTTGAGAAATTCTTCAATGCGCTCTTCAGGATTTTCCACCATCAGGTGAATATCTAAGGGGAGATTTGTGTGAACGCATTTGATCACAGGTGCACCAAAGCTGAGATTCGGCACAAAATGTCCGTCCATCACGTCGACTTGTATCCAATCTGCAGCGCTTTCTATGGAATCAACCTCTGCTTGTAGATGTGCGAGGTCTGCAGAAAGTATGGACGGTGCGATGATGATCTGTTGTTTAGTCATGCAAATATGGTAGCAGCAGACTCTACAACCACGAATGTGGAATTAAAAATGAAAAATAACCCTGCATTTACCAATCTAATTTTTCATTATTCATTATTAATTTTCCAAGTCTTTTATACGCCGTTCATGTCGACCTCCTTCAAATTTTGTTGCGAGGAAAATATCAACCATCTTGTGTGCAAGTGCAGGATCCGTCAGACGACCTCCTAAGCTCATCACATTTGCATCGTTATGAGTGCGTGCGAGTGTTGCTGTTTCTTCACTATAACAAAGCGCAGCGCGGATGCCTTTGAGTTTATTCGCAGCCATCGCTTCACCATTACCACTTCCTCCGAAAATAATTCCAGGAATCTCTTGTTCGAGAACAACCGCACATCCTTTGCGAATGATTTCTGGATAATCAACGGATTCCTCGGAAAACGTTCCAACATCTATGACATCAATCCCCTTTTCTTGCAGATGTTTTTTCACGGATTCCTTCAATGTGTATCCGGCATGATCCGATGCTAAAACGACTTTTGATACTGTCATCTTGCTTACTATATCAAAAATCTTTGTATAGAGCATCTACTGTTCATCGGATTCATTACGGATTAATTGTTGTATTGTTAAATTGTTGCAAGCAGAAAACTACCTTTGACGCTTGCGAACAATATAACAATTTAACAATACAACAATATCCTATTGCATAGGTAATCAGCATGATAAGAGCATGAGAAAAGTAATAGTAGCAGCCAACTGGAAAATGAATCCTCCTCCACAAGGTTGGGACACAACAGATTCCCCTTTCCGCCCTCGCACAGATATCGACGTTATCGTTTTCCCTCCGATGAACACGATCGACGAATGTGTCGCACAAAGATTATTAGTCGGCGGGCAATATGGACGCCCCGAATCCAGTGGATCTTTTACCGGAGACGTGAGCATGCAACAACTCAAGGCTGATGGTTGCCGTTATGTTCTCTGTGGACACTCTGACCGGCGCCGTCATCATGAAGAAAGTGATTCATTTGTCGCTGAGCAGGCAAAAGCCGCGATAGATGCGGGGCTCATGCCCATTATTTGTGTTGGTGAAACTGCTGATGAACGAGAAATAGGTGAAGCTACTGCTGTGGTAAAACGACAACTGAGCGTGATTGACCCCGAAGTTCTTGCAGAAAGTATCATCGCCTACGAACCTGTCTGGGCAATCGGCACGGGGAAAACTGCAACATCCAAAGACGCTGAAGAGATGCATGCATTTATTCGCAGCCTTCTTCCGCACAAGCAACAATCAAACGCACGTATTCTCTACGGTGGCTCTGTGAAGCCAGAAAATGCCCCGGAATTGATCGAACAGGTAGATATTGATGGCTTCCTCGTTGGCACGTGCTCGCTAAAGCCGAATGAATTTGGAAAGATCATCGATGCTGTCAAATCATAAACGCCTACCCTGAGTCTTTGCTTCTAACGGTCGAATGGTTGACGCAAGCACGCTAAAAGCGTAGTACGATCAGCCTATGTACATCTTCTCCCTCTTCACCATCGGCTTTCCCGTGTTGGTCATTCTCTCCATGTGCATCCGACAAGTGGATCAGTATGAGCGCGGCATTCTTTTTACCATGGGTAAATTTGCAAAAATCTGGGAGCCGGGTTGGCACATTATTATCCCCGTATTTCAACGTTTGAGAAAAGTTGACGTGCGCGTGAAAGCAGTCGACGTGCCAGACCAAGAAGCAATCACCAAAGATAACATTCCGATTCGCATCAATGCAGTCATCTATTACAAGGTAAATGACGCAGCCAAAGCAATTATCGAAGTGGAAGATTTCTTTTACGCTGTTTCGCAGCTCGCACAAACGACGATGCGCAATGCTGTTGGCGAAGTACAAATGAATGAACTCCTTGCGAACAAACAAGGAGTGAGCGAAAGCATCCGCAAAGTCGTTGATCGTGTTTCCGACGCCTGGGGAATCGATGTCCAATCGGTAGAACTCAAGGATATCGTCTTGCCAGACACTCTTAAACGCACGATTGCGAAAGTCGCTGAGGCTGAGCGTGAGAAGCAAGCAGTGATTATTAGCTCCGAAGGAGAAGTAATGTCAGCTGTAAACATGGCAAAAGCTGCAGAGACGCTTTCCAAAGTTCCAGGAGCACTGCACCTTCGTACACTCCAGAGCATCAACGACATCAGCTCCGATCAATCAAACACAACAGTGTGGATGGTTCCCGTAGAAGCTTTAAAGGCGCTAGAAGGACTGGCGAAGAAATAATCAATGCTAGGGGCTTTGCATGTAAAGCCCTACAAAAAACGCGTCCCGCTGCCTGTCGGTCATAGTCCGTACGAGAGCTGTGCGTCTCTCAGAAGGACGAAGACTGATGCTTCGGGGCGCGCTTTAGCTGATTCAATAAGACATTACTTTGCCTTCTTCTTTGGGGCTGCCTTCTTCGTTACAACTGGCTTCGCAGCAACTACTTTCTTCGGAGCGGCAGCTGCCACCGGAGCTTTTACACCTGCGATTGGATTAGCCATGATGGTAAGCGCCAGCTGCACCATGAATGCCGTTGCGTACGCCATGAATGCATATTGCATGACAGTCTTAATCCACATCGCAACCCAAGGAGAAACAAATCCAACAATGCTTGCAACGATGGCGACGACGATGGATGCAAGGAACAAACACAATCCCATGACAATCAAGTTACCGATGATTTTACCCCAATAACCCGCTGTGCGTGCATAACTGCTGCTCACACTTTCCATCACCCCACGTTTCTCTTTCAACAGGATAACGCTTGCAAGCGCAAACCGCGGACCCAAGATAATGGCAGGAATAATGCCAAGTAATGGAATCCATACGAATGACCGAAGGAATGCCCAAAGCCACACACCAAGAACAGGGAAAAACAAACGTGGGATGCGCTTCATAAGCGCACCAGGTTCGGTTTCTATGCCAAGCGCGAGCACCACGTAATAAATATTCGCGGCGACCATCAAGATAATGCCTACTATCAAGACGAGACCGATTTGTGGCAAAAGACCCTTGAATACGTTCATGCCAATCATGCGACCCATGTTTGCTGCTTCTTCATCGCTCATCGATCCGAAACGATCTTGCATGATTGCCTCCATCTCATCTCCTGCTGTTTCGTCACCCGCTTGCATGCGCTCGGTAAGAGCTTCGATCTCCTGCATATCCATGCCCATATCATTCATCATTGTGCCCACATGACCGACTGCACTCATCTGAAATGTGGCATTCAAGAGAGATGCGACAGTACCAAAGACAACTGCTGCAATCAGAATAGTTTTGAGATGCGCTTTACAAAACGCATACGCCATAGAAAGGAGGTGGCCCAGGCGTACAGGACCAGAAACTGGAGACATAGAAATCAGGGAGGAAAAGTGGGCCCCATGCTACGCATTTTCTGAATATCACTCAATAATATTCGTGTAGACAGGAAACCGCGTGTCATGGTGAGCTCGGCGAACCATACACGCGGCGTACCCTTCGCCGAGCTCAGGGTGACACCGCTTTTGTTACATCCGCACCCACTGCCCTCCTCCCAGATTTTTCGCCGCTCCAGCAATTTCTATCATTGTAAGCGCAGAACCGATGCGACCAGGATCCAATCCTGTCTTTTCGACGATATTATCCATCGTTTGTGGCATCGACGTAAGTGAACGATGAACAAGTTCTTCATCAATGGACCCCGCGAGGAAAATTGTTTGTGATTCTGTCCCGTCTGCCACCACACCAATTTCGCGCAGCACATCTTCTGCTTTATCTACCAAGCGCGCTTGGCCATGGGCGATGAGTGTATGACACCCTTTCATGTGCACATCGAAAATATTTCCTGGGACCGCAAATACTTCACGACCATATTCGAGTGCGAGCTCTGCGGTGATAATCGCTCCGCTATCCTCCGGCGCTTCTATGACAACTGTCCCAAGAGATAAACCTGCGATAATACGATTGCGCGCAGGGAATGTGAATTTTTCTGAATGATATTCCAGAGGGAATTCGCTGACGAGCAATCCCCCATGTTCGACGATGCGTTCCGCAAGATGCTTGTTCGCCGCTGGGAAAATCATCGAGAGGCCATGACCTAATACTGCGACTGTGCGACCACAATGTTCGATTGTCTGCGCAGCGACAACGGTATCAACACCAAGCGCGAGGCCGCTCACAGTCACCACTCCTGCCCGCACGAACGTCTGCACAAATGATTCCGTCACGCGTTGCCCGTAGTGGCTCATGCGTCGTGTCCCGACCACTCCCAGTAAAGGCTGACTGAGCACCGACAAATCCCCTACGTACGAAAAAAATATCGGAGGGTCTCCTATCTCCTTGAGCATCGCAGGATACGCATCGTCTTCGATGGATACCACCTGCACACCGAGCTTTTCCATCTGCGCCTGATACGCAGATACTTCAAACTTTGTATGACGATCGAGAAACATATCCATATCCACATTCTTCACGCCCAGTTGTCGGAGCATTTCTGGATTGAAGGCTTTCCACGCTTCATCGAGCGATCCATATTCTTCTTTGAGTGCGTCATAACGGCGCTTATTGAGAACATGAAGATTCCACCAGGCAAGAGTTGTATTGAGCTGCATGAACACAGCATATGGATCGTTTTATGCCATCACAGAGGCTTCAGGAAAAATACTTGCCCTATGTGCGAGAAATACCCACAATAAGGCCCTCCCGAGCGTTCTGCATGCGTGTAGAACGGGCAGGAGATTGACGATCTTTCTGTACATATTGAACATCAAGCCGCTGTAGCTTCCTCCTTCGCTCCTTGGAGCTTCGGACGACAGGCAG
Organism: uncultured Candidatus Peribacteria bacterium; assembly: GCA_964391185.1. GTDB lineage: Bacteria > Patescibacteriota > Gracilibacteria > Peribacterales > Peribacteraceae > JAKQEM01. The sequence goes on along the minus strand of CAYMIX010000006.1, from coordinate 78,672 downwards.
TTGGTAGAGCATCGTTCTATTGTCATCATCAAGCCGCCTTAGCTCAGTGGTAGAGCATCGGTACCCGCCCGTACCGAACGACGGTACGTTCGGGCGGGTCGTAAACCTAGGGTCTAGAAATACAGTGAAGCAGATCATTCTTATTACATCTCAAGCCGCCTTAGCTCAGTGGTAGAGCATCGGTACCCGCCCGTACCGAACGACGGTACGTTCGGGCGGGTCGTAAACCTAGGGTCTAGAAATACAGTGAAGCAGATCATTCTTATTACATCTCAAGCCGCCTTAGCTCAGTGGTAGAGCATCGGTACCCGCCCGTACCGAACGACGGTACGTTCGGGCGGGTCGTAAACCTAGGGTCTAGAAATACAGTGAAGCAGATCATTCTTATTACATCTCAAGCCGCCTTAGCTCAGTGGTAGAGCATCGGTACCCGCCCGTACCGAACGACGGTACGTTCGGGCGGGTCGTAAACCTAGGGTCTAGAAATACAGTGAAGCTGATCATTCTTATTACATCTCAAGCCGCCTTAGCTCAGTGGTAGAGCATCGGTATCGTAAACCGAGGGTCGTGGGTTCAACTCCCATAGGCGGCTCCACTAAACTAAAATGCATACATGATGTTCACGTATGTTCTTCAAAGTGAATTGGATGGCACGCAATATGTCGGGATGACGGAACATCCTGATCAACGATTGCAGGAACACAATATCGGCATGGTCTATTGGACTAAGAGAAAGAAACCATGGAAACGTATTCTCCTCGAAGAGTGGCCAGACAGAACAACAGCGCGGACTAGAGAAAAATATCTGAAGTCAGCAGCTGGTCGACGGTTCCGCAAAACCATTATCGATAGAACATAATTTTTTAGTAACATCCTTTGTTATGAAGGATTCGAAAAAATGGGCGCAGGATATTCTGGGGTTAGCTGGCATTGAGCTTAATGGTCCGCACCCATGGGACATGCAGGTACATGATGAATGTATGTTTGACCGTGTGTTTCGCGAAGGTTCGCTTGGACTCGGCGAAGCGTACATGGACGGATGGTGGGACGCAGAAGCTCTTGATGAATTTATCGCACGCGTGCTCTCAGCCGATCTTTATAAAAAGCTCCACGCAAATTTGCCGCTGATTTTGCACGCTATCAAATTGCATCTGACGAATCTGCAATCTGCGAAGCGCGCATTTATTGTCGGAGAAAAACATTATGACATCGGGAATGATCTCTACACGCATGCTCGATGAAACGCTGGCGTACAGCTGTGGCTACTGGAAAGATGCAACCAATCTTGCAGATGCTCAACAGAAAAAATTAGACCTCATTTGTAAGAAAGTTGGATTAAAACCAGGACAGCGAATTCTTGATATTGGCTGTGGATGCGGAGGATTTGCGATATTTGCTGCAGAAAATTATGGCGTTGAAGTTATTGGCCTCACAATTTCAAAAGAAAAACAAAGAATTGCTCATAAGCGCATCAAGAGTTTACCCATCAAAATCCGTCTCGAAGATTATCGCAATCTCGATAAAAAATTTGATCACATCGTCTCCGTCGGAATGTTCGAGCACGTTGGTCCAAAAAATTATCGCACGTACATGGAAACTGCTGCGAGATGCTTGAAAGATAATGGATTATTTTTGCTCCACAAAATCGGTAACAATGAACCAACGAAAGGCGGCGATCTGTGGATAGATAAATATATATTCTTCCTGCAGCCTCGCGGATCACCAACGCATACGAAGGATTATTCGTGATGGAAGACTGGCACAATTTTGGCTCATACTACGATAAAACGTTGATGGCTTGGTTTCAGAACTTTGATGCTCATTGGAGTGAATTCAAAGAAAAATACGGTGAACGCTTTTACCGGATGTGGAAATATTATCTGCTCTCTTGTGCAGGATTATTTCGTGCTCGCGATGCGCAACTCTGGCAAATCGTGCTATCGAAAAATGGGGTTCCAGGAGAATATGTTTCAGTACGATGAGAAGCTTGCTGAATTGGTTCCACCAAGAAATTACCTCTTCCACTGGTAACAACGTACAAGCTTCCCTCTATATCGCTTATTACCGGGATTAGTTTTCCCTTCGTTCAATGTTGATACCACAGAGGAAATTTTCATAAGATGACTTCTTATTATTTGTACCTGACTTTCCGTTGGTTCTCCTATCTCAAAATATTTTTCTGCGATCTCAACATCACTAATTGTTTGATCATTATTGCGTGCAAGTATGGTAAACGTTTTCCATTCATCTCGTGATAAAAAACTATAGAACCTTTCGGAAACACCTATCACCTCCCATTCCTTCCAATTCGATTCGATAGCATCACCCTGTTGACGATTTGATTCTATCAAATTTGCTACTTCCTCCCTTGTATTAAGGGAGACCCGCTGAAGACTCTGTTTTATACGACGAACTGTGTCTTCACTCAATAAACCCTGCCCATCCAAATTAATAATTTGACTGATGAGTTCAGTAGCACCTGGAGAAAGTTTGCTTCCCGACATATCACACATTATAACATATTTTCTTTATAAATGCAAAAAGTACTTTACACGAATCAAATTGCTGACTATTTCCCCCACCGCCACTTCGCCTTCTCGCCTTTCTTCACACAAATGGTGATTAATAATGCAGTGATGACAGTATCCCAGACTAAAAATATCGCGACTGCAGAAGCAGTGTTCGTTCCGCTCTCAAGCGCATCTGTGAGAAATGGAATCGACGAAAGCAACAGCAACATGTACACAATCAAACACACCCATCCTTCCCATGTGACGGGGTACCAACCGTAGCCATAACGTTTTGCGGCGAACCAGAGGCGTTGCATAAACCTCATTCTACCATACGTCGCCCCTATTTGTTATCCACTGGCAATACGTAAGCCGCCCAACCTTCAGTTGCCTTGAGCGTCAATCGTTCCAGGGCTCTCCTTCTGGCAACTTCATTATCATATTTAATGATATCCACGTACTCAGCAGGTGAAAGCTTTCTCGCCTTCCTGCGCTCCAACTGTGTAACAATTTTTGCATTTTTTGTATAAGCCAAAGCAAGTGCATTTGAATCTATCTCTTTGATTTCATCTAATACTCCTTGGATCAGTCGGCTTGAAATTCCCTTTCCTTGGAATTTTGGATCCACTGTTACTCTGACTATTTCATACACATTCTTGCCATCTAATTTTCCTGCTAGATGGAAACCAGAAATTCCTGCGACTTCATTGTTCTGCGCTGCAACAACCAACTGATTATCATCAAGAAGATGCTTCACACTATCAACAAACCATTCACGATCGAGTTTCCAGTCTTCTGTATTTCGAATTGGATGATCTTTCGGAACGTCACCGATCCAATCAAGCGCTCCAATCGCTTCTAGTTCAGCTCGTGTTTCATCGCTTACAGCTTTCATGCTGGCAATAGATGAAAGAAGCACTTCGATCAATTCTTCAGTTCGTTGCGGCGTCAGTAAATGCTCCGCCTGTTCCCGATCAGTGATGATCTCAACGTCATCTTGATGCGCAGATTCTTCTCTTGGTTTCATCTAAATATTATAACACATTTTGAGCATTTAAAGAAATCCCCCGGTTTTACCCAGGGGATCCTTATTACTGATCAGCGATCAGAACCCTGCACACTCCGGAATCGCTGCGACGGTGTTCTCACAGCTATTGAGTGATTCGCCGTTGCGGCAGATATCAGAACCACTTTCAGCATCGAGTGAGTCTGTGCCAGGCCCGCCATCGAGCTTGTCGTTCGCACTTCCTGCTTCAAGTTTGTCGGTGTCCGCACCACCACAGAGGATGTCATTACCTGAACCGGAATCAAGCTTGTCATTGCCTGTTCCACCAGCGAGGAAGTCGTCACCGTTACCACTATCCAGTTGGTCCGCATCGGTGCCGCCATAGAGATAGTCCTGCGCGTTACCTCCATCCAGCTTGTCGTTACCTGCATCACCGAACAATTTGTCGATGCCGTTTCCCCCATCGAGCTTGTCGTTCCCGGCGAGTCCGCAGATCACATCGTTACCATTGTTACCTTCAATCTTGTCATTACCTGACGTTCCAACAATAACGTCGTTGCCATTGGTACCATTCAAGATACCATTAAATGTCTGACCGTTTTGTAGTCCGCCGATGATTTTGTTATTGCCGTTCACATAAATAGTTGCCATCTGACCATCGCACTGCGGAACTGCGGCGACGCTACTGCTCGCAGGTGCAGAAGAACTTGCTGGAGCTGAGCTACTCGAGGAGCTTGCAGGACAAATTCCTGCGATTGCTGCTATTTCTGCTGCTGAGAGTGCACTGCTATACACGCGCACGTCATCCAGTGAGCCATCAAAGTTTGGCTGGAACAAATATTTACCAAGGAGAAGATCGGTTGTGATAGACATATCGCCGACGTTCACCGTGCTTGTTCCGGCAAGTACACCATCAACGTATGTATCGATCTTCAGTGATGGACCTGTGCGTGTGAATACACCCGCAACGTTGTGCCAGTTTCCATCGAGGATGGTTGGAGCTGTAACGGAAGTGTCATTCACTCCTGCATCACCATAACCGAAGAAGTTCACACGGTTCGTGGAATACAGATAAAGTCCCCAGCCACGATATCCAGGACCCTGGTTATCGAAGTGTCCCAGCACAGAACGGTCACCCGTTGTGGTCTTAAGGAATGTAGAAATAGTGAAGTTCGTCGTGCCATAGTTAAAGTCGCCGCTGTTTGCAATTCGTACCTGATCGTTCGTGCCATCGAAATCAAGTGCGGATGTATTTGGCGTAACAGAAGGAGTGCCTGCGACATACACCGGTCCATTTTCTTCTGTTCCAGTATTGTCGGCACCTGCGGAATCGATCGCGGTTGTTCCGCCGTTTTCATCAAGCTTCCAGTATCCAGCTAAGTTTGCTGATGGAATTGTGCAGCTTACGATGGAAGAAGAGGAAGAACTTGCAGGTAACGATGAAGACGCAGCAGAGCTCGAAGCATTTCCTGTCTTATGGAACGCAACAGCATCAGCGATAATATTATTTCCTGTTGCAGAGACGAGTTGTACGCGACCGACGCCTGTAATCTGGAAGTTTCCAATTTTCTTCCAGAATGTCTGCGTGGTTGCATCGCCACTCTGTGAGCCACATGCAGAATTATCAGATGTGCGCAGTGCCTGGTTCACCAAGAGTGCACCGGAGTTTAATTGTGTTGCGCCGGAGAAAACATTATATGCAGCCGTTCCGCGTGAAGAATCACAGATGTATGTAACAAACACATCGTACATACCATTCAATGGCGCTGCTGTCGTCCAGTCAAACGACTGACCAGCATATGCACCGACGATGGAATTGTTATCACCACCAACTGCATAACCGAGAATATCTTGGACAGCCGGAGATGCGTTGTTCACATCATATCCAGTCCATGCACCGGTAGGCGTAGCTGTACCGCTTGCATTGAAATCTGTTGTCATTTGAGCGTCATCAATCACCACATCTTTTGTTCCTGCATATTTTGCCGGAACAGTAGAACCCGATGCAGATTCACCTAATCCATTTTCTGCCGTCACTTTGTAATAGTTATCTGTGTTTACTGCGACTGGATGCGTAAATGTAAGTCCTGAACCAGTATACACAGGCGTGAATGTTGTGTTGTTCGGCGAGTGATACACCGTGTAGTTCACCGCACCTGCCACAGCCTTCCAATCCACTTTCACTTGTGTCGCATCTTCTTCCGCCCAGAAGAGTGGTGACGTAACTGGCACAAGCGTGGACGAAGTCATTGAGATATTATCGAAGATGTATCCCATATCATCTGTGCTTGGGGCAGCCGTTCCTCCTGCGCGGAAGAGCAACGAATCGACAGTGCGGCTCTTATTTTCGAGCGCTGGATCATGTGGTGCCCCCTGCGATTCATCATCGTAGCGGTAATAGTTTTCCCAGCTCGTTCCCGTGTGCTTGAGAACACCGTCGATGTAAATTTTCACGACGTCGTTCGATGGGCCGTCATTGAAGTGCATATCGAATGTAATTTTGTGTGGAGTATTTCGAGAAAGACCTGTTGCAATCTTTGTAATAACAAAATTCGCGGGATCGATTACACTCTGTACATCAGCGAATTCCACATCAATACCCGCTCCGGAATCAGTAAGACGAATGAAACTCATTCGTGCCCCATCTCCTCGATCTGGTGATATTGAGAGCACGGATCCGGTCTGCCGTTTCTTAGAGGTCGTTGCGAAATCAAATTCGGCTTCGAAATGATTCTGACGTGTGCCGCCGGACATACCACCGTTTACAGAATCCACTTCTCCTGCTTCATTTACATTGGAAGGAGAGAATGTCTGATCACCAAATGAACCGGACGTCACAGCATTTGAAATACGCAACGTCTTGCATCCAAATGTTGGGAATCCGTAGTTATTGATCATAATGCCCTGGTCATAGGGACCCGTGACCATCCATCCCCCCTGACCGTTTACCGTGCCAAGATTAAATGTATCGAATGTCGTACTTGGAACACATGCAGGAGCATCAAAGGTATATATGTCGCCGTTGATATTCACGTTATCGATCGTGATCGTCTGTTCGCCATCACCATCGTTGGCTGCGGGGGCATTCCATCCAGAATCAACAACAATGCTGATGCGCTTTACCGTTCCGCTCATGACATTTGCTGGAGCATCCGCATATGTGCCAAGTGGGCCACCAAGTGATGTGAAATCAAATCTTCCAGCATCAGTATTGCCGATCAGGTTTCCTGTTGTCAGTGTTCCTGGTGCACAATCGGTAAAACTTGGTGATGGTCCAAAGTAAACCCAGACACTTCCATCTGCACTACCGTTGTTGTCCTTATCAACTGCGATAGAGAATCGGGGAGAACCTGCTCCACAATCATCGTTCGTCACATTGTAATCAGCAGAAAGCTGCGTAAGACTTCCGAACGTAGCGCCGGAAAAAGCAAAATTCAGCGCGCCAAATCCAGTGGGAGCGAGTGATACGAGTGTCGCAACGCCACCTCCTTCGTAGGCATTACCCGATAATGTAACTACTGGCGCCGCAAAAACAGGCAACACCAGTGACACGGTCCCAACAGCAAGTGCACTGAGACCTGCGATATGTTTCTTCATATTCATATGCATAGAAGAATGGAGCGAAAGAAATAGATGTGAAAACATTTAGACGCATTATGCTAAGAGTTTCTTACATCAGTCCCGTTGACTTCATGTTAAACAAAGTTGCAGTACAACTTTTTTATACAACAAGACCATGAATCACAAAAAAACCCAGCACATCCGTGTGCTGGGTTGCTCTCTAGCCGTGTGGCCAGAGCGTGTCCTGAACCGCGTGGGTTCAAGACGTCCACTTCATTTCTGTTTCACCGGTGCAACCAGCAGCTTCGACAAGTCCATGGAATCGCCACTCTTATCGAGTCCGAACAGCAATCCGCTGCCGGCGGACATGATGCCGAGAGGCAACTTGCCCTGCCACTTCCCTGATGCTTCCTTCACCGCCTCGGCATCGGCCTTGACGACTTCGAGCGCAGTCTTGAGCTTCAAGGCTTCTTCGGCCTTGAACAGTTCCTGCGCCGACTTCGCTTCGGCTTCCGCCTTGGCAACGAGGATCTTGTTGCGCGTGTCCTGCGCAACCTTGCGCTTCTTGTTGATCTCCTCCTCCATCGTCCGGATGAAGGCGTTGTCGATCGATTGTTGAATCCTCGGCTCAACGTACGTAAATCCGTTGATGCCGCCGAGGTAGTCGATCGTGATTCCCTTCGTTGCATAGAAGGCCGCGATGTCCTTGAACGCTTCATCGAACACGACGTTCTTCTGCTTCTGACACGTCGTCAGGTCGAACTCGTTCAACCTCTTTGCGATGAACTCCTGCACGGAACCCCGGATGTTCTGGTCAATGGTCTCTTCCAGCGGCCGTCCGGCGTAGTAGTACAAGTACGTCGCCTCATCTCCCTCCTTGATATGAGCGGAGATGGTCGCACCGATCGTAAAGGCAATGCCTTCCTTCGATTCGGCGGAGATCGCGTCATCGTGCTTGGACGTCCCGTTAGCCGGGGGTTGCGTCCAGTCACGCGTCACGGGTTCCCGGCTGACCGTGAGAACCACGGCTTCCGGAACGTACTTGTAGTTCCACCAGGCGCGCCCCGTGCTGCTCTCGCGCTGCGGGATGTAAATTCGCTGTGTGTTGAGCTTCTGGAGCTTCGCCATCTCGTCCACCGAACCACTGCTCCCCTGCTTCTTGCCATCCCCTTCGGTCGGGACGACGAACGCGAGTTCATCGCTATCCAACTCGGTGAAGACAGCTTCCTTGTAGGGACCGGCACATCCGATCGTCAGAATCATCACCATCGCTGCGACAGACGCCGCGGCGATCAGACTGCTGAAGCGTTTCATCTTTGGAACTTTCTGTTGAGAAGAGAGATGCCGCGGCACTCGCCGCGGCACGGTTTGTCATCGACACTTCCGAAACATCACTTCTTGCCTTCGACAGACAGCAACATCTGCGGCCCCTGTCCGCCCGAAGGCAGAAGGTTCACAGGCATGTTGCCGTCCCACTTCTTAGCCCGCGCCAATCGCGCGCCAGCCAGGGTCTTCTGGATCTCCATCTGGTAGGTCATGAGGATCGCGTCCTTGGCGTCCAGGAATTTCTCCGCCGCTTCCCGCTGAGCGATGGCATTGCTGACCATCTGCTCATTCTGCGGAATCATGGCGAGGCGTTCCTGTTCCGCCACGTTTTGGTCGCTCTCCGCGATGTAATTGTCGCTGAGCGCGTCGCGAATGTCCTTATTCGCGTAGTTCATGCCACCCTTCGGACCAAAGGAATCAATGGTGATCCCGCGGCCCTTGAAGTAAGCCTTCACCTCGCCCTCAACCGTGTTGAAGAACTCTGCCTTCTTCCCCTTTCCGTCCTCCAGGGTTTGACTCCCGAAGTAGTAAAAGAGGCGAGACTGGCAGTAGCTCCGCACGTTCGAATCGACGATCGTTGAGAGAGGACGCGCAATGTAGAGCACGTCCTTGCTCTCGGCTTCCGCACTCGGCTCGGAGCCGTAGTGCGACAGATACAGGGCGGCATCGAGTTCATCGATACGCGCTTGAATCGTCGCCCCCAGGCTGAAATTGATCTGGTCCAGCGACTCGACTTCCAACGGCTGAGTCTCCGGCGTCCAGTCCCGCGTGATTGCGAGACGGTTCACCGCGATGACACGCGTCACCGGAATGTACTTGAAGTCACCCGGCCACCGGCCGGTATCATGGACCTTCTGCGCGATCGTAATCTGCTTCGCGCTGACCTTCTTCTCCTGCAAGTAGGACAGGCTGTTCATCTTGGCCTGGCTGGACGGTCCGTCCTCCAGGTTCACGACGAACGCCGTATCCGACGCTCCGACGTTCACGATGCGCTCGACCTTCGCCGGCCCGCATCCGATCATCGTCATCACTGCCACCGCCGCCGCACCGAACATCATGCGTTTCATTGCTGAGACCTTTGCTGAGAAGAGAGATGCCGCGGCACTCACCGCGGCACGGTTTGTCATCGACGAGCGCCGACACCATGTCGACGCCTAAGCGGGGAGGTTATCCCCATCGATGGCCATGTTGTAGCGCACGAGGCCGTACGCATACGGCACCCACACAGCCAACAGGCCACCACCAGCGATCGCCCAGACAAGTCCGGGCAGGTTGGCCTGGGCAGCTGCCCGGCCGATTGCCCGCTCCTGCGGATCTTCCGAGAGCTGCTTCACAGCAAGCTCCCCTTCGGTTGCCCCGCCGACAGCTTTATAGGCCTGGTTAGCCACAAGCATCGACAAAAACAAGATCGCCGTCGCGAACAAGCGCCAACCCCAAGCGGGGCAGCGCACGGGCACATACTCGACTTTCATGGTTCAGCTCCTACTGTTGATGGGTATCGACGTTTCACTTTAAAACGCCGATGAGACACTTATATATTGAACGACTTTCTCAAACTCCTTTCTGAAAACATTGATGTAAACGATCGCGATTTCTACATAGTAAAACTGGCAAAAATCCGCGATATTGTATAACTTTTGTGTATCTTGTCAATAATGAGTAACCGGCCGTTGCTGTGAATGACCAAGCACCTTGTGGATGCGCAGCTATCATCGTACTTGTATAAAGAGTGGCCAAAGCCACCACATGGAGGTACATATCACCGTATGCAAATGCATTAACTAAAAAAACCCAGGCATTGCTACCTGGGCCGGTCTCTAGCCGTGTGGCCAGAGCGTGTCCTGAACCGCGTGGGTTCAAGAAGTCACTTCTTCTCTTCCTCCTTTTCTAACTGTTTGATTTCGACAACACGAGATGCGTGCCGCTTGATGCGGAACCGGTCGCCAACCTTGGCATCCCTGTTCTCGTTCATCATGGCAACATCAACGATCAACCGCTCCGGGTTTTTGTCGGTGCCGATGAGGGCGTACCCGGTCCAAGAGTTCAACCCCAAGGGAGCTTCGATCGAGGTGATGGTCACGTCATCCTTCGTCAGACTGTTTTCCCACTCGATTTTATTAAGGTCGGCAATCTGATGCATCCTAACTTGGCCTACCATGAACGCAAGAGTTAAACAGACAAAGCAGGGCAGCAGCACCAGGATGCGGAGCCTCAAATTATTGATGGGAAACACAATATTCAAACACAAGCACTCAAAAAAACTAAGTAACATGGCAAGAGAAATGTCAGCTGCCACCATTGGAAACTCCACAGAATGAGATGTGCCCGGCGCACTGTGCGCCGGGCGTTGTGTGAACCATCATTACCAGCGACACCATGAGCGTCGCACACGTCGGGCACGCCTCCTTGCTCTCACTCTTCTTCTCCGCTTGCGCGAAGCAGCGAGCACCAAGCAGGCAATGCACATCAACCACACAATCATTCTTCCCCTTTCTAGAACACCTTCTTGTTGTGCATCAGTGACACCACCGCGCCAACCGCAGAGAGCGCCATCAGCAATTGGAAGTTGCCAATCCGCTTCTTCAGGCGAGTCATCGCTTCCGCACGGTTCTCTTCGCGTTCCTTGTAGGACACATATCCTTCCGGATACGTCCCCCCGCTGAACATGCGGCGTTCCAGTTTCGCCAGAGCACGGCTGCTGAACCTGCCATGGTCCAACTTCTCGAGCTCATCTTCGTGCTGGTACCAGTGTACCGCACAAATTGATGCAACCGTGACGAACACGACGCAGAGTGGCCCGATAGGACCTTTCCCTCGCTCGCAGGTCTGTTGCTGCACGAATACAGCAAACAGAAAAAAACCAATACCGATGGTCATGCCGAAGGCAAGCATCATCTGCATACATTGCTCCTTCTTGCTTGAGATCAGAACATCGTTCACATGTACAACACTACAACCGTACCGCACCGCTGCGCGATGTTTAGGTAGACATCAGCAAGCGCGGCCATCTCTGCGTTTTCATCCGAACCGACACCTGTCAGCTCTTTTCGCATGAAGTATGCAAGATCTTCACGACGCGCCATCATCACAGAAATTTCATCGCCGCGGCTGAAAGCCAACAACGCGAATTCTCCTCGAGTCACGCCACCGTCCTGCATCGCACGCGCTACGGCTCCCGTGGCAAACATCTGCGAGATCTTGTTGCGGATCCGATTAAGGACCCACTGCGCACGATCCTTCTGCCAGCACTTCTCGTCGAGCATTCCATTGCCCTTCTTCTTCCTGAAGGCTCGCTTGAGCGCAATGGCAGCATCCGTGCTACCCGTAAGCTCAAGGGCGGAGCCGACAAGGATGACCTTATCGATCAGCCTTGGGGAAGTCCCTTCACCGTGCTGCTCGACCCATCCAACACGAACAAGCATGCGAACACCGTACCGCCACTGGCGCCAGTAGTGCACGATCGCCGCGCCGATAGCGCCGAGAAGCGAGAGCAGTGCTGCCGAAGGCAAGTGGTAGAGAATGCCTTCGACCAACTTTTCCAGGGGCAGATTGTCCATGCTGTAACCAACCATCCAGACGTTCATCTTTTTTCTCCTGTGTGGGTGTTTAGAACCGATTCGAACCAATGTACGCGAGCGCTCCGTAGAGCGCGGTATAGCCGAGGATCACGCCAATCGCGATCCATGTTTCGGCCTTGTATGAGAGCTTCATAAGCCCTCCTTTCTTTCCTTTCTCTGCCGTTGAAGTGAATGATCAGCAACCATCATTTGTGGTTGCATGTGCAGTATGGTGTACATATAATGAGTGGCCCACATCACCATATGGTGATAGGTACCTCTCTCAGCTATGCCGCATGCATTCCTCCAGGAACTCGGATTAAGCCCAAATGAAGCAAAGATTTATCACGCTTTGCTTACCTATGGAGGTGCGGGCGTATCAACGATTTCCGTTCGGGCACACATTCACCGCCGTAATGCATACGATGCCATACATCGTCTCAAACGTAAAGGCCTGGTATTTGAGTCATTCGGAAGCAAGGAAACTGTGTATGAAGCTGTCGAACCGGCCAAATTGATGGAACTTATCCGCGAAAAAGAATTGGCGCTTTCATCCGCGATGCCAGGGCTACAAAAACTCTTCCATGAACACCGAGCGCCAGAGCTCGCCTATATCTTTAACGGAGCTGAAGGTGTGAAAAATTATCTGCGTGAAGTATTGAACACAGGAAAAGACATGTACATCCTCGGCGCAGAAGGCGCCTGGTTCGACCCAGCGATTGCTCCATACGCGACATGGTTTTTGCGCGAAGCGAAGAAAAAGAAAATTAAGATCCATGCGATTCTGGATCATGATGCAAAAGATATTCCGCAAAATGCAATCTTCCATGACTATGATCACAAATATATGCCGGAGGCATATGACACCCATGCAACAATGGAAATCTTTGGTGATTACGTTGTGTCATACACGGGAACATCGCCAGGGAAACTCCGTGAAAACGCAACCATCTTTGTCCTCTACAGCCCTGAACTCGCTGAAAGCTATCGCACATGGTGGAAATTAATTTGGGATTTGCTCCCTGCGGAAAAACCTGCGAAAAAGAAGAAGTAAAAAAGCCGGCTTTCGCCGGCGGCCCGCAGATCACTTTTTCGACGCTTGGGAACGATGCTGTGAATGTTTCACAAGCCGTCGACACATCAAGAAAGCAATGACCCCGCCGATCAAGTACAAGACTGACCCCATTCCACACCTCCTGCGGCTGAATGATCTCTAACGGAACGCCCGTCAGATAACAGATAAATAATGTATCTATACATTTTAGTCAACGGTCGGAAAATACCATTCATAAACACAGCTTGATTGTCAGATTATTCTGGAATAACGCAGTACAGTCGGTAGCCCATCCTCCCTCGCTTCTATGATCAAATTCCTCGTAGGTCTTACACTCTGCTTCGCACTTCGCCTTATTCCCGCTCCATGGCGACCACCGAATGTAGAGCCAGTGACCGCATCATTGATGCCATTCGGAAAACAGATGGGGCCTGCCACCGGATTCCTCTTTGGATTCCTCAGTATGCTGCTCTTTGATTTTGCGACATCGGAAGTAGGTATGTGGACATATGTGACAGGCATCACGTTTGGCATGATGGGAATCGCTTCACATGTTTTCTTGAAGGATGCCCAAGGACAAGCGTGGCAGTATGTCCTGTTCGCTATTGTTGCAACAATCATCTATGACGCGATTACAGGCGTGCTTATGGGAAATCTTCTCTTTGCATTGCCACTGCGCGATGCGTTCGTCGGGCAAATTCCATTCACCATTAATCACCTGATTGGAAACATTGTTCTAAGCTTGATCCTCACGCCGCTCGTCGAGCGATGTATTATCACGAATAAGCAGTTCGAAACATCCGCTTTGTTCCACAAGGCTTGATACATTCGTCGAGTAGAAAGCTGTTGGGTTTCACCACTTCATCCGTCATTATGTTCATATGACGAACCTTCGCACCATATCGACGATCCTTTCTCTTTTGATGATCACGGCTTGTTCGCCTTCCTCCACTGGCAGACAACATTCATCCATCGATGCAAATAATCCCGGATACGAGCGAAATAGCGAATTGCCTACAGGAACGTTTGGCAGTGACGACGCAGGGATATTTAGCGGAGATTTGTATGTGCGTGGATATGCCGAAACTCAAACAGTTGATGAACCATTCTGTGTCGAAGACTGCAAAAAATTCGAATACGTGATGTTTACGGTTCTGGAAACAGGCAATGAACACTTGGCTGATTTCCTCGGTGTGAATGAAGGTAACGCCTACGCAGGTGCCGCACGTATCGGCCTCGGCTGTGAAGACGATGACATCATCCACTTTGCGAACCATTCTGATAGTCGGCAAATGCGTGAAGCCACACTTGATGCAGCAACATCCAAAGTAATCTTGAATTCTTCTGACGATGAACCAGTAACGCTGCATCTCTCCAAACTGCCATTATCCGGAGGAACCGACGCTCCTGCCTGTTATTCGCATTTCTCAGATATTGCAATTTATCAGTAAAAATGTTATAATAAACATAACAAATACCCCTCAAAATAGTATGTCCAAGACCATCCTGATTGCAGACGATGATTCAACTGTAACCCAGTTGTTTTCGCTCAATGCAGAGAGCAACGATGCCGACCTTGTTATTCGCTCAAGCGAAACAGGTGAAGACACGATTGCTGCACTCAGTACTCACAAGCCGGATATTCTCATCCTCGATATTCGTATGCCAAAGGGTGACGGCTTCGTTGTCTTAGAACACATCAAGAAGCACAAACTCGATATCCCCGTGATTATCCTCACCAACTATCGTAACGAAACATACGTTGAGAAGAGTAAGACATTCTCCAACGTCAAAGAGTACATCGTGAAGCATGAAGTGCGCATGGAACGCGTGTTTAGTGCTGTGCATTCACGACTCGCTTAACTGCGCTTGAGGAAGCTCCGTATGATCACAAACCCTGCGATTGCGACAAGTACTGCAGCAATCACATAATTCAGCATATTCATGAAGCGGCCAACTGATCCGTCATGTTCCCCAACGTGCACGGGGAATTCTCCTTCTGCGACGATGCTGTCATTGCGAGTGAAGCTGGCTACCAATGAATAATCCCCTTCTTTCGGAAAAGTATACTTCAGAGTTGGAATCATCACGCCATCATTCACAATGGTCTGATTGAAACGCTGTCCGTCCTCATGAATGATCGTCACCTTCACTTCATCAAATGGCTCGAACGCGACCGCACCCGACTGATTGTAGATATCGAAATCAAACGTCACTTCTTCTCCGGGACGGAATCCAACGGCATCGTATCCGATATCTATCAGCAACGGCCCAACTTCTTTCTCAAACGATGGAGCATCGCCGTGCGCGCTCGCTGAGCCAATACAGAACAAAAAGCTACAGACGACAAGAAGATAACGCATGTGCTTAGACTAGCGGTACTCCAACCTCTTGAAAAGAACGACGCTTTCTGCTACTATGAGGAGATTTAACAAACACACATCCC
This sequence comes from uncultured Candidatus Peribacteria bacterium, assembly GCA_964391185.1. Classification (GTDB taxonomy): domain Bacteria; phylum Patescibacteriota; class Gracilibacteria; order Peribacterales; family Peribacteraceae; genus JAKQEM01. The sequence continues at coordinate 63,212 of CAYMIX010000006.1, read as the reverse complement.
AAACACATATGTCCATAGAAACCTGCATCGCCCATGCGATCCACAAAGATCTCGATATTATCGAGGCATTGCCTGAAGTGCAGGATCTGCCAGTCGAGCAGCTTGAGACATATGTCGAACGCTATGTTCTCCAAGTCCAGGAATCACTCTGTATGGTGATAGAAGCCAAGGGCGACCCTTACTTGCGCTCCAAGGATGCTGCAGGACTCTGCGCTGCATGTATGGAGGGAGGTGTTGGTTTGCCACCACGTATGCTTCTCCGCATGTGTCAGACGATCATCCAACTTACGACACTTGATGCACGCTTTATCCTTGATACGCCAGCAGGCACGAGCCTCTACTACGTGAGAATGGCTCTCTCCTGATCCGAGCTTCACTTTGTCTTCTTCACCAAATCCGTCAGCGCCCAGAATACTGCAGGCAGTGCTGCACGAAGCTTCATCTTATTGATGGAATATGTCACCTTCACCTGCTTATCATCCTGCCAGGCGAAGATAACAAACCCTGGCTTACCGAACTGCTTCATAAGTTCTTTAAGCTGTTTTTCGAATTTAGGAGCGGTAGACATAGGAAAAATTGCTATATTGTTACATTGTTAGCATGCAAGAATAACGCTTCTCGCTTGCGAACAATATAGCAATGTAACAATACTAATGAATTCAGCTGCACCAAGATACGCAGAAGAATATTAGCGTTTCGAGAACTGTGGTGCACGACGGGCGCGGTGCAAACCTGGCTTCTTGCGCTCTTTCGTGCGGCTGTCGCGACGGATGAATCCTGCCTGCTTGAGCTGGTGACGAAGCTCCGGATTGAAGAGGAGCAATGCGCGGGAGATTCCATGGCGAAGAGCATCGGACTGAGCGGCTTTACCACCACCGATGAGCTTAGCTTCGATATCAAATTCAGTCTTTGTTCCTGTCAGAGCGAGAGATGCGAGAGCATTTTCGATCTGCACACCGGCAAAATACTTCTTGAGTGGCAATTCATTAACCGTCACTTCTCCTTTGCCGTCCTGGAAGAGACGCACGCGGGCGATAGCTGTCTTACGCTTGCCAACACTGTAGAAGTACGAACGAGTTGCCATGATTATTTCTTGCGAGTAAGGGAGATAGATTCTGGCTTCTGGGCTGCGTATGGGTGTTCGCTTTCAGCGAAGACGTGCAAACGCTTCACCATCTGCTGGCGGAGGCGTGTGTCTTCAAGCATTCCTTTTACAGCATTTTCGATAACGTATGTTGGCTTCTTTTCGAGCATCCATATGAGTGATGCATGCTTCATGTTTCCTGGGAAACCTGTGTGGCGGTGGTACACCTTACGAAGACCCTTCTTTGGTGGAAGGTGGATCTTTCCTGCATTCAACACAACGACATGATCACCACACAACTGATGTGGAGAGAACGTTACCTTGTGCTTACCACGAAGGATTGATGCAGCCTTTACTGCGATCTTTCCGAGAGTCTGGCCTTCGGCATCGATAACGAACCATGCGGGAGCCGAGGGTTTGATCGTAGAAGTCTTCATGCTGAGGGCTTGGATCGGGAGGATTCAGAGGAAGCAGAGGATGCAGACGATTCAGAGGATTTACTTCCACTCTTCTGAATCCTCTGTTTCTTCTGACTCTTCTGCATCTTGGATGATGTAGATTCAGGAATCGCAGCATCAACAAGTGTAATATCCACCAACTCTGCACCATCGCCCTTGCGAGCGCCAACTGGCTTCACGCGTGTGAATCCGGATGTGCGTGTTGCATAGCGCTTTACGAGCACCTGCATAAGCTTGCGGCTCGCGTTCACATCGTTTACCTGCGTGTTGATGGAGCGGATGGCGATGTGTGGAACCTTCGTCTTTGCCGTCGTAATAGCGTGGTCGATCAATGGCTGAAGGATACGAGCGCGCTTACGCGTTGTGCGGATCGATTCAAACAAGATCAGAGACGTAACGAGGTTGCGCTGCATAATGCGCGCATGGTCAGGTTTCTGGTTGAGCCGGAGGCGACGAGCTTTGTGACGCATTTAGGTCGTAAAAATGGGTGGCTAGGATAGGGACTGGTCGATAGGAAGGCAAGCCTTATTCTTCGCTCTCCTCAGACAAAGTGAGGCCGCGAGTTGCAAGCGTAGAACGGACTTCATCGAGCGCTTTTGCACCAAATCCACGGAAATTGCTCAGGATGGATTCTGTGCACTTTGTGAGCTGTTCGATAGAGCCAACACCTGCATTAATAAGCGCGTTAAGCGTGCGAGGTGAAAGGTTCAAGATTTCGATTGGCGTGTAGCTTTCCTTTACGGGAGCTGCTGAGCCAATTTCTTCGATCTGAGCTGGGGCAACACGCGAAAAATCAGCCATGAATTCTGGCTCGACGGTCTTCTGATCGGATCCAAAGTACTTGAAGTAGCTCTGCATGAGCTGGGAAGCGAATTGCATCGCCTCTTCCGCTGTCAGAGAACCGTTCGTCATCACTTCGATAACGAGCTTTTCAAGGTTTGTGCGCTGGCCGACGCGAGTAGGTTCGATTTCGAAACGTACACGTTCGACTGGGCTGAATACACCATCAACGTAGATAAGACCTGGTTCGTGGTGCTTCTTGTTGCGCTCAGCTGCGGATTCGTAACCGACGCCCTTTTCGATCGTAAGTTCCATGGAAACAGATCCACCCTTTTCAACCGTGAACAATGGGAGGTCTGGGTTCAGCACTTCGATATCGGAGCTGACCTTGAGGTCTGCAGCTGTAACGTCCTTAGGACCCTTCACGTCGAGCGTGATGGTCTCAGGATCTTTATTGTGCTTGCGGAGCTTCAACTGCTTGAAGTTCAGCATGATATCAACAACGGACTCGCTGACACCCTTGATAGTGGAGTATTCGTGCTGCACGCCCTGGACACGCACCGATGTTACGGCGGCACCCGGGAGGCTACTGAGAAGCACGCGTCGCAGCGCGTTGCCGAGAGTCATAGCGTAACCTGGTGGGAGCGGTGCGATCGTAAAGACCACATGCGAATCATCGCCCTTGGAACCCTTGGAGGTGCTAAAGACTGGCAACCCGATTTCTTCCTGAATAATGTGCATAAGAGGGAAGAAGGAAGAGGGGAAAAAGTGGGAGGAATAACTGGGAGGGAGCTCCCAGCGGAGGGAAACTTTTACGTTAATTGCGTGAGTAGAACTCGACGATCATACGCATGTCCACTGCGCTCTCTGCGTCAGCGGCTTCTGGCGTAGCGACGACATCGATCTTGAGCTGTGGGGCGTCCACATTGATCCACTTAGGAGCGTTGTACTTAGCGTTGCGCTCGCGGATCGTTACAAAGATCGGAGAATCTTTAGCCTTCGGACGAACAGTGATGACCTGGCCCGGCTCCATACGATACGAAGGAGACGTGACGCGGTGACCGTCGACGAGGAAAAGACCGTGACCGGCAAACTGACGTGATTGCATGCGTGTGAGTGCGAAGCCAGCGCGGTAGATAACGTTATCAAGGCGGCGTTCAAGAAGCTGCTTCATCGTATCACCTGTTCGGCCTTTCGTCTTGAGGGCTTCATCGTAGAGGCGGCGGAACTGCTTTTCGGAAAGGCCGTACATATCACGAGCCTTCTGCTTCTCCTTCAACTGTTTTGCGTATTCAGAATCACGACCCGAACGAGTCTTTGGGGTCTTACCTGGACCGTATGGCTTGCGCTGCAAAATTTTATCGTATTTGTCAGAACCGTAGAGGTTCATGCCGTGGCGACGAGCGCGTCGTGCTTTAGGACCAGTGTACTTCATAATTGAAAATGGAGAATTGAGAATTGAGAATTACGATTACACGCGGCGGCGGCGTGATGGGCGGCAACCTCCGTGTGGGATTGGCGTAACATCAATGATAGAATCGAGGTTGAGGCCAGCTGCCTGAAGTCCACGAATGGACTGTTCTCTTCCAGGGCCAAGGCCCTTGATTTCCACTTCGACTGATTCGATACCGAAGCTTGCGGCTTTCTGCACAGCTGTTTCTGCAGCAACCTTTGCGGAGTATGGCGTAGACTTGCGTGTTCCTTCGAATCCGGAGGAACCTGAGCTTGCCCAAGCCAATACGTTTCCATCGAGGTCTGTAAGCGTAACAATCGTGTTGTTTTCGCCACAGTGCACACAAGCACGAGCCTGTTTGACGGTGCGCTTGATTTTCTTCTTGCGTGGCTTGGAAGAAGCTTTGGTCGGTGCTGAGGTGGAGGCAGTAGCCATAAATACGAATGGGTAGTAGTTGCTGGAGGGAGGTCGTTGCGCGTTTGCGGGTTGCGCGTTGTAGTAGTGAGAGAAATGAACGAGTAACGTGCCAACGCGGAACGCGCGAACGGTTTACGTCTTGGTAAGGGTAGTACGTCCAGATAGACCTGTCTTTTTCTTTCCACGCTTCGTGCGGGCATTGCGGCGTGATGTCTGACCACGAACCGGCAATTTCTTGCGATGACGCATACCGCGCCATGAGCCGATATCCTGGAGACGCTTCACATCCAACGAAACTTTGCGCGTGAGATCGCCTTCTGTGATTTCTTTCTCGATGCGTCCGCGCAGGCGTGCTTCCTGATCTTCGTTGATCTTTTCAGCCTTGATATTCGCGTCGATTTTTAACTCTTCCAAAATGCGCTTGCTGAGTGGGCGTCCGATACCTTTGATCGCTGTAAGAGCGATTTCGATACGCTTATTGCCTGGGAGAACAACACCTGAGATACGAACCATAACGTATGAATGTAGAATGTAGAATGTGGAATGCTGAGTCTTGATTAGCCTTGGCGCTGCTTATGCTTCGGATTTTTAGCGCATACAACACGCACGCGGCGAACGCCCTTTCCGTCACGACGGAGGATAATGCGACAGCCGTCGCAGATAACTTTGGCTGATGGACGTACTTTCATCGGGATGGGGGTGTAGAAGCGGGATTAGTAGGATTATTCATGATTGGGTTGCCTTCTGCGTCAAAACGTTGATCTGAGCGGAAGCGATACGTAATACGACCCTTCTGCAAATCATACGGTGTCATTTCGACGCGAACCTTATCTCCTGGGAGGATATGCACACGATTGACGCGCATACGACCCGCGAGGTGACAAAGTAGTTCGTGATCCTTGGCTTGCGGACTCAATATTTTGACTCGGAACGTGGCATTTGGAAATGTTTCTTCCACGAGCCCGATGAGTTCAATGACATCCTTCGACACAATCGCAAGTAAAGGGAAATGAACCGGCAAAAGCCGTGGCATCCTACAGAGCCAAAAGGGCTTGTTCAACCTTATTATCGGGATTTTCCACAGGAACTCTAAAAATCACTTGCAATATATCCAAATTATGGTCAATGTCTCCGAAAAGATTTATATTGAATTACCCTATTCTTGCAGAATTCGTTACACGTTGGCACGTTGGCTCGTTCTGTCGTCATTGGAAAACGTGTGAACGCGTAACGAGCGAACGAATGTCCGACGAAGCTTTTACCTTACGCCAACACTTCACAGCCATCCTCTGTGAGAAGAATCGTGTGCTCAAAGTGACAAGAAAGCGAGCTATCCTCCGTTAAAAGCGTCCAGCCGTCCCCTGCATCGCGGATATCATTGCTGCCGAGCGAAACGATTGGCTCAACTGCGATGACCGTCCATGCCGGAAGAACTGGTCCTGTCCCCGCACGACCATGGTTTGGGATATCAGGAAATTCATGGAGATTGCGACCCAATCCATGCCCAGTCAGCGGACGAATGACGGTACATTGTCCTTTTTCAACAACTTTCTGGATGACAGAAGAGATATCCCCTATCCGCGCACCTGGTTTGATAACATCAACTGCACCATCAAGCGCGGCCTTCGTCACGTCGAGAAGATGTTGCGCCTCGGAAGAAATCTTTCCGACTGGAACAGTGATGCACGCATCAGTATTGAGATCGTTCAAACGCACACCACAATCAAGCGAGACGATATCGCCATTTTTGAGCGCCCGTTTACCAGGCATGCCATGGACGCATTCTTCGTTGATGGATACACACAGCGTTGCGGGAAAGCCATGGTATCCCTTGAACGCAGGCTCCCCCCCGTGCTCACGGATAAAGCGTTCAGCAATGAGATCTAGTTCGCCTGTCGTCATCCCCGCTTTCACCTGTCCACGGAGCATCTGCAAACAATCACGCAAAATTTTCCCGGCAGTGCGAAAACTCTCAATTTCCCTCTTATTGAACACAAGAAACGACATGTATGGCCAAGTGTAGCGGGAAAGAGTAACCGAAGAAACTATCTGGCCCTACGAGAATTGGTCTGCATCAAACACTATCGTATCGATTGTCACGCGGCAATCGCCCGTTCGATGCGTGCGTACACTTCTTCCATCGAACCATCACCATCGATATCGACCACTGTTCCCTGGGTACGATATGCATCGATCACTGGTTTGGTTTTCTCTTTGAAGATGCCCATGCGGCGGCGAATGAATTCTTCGTTCGCGTCGTCTGCGCGTCCTTGTTCGAGTGCGCGTCCTTGGATGCGCTTGAGCGCTTGCTCTTCGTCCACTGTGAGCTGCACACAGGTAAATGAGCGGCCGAGATCGTTCATAATTTTATTGAATTCATTCATCTGATCGATGTCGCGTGGAATTCCATCGAAAAGAAGTTTTTGATTCATGGGAACATGTGCGATCGCATCGCGAACAACTTCCATCACGATTTCAAACGGAGCGAGGTGTCCGTGATCAATGTACGACGACACTGTTTTGCCGAGCTCTGTTCCCGATGCGGCGATTTTGCGCAGCTCCGCACCCGCCTCGAAAATTTGATAGCCATGATCGGCTGCCAAACGCTTGGCTTGAGTTCCTTTACCCGATCCTTGGATACCGAACAGTACTAAATCCATAGCCGCGGTAGGCTACCGCACGGCCGGATATGGGTAAAGGGAGTATTTGGAGTACGGGGAGTAAGGGGTGTGCCCTGCTTTAGTGCACTAAAGAGCTAAAGTCGATAATCCCTTGAAATCCAGGTAACGTTACTTGAATGAAATATCAGAAAGGCTTTCGGCAACTTATAGCATGGCAAAAGGCACATCAATTACGCCGGGAAATCTATCGCATTACGAAATCATTCCCTCGCGAAGAGCTATTCAGCGTCGTTGATCAAATGAAACGTGCGGCAAATTCGATAGCTGCTCAATTGGCTGAAGGTTCTCGTATGCCTACATCGGCACACCGCAAACTGTATTACGATCGTGCATATGCATCAGCAGCTGAAGTCGATGATTTCTTAGAACTTTCGCATGACCTCGGTTACATCACAAACTATCAATACGAAGCTTTAACTGAACACGTTAATAAAACATCGATGTTCATTTACCATCTTTCAAAGGCATCTACCCCCAACACACCCCGTACTCCCCCTACACCCGTTACTCATCGGTAATACATTGGCTACGAATTAAATCAGTTTATCATAATCGTGAGCCAGCATTTGCGCATTCACCTGACGGATCAATTCCATCACCACACCAACAATAATAATGATTCCAGATCCAGAGATAAGGAGATTGGAACTACCGAGCGTCGAGAACTTCGTGAAGAGCAATGGGATAATGGCAACAAGACCGAGGAAGATACCACCCCAGAGGTTCAAGCGGTTGCTGATCTTCGTGAGCATGTCCGATGTCTGCTTACCTGGACGCATACCTGGGACGAAACCGCCGCGCTTCTGGATGCTTTCAGCGAGTTCAACAGGCTTGAACGTGACGGACACGTAGAAGAATGTGAAGGCAATGACGAGCAAGAAGTACACGACGATGTATGTCCAACTTGGGTTTGTCGCATTGAAGTACGTATTAATCGCACTCACAACACCCTGGAAATTTGGCGCAGTCTGGAGGAATTGAGCGATGATGGCAGGAAGTGTAATAAGTGAAACAGCAAAGATGATGGGGATCATTCCAGCTTGGTTCAAGCGAATCGGAATGCCGCCCTGAACACCACGGCCAGCACCTTGGTTGGCATATGTAATGGGGATGAGACGATGCGCGTCAGTGAAGAGGATGACTGCGATGAGCATTGCGAGCGAGATGACAGCAAAGAGCACGAACGCTCCGCGTTCAGAACCGCCAGCCAAGTACATCGCGCTGATCTGCGTTGGGATATTCGCGACGATACCGGCGAAGATGATCATAGAGATACCATTACCAATCCCCTTCTCTGTAATCATTTCTCCAAGCCACATAATAAAGATGGAGCCGGCCGTAACGAACAGCATCGGCAGAAGAACGTTTGGGAACGTCACATCGATAAGGTTTAAATTGCTGCGACTAAGCAAGATAAGGAATCCGTAGCTCTGTACGAATGCAAGCGGGAAACCGAGCCAACGCGTGTACTTGTTGAGCTGCTGCTGACCCTGCTGTCCTTCTTTACTCAGAGCTTCAAGCTTCGGAAAGATGACCGTACACAACTGCACAATAATCGAAGCATTGATGTACGGAGAAAGACCGAGCATCACGACGGAGAAGTTATCAACGGCTCCACCCGTGAGCGCGGCAAAAACCCCAATAAGCCCTCCACTTGAGCGATTCGTCAAAAATTGTTCGAGGGCGAATGGATCCGTTCCTGGCACCGGAAGGTGCGCAACCATACGATACACAACGAGGAGACCGAGTGTTACTAAAATCCGGCGGCGGAGATGTTCCGTGTGCCAAATTTTATGGAAAGAGGAAAACATTCGGGGGGAGGGTTGGGAATTACTTCACGATCATAATCGATCCACCTGCTTTCTTCACTGCTTCTTTTGCGGACTTGGACGCTGCGTGTGCTTCGAGATCATATTTCTTCGTGATACCGCCTGTCGCAAGGATCTTGATCTTCTTTCCTTGGTGAACCAAACGCTTGTTGACGAGGTCAGCAATCGTATAGGAACCGGCCGGAAGAGTTTTTTCGATGAGCGAAAGATTGAGTGCCGAATACACAAGAGCGCGAGGACGTGTAAATCCGCCGAGCTTTGGCTGACGCATAAGGAGTGGGACCTGACCACCTTCGAATCCGAGCTTGCGGCCCTTACCGGTACGGGAGTGCTGACCCTTGGTACCACGGCCGGCTGTTGTGCCGCCCTTACCGCTATTACCGCGAGCAATACGCTTGCGGCGCTTGGAGGAACCCGATGCAGGACGGAGATTGTGCAACATGAGAAAAAGGTGGGAGAGGGGCATATAGTAGTGGTCCTTTGGCCCATCCTCAAGAGCATTTAATACTAAAAAGCTGCGATGCTACCATTGACTTGGATCTCTATTCCTCGTATTCAAGGACACTATGATGACACGACGACACTCTCTCCTACTTCCTTTACTGGCGATAGCGCTCCTCGTTGTAGGAATGACTCAAAAAGCATCCGCCGCTTCGTTCTATACGAATTCCACGAATGACGCTGGCATCCAACATTCACTGAAACTTCGCACACAAAGTGCAGCTCGATTGGCTGCCCGTAAAGCAGCGCTCGCCAAACGCACCAATGCAACTATTGCTCGTAGAACAGCCGCTCGTCGAGCACGAGCGAGTCTTGTCCATCCCGCAGCACCTGCGCGCACGCGCCTACACACTCAAGCCTCTTTGTTGTCTTCGCCTTCCGCTGCCACCGGTGTAATACTCACTCCTACGGAAATATATGCACGTGTATTTGATTTAGTGAACGCTGAACGCGCAAAAGTAGGCCTATCACCGTATATGTACAATAGAATTCTAGAAAATTCCGCTGCATTATACGCGCAAGAAATGGAAAAACAGGACTGTTTCTCGCACAACGAATGTGGAAGCACTCTCAAAGAACGCATGCACGCATCTGGCTACTACCAGGCTGACGGAAAGCGGTATGCATATAGTGAAAACATCGCCAAGGGGCAGGATAGCCCGGAAGAAGTGATGGAAGATTGGATGGGCTCATTAGCACACAAAGAGGCTATATTGAGCACCACCTACCTGGAAATGGGCATCGGGAAATCAGGTGAATTTTGGGTGCAACATTTTGGGGCGGTTCGTTAATTGATATTCGCGTCGTAGGGGCGTTGCATGCAACGCCCCTACGAAATGACCAAAACCACGCCAAAACGCCCCTATTGTTTGTTTTAAATAATTATGTTATAATATACATAGAAAAATAATACACACATGAATATCGCATCTGCCCTGTTAGGCACGATTCTGACGTCTATTTTCTTACAAATAGATGATCCTGCCGTCCCCGTCGCTCAAGCAACGCCGAACATGACCCGCGCAGAGGCTGTGATGTCGATGGTCTTCGCAACGACACCCGATATTCCTGTCATTCGTAACAAGGGACAATTTCCGGATATTTCAAAAGGAAGTTGGCATGAAGCATTCATGCTGTACGCCGAGCAACAGGACATCATCGATGCTGATGAAAAAACAAATAAACTATTTCCTGATGCGCCGATGACGCGTGCGGAACTCCTGGAAATGCTCGCGCGGAATTTCAACATCGTCACGAATCTTCCTCATCACTTCACCGATGTACCGAACAACGCGTGGTACTCGAAATATGCTGGCATCGCGGAAGGGTTTCATCTTCTTGGAACACACGGACACACATTGTTACAGCCAGATAAAATCGTCACCAAAGAAGAAGGACTCCTTGCGATCAATACTATCCAGCGACTCACACAAGAAAACGTGCAGAAGCTGAAGCTCGAACAACATATCGCGCATGAACAGATGCAGAAAAATTTGAATCTCTACACCGTTATTTCCACTCGCCGATTAAAAGTTACGTTGATGGATTCTCCGACAGTTGCAGTCGCACCATTCAAGCGAACAATTGCACTGCCGACATCACTGCCAGAGCTTCGCACGCAAATTTTACATATGATCAATCAAGAACGCATCAAGGCTGGTGTGCCAGCACTCACGTACAACACCGAGCTCGAACAGTCCGCACAAATATATGCTGACCGCATGGCGGACCAAGGATTCTTCGGACACGTTGCGCCCGACGGACAGACGCTCAAAAACCGCATCGAAGGAACATATTTTTATGATCGCTCATTCTCCATCGAGTGCAATTGCGTAAAAGGATATGCACTTGGCGAGAACCTCGCACGCGGACAAAAAACTCCGCAAGAAGCTGTGGAAGCATGGTTGAAATCACCAGGACACAGAAAAACATTGCTCGACCCAAGCTACACCGCAACAGGCATCGGCGTGAAAGCGGGTGTGTGGGTAGAGCACTTTGGAGGTTTGATATTGCCTGACTAATAAAACGATGCCATCCGAACACATTCCAACACCGGGCCAATCTCCCGATTCCCCCTCTGGGAAATCTGAAACAATGCCTGTAAACGCATCAGCTGCGCGCGATGCAATCGCCCACGTACTCGGCAACACACACTCATCTGAAAATAAACGACAAGAATGGATGGATGAAAAACGTGAAGCGGCATTTGCAGAAATCACTGAATGGTTTCCACAGCTCTACAATCTTTCAACGTCTCATGAGGCATTTCGTCGGTGGTTTGTAGAAAATCTAAACAGTGGCTTGCGTTTGGAAGGTAACAGACTGCTAACTATGAGTGACGTCTCAACACTTCATTTAAAAATAGTTTCATCATCTGAAGCATCTGCCGTAGCAGGCAGACCGATCAAACGACCGATTATGGTATTTGCTGACAGGCCGCAATATTTTCGCTTCATTGAGAAGATAACAGGCGCTCCATGTAATTCATCTGCAGTGCATACGAAATTTATCGTTGATCATGACGATGGAAGTAATCCTATTATTACAACCGGATTGATATTTGCGAGCAGAGAAACTGGTCCTGATATTCAGCATGAGATTCATCACAGTATCGATCCGTATGTACATGGTCGTACAGGTTACGACAACATGATCACCGAAGCTTTTGCATTCTATGATGCGAATATCAATGATGATCCAAGGGCATACATGAAACTGCTGAATAATTATTTTGAAGAATTTACTGAGTCCGCTGCTCAAAATGAAAAAAAGACTCTGCAGTCCTATGAAACATTGGTTCATGCATTCGTCAATAAATTACATACTCTGCGTAAAAAATTGGGCGATATAGAGACGCAACGATTACTCGTGCAGTGCAGAACGCTGTTGGAGTTCTTTCAAAAAAACTGAAAGCTGGTGTATGGGTAGTGCATTTTTGGCTGGGTGATATTGCCGAATTAGTATATATAGTTTTTAAATATAGATAATCTGATAAATCAGCCTGGACACGGTTTTAGTGTGATTTGGCAGCAAGCACTTTTTATTGATTCTCCACTGCCTAATCGCAAAGAAACCATATTTCTGGTATAATATCCTGATATGTCTGTGGAAAAGCCAGACAAACGACCGGGGCCTCCTTCTCCTGAAAACCAGGGGGAAACACCGCGCGAATCCCTTTCAGCGGATCCCTCTGTAGAACGTGCTAAGCGTATCAAGGGCGCCAACAATAAAGTAGAAGGAGCGACAGCACGCGCGAGTGCGACATCACCGGAAAAGAAAGAAGTTGCTCGTATCTACAATCTGGCATTCGAAAGTACGAAAGAATTTCTTGGTAATAAAGCGGCAGGCGTAACTCAACGATTGAAAGATGCGATGAAAGAACAAAATGACAATTCATTTGATAAGACATTAAATTCAATGTTTTTGGCTGGCGGTTTATTCGGCAAAACAGTGCGCGATGCAGAAAATGCAGAAATAGCACAGCTCATGAAAACGTACGATCGTTGCGTATACCAAATAGACATGTTGATGACGATCGGAGAAAACAATCCGCGCCAATTGGAGCGTTTAAAAAAATTCCGAATGGAAATCGGTCTACCAGAATTGCCACCAACAGCAGTTGCTAATAATGAAGAACAGCAAAGACTCGCTCAGAAAACCCGAGACGCTGGATACAAAATTCATGATGTTGATTACGCAGAAATCAACGCTGCTCTCGCACGATCAGAAACTTCTTTGAATGCATGGGAAACCGCTCTGGAAGCGATCGATACAGGCGTTGGCATAGCTGCAGGCTTCGTGCCTTACGGAAACGAAGTATATGAACTCTCGAAACAACTTACCTATGTTTCCACAGGAACCAAAACACCAGAACAAGCAGCAAAAGATTTTAGCTTCAACGTCATTGCCGGATACACGGGAGGGAAAGTTGTAGGAAAATTGAAGATTGGAAAACTAGCAGAAAAGTATGGAGCAATTTTTGCGAAAAAGTTCTCGAAGGAATTCGCGAAAAAAGCCATTCCTGTTATCACAAAACTTACAGGGCAAGCGGCAGAAGGTGCAGGACGCGGCGCTGTATCGGGTGCAGTAGAATCTACATTACACAGTGTAGATAAAGGAAAGAGTGCCGATGAAATTTTGAATGACGCGATTGCCTCAGCTGAACGTGGTGCGAAGATCGGAGCCATTATGGGTCCAGTCGGTGCATTCCTACAGAAACGATTAGCAATGCGAAATAATATACAAACAGTCGAACAATCGGCGCCACTCACGAAAGAAGATATTTTACGTATTCCCGATACACCGGACGGCCGCACTATTCGTGTTGCGGTTGCACAGGAATTACTTGAGCTGCCATCGATCGATGGCAGACAGTCACAAGCATTGCTTGATGCGCATGATGTGAAGATGTCAGGCGATTCGTATTCCAAAATAGAACTCGCTCAAAAAATGCGCATTTTGGAAGCAGGTGGATTTTCGCGTAATCAAGCAGACACCCTTCTTCGTATGGGTGTGTGTGGAACTGCTCAACGTGTCGGTCCTCTTCCGCCTCCGCCACCAAGGCCGAGCACTAATCCTGTAGCGCCATCAGCACCGAGGAAAATTCCACCACCTCCGGCAAGTCAGTCAAATACTGTTGGACAAAAGTCCACAAATACACCATCTACAGCTCCTGCAGCAACAAATATTCTTCCGAAACCTCCAGCACCACCAAGTAAATGGAAAACTGGCGAGCGTATTGCAGGACAACCAATATTGGCTAGTGGAAAAACACTTCCAGCCAATTTGGATTATGTAGTACAAGGAATAAAACCAAATGATCCATCGATAATGATTCTGAAGATCACAAATGGAGATAATCCAGGTAGGCTCGTCGAAGTAGGTGTTGCTGACCTCAACAAAGTTCCAAAAACTAAAGCTCCTCCTCCAGTTCCACGAAAATCTGCGGATGTTCAATCGAATGCAAATTTGAAAGAAGGAGATATTGTGCGTATAGATACAGCTGCAACGTCTCAAGGCGGATCCACAATTCCTGTGGGCACATACCAAATGGAAAATATAAAAGATCCAAAAACTGGAAATATCCTTCTTACGCTCAAGCCGTTGAACCCTACAGACAGGGGTGCAAACTATTCATTCGATCCAAATACAGTTAAGCCACGTAAGCTTTCAGAGGCCGATGCCAAAGACCGAGCAAGTATTGGTTATAGAGAAACGCCGCCACCATCTCTTGAAAAAAAGGGTGCTGCTACAAAGCCTAAGAATGTTCCGCCTCCAGCGCCTACACAACCATCGCCAGTGCCTGTAGAACTTCCAGTGACTAGGCAAAAGATTGAGGCAGATCTGCAAAAACATTTAAAAGAAGCTACTTTAACGCAAAGTGAAGTAGATGCATTGCTTGATGATCTATCGTCTGGTTCCACACCAAAACAAGTTAAATCATTTATGGATTTCTTCGTTACAGAAAACGCACGCAGAAAAATAAATCGACTAACTCCACGTGAGCAGATTGCTGTTATGCAGAAAGAAGGTCCAATGCCGTCACAAAAAATAATCAATAAGAATCGAGTTGATAGTGCAATCAAAGCTTTAAAAGACAGATCTGTTTCAGCTACTGAGCAGGATGTGCGCGACGTTATCGAATCAGTTGTTAGTGACTGCAAGCAAGGGATCTTAAAGCAACAGCAAAAATATCGCACTAGTTATGGATTGCAAAAATTAGAAGCAGACGAACAGATACTCGATTTAAAAGCGGAAATTTGCATTGGGCAATGCGGTCCAGCAACAGAATTTGTCACAAGAAAATTAAATGGCTTAGGCATTACAAACCTCACTGTTGTGCCCCATCAAGCAAAAAAGATATTTAACATGAGTGAAAATTTTGGTCACGGATTTGCTTATGTCAGTTTTGAACTAAACGGACAAAAAGTTAGATATTTAGTTGATCCAACTCAAAGACAATTTTTTGAAAATATTAATGGGCAAATGAATCCAGTTGGTGCAAAATTAAATAGTACAAATAAAGCGTACGCAGATGAGTTATTGCAAAATGGATTCATTCGTCTTACCCCGGATGTAGAACAATGGTACGTAAATGGAATGAGAGCAAATGAAACATCGCCAACGAAACCCTATTCATCACCTGATTTATCAAAGCCAACAATTAGCAAAGAAGAGCTAGAGAAAGATAGGAAGCTCTAAATTATAAAGAATTCAAAGCCCTCCCAAACTCCTCCGCCGCTTTCGGCCCATTTCCTGTAACAATTTTGCCATCAACAGTGACAGTTTCATCGGTGAATGTCGCACCATGTTGTTCGATAAAATTAATCTGCGTTTTGGTTCCGTCATCAAACACGGTCGCGTGTTTTCCTGAAAGTACTCCCGCAGTTGCGAGAATCATCGGCGCGACACAAATTGCACCAAGTGGGATACTTGCCTTCACCGCCATACGCGCGACGTTCAATGCGCCGATATCGTGCACAAGTGCAGATGCCCCCGGCCCTCCGATAAATGCGATGCGATCGTAACCATTCACATTTACATCGTGCAGTGCGATGGTGGCGGTTTCGGTGCCGCCAAATTTCCCATGACACATGCCGGTCACAGAGCTTGCGATGACAATGTCATATCCACCGGCAACTAAGCCTTTCCTCGTTCCATCAAGTTCGACATCCTGATATCCCACCGGCGCGATGATAATTAAAGCTGGCTTCATCGGCGACATTATATCGGAGATAGAACTCCTTCACTTATGATGCGCTTTCGCTTGCTTCAAGCTCCGGTATTTCAAGAAGTACTTCATCTCCATCTGGCACATCAAAAACGAACCGAGGATGAATAGCTGTTCCCCGTAAAAGTTCACGGACAGCACGCGTCGTCACTTCGCTATATGTTGTTACTGTAACATGAGCTAATGGTTCTTCAACCTTCACATCTGCCACTCCATCAATTCGCTTGATCTGATCTTCAAGAGTTAACACACATGTAATCTACCCCTTACTTCCCTATTGGCAAGCATCGCGATTATTTAGACTTCTTGTCCTTCCCGCCTCCGCTCTCGGAGCTACGGTGGGCAGGCTTGTCGACCAAACCGCCGTGCTTCACATCATCCTTTCCAACCATTTTTACCTGTGGAACAGACTGATCAGCTTGTTCGATCTTCTCGCCTTCAACAGTCTCTTTTGCTTCTGCAAGAGCTTCACCCTTTACTGGCTTGAGCTTTGCAAGAGCCTTGAATGTTGCCTGAGCGTTGACGAGTTTGTTTCCTGTGCCAAAGCGCTTGCTGAGAACGTTGCGAATACCTGCGTGATCGCAGATAACGCGAAGAGCTCCACCAGCAATAATTCCTGTTCCTTCTGATGCTGGCATCAGGCGGATCTTTGCTGCCTTGAACTTCATGTCCACAGCATGTGGGATCGTTCCTTTGATCAATGGCACGCGGATCATTGCGCGCTTCGCTGCCTTGATGGCTTTGTTCACTGCAACTTGCACTTCGTTCGCCTTTCCTGTTCCCATCCCCACCTTGCCCTTCTTGTTGCCGACGACGACCACCGCGCGGAAACGCATGCGGCGTCCGCCTTTCACCACGCGCGTCACACGATCCACGGAGAGTGTTGTCTCAGAGAATTCGGATGGTTCGCGTTGGCCTTTGCCATCGCGCTTGCGCTGCCTGTCTGGATTGGTCGTCTTTGCCATGGGGATCGTATGATACTGGTGAGGAATAAAATGTGGAACGTCGCTCGTTTGCGCGTTGCGCGTCGGTGATGATCTAGGTTGGAATGAAGGGAGTGAACGCGTAACGTGCCAACGCGTAACGAGTTAACTTTAGAATTGAAGTCCACCTTCGCGTGCTGCATCAGCAAGAGCTTTGACACGGCCGTGATACTTGTAGGCGTTACGATCGAATACAACGGATGCAATACCTGCGTCTTTTGCTTTCTTAGCGATAAGTTCGCCAACTTTCTTCGCACCATCGAGGTTCATCTTTGCCTTAGCTTCTTTGGTAGAAGCAGCAGCTAACGTCTTTCCCGATGTATCATCGATGACCTGCACACTAAGCTGTGTGAGGGAACGGTACACCGACATGCGTGGACGCTCAGGCGTTCCGAGAACGCGGGAGCGAATGCGACGTCGACGAGCTAGCCTATCTTGGAGCTTTTTAGGTAATTTCATCTGAGTTGAATGATAGTGAGAGAAAAAGTGAGGAGAGACGTGCGATTCGCACGTCTGTACTAGAGAGGTTATGCGCCCTTAGCGGTAGCGGCTTTACCAACCTTGCGGCGAACGTGTTCAGTTGTGTAGCGGATACCCTTGCCCTTATATGGCTCTGGTGGGCGGAGTTCGCGGATCTGCGCTGCAACCTGACCAACGAGCTGCTTATCAGCACCGCGGATGCGGAGGATATTCTTATTCTTTTCATCCTGCGTGATCTCGATATCTGCAGGAATGAAGAAGTCAATTGGGTGGCTGTAACCGAGGTTGAGCTGCAAGGTCTTTCCTTTGAGAGTAGCTTTGTAACCAACGCCGATAATTTCGAGTTCTTTGAGATAACCTTCTGCAACGCCCTTCACCATATTCGCAAGGATTGCGCGCGTAAGACCATGGCGTGCCTTGGACTCCTTGGAATCATCAATGCGAGTAACCTTGATGGTGCTTCCTTCGATAGCCACAGAAACTTGTGGAAGCAACGCGTAGCTCAGCTCACCTTTTGCCCCCTTCACATGCACGACACCTGTTTTTACTTCGACGGTGACGCCGGATGGGATGGCCACTAATTTATTTCCAATGCGTGACATTTATACAGAGAGAAAGAATCGAAGTATTATTAGGCGACAGTACAGAGTACTTCTCCACCAACTTTTTTCTTACGGGCTTCGGCATCCGTCATCAAACCCTGACTTGTCGTGATGATGGCCTGACCGTAACCACGGAGCACCGGCATGAGCTCGGCTGACTTGGCGTAGAGGCGACGACCTGGAGTGCTCATGCGCTTGAGAATGAGCGTCTTTCCTGGGACAAATGTCACTTCAAGCTCTTGCTTCGGTGCATCTCCAAGTACTTCGACTTTATCGAGCCAACCTTCGCGCTTCATAAGTTCGCAGAGTTCACGCTTGAGGCGTGACATCGGAGCGCGGCAGGAATGCCTGCGTGCTGCCTGCGCGTTGCGCATGCGGGTGAGAAGGTCGCCGATTGGGTCGTTAACGTATGACATGGGGGTTAGTACTGAGGGGGAGGATTGGATTACCAGGAGGATTTCGTAACGCCAGGGATTTCACCATTGGATGCCAATTCGCGGAAGCAAATGCGGCAGACTCCGAAGAATCGGATGAAACCATGACGGCGGCCGCACAAGTTGCAGCGGTTATATACGCGAGTTGGGAACTTCGGCTTTTTGCCCGCGGCCTTCGCCTCAAGGAAGTCCTTGAGTTTCTGCTTCTGGCTGTTGACGATAGATTTACGAGCCATAGGGGTCAAAAGAGGAGATGCAGCCATTCTTGGCTGCGGAGCTGGGGGATTGTCGAGTAGAAGCGAAAAAAGGTCAAGGAGGTTATGCTGGTTGCTTGCTAGGACGGAATGGAATGCCAACCTGCTTGAGCAACACTTTAGCCTCTTCGTCATTCTTGGCTGTTGTAGTGATCTGAATCTGCATTCCGAAGCTGCGCTGACCATCAGTCATAGGAAGCTCTGGGAACACTGTCTGGTCGCGGAGGCCGATTGCGTAGTTACCCTGACCATCCATCTTTGTAGGAAGACCGCGGAAGTCGCGAATGCGTGGGAGAACGTAGCTGACCAAACGATCGAGGAATGCTTCCATCGCCTGACCGCGCAACGTAACCATTGCACCGACAACGCGTCCCTTTGTGATTTTAAAGTTCGAGATGGACTTGCGGCTAGCGCGGAGCACTGGCTTCTGTCCTGTAATCTTGCTGAGGGAATCCGTAATGAATTCCAACATTTCTTTTCCTTCCATTTTTGTACGATTGATACCAACGTTCACAACAACCTTCTGCAAGCGTGGAAGCGCGTGCACGTTCTTGATCTTCAGCTCATCTTGCAGAGCTTTGCGGATAGGACCGCGGAGCCGTTCATGAAGGGATAGATAGGTTGACATGTACGTAGTGGGAGAGACGTGCGAATCGCACGTCTGTACGGTTAGCCGCCTTGTGAGCGGTGAGCGGTCTGAATTACATTTGCACCACCATCTGCGCCGGACGATCCGGAGCTTCCATCGTTCTTGTCTCCTTTGCCTCCGCGCTTCCAGAATGGTGTCTTCGTTGCTGGCCTGCCGTCCGTAGCTTTAGCGGAGGAGGGCCTGGATGCATCCGTCTTTGCGTCTTCTTTAGCGGATGACTTCTGTGTCTTCTCCGCTTTCTTCGTTGTCTTTGCCTTCGTAGCTGCAGTCTTTGTGATGACTTCACCAGATGCGAGAGCTACGCGTGTCTTTACACCTTTGCTATCAATCTTGTATCCAATACGTGATGGCTTCTTCGTCTTTGGGTCGAGAATCATGACGTTGCTCGCATGAATGCTTGCTTCGTACTTGATGCGTTGACCAGGTCCGTTCTGCGTCTTCTTGATGTGCTTCGTGCGCATGTTGATACCTTCGACGATGACGCGATTCTTGTCTTCAAGAGTGCGCAAGACTGTACCCTGCTTGCCCTTATCTTTGCCGCTGATGCAGATGACGGTATCACCCGTATGAATCTTCATAGAACTTCAGGAGCTTGGGAGATAATTTTCTGATATCCCTTTGCGCGCAATTCGCGAGCGACAGGACCGAACACGCGTGTTCCCTTTGGCATACCATCAGCTTTCTGGATGATGACGCAAGCGTTGTCATCGAAGCGGATTCCGGAACCATCTTTGCGACGTGTCATGTTGCGAGTGCGGACCACAACTGCGTGTTCCACGGACTTCTTCTTCACCGTTCCGCGTGGAGCAGCATCTTTGACGGTAATGATGATCACGTCACCGATGTGCGCATAGCGGCGCCTTGTGCCTCCGAGCACGCGAATGCACATTGCCTGTTTGGCACCCGTGTTATCGGCCACTGTGAGATAGGTCTGCTGCTGGATCATTTGGAGGATTCAGAGGAAACAGAAGAGTCAGAGGATGCAGAGGAGGGGGCGTTCTTCTCTCGATGAATGGTCTTTTCAATGGCACTTTCTTCCTTCATCTCACTCACGCGTGGTGTGCGCTTGAGAACTTCCACGATCTTGAAGTGCTTCGTTTTACTGAGTGGGCGACATTCCTGGATAATCACTTCGTCCCCTGCCATCAAGTCTGTCTGACCATTTGTGTCAGCGAGGAACTTCTTGCTCTTGCGGAAGCTCTTTTTGTAGAGCGGGTGACGCACGTGCTGGTGCACAGCAACGGTCACTGTGTTCTGCATCTTTCCTGCCGATATGATGGTGCCTGTCTTCGTAAGCATTATTTGGATGGGGCGGAGAGTTTAGAGGCTTTCTTCGTGGCTTTCAATGGAGCAATTGTCTTCTTTTCTGCGTCGGTATCGACTTGGTTCAAAACAGTCAATAAGCGAGCTAATGTCTTCTTCTCTCGGCGGAACTGTGCCGTATCTTTGTGGCTGCGCTGGTCAACTGCCATTTTCATCTTCGCAACAGTCATCTTCTGACCGTCGATTTCCTTGCGGAGATCTGCGGCAGACATTGTGCGAAGCTCGGTGGTAGAAACAGATTTTGACATGGGTTAGGCGACAGTAATGGACGTAATAATCTTCGTTCTCAATGGAAGCTTGTGAGCAGCGAGGCGAAGAGCTTCACGTGCTTCTTTCTGTGGGAGACCATCCATTTCGAAGACGATCGTTCCGCTGTTGATAGTCTGGGCAAAGTAATCAAGTGATCCTTTTCCGGCACCCATCGGTACTTCTGCAGCCTTCTTCGTTACAGCCGTGTGTGGGAAGACGCGAATCCACATCTTTCCAGAGCGCTGAACGGAGTGGGCCATTGCCTTACGTGCTGCTTCTATCTGACGAGCAGTAAGCTCACCGCTCTCCACGACTTTGAGTCCAATGGAACCGAAAGCCAATGTTGCGCCACGTGTTGCCTTCCCGCGGAGCGCACCGCGATTGCGGTGTGGTTTGCGGTACTTCAGCTTTTTAGGTTCTTGCATTGACATACATCAGAGGGTTAGGCGGCTGCCTTTTGGGAAGCGGCGAGAGATGCAGACTGCACCTGTTGGACGTTCTTAAACACCATTCCTTTATAGACCCACACCTGCACACCGATTGTGCCGAATTTGGTCATCGCATGACGTCGTGCGTGCTGAATGTTTGCACGAAGTGTCTGCAAAGGAACGTTGCCTTCTTTGAAGAGGTCAGAACGAGCGATTTCAGCGCCGTTCAGACGACCGGAAACTGTCACCTTCACACCGAGTGCTCCGGATTGCATTGCCTTCTCCATCGCCATCTTGCATGCGCGGCGGTATGGCATGCGGCGCTCGATCTGTCCTTGGATTGTTTCTGCAATGATATGTGCGTCACCATCTGGGTTACGCAATTCCTGAATTTCAACTTCGAAGCCTGTACCGAAACGCTGTTCGAGATCTTTCTTGAGGTCTTCAATTGCAGAGCCCTGCTTACCGATGATGATACCTGGCTTGCTGCTTGTGAGACCGATCTTCACTTTCTTCCCGCGCTCGATTGTCAGTTCACTAATTCCTGCATCCTTTAGCTTCGTCATGACATAACGCTTAATAAACTGATCCTGAAGGAACAATTCGCGGTACTTCTTTCCACTCGCGAACCACGTTGCTGGCCACGAATGCGTGATGCCGAGACGGAAGCCGTTGGGATTAACTTTCTGACCCATGTGCTGAGGGAATAGAAGGAATAAAGGGGATAGAAGCTTACGAAGCAGATTCAGAGGAAACAGAGGATGCAGCAGATTCAGAGGAATTTTTGTCCTCCTTCTTCTGTCCCTTGGAAGAGTGTGCTGTTTTTACAGGATTTTTTGCGGATTGGGAAGTCGTTCCTTCACTTTTAGCAGCTTTGTTCTGCATCCTCTGACTCTTCTGTTTCGTCTGAATCTTTTCATTATCAACACCGGCTACTCCAAGCGTGAGTGAAATGTGGCTCATGAACTTTGTCATTGGACGCATACGACCGCGAGCCATTGGCACACCGCGGCGATAACCCATGCTCTGGTTTACGACAATCGTCTTCACGATAAGTTTGCTAGAGTCCTGCTTGTCGTTATGTTCAGCGTTTGCAACAGCAGACTTGATGAGCTCCTCGACCATGCGAGCGCCTTTCTTGTGCGTGTGCTTGAGTGATTCCACGGCGTCACCTACAGGCATGCCACGAACCAACTGAGCGATGATGTTCGCCTTCTTTGGAGCGATGCGGGCGGAGCGGAGATAAGCTTTCATGGGAGTAGGGGGATTAGAGACGTACGCGTCGTACGTCTTTACAGATTATTACTTGGCTGGAGCTGGGGATGGAGCTGGCTTTGCTTCTGCAGCAGCAGCCTTACCACCGTGAACTTTGAAGCTTGTTGTCCAAGAGAATTCACCGAGTTTGTGACCGACCATCTGTTCCGTTACGTAGACTGGCTTGAACTCTTTTCCGTTGTGAACAGCGAAGGTAAAGCCTACCCAATCCGGTGGAATGTCGGAGTCGCGTGCCCACGTCTTGATGATCTTCTTTTCGCTCTTGTTGATCATCGCTGTGACCTTCTTCATGAGCTTCTCATCAATGTGGGGGCCTTTCTTGAGTGATCTGGACATAATAGGTAGGAATAGGGGGTGATTATCGTCGTAGGGGCGTAGCATGCTACGCCCCTACGATAAGGAATTATTTCTTCTTATTCTTCTTTACGCGGCGGCGAATAATAAGATCGTTGGAACGGTTCTTGCGGCGGCGTGTCTTCACACCGAGAGCCTTCTTACCCCAAGGAGTCTTAGGAGCCTTGAGACCAATGGAGCTGTGACCTTCTCCACCTCCGTGTGGGTGATCGACCGCGTTCATCGCGACACCGAGCACCTGTGGGCGGCGACCCAACCAACGCATACGTCCTGCTTTACCAATCGTAATAAGGTTGTGTTCTGGGTTCGATACCGTTCCGATCGTTGCTGCACACTCCTTGCGAACGCGGCGCATTTCACTGCTTGGGAACTGGATGATAGCGAAGTCACCATCGATACCGACGAGGGTTGCAGATGTACCTGCGGAGCGAACCATTTTTCCTCCGCGCCCTGCATTCAATTCAATGTTGAAGATTTTGTATCCCACTGGGATGTACTGCAACTGCATGCGGTTACCTGTCTTCACTTTTGTACGCTCGCCAGCAACAATCTGATCTCCTGACTTGAGACCTTCTGGCGCAAGAACATAGCGCTTTTCACCATCAGAATAATGAATGAGAGCAATGCGAGCTGTGCGGTTTGGATCGTATTCAAGAGCTGTAACCGTTCCGACAATGTTCATTTTGTCTGTCTGGCGGAAATCGATGTCGCGCCACAATTTTTTGTGACCTCCTCCGCGGTGACGAATGGAAATACGACCACCTGCACCACGACCGGAAATACGCTGCTTTCCGCGGCTCAAACGCTTTTCTGGACGCTTCTTTGTAAGATCTGAGAAGTCTGCGATCGTCATCTGACGTCGTCCTGGAGTCGTTGGTTTAGGCTTCTTGATCGGCATGGTATTGATGGGATGGAGAGACGCCCCGCCGGGGCGTCTGTACAGCAGTAATTAGGATTTAAAGTGAGAAAGGTCGAGAGCCTTGCTCTTCTCGCTGAGAGTCACAATCATCTTCTTGAACCCGTGGCGCTTTGTGATTTCGCGACCTGCGCCGATGGCGCGCGTCTTGGAACCTACACGCATCACGCGTACAGACGTCACATCAACATCAAAGTATTGCTCGAGTGCATTCTGCACATCGATCTTCGTTGCAGCAGGCTGCACTTTGAGTGTATAGCAGCGATTCTGCTTGATGCGCTCGGCCTTCTCCGTGACGATGGAGCCAATGATGACGCGGGAGAGTTCCATGTTAGAAGGGATAGACGGGATAGAGGTTACTTAGTGGAAGGTTTCTTTGTAGAAGTCTTTTTCTTTGCAGTGACTTTCTTAGGCTTCTTTTGAGCAGGGGCCTCTTTGCCCTCTACCACCTTTGTAGCTGGTCGCTTGGATACCTTGGACTTGGATTCCTTCTTTCCGAATAGCTCATCAGCCTTCGTGATTGCATCCGTCAGGAAAATAATATGACGTGCATTCAGCACATCTTCGATATTGAGGTAGGAAGCAACGATCGTCTTCACTCCTGCGATATTGCGTGCAGAAAGCTGAAGAGCCTTGTGTGTTGCTGGCGCCACAAGAAGAATCTTGCGACCATATTCGACAGGGAGCTTCTTGAGAAGATCTGACACCGTCTTTGTCTTGATGGATTCTGGATAGCTATCGATCGCAATCACCGCCTTCTTGCTTGCCTGAAGACTAAGGGCAGAACGAATAGCTGCATGACGCATGAGGCGTGGCATGTCCTTCGTATAGTTTTTATCGTTGCGTGGACCGAAAGCCTTTCCACCTCCGCGTAGGAGTGGAGAGCGAACAGGGCCGCGGCGGGCCTGACCTGTGTGCTTCTGGGAAAACATCTTCTTTGTGGAACCCTGCACTTCACCGCGTGTCTTTACGTGCGCTGGGCTCTGACGGCGGTTGCTCTGCTGCATCACAACGGCCTGGTGCATAAGACCCCAGTTGACCTCTGACCCGAAGAGCGATTCCGGAAGATCCATGGATTTCACCTTGGAGCCGGTGGAGGAGAAAATATCGATCTGCATAAGAAGGAGGATTACTTGGCGGCTTCAAGAGTAAGGAATACATGTCCACCTGCTGGACCAGGAACTGGGCCTGCAATAGCGATAAGATTCTTAGCTGTTTCGTTGATAATGACCGCGCGGTGCTTGATGGTCATATGTTCATGACCCATGTGTCCGGCCATTTTTCGTCCCTTGAAGATACGACCTGGATCAGTACGCATACCGATGGATCCTGGTTCGCGCTTGAAGTGGCTTCCGTGTGATGCAGGTCCTCCTCCGAAGTGGAAACGGCGCACAACACCCTGGAAGCCTTTTCCTTTGGATGTTCCTTCGACTGTAACCATGCTTTCTTTTGGCAATACTTCTGCTGTGATCGTCTTTCCTGGTTCGAAGCCGTCGAGGGATTCTACCTGGAATTCTTTCTGCATGCTGTAACGCATGTTCTTCTTTCCCTTGCGGGACTTCCATTCCTTCGCACCGATTCCCAATACGACGGCGTTATATCCGTCTTTATCGGTCGTCTTCGTGCGAACGACGACGTTAGGCTGAATTTCAAGGTACGTCACTGGCACAGCCTCGCCCGTAGGCAAGAATGCGCGAGACATACCGATTTTTTTGGCAATGACACCGATCATAGGTGGCAGTTGAATGGCCCGTTAGGGCTAATAGAATAGAAAACTTGGAGGTTCATGCAGTTCGCTTAGTTGACTCTGAGCCCCTCAAGGGATCATCAGATAACGGCGAACTCGAACATAAGTCGCTGAGAATCGCTGAATCTCAGCTAACTCCAGTTGAGTGCGGGCAGTTTAGAAACCTTTTGAGGGAGAGTCAAATAGAATTTTGGTTCTCCACGCCTTTTCTCCACCACTTTCCAATCCCCCATCTGCCTGTGCATATAATAAGGAAGACCCATGCGAAGGAGAGCAGGAACCCCAAACCCATTCCAAGGATCATATTGTCACCAAATAGGCGAACGGTGAGAACCCACGGCCATAGTGCCACGATACCTACGGCGACGATTGGAACTGGCACCTGGAAACACTGGCCACTTCCATCGAGCGCACACGAAAGTGCTTGGAGCATCATCGCCATCGAAAGTCCTGTAATAAGGAATGCAGAGAGAACAGGACCGGGTGTGAGCTTGAAGAACGTTTGAGAAGCCATGCCCGGCATTGTATCATGTGCCCGTGACGCACCAGCGTACTCTTTGCCTCGGCCTCCTTCTCCTCTCGCTTCTTACGGCGGGAAGGCGGTTGGCTGCATAAAGGAAAAAGAAATAGAGTTTCCAAGCAGAGCCCCCTTCCCCAGCCGGCTCTTATTTTTCATTCTCTTTTCTTTTTTATCTATGAAATCATCAACAGCTCCAGAATCAACAATTGACCATACCCAAACATCGCAAGAGCGCGAGCCAATGGTCCACGACGGCGTATTCAACCCCCGTGATGTAATCGCATATTGCCAAGAAGTGCGAAGACAAATCGCGATAGCTCAAGCAGCACACGTCGATGTGCCTGTGTAAATTATTTCATTCCCCTCTTTACCATGACCTACCCAACTACGAACGAAATTGATGCATTCACTGAGGCAGCCAACAAACGATTCAATCCGCAGATCGAGGCTCGGCCAATGCAAGAAGCTGCTATCCAAACAATCCACGCAATGTGCTTAAACTGTGGAAAACAATTGCGTGATTGGGACCAAAAATACTGTGGCAACCCTGCAGCTTGCGAACAACGCGCTGCATTCAGACAATGAATATTAAGAAAGCCCCGGCCAACCTTGCGGTTGGCCGGATGCTTTTTGACGTAAGACAACGGACGCACAGATCACCACGAACTTGTGAGCATGATCTCGTAAATCCACTTCGCAAGATTGTCAAGATAGACACTCACCTTCGTATCAGAGTTCGCAGCGTACCCAATCGTCGTAACGGGGAATGCATCGCCGAGAACTGACCGACAGACCTGATCCTGCAAGCAGATAAACGGCTGCGAAGAGACAGCAATCACGGACCCTGGCTTCTGGGCGACGTTTCGATGCCAATAAAACACGGAATCGAACGTTTTGGCACTGCGACCAAGTACATCGGGGGCAACGCACATAGAAACCCCACGAGGTTCGAACATCATGCCAAAGACCTGCTGCGCAACCATGCGCATCATGTCGCCTTCGGTTTGCAGGGGCTGATCGGCTGGGGCTGCGTTGCGCGGATCGAAGGGGCAGTCTGGGTTGTGAGAATTGTGCAGGTTGATGAACTCGTGATCCAGTAAGCGGCGGTTACTGCCAAGGAACACAATCTTTTGGCAGAATACATTGAGATCCCTGGATTGATCCTGCTGGAATTTCAGACGCCTGCGCACTGCGACAATCGTTCCCCCAAGCAGCAGACAGTACTCGTACTTTCCAGCCGGGGGAGGAAGCACAGCATCGACCATGCCAAGCACGCGGAAGTGCGGCATGAGTGCGTCAAGAAGATGCCCGTGCTGTTCATCAATCTCTGCCCGAAGCTTTCCAGCCTGGTACCACATGCGCTGAGTGACATCGCGGATGCCCCTCGCAGTGCCGTCGTTGGGCGTCGCCGTAATCTCGAGGACCTGGCGCAGCGCCTCGGTCGCCCTTCCACTATTGTCAAAAAGCAATGCCGAGAGACTCATCATCGACTCCTGTTCTGCAAGATTTCTGGGGGATGTGACACTCCGACATTATTATCATCTATCATTCTCAAATATGAGTCAATGATCGCCTCTTCTGAATGGACTCATCAACAATCGCACCGTGAAGGAAGGAGCGCAGGAGATGCTGCGCCGAGGGAATATCCCACGTGTCGTCATCGATCATCAGCGCAGGGCGTGTAGGCTCTTCGTAAGGGCGATCATGTGAGGTTAAGCCCGAACGCTTCACATAAATCCATAATGGATGACAAATAGCATCGATCTCCTCGCGTACAGAAGTGAATGGTGCGATCACTGCTACTACAACGAGGAATCCCCTGCTTTGCAAATGCGCTGCCAATCGCGCAACCCGCAGATTGTGTTTCCTACGATCCTCTGCTGAAAGAGTTGCGTCCGTGGAAATAGTCGCACGCATGTCATCGCCATCCAGAACGATCAGACGACGGGCGTGTGCATGTTCGGGTGAAAGCTCTTCGTTCACATACTGCTCGAGTCCTCGAGCAAGCGTTGTTTTGCCAGCACCAGAATTTCCTGTCAGCCAGAGGATGGGAAACACGCGACTCATACTTTGCCGGCTTCCGCATATAACTTTTTACGAATGTCTGTCGCAGAAATCGCTTCTGTCTGTGAATCAAGCTGAATCAATTGATACCCAACATCGCGTCCGATAAATACGGTCAGATCCGCACCGGGGTCATCGATCGTCATAATTTTCACCCGGGATTCATCAGGAAATTGTGCGCGAATAAGTGCTCTACGTTTTTCTGTATCGAAGGGATTTTTCTCGGTAGCCTCGGTATCACGCAAGAGAATGATGCATTGGTCTTTTTCCGCGAGAATTCTTTCGACGCATTTCTTGTGGCCATCGTGGAATGGCTGGAAGCGACCGATGAAGACGCCCGTAGAAATGGTGCTCATAGATATCATCGTACATCAAAAGAATCATCCGGCAATGTACAGAAAAGTCGGCTGCTCATCACACAGCATTCTTGTATTCTGCTGCGCGATGTTCGCACTGGGCAACACATCGGCAGACGAGAATTTTTTACTCCAAGATCACACGCCAGGTCAGGCGGGCGCTTGGGAAAATTTGTGGAAAAAACAGCAACACAATCAACGATATATTCGGTGGGGACGATCGATCTATAACATATGGTTCGCGCGATGTTTGCGCCCACATCTTTCTCCATCGATACGGATGCTCGAGCTGGGCTGCGGCACAGCAAGTTTGGGGCTGCATCTTGCGCCGCATCTATGTACATACACTGGTATCGATTCATCGGGCACGGCTATCAAAATCGCGCGAGAAATGGCAGAGCGCGACAAACGTACGAATGCGACGTTTGTGGAAGCGGATATGTTCGATAATATTGCGAAGCAGGAATACGACCTCGTTTGGTCACAGGGATTAGTTGAGCATTTTCGTGATCCAGCGAAGGCAATCAAACGGCACATGGAATTTTGTAAACCTGAAGGCAAAGTAATTTTTTCGGTCCCTGCTCGGTATTCCTATCATCACGCATGGTACAACACTGACCAATTGCCTATGTTCAAAGGAATGTGGCCATGGACATCGCAGCGTTTTTATACCAAAAAAGAGCTTTCTGAATTTGTACATTCGATTACCGAACCTGTGTGGAACAATGTTCACATAACATCTCTCCGTCCATCGGGTTCCGGCATTTCGCTCGTCATGATTCAGCTATAACTGTACCGTACAAATTGATGGATTCGTCAGCGGAAAATCCGGCATATACGATCGTGATTGGCCCATCGGAAAAATGGTGGCATTTTCCACTGCGGGAAACGTGGGAATCACGCGGGCTCTTTTCGTTTTTCCTCTGGAAAGATGTACGCGTGCGCTACAAGCAAACATTCATGGGACTCCTCTGGGCGATGATGCAGCCAGTGCTGGAAATGATTGTCTTTACCATCGTCTTTGGTGACATCTACGCAAAAAGTGTATCCAATGTTCCGTACTATCTTTTCGTCTACGCAGGGTTGCTGCCGTGGACCTATATCGCAACGACGGTTTCGAGCAGCACGCAGTGTCTGGTCGCTCACGCGGATATCATGAAACGTGTGTATTTCCCACGGTTCCTTCTTCCTGTGGCCGTGTCAGTAACCAAATTAATCGACTTCGGTGTGGCACTTTTGATCATGATTATTCTCATGGTTATCGAAGATGTGCCGATCGGCATGCCACTCTTGGCGATTCCAATTGCAAGCATCCTCTTACTTATCGCAGCAATTGGCGCATCGTTCTGGCTCTCAGCACTGAACGCACTCTACCGCGATGTGGGCCTCATACTCCCCTATTTTCTGCGCTTGAGCATGTTCCTTACGCCGGTGGTATACCCACTTGATTCCCTTTCGCCCACCGTACGAACGATTATCTGGATCAACCCGCTGACATCTGCCGTGGAACTTTCGCGCGCAGCTCTACTTCCGCAAGAATTGGTGGAATGGAAGCTCGTCGGAATCGGAACACTGCTCTGCATCGCGCTCACCGTGAGCGGATTTCTTTTCTTCCGGAAGATGGAAAGCCGGATTCTTGATACGCTGTAACCGCACATGTCTTCAACCGTCATTTCCGTCAACGGCCTTTCTAAACGGTACTACCGCATCGGCAGACATGTAACCTTGAAAGGACTGCTCGAAAGCCATTTACCGGGCAGAAAGCAACAACGAAAAGAGGAAAATTCTGGATTATTCTGGGCACTCAAAGATATTAATTTCACGCTGAATCGTGGTGAGGTGCTCGGTATTATTGGACGCAATGGTGCGGGGAAAACGACGCTCCTGAAAATCATCGCACGACTAACCGCGCCAACGCTCGGCAGTGTGCATGTAACGGGCAGTGTTGGCTCATACCTGGGCATGGGCGTGGGGATGCATCAGGAGCTCACGGGAAGGGAGAATATCGGATTGAGTGGATCGCTGTTGGGAATGGGTCGTCGCAGCGTCGCAGAAAAAATGGAGGAGATCATCGCGTTTTCGGAGCTCGAAGATTCCATCGATATGCCGGTGAAATTTTATTCATCCGGTATGCGCGCACGTCTCGCATTTTCTATCGCCGCCCATCTGGACCAAAAAGATATTCTGATGATTGATGAAGCACTGGCAGCAGGAGACATCGCCTTTTGTCAGAAGTGCTTGAGGAAAATTCAGTCACTCGTGGAACATGGGCAAACTGCGCTGTTTGTGAGCCATGGCATGGGGCAGATACAAAACCTGAGTACGCGATGTTTGTATTTAAAACAGGGAACAATGGCAGGCTACGGAGAAACGGAACAGGTGGTACAACAATACCTCACAGACATTGCTGAGCCGCAACGTGCGGCAGTGGCATGACGTAAAGAATCAACTATGCTGTGCACCGCAATGCATTTGCCATCACTTTTTCGGCGACACAGATGGTGGATTCTGATTTTTCTTTTGATCGCCGTTTACTGCGGATGGTCACTCTTGTTTTGGCGCGGAAGCTTTGACAGCGATGAAGCGGTGCTCGCGCTTGCTGCAAAACATATGAAAGATGGAACCGCATTCACGCCGTATTTCTGGGGTGTGAATTACGGCGGCACACTGCAGTCGCTGGTCGCGGTGCCCTTTTTGTGGATATTCGGTGATACGGTAATTGCGATCCGCATCTCCGTGATTACATGCATGCTCGCTTTTTACCTGATGCATGCCATCTGGACACAGCATGTATTTGGCAAAGCAACGGCCATGCTTAGTACGCTCATCATGGCGTTCCCCGGATATTCGATCTACCAATTCATGGTCCGGTTCAGCTGCCGATGGCACATGTACTTAGCGCTATGGATGGCGTTTCTTCTGCTCTTCACGTTCTACCCACAGCAGCGCTCACGACAACGATGGGCACTCATCGCGAGCGGCACACTCATGGGCCTAATGTTCTGGACTCAGCCGCTTACACTGCTCTACATGGCCGGGATCGCGGGCATCTGGCTACTGAGCTCACCAGAGTGGCAACGCCTACGCGCAGGTATCACCAGATTCTTTCAGCGTCTAACTGGATTCTCCGGCGACATCCCGTTTGCAATCGCGGGCGGAGCACTCGTTCTTGTTTCCCCATTCTTGCTGTGGTCAGGGCTCAGTATGATGCTGATAAAAATCGCCGGGGTAGGCATGGTTGCCGCGTTCTTATGGAGCAGACGCAAACTAATGCTCGTGAACAATCTTCTCCTGCTCGGTACCGGATGTGTTATCGGCAACTTTCCACAATGGGGCTCATGGATATTTTGGGGAATAAAACCAAGCATTTCTTACACTCCATGGTTTCCAACAGCACGGACGTTGGAACAATTTATCAACTACGTTCCCAGCACATTCATAGGAATGCGGACCATTCCCGAATACATCCGGGGAATACGTCCGTGGTATGAGCTCCCCGTTGGCATCACCATCGGCATCGTCATACTCATTGCTATCGGCATGTTCGCATGGCGCCACCGACAAATTTTTTGTGACGCGCTGCTCTTTAGGCCAATAGAGCGCAAGAACGCTTTCATCGTACTGCTCGGATTGCTGTGGGTGTTACCGTGGATTGCGATTCTCGGACAATCTGCCAGCGGCGAAGGAAGTGTGCGTTTCCTTGCTGGTACATGGCAAGCGCAAGGAATGATGGTCGCTCTGTTATGCGTATCTCTCTGGAAATATAAACGCGCTATTTCGGGAATGTTGTGCGTCCTGTGGATACTGCATTTTGGCGTCATCAGCTTCCGCCACACGCACTATTTTTGGAAAGACCCGCGCTTTTCAGCCAATGACGTGACAGACATAGAAACTTTCCTCCAAGAGCAAAATGCAGCTGTGGGATATGCGGATTTCTGGCATGCATACGTATTGGATTTCCTGACAGAAGAACGACTGCAACTCTCGAACTTTGACGGCGGTTCACGCTATGTTCCCTATGAAGATGCCCTCACACAATCTGCCACACACGCTTTTATCCTGCGCAATTACGTGCATATTCCCCTAGCAGAAACGACAATTCCTGCGTTGATGAACGGCCTAGCCAAAACCTATCCGACATCACCAGCCCTCCAGAGTGTGGCCCATCAACGGATCGTGACGCGAAAGCAGATTGGCAATTGGGATGTATGGATCCTGACAAACAATTTATGATACACACAATGCCCGCTCGCATCCGTCGCCTACTGCCATACATCATTATTATTACAGCTGCCGTAATTTTTCACGGATGGTCTGCCTGGATGTGGCACAGCAATTTTGACAGCGATGAAGCAATCCCCGCCCTGATGGCAAAACGGATGATGGAGTGGAAAGAATTTCCAGTGTATTTCTACGGGCATAACTATGGCGGCAGTCTTTCTTCTCTGCTGGCCATTCCTTTTATTGCAGTATTTGGCATGAACGTAATCGCCATACGACTCTCGATTATTGTGTGCTTGCTCGCGTTTTACATTCTGCATGCGCTGTATACACACAAAATATTCGGGCGAAATGTTGCAATTATTAGCCTGATCTACCTCGCCTTTCCCGGATTTTCTCTCCACACATTCATCACGCGGTTTAGCGCATGGTGGCATATATACATCCTCGTGTGGATGGGGCTCTTACTGCTGTATACGTTCCCACCAAAAAAACCAGCTGCACGAGCAGGTGCTGTCTTTGCATCAGGAGTGCTCATAGGTATCAATCTGTGGACCGTTACTTCTACACTCATGTACACAGCGGTATTGCTTGTAGCTTGGCTTCTGCAATCGGAAGAATGGAAACGCGTGCACGCCATCCTCGGAGGATTATTCCATCGGGTAACACGCCTTTCCGGAGATATTCCTTTTGCCATCATCGGCGGCACATTTGCAATTATTTCGCCACTCCTACTCTGGACCAGATACACAATGCCATTCGTGATTGCTACTCTCCTTGGCCTGCTCTTGGCCTATATTTTTAGTCTGAGAAAAAAAGTACTCACAGGATATTTCTTACTCCTCCTTGCAGGATTCGCCGTTGGAGATTTCCCGCAATGGGGCGGATGGTACTTTTGGGGAGTTGCACCAGACAACGGTTATCATCCACATATCCCGAGTAGCACAGTCTTACAAAAATTTGCAGAAATCGTTCCCGCCAACTTTCTTGGCGTCCGGGCGATGCCATGGCTCTTCACCGAACAACCGATATATGAATGGGTGCTTGGAGGTAGCATCGCGATACTGGCCATTGCGATGGTCGTATTTTTCTGCCGACAATACAAAAAAGTACTGCTGCATCTTTTTACGCTCAAACCTTTAGAGCCTGCCAACACACATCCGGCGCTTTTCTTTGTGCTTTTCGCTGCCACATGGGTAGCTGTGATGGGCATATCCGCCTACACCGAAGGGACTGTGCGTTACATGGCCACTGCATGGCAGCCGTTCGCACTCTTCTCTGGCATATTCTTTGCGGCTCTCATCAAAAAAAATCGATGGATCGGCGGCATTCTGCTGACAGTATGGACCTTTCACTTCTGCATTATGGGAACAGTCACGAGCAGCAATATGTGGAAGTACAACTTCTATGATGAACAGGAGTTACAGGAGGTAGAAACGTACCTAACCGAGCAAAATGTAACCGTGGGATATGCAGATTTTTGGGATGCGTATACGCTGAATTTTCTGACACAAGAACGTTTGATAATTTCTGAGTATCAGCGCTTCCGTTTTGTGCCGTATAAACAAATACTCGCTGACGCCACCACCAAAGCATATCTCATGCGTTTCTATGTCAAAATTCCCGTCGAGACAACATCACTGGAAGCACTTGCTCAGGGGATAAAAAAACGTGAACCTTATGCAGACGTGTTGCCAGATCTCACAAGCAAAACACTGCTCTCCCGAAAGAAAATCGGGACGTGGGATATTTGGATTGTGCGTGATTGAATCCCCCGTTCTTTCTGCCATGAGGTAGAACTCATATCGGCGTAGCGCTCCTCGCTACTCTCAGATGATGTTTTTTGCGCGAAGCCGTATGATGCATGCATGTCGACAGAATGTCCGATGCATGTCGTTCAGTATTGCAGCAGCTTAGGAAGAGCCTGCGGGATCGCCACGTATACAAACATGCTGAGCAATGCCCAAAAGTTCGCAACCGTACGATCGTTGCACGACCTCGAGCACATCTATCCGCGCCCAACACACGTGCACGTGCAGCATGAGTTTGGCATCACACCTCTCCATGAACTACGTGCAATTCATGCATGGTGTAAACGCAATGGGGCGCTTTTCTGTGTCACCATGCATTCAATTGTCCCGCTACCAACCACGCTCAACTACGTACGTTTTCGTCTCGCCAATCCACGATCAAAGCGAACTGCCGACATGCGCGCACCGTGGATCTGGACGCGCGATTTTCCGGACTACAATGTTGGATCGTTTTTCCAATTCCAAAAAGTACAGCGATTCCTGGTGCAGGAGGCCGATGCTTTGATTGTGCACTGCACAGAAGCCAAGGACGTGCTGGAATCGATGGGAGCGAAACGTGTCTTTGTTATAGACCATGCCTTACAGCGCTACCGCACGAGTAGCCGATTATTTTCCGATGATGACGGCTTACTTCATGTGGGATGTTTTGGCTTCCTCAAGCCGCATAAATCAATCTTGGAATTGATGGAAGCCATCGAAAAAATCCCGAATGCCGTCCTGCATTTATTTGCGAGCACAGCGCATAACGATGAGCAGAATGCATATGTTCGAAGTGTGCATGAGAAAGCGAAACAAGTGGGTCGCATCATAATAGACACGTCGCACTTGCCACTCGATACGGTCATTTACCAACTCTCCAAATGCGACGTAAACGCATGGTACTGCGCGCCGCCGGGTGCTGTAAGTACAAGCGGATCTATCCGCCAGTATCTGGCTGCACAGCGGCCGATTGTGGCCGCAGATAATGTAATGATCAGCGACATCCGACACCTGGTGCACGCGGTCCCACATGGAGACATCAGTGCCTTGGCCGATGCACTGACACATTGCACGAGCGATGTTGCAACGATCCGTGCGTACAATGCATCACACGAATGGTCGATGATCACGACTCCGTATCAGGCAGTCGAATAAAGATGTGCGCAGGAAATATTGAGCGATGCTAGAATGACACTCTGTGCTGAAACAATTTCTTTCGTCGGCGCTCGTGTCACGTTTTGCGAAACGTCAGAAAATACCCGTCGCCTTCCCCTATTACGATGATGTACTGCGCGGCACCGTGCAAAAAATGCGCACGGCTTACACGTTTAAGCGCCAGATCATCCAGATGTACGGGGAAGATCCTGATACCACAACCATTGATTTTGAAGCACTCATGAGTGCGCATCCGGAGTTTCTTCACAACCCACTTGCAGCGTATAAACACTGCTACACCAACGGTTTCCCCGATGCACCCACACCAGCGAAAAAAATTATCTTCATTCACCTGCAACGAACGGCTGGCTCTACCTTCACGCACTTACTCCGTAGAAACGTTCGCAACATTGCGTTCAGGCGCGACTTTGCCGGCATGCCAAATGAAAGCCCTATTTTTGCTCTGTGCAGATTTAGGGAATTGGAACCGGCAGCCCAAGAGCGCGAGCGTGACAAGTGGGACAAGTACGATGCCTTTGCCGATCATGGGATGTACGGCATGCATGAAATGCTGCGCTCGCCGTACACCTATGTGACCATGCTGCGCCATCCGGTGGATAGATTTCTTTCGTATTACCGCTACGTGCAGCGCGAACGAACCAGCGGATCTCCGGAAGAATTAAAAGAGGCAGAGATGGCTCGGAATTTGAGCATCACCGAATTTATGTATCACCCATTTTTCAGGATGAAACTGAATTTGGAACAGTCGTACGTACAGATGCTCTCGGGATGTGTGCATCCTGGAGGACATGTGTTCCAGAGTCGGATGGATGAACTATTGGAAATTGCAAAAAATAATTTGAATACGTTTGGTGCAGTGTTGCTCCAAGAAGAATTCGATGCATCGGCGGAATTAATGTGCAAAAAATTCGGATGGGAAGATGAGCTCTACATAGGAAATGACATCGTCCCGCGCAATCAACAGACGATCGGCGATCAAACGCACAGTTCCAATGCACGTGCGCAGTTAACCGAAAAAGAATATGTCGAAATTTCTGATTACTTGAAGCAAGATATCGCCCTGTATTATTACGGGAAGCAACTCTTTGAGCGCCAGCTCAGGCAATACACCATTGTGCAGAAAAACGCATTTGATGTGCCAAATCTATCAACTGCAAACATTGAACAGAAAAAAATACAGAACGTGGGCGAAACAGAACCATATATGACTTCCATCGGGCCGGTAACAATTGCGCTGCGCTGGGTAGAGCAAGCAAGAAAAGAAGGTGTTGACCCGGATAGGATGGATATTGCCGCCCGTCATGCGTACTACACCTTGAATTTGCGCAGAGATGCACTTTTAGCGGCGGCAACGGAAGCGATCGGGGGACATACGGATTTATTCCGGCTCTGGCTGCTTACGCTGCATGCCCACAACGTGTGCGACAACGTCATCGAACGGGACATCTACGGATTGCGAGAGCTCAAAGAAAAAGGTTTTAAACCCCGAACAATTGTGGATATTGGCGCACACATCGGCGCATTCTCTTTGTTTGCACATCACCTGTGGCCGGAAGCTAACATTATTGCTGCAGAGGCGTGCTCACCAGACAAATTGAATTCCGATGACATTGGGATATTGCAGAAAAACTTGGAACATATCCCAACGGCTGAAGTGCATCGGCGTGCAATTTTTGGATTGTTGGACGCGGAGCATTTGGCCAGCTGCCGGAGTGAACTCCTAAGGGACACGGCTAGTCATTGGATGGAACTTGGTATACGAGGATGCAATCAATACTTAGGCGATGTAATCACATGGAACATTCAACCAGAAGGCATCCGCTCCTTTCTCCAACGTATAAAAGCCAGAGACATCGACCTGCTCAAGCTCTGTTGCGACGGCGCGGAAGTTAATATTCTGCGCGAACTTGCTGCAAGCGACACACTTGGGCAAATCCAAGAAATTCGGGGAGAATGGCACGGCGACATGGGCAAAGCACACGTACCGGACATACTGCATGCAACACATGAAGTGACCATGACATCCATTGCACCCGCGCATGTGCGCGGCATGTTCCGGGCGACTCTTCGGCCTGCACCACTGCCGCCCAAAGTGACAGTCCAGAAACAATCAACATTCGGTACGGAGGCAAGTATCGTCCCAAAACGGCTGCATCCTGTGCCTATGATTGCGCATGACACTTCATTGGGAGCAGTGTACATACAAGGAAAATGGGCAGTTGACGCAGAAAGATACGGCATTGCGCCGCAAGAATTCAACAAGATGATGTCCTACTATTATTTTAAATACGGACAGCGCGGAGCGGAGCTTGTTCGCAGCATGCAAAAAGCGCTAATCGTACCGGAAGACATGGGTGAGCTATGGCTGGAATATCTCCACAGCCAAAATATCTGCATGCAAGTAATAGATAGGGATTGTTACGGTATCCAGCAATTGAAGGATGCCGGACATATGCCAAAAACAATCGTGGATATTGGCGGGCATGTTGGAACATTTTCGCTACATGCCCATGTCCTCTGGCCGGAGGCACGTATTGTGACAGTAGAACCCACGCATGCGTCTGGAACAGCAACACAAGGAGCAATCTTGCAGATCAATACAAAACATATTCCCAACATTCACATCGCAAATGTTGCGCTGATTGGAAGGCTGGATGAACCAAATGCGGCGGATCGTCTCAAAGAATTGCAGCAAGACGTAGGCTACCATTGGCTGGAACGCGGCGTATTGGG
Source organism: uncultured Candidatus Peribacteria bacterium (assembly GCA_964391185.1). GTDB lineage: Bacteria > Patescibacteriota > Gracilibacteria > Peribacterales > Peribacteraceae > JAKQEM01. The sequence continues at coordinate 24,725 of CAYMIX010000006.1, read as the reverse complement.
CGATGAAAAATCTGCTGAAAGCGTGAAGCGCGAAGGTTTCCGCGTGCAATCCGTTGCGTCGTTTGTACGGGAAAACAACATTGAGACGATCGACTTGTTAAAAATAGATTGCGAAGGCCCGGAGATGAATATCATGCGGGAACTGGACGACCTGCATATACTCAAAGACATTCGCGCAATTCGGGGAGAGTGGCATGGCAATGTAGCCAGAAAAGTCGTGTCCTCACTGTTGCAACGCACGCACGATGTTCAGATCTACGGAGCCCATGAACTAACGGGCCTCTTTTCCGCTGATCTCCGCCACTAACCGTACGTTATGCTACTCTGCTCTCGATGATTGATACTCTGCTGAAACACTGGCGTAGGTACGCAAAAACAGAATATCTCGTGTATAAACACGTGCCATCAGAGACCGATCCCTCAGGCGTGGTGGATGTGGAAATATGGAACACATCATTGGGCCCCATTGGCCTGAGTGGTCTCTGGGCTTTTGGCGCTGAAAAAGCAGGTGTACACCCGCAAGAATTTGATACATACGGACGCCAACTGTATTACGAAAAACATCTGCGCTCGGAAGAATTATTTTCAGCAATGATGCTGCGTTTTCCTGTAGAGCGAGAAGTACCAAGATTATGGATGGAAACACTACATGCAAAGCACATCTGCCAAGAAATCATTGATCGTGATGCGTACGGTACGCAAGCCTTGCATGACATCGGCTTTCGGCCAAGCATTATTGTAGATGTAGGTGCGCATGTGGGAACGTTTTCATTGCGCGCACATTCCCTGTGGCCGTACGCACGCATTATTGCATTGGAGCCACGCAGTGATCATTCCAGTGATCCTAACAATCTGCATTTGCTTGCTTATAATGTAAAAGCAATTCCGGAAATTACCGTGGTACATACAGCATTGATCGGATTTTTTGGTGAGGCTGACAATGAAGAGCGAATGCGTGAGCTTGAAGCGGAAACCTTCAAACACTGGGTTGAGCTTGGGCTACGTGGACATCCGAAGCATGCAAGCAAAACTACAATCGGCGGTCATTCGGGAATGTCCGTTCGGTCACTACTGCAGACGTACAACATCGACCACATCGACCTCTTCAAGCTTGATTGTGAAGGAGCAGAAATCAATATCCTCCGTGAATGCAAGGCATTGGGATTACTGCCACGTATCCAAATGATCCGCGGTGAGTGGCACGGAGAAATTGCAAAAACGGAAATACCGCACATTCTGAGTGATACTCACAGAGTAGGCTTGCACTCACTGAATAGCAGTAGTGGCTTGCTCCAAGCCAGCCTCCGCTGAAAGCATAGATATACGTAGTCTGATACTATCCCCTGCTGATACGAAACTTCTAATGATCTCTCCGCTACGCTTCATCCGCCGGCTCATGCAGCTTCCTGGGAACATTGAACGCATAGCCGAGCGGGCTTCACGTGTGGATGATCTTTCGAGTGCACTGCATCACATGCATGGAGAAGTTCGCGCCTTGCGATTGGATCAGCAGGAACAGAAAGAGGAAGCAGCAATTATTATGAAAACGGTCACGCCTGCGCTTGAATCCATAGCAGGTGCACTACGTCATCATGATGAAATTTTTGAAGAATCGCAGAAGCATTTATTATCACTCGCGCACGGACTGCCTCAATCACAAGAACGAATTTTAAACCTGCTCAAGGAACTCAATGACAACGAAAATACGATTGAACGCACAAAGCTGCTGCAGCATATTTTGGAAGAGTTACACAAAACAGATATGCGACCAGTCACAGAAAAAATACAAAAAATGGAAGACTATCTGTGCGACATCAAAAACAATTCGTCACTGCTGGATGCACTGCATCCGCTTAAGGACATCATATCCGACCTCCGCAATAACGTCGCACCTATCAAAGACATGGTCACTGATATCAAAAACAACACCGATGACCTCCGCAAAGGAGGTTTTCTCACGCAAGTGGAAGAAAATACCGAACGGATCATCGCAGGTGATGCGAGAGCGAAAAACCCACGCTGGCTCGGACATTTCGAGAACCAGGTCTTCTCTCAAAACGGCGAAGATGGCGTAATCGAGGAAATTTTTGAACGCATCGGGTCCGGCTCAAAAACATTTATGGAGATCGGCGTGTCTGACGGTCTTGAATGCAATACGACCGCATTGCTGCTGAAAGGTTGGAACGGCTACTGGGTCGAGCAGGATAAGAATTTTACTGAAACCATCCGCGAAAAATTCGAAGGTGTTATTTACCAAGGAAGGTTACATCTTATCGACAAGTTTGTGACTGCGGAAAATATCGAGAAGCTCATGGCGGAAGCACACGTACCCCAGGACATCGACCTGCTGTCCATCGACATCGACGGCAACGATTACTGGATCTGGAAAGCGATGGAATCGGTTAAGCCACGCGCAGTCGTCATCGAATATAACGCTGTGATGAAACCACCCATCGATTGGGTGATGGCCTATAATCCTAATTTCCGCTGGAACGGAAGCAGGCACTACGGCGCAAGCCTTACTGCATTGCAGAAACTTGCTGAACAAAAGGGCTATGCATTGGTTGGATGTGAAATCACCGGCAACAACGCATTCTTCGTACGCAAAGACCTTATCTCTGATGCATTCATGAAACAGGTCGATGCCGCTTCACATTATCAGCCACCGCGGTATCACCTGGTGCACACTGTGGGGCATAAGAGAGATTTTGGATCGTTCACGCATGCGTAATCCAACGAGTAGATATAGCCAGGAACAACAGCTAGAATAAGCGCATGGACCAGTTTCGCCATGACAAAGCAGAAAAGATCCGTGGAAACGGCGGGCAACCGTACGCTGCTAAGTTTGACCGCAGCCATACGCTTACCGATGCTCGTGCCTGCCCTGACGGCGATCACGTTATGATCGCAGGAAGGGTGATGCTGATGCGCGATATGGGAAAGATGATGTTCGCTACACTGCAAGACCACACCGGTCGTTTGCAAATCGCGATGCGTAGCGAAGAAATCGGACAAGAGACATATGATGAATTGATTTCTCTCGTAGATCTCGGCGATATTATTGGTATCGAAGGCGAGCGCTTTACGACGCAAAAAGGTGAGCCAACAGTGCGTATCAAAAAATGGGTGATGCTCACAAAGTCTCTCCGCCAACCACCAGAAAAGTGGCACGGCGTGCAGGATCAAGAAACCGCTTGGCGTCAGCGTTACCTCGACCTCACAAGTAATCGCGAAACATACGAGCGCTTTGCGTTCCGCAGTGCATTCCTCAAAGAACTCCGCGAATTTTATTGGAACAGCGAATTCCTCGAAGTAGAAACACCTGTTCTGGTGAATGCTGCATCAGGTGCACTCGCGACTCCATTCAAAACTCACCACGAAGCGTATGACCTCGATATGTACATGCGCATCGCACCGGAGACATTCCTCAAAGAATGTTTAGTGGGGGGGTTCGATCGTGTGTTTGAAGTCGCACGCGTATTCCGCAATGAAGGCTTGGACCCAAGCCACTTGCAGGACTTCACGATGGTCGAACACTACGCCGCGTATTGGGACTATGTGAAGAACATGGAATTCACCGAGAATTTGCTTTCAACGATTCTGAAAAAACTTATCGGCACGACAAAAGTGACGATCCCTAATCGTGATGGCGAAAGTGTCGAAGTAGACTTTAAAGCTCCATGGCCACGCCTCACACTCCGTGACGTCATCCAGGCGTCCTGCGGTATTGATATTGATGCATGCGATACAGCTTTAGCCCTACTTGAAGCGATAAAGTCGAAAAAGATTAAGCTCGATGTTGCCATCGACAAGCTCGGCCGCGGTAATCTGATCGATCAGCTCTACAAGAAAGTAAGCCGCCCAAGCTTGGTGCAGCCAACATTTATCATGAATCACCCGATCGATCTCTCGCCTCTCGCACGTAGGAACGATGAAAACCCGAATATCACCGATAGATTCCAACTCGTCGTCGGGGGATGGGAAATCGTGAATGCCTATAGCGAGCTTGTAGATCCTGTCGACCAAGCACAACGCTTCGAAGAGCAAGCAAAGGCAAACGCCGGAGGAGATGCGGACGCGCACCGTAAAGATGATGACTATGTAACGGCACTCGAATATGGATGCCCTCCATGTTCCGGTTGGGGCATGGGTGTCGATCGCATTGTTGCGCTGCTCACAAACCAAGGAAACTTGCGTGATGTGGTGTTGTTTCCGTTGATGAAACCTGATGAAAAGAATCAGAAGATGCAAACGATCCAGAGGATTCAGAAGAACGAAGGCTCCTCTGATTCTTCTGCATCTTCTTTTTCCTCTGAATCCCCTCATAAGTCTCTCGTTTCCGGCTCTTCTTCAGGCCACCTGCTAGAACACGCCGACTACGGCCACCTGCTCCCCGCTGCACACAGCTTGATCGAAGCTCATGCTGATCAGACAAAAGCACACTTGCTTGCAACAGGTGCGGCAATGGAAGCACTCGCACAAAAGTTTGGTGGCGATGCTCAAACGTGGCGCGTTGCAGGCATGCTCCACGACTTGGATTGGGATCAACTCAATAAAGATTACGAGCGTCACTGTGGTGACACGTTGGAACACCTACTGAGCACGATCAAGGCCCCTGCTGAATTACTTGGCGACATCCGCGCGCACTACGCAGCAAAGTACGGTGCTGAGTATCCACTCGATACAATGCTCCGCAAATGTTTGTACTGCGTCGATGAGCTCACGGGATTTATCATCGCCGTGACGCGTGTTCGCCCAAGCAAAAAAATTGCCGACGTAGAAGTAAGCAGCGTGAAGAAGAAGCTCAAAGACAAAGCATTTGCTGCTCAAGTAGACCGCGAGCAGATCAAGAAATGTGAAGAGCTCCTCAATATGCCACTCGATGAATTTATCGGTGTGACGCTTGATGCGATGAAAGGCATAGCCAGCGATCTTGGCTTGTGAATGCTATGAACAACAAAGCAGGCTTCTTGAATCGCCGGCATTCTTGGCAGCCATATCAGCGATTATCTCAATCGGTCAAACACGTCGTCGGACAGGAGGCATTTTCACGTATGAAGCTAAAGCTAAAGCAAGACACGCACATCCATATTATCCCTCGGCCATCTGTTGTGCATGCAACCGGTATAAACGTACTCGGATTGCTCACAGCAGAATCTGGATTGGGCGAAGCTGCACGCGGATGTATTCGTGCTCTGGATGCTGTAGGAATCCCCTCTTCATTACACGATCTACATATCGGCGACATTCGCAAAGCTAATCACTCACTTACTAGTAGATTGAGTCATAGCTCACCGTATGATGTATCACTTATAGCAATCAACGCTGATTTTCTTTCGACGGTGTACAGAAACAAGCGATCATTAATGGATAATCATTACTGTATTGGGCAATGGTCATGGGAATTATCAACTCTGCCAAACACATGGAAACACACACTGAGCCTGGTGCATGAGCTCTGGGTGCCAAGCGTATTCGTACAAAAAGCAATTGAAGCGGCATCGTCTATTCCTGTGTTTGTCATCCCACATGTCGTTGATCGCAAGCCAACTGGCATATTCGATCGCACGCACTTTGGCATTCCATCTGATACGTTTGTATTTCTGACGATGTTTGATTTTCACAGCATATTCGAACGTAAAAATCCCATCGCAACGATTCAGGCATTTAAAAAAGCATCTGAAGGTCGAAATAACACACAGTTAGTCATCAAATGTGTAAATGGTGAACGATATCCACGTGAATTCCACCAGATGATGTCTGCCATCGATAATGACCGACGAATCACCGTGATGAATGGATACATTTCCCCCGAAGAAACGTTAGATTTGATAAATATTTGTGACGCATTTATTTCACTCCATCGAAGTGAGGGTTTCGGTTTAGCCCTAACTGAAGCCATGATTATGAAAAAGCCGGTGATCGCGACTTATTATTCCGGAAACACGGACTTCATGAATGACTCCAACGGCTTTACCGTGAAGTATCGATTGGTCAGGCTCCAACAAACCTATGGTCCATATGCAAAAGGAAATGAATGGGCCGAGCCGGACACCGATGACGCGGCCCTACAAATGCGAACGATACTCGATCATCCGGTAGAAGCTGCAAGACGTGCTGCTCGTGCACGGCAAACAATCCAAACAAAGCATTCGGCAGATGTTGTTGGAGGGCTTATTAAAAAAAGGTTTGAAGCGATTAGGACTCAGAGCTGAATAAACGTGTCATGGTGACCTCTTTGTCGCGTTCTCTAGACTGTCATGGTGAGCGGAGACGAATCCATACACACTTTACTTCACTGCTTTAGTGAACCACTGCACTGAAGTCGGAGGTTTTAATGATATGTTGAATAAATGAAAACATATTGGGTCTATATGCTTCGATGTAACGACAGCTCCTATTACATTGGAGTCACCGGCAATATTGAACAACGGTTAGAGCAACATCACTCTGGGTACTTTCAGAGTTGCTATACATTCGATCGCAGACCTCTTGAATGTGTGTATTCTGCTGAATTTGGAGACATCAGAGATGCTATCGCGTGGGAAAAACAAATGAAACGTTGGACTAGAAAGAAGAAAGAGGCATTAGCAAAACAAGATGAAGAGACCTTACGATTCCTTGCGGAATGTCAGAATGAATCACATGCGAGAAACAAGTAGGTATGGTTCGTCTCCGCTCACCATGACATTGAGGAGGTAGTTCACCATGATATATAGGTGATAGCTGTTAATAATCAACCGCCTCCTCCTTCATCGGCATCAGCGCCTGAATGCCCTTGGCTGTAATGCGATCAGCGAACGGCTTCATCTGTTCAAGTTCGCCGTGAACGAGGATCACTTTCTTGAGGCCTGGAATACTATCGATAAACGCATCGAGGTCGCTCATACCGGCATGACCGGAATACGCATCAATGTAGGAAATTTGGGCTTTCTTCTGGTACATGCGATCGAAAATTTTCACATCGTGAATGCTTGGGTCGACGATCCGGGCACCCAGCGTGTCTTTGGCCATGAATCCTACTGCGAGTACGGTATTGCGCTCATCCTCGATTTCATTTTGGAGATGGTGACGAATACGTCCCGCTTCGCACATTCCGGAGCCAGCCATGATAACCATCGGACCAGGCTTTCCGTTGAGATCCTTACTCTCTTCCACATCTTCGGTATAACGCACGAGCGAGAACTGGAATGGATTATGGGCACGAGCGAGGAATTGCTGAAACATTTCAGTGTCGTAACATTCGGGGTGTTTCATGAAAACATCGGTGATTTTCGTCGCAAGCGGAGAATCGATAATAATCGGAATTGCCGGCATTTCTTTATTGTCCCATAGCAAATGGAGATCATAAACAATCTGCTGTGTGCGCTCGAGGGAAAATGCTGGAATAAGGACCTTACCTCCACGACGTGCCGTTACATCGATCACTTCTTTGAGGCGATGCTTGGCTGTTTCCAAGTCTTCATGGTTTCTGTTTCCGTAGGTCGATTCGCAAATAAGTAATTCGACGGGCGGCATTGTTGCCGGATCGCGAATAATGGGCAGCGTGTTGCGACCGAGGTCACCGGTAAAGCCAATCATGCGTTTCGTTCCATTTTCCGTGATTTCAAGTACCACCATTGCAGCACCCAAAACATGTCCCGCTTCGATAAATTGCGCGCGAATGCCAGGCACGACGTTGAACCATTCGTTGTAATTCAATCCTTTGAAGAGCTCCATGCAATCAATCGCATGTTGCTGGGTATAGAGCGGACCATCGCACTGCACCATCGATTGAGCCAAGTGTTTGCAATAAAACTCTTCGTCTTTCTCCTGGATAAACCCACCATCAGAGAGCATCACTGCAGCAAGATCTTTGGTTGCATATGTACAAAAAACCGGTCCTCGATACCCATTTTTCCACAGCACCGGAACCCGTCCAACGTGATCCATGTGTGCATGACTAAGGATCATCGCATCAATATCTTTTGCAGGATTAAAGCTGAACGAGGAGTTTTTCAGAGCGGTTTCCGTACGCCTTCCTTGGAAGAGTCCGCAATCGAGAAGAATGCGATAGCCATTCGCTTGGATTTCGTGGCATGTTCCTGTTACCTCTTGGGCAGCTCCGTGGGGAATGATCTTCATATGAAACGAGTATGACTTAACATGTGTGTGATTGTCTATTTTCATCTCATCAGAGCCCAACCGATTGGAGCAATACTCGCCGCTCTTCAGGATTGAGCAATCGCATATGTCCGGGTTTTATCGTCGAATCTTCGAGCGTCATGATGCGCACGCGATGCAAGGACTGCACAGGGAACCCTACTTTTTCACACATGCGACGGATCTGTCGATTTTTGCCTTCGGTCAGGGCTATTCTGAATCTCGATGGGCCCACACGTTGGATGTATGCAGGCTTGATTTCCGAACCTTCAATGATCATTCCACCTTCAGACATTTTTTGCAGAACGGCATCAGGAATGTTTCCAGAAACAGTGACCTCATATTCTTTTTCGTGGTCGAACTTGGGGTGCGTCAGACGAAATGCGAGAGGACCATCATTGGTGAGTAATAGCAATCCCCCGCTTTCTTTGTCTAGGCGTCCGACAGGATAAATTTTACCTCGCAGGTCCGCGGGAATGAGATCTCGCACTGTTTCATCTTTGAGGTTCTGTGGCTGCTGTCCTGTTTCTCTTTTGCGCTTCATCGCGCGCTTTTGCCCTTCGCTCAGCACAGACGTCGCTGACCATCGTTCGATATTACTCGTGACGACACCGACTGGTTTGTTCATCAGGTAATACAGCATCTCTTGACGGTCTTGGAGAACTTTGCCATCCACTTCGACGGTATCTTTTTCCGGGTCTGCTTTGTCGCCAATCTTCGCAACAACACCGTTAACCTTTACCAATCCCAGCTCGATATACTCCTCCGCCTTACGACGAGATGCGATTCCCCGGGCCGATAGGATCTTTTGAAGGCGTTCGAGCATCTGATTGTAAGGAAGTACGGTTGCACGGAAGTAAGGGGGACTCCACCGTGCATTGATACTACCTTACTTCCGTACCTCCTGACCTCCTCCTTTTCATATAAGAGAATCCCGCCGCAGCGCCGGAAATCATCACAATCAGTGCTGCAGGACCAGTTCCAGCATTCGCAGGGGGACGCGTCACAACAGTCGAACTTCCTCCTGTGGCTTGGTCATTCCCACCAGTTACATCGCCTGTCGGATCGAACGGAAGCTGAATTACCTGCGCAGGAAGAGCATCAGGTGCGGTGCGTTCGAGTAAGCAGTTTGATGCACAGCCATCTCCATCGAACAAGTTTCCGTCGTCACAGAGCTCGAGAGGAGCATCGACGATTTTGTCGCCACAACGAGCATATGTACAGTTTGCTCTGCATGAGGCATTGGGCATGTCAGAATTCGCAGCCCCGTCATCACATTGTTCTCCGCTATCCAAACGAGCATTGCCACAGTATGCAGGCAACCGAGCAATCTGCGTACGATTCATACAGACGCCACTGACACAGCGTGTGACATCGGAGCATTCGCCATCGGTCGTACACTGTTGTGTCATCGCAGAGGATAGTTGATTGTCAGAGGAAACGTCGATTTCGAATGCAGTGGACGAAGTGGAGGTTGATGACGGAGCAATACAGCGGAAGCAAGGGTCTGACGCTAATGTCTCACACGTCATATTTTGGAGACCGCAGAATGTTTCTGCGCCATCAGCACATTCGTTGCCTGTGCAGAGCATCGTAGTTTCAGATGCATCGGATGATGCAGATGTTGATCGCCTGGAAGAGGACGAAGGATCGCCCACACATATAAGACAGGGAAAGTCGAGTGTCGTCTGACATGTTTTGTCTTGGTTTGCACAGAATGCATAACCTCCGCGACTCAGACACTCCAGGCCTGTGCAGATGCCGCCTACAACGAGGATGGATGATTGAGAGGAGCTATGTGCACTACTATTATAACTTGTCGACGATGAACGGGGTGTAGATGACCCAGATGAAGGACTGCGGGAAGTGGAAGAAGAACTGGAAGAAGATGTGCTCGATGATGATGTACTCGCCCTAGAAGAAAGTGATTTCCCAGAAGAAGATGATACAGATGACTCAATTGTTCCAGATGCTACGGATGATGAAGAGGTTACAGAAACAGATGCAGCGGAAGAAGAAGGCGCTGAAATACCTGAGCACGCTACTAAGCAATTCAAGAGTGTCGAGTATGTGCGTGAACATCCATCTGATTTCCATCGACACACGTTGTCACTATCGCAACAGTAACCACTCTCAGGATGTGACCTCGATGATTCCTGTTTCTTAGATACTTGGGAAGAAGATCGTCGTGAACTGCTTGGATAAGAGCGCGGAGAGGAATAGATATCAGAACTGGCACTTCCTCCACCCGACGTGGTGCCGGTGGTATTGCCAGTAGTATTTCCGGCTGTTCTCCCACTGGTAACACCTGAGGTATTTCCGGCTGTGGTGCCAGTGGTATTTCCGGCTGTTGTCCCGCTTGTTTGCCCCGTAGTCTGGCCAGCTATGCCTCCACCGCCTGGATTGGGCGTAAACCAGGAAGCAGGTTTGTGCGGACAAATGCTGCCATTCCCGCCGCACCCTCCTCTTGGGCAACAGATCCCTCCGGGCCGTGCATTGAGCGTATGTATGCAGTGAGTGCCGGTTGTATCAGTATCGAATTCCCAAGAACTATTGTAGGCAGTTTTACAATCACGCGTGGTGCGACAGGCTTCAAAATCATCCACAAGATTACGACATTGGTAATGGAAAGTGCCAGTGACATCAGGAGGGTACACGGCGCAGTGCATCGTAGGAGGATCGGTTTTACAGTTATTATCCTTATGATTGAGAGGAAGGTTCATGTCTGCACCGTCACAATTACTTCCAGCTACTACAGCAAGAAGAGCAGAAGGAGAGCGCCGCGAAGGCAGCGCGGCGAGCGCCGCATCATCCTCAAACTCGTAGCTACATCCACAGGGATTCTTTAACGCCGGATCGGGATCCGGGACCTGAGCAAAGAGAATAAATGCAAACCATTGAAAGACGGATTTTTCCTGGGCAATGGAAGCGCCCGCATCCTGACAAAGATCTCCTTCCGAATCTTTGCCTTTCAGATATGCAGTTGCGAGCGCGTTGCAGGTCTCACAGGGGGCATGACAACCGCCGTCGTCGTTGTCTGTAGCTTGGTCTGCATCGTTGTCCTGGCCATCGCTACACTGGGCGATTCTGCAGGTTGCAAGACAGGAAGATGCTTCCAGGATGGACTGGGCGGATGTATTGTCTTTCAGTTGCGTAGCAGTCATGGACGCGATGTTTAAGGGAACGTTTTTGGAGCCGTCGTCACATTGTTCAACTCCTTCTCTTACACCATTGCCGCAAGCGACAGGATTGGATTCACTATCATCATTGGGATCGTAGGCATTGGCAAGATTGTCGCCAGCGTGGCAGCCGGGATCTTCGGCGTCCGTCTTACCATCGCCATCGTCATCGATATTGTTGGAGCATTTTTTAGGAATAGGTGTGTTCCCGCATGCGGCAAGGCACTGAGACTGACTTGCATAATTACCATAGACAGGCTTGCATTCGATATCATCTGTAACAGTGTGCACCATACAATCCGCTCCTGTGACTGTTGACCCTCCTGCACACCTGTAACATTGCACACTCGCCGGACCGCATTTACCAACGGCAGCATTGCATACGTTCCCCCCATCGCACAATTCCATCCCCGTTATCATTCTATAATCCCCCGCAAGCGTGCAACACGGAACGATATCGTTGCATGTCGATCCGAATCCTCTCCTTGGAACATTCGCGCAATCCATCGTTACGCCAGAATGTTGAGCGATGCATTCTTCAAAAGGATTCTCGACACATGTTTGGCTGCCTACTCCGCAGTAGAGCCCACTGCAACAGGGATTGGCTGGAATAGATATACCACCTCCTTGGGGACAGCAAAAACTGCCTGCTATGCTACATTGAAAACTTTTTTGCCTACAGACTGGACTCGTGCTAAACGCATCGCATGTCGGATATTCCATAATATCCAAGCATGCTTGCTGGGACTGTGCGTACACATTACACGCATTAAAATCATCACCAAATGTGAGCCCTCCCAAGCATGGATAGCTTGTTGTATTTCTATCAATGCATGATTGCGAATACTGACTGTAGGTGGTCACGCAGTAATCTTCCGGCGTTGTTTGTCCACGTAGAGGAGTATTGCGTTGCCAAAAGACACCCGCAATCGTCAGTAAGCTGATGCACAAAAATCCGATGAGTAACCATGTACGCTGTGGAGGCATCGGCACGCATGATACAGAAAGTTCATAAGGCCTGCACAACGCAGCCCAAGCGTCTGTTGACGCACTATCAAGAAGTATGGTGGTACGGAAGTAAGGAGGAGCCTGCTGTACATCCACACCTCCTTACTTCCCTACTCTTCGTTTCATCCATGCATATCCCGCAGCCGCTCCACTGATCATCACGAGCAATGCAGCTGGACCGGTGTCCGTATTGGTTGGTGGTTCGGGAGTAGAAGGTGGTACATACGTTGTTGTGTACGACGTGGATGATGGTAGCTGGAATGGAAGTTCAATGATTTGTGCAGGAAGGGTATTTGGGCCTGTGCGCTCAAGCTGACAGGAAGCATCACAGCCATCACCATTCGTTGTATTTCCATCATCACAGAGTTCGAGCGGTGTGTCTTGGATGTTGTCACCACAGCGGCCTGGGGTGCAATCGGTGCGACATTCTGCATTGGGATTATTGGAGTTTCGTTCACCATTATCACAGGATTCTCCGGTGTCCAGACGACCGTTGCCACAGAATTCACGTTCACAGTCAGGAGAACATCCGTCTCCTGGGTAGTTATTGCCATCATCGCATCCTTCTCCCAGGTCGAGTGTTCCGTTGCCACAAGAAACTTCGAGGACGATTTGTGGGCGAGAGGAGAAGGAAGGAACTTCAATCGTGATGGATCGTGAGGAGAATGCTGATGATATGATGATGGGGATACACTGAATACAGGGGAAGCCTGGTGTGCTCACACATGCAGCACCTTGGACGCTACAGAATGCATCGCCTCCGAGGTCGCATTCATCTCCACGGCAATTATTGGAAACGAAGATGGAGGAAGTGGAGCCGACGCAGCGAATACAGGGCAGGCCTGATGTCTGTACGCAGGTCATATTCTGTATGCTGCAAAATTGGGAACCGCCGATGCTGCATTCGTCGCCGAGGCAGGAGATGCCAAGGCTAAATGAGCGACTGCTGTTGCTACGAGAGGAAGTCCTGGATGATGAACGACGTGAGGAATTACTGGACTCGGAGCTGCGGCTTGAGCTTGCGCTCGAACGTTCAGTGGAAACACTGGAGACGCGAATGGACGAAGTGCCAGAGCTTGGCGTGGAACTCCTTGATATTGATGTGATTGACGTGGCTGAGGAACGCGATATTGATGACCCAGACGAAGGATGTGAAGAACTGGAAGATGATGAGGAATGAGACACGGAAGCATCGGAAGAACTCGAAGATGAAGGAACGGAAATACCCGAGCATTCCACCAAACAGTTGAAGAATGTCTGGGTGCATCCTTCACGCTGACGACACACCTTGTCACTATCGCAGCAGTAGCCACGCTCACCAGGATGCGATGATTCCTGTCTTTTGGAGACTTGGGAAGATGATCTTCGTGAGCTAATGGGAGTGGAACCGGCTGAGCTTGTGTCATCTGACGCCGAGCTTCCCCCACCGGAGGTAGTACCCCCTGTTGTTCCTGCTGTACCTCCCGTGGTTTTCCCGCCGCTGGTTCCTCCTGTCGTCCCCGCAGTTGTTCCTCCTGTTGTCCCCCCTGTTGTTCCGCTTGTTTGGCCGGACGTTGTGCCAGTGGTCCCACCACCGGTGTTGCCCCCTGTTGTTCCTGATAGTCCGCCGCCACCGGTGCCACCGGTATATCCGCCAGATCCTGGTAGGAGACAAGAACTATGATCACCCATATCGACACACTGAAAATCAATGTGGTACACGGTTTTTGATGCTCCTCCTACTGTCTCTTCATAGCAATACCCTTCGTTGGCATCTGTCTGGGTGCAGTCACAATACCCGGATTCCCAAAATTCTTCCTGCTGCGGGCCATCGCCACATTTCGCGCATTCAGTGAATACACCACTATTGCATTGGAAAGTGTTTTTCCAGACACAGAGGACTTTGCTGCATGTCCCTGCACGACCCACATATTTATTGCTGATCGGCGATTGTATGTATTCGGAGCATTCGTCTTGTTTGATGGGATCAACGAAGGACACATCTCTGCATTCATCAAAACAATCCTTCGCAAACCAAAGCGTTTCATCATCTGGATCGGGAGGAGGATTTCTTTCCATGCAAATATCGCCACAGCTAAAAGCGCCGAGTGTTGGGGAACCGCATTGTACTTTTGCTGCCGCTTCGGAAGGAGCAACTTGTGCTGAAACAATTGTTGTTGCTCCTAATTGGAATTCACCAGCGATCGTATCAGCATCATCTCCCCAAAATACGCAGCCGGGAGCATAGGTTTGAACTAATGCTCTTTGATCATCATTATCAGCAAACAATGCTTCTGTGCATTTATCGAAACAGCAGATAGCTCCTGCAGGTGGAGGCGGACCTTCATTTTTGCACTTGTTCGAACAACCATCGCCTGACACCGTATTTTCATCATCACATTCCTCATTCTTAAGAGGATCGGCATCACTTTCCGTGTAGCCGTTGCCACACGCTTTTATATGTTGCTCTCGGTTATCGCTATTTTTATAGGCACCGCTCTTTTTTTCATTGACATGGCAACCCGGATCATCTGCATCAGATAGACCGTCACCATCATCATCTTTACCGTTTGAACATTGGGTTTTTTTACAACCAATAGCGCATGTAGGATCACACGGCGGTGCCTGCGCCAACAAAAATGCGAATGGCCGAAATACGGGTGTGAAGAAATTTTCCAGCGGACAAGCATTCTCACAGTCTTCCTCAATACCATCATGTGACTTATTATTGGGTGGATCAACACTCCAGGCAGCCTGCTTTTGTTCAATAGTTTGCTTGATTTTATCACCGCACGAAAGCGACGGTGGTGGCACAGGAACATTACAAGCGCCAGGTCTCCACACACTTTTTTGATCAGTTTCACAAGCAGCTCTTGTTGTATTGGGTGTGCAAAGGCTTATGTTCCAACAACTACCCTGAATGCTATAACATTTACCAGCCCAACAATCCTCATTGAGGCCACACTCGACATCATCTGTACAATTCGCACCTATAACTGCAGGCAACGAAGACACGTCGCCCCCATCCCGCAACCAAACAAACATTGCCCCTGTCAGAGCTGCAACAACAAGGAAGCCAGATACAACATGAGGAAGACGGATGCTACGCACTCGCGTACTGTATCAAACATCACCTTGTTCCAACACAACGCAGTGCAAGCGTGTGTTGACGCACTATCAAGAAGTATGGTGGTACGGAAGTAAGGAGGAGCCTGCTGTACATCCATACCTCCTTACTTCCCTACTCTTCGTTTCATCCATGCATACCCCGCAGCCGCTCCACTGATCATCACGGCGAGTGCAGCAGGGCCTGTATCAGGATGAGATGGGGGTGCTGCGTGTTGAACGATAGTATCTGTTCTTCTGTTCGTCGCTTCAGCGAAGGAGGGTTGTTGGTAGGCAACATCCACGGGTGTTGGCTGTTGGATACGCTGCTGAGGAAGCTCTATCACCTGAGCAGGAAGTGTTTCTGTTGCGGTGCGTTCAAGCTGACAGGTGTGTGAGCAGCCATCGTTACTGCGCATGTTTCCATCATCACAGGCTTCCAGTGGAATATCAATGATGCCATCGCCACAGCGAGAGAGAGTGCAGTTGGTGCGGCATGCGTTGGGATTGTTGCCGTTATCGTTGCCATTGTCACATTGCTCACCAGATTCTGTGATGCCATTGCCGCAGAAGGTCGGGAGATGGGCGATTTCGATGATGGGGCGGGAGGAAGGCTGGATGGAGGAAGAGAATTCTTGACGTGCACTCGCTGAAGAAGCACTGACGCATCGGAAACATTGTTCCGTAGCTGCATCATTGATGCAGGTCTGACCAGTGAGAGAACAGAATGCTGAACCTCCCATTGTGCATTCCTCACCGGAGCATCTCAGTGAGTCCTCTGATGACGCTCCACCCATGCAACGGATGCAGGGAAGATCACTGACCTGCTGACAGGTTTGATCGGTGAGTCCACAAAATCGTGTGCCACCGAGGGAGCATTCATCGCCTCCGCACGCAGGCAAAATTTCCCGAATAACAAGTATCTTTATCGAGAAAGACGAGCTTGCAGAGCCAAGGCTACCTGTGGATATCCCTCCAGATCGTGATGATTCCTGCGCGGTACTTCTGTTTGACGCAGAAGATTGGACGGTGTTCCTGGAGGATGAAGAGTTTTGTAGGACGCTCGACGTATGACTACTGGAAGATCTCGATGTCGAGGAGCCTACGGTGACTGAGGAAGAGTTCAATGTAGAAGTCGTTGAAGAACGAGATGTCGATGGTGGTCCAGAGGAAGAAGATATTCCACTCCTCTGGGAAGCAGTGGATTGGAAGCTTGTGGTGGATGATATCACGGAGGAAGATCGTGGCGTGCTCGTTGCAGTAGAGCTTGCTGAATGAGTCGATCGTGAAGATTCATGGACCGTACTTCTCGATGAAGATGAGCTCGATGAACGAGATGTGGATGATGACGTAGGATTTTCTTGGCAGAGATCGAGTTCACTGTTGCGGCCGGGGAGATAGTCTGTTGTCAGCGTAGTGCAATCATAAGGGGCTCCGACGGTTGTTTGTACGACTGGGAAATGACATCCGACGTCATTCTGATTGTTCCTCGTATCTGGTTCGTTATCAGTTGTATCGCTGCATTGAGCAATAGTGCAATCGCTCATGCAGCTTGACCCCTTGAGTAAAGCAAGATGGGTATTGTTGTACGTCTTTCCTTCATGAGAAGCACTGCCATTATTGCGGATGAGATAAATCACATTCATCGGCAAGTTTGCAACATCACTCGGAATGTTCGCCGGTCCGGCGTCGCACGCTTCACCGGCTTCGACGATAGTATTCCCGCATCTGATGGAACTTGATGACGATGAGGAAGATGTACTGCTGACCGATGTGCTTACAGCCGATGAAGAAATAGCGGATGCACTGGAACCTGCAGGAGTACCGCACGCCAAGATGGCTTGGGTACGACATGCATTTGCCTTCGTACCATCGAAATATTCTGATCCTCCGGCCCCCATACATGCTCCACATTCTTTCCAGTTCGCTCCACCGTTCCTGCATTCATCAGGACACTGTTGCTCTGCACATGTACGCAATATTTCGATCGCTTTTACCTTTGGAGATCCCGTCGTGGTGAGCCCGCCGTTTTCACAGGCGCAGATCGCGACAAACTCCTCGCGAATCGCCTCTTTTACATCTTCGCCACACAGAGGGTTCATCTTCCGATTCCACGACATTTCCTTCGATTTCGCTGGATCGTGAGAGTTGTCACAGAAATAGGTAACAACCCAGTTCGCCTGCTCACGGCAACACGTTTCGATACTTGGCCACAAAACGACATCGCCATTTCCTGCATACGGCTCTGATGATTGTGTGCCAGGTCCTCCAGGAGGGGAGCATAAACCATAGTTAAATACTGGCTTGCACATATTGCTACTATTTGCGCGCGATGCCTCGTGGCCTACCGGCCCTTCGAATGGAATCGAAACAGGTTGAGGACAATCCTGACTTTCGTCTCCGCCAATGGTTCGTTGTGTAGGATGAGGGTCTTTCCCGCCACCTTTCACGTACACAGGATCCCAAATGTAACAACCCGGGTCTTTCAGATTTCTAAATTGATCGGTGTCATTATCGCAGCCGTCACCACACTGCCCGTATGTTGAACAATCACTGCTGCAATACAGTGACTGAGGATCGGTGTCGGTGGAGCACTCATAGGCATCGCATGTGCCGTTTGCACATCGCTGCATACACATCCCCGTGCAATTCGCTCTCAGATTTTGCGGCGGCACCGTGTATTCCTGCGATGAATATGAATCGCCCGTAAAAAAATTTCCCGTTCCCAAATCGCACATCTCGGCACTTTCTCTTTCGCCGTTTCCGCACATTCCATTGGGATCTTTGCAACGGTTCGTTATCAAATCGCAAATATAATAATTTTGGCATGTGAGCATATTCGGGCCGCCTCCACCTGCAATAATAGTGGGGCCTTGAGCGGTGGGGCAGCATGGCATCTGTTCGAGCTTGCAACGCTCACCGAGTCCCGGCGATGGGTAATTGGTCAGCGGCGTGCCATCTGCATATTTACATTTCGGTGTTGCGCCTGGAACTCCCGCAAAAGAAGCCTGGCACTCAGACAAACAAATACCATTGTCACCAGCTCCACCTCCTCCATACGGATTAAGCTCAGAGGACCCCTTTATGCACTTCAAGGCAGAGCTATACCCAGAGTATTGGTATTGGCAAGAAGCAAAACCCATGCTGTCATTAGGCCCTTCAACTTTCATCATTGCACTGCTTGCACAGCATGGATATGCATCAAGGAATCCGCACGATTTACCTTCAGTACCATAGTTACCTGACGGGCTGGTTCCCAAAGCACTCATATCCACAGCAACACCATTCAATGTACATCTCGGTAAGCGCTGATACTGGCTGTAACTATAGCAGCATTCTTCATTTGCGCTCTTTCCTTGCAAGCACTCACTATAATCTGAGAACGACTGCGCACGATACGCTGATTTGTTCTGAACATAGTAAAAACCCGCGCTGGAAATCACTCCAACAAGGAGCACCAGAATTCCCGCAATGACGAAGCGGCGTGGGAGCACCGAAGTACTCTATCAAACATCGCGCTGTTTCAACACGACGCGATGCAAGCGTGTGTTGACGCTATGTCAAGAAGTATGGTGGTACGAAAGTAAGGAGAAAATCACCATACCTCCATACTTCCTTACTGCTATACATCGATCATTACTCTCCGGTTTTCACATCCACCTTCAACCGTTCATAAATAATCTTCGCTACTTCCGCGCGATTAATCGGATCGTTCGGGCGGAATGTTCCTGTTTCGATTCCTAAACTATCTTTATCACCGGAAACAACCCCGCGTGTGTAGGCATACGCAATATCCGCTTCGTATGTATTGCCAATAGTATCGCGGAAATTCGAGAAAATGGGCGGAACATTGTCCCCAAATGCATCGTGAATAACAGCCAGCACTTCTGCACGCGTAGCCGGGCGATTTACATCTGCATTGATATCTTTCAATAAACGCATGTTCATCGCTTCGCCACAGGAAACATATTCTGCCGCCCAATGACCGATGGCTTGGTTGTGAGATGGAGGCACGAGTCCGCACTGTGTTTTGTCCGTCTGTGCCGCTTCCAACGCCATCTTCAAAAGTTCCGCAACAGTGACAGGATTCGCCGGACCAAAGCGTCCTGTTGGCGCACCAGCAGCATCGCGATATCCGGAAACAATGCCCCAATCACTGACTGACGCAACATACGGACTAAACCAATCGTTATCGGTCACGTCAGAAAAGCTTACAGTAGAAATATCATCCAATGTATTGATGAGATCGCTGAAATCCGCTGCATGTGTCGTCTCCCATGTCACCAATTCTTGCTTCAGCTCTTCGAGTTCATCGAAGAATGCCTGTATGCTCGGCACAATAATTGCACTCAATGCAAGAAGTGGAATTCCAAGAGCGAAGCGACGCATAGTAAAAGGTTTATATCGATCATATTATAGCACTTCTCTGAAACGACGGTAATTGCTGTATTGTTGTATTGTTGTACTGTTACATGCCAAGAAATGGTTTATCGCTTGCGAGCAATAAAACAATATAACAATTATTTAGCAGTAGTGGCTGCAGCTAGAGGTATTTTATAGCTGAACGTAGAACCCTTTCCAAGGACCGCAGAAACCTCGATATCACCATTCTGTAATCGCATAAAGTTGCGAGCAATAAACAGCCCAAGGCCCGTACTCTTAGATGAATCGGTATTTTTACCTTTAATACCCGTACGACTAAATAGGTTCTGCACAACTTCCGGCGGCATGCCTTCGCCAGTATCAATCACGTCGATATATCCATACGACGAATCGGAGCGAAGTTTGAGCGTAATTCCACCCTGCTTCGTATGCTTAATGGCATTGCTGATCGCATTCGTGACTGATTCCGCCATTTTCTCTTTGTCAGCCTGCACCATAATCGGCTTGTCGACCCCTTCGAGAGTAAGTGACAAGCCTGCTTTTTCCAGAGCTACGCGGTAATCACGCAATGCACGTTCTGCAATATCTTTGAGCGAGACCGGTTCGGTTTGCACTTCAATCACACCACGATCGATGCGAGACACGTTCAAAATATCATCGATCAGTTTACCATTCTGGATAGCGACGTTTTGCAGATCAATCAGGGCTTTCTTCAAATCCTCCCCTACCGGGCCGTTATCGCCATCCATCATACCTTCGATCGTCCAACGCATCGCCGTCACCGGTGCGCGAAGCTGATGCGATACGAATGACGTAATATCTTGGAGTGTTTGGTTTTTCTCCGCAAGCGCGCTGTTCAATCGTTCATTGCGTCGGGCAGTGATGCCCAATGCCACAACCATTCCAATAGTAATGAGTGTAAGG
Organism: uncultured Candidatus Peribacteria bacterium; assembly: GCA_964391185.1. Taxonomy (GTDB): domain Bacteria; phylum Patescibacteriota; class Gracilibacteria; order Peribacterales; family Peribacteraceae; genus JAKQEM01. The sequence goes on along the minus strand of CAYMIX010000006.1, from coordinate 4,005 downwards.
ACGCCACCAGCAAGGCTGATATTACGACGCACGTTATTGAGTACTGCAAATGCTTCATCTATCGGCTGCTCGGCCACCACTACCCATGTGTTTGTTCCAATGCTTAATGGCTGAAAGCTGGCGATCATACGCCTCTGGACCAAGGGATCATCGTATTCCTCTGTCAGGAAGTTACTGCCATCACGCGCACGCATGATAGGCCCGACATTGGCGAATGTCGTATCCACACTCATCGCTGGTGATACATCTGGATGCGCAACGGTCACTCCCTTTTGATCAACGATAAATAGATGACCACTGTCCCCTATCTGAATTCCTCCAAGCCAACGGCGAATCTGTTCTGTTTTGTATTCAAAGACTAAGGCGCCAATCACCTCTTGCGTATTATCAATGACAGGCGTTGCAATGGCTATCACTGCTGACGTTGGATCGTGTGATCGGAGATAGACATTCGAAATATATGGTTTCCATCGATCTGATACACCCTGATACCAATCGGCATCCGCTTGGCTTTTGCCAAATGCATCGAGCGATTGCGGATAGTCCGTCCAGAGTAAGCCATCAGGGTCTGTCAGGAATACACGATCGATCTGCGGATATGCGAGTACCACTGCCCGAAGGCGTTCGCGCATCGCAAGATCGTCTTTCTTACGTACGGCATCAAGTGAACCAGGAACAGACGCGACCGCATGTGCGATCGTCGCGATACGAGAAATATCTTGAATTACCAACTGCGAAATGTTGTTTGCCGCATACATATTTTCAGATTCCACTTGATCGCGGACTGATTGCGATGCGACCTGATACGAAAAAAAGCTCAGCAGAATAATCGGCAACAGCGCAGCGAGGAACGGTAAGCTCCATCGCAATTGACGCCATGTACGAGGCACATCAGAAACGGGCATAAAATCTTATTATTATAGCTTTTTTCACGCATTATCGGTAGATCCCAGCACCATCTCGCGTATCTATAGTTATTGCTAAAATATTAAATTGTGCGCTAGCGATAAAAATATGTCCTGCCTGCAACAATTTAGTAATTTAGCAATAAAGGGACTGCTCACGTTCTGCTAGAATGAAGAGTGATAAATACACCCAATCCAGCTATGCGTCGCCATTCACATACAAACTCCACTCGCCGCTTCCTTCTCACTGGCCTCAGCCTTGTAGTGGTCTGCGGAACGGTTGGTGCGTCGCTTGCAGGCACGCGCCTGGCAGCGGAAACCACTACGGATCTGATCAATCCAACAACAACAATGTATGAGAAATCTAGCTCACGTTCTTTTTCGGTAAATCCTACCACGAGCTATATCTGCAACATCTGTATTGAACGTGTTTCTACCAAGAATCCTGCGCTTACTGAATGCGTGCCAACAGACACATTTGTAGGATGCAGCGACCCCCTGTGCACAAGGCCCGGCACTTCCTGCATGATCGTAGGGCAAACCGCTCATGCTCCCGTTACTGATTTCCAGTACAATGAATCGAACACTGGCGGTGGAACTACCGGCGGATCGGGCAGAGAAGGTGCATGGAATGAAGATGTGCAATCCTCTAGAGCGCGCTCCAGCTCTTCAAGCTGGTCCCTGTGGTTTGATACAACAATGCCTTCTTCACGTTCGAGTGCTCACATATGGAGCAACACCCAGAATCCTGAAAGCACCCTTCGGGAAAGTGAACTGGCACGGTCCTCTGTACGAATGGAACATGCCGGTCTCTGCGTCATGAAGCAATCGGCTTGCGATCCACATGATACAAGTTGTCTGAGCCCTGCGAATTTCGTGCAGCTTTCCTGTAGCGATATCCGCTGCACAACGGGCAATTGTTTGCCGTTTGGCAACTGGCAAGAAGAGGTGCAAAGCACGCGAGGTCAGTCTGGTTCTCGCTCTTCTCCTATAAGCATTCCTGTCATCCAAGACCTATCGGAACTAACCAAAGATACCTCGGGAACAACCAACCTCGGCTGCTTCCGTTCCGATGGAACATGGACCAAGGACCGCGATGAATGTAGTGACAATCAAACGCAGTACCTTCAAACAATCAGACCATTGGTAAATCCAAGTTCTTCCGGTCCATCCATTGCGAACTCGCCAGAAGAAATCGACGTACGTCGTAAAATCGAAGAAAGATTTTTCACGGATGAAGAGCGTGCGAGACAGCTCAACGAACTTTTGAGCCCAGCAACCGATGCAATCGGACGCTTGAACTTGTTACTTTCCAAAAATGTGCTTCCTGCACAGGCAGCGGAACAAGTGAAGGCAACGGTTGATTGGCTTCAGCAAATTCAAATTGCTTTTAGTAATGGAACTCAAAGTATCGATGCTATTCGCACGCAAGCCGATGTCATGCGCAGCCGCTTAGCTGAAATCGCACAGATGATTGCTGCTGCCCTGGAGAGCCAAGGTACACCAGTCCAAACAACACCAAGCAGGCCAGATGGCGTTCTCGCAAAAATGGATAAAATCTTCGACGTGCTCCCAGCCGCGTTTTCTCTGATGCAGCAACAGAACGTAACCGTTCCCGATTCCGCATTGAACGGATACCTCGATGCACAGCGCCAGTACGACATTGTAAAAAATGCATGTATGGCAGCAAGCTCCAACTGCAACCAGCTTTCACAGGTAATTTCCCTTCTGGAGCCTGTCATCTCAGCTATGCGCCAGGCACTGCAGAATTCCGGAAGAGCTGATCTTGAAGCGCAAATCGATGCACTGATGCAACAGTAACATACAGCCGCCATGAAGGCGTCCGTATAGTATAGATGTTATAAAAAGGCGACAATCCATTGGACTGCCGCGGGTAGCTGTACGAGGGTTGAGAATAGGAACGTCCTATTCCTTATCGATCACCTTCCATCCATGCTTCTGACCGATCGCTTCGAGCTCCTGCCTGAGCATTTCACGCTCGGCTTGGGTGGGAACGGGGCCCAACTTGCGGAACTCGTAGCCCGCAGTGCGCTTCGTCGGGAAGTAGAACTCCCCGAGGACGCATGCTGCAACCACGGCAATCAATACCAGGAAGCACAGAATGATCTTGATCCAGGTGGGCCACTCCTTTGTTCTAGGGTGTGCCTCCCAGATCTCGTCGACGCCCTCGGTGTCCTGAGCAGACGTGAGACTCGGGCGCGGATCCTCATCACCTTCGTACGGGGAACCAATCATCTTGGACCTCTACTTTCTGCAAAAGGTTGGACGGTTTGCAAATGAACAGCCAAACGGATAATAGACACGTTTTAATATTTATGTCAATGGTACGCAAAAACGATCTCTTGTGGAGATCGGACGCTATTGCTCAATAGATGATGTTTAAGTGATTCAATCGCTGGGTCTTGGCACCGGCCTACTCTTGCAGCCTAAGAAGGCAACTACCATCGGCGCTGGAGGGCTTAACTGCTGAGTTCGGTATGGGATCAGGTGTGACCCCTCCGCTCGAGGCACCAAGACTCAACGATCGAATATATATACTTATACTTTAGAACCTAACGGTCCAAAGTCATCAGCCGACACGTCTTCAAAAAGAATGTGGAATATCGAATGTTGAATGTAGAAGGTTGCATAGCAACATTCCACATTCTCGCATTCAACATTCTCTATCACTGATGGGCATATCTTGCCCGCTTTGCCTTCAATCAAGATGCAAACCAGAGCTAAAGCTCACGTTCTTCATCTCGTTCTTGGCTACAGTGACGCATGAACAGTACGCCATGTAATTGTACAAACGAAGGATCGCAAAGATTCTTCATCGGAGAATTACAGGACAGAAAAAAGAATGTTCAATTGCCCGTTCGTATCACTCGGCTGAATACATTGCTGTACGTACACCTGTGACCGATCTAGCTGGTAGTCTTCCAGCGGGCTTATGGGGAATCTCAATCTTAGGAGGGGCTTCCCGCTTAGATGCCTTCAGCGGTTATCCCGTCCGAACATAGCTACCCTGCAATGCCGCTGACGCGACAACAGGTACACCAGAGGTTCGTCCGCTCCGGTCCTCTCGTACTAGGAGCAG
>CAYMIX010000005.1:0-119545 GCA_964391185.1 uncultured Candidatus Peribacteria bacterium | reverse complement strand
CTGGGTTTGGATTCTCCGTTGGATCATCGTTGTGATCACAACCGTAATCTCCATTGCCATTGTTGTAATCCACCCGTCCATCTCCATCATTATCGATACCGTCGCGGCATTGAGGGGCAGAAGAGGAAGAGGAGCTGGAACTCTGTTGTGTTCCACAATAGATGCTTGTAAACCCTTTTAAATCCGGTCCTTCACTGTCATCATTGGATGGACGACTTTCGCGGTTCAATACCTCTACTGCAACAACAGAAGAGAATCCTGTTCCGGAAATATCAAAGGAAAGATCAAACGTTGGGAGCCCTGCACCAGTGTTGTATGGGTACACTCTCGCAATGTATCCCACAGAAGCCTTCTGGCCATTTGTGTTATACACAAACACCTCAAAGTCTTCATCCTGATGCTCTCCGTGCACAATGAAATCTGCACCCGGACCATCGATGATCGGAGCAGGGAATCCTACTTTTACAAATCCTGCTGTATTTCCATCATTATCAAAGTTCACCGAATCATTTGCTCCACCTGGTGCACCAAGAATCGTGCTCGCAGGACCACCACGAGAAGGAACAGAGGTGGAACTCAGAATCACATTCGCATGACGAAGGTTCACCGGACACTGAGAGATGGCAGAAGAACTGGAAGAACTCGAGCTGATCTGTCCACAACTCTTATTCAAAATCTCAATTGCATCGATATCTGGACCTTCGTGTGGATTCGCATTATCAATCTGAGAGTTTCTAATTTTCACGTAGAACACCTGATCCAATCCACTGGATCCAATATCAAATGCATAACTTTCCTGCAGCAGGCGTGTCGTCGTTGTTTGAGGTGGGGACATGCCGATGCTGTAGAAGTAAGTTCCATCTTTGCTCACCAATACATCAAAGCGTTCCTGTGGCTCACCAGTAATGTAATCCTGCAAGTGAATGCGCAGGTCATTGCCTGGTCCGTTTACGATAGATGCGTTAGGTTCAAATCCGACTGTGACAAAACCTACCTGATTGTTGGAAGTTTGGTTGAAGTCCACAATCACATTGTCCGGAGCACCCAGTACGTTCTGCGGGGCTTGATTGGCTCTCCAGGAACTGGAAAGAACAACAGGGGATTGCTCAATAATGCGTGTCGCATACCTATTACCATTCTCTTCACATTGTCCGACAGAACTTGAGCTGTTTGAGCTGCTTGATGCCCAATTCAACCAAATATTTACCGCGTGCATTGCGACGTTTGCTTGCGAAGCCACAACCGCACTGTCTGGGAAACTTGTTCCCCCAAAACCTCCTCCATACATTTTCGCGACAAATTGGAGCGTTGTGTTATTGGTATTCACACTTGATAGATCCACCGTTCCAGAACCCTGGAAACTTGGACCATAACAGAGTGCATGAGGATATGTAGCGTTTACCGGAGTCGAGTTAGCCGGACAGAAGGAGTAGGTTGTCGTTGTGTTGTGGAACACGATCCAGTTCGATTGTGCAGTTCCCGTAAGGTTAGAGTGCTTACCACCATTGCGGTCATAGCGGGCGATCACACGTACTCTGCTTGGTGTATTGTCACACACTGCATATAAGACGGTATATGTATAAGGAACGTTTCCCTTGTTGTATGTGTTCGCAGGAGCGTCGTGAATTGGTGGGTTTACGAAAATCTGAATGATTGGTGTATTGCCTAAAGGTGTCCATGCCACATGATATTGTGGTGCCGTCACAGATGTTAGTACTTCAATTCCGTTTGCGGAAGCACCTGCAATATTCACCATCATGGCAACAAGCATCATCACATGAACCGGCAATGCCAATGACTTTGTGCGCTTCGCGCGGCGGATAATCCACACTACTGCGATTACCAACATTGTGCTGAGCAGAGCCAAGCCAATACTTCCCAAGGCTGCAGTTGATACGGGCATCTCGACTTCTTTTCTAGTGATCGAACCAATTACAGCCGCAGAAACATCGAAAGTTGCTTGGTATGTATCAAGCGTGACACCAGCTTCATTCTTCACAACAACAGAAACACGAGGTGTACCAGCAATTGCGCGATTGTTTGTAATGCTTGCGATGCCAGACGTGACGCCATCGCTGAGTTTTAACCCTTCAATGTCGACATCTCCAACGATTCCTTCGTCATCTGAAAGCTCGATTGCAAGAGTGGCTGTCACAGAAGTTACTGCATCTGGAGCTCCTACTACATCAATGCGTAATTTTGTAGTATCACCTGCATCTTTTCCAAGGGACAACGGCTTTACCATGATGATGTCAGCGTCTTCCCCACGAACAACGTAACGGTATTCTGCAATGCTTGAAATCTTTTCCCCCGCTGCATTCTTCAAGCGGAGAAGTGCTGAATACACCTCAGCTTTTGCCGGTGCTTGTACATGCAAAGAAAATTCTTTTGTCTCTCCTGCTGCGAGTGTGATTGCTGCGAAAGTTTGCGTCTGCGCATTGCCGCGTGTCATATCGAATGCATACACATCGAGTGTTGGCACAACTGTGACTGACTTTCCTGAAGTATTTTTTGCAAGCGCCTTCATGGTAAACATGCTGTTAGCATCGAGGTTTGGTCCTGTCATCGGAGGAACAACTTGGTTTTCAAATTCTGGAAGAACAATATTTCCTGCATACAATGCAACGTTCATAGAAGCATTTGATTGAATATCAAAAGGAACATCGCTCCATCCCAATTTCTTTCCATGTTGAGTCATCGCTTGTACACGTAGTGTGTACGAACCTGTTGGCACATTATTCAAAGCGACTTTTGCAGTCATTTCTTTCTTCTCGCCTGGTACCAAAGCAAATACGTCGGCAGCAATAGAACGGTCGAACATCATCGTTGTGTCTTTTGTATAGATTTCCATCTTGTATGTAAGTCCTGCCATCATCGCTTCATCCGCATTCTCGATCGTGAATATTCCGTTGATCGAATCGTTACTGATATCTCCAAGTACGAGATTGGTGACATTGATCATCGGTAAGCGATACATGTCTTGCTCGTCAATTGTCGAAGCGGAATCTCTGTTTCCAAAGGCCGTCTCACCATCGGCGGATGACTGAACGGTAGGAATTTCGATAATTTGGTCCAGAAAAGCTGAATCGGCCCCATAAACGTATGAGAATCCCGTGAATAGGAGGCAAGCGATTGCACAGAGCCCTGAGATAAAGCGATTCGATGATTGGACCATAATAAAGGGAGGGGGGACAAAAGGGTTCATTTTTGCATAATGTTGACGAATGTCAACAACATTTAATAACAACGCGAAGGTATGAGTAGAATATGTGCAAAGAAGAATGTCTTTGTCTCTCATGAGTAAGTGCAAAACGGTCATATGTGCTTATATTTGAATGCTTCAACTTCTCACTTGCGCAATAGGGTCATCTTCCGTAGACTCCCGCACACATTTGCCCATTTTCCCATGTTTGCTGTCGTCGAAATCGCAGGTTTCCAAGAGAAGGTCCAAGTGGGCGACAAGCTCACGGTTCCGCTCCAGGATGCTGAAGAGAACAAGAAGCTCACCTTCGGCAATGTGTACATGCTTGTAAAAGACGGTGGCGATATGGTTCTCGGCGCTCCATTCGTTGATGGTGCATCTGTTGAAGTAAAAGTTCTTAGCCACGGCAAAGATGCGAAGATCCGCGTGTTCCGTATGCGCCGCCGCAAGCGTTTCATTCGCACAAAGGGTCACAAGCAGCAGCACACGAATATTGAGGTGACGGCGATTAACGCCTGATTAAACTCGAAATCCGAATTCCGAAACTCGAGACAAAACGGAATACAGAATGTTTGTAATGTCTGAAATTTTAAACGTTCAGATTTGTTTCGAGTTTAGGGTTTCGTGCTTCGGATTTCATTCGATACCAGATTCCAAGACTTTTCTTAAATCCGACATGGCTTTGAGAGTCACAGCCATGTTTTGCATGCAGGCAATCGTCTCGGCAGATCTTTCGTTGGCACGGAATAAATGTGAGAGGTAACTCAACGAATGTTTTCTGCTGAAGGACGAAGGAGAATCTGCATCGATAGGCGAGTGATCGTTGATGTATTGCTGATTGCGAATGCGCACGACGCTTCCATCCATGCGGATAATTTTGCCATGACGTGCTTCGCGCATCGGGAGAACACAGTCAAACATATCGACGCCACGCTTTACCGCTTCACGATGCTGAGAGATTTTTCCAACACCCATCAAATAGCGAGGTTTATCTTCGGGTAATACCGGACATACGTAATCGATCACGTCATACATTTCTTTTTCCGTTTCACCCACGGCGAGTCCGCCGATGGCGTAGCCATCGAAGCCAATACTGATGAGCTCTTCCGCACATCGTTTGCGTAAGTCCTGCTCAAGGCCGCCTTGGACGATGCCGAAAAGCAATGGTGAGGATTCAGAGGAGACAAAGGATTCAGAAGAATCAGAGGAACCTCCGCTCTTCTGTATCCTCTGATTCGTCTGTTTCTTCTGAATCTTCAATCGCTCGTGATGAGCCTTGCATTCCTTTGCCCAACGCAAGGTCCTATCAACAGCATCAATCTGTTTAGAGCGAGGAGCTGTAGAGGGTGGGCATTCATCAAAACACATAATAATGTCCGATCCCAAAGTGTGCTGAATCGTCATTGCTTCCTCTGGCCCGAGAAAATGCTTGCTTCCATCGATGTGCGATTGGAACTCAACACCGTTTTCCTTCATTTTGCGCATTCCTTCAAGGGAGAATACCTGGAAACCGCCGGAGTCGGTAAGGATCGGTCCTGTCCATCCGATAAATTTGTGCAGGCCACCCGCAGCTTCGATAACGTCTTCGCCTGGTTGAAGATGTAAATGGTATGTATTGCAGAGTAACACCTGTGAGCCAAGCTCTGTGAGGTTGTCGAGTGTTATTCCTCGCATAGCGCCTGCTGTACCTACCGGGAAAAATACCGGTGTTTCGATGACGCCGTGCATTGTGTGGATGCGGCCGCGTCTGCCAAATGGCGATGTGCTGAGGAGCTCAAACATTGGCGATAGAATAGCATGAACAAGTGGTCAACCCCATCTGACATTTCAGTGGTTGTCGCAGCAGGTACACAAGGAGCACAATAGTTGCCACTTTCCTTTCCTCCTGTTTCTTATGTGTTGTTCACCCAATGAACCAAAAGGAGTGGCCCGGCTCTTCGTGCGGATCGGTTTCGGTCTCGCATTAGCATTTGCTGGTTTCGCTCATTATCAAGATGCAACGTTCGCAGAATCAGTCGGTCGCGGCCTTGGCATACTCGAACCGATCGGTATGGTCTGGGGATATATTCTCCCGGGTCTGATGATCATCGGAGGTTTACTCCTTGCATTCGGTATTTACCGACACATTGCCGCGTATGCAGCGTCAATTGCCCTCGCTTCCATCCCTGCTGGATTGATGCTCAAATCTGCAATCTCCGGAATTTCGTTGAATGACACAATGCCACCATCCATGAACGCGCTTATCTGGATTCTTGTTCTGATGGTTGCAGTAAAAGGCGGTTCCTGCGGAGAATGCTGCGGAAGCGCGTGTGGAACGGGTTGCGCTTGCGGTGACGAATGCAGCTGCGGACCAACGTGCGATTGTTCGACGGAAAACAGCAAGCCAATGCCAGTTTCAAAGACAGCGGTAAAAAGTTCTCCTATTGCACCAGTCGCAACGGTGAAGTCTACACCAGCGAAGAAAGTACCGTCCAAGAAAAAGAAATAACTATTACTGAGGATTCAGACGATTCAGAAGAAACCGAAGAATCAGAGGAACCAACGTTCCTCTGATTCTTCTGAATCCTTTGTTTCCTCTGATTCTTCGGTTATTTATTCAACGATGTGGTCGATGAGTCCGTAATCGAGCGCTTCCTGTGCGCTGAGGAACTTATCGCGCTCTGTGTCACTCTTTACCTGGTCGAGCTTCTTTCCTGTGTGGAAGGCAATAAGTTCATTGAGCATGTTCTTCATCTTCACGATGTGTTCAGCGTGGATAGCAATGTCTGTTGCCTGGCCTTCCGCTCCTCCGAGAGGCTGATGAATCATGATCTCGCTGTGCTTGAGTGCAAAGCGCTTGCCCTTGGCTCCGGCCATCAGGATGACAGCACCACCAGATGCAGCCATGCCAAGACAGACTGTCGAAACATCTGGCTTCACATGTTGCATCGTGTCGTACATCGCGAGCGTGGATGTGACCTGTCCGCCTGGAGAGTTCACATAGAGTGTGATGTCCTTCTTTGCATCTTCTTTTTCGAGGAAGAGCAACTGGGCGATGATCGTGTTTGCCACTTCATCGTTGATAGGTGTACCCATGAAGACGATGCGTTCTTCCATGAGGCGTGAGTAGATGTCGTACACACGTTCACCGAATTGTGTTTTTTCGATGACGGTCGGAACAACGAAGTTGTTCGGCGTAATATGGCCGCGTGAAATTCCTGCGTAGATAGATTGGATTCGTGGATCCATAAAAAATTGAGAATGGAGAATAGAACGAATGTTCTTTTGTATTATACCGCTTTTGAAAAGATTCGAGCAGTAGGAAAAGTGAGAAAATGTTGTTTAATGCGTCCCTATGCGACGTCTAATCTACTTGTCATGACGTGCATAACGTTCGCAGCAGTTTCATGAATTTTCTGATTGGTGGCATCTATCACTTCATGTGCATACCTCCTGTATATTGGCATGCGCTCCTCAAAAAGCTGATCAAATGTCATGCGCTCCAAGCCGACGATGCCCCGCGCCTCAATCACACCTCTTAGTCGTTTGCGCAATGCATCAATCTTGATATCCAATAGAACGATTGTCGTTTCACGATGCAATTTCTCCATTGCCTTTGTGTAAATGATGCTTCCGCCAGGAGAAAAGACCGTATTATCCAAACTAAGTTCCATGGTGTATTGCTCTTCCAGTCGGAGCAGCCCTTCTTCGCCATCTTCCAACAAAATAAGCCGGTGGCCCTTTCTTTCTTTTTCCTCAATGAGCAAATCGAGATCTATAAACGCGTATCCCATTTTTTCGGCAACCAACTCGCCAATGGACGATTTGCCTGCACCTGGCATGCCGAGCATGGTGATTCCTTTCATAGGATGGTGCAGTGTATAGTTTTTTCATGTCCATGGAATATATTTCTCATTGGCAATCATTCGTCGATGAACATCTGCAGCAAGCGGAAAAACCATTGATTGTGATCCTTGGTCCGACAGCTTCAGGTAAAACAAAGTTTTCTTTAGACGTTGCAAAGCATATTGGTAATGCCGAAGTTATTAACGCGGATTCTCGTCAGTTGTACCGTCATCTAAATATCGGTACCGCAAAAATTACCGAGGAGGAAAAGACCCTGCACCAGAACGCTGCGGCATTCGGTGCGGGGCAGAGGGGAGTGGTCCATCATCTTATTGATGTTATTGAACCAAACGAAGAACTGACGATCGCTTCCTATAAAAAAATGGCGACAGAAATTATTGATGATTGTCATGCGCGGAATGTTGTACCACTTCTCGTTGGAGGTTCAATGCTCTACATCAGTGCAGTAGTTGATGGGCTTGATCCATTACCTGTCGCGCCACCGGAACTACGGAAGAAGCTCGAAGCAGAATATGACGCTGATGATGGCTGGGCACTTTACGATAAATTGTTTGAGATAGATCCTGCGACTGCCAAGAATTTTGCAGCGCAGAACAAGCATTATGTTGTTCGTGCGATGGAGCTCTACGAAATAACTGGACGCAAGCCATCAGAATTAAAAAAGACGATTCCACCGCCATATCAGATTCTTCAATTAGGGTTGATGTGGCCACGTGATGAAATTACGAAACGTATCGATGAACGAACCAAAATTATGTTGAAGTCTGGTTGGATTGAAGAAGTGGAAGGATTACTCGATAAAGGATTCATGACGCAAGATCCTGCGATGAAAAGTCATGGGTATAAAGAAATCATGCATTGGCTCTCCACAGACGATCGCAATGTGGAAGAATTGGAAAAAATCATTTCTGCAAAAACCCGTCAGTATGCAAAGAGGCAGATGACGTGGTGGGGAGATGACGAAAGGATTAGGTGGGTCGACGCGAAACAATTGTAAATCCGAACCTCGAAGCACGAAATCCGAAACAAATATGAACGTTTAAAATTTCAAGACATTACAAACTTTCTGTATTCAGCTTTGTCTCGAGTTTCGAAATTCGGATTTCGAGTTTAAAATTTAAAAACATCATGCGTCTTTTCAATGCGCTGTTTCATCTGCCACAAGTGTTCAATCATTGTTTGCAGGTGCGGAGAGGAATTCGGCGTTTGCTTAGAGCGATAAAAATCTTCGATCAAACGAATTTGTTGTGCAATATTCACGAGTGCAATATTCACTTTGTCTTTCCAATCTTGCGGTAATTTGTCGTATATATCTTTTTTAAGCAACGATTGTGGGTCCGAAGCGGTTATCTCATTGCGGTCGAGCAAACTGATGAGTGTTTTTAAAAAGTTCGCATGTTCCGTGTCCATATCACCGGCAATGGCTTGCCCTGCTTTCTTCTGATCATCTTCAGGAAGATTTTCGTGCTTTTTGATGGATGATTGAAATTTCGACATCGCCATACATTGTAGCACAACTTCTCAGGAAAATTATTGAATAACGCATGAGGGCGATCTACCATGCGGCGTCTTTTCACACTGATATAACGTATTTTGTCCACAGCGCCGGCGGCGTGGTTCTTCATCCAAACGGACATATCATCGTTGTGCGTCAACGAGATGGTTCGTGGTCTTTGCCGAAAGGAAAAATGAAAGAAGGAGAAGATCCTCGTGAGGCTGCATTGCGTGAGATTGCGGAAGAAACTGGTATTACTGATTTAAAATTGGTGAAACTCTTGGGAAGTTATTCGCGTTATGCGCTTACAAATACTGGTGGAGAAAATATGGACAGGTTCAAACGCATTACGATTTATTTATTTACAACACAGCAAGAAGAGTTGCGGCCAATCGATCGACGCATTCCAGAAGCGCGATGGGTAACCAAAGAAGAAGCTGCCAGTATACTGACACATCCGAAAGATCAAGAATTTTTTGCGAGTGTCATGCCAGAGATGAATGTGCTGCTTGTGGGCTAGTGGACGATCGTTCACTTTGCTACAGTGTTCGCGCATGGAGCAGCTGAAACTTTCTACACCATTGCGCGATGTTCTTCGCACGACAAACGATCACATCGAAGCACTTGATGCGATGGATATTAAAAGCGTGCAGGATTTGCTGATGTACTTGCCACGTGCGCATGAAGACTTGAGTAAGATCACCACACTTTCGATGGTCCCGATGGGGGAGAAAGCGTCTGTTCGTGGAAGTGTTTCTACCCTCAAGACAACGCGCATTCGCGGTGGGCGAGTGATTATCAGCACAACATTTACTGATACTGAAGGAGGAACTGCGGAAGTAATCTGGTTCAATCAACCGCACGTAAAACGCATGCTTCCCGATGAATCAGAAGTAGTTTTAACGGGGAAGCTTTCAGAGAAAAATTATCGACTGCAATTCCAAAGTCCGCAGTTCGAAATTGCCGGGCAACGCGCACTTGTGCATGCTGGTCGCCTTGTTCCAATTTATCCGCAGCACGACATCATCAATACCAAGTGGTTGCGGGAGAAAATTGTGCTCATCAAAGACGCAATTAATTTACTACCAGAAACGTTGCCAAAAAAAATTATAGAGGAAGAAGGCTTGTTGACGCGTCGCGAAGCGGTGAAAGCATTGCACTTTCCACAAGAACCAACGGATGTCGAACGTGCGCAATATCGCATGGCGTTTGAAGAAATGTTTCATGTGCAAGCAGCAGCTCTCGAGCGTAAGAAGGCATGGCAAGGAGAACATCAAGATCGGTTGAAGATTCCGATGGATGTCGAACTCATCAAAGCGTTTTTCGCTTCACTGAAGTTTACACCTACTGGAAGCCAAAAAATCGCCATTTATGAAATCCTTCGTGATATGGAAAAAGATGTTCCGATGTCGCGATTGCTCGAAGGTGATGTTGGATCCGGTAAAACATTAGTTGCCGCAGCGGTGATGGCAACAGTCATTCGTCATGGTGGACAATGTGCGCTGATGGTTCCGACAGAAGTTCTTGCAAAGCAACATGCGCAAACAGTCGCACGATTATTGCTCACACTACATCAATATTTTTTAGATCAAGGTTTGACTGATCGAATGAGATTGCCACATGTTGCTTTGCTCACAGGTTCAACTCCGCAGATGGATGCGAGAACGATAAAAATGGCATGTGCCAGCGGAACGATCGATATCGTGATTGGGACGCATGCGCTCATAGAGGACACGGTGCAGTTTAAGGATTTGCGATTGGTGATCGTCGATGAACAGCATCGCTTTGGCGTAAACCAACGTGCGCGATTGAAAGATAAAGGCCTTCCTTCGCCAGATGGGCTACGGACGGCAGGCATGCCACATTTCCTTGCGATGACTGCGACGCCGATTCCACGCACACTCGCGCTCACAGCGTATGGTGATCATGATTTATCGGTGTTGTTGGAAAAACCAGGCAATCGTAAGCCCATCAAAACGAAAGTGATTTCGCCCAATGATCGTAAAACTGTTGAGCTCTTTATTGATCATCAAATAACAGAAGGACGTCAAACATTTGTAATTTGTCCTCTGATTGCCGGCTCAGAATCGGAAGAAATAAAAGAAGTGAAAAGTGTTGAACAAGAACTCATTCGATTGCGCGAAGGATTTCCACATCGTCGTATTGCGAAACTCCATGGCAAGATGACGCCACAAGAAAAAGAATCAATCCTGCAGCAATTCCGTGACAAAGCATTTGATATTCTTGTGTCTACATCAGTGATCGAAGTGGGTATCGATGTGCCAAATAGTACGATCATCGTTATAGAGGGTGCGGAGCGTTTTGGTTTGGCACAACTTCATCAGTTCCGTGGACGTGTTGGGCGAAGTGATTATCAAAGTCATTGCTTCCTCTTTACAACGACTCCTGAGCAAGCTCGTTCACCACGGCTCAAAGCAATGGAAGAATTCGATTCTGGTTTCCAGCTTGCAGAGATAGATCTGAAACTGCGTGGACCGGGAGAATTATTTGGCACACGCCAGAGTGGATTGCCGGAGTTCCAGTTCTCGTATTTATTCCAGCCAGAATTAGTTGTGAAAGCACGGCAGGCAGCAGAGAGGATGACGGGGATCCATGCTCCTCGTGCTTCATAAAAGTATTGTAGTACGAATGTATGGAAGTAAGGCAGACTCCCCCTTACCGCCATACTTCCTTTTAATAGGTAAAAACAGTATCCGGCAGCGCTTGCGGTAGCCGTCAGACGTTGTACACTATTCAACACTTTCCCACTTTTTTCAGATGGCTGACGATCAGACACAGCAGGATGGAACTGGAGCAACGACTCCACCACCTCGCCCAGGCGATAATGTTCCATCGGATGGATTAGATCCAACGATGGTGTTTGCATCGCCACCAAGCCCACCACAGCCACCAGCTCAACAGGCAGGAGGAGGCGGACAGGGTGATGATGATTCTGGCGGAGCTCCACCACCACAAGACAGTGGTCCACCACCTCCACCACCAGGAACCATTGCAACGAAGGAAATGGGGTATGACGATGAAGATATTCGCGTGCTCGGAGAGGTAGGTGATTATCGTTTTGGGTCTGCAACAACAACTCTTACGAATGATAAAGTCGTTGTGCCAGCGCATCCGCAAACTGATTTTGATGAACAGGTGTTTCTTACCTATTTGCGTGGAAGTATTTCGCTCACACGCGATGAAAAGTGGCGCATTATTCAGGCGATTCCAAAGCTTAGCCAATTCCAGATCGACGAACTTCAGAAAATCCTCGAGGAAGAACGCCGCAAGTTCAGTGAACTTTCACCAAAGCACCTTCTTCAGCTTATGCGTTTGGAACAAAAGCATGCAGAAGACTGGCGCGATCTGCAGTCGATGTACGTGCAGAGTGAAGCGAAGAATCAGGAACAGTCGCAGGCGGACGAAATCCGCAAGCAGCTCGGGCTGTAAATCATTTGCCCAAACAGTACCTAAGCCAATTGTTCGGTTTGATCTGAATGTATGAGTCCGACTTCAATTGTGGGAAGGGGATTGTCTGGATTTCTACGCTGATAAATTTTTATCCCGTCTTCAATGTTGTGCCGATATTTCGGCAATTGTTTTTCTCGCAAAAATTGATTGAAATCAGAGTTTTGCTTAACCCACTGCAAACAGTCGGAAATAACTGATTCTGGAGTATCGGAACTGGAATCTTTCGGGAGCTTGATTAAAGGTCTATTTTCTACTTCTGAGAGGAATTCGTATGTCGCGGGATGGGCGGTAGATGCATCAAAGTCAATTCTGATACTACCACCTTGTTTGTGGCTAATTTCATAAATCGATTCCAAGCAGGCATCCAAGCAGGCATTCATATACCCTCCTTGCAGCCGCAACTGCTGTTCGGGTTTTGCTTTTTGCAAAACTGCCAATGCTTCTGGTTGGAGAGTCCCTGTTGCATCATGAAGCGAATCTGTTACGAAGATGTTCTTTTCTTCGGAAAATTTTCCCAAAAATGAATGCATCGCTTTTTGCTTGTCTGCTGTCAGTAATGTTTTTCGTGGCATGACATACACTTTTAATGTATCCGGAGAGGACGTACGCATTGCCTCCAATTCCTGAGTAAGCTCCAGCAAATGAACGTAGCTTGTGGGAACCGATTTTGGATCAATGCTAAGCTTGGAAATGGCATCATCCTTCAGAATCTGCATATGCATTGAAATATATGTATCTATATTCTCGCCCGATTTTTTCCATAAGGATGCATCCCATAATCCTTTCATTTCATCTCCCGGAGAAAGATGAACAATAGAATAGAGAGGATGTACGACCAACTCGATCTTTTTGTACGACGAGATATCGGTTTTTTCATTCAGACGCTGGAGAGGCCAATCTTGATCTTTAAATATCTCTGCCGAAATACGATCAATCGATCTGCATATTCTATCAGTTGATTCATTGTTTTCTCCTGGCTCGTTCCAAGATCGATCCTTTCCTTTTTTCAGATCAAGAATAATTTTTTCTGCGGAATCGATTTCATCCAAGGATAATGACTCTTCCTTATAAATACGATTCCTATCTTCTTTTGTCAGATTTAATTCTGCCTCTGCTTCTTCGACACGGTGAGATTGTTCTTCTTGCAGTCTTAGTCTCGGGTCCGATCTTTTTTGTTTTTTTAGCGGGGAGATTTCACTCTGTTCCATTTCAGCATGCGGTCGCTCCGTAGGTCCACGTCCTTCACTTTGCCCTTGTGGGTTTTCCGAAGACATGATCAGGCGATGAAGTGGAAAATCAAGAATGTAATAATTCCTGTAACACTCAGCGCGATTGCTTTACCCGTGCTTTTTCCTGTCCAGGCGTAGATGCTTGTGAGCATGAGGAAGAGGAATGTTCCGAATGCAAAGCGCAGGACAAGAGGAGATTCGAATAACGCCTGGAGGAATGGAATGCTCGCAGAGATTTTTCCATTACGCTGATATCCGCCAAGCAGATACACAACTGCATACCATGCTAGTAGCCAGCCGGCGAAGAGACGCAAGGTATCTACCAGAGGAAGATATTCCGTATCATCCTCAGTTACGGCAGTTTGTAATACGGGAGATGGCGGTGGCACAGAGCTCAAATCATCTTCTGTCGTGGTCCATGGCATAGAACCTGCAAAGCCAATAGATGTCGTAGAAGGTGAATTATCTTCCTGTAATTCTTCCACCATTAACTGCTTCTTTCGCAATTTTTCACGAGCAGATTCTGAGCTGCTCGCAGTAATAGTTCCTTTTTCCAGTGTTCCTTCACCCGTTCGTGCAATATACGAAAAAGATGGCATATCGCGATTCTAGCGTATGCCATCCCTAAGAGTCAGTGATTTTCGTTCAATTACTGTGCAGCTTTCAATTCAGCTGTGATATAGCGGATAGCAGCTTCGAGATTAGATGGTCCACGTACTTCAATGTGGCGGTTTCCAGTCCAAGAACGTGCGCCAATAACCATGCCATTCTCAGCTTTTACCTGTCCGTCAGTCATGCCAGAGGCAGAAATATCGCCAGAAACTACGTCAACAACGAGTGGGCCTTCGCCTAGGTTGGTCATCTCGGTTGTGCCAATTTCTACATGCCAGAGTGCCGTCGAAGTTGTTCCAAATGAATTGAACCACCAATTCTTATGAACAGGGATGCAATATCCAATAGTTGTGGAGCAGTATTTCTGTGTCCAGAGTTCAGGCGCCATTTTATCTTTTGCCATGATCGCAGCTTTTGCAGAAAGTTCAGCGGAGCCTTGCCACGCGGCCATCGATGAAGCGGCGATGGAAGATGTGGTAGTCACAGCAGTGACACTTGATAATTGTGCGACTGAAGACGAAATTGTAGCCGCAGAAGAAGCTGCGTCACTAGAACTTGCAGATGAAAATTCTGAAGATGAAGCAGAACTGTTATTGTCTATTACGACCGATGAAGACAAGCTTGATGTAAGAGACTTAACACTCTCGACACGCATGATCATTCCACCCTCTTCAACAGTGGGACGAACTGCGCCAAAAACTTCGACTTCTTCACCGATATAATGATCAAGATTGACTTGCTCGCTTTCGAGCATGATGAAACGTCCGTCATCCAGCGAAAGACGATGTGTTCCTTGCATAAAAATACTGACGCCGGCTTCTTCCAATGTCCCACGGTATAATACGTTTTTTGTCTCTTCCATCATTGCTTCAGAAGATGATGAGACTTCCGAATGCGCTTGATTACCTGTGTTGTTTGCTGTGCATGCAGCAAGTTGGAATGCTACGAGAGAGATGAGAATAGGGGAAATTCTTTTCATGAATTAAGGAAAAAGATGATGAGCAAGTATAGCGTGATCAGAAAATACAATAAAGCATTCTGCGATAGTTTTGTTGAGTTAAGTTAGCTGGCTCGCCATGTACCCGAACGAGCAACAGCGAGTGAGTGGTTCATGGCGGAGAGAGTGGGATTCGAACCCACGAGACCTTTTTGAGGTCTAACCGATTTCAAGTCGGTCGCCTTCGACCACTCGGCCATCTCTCCGTACGTATTGTAACGGATTTTTGCCGAGCTGCACGGCTAAATCTCGCCATTTATTGGCATTAACCTTCGGAATCCTCTCCAAGCATTTTCCTGAGTACAGTATTCGTTGGTAGTTTAGACACAGGGATAGTTCGCTTGCTCCAGAAGCTGCGAAGGTGGTCAAGGTACAGTTTGTCGGTCGCAAGTCGTTCGATGTATGGCAATGCCTTCAAACGGAATCTGCTCGTGCTCATATTTTGTTTCATTGCATACACCGCACTGACAAATGCATCTTCACCGCCAGCAACTTCGTGGTGCATCATGTCTTCCACTGCATCGATGATGCTGTCTTTATCGAGTCCTGCAAAAAGCATGAGGTCCTCTGCCTTACCAGATGGGAAATAGTGCGTGAGGC
The DNA here is from genome assembly GCA_964391185.1 of uncultured Candidatus Peribacteria bacterium. Lineage (GTDB taxonomy): Bacteria > Patescibacteriota > Gracilibacteria > Peribacterales > Peribacteraceae > JAKQEM01. The sequence goes on along the minus strand of CAYMIX010000005.1, from coordinate 104,093 downwards.
CAAGACGACGAAGGGAACAAGGGAGTTGGAAGTCTGCGATAATGTCCGCCACTTGTGTTGCAAGTCCTCCTTCAGTGTTGTGGTCTTCCACGACGATCAAGTGTGCAGTTTCGAGTGCTGCTTGAATAATTGCAGATGCATCAATCGGACGAATACATGACACGTTGAGTACGCGCACATCTTCCATTTCATCTGCAGCTTGTATGGCTGCATGCAGTGTGATGCCTGTCGCAATGATTGTCACTTTGTCCTCCATGTTTCCGGCTCCGCGCACGATATCGATCGCACCGTCATAGACATAATCCTCACCGTACATGACGTCACCTTTCGGCGTGAGAACTTGCGGATGATCGCTGCGAGCAGAAAATATGTACACGCTTTCATGGCCTTCGGCACTGATTGCGAGTGCGCGCTCAGCCATCGCTCCTGCTTGGTTGGAATCTCCCGGTACCCACACTTGAGTATGGTGAAGCGGAATATTTACATAGTTTTGTTCCTGATGTGTTTCACCATCTTCCCCGACGCTCAACCCTGAGTGTGTGCAGTCGTGGATAATTCCACAACGTGTGTGAGCGCAATTGATATCGATAAGGCGTGCATTCGCGCGAGCTTCATTTGTTCCAAACGCTGCGAATGTATAGGTCACTGGAAGTAATCCCACTTGTCGCATGCCCGCAGCCATCATGTACATGTTTGCTTCTGCCACTCCGACGTTGATGACACGTGTAGGAAAATCTTTTTGCACTTTATCAAATCCACCAGAGGCAGCGAGATCAGCGTGAAGAACGATGATGCGGTCATCGAGTTTCATGAGATTTTTCAAATGCGTTGCACCGAAATCTTTTCGAGCAGCGCCTTTATCGGCAGTGATTGTTCGCTTGTATCCAGCAGTCGTCCATATAAGTGGAATGTCTGTGACCGTTGGTTTTTTGGAAGTGTAACGCTTTTTTTCCGCTTTCTGATGCGATGCGTATGCTTTTATAGCATCTTCCAATGATGGAAGTTCTTTCAGTGCCGCGTCGTGTTCATCCTTGGATAGGGGAGCGCCGTGATAGTTTTTCTTTCCCGTGTTCGATCCTTCTTCCATAAAAGAAATGCCGTTGCCCATTGTTGTGTAATAACAGACAAATATCGGACGGCCTTTTCCGGTGAGTGAATCAGCAAGTTCCTGAGCGGCGATTACCTGCGCAGGATCATTGCCATTTTGCACTTCGATCACATTCCATCCAGCTGCATGTGCGAGTGATGCAAAGTCTGCAGCAACTGTTTTACTTGGGAGGTCCGAGAGTTGAATATCATTCCAGTCGCCGTGGACGACGAGGTTATCCAATTGCAGATGCGATGCGAGTCGCAACGCTTCTGCCACCTGCCCCTCTTGGGAGTCGCCATCAGCGAGGAGTACATCTACCACTCCTGGTTTCTTGAGATACTTGAGTCCAAACGCAGTTCCGAGCCCGTGACTTGTTGCTTTGCCAAGCGGTCCGGTTCCGAATGGAATATCGCCGATGCCCGCTTCCACGTGTCCAGGTAATCCATTGGGAATACGGAAATTTTCGATAATTGCTTTTGGAGAAGCCAATCGCTTGTCAGAACCTTCGCGTCCGAACATCCATTGCAGTCCATAGGAGAGCAAGCTCAAGTGTCCTGCGCTGATGCGCAATGGTTGATCGGTGTGTGGATCGCGACGCTTACTGAGGAAATAGGCGAATGTGAATGCTGATAGTGGCCCGCCCGGGTGACCAGATGCATGTGCGGTCGGCGCTTGTACGCACAAATGTGCCATGATCGTGTGTGCAGATTTGTAGGCTTCAAGATCTTCCTTCGAAACCTTCGCTTCTTCCTTGGGCCCAATCCAATGCATGTCTCCTTTTTCTGATGAACCTAGAACGCGTTGTGCGGACATAGGAACGTCCGAGGGGTCTTGTCCAATAATATTTTTCCGTGAAGGGCGTGTTGTCATGACGGAAAGATACAAGATACGAGATGCAAGATACAAATATGATGTAAGAACAAGATACAAGTGTTTGTAAAATGCACATATTTTTAAAAATCCGAACGGAGGCCTACAGCCCTTCGTCCGGATGATATTTCAACTCCATAATTACTGTGGCATCTCGGGAACGTCTATGAGGATTCCAGCAAGACCATCGCGCAGCTTTCCAGAAATCTCTTCATATGATGGATCGTCAGGGCCGATAGTTCTTTCTGTATGTGCCCCTCCGATTATGGTGGACTGCTTAGTCACGAGTATTTTCCCATTCCTATCGAGGTAACGAGCAAACGTCTGAGAATCAACTGTATTAGGATCAGCGCCAGTAATATCAATTTCTGTTCGATAGCGTTCTTCGCGTGGCGTTCCTGGAGGATTACTGCGAGGAAGAGATGGCATAGATAATGGGGAAATATTACGTATATATTATAACATATTTAGAAAATATAAGCAACATGTGTCATTTCTTGCTCTGGTGCTTCCGTATGAGTTCTGTTCGCATTGTTGAAACATCACGGATTTTTGCCTTTATGGCCATGCGCTGTTGAGACATTTTTGGATTATTTTTTGATTGCATCATGAATGTTTCAAAATATTCGAGAGCTTGTCCTAGATCCTCAATTTTACTCTCGGCGGATCCTGGCTTTTTTGTTGCGCAAAGTGTGTAGCAGATGCCGGCGCACAGGAAGGATTCAACAGTAGCACCTGGTATGCCTGCAGCATGCGCCGCTAACACTGCGGCATCATCGTAATTTTGCATCTTCAACGCGTCTTGAGCTTCACGGAGATAATTCGGTTTTTCCGCTGGAGCTCGTGTTGTTTCTGGTGCTTCTGCGGAAGAGCTGTCTGTAATTACTTGTGGCTCTTTACCTTCTAATTTTTTCGCTTCATTCACTATTACTGCAGAACCTTGTAAAACTTCCAAGGTTTTTGGGTCTCGGCTCGGTTGCTTACGAAGAAAATATAATGCTGCGGCGGCCAAGTTTTTCTTTACGCCTAAATTTTGCAATAAACAGTAGCGAATATATTCGATGACAAACGTTGCTTGCGTGTCATTCATGAGAAATTCTTTTCCTTCCAATCCACTATCTATTACTTGGCGAATTGCTGCCACCGTTCGGTGATCAACTTGTAAAATTGCGGGCAGTTCTTTGGGGTCAATATCAGGGAACAATAGTTTTGCTTTAGGAGCACGTGGTCCATGAGAGGGGTTATTCTCAGGCAAATCTTCGCTTGGTTTATGTACCATAGGAGATTGATCGTAACACGTTTAGGTAAGTACACAATCCACATCACTTAGTAACTACCAAAAGTCTCCTTGGACCACTTCGGATCGTATCGACACTTCCATTCCAGTCATGGATTGCATCCATGATCACTTCTTTGCGGTACACATAGTTTTCGCCTTTGCGTGTTCCCACATCGTGCGTGATGAAATTTTTGGAATCGTAACCGAGGATCACAAGCACATGATATGGCGGCCCATCTCCGGTGTAGTTTGGGTTTCCGATATCCTGGCCCGCAAGTGGGACAATGATCGGATTACCTTTCGCGAGTTCTTCTTCGATGCGTTCGATACGTACATCATTTCCTTCCAATACTTCTGTTTCATACCCAAACATTTCTTTTGCGACATCCGCCAGCTGGAACATATCGATATCAATCGGTAGTCCTTTTGATTCCTCAAATGCAACCATATCCAAAATATTCTTATCCATGATGGTTGGATTCAGCGGCGTTCTCTCCAGATAGTGATGAACGATGATGAGTGATGCTTCTTCGCATGCTTCATCATAAGGAGGATTCCAATTCGCATGTGGGGCTTGCGAGCCGAATGCCATCGCTATGCGGACGGATGAGGGGGTAGAGGCTGCAGATGGGGTAGACGGTATAGAGGTTACTGACGATGTTGATGAAGACGCATCTATCCCGTTTATCCCCTCTATCCCGTCTACATCTTTCGGAGCATGAATGATGGTTGTCGGTTCGTTACATGCAACGAGCACGAGTAACGCTGCTGCCGATAGTGTCCGCTTGATGGTTGGCATGTGAAAGTATCCTCGCGTATGAGGACGTACAGATGCAAGTGTTCTGTACGGATTTCGTGCTACACTTCCGGTATGAAGTTCTACCTAGACACAGCAAACGTTGAACAGGTTGCCGAAGTTGCCAGTTGGGGCATCCTCGATGGTGTCACTACCAATCCATCTCTTGTTGCGAAAGAGGGGAAGGATTTTAAGAAAACTGTCCTTGCGATGTGTAAGTATGCGAAGTCCGTGAGTGCACAAGTGACTGCGGAGGATTCCAAGGAGATGATCAAACAAGGATTGCAGTATGCATCGTGGCACAAGAACGTTGTCGTAAAAGTTCCGATGACTGTCGAAGGCCTCAAAGCATTGAAGGCTTTGTCTGCAAAAAAGATTCGTACAAATACCACTCTCGTATTTTCAGTTGAGCAGGCGATTATGGCTGCGAAAGCTGGTGCCACAATGGTCAGTCCATTCGTCGGACGATTGGATGATAAAGGTGAAGATGGAATGAAAGTGATTGAAGATATTGTCACTGCATTCAAAAACTACGGCATCAAAACAGAAGTGCTCGTCGCATCTGTTCGCAACGTCGCACACGTTCATCGTGCATTGCTCCTGGGAGCTCACATCGCAACGATGCCATATAGCGTCATGGTGGAATTACCAAAGCATTCACTCACGGATGCTGGTCTGAAAAAGTTTATGGATGACTGGAAATCTGTGAAGAAATAATTATGAGTACTATGCAATTAGGAGTTATCGGCTTAGGTACAATGGGTGCAAACCTTGCCCGCAACGCCGCTCGTAATGGGGCGACCGTTGTATTGTTCAATCGCACACCAGAGAAAACGGATGAATTTATGAAAAACTTTGGGTCCGAAGGAACATTTATTGCAACGAAAACTATTGAGGAGTTCGTTGGAGCGTTGCAATCACCTCGACCCATTCTCTTGATGGTGAAGGCAGGTGAAGCAGTTGATGAAATGATTACACAGTTACAAGAGTTCCTCACGGCCGGGGATATTCTGATTGATGCGGGAAATAGTCACGATGAAGACACGCAAGCTAGAACCCAAAAGCTGAAAGCCAAAAGCTTACACTTTATCGGAATGGGCGTGAGTGGCGGAGAAGAAGGAGCATTGCATGGTCCAAGCATGATGCCTGGCGGCGATAAAGCTGCGTACGATTTGCTCGAACCACTCTTCAAGAAAATGGCTGCGGATGATGGCCAAGGGGGAAAGTGTGTCTCATACATCGGCCCTGATGGCGCAGGTCACTTCGTAAAAACAGTCCACAATGGAATTGAATACGGCATCATGCAGCTTATCGCTGAGTCATATCATTTGCTGAAATCTCTTGGTGGGTTATCAAACAAAGAACTCGCGGATGTTTTCGGCGAGTGGAGTCGCAGCCAAGACTTGAAAGGATTCCTCATGGAAATCACCGCAAAAATTTTCACAAAGAAAGATGATCCATCCTCTGCAGATCTTATTGATGTTATCAAGGATGCTGCTGCGCAAAAGGGGACTGGTAAATGGACAACTATTGCTGCTTTCAATTATGGCGTCGCAGTTCCAACGGTTACTGCTGGTGTTGATGCGCGCATTATGTCGAGCGCGAAAGATTTTCGCACGTTGCAGGCCAAAGCAACACCTCTCGTCGTTGATGATATTCCGATCGACAAAAAAGATTTAATAGCGAATGTGCGCGTTGCACTGGAGCTCAGTATGCTCAATGCCTACGCACAAGGTTTACAATTGCTTTCCGAAGGATCCAAGCAATCTTCTGCTGGATGGAACTTGAATATTCCAGAAATTTGTAGAGTGTGGTGTGGCGGCTGCATCATTCGTTCGACGATGGTTGAGCTGTATCAGAAAGCTTTCGCAGGAGATCGTGATGCAGGCTTGGCACTGCGTGCACGCTTCGCCGGTCAGAACCAAATCGATTGGCGACGAATTGTGGCACTTGGGGCGTTACGTGGCATTCCGCTCCCAGCAATGTCATCTGCACTCTGGTACTACGATAGTTACCGCACAGAACGCCTTCCCCAGAATTTAGTCCAAGCATTGCGCGACTGTTTTGGCGCTCACACATTCGAACGTCTTGATAAAGAAGGATCGTTCCATGCCGACTGGAATTTGTAATTTTCCATTCTTCATTTTCAATTCTCAATTTCGTATGATCTTCTCTCCCGTTCCTGGCAAACCAATTATCACCCAAGGTTTCGGTCAAAGTCCTGAAGTGTATTCTCAGTTTGGATTCCTCGGTCACAATGGTATCGATTTTGGATTAGACGTCGGAACAATTATCTACGCACCAAATGATGGTATCGCAATGGTGAAAGATGATGGAGAAAAAGGGTATGGTCTCCATGTCGTTATCAAAAGTGATTCCCGTTACAGCTTGCTCGCACATTTATCCGAAATAACAGTGACAGATGGCCAGAGTGTTTCCCAGGGTGACCCCATTGGAAAAAGTGGAAAGACCGGTTTTTGCACGGCACCACACCTCCATTGGACGTATAAATTGATGAAGAACGGAAAAGTATTAAATAAAGATAATGGTTACGACGGCGCGATCGATGTGACGGAATACACGCGTTTGTGGTTAGACCAAGATATGCATCGCGATGCGGAATACACGGACTTCGCAAAAGAATATCTCGCGATGGATTTCACGGAGAATCAGTATTTGAAGAATGCGAATAGGGCTTAGTTGTTAGGTAGACCAAGGTTGTATCAGCGGTCCGACATATACTTTTGGTCCACCAAATTGATCTGCGGTAATGTCGACAATTATTTCATCAGATAATTGAATAAATGTGTGATTATTATCTGCGTATTTTCCTTGAACAACTTTCCCCATCTGCAATCTAGAATTCAAATAAATAGAAGCTAATCCACAATTTCCTGTGGGGAAAGTACGCGTCGCTCTTTGGATAAAAAGATCTATGTTGTCGATGGGGTTATATTCGTAATAGAGTTGCGCAAGTTCGATGCGATTAATTTTTTGCAGTTCAAATTCTTGGCGGATAATGGAAGCCACTTCAAATACGTCATCGTGCTTCATGCGGCAAGCAGCGCCGCTCCAATCATTCCTGCATTTTTAATCTCCGCAGGAACAATCTTCGGAAGTGGTGTACCTGGGAGCAACCACTGCTTCAGTTCTTTCTCAATTGCATCAATATGCTTCGTCAGTGCGTGTCCTGCACTTCCCCCGAAGACAATGAGATCAGGATCGAGTAAATATAATAAATTGGTACACAGCCACGCGACTTCGCGATAAATATCTGGTTGCATGAATGAGCACACTGCGCCTTCCAAATAATCTTCCGGACTCTGCGCCTCTTCGCAACGTTTCCCCATCGCAGTTCCCGAGAGGAATTGTTCTACTTCGCCACGCGCGTCATCAGTTTTGTATGGTGGCTTTCCTGGCATCATCAACATGTGACCGATTTCTGCGGCGTACCCATGCGCGCCTTCAAAAATATTTCCATTGATGATGATTCCTCCACCAACTCCGGTTCCGAATGTAATACCGATTACAATTCCTTTTCCTTTTGCAGCACCGAGCCGCGCTTCCGCGAGGGTGAAACAGTTTGCGTCATTCCCGACGAACACTGGTAGACCTATTTTTTCCTCAAGGATTTTTTTCACTTCGATGTTTCGTGCATCTCTGATATTCGGCGCATTGAGAATCACCCCTTTACTCACCAGTCCAGGCACGCCCATGCCAATCGCTTTTGTTTCTGACGTGCGTAATTTTTCTATATGAGCAACGAGCTCTTCAATCACTCGGTCGAAACCTTCACCTGCCGGTGTAGAAAACGATAGAGTTTCCTCAGCCTTAAATGTGTCGGCGTCGAACCTTCCCATCGCGCATTTTGTACCACCAAGATCGACCCCGATGATATGTGAAAGTGACATGCGCGGAGTGTACACGAAGATGGTTTAAAACGAATATTTCTCTCAAAAATCAATTATCCTTTCACATTTAGGATCAGATCGCTAAAGTGGCTTGAGGTTGTAAATCTCTTTCACGTACCATGAACATTCATGGGTGCACGCAAAAATATCTTCGACCCAGCAAGCACGGAGCCATTTGCCATCAGCCGTTCCAAGTTGGAATTGTTTTTGGAGTGCCCACGTTGCTTCTACTTAGATCGTCGTCACGGCATTGGTCGTCCTGATGGATACACGATGTCGCTGAACTTAGCCGTCGACGCTTTGATGAAAAAAGAATTCGATTACTACCGAACGAATAACGAAGCACATCCCATTATGAAGCTGTATGGAGTTGATGCGATTCCTTTTCGTCATCCAGAACTCTCGACATGGCGTGACACGCCACAGGGAATCAGGTCTCTGCATGGCCCAACTAACTTCGAAGTGTATGGACTCGTTGATGACGTGTGGATCCATCCTGATGGCTCGCTAGCAATCGTAGACTATAAAGCGACAAGTACTGCGGCGACCATTACTCTCGACGATCGTCATGGCTACAAACGTCAGCTGGAGATGTATCAGTGGCTATTCCGCCGCAATGGGTTCGATGTTTCAAACACAGCGTACTTTGTGTTTGTGAACGGTTCCCGCGATAAAAATATGTTTGATCGTGTCCTGGAATTCACCATGCAAATTCTTCCTCATGAAGGATCTGATGCATGGATAGAAGATGCGTTGATTGCAGCAAAGGAATGCTTGATGGGGGACATTGCTCCACCATCAGTTAATGACTGTGAATGGTGTATATATCGCCGTAATGCGCGAGAAATTGACCCTTCGTCGGGCTCAGGGTGACACTCGGAGGATGTTATCTGGCTTGCCATGCACTCGAGCGAAGCGAGTAGTGCATGGCGGAGAGGGAGGGATTCGAACCCTCGATACGGTTTTACCCGTATACCACATTAGCAGTGTGGTGCTTTCGGCCACTCAGCCACCTCTCCAGTCTTCGTCAAAAGATTGACCGCGTGAGTATACGAACCTTGGGGGCTTAGGGAAAGCGCTAATTACGATTTTGACTGTGACGTAACGAGATCAATACCATCAACTGTCACCACTTCGAGCATACGGCCATTGAGCTCGTATGTAGCTTCGAGGATATCCATCATTGCTTCACTCACAAGAACGCAGCCCATACTCTTGTAACGTTCATCCGCAGGCATTTTGAGGATATCTTCGATGTTATCTGTGGCGTGAATTCCGTAGGAAGTCGACGTCTTGCCATCTGCATACAAACGCAAGAAACGGCCGCCCTTACCAAAGGTGATCTTGTCAGCGTAAAGGTTTTTGGACTTCACCACCCAATTATCAGAAGGTGTAGCTGCAAAGTACGTCTTTCCGATGTAATTCACCGTTTGCTGCTTTCCGGAGCCTACTTTTGTCGATGTGTAGCTTCCGTCTGTATGGATGATATATCCCATATTTTCCTCAGTATCCACAGCAAAGCGGTCGCCAGCCTGCACTTGCCATTCCTGGAGAGGAACGTAAGGGGAGATGGCAGGAGTCGCTGTACTCGCCATAACGCCGAAGAGGACACTCATCAGTTGTAACAGAGCACATCATTATACTTAGATAACACTTCTGGTCAACAGTCTACGGTATGATATTTGGTATCTATTAGCCAATTTATTAAAAAGTAACAGAGAATTATTAACTTAATGTATAAAATATTTATTCAAAAATTTCCATGCCAATATTTTGCAGCGTATCGCTGAATCTCTACACTGCGTCCGTGAACCAACTTTCGCACACACCGGTCTTGCTTCCGACTGTCATGGAGGTGCTCAAGCCACAATCGGGAGATCATGTTTTAGATGTGACATTAGGCTTAGGAGGCCATTCTAAAGCATTCCTTGAACTGATCGGATCCAAGGGTCATCTCATTGCACTTGATGCTGATACGGAAAATTTGAATTTCGCAAAGGAACGCCTCGAACCCTGGAGAAAACAAATCGACCTGCGACATGTGAATTTTTCAGAGATAGCGTCACTTGATTTACCGCAGTTTGATCTTATTTTTGCTGACCTTGGTCTCAGCTCTCCGCATGTCGATGACCCAAGTAGGGGATTTAGCTTCCGGTTCGATGGCCCATTGGATCTGCGCTATGACCGAACAAGTGGCCGCACTGCTGCTGACTTGATCGAACAATCTGAAGAGGAAGAATTAGTAGTGTTGTTTCGAACATATGGTGAACTTTTTAAGGAAGCGCGCTGGCTGGGGAAGACGCTCGCTGGTAAACGTTTTGCGACAACGACAGAACTCAAAGCCGCAGTAGAAAATGCATTCGGGTATCGAGCCAAGGGCTTGCTGCCGCAGGTTTTCCAAGCATTGCGCATCGCAGTGAATGATGAGCTCCATGCACTCGAAGAATTTTTACGCATTGCTCCAGGGTTGCTCAAGGTTGGTGGCAGACTTGGCGTACTCAGCTATCATTCATTGGAAGATCGTATGGTGAAACAAACTTTTCGGACTTTATGTGAATCTGAAAAAGATTTTATCACCGGAAAAATTAGCAAGCATGCGCCTTTTAATCTGCTTTTGAAGAAGGCGATCCAGGCATCAGATAGCGAAATAACAGAGAATCCTCGAGCGCGCAGCGTGAAATTCCGCGCACTTGTTCGTGTCTCCTAGTATACTTTTTGTACCCAGTCATGTTCTCGAACCTTTTCTCGCAATCGGCTCTCACCAAACGTTCGTCATTGGGCAAAATGGTAGACCAGAGCACGGTTCTGTTGATGGTTGCTATCGGTTCGCTTATTTTGATATTCGCGCTGCTGATTTTGTTCCATGAAAATGCGAATGCAACAAAAGGATATCGGCTCAGAACCCTTGAGCGCGAACGTTCTCAGTTGTTGCTCGAAGAAGAAATTCTTAACATGCAGGTAGCAGGGGAGCAGTCCCTTGGTAATTTGCAGGAAGACAAAAAAGTACAGGCAATGAAGCCTGCACAAAAACCACTGTATCTACAGGGCGATGCATCGGTTGCACAGACCGCACATTAAGTCTATTAGCTCAATGTGCGAATCTGCACCGCGGCCTCCTCGCCAACGTGAGAAAGTGTATCTGCGATAACGACGATTTTGGATTGAGCAGGAAGAATCTTCGCCTGTTTAATAGCCTGCAAAACCATCTCTGTGTTCGATTCAGGATCTTTTTGTGCAGAAATCAGGAGCGGGATGATGCCTTGGCAGAGTTGCAATGAACGTTGCACTTCTTCCGTTTCAGCGCAGGCGATAATCGGAATACCAGGACGAAGCGCGCTCACGATGCGTGCTGTTGCCCCTGTGCGCGTGTGAATAGCGATTGCCGGAGCATCGAGTGTGTGAGCCATGCTCACTGCCGCTTCTGCTAAGGCACTGCGTTCGCCGAGGTTCAGTGAAAGTGTGCTTGGCGCTTGTGACAGATGAGTTTCTGTTTCACACAAAATTCTTGCCATCGCTTGTACTGCGAGGATTGGATGTTCACCTTTCGCAGTTTCACCAGAAAGCATGGTGGAGTCGGCACGCGTCGTTGCTGCATGTGCAACATCAGTTACTTCTGCACGCGTTGGCATTGGGTTTACAATCATACTCTCAAGCATTTGCGTAGCGACGATCACTGGCTTTCCTTTTTCGCGGCAACGCGCAACGATCATGTCCTGAATTGCAGGAATCGATTCAAATGGAAGCTCCGCACCCAAGTCTCCGCGAGCAACCATGATGCCGTCAGATGCATCGATAATTTCTATAATATTCGCTACAGCCTGACGAGTTTCAATTTTTGAAATAATCTGCATTGGGCTTTTATTTTTCTTGAGCACGGCACGGATTTCTTTTACTTCATCGGCAGTGCGGATAAATGATGGCGCAATGAATTCCATTTTTTCTTCGATGCCAAGTTTCAAATCTGCCCAATCAGACTCAGTCATGGCAGGAAGACTTACGTCGGCTCCAGGTAAATTGATATGACGACGAGAATCAATCATTCCTTCGTCGCGTGAGCGAGCGATGACAAAATCTTTTCCCACCGAAACAATGTCGAAAATTACCGTTCCGTTATCTACTAAAATACATTCAGCCTTTTTCACATCATGAGCAAACTTGCCATAACTCACTTTGACAAATGTACGTTTATCATTTTTTACCGGTTTTGTTCCGAATATTACCTGATCACCTTTGTGAATCGAGATTGGTTTTTCAACATCTCCGGTACGAATTTCTGCTCCTTTTGTATCAAGCATGAGGGCAATAGGTTTATTGAGTTCTTTGCGAACTTCTTTCACGGTGCGAATAGTTGCTCTGTGCTGATCGTGCGTACCATGCGAAAAGTTGATGCGTGCAATATTCATGCCGCTTTTTACCAATTCGACTATTTTTTCATGGGAATGAGACGCAGGGCCGAGAGTGCAAATAATTTTTGTGAGGCGCATGTTATTGCGTGTATTGTACCATACAATGCTTTTTATTGCATAGGTGCTATCTGGCCCAAAACATTGATTCATGCTATAATAAATAGAAATGCACAAACAAACAGTCATATCTCGGATGATCAGTGTGTCCGTCATCGGACTGATGCTTGTGCTATTTGTCACACAGGCCGCGCTAATTTTGCAGCAGTCACAAGAAGGTCGTTATTACGTTCACTATCAAAATATTGCTTATGGGTATCACACAACTGCGGATTTGTGCCAAGGTCACACGCGTAATGGAGTAGTCGAAAGTCCGGAGCAGTGCGATGATAACAATGCGACAAATACTGACGCGTGTTTGAATACGTGCAAAAACGCAACATGCGGAGATGGTTTTGAACAAACAGGAGTAGAAGAATGTGATGATGGAAATGCGATAAATACGGATGCATGCGTAAATAGCTGCATAGATGCTTCATGTGGCGATGGTCTTGTTCAAACCGGAGTTGAAGCCTGTGATGATGGCAATAATTCCAACCTCGATGCATGTTTAAATACATGTGTTGCTGCGTCTTGTGGTGATGGATATCTTCGTACGAACATTGAAGAGTGTGAAGGAGCTACGGATGGATGCATATCGTGTAGGATCCAGGGTGGTAATTCAACATCAACAATTCTTGAAGAGGAGGAAGAGTATGAACTGCCTGCTGGGAAGCGAGCTGGTCCTCCGCCTGATTGCGGAAATGGAATTGTTGATGCTCTCAAAGGAGAAGAATGTGATCTTGGAACTGCCAAAAATCGCACATCGAGTGAATGTACCTCAATTTGTAAAAAGCCTCGTTGCGCGAACGGTAAAGTTGAGGTGGGAGAAGAATGTGATCCAGAAGATCCAAAGTGGAAGTTCGAACAAAACGCTTGTGGAAGCAAGGCATGCACGATGCCTATTTGTGATGAGTTTGGTGAATGTATTGGTGGATGCGAGATTTTGTTCCCACTCTGTTTGAAAATTCGCACACTTGTACCGTTGAATGGTCAAAACACATCGCCAACTCCAACACTGGATGATGAGGGACATGGGGCTGCAGGCTCAGCACCAGGCTCAGCGATGATGACACCAGTTTCATCTGTGCCAACGGGAACAATCAAGCCACAGAAGCCAGATGAATCGCCAATACTGGATATTGATCCGACATCCAGTCGTCAAAATCTACCGGGTGATTTAGATTCTATGAGTTCGCCGATCGAAGATATTTCTCTATGTGGAAACGGTCTTCTTGATGAAGAGAATGGTGAAGTATGCGACGATGGCAATGACATCGCCGGCGATGGCTGCACACTCTGTGTATTTGCAACGTGTGGTAACGGTTACTTGGAATTCGGAGAAGAATGTGATGAGGGCAGGAGAAATTCAGATTACGTTCCGGATTCATGTAGTTCTCAGTGTCTTCTCCCACGTTGTGGCGATGGCATTGTGGACACCGCATTCGGAGAACTGTGTGACCAGGGTGAATTCAATTCAAACACTGAGACAAACCGATGCCGCCTGAACTGTGTTCATCCTCGTTGTGGTGATGGTGTTCGTGATCCAAATGAAGATTGTGATGATGGTAATACGTTTGAACGCGATGCTTGCTCATCTTCATGTACATCATTTATTTGTGGGAATGGAACATTGGATTGGAACGAAGCTTGTGACGATGGAAACAAGATTGATGGAGATAAATGCAGCAGCAGTTGCTTACTTGAAACACAGTCATTCTTCGATTGGTTCTATCAAACTATTCGTTCTCCTTTCTGGGAGCAAAATAGACAATTGATGAACAAGCAGATTAGATAAAAATCCTACGAAAAATCGATATAGGTTTTGCGGCAGGAATGCTGTCTTGTATGTATATATAAATAGCAAGTCTAAAAATGAGGTACGTGGTAAAATAGTGCACATAGCCCCCGTAGCTCAGCTGGATAGAGCGAGAGTCTTCTAATCTCTAGGCCGCAGGTTCGAGTCCTGCCGGGGGTACCAGATTGTTAAAACGGTAGAGAAGTGCCTTATTTGATCTCCATAAAGGTGTCGTTTTGTGTTATAATGGTCAAGATGGACCAACTTCCTTCACAGCCTATATCCGAGCCAGCGTCATCGACGCGGTCTGTCGTGCATGATGATGTGCAAGGGAATAAAGATGTAGCAGCGCTTTCGTATGCGTGGGTCCTTTCCGTCTTCGTCTATTCCTTTCGCCACCATTCTCCATTTGTTCGCTTTCATGCAAAACAAGCGATGATGCTTTTTGCGCTCTCTACCACTTTCTGGTTTGTGCCAGTCGTTGGCAGATTGTTTGTGCTTCTATGTATCGTATGCATGGTGATCGGGTTTTTCGCGGCGATTCAAGGACAATGGAAAGAGTTGCCCATTATTTATCCACTCTCCAGTGGAGATATGAAAGGACTTCGCCGATCTTGGACTGGTCTTGTGCATATGATCAGTCAATTATGGATGCGCATTCGCCACCCGATGAAGACGACTGACATTGCTGAAAAGCCTGCCGAAGGAGCACAATCGAACCCAACGGATCCCACTTCCTCCCATGCAACCGTATGAAGTACAAGCGCATTATGCTCAAGCTTTCCGGCGAATCTCTTTCGAAGGATGGGAAGGGGCAGGGGATCCATCAGCCAACACTCTACGATCTTGCGGAATCCATCAAGACGGTGGCGAAGGAAGGGATTCAATTGGTGATTGTCGTAGGTGGAGGAAATATTTGGCGCTATCGCGATACAAAAGGATCAGGAATCGAGCGTACGGCGAGTGACACGATGGGGATGCTTGCGACAATCATGAACGGTGTAGCGCTCCAAGCTGCACTCGAAGAAGCGGGCATGTTCTGCCGCGTTGCGTCAGCTATCCAGGTGCCACAAGTTGCAGAGCCATATATTCGCCGCCGCGTGATTCGTCACCTTGAAAAAGGACGCATTGTCGTCTGTGCTGGTGGAACAGGAAATCCATTCTTCACGACAGATTCGGCTGCCGCTCTTCGTGCATTAGAACTTGGCTGCGAAGTTGTCCTTAAGGCAACGAATGTTGATGGAATCTTCGATAAAGACCCAAACAAGCATGCAGATGCGAGGCTGTATAAAGAGCTGACGTATCAGGAAGCACTCGAAAAACATCTTGATGTGATGGACCAGGCTGCATTTAGTCTTTGTCAGGATTCTAACCTCCCTATTCGCGTCTTTAACTTCACGGACACGAAGAATCTTCTAAAGGCTGCGAAAGGAGATGATATAGGCACGCTCGTACATTCGTAATTCGAACATGTTTGTTCTTTGTTCTTCGAAGAACGAATCAACGAAGAACGCTTCTCTGGATGTCTTGTTGGGCTTAGAGGACAATTCTGTTATAGTGTTTACATGGCCGACATCCGCATTTCCACATTCCAGGCAGACGTAGAAAAGATCATTCATTTCTTGCTCGGTGAGTTTGGGGCTCTCCAAACAGGTCGCGCAAATGCATCGCTTGTTGAACATATCATGGTGGATGCATATGGATCGAAAATGGATATGAAGTCTGTTGCGGGTATTAGCATTCAAGACGCGCGCAGCATTGTTATTCAGCCATGGGATCGCACAGTATTGCAGGCAGTAGAGAAGGCGATTCAGCAGTCTGACATTGGTGTGAACCCAGTGAACGATGGAACCGTGATTCGTTTGAACCTTCCACCAATGACTGAAGAACGTCGTGCGCAGCTTGGCAAAATTGTGCACAAGCTTGCCGAAGAAGCTCGTATTTCTATTCGTCAGGCTCGTCAGAAGGCTCAAGACGCAATCAAGCAGGATCCAAATGAAACCTTGCGCACAAGTTTGCAGGACCAGCTCCAGAAAGAAGTTGATAAAGCGAATGCTAAAATCGACGAACTGAGAGATGCCAAGGAAAAAGAGATAATGACCGTTTGATTCTGCTTTTGTTATTCTTATTGCTGTATTGTTAAATTGTTGCAGGCAAAAAATACTTTTATCGCTTGCGAACAATACAACAGTTTAACAATTTATTTATATTACTTATGCAGCGGGAAATTAGATTAATAGCGCATAATATTAGATCCCTCTGGAATGTCGGAGCATTTTTTCGAACGTGTGATGCATTGAATGTGGAACACGTATATCTCACGGGCTACACAGGCCATCCACCGCGGAAGGAGATTACCAAGACTGCGATAGGTGCCGAGCTCACTATTCCATGGGAACACAGCCGCGATCCTTTGCCGATTATCGAGCAATTAAAAAAAGACGGGTGGCAAATTGTCGCTCTGGAAATTACACCGGATTCCGTCGACATTGCATCATTCGTTCCATCAGAAAAAGTGTGTTTAATCGCAGGCCATGAACTTACAGGTGTGCCGGAGGAATTATTGAATCTATCAGATGCAGTGGTGAAGATTCCGATGCTTGGGAAAAAAGAATCGTTAAACGTAGCGGTTGCGACAGGCATTGCGTTGCATCGGTTGCGGACGGCGTGATGGTTCGAGGCTTTTTGCTGAGGCAAAAAGCACCTCACCATGACACGCCGCGGCTGAGCCACCTTCGCTAAGCTCAAAATGGACTCGGGTTACACACTCATAGCTATGTCATGGTGAGGAGCCCCGTCGCGGGGGGCTTCGAACCATACTGCTACATAATCTTCTTCACCCGCTCGAACTTCACCATTTCGAATGCACCATAAGAGGCGACTACGACAATCATCACCGCAAGCCATCCAACAAATGGAATAATGCCGATGAGACTCAGGAGAATGTACATTCCAAGTGCACCGAAATAAACCGCAGCAGGATGCCATTTCTTCTTGCCTCGAGCTTCACACCAACGTGTGAGGACGATCGAAGCGATTACTTTGGCAAAGAACAAACTAAAAATATAAATCGAAAATAATGTCAATCCGAGCGGAATTCCGATCAGCGTAATCATCAAGAGAAGAATTGCGAATGGTGTGAGAATGAAATAGAGGAATCCGATGAGGATGCTCCAGCCTGGCATTGCATTAAGTTTCTTTGCAGACTCAATAAAGATCGTGCGTGTTATAAGCATGAATACTCCGATGGTGAGCGCAGTATAAAGAACGCCAAAGATTGTCACGGTTGCGAGCAATGTTGCCATCAAACCAGCTACTTCTGTTTCTGATGCTGGCTTCGTGCGCTCGAGTTTGTTATCGAGTGTTGCCGTGCCCATAACTTTTCCAGTTGTATTGAGCTGGCCATCATCTTGCCAGTAGCGCAGGTCGCCACGAATGTTCGTTCCATCGTTTAATGAAATAGCCTGTGCAGCAATAATTGAATTACCAGCAATCAGGCTGGCTACCGTGACGTGTTCGCCTTTTATTTCAACGTTTCCATTTACTGTTCCATTTAGCGCAATACTTCCTCCATCAATGTTTACATCTCCTTCAACTGTTCCATCGAGCGTGATTTCACCTCCACCTCCGAGAATGCTTCCGGAGATATTGGAGTCGCGTGCAATGTAGAGAGTTCCACCAAATACCATCACATCACCTTCAATGTTACCGTTGATACGTACGTTTCCTGCAAAGACACGAACATCGTCGTGTGCAATGCCGTTCAGTATTACGTCCGACCCCGCAGCATTGATGTCCCCCCGCACATCTCCTGTCACCATCACGCGATTGCCTGCAGCAAATACATCGTCTGCAGCAGGTTGCGATACATTTACGCTGTTTCCAACCGAGAAGAGATCGTTACCAAAGTGCATCTCGAAAGTATCTTCACCTTCTTTTGTGGTAACAGCAGCCAATGCTGTTGTGGTGGAAAGTACAAGACCGAGTGCGGCGATGGCAGAGATGCGTTTGATGTTCATAGGAACGGTTGGGAGGAATGGTGAACGATCAGTGTATATGAAGACGAATACATCTATGGATTGCTTACAAAAATTATTGTTACACGTTGGCACGTTTGCTCGTTACTCGTTCAGCTGTAAAACGCGTAACCTGCTAACGCGTAACGAGTAAACGATTAGTTAGATGACATCCAACGGATCAATATCAACCGTAATATCCGTGAGCGTAAGTTTCGGTAATACTTTTCGCACATCATGACCTTTCAAAAGTACGTGCCATTCTTTTCCGAGCCCAAAGAGTGTTGGTGCAATCATCGCGGTTGCTTCAATGGCAGATTCTGTCATTGCTCGAAGAAGTTGTTGATGAAATACTTTCGCACGCGCTTCTGCTTTGGGTCCATTGAGCAGGAAGCGGATCATCGATGTACTTGGTGGATACTTGAGTGTTTCGCGTAATTGTAATTCCGCTTCCAAATATTCTTCTGTGCGGTGCCCCGATGCAGCGACAACTTCAGCGGATTGCGGACGGTATGTTTGAATAATGACTTCACCCGGGACTGCACGTCCGCTACGTCCTGTGAGCTGTGTGAGGAGCTGAAGTACGCGTTCGCCTGCGCGGAAGTGGGGGAGTGATAAACCCACATCAGCGAGGATAACGGCAGCGAGCGTGACACCTGGGAGATCGAGACCTTTTACGACGCTCTGTGTGCCGAGCAAAATATCCGCACGACGTTCGCGCATGTCTTCGAGGAGTTGTCGCATTTGTTCCGGGTGTTGCAACGTGTCGCTATCGGCACGGAGCACGCGCGCATTGGGGAAAATTTGTGCGATGATATCTTCCAGCCTTTGTGTGCCCGCTCCAATCGGAAGTAATTGTGCTGCGCCGCACTGCGGACAATGTGCGGGAAGATCAGCTTGAACTCCAGCGATGTGATCGAGTAAGTACGGCGTTCCATCACGGCGCTTGTGCATGGTGAATGGAAGTTGGGAAGCAGGGGATGTAAGTCGACGACGGCATTGTAAACAGAGCACGCCCGACGCAACACCGCGGCGGTTAAGGAAGAGGACCATCTGTTCTTTTTTATTGAGACGATCTTCCATCGCCTGAATAAGAGTCGGAGAAAATGGGTACAGAGAGCCAAATTTCACGGTTCCCAAATCAACAATTTTTACAGCTGGCAAAGGACGTTGCATGTAGCGTTCACCGATGCGTGCGAGATGATACTGACCGTTTTTTGCACGTGACCATGCTTCTAGCGATGGCGTTGCTGTGCCCATCACTAATTTTGCATCGGCATATTTACATAACGCTTCTGCAGCTTCGCGCGCGTGATAGCGTGGAGCTTGTTCATTTTTGTACGTCCATTCATGTTCTTCATCGATAATCACAAGTCCCAAATTTCTGCATGGTGCAAACAGTGCAGAACGTGAACCGATCACGAGCGCTGCTTCGCCATTATGGATACGCATCCACTCCAAACGTTTTGCTGATGGTGTGAGACGGCTGTGAATGATGGCGATGCGATCACGTGGGAACATTTTTTCAAAACGATAAATCGTATGTTCGGTGAGGAGAATTTCTGGCACGAGCAAAATAGTTTGCTTCCCCTGTGCCGCCATATCGGCGATGAGCTTCGCGTACACTTCGGTTTTTCCACTTCCGGTAATACCAAAGAGGAGTGATGGACGCTTATCGGCGACGATCGATTGATACGCAGCTTCTTGTACTGGTGAAAGCGCGGGTGGAGTTTCTGCGAGCTTGTAGTGAGCAGGCGCTGGCAACATCGACGCTGGCTTTCGTTCTTCATCGATGTGCCCCTTCTTTATAAGAGCATTGAGCACCGATGAAGAAACACCAGTCTCACGCTTGAGTTCTTCTTTCGCGATCCAATCTTTTCCTTCGAGGAAATCCATGAGTTCCACTTGGCGTTTACCTCCTTTTATAAGAGGTAATCCTTTGCGGAGCATTATCACATCCTTTGGCGTTGCATTGCGCCAGGGTGATGCGGGGAGGAACGGCGTGAGAGCAGATCGCAGCGAACAGAAGTAATAACCCGCCATCCAGCGAAGTAATTGCACTTGGGATGTCGTCAGTAGTGGTTCTGCTCCAATAATATTGTCGATTGGCTTCGGATCGAACGCTTCTTCCGTATCTTTATCAGTCACGGATAACACGATTCCTTCGACACTCTTCTTCCGTAATGGGACCGTCACCAGAGTTCCTGGCTTAAGTACCAAGTCGCGTACGTCATACGTGAGGCCATTCCCGATACCGGGAGACCGTGTATTCACTAAGACAGTTGCGCGCATGGCCGTCAGTGTAGTGTGTGAAGACATGATCGAGAAATGGTGTACAATCGTACACTATACTCTCACGTTGATCCAACAATGCAAGAAATTTGGTTTGATTTCCAAAAGATGGTCGGGACGGCGGGGCTCGAACTCGCGGCCTCCTGGTCCCAAACCAGGCGCTCTACCAACTGAGCTACGTCCCGAACACGCGTGGAGTATAGCGCAAAAACTACGTCAGGCTACTGTTACCTATCCATCAATAATTCGCATGACATTGCGTCATTCGACAAATCATTTTATAACACATTATTGTATATCTGACAACTTATATTGCTCTTATGCTTGAATAATTGTTTGATACTATAGATTCCTTTTTGTATCTACACGCTTTATTACCCCATATCCGTATGAAGAAGTTTGTTTCATTCCTCTCTGCAGCCGCTCTTTCCGGTCTTATGCCGGTTATGGCTAGTGCAGCTACCTACGTGACGCCGTACTACCAGGCTCAGTTGGTCACGACGAGCACTATCAGCCGCGCGGAATTCGTGCAGTTGGCCATGCAGTCGACAGGCTCACTCTACCAGGATGGTCAGAATTGCTTTACGGATGTTCGCAACCAGCAGTTTGCTATGTATGTATGTGCTGCGAAGCAGATGGGTATCATTACGGGTTATCCAAACGGATCGTATCGTCCTAACAATCCAATCACGTTCGTTGAAGCTGCAGCAATTGCCGTCCGCGTTCATGGTGGTTTGCAGACAGTCGGTGGTGCAACAGTCTGGTACCAGCCATACCTCCAGCAACTTGCTGCATGGAACTCACTCCCAACGAATGTTCAGAATATCCTTGCTCCTATTAGCCACGCTCAGGCTTTGGAACTTATCAACGCACTGAACAATCGCACATTTGATAATGACTTCGATAATGACGATGATTCAGATGACGATGATAATGATGTATCTGATAGCGATGATGATATGAAACTTACCATCACTGCTTCTGACGATGAAATCGATGCAGGCGATCGCGTGACATTCCGCATTAAGCTTGAAAATATGAGTGACGACGATATCGACGATATCGAAGTCCTTGCTGAGCTTGATAACGACATGGAATATATTTCTTCCAGCGACGATGGTGAAGAAGACGATGATGAAGTTGAGTGGGACGATATTGAAGTCGAAGAAGATGAAACAAAAACTATTCTTCTCACTGTTGAAGTCGATGAAGATGCAGACGAAGACGATGTTCTTCGCCTTAAGGTAACATCTGAAAACGGTGACGAACTCAATGCTACGAAGTCCATCAAGGTTGAAGATGGTGATGACGATGACAACGATGACGATGAGGAAGTTTCCATCAGCATTACGGATTCTGAGGATCCAGTGCAGGAAGGTGATGAATACACGTATCAGATTAAGATCGAGAACGAGGACGATGACGACATCCGTGTAGATGTTCTTGCTATCCTCGATGAAGATACGAGCTTCGTTTCCGCGAGCGACGACGGTGATGAAAGCAGTGATGAAGTGGAATGGGACGATATACGCCTCGACGAAGACGAATCAAAGACGCTTACACTTCGTGTAAAAGTACGAAGCAGCGCTAACGACGGTCAGGATCTTATCCTCAAGGTCGAAGCTAACGATGAAGAAGAGGAAGAAGAGACTGAAGTTGAAGACGACGATAACGATGACGACGATACAGGCGATGAGGATGTTGATGTCACGATCTCTGAATCTGATGATACGGTTCAGGAAGGTGATACCGTTATCTACCGTATCGAACTTGAGAACAATGAAAACGACGACATCGAAGTTGATGTTCGTGCTGATCTTGATGATGGCATGAGCTTCCTCTCTGCTTCACTTGATGGCCGCTTGATCGGCGATGATGAAGTGCGTTGGGACAATATCGACATCGATGAAGACGATGATCGCGTTCTTCTTCTTACAGTTCGCATCAATAACAAGGTAGATGATGGTGATACGCTCCGCCTTACAGTAGAAGCTGGTGAAGGCGAAGACTCTGAGACGACGCGTGTAGAAGATTAGTCACAATAACGATTCATGAAAAAAATGCCCCGCTGAGCGGGGCATTTTTGTAGGAGCGTTGCATGCAACGCTCCTACAAAAAACAAATCAAAATCTATTTCTTTCCACCAAATCCAACTGCCAAACAAGCTAGCGCGATTGCAGCGTGTAAATAGTTGTCTGCTTCGTTTACCATGAAGAGTCCAAGAATATTTCCGCCGTTCACAAATCCAAGAACAGTCACGAGAGCGTACACGATACCAAAGATGATCAAGTACAAGCGTGCATACGATTCACCGGAGGATACTGCAATAATTGCAACAATACCGCTGAGCAAATGAACCAAGTTGTGAATGGTGTCGACTTCAAAGATTCCAAGAATAGGATCGTTGACGAAACCGAGGAGTCCGACGGCAATAAGAACGATGCCGAGAATCCACGTGATGGTCTTGACGAGACTGGACATAAGAGTGGTAGGGAGGAAGTAGGAGGAACTAAGAAATGCCACTGTAGCAAGCAAAATATACAAATAGGCATTTTTTCTGCTGCGTACGCAAGAGAATCTGTCCGTGCTAGAATAGCGGCCTTCTGGAAGAATTATGGCTGATGTTAGCGCACCCTTGGCATACAAGCTCCGCCCAACCAAGCTTGAGCAGTTTGTGGGGCAGGAGCATATGGTGGGACAGGGAACGGCACTTCGAGCAGTCATCGAACATGATGCGCTTGCGTCGGTGATTCTTTCTGGCCCTCCTGGGACGGGGAAAACAACGCTCGCGCGCATCATAGCTGAGGCAACAAACGCGCACTTTGTTCAGCTCAATGCGGTACTCAGCGGTGTGAAAGAACTTAAAGAAGTGTGCGCGGAAGCCGAACGCATGAAGACGGCATTC
Source organism: uncultured Candidatus Peribacteria bacterium (assembly GCA_964391185.1). Taxonomy (GTDB): domain Bacteria; phylum Patescibacteriota; class Gracilibacteria; order Peribacterales; family Peribacteraceae; genus JAKQEM01. The sequence continues at coordinate 80,634 of CAYMIX010000005.1, read as the reverse complement.
AAGCAGCGCACGGTATTATTTGTCGATGAAATTCATCGCTTCAACAAAGCCCAGCAGGACGCACTTCTTCCGTATGTCGAAAATGGCGTCGTGATTCTCATCGGTGCGACGACGGAAAACCCATACTTCGAAGTGAACGCAGCGTTGGTTTCGAGGTCGCATGTATATGTGCTCAAGCCACTTGATCACAATCATCTCAAGGCAATTCTCGAACGAGCGATTGCATCACCCGATGGTTATGGCGGGAAAATTTCCGTTGCTGATGGTGTACTCGAACGCATCGCGCAGATCAGTAATGGTGATGCACGTATAGCATTGAATGCTCTCGAACTTGCGGTAATGACTGCGGGAAATCGCATAACAATTGCGCAGGCTGAAGCGCTCTTCAAAGAACGCAGCAAACGTTATGATCGCGCTGGTGAAGAGCATTACAATACGATTTCGGCATTCATCAAAACGATGCGCGGGAGTGACCCCGACGCAGCGCTTATTTGGATGTTTAAAATGCTGGAAGCCGGTGAAGCGCCACGATTTATTTTCCGTCGCATGGCGATATTCGCATCGGAAGATATTGGGAACGCGGACCCGCGTGCGTTGCAATTTGTCATGAGTGCACAACAAGCCTTTGAATTTGTCGGATTACCAGAAGGTGAATATTTCCTCGCGCATGCCTGTGTGTATTTGGCTCAAGCGCCCAAGAGCAATGCTGTGACGCGTGCGATGGGAGCAGTGAAACGACTCATGCGCGATTCGCCAACACTCGAAGTGCCGAATCATCTGCGCAACGCACCGGTGAAAGGAATGAAGCAGCAGGGCTATGGCGATGGGTATCAGTATCCGCATGACAGCGAGGAGGGGATTGTGGCTGCTCATTATTTCCCCATCGGCATAGAACCGACAGATTTTTATCAGCCAACAGAGCGGGGGTATGAATTAGGCATCAAGGAAAGGCTAGAGAATGCTAAGAAGATCATTAGGGGTACTTAGTTGACTTATTATGTCATTATTGAAATATACATTTATACAGGTAGAATTTATTGGTGGGAAATGCATCATACTTATCGGGTATTCCTGAGCAGCACCGTGCCTTGATTGGTGAATTGTCTGAACGAGCTTGCGATGAGCTTGTTCGTGAAATTAATCCTTCTGCTATTGCACATGTGCTACAGCGGATAGTTGCAACAACTGCGTTGGATCTAAGAATGTCACTAGGGATTGGGCCATTTGATTTACAATTTCATGAAGGCAAGCATTCCTTAGCCACGCCAGCAGTTATCCATTACCCTTTAGTTCCTGACTACCATGATGCGTTTAAGGGATTATCTCTTCTGCAATCTACCCCAAGTTTACATGTAGACACTTCAGGTCTCGACGGAGATCCCTGCAGGATTTTCTTGCCCGATCACATGAAAGATGTCGTCGCACAACTTCATCGAACATACGGGCCTACAGTACGTACTGTTGGAAATTTAATGAATGAATGGTTGGTAAGAAATTATCCTTCTGATGAACATGCCTATGATGGTTCCCTTGCTGAGCTTAGACATCTTCCTAGTGCCAAACATAATGATTGTAAGACACGAGCTGAAGCACAAAACACGGATCCTTTATATTCATTTATTGGATTTTCAGCGTGGTCTAAGCTGACAGCGAATAGCAGAACGCTTGAAGAATCGATACGAGCATTTGAGCACTTGCTTATACAAAGTGTGGAGATTCGTCATCGATTGCTTCTCACTCTACAGAGTTTTCGAGTATTGCCACATGCCATTTTTGCTGAACACTTAGCACTACAAGGATATCGTACTTTTTTAGCTTTCGATGAAGTGACTGATGATGATGTTCATCAGCAGCTGCTGAAAAATGTTCTAGCGCAAGCCGCTATCAGGAAAGCTGAGTGCGATAATAATCAGGTAATGCCGGAACGTGACGATCTCAATGGGGATGATCCGCAAATACTAAGGTATCTCGACGACGACGATATGGCTCTCTGGAAAAGAGCTAAGACATTTCTCCGAGAGAACTCCCCAGGAACTCGGCGAAAACTTACTGAAGTACTCGATGTAGAGCGCTCAAAAAAGGATGTAGCTTTTCTGGAGGTTACAGCACAGTGGAGCTCCCTTGGCGCAAAAGAACGTGAAATCGCAAGCAAAGTATTTTGCGAAGTGTCCAAGTTCCCGTACGTTGATGCAGGTGAATATGGGATGGATGCGATAATTCACGCATATCATCTAGGAACTCCAGTGTTTGCACATGAGTCACGTTCGCTTAATTGTTTTAGTGGTTTATGGCTTATGGCCGCTCTTTGCATAGAAAGCGGTATCAATTACGGTCAAATTTTTTACTGCAATTCAAACGAATCAAACCGAGGCGAGCCAGCTGCCTCACACGGAGCATTATTGATTGCACATAGTGATGGTAGCTTTTCATTTCTCGATTTTGGTTATAGAAGGTGCGGTAGGTCTTTTTCTCTCGACATGATTCCGGATAAAAAAGAGAGAAATAAGCTCGAAAAATTAATTGATGAATCGTATGTTTACTCACGTCATGATAGCTCTGGAGTGACGAGAAAAATCTATACAGACCCTGTACGGGTAAGAGTTACCAATGAAATTGCTGATACTTTGAGGATTTATAGACACATGCATGTTGCTCCTCTCGATCAAGGATTTGTTGGAACAACGTTATTACATACAGGAATTTCTTTTGAGAATGAAGGAAGGAATGAGGAGGCACTTCAAGCGTATGAAATGGGATTAGCATCCTTTCCGAACCAGCCGGATTTACTCTGTCGCTGTGCGTCGCTGGCGATAGAAAAAGGCGAGTTCACTCGAGCAAAGGATTTCCTTGATCTGGCACTGTCTGAATGTGACACACATTTGTTGAGTCTGTACTACCGAGGAGTACTGGCACTTAAACTCGATCAAGATGACGAAGCGGAGCAATATTTTGCAAGGCTACATGAAGATACTCGTGCTGTATTGGGCGATAATCAATTCAAAGATCTTGTGCGTGATTTCGTTGAATGCAGAAGAAGGTGCAGATTGAATGGGTGATCGTCGCTTACTCATTGACAGCTATTACAAAGAAGATAATTTGTATATGTCGTTGGCTGATAACTTTGCTTTCCTACATAGGGACCAAACGAGTGAGTAAGAGTGTTGAAGAGCTTGAACGGGAGGTTCGCGAGGCTCAAGCCAGGCTTGAGAAGGCTAAGGAAGCACTGGCACGTGCAACTACACCTCGATCCGGTGGCACAGGCCATGGTGTTCCAAAGACCACAAGGCGACCAAGGAACCAGTAGCGACAACCGCTGCAGCGAATGCTGCAGCCTTACCCCTCTCGCAAGGAGGGGTTTGATCTACGATCATATTGCAATATTCTAATAAATATTGTATAATATTAATAATAAAACTATGAAACAAACACACGCATTTTCTCTTCGTTCCTTGCGATTGTTCGCGCATCAGCACGATAGTTTGCCTGCGTTCCACGCAGCCTTTCTCGTGCTATCGTTCCTTGCTGCGGCGATACTGAACTTAGGATTTTTTGGTGTGTTGATTTTGGTTCATATGGCACTCGATATCGTGAAGTATCGCGAGGTGCATGGACTCGACTGGCGCAAGACGACGGAAGGAGTTATTCGTGAAAGTATTGTCGACCTCACGCTCTTCATGATGGGCCTTGTTGTCGCCGTATATTTGCACCCATCCCTTACCGGGATGATCGGTATCAAAGGATTGATGTTGGCGGAAATTACCGTACTGCGTGGTATTGGAATAATGACGCCGAAGCTCAAGATCCTCTACGACATGCTCAAGATCCTTTCGGACATCGACCATTATCTTTCACGCTTGCATCCAAAGTTTGGAAAGAATGTATCGATGATCGAATATGTGTGCACATTCAGCTTGTTTGTTGCGACAGGAATGATCTTGATTGCACCAGTATTATTGATGCTTGATGGAGCAGAATTTATGCGAATCCTCTTAAGTGAGCTAACGCCTTGGCACTTATAAATCTCAGTTAACGCGTTAATTCGTTAATTCGAAAGCGAGGAATCGAGTTAACGCGTTAACGAATTAACTTTATTCAAGCGTGAGGAGAGCAGCCATAAACGCAATTCCCGCAATCATCCAGAAGAGCTGCATCGCGGAGCGGTGAGCTGCGGTTTCTTTGTGAAGCTCTGGAATAAGATCAGACCCGGCAAGGTACAAGAAGTTACCTGCAGTGAGCGGGAGAATAAGTTGTGTAAGTCCTGGAATGGATTTGTCGAAGAAGAGAGCAAGTGCAACACCGACGAGCGCTGAGAGTGTTGTAAAGAAGTTGAAGAGCAATGCCTTTCCCTGGCTGTAGCCGCTGTAACGGAGCAATGCATAATCGCCGATTTCTTGTGGGATTTCGTGGAGGATCACTGCGATGGTGGTCGCGACACCAAGTTGATAATCAACAAGGAAACTTCCAGCGATCAGGAATCCATCCGTGACGTTGTGCATTGCATCGCCCACTAAGTTCATTTTCCCTACTGGATGATAATGTTCTTCACACGGAATCATGTGACAGTGGTGCCAGTGTATGAATTTTTCGAGAATAAATGATCCCACAATTCCTCCAAGAATGAGATACCAACCACTCGGTGCAAATGCAGCATCTTCGACCATTTCTGGCATCATATGCAGGAAGACATCTCCGAGCATCGCTCCTGTTGAGAAGCTAATGATATAGAGCATCATGCGCTCGATCATTCCTTTCTTGATTGAAAACAAGTACATTCCAAACAGCGACAGAAGGCTGCAAATGATGACACTTCCGAAGGAGAGAATAGGTGCGGAGAGAGTTTCCATGGGAGGAGGGAATTAATGAGAGCAGTTTTTACATGTTCCGACGATTTCGAGTAGGGGAGTGGACGACGTATAGCCGAACTTTTTGGCATGTTTCGAAGTTGCATCTGATAATTCTTCGCTAACGAATTCCTGAGAGTTTCCGCAGTCATGACAGTGGAGATATCCATGTGCGCCGTCTTTACCGGGCAATGCACAGAGAGAATATTTTCCGCTACATGGATGACGGTGAACGAGGCCCAATTTTACGTAGAGTTCGATTATCCTATACACAGTCACAATGCTGATTGCGCCGCTCTTCCGCGCAATGTGTTTTTGAATATCATAAGGAGAAACAGGTTCTTTGAGTTTCTGCAAAGCGTCGATGACCAACCTCCGAGGCTGCGTATCGCGGTAGCCGTTTATGCGCAGAAATGACACTACTGGATCTAGCTGCATGAACCTATCATAAGCAACTATTTTCTAAATGCAATAGTATTTCATTTGGAGTATGGAAGTGCGAAAGCAAGGAGGTATGTCAGTGTCTTCCATACATCCATACTTCCTTACATTATTAATGTATATGTATGTCATGAGCACCTTCCGGTTGTGGAGTTTTGACTGCGAGAAACGCTGCAATAAGCGTCGTGAGTGGGACGGCTGCAAGTAAGCCAATACTTCCTGTGAGTGTGCGAAGGATTTCAGTTGCTATCATCTCACGATTGATAAATGTCCACATCGATTCACCTGCAGGGATACCAACAAGAAGTAGAAGCAATGGCAATGCAGTTCCCGCATATGCGAGGACTAAAGTGTTTACTGCAGCTGCGATGTGATCGCGACCTATGCGACAAGCGCTATTGTATAGATCTCGAACGGTGTAACGCATGTTTGCTTTGCGTAGTTCGAAGACTGCTGATGCTTGCGAAATCGTAATATCATCGAGCACTCCGAGTGTTCCAATGAGTATTCCTGCGAGGACGATGCTGTGTGTGTTTAACGATGGATAATCTGCAAGCAGGAAAAGCATTTCTTCATCGGCGCGACCGGTGATACGCGCGTAAACAGAAAATCCTGTCGCCAATAATGCAGTGAGCAAGAGGCTTGTGGCTGTGCCACCAAAGGCAGCTATCGTTTTTTTGTTCCATCCGTGAGTAAGCAAAAACGTCACGAGCATGATGAACAATGAGCTAATGAAAGCGAGAAGCAATGGTGGATCACCTGCGAGAATGCGCGGGATCATAAAGAAGATGATCACGAGCAAACTCACGACCATTCCAGCAAATGATCGAACTGCGCTCATGCCGCCGAATGCAATGACTGCGATAATGAAAATAATTGTTAGCCAAATCAGTGGCGAACGGCGAACAACGTCTGATACGAAATATTGGCGAGTTCCATTGATTTCTTCAGTTTGAATAACAACAGCATCGCCCTCACGAATTTTTAAGTTCTTAATATTTGCTGTGTCATCAGCGTTTGTGTTGATGATAATTGGTTCGCTTGAAAATGCAGGATCACTGGATTCGACTTCTAAGCGTGCACATTGTTGCGTAGATGATTCTGCGCATATGCTCAATATGAGGTGTCTTACCGTTGCTTCAAACGATTGCTGCGATTCCTGTGCGAATGCAGGGAGGGCAATCCCAAGGAGAAGTGTTAACGCGATGAGTCGGGTACGCATGAATGCGATTATAGCGGAGGTCCATCGGGAAATAGTTCATCTTCCACGATTTTGGCTTCTTTATGCCATCTACGAGCATCTTCAGAAAGTACGCCTTGGCCATAGCGCATGCGGAAATCTTCAAAACGTTTATTGAGAGTTACGAGTTCATCGACAAGGACACGCTTGTCTGCGTAGTAGAGAATTTTCTGTTCAATAGTCGTTCTGTTTTCCAGTGGAATACGCAGGCCATGTAATTCGATCATCGATGCAAGAGCCGGATACCCATTAACTTGAAGAAAATTCGTAATAGCTTCTTCATGGTTCATCCCCGAGTAATTGTCTTTTAATTCTTCCCATATCCTTTCATCATCTTTCGATGGCAGGTGATCTGCAGGTGCTGCACCAGGTTTGAAATCAATAAATCGCATCAGGTCATGTAGCTGGCCCGCACAATCAAGTGCCTGTGGCCGGGCAACTATTCCCTGTTTTACCAGGTGCTCAGCAAATTGCCGGGAGAGCGTTCCAACGGCTTCGCAATGTTTGATGACATGCGCAGGCAAATGCATCTCTGTTCGCCAATGAGAAATATGTTTCTCGGAAGGAAGCGCGATATCTTCAAATGTAATCTTCACGACGCGGCCATCATCTTTTTCTGTCAGATCAATCGTGATAGATGCGTGATCAGTTTTATGTATGCGATCTGCCCATTCGATACAGCGGATTCCCGTGTGGTCATCAGTCATCTCGATAAGCTCGGCTGCTTGTGCGGGTTTTAAGCGGTATAAATCGATATGGATAAATGGAATACCCGATGTTGTCGCGTATCGCTGCTCTAGTGCGTAGGTTGGACTCGATAGTATGTCGTCGATCTGCAGGCCTTCCGCGAGACCTTGAATGAACGCAGTTTTACCAGCACCAAGCGGTCCATGGAGCAAAATATCGACCGGAAAAGCATACAACGAATGTGCCAGTGAAATGCCACATAAACGTGTTTTATTGGCGTCTGGAAGCCATATTTCTATGGTCTCTTTCGATGGGTGAATCATTGACTTTTTCATATAAAAATGATATTATATTCATTGAATATACACACCACACTCCACATGAAGCGTATGCGACTTACGACGGCAAAGAAAGCGGGTTTTGCACGCAAACACCTGCGCATCCGAAAAGATCTGCCTAAGCAGACGATAGGATACATGAAGCAGAAGTCTTCATTCATTGTTGCTGCATTTTCTCTTGTTGCGTTTATCTCGGGAAACATGATGGGGCAACATGGTTGGTATGCATTCTGGAAAGCAGCCTTGGGTCAGTACGACGATACATTGATTACATATACGGGAACGGTTTCTCCTATTGCTCTTGTGCCAGATTACACACGTTGGTCTGCGTACGGCGGTAATGGTGAAGAGCATACATTTCGCCAGGTGCCAAAGGATTTATTAATCCCACTTCCTCCATACAATTCAGCGACAGAGAAGAAAGATTTCGATCACGCACCAGAGGGTGATGTGTATTCTATCGGACACATGGGCTCCTATGAGACTGGCTCAGAAGGAGATGGAAGCCATATCGGTGTAGACATTCGCGTACCTCAAGGCACACCTATTCGTGCCATCGCCAATGGTGTTGTTACGCGTGTTGCAAACGATGCGAGTGGATTCGGATTACTGATTGTGATCCGTCACCCACATATGCCAGACCCTGATAATCCTCAGTATGAAACAGTCTTGCACTCTTCGTATGCTCACTTAAGCGCACAGTTTGTAAAGGAAGGTGAGACGGTGCAGAAGGGTCAGGAAATTGGTCTCTCTGGAAAAACAGGATTTGCGACTGGCCCCCATCTTCACTTCCAGATCGATCGCGATACAGCTCCATGGCATCCATACTGGGCATTCAGTTATACCGAAGCAAATGCAGCTGGTATGAATACTGCCCAGGCGATTAATGCAGGACTTCACAAAGAGCGCGGTTATGAATATTCCGTCAATCCGCTCCTGCTGGTTCAGGCGAATTATCCTGCGGCGAAGTACAAGATGGATGCTCCTGCCATTGCGAAGAACACAGATTCAAAAACTCCATCCAAAACTACTCGCACAACTGCAATGACAACTGCCCAACGTCGTGCACAACGCGTAGCGAAGCTTGGAACGACGCCTACGACAACAGTCGCTGTTGCTACTGTTTCATCCAGTGCTCGTTCGAGTACGCCAGCAAACCCTGTTGTGAAGACACAAACTGTTGTAGCAACGACTGATCCAGTACCAACTAAGGAATCTGCTCCAGTACTCGTTGTTCCGCAGTCGACAGCGACCGTTGCAACGATCGACATTCAGCATGATCGTCAGTACACAGGTCGTGAGTGGGAAAGTGTTCGTCTCACATTGCTCGATGCGAGTGGGAATCGTGTGAGCGGAAGCGTGCTTGAGAAAGATATTTATATGCGTACCGCGTACGGAGAAGCGGAATTCAATCCGCCAGTTCTCTCAGGTCTCGATTTTGAAAATGGTGTGGCGACGGTGAAAATGCTCCCACGTGGTACTCGTACGGTGGTGATTATGATCGAGCCGTACAAGGTCATGAGTAAGCCGATGGAACACATAAAATAATAAAGGGCGCCCTTTGCGGACGCCCCTTGATAGCTCAATAGCTTGAAACCTTGAAAGCTACGATCAGCCCTTTGGTGTAGTAGCTGGCTTAGCGCGCTCAACAGGAAGCGGGCGTGGGTTTGTAATAGTTGTGCGGCCAGTGAGTTGGTATGTCACAGAGAGTGATGTCGTAGCTTCCACTTTGTTCGTCTCTGGATCGTATGTGCCGTAGCTATCTACCCATGTGCTGAGGGAAGCTCCAACAACATTTGTAAGCTTCTTGCCGAGTAACTTTTCGAATACAGCCTTGCGCTTGTTTAAGCGTGCAAGAAGTGTGTCGATCTGATCGAGCTCAAGTGACTGAGTGTCGATAAGGCGAACATCCCAGCTAACGGAGCAACCTTTAGCCTCAATGGCGTCTGCAATGCGAAGTCCAGCGGACTGATTTGTTAGGCGAATGAACAAGCTCATGTTGGCTGTGTATGCATCTGTTTCTTCGCCTGCTGGTCCATAGTATGGATACACAGAGGGAGAACCCTGGCGGCGAACACGACCGTCGTTACCGACGATATTCTTGATATCGGTGTAGAGCTGGTTCAAGGCATCACGTGCTGTTTCGCGAGAAGCCTTTTTGCCGCTGTCGCAATATGCGTTGATCGCGATGAAGTCTGGTGTGACTTCCTTGGTGATAGATCCATCAACGGTAACACCGCCACCATAGCTAGGTGTAATAATCCCGTAACCTCCACCTCCACGATCCATCATGGCTGGACTGGAAGCGCCGTCCTCAATGAGGTCCAAAAGCACGTCTTCCGTGAGAGCTTCGTCGCTCGTTGTTGTAGCAGCTGGCTTGGTTACAGCCGTTGCCTTTGCCGTCGCAGCAAGCGACGTAAGTGGTGTTAACATCATCGATCCTGCGATGAGGTAACTAATAGTGCGTGTAGTACGCATAAGAGTAAGAGGGAAAGTGGCAATCAAATGGTTGCCTGACACAGATATATACGGAAATTTTACTGTTTCGTAACACGATGCTTTGTTGACTTAGATGGCGAACTATAGAGCCATAATATAAGCATTACGACTAAGAGAATGACCGCAGCTATAAGTTTACCGAATGTATTCAAGAAAAGTGCTGTTCCACCAAACGTTAACCCGATCGATGCAGTTAATCCGATAATGGATCTTGATGGCCATCCACGTTCTTGCAAACGGTGATGTAGGTGCTCGCCAGACATACTTCCTTTGAAAGGGGACCGACCTTCGGTGACTCGTTTGATGATGACGAAGAGTAAATCAATGATAGGTACTCCAAGGACAAGGAATGCCGTCGCAACTTTTCCACCTGCGTAAACTGTGAGGATACCGAGCATGAGGCCAAAAAACATCGAGCCACTATCACCCATGACGACACGAGGCGGCGGGAAATCGAAGAGCAAGCATCCAAGAGCGATTCCTGCGAGGCAGAATGCGAGGAGTGCGAGCTCTGGTTGATCCACACGGTCACTTAACGAGAGAAATCCAATCGTACTAAAGCCAATTATAGAGATGGTACTTACTTGTCCCGGAATTCCATCAAACCAGTTTAAGGCGTTTGTTGTAATCATGAGCCAAAGCATTGTCACGCCTATCGCAAGCATCGGCATCATTCCATTGAGGTCAATGATCGGTCCGCCCATAAATCCTTCGAAAGGATTAGTGATGGAACACACGCGTCCGCCGGTGCAATCTCCCGACCATACGACGATAAATGCGCACAATGCTTGGATAAACAACCGGACGATCGCGGGGAGCTGGCGACGGTCATCGATGAAACACGTGATGCCGAGGATAATCACCGCAATCAATGTTCCCAGGGCACTGCGGTCAATGATGGCTTGTGTCAGCGGAAATATCAGCAAAAATACGATGAATGCGAGAATGCCGGTGGGGTAGGGGAGTCGTGCGCGCTTTAGCCCGTACCGCTCAGGAAAATCTAACAACGTCCATCGTGGAAATAGTTGCAAGGCAATGATATGGAGAGTCATCGCAACTACAAATGCCAGGAGGGGAGTGGTCACGAGAGGGAAGTCGAGCATAAGTATATGGTACACTGCGACCATGCCGAATTATCATTCAATTGAAGAGGCAGATCTTGACGGGAAAAAAGTTTTGCTGCGTGCTGGATTTGATGTTCCACTCGAAGATGGACGCGTGACTGATACCTCACGTATTGATGCCCTAGTGCCAACAATGCGTTACATACTCGATCATGGAGCAGCACTCATTATTATGGCTCACCAAGATCGCCCAAAAGGAAAAGTGGTTCCGGAATTTAGCCAGAAGCCCTTAGTCCTTGTTCTCGAGCGTGAGCTTGGGTGCACGATAGAGTTTGCAACGTCGTGTACGGGTCTTGTCACAAAAACGATGGTGGACAACCTATCACCTGGTCAGGTATTGCTGCTCGAAAACTTGCGTTACGACGCACGCGAAGAATCAAACGACGAAGAGTTTGCGAAAGAGTTAGCATCGTATGCAGATATCTATGTGAATGATGCATTCTCTAATGCGCACAGAAAGCATGCGAGTATGACATCGGTGGCGAAATTGCTTCCAGCATATATGGGATTGCAACTCGCGCAGGAGGTGAAGAATCTTTCACTTGTCGTTGATCATCCAAAACGTCCGCTTACACTCATTATTAGTGGAGCAAAAATGGAAACCAAAGTACCCGTCATCGAATTCTTTATGCATAAGGGGGATCACATTCTCCTTGGTGGAGCGATTGCAAATACATTTATCGCAGCCAGTGGTATCGATGTTGGGTCCTCGTTGTATGAGGAATCGTTTGCAGACCAGGCAAAAGCAATGCTCAAGAAAAGTGGCAAAGACGGTAATGCACTCATTCACCTACCAACAGACGCTATCGTTGCAGAAAATCCTGATGCAGCAGCTCCAGCAGAGTTAGATCTTCACCGCGGGAAAATTGGCAATCACGCTATTTACGATATCGGTCCAAAGACAGCGGATAAGTACGCGCACCTCATCCAAGATTCTCAAACAGTCGTATGGAATGGACCACTTGGTATGTATGAGAATGTGCACTTCGCAGAGAGCTCGAAAAAAATTGCGAAGGCGATGCATACTGCGGCAGGTCATAACGTCATCACGATTATTGGTGGTGGCGATACCATCGATGCACACACAAAGTATCAACTCGATATGTCCGCATACACGTTCGTGAGTACGGGCGGTGGCGCAATGCTCGATTTCGTTTCGGGAAAAGAACTTCCATCGTTGCAGGCGTTGGCTGCGTAAAGTTGTAACGGTTTTCTGAATTTGCATCTTCCATGTCTTCATCATCCGCATCGTCGCTCCATGTTGTATATCCTCAAGAAGGTGAAGCATGGAACGCGTTCACACAACGGTTACTCAAAAGTGATGGGGAAATACTCCTGATACTTTCTGGGCGTGAAATTGAACTAATTGCTCAACCGGAAGTACGCACACAATTTCTGACGGAAGCCAAAAAAATCCGTCAGAGAGTTCGTATTGCCACCAAACATCCAGCAATAGCTGCGGAGGCGCGCTCACATGGATTCCGCGTTCTCGACAGAACCAAACATGTTCGTGCGCTCTTACATGGTCATCCCAAATTGAATGAGGCGATGCGTATGTTCTCGCCACAACTGTGGCGACAACAACTGAAGTCTCAGCTCCAACGTATGGGGCTTTTGTCTGTTCCGAAGATACGCATCTTCTCGCTGGCAGGGTTAAGCGTTCTCCTCTTCTACATTGTCGTATTCAAATTGCTGCCTTCAGCGGATGTGTATGTGAAGCCACGCCAGGAAGCAGTCAGCCAGACGGTGAATATTTTCCTCGTGCAGTCTGGTGCAACAGTGCAGGTGTCCGATCGCGTACGGCGCATGCCGCTGATTCCGTTTACGATCAAAATGACGAAGAAAATGAACTTCGAGCACATCAGTAAGGAATTCATCGGACAATCATCCAAGCTGCAAATGACTGTCATCAATAAAGCGGGCGAGACGTATTCCCTGCGTCCTGGAACGCGTTTTTCCAATCAGGCGGGAATGATTTTTCGTATTCTCGATTATGCAATAGTGGATGCGGGCAAAGAAGTAACTGTCCGCGCAGAAGCCGAAGACCTCGATTTGTACGGACAAATTATTGGTGATCGTGGGAATGTTCCTTCGGGCCTCAAATGGGAAATTCCAGGTTTATCAGCCGAAGAACGACCGTTAGTCTATGGTGAGAATCGTTCAGCTGGTGTGGGAGGAACAACGGCCTATCGCACCGTTTTGCGTCAGGAAGATTTAGACCTCGCGCAGAAACGACTCGAACAAGAGCTGCTCGCTGCAGCCAAGATTGAAGCTGAAAAACGTCAAAAGGAATATAACGCAGAACATCCGGGGCAGTATCTCACCCTCCTTATTGACGCACGTTACGATGCGCTTATTAAGTTAACGTATAACAATATCGTATTGCCGACGGATTCTATTGGAAAAGAAGTTAATTCAGTTCCTATTGAAGGTAGTATTGATTACACCATTTTTGCGTATGATGCAGATGCAATTTTGGCAATGCTGTTGCAAGAGCTAAAATCCCACGTTCGTGAAGGGCGGCAGCTTATTGATGATCAACTCGAGCGCGATCACATGGTCGCACACGTTATCGATTACGACGATGCGCTTACATGGATAAAGCTTACGGTCGATCTTACGGGAACGGAGGAATATATCCTCGATCCACTTTCGCCAACCGGCGCACTCTTTGGCAAAAATGTCCGAGAGAAAGTGGCAGGACAACCACGGGAAGATGCACTGCGTATTTTGCGTAATATGCCAGAGGTAGAACGTGTGGAAGTAAAACAGTGGCCACCATGGCAAAGCGATCTCCCCAATATTCCATCGCACATATCTGTCGTTCCTTATTGACCGTGACTCAGGGCGCTCCTCTTCCTGTTCGGCTGCTGCATGTTGCTCTCATGAGCATGCTTGTCGCCGTGCTCGGCTTTGTTGTGATAGTCATCTTTGCGTATGCGATGGTCTATTCCACATTTGATGGAACAGCGGAGCTTCCAGCTGATTGTGCCATTGTGTTCGGAGCAGCTGTTTACGGTCAGAATTTGCCAGGCCCTGCCATAAAACGACGCGTAGAGGCTGCAGTAGAGCTTTACAAAAAAGGGGTTATCAAGAGGCTTATCCTCAGCGGAGGAAAGGGGAGTGGGGTGCGCACGAGTGAAGCAGATGTTATGCGCGCACTCGCAACTGAAAATGGTGTGAAGGGGACTGACATCACAATAGAGGACCAGTCGCACTCAACATGGGAAAATATTGCAAATACGCGGAACTTGACACTCGATTGTGAGTCGGTTGTTGCGATAAGTGATCAGTATCATCTAGCACGAATCGAGCTTTTGGCCTGGCGTCAAGGATGGTCGGCGCTCGATACGGTCTCTGCTGCAGACCGCCCACCAGAACAAAGTGAGCAACGCAGTATCACCCGAGAGGTTCTCGCGTATCTCTATTATCTGCTCTACTTCGATGTTGTACTGCCAGATCTGCCCGCCCGCACATCGTAGGTACGGAAGTAGGGATGTAAGGACGAATGTATGCGAACCTCTGTACGTCCATACTCCGTACAATACCACCGCAAATGCTCTTGCACGATTTAAACGGTTAACATAAAATGCATTATGTTAAGTAAGATACGGAACTCATGACCCCTTCTCCTCCATCACTCTCTTCGGCCATCGAGCGGTACTTACAGTTCTTACAGACGGAAGAAAATAAATCTCGTCTCACAATCACCAATTACCGTCAGTCACTAAATCTAATGTTAAAATTAGTTTCCGTAAAATCGATAAAACAATTCGACAAAAATATCATACGTGATTACAAGCAATCCCTCGCCGACTTCCGTACGCGTCAGAATAAAGAAATGGCTGTACGAAGCCGAAATCACCACCTAACCGTTTTAAGAGCTTTCCTGCGTTATTTGGTCCAGGAAGAGGAATTAGACGTCTATCCCCCGGACCGAATTAAGCGATTCAAAGAAGAACAGCGCCAGGTAAAGGTGCTCACATCAGAGGAGTTACAGCGCTTACTCGAAGCCCCAGACATAGAGAAGCGCGATGGTAAGCGTGATAAGGCCATCCTCCAATTATTCTTCTCTACGGGTCTGCGTTTGGCTGAGCTGCGTTCACTCAATGTCAAAGACCTGAACTTCAACACGCGTGAAATATCTGTCCGTGGAAAGCGCAGCAAGATCCGTGTGGTGTTTATATCCGACAAAGCCGCCGATGCCCTCAGGAAGTATATGGATTCCCGGAGCGACCACTTGTCCCCTCTTTTTATTCGTCACCCAGAACGCGCGACAAACGTGATGCCACCCGGTGAAGAATTCCGCTTATCACGCATTAGTATTTATAACATCGTGAAAAAATATGCGTTGGCCGCGGGCATCGTTACCGATCCATCACCGCACACACTTCGTCATTCCTTTGCAACAGACTTGCTGCGCAACGGTGCTGACCTTCGTAGCGTTCAAGAATTGCTTGGCCACAAAGATCTCTCTACAACGCAGATTTATACACATGTAACAAATCCTCAGCTGAAAGAAGTTCACAAAAAATTTCATGGGAAATAATCACGCGATGCTCTTGCATTGATGGGTGTACGAGCGTACACTCTATCCCATGACGACACTCCCCTGTCTCGCTCATGGGCACTCCCCCGACACTCGAGCAGCAGGAATTGTGATCGATTGTTCAACGAACACACACTTAGAAGACATCGTCGCCTGGATGAATCATTGTCCGAGTCCATCAGGCGTAACGGTCTTATTGCCATCTGTGTTTCGCAATGCGTCTGTGCAACGCAAATTGCAAACGCTCGGATGCACTGTGACGTGTCGTCGGCCTGCCGGCCGTAGCCCTCGGGGCGAAGGCTGGAC
The DNA here is from genome assembly GCA_964391185.1 of uncultured Candidatus Peribacteria bacterium. Lineage (GTDB taxonomy): Bacteria > Patescibacteriota > Gracilibacteria > Peribacterales > Peribacteraceae > JAKQEM01. The sequence goes on along the minus strand of CAYMIX010000005.1, from coordinate 64,609 downwards.
TGTTTCCCCCTCTTCAATTGTCGCGTGATACCCGTAACGCCGGCCTCGCGTACCTACTTTCATTTCTTATTGTTGCTGCTGTAGCTGCTTTCCCCTCATTCGTTCTATGACATTCGTCACATTCCTCGCCGGCACGCTCACCTGCATTTGGATGGTCCGACGAATGATCACGCAGTAAAATGTAAAATAGATTGCACTAGTTGTTCACTTGAACAACGAATAATATCACCCTGATGTTACCGGGCCAATCCAACCGGCATCATGGAGTACCTCGTTCATTTACTGGTGAAGATGATGAAGTATGGAATTTGACGGTGGTTGATGAAATGGAACATGGCAAATATCACCAAATGAGTGGCCACTTGCCACCGGATTTTTTGATAAGAGAAATAGTAGCCACTTCCGGTTCGTATCGCGATGCATCGGGGCATAAATTGCCGCTTTCATTTACACATGATGTTCTCAAAATGTTGCTGCCCTTTGATTGGCGCAGTTTGTATGTGCCTCAAGCTGTTAAGAAGCCTCAAGAAAATGGTAGCGATAGAGATCTTTTTGCGCGCTCTGCAATTCATGTTCATAACCATATTCATAAAGAGATAAGTACAGTTTCAAATGCTATTAGATTACTCACTTATAGAACTCCTTTGCCAAACCACCTACGAATATTTAATTCCAATTTTAGAAAATTTTTTGGGGAAGAAAATCCTGCACAAGCTATTCGCTCACTTTTAATAGCGAAGACAGAAAATAATGATTTGAAGTGGGTAAAGCCAATGCAGCCTTCATTGAGATCTAATCTACTTGATGCAACATTAAGAGCTCGTCCAGAGGCTCTTAGCCAGAAGTCCCGCAGAAAAATGAATCAATTATTTCATGATTATCATGGAGTTCTTATTAATCGATTAGACATCTGGCAGCCTCTGCCTAATGATTATTTACCGGTTATTGAAGAGAGAGCGACCGAGCCGTTCTATCAGGAATATTTACTTCAACGGACTGCGTAATCACCCTGCCAAAACGGTTCATCTTTAAGTGTTTCGCTTGTTGGCATTGGTAACTGATCTATCTTTTGCGCAACGAGAAAATCTTTTTCAGTCAGTCCACCAGCACTGTGTGTGCTAAGCGTCAGTGTGACTTTCTTAAAATTAATTTGAATGTCTGGGTGATGATTAATTTCCTCGGCGATCTTTGCGACAGAGTTGAAGAAGTGAATAGATTGGGCGAAGTTTTCGAATGTGAAAAGTCGTGAGATGGAATTACCTTCTTCGGAGACATTCCAACTGGGAACGCCGGAGGCTTGGGTATCGATTTGTTCAGGAGTGAGTAACATAGGAACTACAGTACTTTCATAAACTTCCTCTTCCCCACTTTCACCACTCCCCTCTCTGCCTTTTGATCATATCCACTGACAACTTCTTCATTCATCGTAATCCCCTTCTGGTCGATCAAGCGCTTTGCTTCTGATTTAGAAGCTACAGTCTGTGTGCGAACAAGGAAATCAATCAATAACTCACCTTTCTCCGCTTTTGCTTCTGGCATGTCATCTGGCACGCCACCTTTCTTGAACACGTTTCCAAATTCTGCTTCTGCTTCATCGGCAGCTTTTGCGGAGTGATACATCGTCACAAGCTCCTTAGCGAGACGCACCTTGAAATCGCGTGGGTTTGCACCTTTTTTCATCGCTGCTTCTGCTTCCTTGATTTCTTCCATTGGGATATCGGTCGCGCATTCCATGTACTTACAAATGAGTTCGTCCTTTAAAGCCAATGTCTTTCCGTACATGTGTTTAGGCTCATCAGTCATGTAGATGCAATTATCATAAGATTTACTCATTTTCCTTCCATCTGTTCCTTCAATCAATTTCACCGTAAGAACAAACTTGTCACGCTTCCCATATACTTTTTGCAATTTTCGTCCACATAACATGTTAAACAACTGGTCGTTACCTCCAATTTCACAATCAACATCAAGCATTACCGAGTCATATCCCTGCATGATTGGGTATAAAAACTCATTAGTGCTGATATCCTGATCTTTTTTTAAGCGCTCTTTAAACATGTCACGCTGAAGCATTTGCTGTGCAGTAAAGTGACTCGTCATTTGTAAAATTTCAAGTGAGTTCATTTTCTCAAACCATTCGTGGTTGTAGCGAATTTGAACTTTAGAAAAATCCAAGATTTTAGATGCTTGATCTTGATAGTTTATAAAGTTTTGGCGAACTTGCTCTTCAGTGAGCGGCTCTCTCGCCTTGTCGCGGCCGGTTGGATCACCAATCATGGCCGTGTAGCTTCCGATGAGAAAAATTACTTCATGTCCGGCATCTGAGAAATCCCTTAGTTTACGCAATGGAACACCATGACCAATATGTAATTTTGATCCAGTTGGATCAATCCCCATATAAATACGGAGTTTTTTTCCACTCTTCAACTTTTCCTCAGCAAGTTCCTTTGGAACTGTTTCTTCAACCGCACGTGTAAGCAGGTCATTATGCTTCATGGGTGGGATTGTAGCGGATTTGCATTTGAAAAGAAGACTCTGACGCATTGCTACGCTGTTGAGGAGAGCTAGCCAAGGTTGTGTGCAGGCCAGCAGCGATACTTGTGTTTAGAAATACCCCGGTGCGCCTACACCGGGGGAGTCTCTAGGGTGCAATGCACCCGAGACTCAAGTTTGTCGCCTTTCCAAAAGAGAAAGGCGGTTTACGATTATGTCTCCGTTTCTGTATGAAATCAACTATACTGTCCGGCATGCACGAATGGACCGCGACCGAAACCAGCCGGCTTGATGTATTTCTCTCGAAAACTGATGCAAAAATCAGCCGTGTGAATGCGCGCGATTTTGTCAAAGAAGGTTTGGTCATGGTGAATGGCCGTATCGCTCGCAAACCTGCTTCAATGGTGGAAGAGGGCGATGTTGTTCAAATGTCCAAGACGAGTGAGCCTGTGACGGAAACTCGTTTGAAAGCGATGGATCTCAAGCTCGAAATTTTGTACGAAGACGATGCATGTTTTGTTATCAATAAACCATCTGGTATCCCCGTGCATCCTGGTGCTGGAATCCCGAAAGACGCAGCGACTATTTTGCATGGGATCGCATTTCTCTTTAAGCAACGTAAAATCCCTTTTTCCAGTGCTGCTGTATTAGTTCACCGTCTTGATAAAGACACGACAGGTTCGCTGCTTATCGCCAAGTCTCCTGCTAACCACAAGGCACTACAGAAACAATTCGAAGATCGCACTATCAGAAAAATTTACCTCGCGATCGTTGCTGGCACGCCCGATCCTCCAGCTGCAGTTATCGACGCATCAATCGGACGAAGTTCGGTTGATCGTACAAAAATGACATTGCTTGGTTCGAGCAAAACGCGCGAAGCGAAGACGACATATCGCACGCTTTCTACATACAATGGAATTACCTTAGTTTCGTGTGAGTTGCATACAGGTCGCACACACCAAATTCGTGTGCACCTACAGGGAATTGGTCATCCGATTCTTGGTGATCCTGCATACCACACCCCAACGAGTGAAAAGTTATCAGAGGAATATGGCATTGATATGCTGTGTCTTCATGCATGGCAATTAGCATTTGTCTCCCCTGCTGATAACAAGGAACACGAAGTTGTTTCCAAACCTTCGGGAACCTTCCTGAAGAATCTCAGAGAATTAAAGCTTGATAGCTCGATAGCGTAAAACCTTGAAAGCTGATTACGGGTTATAGGTCGCTGTGTACTCGAACGTATCAATGATCTCGTTCTTTTCGTTGCGTGCGACGATCTTATACACGTTCTTTCCTGGTTTGAGCGTGTTGTATTCAGCCTTGGCGATGTAGTTCCAGTACCCGCTGCCTGGCTTGTAGAGCTGCAAACGGTAGCCATTCACCCATACATTCGTCGTGGACTTTGGGGCTGTTCCCTCAAGCAAGAATTCGCTACCTGTAGCCGTGTGCGAAGCTCCTGCGGTTGGGCCAGTGACTGCAATTGTCCCAGGAAGAAGTGGTGCATTATTTGGCAAGGTCGTTTCATCGAATGTTACTTGTGATGTCGTGCTACCAGAAGTTCCAACGACTCCTTCGCTTCCAGCTTCTAGTAAGATTGTAATACGCGCTGGTTGACTCTTGTTGCCAGCGACATCGAGTGTGTAGACATCAAATACGTTTGTACCCTGTTTGAGGTTATTCAATGCCGTGCTTGCGAGATAGCTCCAATTTGTATCGCCAGAGCGAAAGAGTTGTAGCTTATATTCATTCACCATAATTCCCGCTGCTCCTGCTGGAGCTGTGCCGACGATTTCGAACTCTGCACGTTGTGTGCGGTACGTTTCCCCTGTTTTAGCAGGTGATGTAATTGCTGGAGGTTTGATCTCCTGTGTGCCGCGGCGGACTGTGCGAATTTCTCGGGCAAGTGTAATGCCGCGAGCATCGAGAGCTTCAATGGTAATCTTCGTATCTTCACCTTCCTTTACTGATAATTCTTGGGAGAATGTTTTCATGTCGCGGTTGATGGTTGCGTCGTAGCCGCTCACCCGCACGCGTTCGACACGTGGGCTTACCGTACCTTCGACCTTCACAGTGCTTGTTGTAACGTTTGTGCGGTCTGCTGGCGCTGTGATGCTCAATACTTCCTCATCGCTGACGGCGACTGTTGTGCCTGATCCTGATGGTGCAATAACGATGCCACGCGACTCCTCTATAAAGGAACGCTGGACGGCGAGTGGTTCGATAGCCGAGCGGAAGCGTGAAATATCTTGAGTTATATCACCATCTGGCAATTGTAGTTGCTGACCTTCACCAATATAGGAAGCTTCATCAGCTCCGTTCATTGTTACACCCACACCAGCACCATCTGCACTAAAGACAATGAGTGCATTTTGGTCAATGACAACTTCTGCATCACTTGGAAGAGAAATGGAAAAACGGGGTGTCACGATTTCACGAATAATTGCTCCAGAATATGTGTCAACATCTGGTGTGCGAATCCACAGGGATCCTGCTGCTACATTCAATGCGAGTGATGATTCCTCCGAACCGCGTGTGCTATCCCCTATTGTCACATCAGACTGTACATCCAAGCGGGCTGTTGTTCCATCGAAGAATGTCAGCAAGGCATGCCCGTTGCCTCCTGTTGTCACACGATCATCTTCATAGAGTTTGATAGATCCTTCGGCACGTTGCATCAGACCTCCTTCTAAGGACACGCTCACGGTGCTGCGGTTTTCAACACTCATCATCACAGAGTTACGTTGTATGTCTCCACCGACTCCAAAAATCCAAAGCACCCACTTGCCCACGAAGTACAGTAGTAGCAATGCAACTCCGAGCAAGATGAGGCTACGGAGGATGGATGGGAACACGGATGGTGCTGCCATGGCGTACGGGCCACGACGTTGTCTGTACCTGCGAAACATAGGGAAAAAATCGTACGGCACGAGCCTATGTCTCCGCAAGGCTATCTGAGAGTTCGAGTAAAGAAGATGCTCAAGAAGTCACGCGTTCGATTTCTTCTTTTGAGGTGATCTTTTGTTCGACGAGAACCTTTCCCCACTCTTTCATTGTTACATATCCATCTTTCTTCGCTTGTTCCTCAACGAGTTCTTCGCGTTCCTGAACGAGAATCATGTCACGCAGCTGCGCACTCACCGTTATAAGCTCGGGGAGTACCATTTGTCCGCTGTACGTTTCTGGTGACGATGCATCGTACGATCCACTATTTTTGGCAGTATCGGATAATGTTCGAATAAGGCGCTGTGCAAGAATCGCGCGGAGTGCGGGTGCAAATGTATAGGGACTAACACCCATCGAGAGCAAGCGTGGAATCGCTTCTATTGCAGAGTTTGTGTGGAGTGTGCTGAGCACTAAGTGACCCGTAAGTGCTGCATCGATAGCGGTCTGTGCCGTCTCGAGGTCGCGGATTTCTCCGACGAGAATGACGTTTGGGTCATGGCGCAAGACGCTGCGGAGTCCAGAGGCAAACGTGAAGCCGTGGTCAGGGTCAATTTCACTCTGCACAATTCCTTTGATTTCATATTCGACGGGGTCTTCGAGCGTGACGATATTGCGCTTGGTTCCAATTAACGTCGAAAGGAGTGAATAGAGTGTCGTCGTTTTTCCAGAGCCGGTTGGACCTGTTACGAGGATGAGTCCGTTTGGGAGCTTCGCGAGCGTTTCCAGCTGGTCTTTCATGTCCCCTGGGAACCCAAGTTCTACGAGCGGAATAATTCCTTTCTTCGGATCGAGCAAACGAAGCGTGACTGATTCACCAAAACGCGTTGGTAATGTTGCAACACGAATGTTGACCGTGCGAGCTGGCGCATCAAATGTGTACTGACCATCTTGTGGAATATTTGTAATGTTGAGTTTGAGCTTAGAATCGAACTTAATTTTGCGTACAAATTGTTCGTATGTTTGTTTCGTCATCGGTGGCAACTCCTCAAGCATTCCGTGGAGACGGATTTCAATGCGGACATGTTCTTTTTCTGGAGATGTATGAATATCGGATACGCCTATTTCGGCACAGTACTGCTGTAACTGCTCCAAAAGTTGGTCGCCAGGGAGTCCGGAAAAGTCTTTCAATGCCATCGAAACAGTATACCACAAACCGTACTCCCCTGCTATCCTCCTTACCTCCGATGTTGCCCAAGAGACTCTCACCATTGTCTGAGACTCAGAAGAAGCGTTCTCTTTTACAGAGAATGGTCTTTGTGCATGGTATTTTACTTGTCTGTGGCCTTCTTATAGTGGCTCGTTTAATGGAGCTACAAGTTATAGACAAAAATGAATATTATGCTTTAGCGCAAGATCAGCATTTCGGAGGTGTTCGACTTCCCGCACAGCGTGGGCAGATTCTCGCTCTCAATAGTAAGACTGATGAAACGACGATTTTAGCTACTAATACAACACTTGATTTGTTGTATGTCGATCCTGTGAATATTGATCCTGCAAAAGTTCCAGGCGATAGCCACTCAGTCGTTGCTGAAAAACTTGCAGACCTCCTGCTTACACCAACATATCATGCATTGTGTTCTAAAGGAGATCCAGCTTGTCCACGGGAACTTGTCACCTTTATTGGTTCTCCCTATAGCTCGGCGTTCGATCCTCTTTTACTTGTTCGTCATTTGCACACGGGTGCACTGTTAGAACCACTTCCTCCGGAAATCCCGTTACCAAACGCAGAAGATCTTGATATTCCGGATCTCACAGAAGCACGGCGACTTTTTGCCCGCGATATCGAGCGACGTATCGGAGGACAACGTGTGACATTTGTTCCGCTAAAATATAGTGCGACAAAAGAGGAAATTGCGAATATTGGCGCACTCAATATTCATGGCATCTATGTTAATGAGGATGAAAAGTTAATCTTCGGAGATCCTGAGGAAATAAACCAAGGCAAAATCGGGTTCATCGCACGCACGCTCGCACCGGTGATCAGCGTCGATTCCGATACCGTCGAATATTCCCTGCGCTCACGGCCACTCCGTTATGTGCCAATTATGCGAAAGCTTTCGCCTGATTTGTCACTCCAAGTGAAGCAAATGAAACTCACTTCCATCAAAGAAACAAATGCACGCAAGCAAGCTGCAATCGATAATGCTGCTGCTGAAAAAATACTTGATCCTCTGCGCTCCATCGCCATCATTCCGGAACATTGGCGTTACTATCCTGATGGGACTATTGCTTCGCACGTCGTAGGATTCATGAATACGAACCAAGAGGCACAATACGGAGTTGAACGTACATTTGACGGCCAATTACGTGGTCAGGAAGGTCTTATTAGCACCGTGAGCGACCTTCAAGGTGGTCAAATTCTTACATCGGACCAAACGATTATTGATCCAAAGGATGGAGACACAATGGTCCTTACAATTGACCCTTTCGTTCAGAAAGAAGTGGAAAAAATTCTCGATACTGCCGTCAAAAATTATAAGGCGGAAAGTGCCCAGGCAATTGTGATGGATCCGCATACGGGACGTGTGATTGCGATGGCGAATGCTCCCCTCTTTGAGCGCAACGATTACGCTGATGTGTATGAAAAAGTTCCATTGTTCATTCCTTCAGGCGAAGAGGATCTGATTGTCGCAGAAATTTATAACCCGATTAATAATTCTCGCATCGTCAAAGATTTTCGTAAGACAATATTTTCCCCCGAAGGCCGCGCAACGTTTTCAGATACCGCACAAGAATTACTGAATGAAGTCGAAAAAATGTATGACCTGCAAGACCTTGCTCGTTACTACGTGTACGAGGGGGAAAATGCGCGTTTCGAAGTATTTCCTACTGCTGTAAAAGGTATTTGGCTTAAGTATAAAAATAATATTGGAGTCGGTGCATATTTGAACCGCACTATCCAAGAAATCTATGAACCAGGGTCCGTTATGAAAGCGATAACAATGGCTATTGCTATAGATCAAGGAGAAGTTGAGGCACAGGATATCTATGATGACATCGGGCCGGTCAAAGTCGACGAGTACGAAATTAAGAACGCTCTTCTCAATTATTATGGCAAAGTCTCCATGACGGATTGCCTCGCATTTTCCATCAACACATGCATGACGAGTGTCTCACAAAAACTCGGACGCAAATTATTTCATCGCATGATTGAACGTTTCGGTTTTAGTAAAATTACTGGTGTTGAATTGGAAGATGAACTTACTGGTGAGGTGAAACCATGGCGTGTGTGGAGCGCATCCGATCTTGCAACAGCAGCATTCGGACATGGTTTCTCTGCTACACCTCTCCAAGTGATCACAGGCTTCGCTGCACTCGCAAACGGTGGAAAATTGATGAAACCAACAATTGTTGATCGCATCGTTCATCCGGATGGGTCAGTTGAGACGATTGAGCCACGCGTGATCGATCAAGTGATTACGCCAGAAGCATCAGAGACAATTACATCGATGCTCACAGCTTCGAGTAACTACGGTTTTGCGAAGGCTGGTAAAGTGAAAGGGTATCAATTGGCCGGTAAAACGGGAACGTCACAGATCGCCGGTCCTGGCGGCCGCTACGAAACAGGAACAGGTTCCACGGTGAACACCTTCATGGGGTACGCTCCACCACAGCATCCAAAATTCATTCTTCTTGTAAAATTCGATCGGCCGAAGTTCCGTCAGAACTTATTCGCAGAATCAACATCTGCTCCTGTCTTCAAAGAAATTGCTACATTCCTTTTTGGATACTATGGCATTCCGCCGGATGAAAAGTAATCGATGGATTACATCGCAATAATATTCTCCAGCGACCTACGTGTTTCCGCCCAGATAGGTTTTACCGGAAGCCTAATAGGCTTTTGGTCAGGAGGAATAGGAACTGGCTTTGGCCAGTTCGGTCTAATTCTGCGTCTCCTCTTCTTGAGTTGTTCTTCATCGAAGTAGCCGTCATCAATGGAGTTTTCAAGTAACACGAATGCATTATATCACTGAAATTTATTCAGTAGGACGATCCCATTTAAATAACCGTTTCAGTGCCTCTAAATCTTTAGGAGTGCGATCATCTGGGTTTTTTATTATAGCTAGCACTGTGGCAACAATTTGCTTTCTCACCGCTTCGAAGGATCCTTCATATCCGAGGGAGTATCTCCGCAATAATGATGCACGGGAATCAGGACTTGTTCGGACTAGCAGCAGATACAGCTCTTCTTCCGAATATTGTTTCATACTTTTCAGTGTTTCGTGGGATGACGGAAGTATGCTGACGGCCAACATCGCCTGTTTAGATTTACTATCATATTCAACATACGCCTCGTATAGCCATGGATACTTCTCTTTCAAATTAGCCATAAGAACTAGTTCTTCCTGTGTTGGCGTCAGAAGTTCTTCATCTCCGCCGTTGATGTCTTCCGTGATCATTTGACTGTGACAGATTTCGCAAGGTTTCGTGGCATATCAGGATCTTTACCACGTTGCACCGCGAGTTCATATGCGAGCACCTGAATGGGAATCACATTTACGAGCGCTTGGGCGTTACCAGCATCTGGCACCTTGATCCATTCATCGAAGATTTCATTATTTTCTGGTGCGATGCCGATAACAAATCCACCGCGAGCTTTCAGCTGCACGGCGTTACTCAAAATATCCGGTGTCACTTCATCGTTGCCTGCGAGGATGAAACATGGAGTTCCTTCTTCGATGAGCGCTATTGGTCCGTGTTTTAGTTCGCCTCCAGCAAAACCTTCAGCGTGGATGTAGCTCACTTCTTGTATCTTAATTGCACTCTCAAGTGCCATTGGATAGTTCCAACTCTTTCCAATGATATAACAATCTTCTTTGTGCTTGATGTTCTCAGCGAGATCCTTAAGACGATTCACATAACGGGGGTTCAACATGTCATTGATCATCGATGCTGTTTCGAGCAGCAGCTTTTTCCCTTCAGCTAATTTTCCTCCGAGTGCGTAGGCAATAAGGAGGAGCACTGCGAGCTGACCTGTGAGGGCTTTGGTCGAAGCAACGGCACGCTCAGGTCCTGCGTTGATGTGCAGTGTGTAATCCGATGCTCGATCAATACTGGAGCCAGGCACGTTGACAATCGAAAGAACTTTCGCGCCCTTACGTTTTGCGACGTTCATCGCTTCGAGCACGTCAGCTGTTTCTCCACTTTGTGATACAACGATGAGCAAACTTTCTGGCTGTAAGAAGTGATGATACAACTTAAACTCGCTCGCTGGCGCGAAGTTCACGTGATGTTGTGCGACGACAGAAAAGAAATACTCCGCTGCCATACATGCTTTACCTGCTGTTCCGCATGCTGCAAGGAAAGTACCTTTTGCATTGCGAATAGCCTCGGCAAGAGTAAGAATTTCTTCATCATCTTGGTTTACAGCGCGAGCTACCGACTCTTTTTGATCCATAATCTCTTTCATCATGTAATGCGCGAAGTCACCTTTTTCTGATGATTCAGCGGTCCAACTTAGCGGAATCTCGCGCTTGATGCGCTCCTCTCCTGTTGCAATGTCCGTAAAGAGAATTCCTTTTCCATCAGTCACAACCATTTCACCATCATCCAAATATTGAACGAGGCGTGTGTTCTTCATGAATGCTGGAGTGTCAGAGGCAATAAAATAACCTTCACCATCTTTTGTTTTCTCTACTCCTATAATGAGCGGCGAGCCTGTGCGTGCTGCGACGATCGTGTCCGAGGTTGCGTGCACTGCGAGGATTGCATAGCGACCAGTAAAGCGCTGACATGCCATGCGCACAGCATGTGCAAAGTCACTTGTTTCCTTCAGATACTCTTCTATTAGATGAGGAATAATTTCCGTATCTGTCTCGGAGAGGAACGAATGCCCCTTCGCCTTTAGTTCTTTCTTCAGCTCCTGATAATTCTCGACAATGCCGTTATGCACGACTGCAACGGTGTTATCTTCACTTAAATGCGGGTGTGCATTCATCTCCGTTACTCCACCATGCGTTGCCCAACGCGTGTGGCCAATGGCTATGGAGGAATTTTCACAGAGCTCACGGCCATTTACTCCACTAATTTTGCCGATTTTTTTACGAGCAGTGAGTGCATTGCCATCTTTCCAGGCAACTCCCCAGGAATCATATCCACGATATTCGAGGTTTTTGAGCCCTTCTACTGCCATTTCTACTGCGTCGGTTCGTTTGCCGACATATCCGAAAATACCGCACATGCGGGGTATTGTAGGGCTGACAGGGGTGTGGTCAATGCAATAAACAGTATATTTAGGTGCAAAAGTATGGAAGTACGGAGGTATTGATGATTGTTGGCTTCTCCTTACAGGAATGCGTTCTTTTATTCTTAGGTATTTTCGTCCTTGACGGGTTGTTTGGCCTGCTTTAGAGTCCCGTCACCTTTTCTTCCTTATGCCACGTACGAAATCTGCCATCAAGAGTGCCCGTCAGAGTGCGGACCGCAATACGCGCCTTCAGCCATACAAGACGCAGATGAAGACAATGATGCGTAAAATTACTGATGCAGCGAAAGCTGGCAAAAAAGATGAGGCGCAGAAGATGTTGGCACAGGTCTATAAGAGCATTGATCAAGCTGCTAAGCGCAATATCATTCACAAGAAGACTGCAGCACGCCGCAAATCAGTTGCAGCTCGTATGGTTGCTGCCAAGTAAGGACAAATGCGCATTCTCGGACTCGACGTGGGCCGTAAGCACACCGGAGTCTCTTTCGCCGATGATAGTGTTGGTGTGCCTTTAGCACTCGATACATTGCACCATACGGACGAAAACGATTTGGTTAGCCACGTTCTCCAGCAGTGTGATGAACGAGATATCGATCTGTTGGTTTTAGGATTGCCCCTTCTTCCATCAGGCGATGAAGGGACGCAGTCAACCTTTGTGCGCCTGATTGGCGACCGGCTGGAGACAGCAGGTCTTGTCGTCGAATACCTTGATGAACGATATACAACATCCAAAAGCACAGCCACTGACGGAGATGCTCAAGCTGCTTGTGAATTGTTACTTATGTATTTGCAGCGACAAACATCCTAAAAATGTACACTACTTTTCTCGCTAAGGTCTGCGATTGCCCTATAGATGCACTATTTATATTTTATGCGATAGTATTGTCGTTTCGATACAGCAAAAATCCTCAGTTGTTTTCAGATTGTCATTTCTCTATACTATAGTTGGTTAAATCAACTATACATCGATATTTGACAAAGTATGAAAATAATATATTTTATATATCTGCTCATTTGAACACCTAACCTGCGTACGCGGAACCCAAACTGTGGAAAACAGTCCAGAGAAATCCGCGAAGGAACTTTTACTCCTGTCAATGTTCTGGTAAAACGAGGGTTGTTCTCCTCACTCCCGCCCCCCAACAATTATGGCTGACGCCTCTTCCACCATCCTCGCTCAGAATTCTACAGCGAACGCAAAACTCTCTGTTAATCTCCAGTCGCTTTTGGATGATTTGTTTTTAGTACTGACAGAGAAGGAGGCAATGGTGATCAAGCGCCGCTTCGCATTGCAAGGTCAACCGAAGCAAACACTCGAAAAGATTGGTAAGCATTTCAAGGTCACTCGCGAACGCATTCGTCAGATAGAAGGTATTGCACTGAGCAAGCTTCGTCGCACTGTCCGCACGACAAAGCTCAACGAAGTAAATGAACTCGCGAAGAATATTCTCCGTATGCATGGTGGTGTTATGCGCGAAGACGAACTCGTCAGTCAGGTTCTCAAGCGTATGCCGAATGCGACAGATCTTGATGGCGCTGTACTTCGTCTCTCCTATTCCATCGACACAGAAATGTCGACGTCTGGTCACAGTGGCACATATGTTCCTTTCTGGCGCTTAGAATCCCTGGCGATGGAGGACATCTCTATCATTGTTGATAACATTGTTAAAATTCTCAAGAAGCGCCGTTCCTGCATGAAAAAGGAAGAGTTAATCTCTGCGGTTCAGGCGCTTAATCTCTTCAAGGATCGCATCCCAAGCAAGGAGCTCATTTCCAGCTGTCTTACCATCGATGAACGCTTGCGTGAAATAGATGATGGTTGGGGTCTTACAGAATGGCGCTTCGTTCGCCCACGCAGTATCCGCGACAAAGTAGAAATCATTCTCCGCAAGTCCGGCACACCTCTTCATTTTATGGAGATTGCAAACCGTATCCGTGAGGCGCGCTTCGACCACAAGAACGTAACAGTTCAGGCTGTTCATAACGAACTCATCCGCTATCCGCAGTTTGTCCTCGTTGGACGCGGTTTGTACGCGCTCCGCGAATGGGGTTATGAGCCAGGTACTGTTGCTGACGTTATCGAGGCGATACTCAAAGAAAAAGGTCCCCTCTCCAAGAAAGAGATCATTTCTGAAGTTGCTAAGCAGCGTACAGTGAAGGTTGGTACAATCTCTTTGAATCTTCAAAAGATGCCATACTTCGTTCGTGTTGGACGCGCTGTCTATGCATTCGATGGTGCGAAGAAGTAATTGAGTATTCTCTTTTAGTCTGTAGAATCCCTCCCTTTTCTCCCTGAAATTGCGAGGGATTTTGATTGCTATCCATTGCTCTCGTGTCACACTGTTCATCTCTCTCCATGATGATGTGGAAACGCACGCTCATCGGCCTTGCCCCTGTGATAGCGCTCACATTGGCACTCCATGGTTGTGGTGATGATACCCCGACTTCCTTACCGGAAGGGCCTCAGACAATGACTGGTGTTCTTATTCCTGTGCCGCTTTCCATCGTCCGCCGCGGAACGCACATCGTCCAACAGAATGGAGAAAATGTATTCTACGCAGAGAGTTCCACCGTTGATTTGCGTGATTATGAACATATGGATGCGGTGTTCGAGGGTGTACTGGAATACAATACCGATCCCGAAGACGTGCCGGTGCTTCTCATATCTGGTGCGACGCTGATTGCTATGCAGATGCACTCAATAGATATCCCCAGCATTTCTCTTTCTCTTGAAGTGCCTGAAACATGGTCTGTTACGCAATATGATGATGGTGCGCAGTTCACGCAAACAGGCTCTCGCAACATACTTCTCTCTGTTCATACGTCGTCTCTCACGCAGTTACCGAGTGGCAGCATGACGCAACTTGCTGGCGCTCGTGCTGTGCGTATCGCTGGCACAGGGGCACAGTTGGTGTATGTGCAACGCGCCCGTAACATTATTGTTTTGGAATTTAAAGAAAATGGGGAGGGTGATTCTGTCGAGGAACGAACGCGACAGCACATACTTCGCTCCATTATTTTCCGTTCGGCGCTTCCTTCATCCAAGAACGCAAGTGGAGATTCATCAGTCACTCAAAGCAGCTCTGTCGTCGCTGGGGCACCATGTGGTGGACTGGCAGGAGTGCTCTGTCCACAGGGGCAGTATTGTGAGGTAATAGATGCTCTGACGAACATTGGACGTTGTCGTGCATTAAAGCACTAAAGCCAAAAACATAGGGTGTACGAATATACACCACAATGTTTAGATTCTAGTGCAAGACAAGATTCTTGACCTCATTCGGGCAGTTCTTCATAGTGGGTGTACGTCCGTTTACCTCAGGTATTTCTTTTACTTACTCATCTCCCATACGTACCATGAGAGATTCCACTACCCATTCATCTTCTATGACTACCTCACATGCGAAAGCTACTTCTACGACGAAAAAACAGAGTCATGATGCCATTAAAATAGAGGCGATTAATAACGCTCTTGCACAGATTAAAAAACAATATGGAGATGGTGCCATTATGCAGATGGGCGAAGGTGTAAATCATGATATCGCTCGCTTTTCATCTGGTTCACTCTCGCTCGACCTTGCGCTCGGTGGTGGCATTCCTCTTGGTCGTATTATTGAAATTTATGGTCCAGAGTCTTCTGGGAAAACAACTATTGCTTTACATGCTATTGCTGAAATCCAAAGAAAGGGAGGTCGTGCAGCGTTTATCGACGCCGAACATGCTCTTGATCTTGGATACGCCAAGAAGATTGGTGTCGATATCGATCACCTTCTTGTTTCGCAACCAGATGATGGAGAACAAGCATTGGAAATTACGGAAACACTTGTTCGTTCCGGAGGTATCGATCTCATTGTTATCGATTCCGTAGCAGCTCTTACTCCTCGTGCAGAAATCGAAGGGACGATGGGAGATAGTCACATGGGCTTACAAGCTCGCTTGATGAGCCAGGCATTACGTAAATTGACTGCTATTGTGAGCAAGACCAACTGTTCCGTCATTTTCATTAATCAGCTTCGCATGAAGATCGGCGTAATGTTTGGAA
Source organism: uncultured Candidatus Peribacteria bacterium (assembly GCA_964391185.1). Taxonomy (GTDB): domain Bacteria; phylum Patescibacteriota; class Gracilibacteria; order Peribacterales; family Peribacteraceae; genus JAKQEM01. The sequence goes on along the minus strand of CAYMIX010000005.1, from coordinate 48,926 downwards.
ACCCAGAAACAACTGCGGGGGGAAATGCTCTTAAGTTCTACTGCTCTGTTCGCTTAGATGTTCGCCGTATCGATAAAATCCTAGAAAAGGGCGTCGGAGAAGATGGTCAGGAAGTTATTGGTAATCGTACTCGTGTTAAAGTGGTGAAAAATAAGGTTGCTCCCCCATTCCGCCAAGCAGAATTCGACATCTTGTACGCGCGTGGCATTAGTAAGGAAGGAGATATTATCGATCTTGGTGTGAAATTTGGGCTTATTGAAAAATCAGGAGCCTACTTCCGTTATAACGAAGAAACACTTGGTCAGGGTCGAGAGCAAGCGAAAGCAACACTGACGCAGAATCAAGCATTGATGAAAGAGCTTGATGGCTTCATTCGTGCAAAGGCAACCAAAGAGGTAGAAGCAATTGTATCGGTTGGTGCTGTGCAAGAAGAGGGAGAAGTAGAATAATTCTCGAACATTCCAGTCTTCGTACAGACCCGTCCGGACCTGCGATCCAGACGGGTCATTTCGTATAAGCCTGTAGTGTGCCGCGTCGAATCACACATATTATCCACAAGTTATCCACACTTCTTGCCTTAGTAATTGCTGAACACAGAACACTCGAATGTTATTGCCAAGTCATGTTCGTTGCTCAAAAGCTTTACATCCTTACAATACGTTGTCCGGGTGATAGGCGAGATGCGCACCCTGAGGGAAAAGAAAAGGAATGAGTTTTATTTCTGCTGGCTCTTCACCACATTATTCTCATGGCAACTGCCACTCTGTTTGATACGCCACCACATTCCCCAGAAGCAGAACGCACAGTACTCGGGGCATTGCTGCTGGATCCAGAAGCGATTATCAAAGTATCAGATTTCTTGAAACCAGAAGACTTTTATGACCCGACATTTCGGCAGATTTTTCAGGCAATTTATCAACTATATACAAACCACGAGCCTATCGATTTCATTACGGTGTCGCATAAGCTGAGTGACAATAAGAGTGTTCAGGATATTGGAGGAAGTGCATTTTTGGCAGATCTTGCAGCATCTGTTCCGACATCATCACACATTTATCAGTATGGTCAGATCGTAAAAGCCAAAGCTCTTCATCGTAATATCATCGAAGCTGGCAGAACTATTACAGGATTAGGCTATGAGGTAGATCTGGCGATTCCAGAACTTCTTGATCGTGTGGAGAAAACTGTTTTTCAAATTACCAATACCTTTCTCAAAGAGAAGTTTGTCCATGTGCGAGATGTGCTTGATGAGCGCTATGAGAAATTTGCAGAACTTCATGCATCCGGTGATGATTCTTCCATGAAGGGCGTTCCCACAGGATTCCATGGGCTGGACTTCAAGCTTTCTGGCATGCAGCCAAGCGATCTTATTATTCTCGCTGCTCGCCCATCGATGGGTAAAACCAGCTTGGCGATGAATATCGCGGTAAATGCAGCGGTAAAGGGTCATAAAACTGTTGGTATATTCTCGCTAGAAATGAGCAAGGAACAGCTCGTCGATCGCTTGTTTGCATCCATGCTTGGGGTCGACTCGTGGAAGCTTCAGCGAGGCAAGCTCGATGATAGCGATTTCCAAAACATGGGCCCGGTGATGGATGAACTTTCGAAGGCGAATCTGTTTATTGATGATACATCGGCATCTTCCATGCCAGAATTTCGAACAAAAGCACGTCGTTTGCAAATGGAACATGGTCTCGATTTACTTGTAATCGACTATTTGCAGCTCATGAGCACAGGGAATAGCAGTTATGCTGGAAACCGTGTTCAAGAAATTTCTGAAATTTCACGAACGATCAAGCAAGTCGCTCGTGAGCTACGGATTCCGATTATTGCTCTTTCGCAGCTGTCTCGCGCAGTTGAGGCGCGACCGGATAAGTCTCCTCAGCTTTCCGATCTTCGTGAATCTGGATCCATTGAGCAAGATGCGGATGTTGTGCTGATGCTCTACCGCGATGATTATTACAATGAAGATAGCGACCGCCAAGGTATTGCTGATATATTTATTCGAAAACACCGCAATGGACCAACAGGACGAGTTGAGCTTCTTTTTAAAAAAGAACAGATGCGGTTTTATGATATCGACAAAGTTCACAGCGAGTCGGTAGACTAAGTATCATCCTATGAACATCGATCTCCTCCTTCCGGTACGTCCGGAGATTTCCCTTCTGGGAATCCTTGGTTACGCACTTTTTTCATTTGCGTTTGTCCTCGTTCTCACACCGTGGTTCGTTTCTTTTCTTCTCAAGAATAGGATTGGTAAACAGTTACGTGTCGAAACATTGGATGGACGTGAGCCAACGATCTTTCGGACGTTTCATCAAAATAAACATGGCACTCCAACAATGGGTGGAATTCTCATTTGGGTGTCCATTGTTCTTACAGTACTTGCCTCTCGATCGCTGGCACTTTTCGATGTAGTAGATCACTCATTGCTGCAACGAGGACAGGTGTACTTGCCACTCTTTATGTTAATCAGTCTAGGAATTCTCGGAGGAATAGATGATTATCTTAATATTGTTGGTTCGAATCAGTCTGTGTGGCAGCGCATACAACGACCGACACGTTGGATCTTTGGCATCGGGACCATTGCGGTGCTTGGCTGGATTGTAAAAAGTTTCGTCATGGATGAATTCATACTTTCCAATATGACTGAAGGATTATTGTCGCCGGTTATTGCATCGATATTGTATGTTGCCCTGCTCGCGTACATTGCATCGGGTACTATTGTTTTAGATAATCTCATAAAGTCGCGCGCAACTGTGATGTATAAAAAAGGAGGAATATCTGCAACATCAAAACTTGCTTCACTATTGTTTATTGGCTTGCTTGGTGGTCTTTGGTTCTATTTCCGTCTGGGATATAACAGTATTGATATACCACATGTTGGAGAGGTTGTCGTAGGCGCTTGGTATATCCCCATCTTTATTTTCATTCTTGTTGGCACTGCGAACGCAGTAAATTTTACCGATGGACTGGATGGTCTTGCTGGAGGGTTGCTTGTCATCGCCTTTGCTGCGTTTGGTATTCTTGCTTACGCACAAGATTTATTTATTCTTTCGGCTTTCTGCGCCGTGTGCATGGGGGCGATTGCTGCTTTCCTCTGGCACAATGTTCCGCCAGCACTCTTTTTCATGGGAGATACGGGGTCGATGGCACTTGGGGGCGCACTGGCCGTCATGGCAATGATGATTGACGATGCCCTTATTCTGCCCATTGTTGGCTTTGTATTTGTGTTGGAAATGCTTTCCGTGATTATCCAGCTTACGAGTAAGCGACTTCGTGGTGGCAAGAAAGTGTTCCTTGCGGCACCAATACATCATCACTTTGAGGCGCTTGGCTGGGGCGAGAGTAAAGTAACGATGAGATTATGGATTATCGGACTCTTCATGGCTTTCCTTGGCATCATTGTTGGGCTGACGTCTTGAACACGTTCATGCTATGATGCGGTCATATGCTACGTGTTGCAATTAACGGATACGGACGCATCGGCCGCCTCGTCCACCGGCAATTTATTCAGCATTTTCCCGATGACATCGAAGTGGTCGCGGTGAATGCTTCATCGGACGCAGAGATGCGCGCATACTTGCTTAAGTACGATTCTCTTCATCACCGATTGCATGCAGATGTGAAAGTGGTGGGTGAAAATTTTTCAGTGAATGACAGTATTGTTCAGGTTATCAAAGAGAGGAGTCCTGCCAAATGTCCCTGGGCTGAATTACATGTCGATATTGTTGTTGAATCCACCGGCAATATTGAAACGAAAGAAGAAGCGGAAGAGCATATTGCTGCCGGTGCGAAACGTGTGATCGTAACTGCTCCAATGAAAGACACAACGCCGACGTTTGTTCGTGGTGTGAACGATCATGAGCTCAACGAATCGATGACGGTGATTTCCAATGCGTCCTGTACGACTAACTGTATCGCACCAGTCATCATGGTGATCGACAAGGCATTCGGTATTAAACATTTATTAGTTAGCTCAGTTCATGCGTTTACTGCATCGCAGAACTTGCTCGATAATAAGAATAAAGAAGGGGGTGAGCTTCGCCGTTCTCGTGCTGCAACTCTCTCTGTCATTCCTACTAAAACAGGAGCGGTGAAAGCCTGTGCAGATATATTTCCGCATCTGAAAGGGAAAATTGATGGCATGGCCTTCCGCGTGCCAGTGCCTACGGTCAGTTGTGCCTACATGGCGTTTGCTCTTAAAAAAGATGCGACTGTCGAAAAAATTCATGAGGTGCTCACAGAAGCTGCACATTCAAAGCAATTGAAAGATATTTTGTCCGTATCTACTGACCAATGTGTTTCGATTGATTTTCAAACTGATCCACATTCTTCCATTATTGATGCACCTTCGACCAAAGTTATCGATGGTAATGCTGCACAAATCGTTAGTTGGTATGACAATGAATGGGGATATGCGATGCGTGTTTCAGAAATGGTTCAAAAGCTCGGCTCCTTCATCCGATAAATTCTTTCTATGATAACCGCGACTCGCCCCTCATCAGATGATGGTACACTTAATGCACACCTATATCATCATGCGAAAGTCTCCGATGATTTAAGACATCTCATTCTTGCGATTGCAAAGGCTGCAAAATATATTCAGTTTGCCATTCGCACTTCGGATACTGGACTAGCGGGCACACATAACCAATTCGGTGAAGCGCAGCTCCGGCTCGATGTTACAAGTGATGTTATTATCCAGGAACATTTACGAGAAAGCATGCTCGTCGCGAGCATGGCTTCAGAAGAGCATCCTGATGTTATTACAGCAGATCCACAGGCACCCTTTTCCGTCGTTTACGATCCTCTCGATGGCTCTTCGCTGTTCGATGTCAATTTAACAATTGGATCCATTTTTGGAATCTACGAAGGAGCATATATTTTGGGCAGAAAACCCCGAGAACAAGTTGCTGCTTTGTATGTCATCTTTGGACCACGAACGCTTCTTGTATACTCGACAGGATCAGCCTCTCACATGTTCACGCTCAATGATGTGGGCGAGTTTGTTGTACATAAAGAAAATATTTGCATTGCTGACAAGGCAACGACGATGAGTCCAGGAAACATTGGTGCACTCGCAACGAATGCTGGGTATGCGAAAGCTATGAAACGTTGGATTAATTCTGGCTACTCACTGAGATATTCAGGATGTATGACTGCAGATGTTCATCATGTTGTGTGTAAAGGGCAAGGTGTCTTTACCAATCTTGGTGATGCTAAGAAGCCCTTAGGAAAGCTTCGTCTCGCGTTCGAGTGCGGACCATTTGCGTACATTGTTGAACATTCCGGTGGAGCTAGTTCTGATGGGACACAATCTATCCTCGACAAAACAATCGAGTCTGTCGACCAACGAACACCAATTATTATCGGGTCAAAAGAAGAAGTCGCAGCCGTATGTGCTGAGTTGAATTAGATGCGTGTCGGCGTAGAGTCCGCAGAAGAAGCCGTATTAATCCCAAAATGGTTCCTGTAATGCTTTTTCGATCACTTCGTCGAGAGTCTGCGATGATTCTTGTTTCGGTTGTTTACCTTCGAGTTTGTACACGCGCTTCATGGAGCGATATGTGCCCCATGGATAATAGCGCTTACGTGGAGGACCCTTTCGGACTTTTCCCTTCAGAGATGTTGGTGTAGCTTTTGCAGATGTGTCTTTGGCCTCTTGTTCAACAAGAACTTCTTCAGCAGATTCATATTCTTTCATGAGCATTGCCCGTGGTTTTCCATTTGCCTGCCACTCGACCAATCCAACCACCATTCGCTTGTCTGGATCGACGTACACAAGGTCGTCTTCTTTATAAGCCGATGCGATGGGTTCCTGCGGAACGGCGACATCATTCATATCAGTCGCAGTATAGCTATCTTTCCAGCCTCGGACAGCCTTTTTATCGGTGTAAACGGTGCTCCTCTGGCTCAAGAGGGCGTGGGGGTGGAGGTGGTGGCATGCCACCCGAACCATCTATGCGAATATCAAGCATGTTTATGTCATCTGGATGTTGGAAGATTTCTTGTATGTCTTGTCGGGTGTTTGATTGCATTTTCCAAAATGCATAGAAGGTTGCAATCAAACTACCGATGAGCGTGCAATAAATACCAAAGCGAATTTCTAAACGGGTGTAGTCATAGGTAATTTTCGTCAGGACAGATAATGCAATTATTGAAAGCACAGCTGTTTGCGAAGCGAGACACAAGCGAAACACATCGCGAGAAAATGTTCGGTGAAATAGCCTGAGTCCAAAAATTGGCGCAACAGTTATCGCGATCAAGCACAGTAGCATAACAAACATTGTCATCCCAATAAAGGATGTGAAGAATTCAAATCCAGAATATGTAACTGCTTCTTCTCCCAACCACTCACCGGAAAGCCATGGCAAGAAAATAGAAATTATCGCAAACAATGCAGCTCCGTTTAAAATGCGCTCCTCTACGTCGAGTCCAACGATGAATCGCTGCAGTCGAGGCGACATAGTGCATATTCTAGCACTCGCAGGATTCGAGATGAATGGACAGTGCGTTCAAAGATGCTTCCGACTACACTGTGTCATGTTATGCACTTTGGTATTGATGTACGTGAGGCGTGCAATCCTCAGCGCACCGGCAAGGGGCAATGGACATTCGGTTTTGTTTCTGAGCTTATCAAACGTGGCGAAGAGCTGACACTATTTACCGATACAAACATCCCTTCTGAATGGAAGAGATCAAATGGTGTTCATATTCCCATGATTCATGCGCGTGGACTAGCTTGGCACGTACGCGTTGCTCATGAAGTAAAGAATCGTTCTGCAATTGATATGTTCGTTGCTCCAACGAGTTATATCGTTCCTTGCTTGTTGAGACAGTCAAAAAAACATATAATAATAGTTCATGATCTTATCGCGTTTCGCGATGAGCCACACGACAGACGAGCGACAATAATAGAAAAGCTTACACTGAAACGCGCTGCTCAAACTGCCATCTGTGTTTGTACTATTAGCGATACGACAAGGAATGATCTCCTCCAGAAATACTCATTGCTTGATGCGAGACGAGTAGTTTCGATTTTCGCAGCGTCGATGTCAGACGTAAACCATGTTGTACATCACAATGGCAAGAATATTTTCTGTCTTGCAACATTGTGTCCACGGAAAAACCAAGAGAGACTAATTCGTGCATACACATCTCTTTCTGCTGAACTGCAGAAAAAGCATCCACTGATTCTTGCAGGCGGACGTGGCTGGCATGATGATGACATTGTTTCTCTCGCGCAAAACACTCCGGGTGTGACGTGGAAAAATTACGTGACGGATGAAGATCTGAATCATCTTTTTGAGGATGCATCTGTCTTTGTGTACCCATCACTCTACGAGGGATTTGGTTTACCGATTCTCGATGCGATGGAGCGCGGACTTCCTATCGTGACATCCAACATCGGAAGTATGAAAGAGGTCGCGTATGATGCGGCGGTACTCGTCGATCCCCTTTCCATCGAATCAATTCGAGATGGACTAACAACAATTCTGACGGATGACCATCTTCGCGCATCGCTTATTCAGAAAGGAAAAGCACGAGCAAAAGAGTTCTCATGGCAGAAAACGGTCGATCTGTTTTTGGCTGCTGCAAAACAAAATTGACATTTTACACTAAAAGAGGAATCCTCGTATCAATATGCTGCGCTATAAGAAAATCGGCCTCACCGTAAAACCGACACTATCGGATAAAAGTGAAATGGTCAGTAAAGTGGTAGATATTTTGCGTAAAGCCGGAGCCGATGTGTACGTCGATGCTGCCGTTATGGAAGGCGTCTCGGTAGCACGAGCATTGTCTGATATGAAGAAGGAAAGAATGGATGCTCTCTTGGTGATAGGTGGTGATGGAACAATTCTTCGTGCTGTTCGCGAGATTCCAGACTTTTCGATTCCAATCCTCAGTGTGAATCGTGGAGTACTCGGATTCCTCGCAGAGGTTGCAGTCGATGAGGCGGAAACATTATTGCCCGCACTTCTTTCAGATGAAGGACAAATAGAAGAGCGCACGATTCTGTGTGTGAAAGTCATGCGCGGCAAAAAAGAATTACTCAAATCCTTCGCGCTCAATGAAGCTGCCATATCCCAGGGAACCATTGCGCGCTTGCTCGATCTGCGCACTGATATCAATGGCGAGCCGCTCGCGACGTTTCACGCTGATGGCTTGATCATCGCAACACCAACAGGTTCGACAGCGTATTCGCTTGCAGCGGGCGGACCTGTCGTACATCCGCATTTGTCTGCGCTTATTCTCACGCCGATCAATCCACACAGTCTCACACAGAAACCAGTGGTGATTCCAGGTGGAACGACAGTTGGTGTTGATATTCTTCAGTCAGATGAAGGATTTGTTCCAACACTCGTCGGTCTCACGCTTGATGGCCAAGTGTATATGGAACTTCAACGAGATGATCGTGTGATTGTGAGCGTGCACTCTGACACCGTGAAATTTATTCGCCGCCGTGAAGATACCTTCTTCCACACACTGAGAACCAAGTTGAAGTGGGGGGAAAGAATTTAGGTTTTTGCAAAGACTGATAAAATTTCTCTTCTCGTGTCTAGATTACGAATACTTTTAACACTCCAATAACTAATAACGTCGCCTTGCTCGGCGTCGATAATTTCCTCCTTATCAATAGTTTTAATTGGTTGTGGCTCGTGAATATGTCCATGAATCGGTAATGAATGGAGAGTGACGGCGTTTAATCCTTTTATTAAATCCACGTCGTGTTCTGGTGATCGAGTTCTTGTAACAAGAAAAACATGTCTATATTTCTTAGATCTATCTAAAATTATGTGACCGACTTCAGGTCCAACAGTTTGCAGGTTTGGATACATGCATATCGCATAATCTGCATCAAAACGAGAATCTGTTACTTGAGTAAAATCAGTTGTACGAATATAGGGTAGTGGCTGCACTTTATAGTGGAGTTCTAGTCCGTCTTCTTGGGCAGACCTAGAAAGAATTGTTAAGAAAGATCTATTACTAGGATCTATATCGTAAAATTTCTTTTGTTTCCTAGGTGGTTCGCCCTCTGACATTTCAAATACGGAACAGGTGGTATAACCGTAATTCATAATTATGTTCTATTACTAATCGCTTGGACTTTCAACCTGATCTTTCTTACATTCGATAATATACCCAACACAATGTTTATTTATTCGCGCTGCTCCAAGCAAAGCGTGAATAATGTCAGTCCCCTCTTTTCCTGAAAATAACGCGAGATGCGGCTCGAAGTCTTGCACATTTTTTTCTAATGTTGTTCCTACTGGAATGTACGGCGGATTGCTGACGATGAGAAATGGTTCGGAGAGATCCTGAATGGGATCAAATACACTCCCCTTTCGGAAATCAATTCTTTCATCAACACCATGATGAGCTGCATTCTTGCGAGCGACCTGCAACGCCTCGTCTGAGATATCAGTTGCGATGATGTGTAGGTCAGGGCGTTCACATGCAAGTGTTACCGCAATGCACCCGCTTCCTGTTCCAATATCAACAATGTGTTTTACGGAACTGATATCTTTCCAGATACTTGTCACCGCAACGATATCTGTATCGATTTCTTTTTGTTCGTTGATCAGGCCATTATTCACTCCTAACACTTTCAATGTTTGTTCAACGAGCAGTTCTGTTGCAGGACGTGGAATAAGAGTTGCTGGAGAAACGTAAAACATTCGTCCATAAAATTCTTTTTCTCCAACAATGTATGCCGCAGGCTCACCGGTCACTCGTCGATCGATAAAAGTTTTGTATTGAGATTCTTGTACTTCTGATAATTCGTCATCTGCATGAGCAATGAGCCATGCACGGTTCTGGTTTAGAACATGCGCAAGTAATACCTCTCGATCAAGTGGATCTATTCCCTCACCAGCCTTCAGTGCTTGGGCAACGTTCATGCTAGTATAGTGCCACACAATGTTGAAGATTCTGATCGATTGTCGGTTTGCAGGCTCCTATTCGGGTTTAGGACGCTATTCTCGCTCAATTGCGCGTGAGCTTTTAGATATAAAAAACGGTCCGGTATACCAACTCCTCGTTCGGTCTAAAAACGAGGAATGGATCCCAAATGACGCAAATCTCATTATCGCCGATATCCCCCACTATTCTCTCGCAGAACAAACACAACTTCCAGGCATCATTCGACAATCTGGCGCTGATTTATTTTTCAGTCCACATTTCAATGTTTCCTTGTTCTGTCCGATTCCATTTGTGGTGACGGTGCACGATCTCATTTTGCATCGGTATCCCAATCAAGCGCCATTACTCAAGCGTCTCGCTTACAAAGTGTTAGTGAAGCACGCGGTGACAAAAGCAAAGAGCGTGATTGCTGTAAGTGATTTCACCAAAAAAGAATTAGTAAACGCGTATGGATCAGAGAAAAAGATTCATGTAATTCTCGAGGGAATTGATGAACAATATCGTCCAGCTTCCGAGAATCGAATTCGTAGTTTCAGAGATGCACATAATTTACAGTTACCATTTCTTTTATATGTTGGTAATGCGAAGCAGCACAAAAATGTGCGAGTACTTATAGAAGCTTTTGCGCAATCAACATTGTCGATGCATGCAGAATTAGTGTTGCTCACTGGCGGAGCTGAAGCAGCATCTCTTGAGCCACTCCCCCATCATGTTCGTTTCCTTCGAGATATTCCAGATGACCAAATGCCTGCACTGTATAATGCAGCAAGCGCATGTGTCACCGCTTCTCTCTACGAAGGATTTTGTTTGCCCGTAGCAGAAGCTCTCGCATGTGGATGTCCTGTGATTGCGTCGAATACAGCAGCCATACCACAAATTGCATCAGGGCGTGCGACGTTAGTGGAGCCAGCGGTCGAAGCGCTTGCAAAAGCATTGTCTGCAATACCCGCACGTCCAACACCCTTTAGAATTGCCGAGTGGAAAGATGCTGCGCTGCAAACACAAAGAGTTTTGGTACATGCATTATAAAAACCCGCATCGGATGATACGGGTTCTCTTTATTGCCTATTATTATTTTAATCGTAGATCGTTACCATCGTTGAGTAAGGCGTTGCCAATAATGCATTGGCTGTTGGGCCTGATAGTTCAACGTAGAAGTTATCACCCGATTCGGACGAAGTATCTTTTGTCACCGGAATCGTAATAGTCTTACTCGTTTCACCTGGAGCAAATGTCACTGTGCCGCTCGTACTGGTGAAGTCGACGCCCGAGAATGCTGTTCCACTTACTGTTGCATAGTTCACAGAGACGGTACCCTTGTTTCCTGTGATGCGTTGCACAATAACGTCGGCTTTCCCAGATCCTTCCGTTGTGTCATAAGTAGCTTTGCTGAACTTGAGTGAACCTGTGCCCGTGGAGAAGTCATCGGTTTCATCATCAAGCAAGGAAATCGTTGTCGTAGCCATACTGCCAAGTCCCGCTCCTCCTGTTTGGCCGGAGAGTGTAATCGTAAATGTTTTGTTTCCATCAACAGAACTATCATCCGTTACTGATACCGTGAATGTCTTGCTTGTTTCGCCACTGGCGAATGACAGTGTTCCGCTTGTCGATGTGTAATCTGTTCCAGATTTTCCAGTACCGTTTGCTGTTGTGTAGTTCACGTTTACTGAACCTGTTGTTCCACCATCACGCTTTACCGTGATGGTCACACTTCCTGCGTCTTCTGGGAATCCATAGGTAAGAGCACTGAAGTTCATCACACCATTAGGGTTCGAAGAACTCGACTTCGATGAAGAGGAGGAAGAATTACCGGAAGAGTTGTTGCTAGATTCATCATCTAAAATTGTGAGTGTTGCAGAACTCGGATTACCGAGACCTGCGCTGTTTGTCGGTGAAGAGAGAACTAAGTTAATCGTTTCATTTCCCTCAGATGATGTGTCGTTTTTGATATCGATCTGGAATGTTTTACTCGTTTCTTTGTCGTCAAAGTTCAATGTGCCACTTGTTACATCAAAATCAGTTCCAGCGGTTGCTGAATTTGCGGTTACTGCATAGCTGATGGCAACACTACCTTGGTTGCCACCTGTGCGGACAACACTGATTGTTGCCTTGGATACGTTTTCGCCAACGGTATATGACGTCGTGGTGAATCGAATTGCGCCCCTAGGATTATTCGATGTTGCTGAATATGAAGAAGAAGATTTTGAGGAAGATGACCGTGTGTTGCTATTGCTCGAACGTGAACTTGATGAACGCTCTTCATCATCGTTATCTTCATCGTCATCGTTATTGTTATTTTTTCCATCTAAATCATCGCGGAAACGCTTGAACATCACTGCAACCTGCCCTCGCGTGACTGGTTCCTCTGGATGGAAATCGCCATCATCGAATCCTTTAATGATACCATCGCTGTAAAGTTCACCAATGGCTGCATCAAAATACGAACCTCGTGGCACATCATCAAACACGTCCGAGCCAAGAACAGATGCTCCGATAGCCGTGCCTGCTACTCCGAGCAGAACACCAGCGGCAAACGAATGGTAAAAAGAAAGCTTCATAAGGAGGGAAGAATTAAAGCAATGTCAGTTTGCGAATTATGATTGCGCAAAGCAATAGACAGCGCATACTCTTTTCACCCTTATGGATCGCCTCTCACTCGTCTTACCGAAAGTTCTGCAGGCGCGTGGTCTAACACAGCATGCACAAGGGGCATTTGTGACACATGCAGCCAAAAAATGGATTGAGAAAAATATGCCGCACATTGTGACCTTTGTTGGTGCCATGAAAACCGCCGAAACCACTCTTATTATTAGCTGCACACATTCGATCGCTTTGCAGGAGTGCCAGGCTCAAAGTGTCCAATTACTCGAATATTTGCGCCTTGAATGCCCATTTGGTGGCATAAATGCCATTCGGTATACCCGGGAATAATCATCATTTCCTAAAAAGCTTGCGTCCCGGCATAGGCTTCCCTACACTGCGGCCCCGCATGCTTGTTATTCGTTTGCAGCGCACCGGCCGCGAGAACCTCGCTACGTATCGCCTTGTCGTCACAGAGAAGGCACGTGCTGTGAAAGGTAAATTCAACGAAATCGTTGGGCACTATTTGCCAGCGCAGAAGGATCCTGTGTTCAAAATTGAGAAGGAACGTATCGAAGCATGGGTTGCTAAAGGTGCAGTTCCAAGCGATACAGTTGCACGCATGCTTAAGCGCGAAGGTGTAAAGGGAATGGATAAGTTCATCACTCGTTATACCAAGCAGCGTTCCAAGAACGCACCTGCTGAAGTAGCCGCAGCACCAGAAGCTCCTGCTGCAGAACCTGCAGCTGAGACTCCAGCCGCCTAATACATATTTCACTCATATTCACCTGTTTGTCGCTTTTTTCAAGTGGTGACAACGTATTATCAGTGGAGTATTATTCCTGCATGACTGATTCCCCTGCTACGACAGATACTCCGGGATTAGCTTTTCTCACATACGTCCTGCAATCGATAGTCGAGGAACAGGATGCGCTCCACATTGATTCCAAAATCGATGAGTTGGGCATTTTGTTGACGGTCCAAGTCGGTGATAAAGACATGGGCAAACTCATCGGTAAAGGAGGACAGACGGTGAAAGCACTCCGCACGTTATTACGTATTGTTGGTGGTAACGCCAATCAACGCGTAAATCTCAAAATCCTTGAGCCGCCTACTATTATGGCTGCTTGATTCTTTCCCCCCTTCCTCCCTTCCCACATCCTCCCATGCTCCGAGATTTACTTGAACAAGGCAGCGTCATCGATATTGTTGCCACGTTCATCGCCCTTGCGCTCATCGCAGCGTCTATTCTTTGTTTAGTTTTCATTATCATTGGTGGTATCTCATTCATCCTTTCCGCCGGTAATGAAGACAAGATCAAGAAAGCTGTGCACACCATTCGTTATGCAATCATTGGCCTAATCGTGACCTTTGTCGCTTTCTTTGCGGTTTCATTTATTAGCCGTTTACTCGATATTCCGTTTGAATTAAATTTCTCAACCGTCGTCGACCTAATGCAAGAAATCTTCCAGGCACTGCAGTAATCCTTGGGAATCTTGTCGAGAGTAGAAGAGAAATATCTTCATTGTATGTTAAACCGGCCCTATGGCCGGTTTTTTTATCTTCTTTGAGAGAAAAGAGCTGATATACTATCCATGGACGGGCGCCTAGCTCAGTTGGTTAGAGCATCTCGCTTACACCGAGAGGGTCAGAGGTTCGACTCCTCTGGCGCCCACCAACCTTCGCTCTGCGGAGGTTGCCAGCCGTAATGTATAGGCAGGGCTATGGTTGGCAGGCCAGCGAAGCAAAGGCTGGCTAATAACAATAGGAACTCCCTAGACCTCTAGGTCTCTCTTCACTAAACTCTTCCTATGTCATTCATTGTCTTTATCCAAGTAATTGTTGCATTACTGATGTCCTTCAGCATTTTGCTGCAGAGCAGGTCAGCTGGGCTCTCCGCTACTTTCGGCGGAACGGACACATCGTTCGTGCAGCGACGTGGCGCTGAGCGCGTGCTCTACCAGGGCACGGTTATCCTTAGTTTCCTCTTTTTCGCACTGACCATTCTCGATTGGTACGTGTAAATAGATGAATCGCTCACCGTCCTCTATCGCCAGTTCAACACTTGCGTGGTACGTACGCAGGGAACGCTGGGTATTTGCGATTTTGATTGCATTGTTTGTCATAAGTACGTCTATTCTTCTTTTGAAATTTTATCGTGAAAATACGCTCCTTGTTCCTGCAACAGGCGGAACATATATCGAAGGTTCTGTGGGAGATCTACAACCAATCAATCCATGGTTTACTGTCACCAATGACGTGAACCGTGACATTGTCTCTCTCGTATTCGCCGGCCTTCTGCGATACAACCCACAGACAAAAGATATAGAAGAAGACCTCGCTTCGTATGAAGTATCCAACGATGGGAAAATTTACACCGTTACACTCAAAGATAATCTGTTTTGGCACGACTCCACAGAAGAGAATCCACATCCGGTCACCGCAGACGACGTAGTTTTTACCTTTCAAACAGCGCAAGAACCAGACTTTCCCAATAGTCTTCTTCGTCAAAATTTTCAGGGTGTGAGTATCGAACAAATCAACGAAAAAACAGTTCAGTTTCGTTTAGAACAACCATACAGCTTTTTCCCGAGCAACCTTACTCTTGGCTTACTTCCGAAATCGTCATTTGCTGGCATTGCGCCTGACATGCTCGATCAAACACTGGATTTCGGTTTTAGTCCGGTCGGAGCTGGTCCGTATAAGCTCAAGAGCATTGTTGAAACGGAATTGAGTACCGAAGTCACCCTCGAGCGTTGGACGCGTCAGATAGCTCCGGTGTATCGCTTAGATAGAGTAGTGTTCCGTATTTTCCCCGATTACCAAACACTTCTTTCAGACCTTCGAAACCTCGATGGATTGCGTCAGGTTCCGCATACAGCCACTGGAAAGCCTGCGCTCCCCGATCGCTTTAATGCAGTTGATTATTCATTGCCGCAATATGTGGCTCTGTTTTTCAACCTTGAACGTCCGATAGTGAAAGATCAGAAATTGCGCTTAGGTTTGCAACTTGGGATCAACAAGCAACATATCGTCGATGAAATGGGAGAATCAGTGATCGTTGATACACCACTTCTTGAACTTGATACGTCTGATTGGAGATATTCCTACGATGCGAATGCGGCACAAGGTGCGCTCTTCGAATCGGAATGGTACTTTCCAGAGAAAGTGCATTTGCAAAAGCTCTTAGAGCAACGTGAAGCAAATCAAACAGGAATTATTCATACCGATCCTGTCGCATTTTTGGATACTGGAGCGGTGCTTACTATCACTGGCGAGGGTAATGGATTGAGTGGGAAAAATTCTGTGAATGGTGTGAATCTGCAAGCCCATCCTACACAATCAGGTGCTTGGATAATCGCATTGCCGACGTACGCAGGTACTGGAAGCCTAAAGATTGGCATGAATCTTTTACGTTTGACGGATGGTAAAGGACGCACAATTGATTCGTTCTATGTTCGTCGTGTAACAAATGCCATTGAATTTCAGCGCGCAAATAACGAGCAGAAGCTCGTTGATCAGTTTATTGAGTCTCGCGATAAGAAAATTCCAGAAGCAGAGCGTATCACCGTTGCCGATCTTACGGTCGATCAATCGTATCTGCGTCGTAGAAGGTTAGAGGATGCTATTGGCACGCGCATTAACGATCGTGGTGAAAGTCTTACCATTACGTTGCTCACAAGCCCATCGCCAACGACGTATAGAACTGTTGCCGACATAATCAAAAAGCAGTGGGCCACACTTGGTGTGCAAGTGCAGATCGATGTCCCAGAAACTCGTTCAGCTTTCGAGGAGCGGTTGCTCAAACGAGATTACGATGTATTGCTCTTCGGTCAATCATTGCTCGATAACTTGGATAGCTATCCATACTGGCACTCGAGTGGAGTGCAGCGCATAACGGACAGGCGTAGCGACCTCCGTCTCGATGCATATAATCTTTCGCAGTACGCATCGTTCGAGGCTGATTCTCTTTTGGAAACAATTCGTGGTAATAGTAGCGCCGAAGATCGACAAGGTGCTCTGAGCAAGCTCCGTGAAGTGCTCAAGCGCGATGTGCCTGCGATCTTCCTCTATTCACCGGAATATACGTTTGCTCATCGTAGTGACATCCTCGGAATCGAACTGGGGCGCCTCTCCCAGCACTCAGATCGCCTTTTAACGCTCCATCGCTGGTACACACACCAAGAACGTATATTTCAGGCTGGTAAAGGATGGCTCAGCTTTTTTGGATGGATGTCAAGCTTCTTTCAGTCAGAAACAGCCGAGGAGGCCATTTGATGGGCCAGATAGGCGATCTCACCATTGACGTCCTGCTCTAACTCCCGTAGGATCTTTTAGCTTTTTCTCAGGTTTATATGGAAGTATTACTCCTTCAAGACATCGTAGGCATTGGCAAGAAAAACGATCTTCTGGTCGTAGGAGATGGTTTTGCCCTCAACTACTTGCTTCCAAAACGTGCAGCACTCGTTGCTACGCCCTTGGTCCGCAAGCGTTACGCAGAGTTCATTCGCCGCCGCGCCGAAGAACGTGAAGGCGAGCGCGCAGCTGTTGCTGCAATCGCACAGGGGCTTGTAGGTAAGTCTGTGGTCTTCAAGAAGAAGGTTACAAAGACAGGTAAGCTCTATGCTGCTATCTCAGAAGATGAAATCGTGAAAGAACTCAAGAAGCAGCACGACGTCACTGTTGGAACAGAATCCATTAAAATTGATGATCCTATCAAGGGTACGGGTACTTTCCAGATCTCGATGCAGATGGGTACACAGCTTGTTCCACTCGCGATTCGTGTCGACGCAGAGAAGGAAGTGGCTGCAAAGAAGAAGTAATAGAAGACTCAAACAAGGAAATACAACGGGCGCGAAAGTGTCCGTTTTTGTAGTATGCGATCTCAAACTATCTTCGCTACAATCGTGCTACGTTCTTCAGACTAGGTACGTACATAGTGCGCCAGTAGCTCAGTTGGCAAGGCTTCGCCTGCGAAGCCGTCATGAAATATCATTGAGCTCTGGTGATGAACTTTGAACAAGATTGGTACATACGTGCGCCAGTAGCTCAGTTGGCAAGGCTTCGCCTGCGAAGCCGTCATGAAATATCATTGAGCTCTGGTGATGAACTTTGAACAAGATTGGTACATACGTGCGCCAGTAGCTCAGTTGGTTAGAGCTCAGGACTTATAAACCTGCGGTCGGTGGTTCGAATCCCCCCTGGCGCACCAAAAAATGCTATACTCAACATCTATGAATCATTCTCGATTTTCGATCATCGGCGTGTCTATTTTGACGCTTGCAGCCTGCGCGCCAAAAATTACCTCATTTGAAGAATGCGTCGCTGCTGGTAACCCTGTGATGGAAAGCTACCCACGTCAGTGTGCTGCTGATGGCCAGACATTTGTAGAGGAAGTTGATGTCATTACCGAAAACCCACGGAATGTTTCTGTTGAGCCCAATGATACTGTCTCTAGTCCGTTAACAATCACTGGTGAAGCTGCAGGCTGGTACTTCGAAGCGAGCTTCCCTGTTCGTCTCTTGGATGGTAACGGCAATGAAATCGCCGTTGCTCCAGCCCAAGCTCAGAGCGATTGGATGACAGCAAACTATGTACCGTTTTCGGTTACGCTGACATTCTCTACTCCCTCGACCACAACAGGCACACTTGTTCTCGAAAAAGATAATCCATCAGGACTCCCAGAGAATGACGAGAGCATCCAAATTCCTGTTCAGTTCTAAGTAGGGTAAAGTTACCAATATGGAATTTATACAAGAGTTTCTGCCGAGACTGCAGGAGCTTGGTATCGTTGGGTATTGGTTGCTCATGGCAATCACCTTCGGTGAGTCGTTTGTTCTCGCTGGTATTTTCATCCCGGGAACGATCTTACTTATTGTGATGGGTGGATTGGTCCCGCAGAATTATTACGACTTCTACGATCTTGTGTTCTTTGCTGTGTGTGGCGCGATTCTCGGTAACGCTGTGAGCTACGAACTCGGGCATTTTGGACGACTTCAAACAGAACGTTATCCATTTATCGCGAAGTACATCAAGACAGGAAAAGATTTTTTCAAGAAACACGGAGGTAAAAGCATTATCCTTGCTCGTTTCATCGGACCGATTCGTTCAATTGTTCCATTTGTCGCAGGAGTTTCTGATATGCACCGCGGCCAGTTTTATGTGTTGAATGTTCTCAGTGCGATTATCTGGTCATTTTCCTATATCGCTCTTGGCTATGTGTTTGGTTACGCGTGGAAACGAGCGGTTGTCGTTTCATCAACAGCAGTCACTAGTCTTGTCGTTCTTATTGGTCTCGTAGTGCTCGCGATGTGGCTTTACCGTTGGTACAACAAACGTACTGCGGCTATTATCAAGTCATGAAAGACATTTAAGAAAAAATCCAACTGTTCTGCCTTCATCACAATCTCATTGCTTCACCGGAACATCGTCTGCTTGATGTCGTCTCGGAACTTGGTGAAGTAGCGAAGGAAGTCTTAACAGCAACAGACTATGGTCGCAAAGAATTCCATGCGACAGAAGACTTTGCCGATGAGATTGGCGATGTACTTTTTTCTTTGATTGCGTGCGCAAATGCCGCACATGTCGATTTAGAAGTTGCGCTTCACCGTGTACTGAAGAAATACGACAAGCGTTCAGCTAAAGGTGATATCGGTTCAAGCAATTAAATCAAACTGCATCTGAAAACTTTTGCACAAATTCTAGAGCTTCCTTTTTTGTCGTCACTTCTTTGCGCATTTGTGCATCATGTAATTCGTCTAGGATTTCTCCTATGCGTGCACTCGGCTTAAGGCCCGTTGCTTCCATGATCCCCTTTCCATCGAGAAGTAATTTTACAGGACGCGGATGTGTGTCGAGGAAATGGTTATAGTCATCGACGATTCTATTGTATAAATCAAAATTACTCGGCGTTGTTCCCGCGATATCGAGCCAAAATACTTGGAGCAGTTCGGGGAACCACTGGTTGAAATACCAATGCGCTTTGCGTTCTTCGGGCATGGGACTTTCTGGACCAACGAATGATCCCATCATCATATGATGCTTGATCAGCCAGGAAATTTTTTCTTTCCGCTTATTGGAGATACCAAGTCGCGCTAATGCCTTCTCGCTTATTTCTGCGGAAATAGTCGCATGATGGTCAAATCGAATACGTTCTTTGAGGCTAAATGTTTCTGCTTTGCCGCTATCGTGAAAGAGTGCCGCGAGTCGGACATCAACCAGGTGTTCATCGGTAAATGATCGAACGCATTGCAAGGTGTGGTCCCACACGTCACCTTCATGGTGATAATCTGCCGGTTGCGGAATGCCTTTGCATTTATACAGCTCTGGCACGACGTATTTCAGAATCGATAGTTCCCATAAATCTTCCAATCCCCTATCAGCATTAGGTGTAACCAATAACTTTTCGAGTTCTTCAAGTTTTCTAATTCCTGATAAATTTTCGACAAGTGGAGCGTGCTCGCGTAATGCTGCATACGTATCAGGGTGATACTGACCATCGATCTTCGCGCGGAATCGCACCGCACGCATAATACGAAGTGCATCGTGCTTAATACGTTCTGCAGGATTTCCGACAAACCGTACCAATCTCTCTTTTACATCTGCCTCTCCATTAAACGGGTCATAAAGTTCGCATGAGATCGGATGAAAATACATCGCATTGACCGTGAAATCGCGGCGTTTAGCATCTGGATCGCGTGCACTAAATGACACTGATTCTGGGATACGCCCGTCAGATACATCGGACTCTTCGCGGAATGTTGTTATCTCAAATACAAACTTCCCTACTCTGATGCGCACGCTGCCGAGTGGGCGCGGCACCTCTCGTCCTTTAGCGAATAGTCCTAGTACTTGCTCAGGCGTTGCTGCAGTCGCGATATCAATATCTTTGGGTGTATGCCCCTGCAACATGTCGCGCACACAGCCACCCACCCACCACGTGTCATAGCCGGCATCTGTGAGCACCTCGACGACTTTATATGCAGCCTCACCGTATTTTTCACGGAGTGTTGCATCGATGATGGCTTGATTGATAGGCATCTTTTTGTGAGTAAGGAGTGTACAGGGAGTAACGGGGGTATCATGATTGTACGAAAGCATTGTAGAATATCTGAGAATATTTCCTACACCCCGGACCTTCCGGACTCCCATTACTCCCCATACCATTAGTTATAGCAACCCCCGGCGCGCCCTTCGGCACTCCTAAACCAGGGGGAACATTGAAAGGCATAAAACATGCGCACTCACTGGGCATTCGCGCGATGGAAATGGAATGGGTGCAGAGCGTTCCGAAAAACATAGAACATATGCAGGAGATTCATGAGCTGGCGAAGTCCTTAGATTTCACACTGACTGTTCACGCGCCTTATTTCATCAATCTAAATTCTGAAGATCCTGCAAAGCTTGCGGCGAGTAAGAAACGTATTGTCGATGCGCTGACGATGGCTCAAATCGCAGGTGCTGTTTCTGTCTGTGTACACGCAGCATTTAATGGAACAAATGGTAAGGCTCTCGACGGAGTGCGTCGTGCAACTGAAGAAATGCTGAAGCTCAAAGCGAAGCAATTCCCTGACGTGAACCTCGCATATGAAACAATGGGTAAGCAATCGCAATTCGGCACATTGGAGGAAATTCTTACCGTTTGCAAAGAGTTCGATCTACGGCCATGTATCGATGTCTCTCACTTGTTTGCGCGATCCGGTGGAAAGTTTAATTCCACAAAAGAATGGAATGATATGTTTGATCTGACTGAAAAATACTTAGGGAAGAAAGCGATGAAGAAACTCCATCTCCATGTTTCAGGAATTGCGTATGGTGATAAAGGTGAAAAGCATCATTTGCCATTCGCAGAAACAGATTTCAAATGGAAAGAATATGTTTCTGTCCTTAAAAAGCGTGACATCGGTGGAGTTCTCGTTTGCGAATCCCCTCTTATGGAAGAAGATACAATGATACTCCAGATAGTTTATGAAAGTTAATTTTTTACAAACCGAACTTTTCGAGATGACTTCTGTCCGGTGACTCTACTGGTAATGCATTCTAGCCTAAATTTCTTAAACCCTTTAGTTGATACTTTTATATTATTAAGGGACTGCATTACTTTATCAATGCCTAAAGCATTAACACGTGCATATTCATTTAAATCTAAATAGTTGTCTGAAGTTTCTGACTCAGAAGCCTCAATGATAGCTATCAATAAATCCCTCGTCCGATTTACCGAACGAGCATTCATTGCATTATTAAATATTGCAGGAAATTCTTCTTTTACTGCTGCTAGAATACCATGGTCTCCTTGAGCTTTTTGTTCGGTCATTCTGCTAAGTAGCACTTGGCTAATTCTTAATGCATGCGATTCTTTAAACCCGTCAATGGCTCTACGTATTTGGTCTATAAGATTTGCTTCAATAAGATTGAGTTCGTTCTTTGCACCATCATCAGGCAGAACTTCTTTTAGTATTTTTAGCTCCCTTAAAGTAGATTCTAGCTCATGTGTCATATTACTAAAATAACGTATGATTTATGTTTAGTCAAGTGATTGTTCTCCCCCAAATTCAAGACTAACGTTCAAAAAACAGATTTGTATGTGAATAACAAGCATTGACATTATTGGGTTGTGCTACAGTTCGAGCAATTGCTCCCCTTTTTCCATGCCAAAGACTATCAATGTTGCCATCAACGGATTCGGACGTATCGGCCGACAGGCCGTGCGCATTATTGAAGAAAAATACCCAGAGCTCAATGTCGTGCTCATCAATGACCTTACAGATGGTGCAACTCTCGCTCATCTTTTCAAATATGATTCCACGTATGGAATGTACGATGGAAAGGCTGAATTCAAAAATAATAGATTGATAACCGAGCAGGATGAAATTCTTCTCACAGCAGAAAAAGATCCATCGAAACTTATACATAAAGAAATGAAGGTCGATGTCGTGCTTGAATGCACCGGCCGCTTTACCAAGCGCGATGATGCAGCGTTGCACCTCAAAGCCGGAGCGAAGAAAGTATTAATCTCCGCTCCATGTAAAGACAAGCCAGATGCAACTATTTGCATGGGCGTGAACGATAATATTTATAATCCAAAAACGATGGATGTTATTAGCAATGCTTCATGCACCACAAACTGCCTCGCTCCAATGGTGAAAGTCCTCAATGATTCTTTTCGTATTGAACACGGTTTCATGACGACAATTCACAGTTATACAAACGATCAAAACTTATTAGACCTTCCACATGCTGACCTCCGCCGAGCACGTGCTGCAGCTATTAACATGGTTCCAACCTCTACAGGTGCAGCAAAAGCAATTGGATTGATCGTCCCAGAAGTTGATGGAAAGCTTGATGGTGTTTCCATTCGTGTGCCAACGCCAACAGGAAGCCTCACAGACCTGACGATTGTTTCGAAGAAGAAGTTAACACCAGAAACAATTATCGCTGCGTTTGAAAAAGCTGCAAAAGGACCCATGAAAGGCGTCTTACGTGTTGAACATGCACCAATTGTCTCACGTGATATCGTTGGTGATCCGCACAGCTGCATCATCGATGCTGCTCTCACTAATGTCACTGGAGGAACAATGGCAAAAGTCTTCGCTTGGTACGACAACGAATGGGGCTACAGCAATAGGTTCGTCGAACTCGCGAGGTTTGTCGGAAGTAAGATGTAAGTTTGTTTACAGGCCAACGATAATAATGGTTGGCTTAGGCACAAGACTTAGAGGCCGTCGACTGAATCCTCGAGTTTAGGCATATAACAGATTATCACGTTATATTCCGCGAATTACATTACGAGAGTGTCTTCAGAGCGTAGCATATGCAATAAGAATATAAGTGCTAAAGAGAGCTGTTGCAAGCAAGATCGCCGATCCAGCACGCAAAGATTGTACATCCTCATCGATAACGATCGAACCACCACGAATGATCCTTGGACGAATGGCAAAGAGAGAACTGAGAATGGAGAGTAATAAAATAAAACCGCCTATTCTAAGAACAGTTAAAGCAAAATTAGCAGTCACAAGAAGAGAAAGAAATGATCCTGAAAATGCAATCAATGCAAGATTGTAGTTGTTTAATTTCTCCATACGATGAAGTTCTTCGGCTCTGCGTTGTTCTGCCAATCTCACCATTTCCTTGATGACTTCAATATCCATGCGAGACAGTATAGCAGCAAAAAAGCGGCAAATGCCGCTTTATCGCTTTAGTGCACTAAAGTGTCTTACTCTTTCTTCTCTTTGTCATCGACAACTTCTGCGTCGACCACATTATCTTTTCCTCCAGCTTTCTCACTAGCATCTTTTTGCTTTTGGGCTTCTTCGTACACGATCTTTCCAATTTCCTGTGAAGCCATCGCGAGCTCTTCCGTCTTCTTCGTGAGATCTTCTGTGGTTGCATCTTCTTTCTTCACCAGCTCGCGGAGTTCATTCATCTTTTCATTGATCGTCTTCTTCGTTTCATCGGGGATCTTTGCATCGTGCTCGCGCATTTGCTTCTCAAGATTAAAGATAAATGCATCAGCACTGTTGCGAGCGTCGATCAGACTGCGCTTCTTCTTGTCTTCCTCAGCGTTTACTTCTGCATCTTTGCGCATCTTTTCGACTTCTTCTTTCGATAGTCCCGTCGAACCCTGAATAGTAATGTGTTGTTCCTTACCTGTGCCCTTATCTTTGGCTTTCACATTCAAGATACCGTTACTATCGATATCGAGTGACACTTCAATCTGTGGAAGACCACGAGGTGAAGGTGGGATGCCATCGAGGATGAAGCGTCCAAGTGACTTGTTGTCCTTTGCGAACTCACGTTCACCTTGGGTGATGTGAATTTCGACCGACGGCTGATTATCAGCAGCGGTTGAAAACACTTGGCTCTTGCTGGTTGGGATCTTTGTATTACGCTCGATGAGCTTGGTAGCAACTCCACCAAGAGTTTCGATGCCAATACTGAGTGGTGTCACATCGACGAGGACAATATCTTTATCGATATCTCCACCAAGCACACCGGCCTGTATTGCCGCACCGATTGCCACGACTTCATCTGGGTTCACACCTTTGTGCGGTTCTTTGCCGAAGATCTCGCGAACTTTCTCGATCACCTTTGGCATGCGCGTCATACCTCCGACGAGCACCACTTCTGCGATATCATTTTTGCTGACCTTTGCATCCTTCAGAGCTTTCAAACATGGCTCTGCGGTCTTCTCAATGAGTTCACTGACGAGAGCTTCGAGCTTCGCGCGTGAAAGCTTAAGCATTAAATGCTTTGGACCAGAAGCATCCGCTGTAATAAACGGAAGGTTGATTTCTGTTTCAGTCGCTGAAGAAAGTTCGATCTTAGCTTTTTCTGCAGCTTCCTTCAGGCGTTGCATCGCAACTTTATCTTTGGATAGATCAACACCACTTTCATTCAAGAATTCGAACACAATCCAGTCGATGATGGATTCATCAAAATTATCTCCACCGAGGTGCGTGTCACCATTTGTTGCAAGAACTTCGAACACACCGTCGCCCATTTCCAGAACAGAAACGTCGAATGTTCCTCCTCCAAGGTCATACACGGCGATTTTGTGTTCTTGTCCTTTATCAAGACCATAGGCAAGTGCCGCGGCAGTTGGCTCATTGATAATGCGCACCACTTCAAGCCCCGCGATCTGCCCTGCCTCTTTCGTTGCCTGACGTTGTGAGTCGTCGAAGTATGCAGGCACCGTGATAACTGCTTTGGTGACAGATGTTCCAAGGAATGCTTCTGCATCTTTCTTGAGCTTCTGCAAAACCTTCGCGCTGATTTCCTGAGGCAACATATCCTTTCCATTCACGGTGATAACTGCGCGCTCGTCCTTGCCGCTCTTTACCTCGAATGGCATGCGCTTCGTTTCTTCCTTGACCTCACTAAGGCGATGACCGATAAAGCGCTTCGCGGAGAAAATTGTATTCTTCGGATTCGTGACAGCTTGGCGCTTTGCTGCAACGCCAACGAGAACTTCCGCGTCTTTAAATGCAACGACAGATGGCGTCGTGCGCATGCCTTCAGAGTTTGGGATCACCACTGGCTCTCCTCCTTCGATCACAGCGACGCAGGAGTTTGTGGTTCCAAGGTCGATTCCGATTATTTTTGACATAGTTTAGTTGAGAAAATGAAATTGCTGAATTAGCACTCGGTATTTTAGAGTGCTAATTGAGCGTCGTCAATATGTGTTGCATCGAAATTTCATTTACATGCTTTCGAGCAAGGCCACAGTATCTTGAATAAGAGGAGTCATGGTTTGATATCTGAAGGGTATTCCATTGCACTCTAAGAATTCTTCCACAACGATTCTTATATCTCTTATGAATTTATAACACTGTAGTCGTTGAGCGGTACAAGCCTTCAAACTTTGAATGTTCATCGATCCTGGTGATGAATTTAGTGTATCCGCGAGGGCGTGATATGCCACAAAATACGTTAAGCATCGATGTGTGTTGTTCGTTAGAGTGCGAATGATCTGTTCTGTTCTTGCTTGAGGCTTGTTGATAAATGGTTGATAGCGCTGCATAGCATCCAAGTGCCTCGCCATGTTTTCAGTATCGTCTTCGGCTAATGCCTCATCGTAAAGGGCTTTTGCATATTCATAATGCTCCATAACTGCTTCATTACTAGCAACACGCGGATATAGCTCATTACCTTTTTGCAAAAGTTTTGACAATAAGTCCTCTACTGCCCCATTCCCTGAATTTCCTTCCATATGGTTAGATCGTAGCAATTGGCTTTGGGGAGACAATGGATTTTGGTGCATTGGCGTTTTGCCCACAGATGTTCCATAGATATAATGCGCGTATGCCCTCCATTCCTCTTAGTCGAGACCTGCCGAGCGCACAGCGACCTTCCAGGGAGCTATTAGATATAATCGAAGCGAGGGAAATCGATCACAATCGTCTGGCAATTGATATGTTGACAATAACTTTTCGAAATAACCTCCATATGATGGGTATCATCGTGAACCCTCAAGGAGGATATATCCATTTGGTATACAAAGATATACAAGGAACGCGGAAGGGGTTATTTCTCACTCTGTGTGATGCACATGATCGCTGTAGTGTCCGCGGCTGGAGAGCTGACATAGATCTAGCTGTGCGCGTCTCTAAACATGAGCCTTACGAGGAAGTGCTCAGGAAGTTGGAAATCTGCATAAGGGTGTAGCTTTCATTGGATAAACGTGGGTAAGTAGCTACAATAGGCCGTATGTTCCTCGATGAAGCCATTATTGACGTATCGGGTGGAGCTGGCGGACGCGGTTGCGTCAGCTGGCGCCGTGAGAAATATATTCCGAGGGGTGGACCCGACGGAGGCGATGGCGGACGCGGAGGAAACATCATTCTTATTGCCGATGAGAACACGGATACCCTTAGCGACTTCACTTCCCGCAAAAAGTTCGAAGCGGAAGTAGGTATGTATGGCGGTGGCAATAACCGCGCAGGAAAAGACGGTGAAGATCGTGAACTTCTTGTTCCACCAGGTACAAGCGTCACCGAACTTGATCCAGAAACGAAAGAACCAACAGCGCTCATTGTTGACCTGAAAGATCACGGCGATCGTATGATTATTGCCTACGGAGGACGTGGAGGTTTTGGTAACGCACACTTCGTGAGCTCCACACGCCAGCGCCCAGACTTCGCCGAACTTGGCGAGCCTGGTGAACACCGTCTGGTAAAACTCGAACTTAAGCTTGTTGCCGATGCAGGAATTATCGGATTCCCCAGCGTTGGTAAATCAACATTGATCTCCGTGATTAGTAACGCACGTCCAAAAATTGCTGCGTATCCTTTCACGACGCTTATTCCAAACCTCGGAGTGGTGCATGCACATGAGCGTTCGTACGTTGTGTGTGATGTTCCTGGGCTCATCGAAGGTGCGAGTGAAGGAAAAGGCTTGGGCGATAAATTCCTTAAGCATATCGAACGTTGTGGAGCGTTGCTTCACGTACTCGACCTCGGCCGCGCCCTCGAAGAAGAGAATAAAGTTAACATCGAAAAACTGGTCGATGACTATAAGGTCATCCGCAAAGAACTTGAGGCGTACTCCTCTATTCTCGCGCAAAAACGTGAATTGATCATCTTAAACAAAATCGACTTGGTTTCCGATCAGGTAGAAAAAATCGTGAAGGATCTCAAGAAAAAAGGAATTAATATTTTTATGTCGATTTCCGCAGCGACAAAACTTGGAACAAAAGAACTCACAGATGCATTGCTTCCAATTGTTCTCGAAGAACGTGAAAACCGCGAACATCTTCAGGAAAAAGAGGAAGATGAAACCAAAGGTGCACTTCCTGTTCTTAAGCCTCAACAGGAATCGTCACGCATGGGTGCGTATCGCATCGAAGCGAAACAAGATGGTACGATTATCATCCGCGGTAAGCGCTTAGAACAATTTGCGAAGATGACCAACTTCGAAAGCCCGGGTGGTGTGAATCGCTTCCGCGATGTCATTGATCGTATTGGGCTCTTGAAGTCGCTCAAGCCTTATCGCAAAGGTGAGGAGGATCCGTTGATGTATATCGGAAGTGTGCGCATCGACGAATATCTATGATGCAAGTGGGAGCGCGTCTTTAATTTTATCAATAACTCGACGCTTGCCTCGTGCTTTGCCGCCTATTTCGCCGATGTTGGAGAAGAACCCTTTATCTGCATAACGCTGCTTGGTCGTATTGCCATCCAATCGCCCAGCTTCACGACGGGTCATACGCGACCGAGCGCGCTTTGTCCCTGCTTTTGCAGTATCTGTCATACGAAGATGTTTGAAGGAGATAAAAGTGCCGCTGCTGGTTTTGACTGACGCGCGAAAGCAGGCGTTCTTACGAAAAAGCCAGGGTTTCTCATTAAAATCGACCCTTCACGCAGCCGGAAGCCTTTGGTATAGTCTCCGGGCTTCCAGATTAGAAATACCGTGGCCCGGTAGCTCAGCTGGTAGAGCACTCCCCTGAAGAGGGAGGTGTCACCGGTTCGATCCCGGTCTGGGCCACCACGTAAAATTGCTCGCAGCGAAGCGAGAAGCATATTTTACGTGGGACGTGACCGCGAAGCGGTTTTACGTTCCTGCTCGCAATTACGTGGCGCCGCCAGAAACTGCTTTAGCGAGTTAAAGCATGTGAACCTAGCTATTCGGATTAATACAGTGGTAATGTTTTTTGCTATGTATCATGTCTATTTGTTAGAAGGTCAGACCACGGGCAAGCATTATATTGGATATACAACAGATATGGGACGTCGGCTTATGGAGCATAATAATCATAAGAATGTTTCTACAAGTAAAGATTTTCGATGGAAACTTATTTATTGTGAAACATATCTAAATAAAATGGATGCTATTGGAAGAGAGAAATTTCTTAAGAGTGGATCAGGTTGGAGATTTCTGAAAAAACAAATTCATCACTATCTTGAAGAAAAAACTTCAGCTCTTACGCCTTCGTAATCAACTTATAGATATCCAAGAGTGCGTAGAGGAGGCTCAATACCAATGGGCCGAGGATGAACCCAAGCGGACCAAAGAACTGGATTCCACCGATTACCGCAAAGAGCACGAACAACGGATGAATCTTCACTCCCCTTCCCACTAAGATTGGGCCGAGGAAGTTATCGATAGTGCCCACTGCAACAAAGCCCCAGATAGAGAGGCCGATTGCGGCACCCGTGCTTCCTGTGACAAAGAGATATATAACAGACGGAGCAATGACGATCGCTGTTCCTACTCCCGGAACAAGCGCACCGATGGCCGCCATGCTTCCCCAGAGTGTTGCACTTGGAACGCCGAAGATGGTGAAGCCGATACCGGAAGTAATACCTTGAATGAGCGCAATGAGCAGCGAACCTTTGACGATGGAGTTGATGGCAATAATCAAACGGTCAAAAATCTGTTTATCGTGTTTATCGGATAAAGGACTGAGTGACACAATCGTGCGTGTGAATTTTTCACCGTCTTTGATCAAATAATAAAATGCGATGATGCCGAGGAAGAAGTGGAAGATCGTCTGAAGTGTGTTGGAGAAAATCGGACCAATGTATCCCGTTATCCAAATAAGTGCCTGACGGAATACGTTATCGAGATCGAGCGCAAATGCTGGAGCATACGGCTGAACATAGGATTCGATTGTTTGTTCCAGAGAATTGATGAACGCTGGAAGTGTTGTGTCACTCTCGGAGATCTTTGTGTACAGGTCTGTAGCTTCACGAGCGACCTGTGTGCCGATCAAGCTCAACGGTGCGAAGATCACAATACCGACGATCAGCATGGTAATAAGCGCCGAGAGCGATTCACGACCTTTCACCATCCGGAGAATTACCCGATAGAGCGGCTGAATAATGACGGCAAACGTGATGGCGACTGCAAACGTGATAAAGAACGGCATGAGCATGAAGAATGTCAGCGCGCCGACGCCCGTGAGCAGTGCGTAAAAGAAAACGTATCGAAGGTTAATGAGGTGAGCCATAGAGGTTAGTTAAGCGGAATTAACTACATGAATCAATTGTGAAGAGCCCTTGCTTTACAGAGTTGCCAAAAGCATGGTATATCTTCTCCCTTTACTCCATCTTCAATATGTCGCGCTCTGGTCGTAACAGTATTTTCCTCGCACTGGTACTTGTATCGCTCGCAACGACGGTTGCCATCTGGCCACTGTATAGCAATGCACAGACAAGTTCCTCTTCATCGTCCTCAAATTTACAGATGACGATTACAGATGGAAAAACAACCATTCGTCCGGGTGACAGCGCTATTTACGTCATCACATTGCGCAATACATCCACCACCACTCGTACGGTCGATGTTGAATTATTCTTGCCAGACCAAGCCACACTCATCTCCCCTGATCAAGGTGGAGAAATATTGGATAAGCGCGTTCGTTGGAGGAGCGTTACGCTCACGCAGAACCAGGACACACGTTTGGGTGTGCAGGTAGGTGTAAATCCAAATGCTCCAGAAGGCTACAACTTCACAACACGCCTTGCTGCAGGTGGCATAGAAGTAACCGATTCGACAACAGTTCAGCGAACACCTTCATCAGTAGGAGCTAGCACATACACAGTAAGCGTCACAGATGGCCACACATCAGCCACTCCAAATGAACAGCTTTCGTACGCAATTGCAGTTACCAATACATCCGGTACGACTCAGACATCAGATGTAAACTTGGTCGTTTCTCCTTTCTTTTCTGTTGATTCTTTGAGCCCAAATACAAACTACGATTCTACAAACATCGTCTGGAAAAATATTTCTTTCGAACCAAACCAGCCAAAGATCTTCACGATCAATGGAACGGTTCGCCGCAGTGCTGCTGACTTCACCTCGCTCATTACAGAGGTGAAAGTAGGTGCTACAAATGCATCTGACACGACCGTTGTTCAGACGCCGAAGAACTCCTCGAACTCGTCTTCATCTTCGTTAAGGTCCATCAATCGTTCATCAAGTTCTTCGAGCGTTCGCACCCGTGCAGCAGTAAACCGCAGTGTGCTCTTCTCCAAGTCAGCAGATAAAGAAGAAGCTCTCGCAGGTGGAAGCATTCGCTACACACTCTATGTACAGAACGTGCTTCTGAATACAATCGATGATGCCGTTGTAAATGATCGCTTCGATGTTGCATATCTCGAACTCAGTGATAACGGAGGTGCAACAGTTACAGGCCCTGGTCAGCTTGAGTGGAAGCTCCCACGCCTCATGCCTGGAGAAGTATGGACCCAGTCCTACACGCTCAAGGTGGTGAACAATCCTGCGAACGGTTCTCAGCTCAATAACATCGCAAGTATTACTGGTAACGATGTCGCGTATGCATCTCTTGATGAGAAAGTTGTTGTCGTACAAACAGGTGTTGTAGGACAGCTTCCTGCGACCGGAAGTGCATCCGACGTACTCTTTGTGGTGATGAGTCTTTTGAGTTCAGGAGCGTTCGTATTCGCTCAGCGTAAAGAATTGTCGATCTAGCCTAAAGTAAGCCATTTATGACGCCACCAAAAAGAGAGGTTCAGGCCTCTCTTTTATTGATATATTATTGTGTAACATATTGATATAATTGTAAAATTATAGTACAATATACTTACATATGAACAACACACACCGCAAACAATATATCACTGGTATCGCCGTGTCATGCGTCGCTCTTTCGGGAGTGTTCGCATACACATTTTTCGGAACTCAACCGAGCTTTCCCGATAACAGTTTTCACTCTGCTTCTAACCCCGAAGTTCAGTCTTCGTGCGATGAAGCATGTGAGATGAGTATTGATGGTGTGCCGTTAAAAACAGTTCGACTCGCACAACGTTTACAAGACCGTCTCTTCCGCAGCACAGGTAAGTCGTACAGTGTGGGTTCTATCATACACTCTCTGCATGAACGTGATGAACTTCTCGCTAAAGAAGTAACAGTAAACGTGCAGGAAGTAACAGGAACAGGTAGCCGCACAGCAAGTTGGACATTCAACGTAGCGGACCACCGTGCTGCTCTCTTCCTTAATACACATTGGATGAGTGCAAAGTTTGAGCTTAGCCGCGATGCTCTTATTCACATGCTCACGCATCATGAGATCAAAGGCATGCAGGAACGAGCAATTGCAGAAGTAACAGACATTGCATCCGATGGATTCCTTCTGCGCGGAAAGGCAGATGTGATTTCACGCCCAGGATTCTCGTATGACATGGAAGAACTCGCAGATGAAATTATTGCAGCTATTGATGGTGATGAATCGACGATTGCTCTCGCACTTCCATACGATGAAGCGTACGTCGTGCTTAAGACTGACCAGGGCGAACAGAAGCTCACACTCCTCGCAACAGGTATGTCCGATTGGTCTGATTCTCCAGAGAATCGCATCTCTAATGTGAAAAAAGCATTCAATGAACGTGTAAATAACACCGTTGTCGCCCCAGGGGGTGAGTTCTCCTTCGTGGCTGCACTCGGCGGTCCAGTCACTCTCGATAAAGGCTGGAAGGAAGCACTCGGGCTTTTCGGCGGTGGAACGGCAATGACCCCAGGGGGAGGCATCTGTCAGGCTGCCACAACAGTGTTTCGCAGTGCACTACTCTCAGGATTGCCCATTACGTACAAGCGTAACCACAGCGTGTTCGTTGACCATTACGAACCATACGGTGTGGGGTTGGACGCGACGATCTTTCCAGGCGTGCATGATCTCTCATTCTTGAATGACACCAAGTCATACATCGTACTTCAGGCATATCTCGAGGGAGACCTTGCATACGTAAATATGTACGGCATCGATGATGGCCGCACAGTCACTCTTGAAGGTCCTTACTTTATGAACACAAAACCACGTGCTGCAGAGCTTCAGCCTCTCGGTAAAGATCAGATCGGCTGGGTACAGCATGTCACGTATTCGGATGGAACAGTAAGAGTGAAGCCCCTTGTTGCGACATATCACACAGGATTCATGCGCTCTGTTACGACAAAGTACGCTGGATTACTTGGTACGCAATTGCTCCATATGTCAGCGCCACAACATGAACTCGCAAGCAATTAATACTCAGTCATGAACACAACTCCCCCATCGTCTTCTGGGCATATGGATGCTACGACCGCTCATAAGGCGATGCGGAAGATGAACAGTGGAGTAATCGCAACACTCGCAATCTGTACGGCGATCCGATTCTTTGGAAGCACAACAGAAACACTAGCCGCAACTACAATCTCACCAGTTGATATTGAAGATTTGCGAGAGATTGGGTTCAACCAGAGTGTGTATGTGTCGTTTGATGTTACCAACGGTGAAGACATCGAAACGCCTGCAGGTTTCCACGCAATTGTTCATCAACATCCAGACTGGGTGATGCGCGTAGACGATAAAAACGTCATCAATGAAATTGCAGTACGCAAATTTTTCGAAGACTCAGAAGAAAAACTTTTTTCACATGTTACACATAGCACGGTTGATTCTATCCAGAGTGGGTCGGTTCTCCGTGCACAATTAAGTGACGATGCACACGATGGATTTGTGATTGATGCAGCCGCCGCAGCTCGTGCACTGCGCCTCGCGTATGAAAACAACGAACAGTCGATTACGATCCCCCTAATATATGAGGAACCTAGTATTGTGCTGTCTGATGCGGAAAATACGCTGACACTCGAACGTCTTGCACGCGGAATATCCGACTTTGATAAATCTGGTCTGGCACGTCAGGCGAATATTCGTAAAGCGCTCGAGCAGCATATGAACGGTGTGATCATTGAACCTGGTGAAACGTTTTCGTTTAATGATGCCATGAGTGACGATCAACATTGGCATCAAGCTCTAGTGATTGTCAATGAAACACAGCTCGTGCCAGAAGCAGGCGGAGGAATTTGTCAGGCAGCGACGACTGCATTCCGCGCAGCACTCATCGCAGGACTTCCGATCGAGAAACGTGCGAACCATAGTTTGTATGTTGGTTACTACGAGGAGTACGGAGTTGGACTCGATGCGACAGTATACAACGATAAGCAGGACTTTGTGTTCCGCAACGACACGGCCAACACCATCATCATGCAGGCTCGCGTAGAAGGCACGAAAGCTGTCGTGGAACTCTATGGTGTGCCAGATAACCGCATTGTGAATATTGATGGTCCATTCTTCGCACAGAACGCGCCAGAAGAGATAAAGTTCTACGGCAATCCCCTCACGACGAACCAGATCGCCTGGACGCGTGAAGTGGTAAAGACTGATGGAACGGTGGCAGATGAAACGCTGATATCGACCTACAAAGGATTCCCACGGCAGCTGTGGAAGAAGTTTATCGAGGACAACAGTAAAATGCTTCTTGTGAGTTTGTGATGAAGTGTGGTAACCAGGGTTTCTCTATTTATTTTACCCTAGTTTTTGTTGTTCCTAGGCCAAAAATGGCATCACATTTATGATTTTTGGAGCCTATAATTTTCCATTCCATCTAAAAAAGTAGTCTTCGCTTTTTGTGCCTGCTGCAAGCCTGACATTGCACGGTCAATATCTTTCCGTGTATGACATACGGCCTGTAAAGGCACGAATATTTCTCTGAAGTGCCTGTGGTCGTGATGCGCATGACTACGAATATAGGTGTAGCCAACCGTCGTAATTCTATTGCCGAATTGTCTCTCGAGACCTGCAAGAATTAACTCATATTCGCGAGCAATAAGAATTTCGAGACCAGTTAAGGCACCGGTCATTTCCACAACATCTCCTCGCGCTGAGAGTGAATGAAGCACCTGGGGATAGACCGTAGATTCAGGAATTTCTGGTTCAAAATTTTCACCACCAAGAATCGTTTTCATGTCGTCTCTAAACCACCTTCTCCATTCGTCATGCGTGCGCTCCAATTGAGGCTGGCCATGAACGATTCCTAACTCTTCATCCAAATTACTCTGAACTGCCGCATGAATATCGGCATGCCCAGATTTTTGTGCAGACCCAGCAAGAGTTACGAGATACTCAACAAAGCTTGTACCTGCGCCTAATCGTTTTCCAACATAGGCAGCCCACACATGTGGGGACAGCCTTGCTTCTCGTGCTTCAGCAAGAAAGGGATGTTTTGCAATTTGCTCTCCCGCTTCCAGAAAGGGTTCGGCCACTAATTCCTCCCGATTTGTCATAAAATTATATTAGTATAATTCGAAATATTGTCAATATTTGCGAGACTTCATTGAACTGCGTTTATGGCTTTAGGATGGGATAAGCTGCTTCTTTTTAAAACGAAACAGCTTGATGGTGGACCGGGCGGGACTTGAACCCGCGACCAATTGCTTAAGAGGCAACTGCTCTACCAACTGAGCTACCGATCCAATGGTGAAAATGATGAATGAACCGATGAAGTGAAACTATTGAGGTACCCGTCGACCGAAGCTGCCTCAAGCAGCGAAGGTGGACCGATCCACGAAAAGGGCCGATTAAGGCTGGGTTAGGATATCAAATAAACTTGGCAGAGCAACGGCTTTTTACCCTTATAAACCTAGAATTGGTTATTTTGAAATAACCAACGTGCTTATTTTTTACCCTTCTTCTGCTTCCCCAGGATCCACTTCTGCGTAGAGCTCAATGGTTTGTCTTTCCTGTGCGTGCAGCCTAGCCAGCAACATGGACGGCGCATTCCCTCTTTTAATTCTGATACTACGCGTACCACGTGTTCTTTCCTGGTTTCTTCCTGTTTAGGATGTTCTACCCAACAGATCCATTCATTGCGTGCGAGCGGCGTAATATCTTCCCACTTCTCTAAAGCTGCTTTGTCGGCAGATAGAGCTTTCTTTAAATCAGCAGGTAATGCATGCGCTGTGCCGCCGGAGATTTCAGCTGGACTCATGAAGGTATTTTAGCAGGTTCCTGATTTATGCTGTGGGTTCAAGTTACAGGGATCTGGTTCATCAACATTTATTATCCGCATTGTGTGCAATCGTCGTATGCGAATTCTGCTGCAAATGGCTTGAGCTGCAAGAGTTGACTGTAGGTTGCGGATGCTTTGAGCAACCATTGCGTATTATCCGTTCCTTCTCTTGGAGAGAAGCCAATTTTCTCGAATGTTGAACGCAACGCTGGCGATGGTGATTCATGAAGCACAATACGAAGATCATCTACTGTGCTGGTTAAGTCACCATAGAAAGAAGCAAGACGTCGGTCTCCACAATCAGCTGCCGTAAATAATGGTCCTATTTTTGGCAATGTGGCATACTTTTCGGCCGTTGGGTTTTGGGTGTCACCGATTGCTCTTGTATACGGAAGAGCTGTGCAAGGATCTGTATTGTCGTCAGCTTGTTCCGCCACCTCACCTGAAATTTCCTCAAGCCTGAACGAATGAGCCATTGCGATAAAATCTTCTATGTCCTGCTTTGTTGTTTCTTCGTCGCTCATTGATATGCGAAATCCAATGCGACTATAGAGGTCGTGACTGGTTGGGGCTGTTAAAGACATTTCCGATGTATACGTAAAGAAAGACGTTCTTTCATTTCTAAACCAAAGACCGACTTCCTCATTTGTGTTTCCAACTCGCAGAATTTTGCTGGCATCCGAAAAACTTCGGAAAGGATCTCCATAGTGAAAATCATTGCCCTTATGAATACATGTATCTTTTTTCGAAGTTGTGATGAATGGAATTTCGATAAATATTCCAGCGTGTGAAAATTCCCCGACCACATCGTAGTACTGCTCCTGCTCACAAAAAACATTATATTTTTTAAGTATAACCGTTCCCCAGCGTTTGGGATAAGACAAACAAAAACCAAGCCCATCATTGCAATACTCGATAAAGTCAGCTGGTTTTTGCGTGTACACATATGCTTCAGCAATCGAGACATTACGGTCTGTAATTGGTTTCTTAATTTTTATTTCTGATTCTAGCCTTTCTTCATCAGAGTGATACATCGTAGTATAGGATGAACGCGTTGCAGTATCGATAGCTGTGGAATTTACTGCATTTCTGCGCCCACTCTCGCCTATCTGATGCCAATACTGAATTTGTGAGTTCACGAACAGTACGGCGACACAAACTGTGGCGAGTGTTACGAGCCAAAAGATAGCTGGATGTACTTTAGTCATGGCCGTGAACTTTAGCAGATAAATTTGTTAAGTAATATATACAATATATTTTTGGCTTACTTAAGACCTTTATTCCTATTACAGCACCTTCCTCGGCCTCGCTTTCCCCTGCCCCGCGCTGATCAACACCGCAACCGGTAACTCCTCAAACCACGCGATGGTGTTATCGCTTACATCTTTCTCGATCGTGCGACCATGTTGAATGTGTGCCCAGTCTTCTGCAGTCAGCACTACACTCGGGAAGTTCTTCAAGATGTCTTTCAATGGCACCACATCGGTCCAGGATGCGTCTTCGCTCTTCACTGCGTTATCGACGCTCCACTCCCCTACCTTCGTCCTACGCAATCCTGAGAGGTATGCACCCACGCGCAATACGTCACCCAAGTCGTTCGCGAGTGAACGAATGTATGTGCCGGATCCGCAATCCACGCGCAGTTCCAATTTCGGGTACGCGAACGTCAAAATTTTGCATTCAGTAATGGTCACCGTACGCTCGGGCATCACCACTTCTTTTCCTTCACGTGCGAGTTCGTATGCGCGCTTGCCATCGATGTGAATGGCAGAATGCGCAGGAGGAACTTGCGACACTTTTCCGATGAAACGATCTTCAATTGCATTCTTGATATTCGAATCTGTTGGATCTTCTACTCCAGGCTTACGTGGATATATTTGAATCACACCATCTTTATCAAAAGTAGAACTCACCGATCCAAACGTAATCTCCGCGACGTATTCTTTCTCGAGCCCGTTAAAGAATTCAATAACCTTCAATGCCTTCGCTCCCACGGCCAACACAAGCAATCCACTGGCTGCAGGATCCAGCGTTCCAATATGGCCGACGCTCTTCTCGTGCAAGCGCTTTCGGATGCCATGAACAATGTCATGGCTCGTTGGACCGATTGGCTTATTGATGAGCAAAAACCCGTGTCTCATAGGCACAGGCAGGTTACCAGTTGCCGCACATAAGACAAAGGCGTCTTAGCGAGTCAAAGCTGGGAGGATCGCGCCAAGGATGATAGCTGCGATGCCGAATGCGGCGATGCCGCGGACAAGAGAGGCTTTCTTCATAGTGGATTAATTAACAGTAATAGTGACAGACGAGCTCTGGGTTTTACCCGAGGTATCGGTCACGGTCAAATCAACGGTGTATGTTCCGGGGGTTGTGTACGTGTGTTCAGCTTTGGAACCATCGTTCTGTGAGCCATCGCCAAAGTCCCACAAATACGAAGCGATGTTTCCTGTGCTTGCTGTTCCATCGAAGGCAACGGTGAGCGGAGCATTACCAGAGAGACGGCTTGGAAGAATGCGCGCCTGGAAGAGTGGAGCACGAACTACAAGCGTCTTGCTTGTGTTCTGCTGCTTACCAGAAGTTGTACGCACTGTTACGTTCACCACATATGTTCCAGCTGTGCGATAGATGTGCTGTGTCACTGCTCCGCCAAATTCCTGTGGAGACGAATCGCCGAAGTTCCAGATAAATCCGGTGATGTCTTCACCAGGGATACTTGTTTCCGATGCATCAAATTTCACCGTGAGTGGTGCAACACCGGTGTCCGGTTCCATGCGAATATCTATAAACGATGCTTGAGGTTTCACTTCAACGGTAATAGGCAAACGGAAAACTTTGTCCTGCGTGTCTTGTCCCACAAGCGTAATAGTATAGGTACCTGCGCGACGGAAGATTGCTTGTAACGTTTCTTCGGTGGAACCGATTTCTGTCGCTTCAGGTGCTTCCCAGGTGAACGTGACAAATGGAACGGCAGTAATTGGTTTGAGGTCGACTGTCAGTGGGACTTCTCCGCTGATTTTATTTCCTTGAACTTTCGTTGTTCCTTCGAATTTCAAATCGCCGATTTCCAAACGGTCAACGACTTTTACCACCGTTGTCACGGATGCAACGACGCCACTTGCTGAGCGAACATTAGCAGTGACTCCGTAACTTCCTTTCTGTGTGAATGTATGTGTGACACGTTCGCCTTCAGCCTTTTGTCCGTCACCAAATGTCCATTGCACACTGTGCAGAGGCTCATCCGTATTGACGGTAAACAACGCGGAGAATGGCGGCGTACCAATGAGATTCTTCGGCTGCGATGTGACGGTCACAGGGAAGGGTAGCTCCGGTGGTATTTCGACACTGATCGTTCGTGAGTATTGAATTTGGGTTTTATTCGTTAATCGCACAACGGCTGTCACTTTTACATTTCCAATCGTCACGTATGTGTAGCTTGATTGCACCCCCTCGGTTTCTTCATCGATGGTGCCATTACCATCGAAGTCCCAGCCGACAGCTTCAACTACTTCTGGATCTGGGTACAAATGTGCCAAACTAAATGCAGTTGGCTGGTCTATCACCGGTGTCGTTGGTGTCACAGAAAATACCGCCTGACGAATAATAAATTTCCGTGAAGCTTGCTTGGTTGCATTACCTGCGTCCTGCATAACAACGCGCACCGTATAAATTCCTTCACGCTCAAATGTTGCGATGATCGATGGATCGAGCGTTTCTTGATCGACTGTTCCATCACCATTGATGTCCCAGCGATATTTCAGCGGTACGAAGCCCTCTCGCTGCATACGTGCGAAGGATTTTTCCATACTAAATGTCATTGTGATTGGCGCGACAAGGTCTGCTCCCGCAGCTGGGCTCACGATATCAATCGTCAATGGAGCCGTGCGCAAAATGAGCATTGGCGTCACCACAGAAAGAACCAGTCCCGGTACCGTAATAACAATCAACTTTATGAGCGCAAACTTTCGTGAGCGAACAGATGCAGGAGATTTGGATATATGGAAAAACGTTACCAATCCTGTGATAAAGAAAATCAGTCCTGCCAATGCGCATGTCGCAGCGCCAATCATTGCTAATCCCGTTTCTCCATCAGCAGAAGGAAGCACGGACATGAGGAGCAAACACCACATCACATAAAATAAATACGCGATGCCTGTCACAAGAATCAAAATTGTCTTCCAGCGTTTCACAGCATTGTTGGATGCATCAGACTTTTTCACATCCTGCGGTGGAATGTTTTCTGGTGGCAATGGTGGTGGCGCACTCAGGCTATCAATGGACGTAGGAGGGTTGGCCATAAACGCAGGAATGATAAAAGATGATAGAAAGAATTACCTCTGCAGCTGCAGAAGCGGATTTACAGGCAAGGAAAGTGCATCTGCTGGCGGTGAAATGCGTGCACCGGAAATATCATCTTCGATCTCGATAATCATTTCTCCGGTGAGCGGAGCATTAGCGTCCTCTGATGCGAGCATCCACTGTAGTCGTCGCAATACGAAGGTATCCGCGTCGATCCACATCTTTCCCGTGATATTCATATTCTTGAGTTCATCAATCATTCCTTGGGCTTCGTTGGCAGAATTTCCCGATACAACAAAGAACTGCCGGAGCTTTTCTGCATCAAGTGCGACATCGTACTCATAGGCTGCGTACCCATTGATACTGCCAATACCTTGGTCACGTGTGATGGTGACTATTGCTGATAGGGCGCGCAAAAACTCTGGATCTGGCGTGAGTGTCGAACCTGCAGCACCAGTTGGCAACACAAACCAACGATCTTTGAGAATGTTCACGGATTGATCTTCGTCACCTGTTGCCTTGAATTTCAAATACGTCTCGTCTTCATCAGCTTTGATTATCGTGAAATCTATCGGGGATTGATTCTCTTCTGGTTTGATAGATACTTCTGCCTGCAGCTGACGACCGCCATTTTGAATAATACCCGCTGCATTCATTGTGCCTCTTGTGAGTCCCACAAAAACGGCTTCGTTAGAATCAAACGACGCATCGAATGTAAATTCAGCCGATGCAAGCTTTTGATTGGCTTTTACGGAATTTTCAAGCACAACATCGGACGGCAATGGTTGGCGCGCAACACAGCCCGAAAGAAGAATGACCGACGCTATGACCAAACGGAGGTGCATGAGAGGACCAGAATGCCACTTTTGGGCTCCATTACTCATTGAAATTTTTCGTTTCTCTGTTTTCTCGCATGGGCAGCCAAATCACTAGGCTCCTCCACCATGAGCTTGACGGTGAGTTTTACACCCGCGCGAACATCCGCATGCACGTTCAAGAGCCGTGTTTGATTCCTTTCGAGGAGAAGTGGTGGGCTGAAGTGAAACGTCACGGAATCGCCATCTAACTGCGCCACTTCATCACTAAGTGTGACTTCTGCTGATGTTTGCACTGTCAGATTTTGCAGGTGACCGTTACGCGCCTTTCCTTGGTTTGTGAGTGTAATGGAATCTATCAGGTGATCTTCTTCACCATTCGCCGTGAGCTGTAAACGCGCGACCACTCTGTCTGCACCAAAACGTAAAGCAACGGGAATAGAAGGATACTTCACGCTAATAACGCCATTTGTAGCTGGCGCCAATCGTACGGTGCTTGTGCGGCCTGCTGATGACTGGACGGCAACAGTTTCCGCCGTGCTTTCGACATCATTTGTTGCAGTAATGCTGACACGATGTTCAGACCCCGCCTTCGCATTATCTGTTATATCCGCCAACAGGTTGATGGTTACAGTCGTGCACTGTGGAATGGTAAACGTACGGAAACGTACCGTCGCTTTTGGAGGAGTTCCTTGAAATGTTACAGCATTTGTCATGCGCTTTCCCTTGATATCCACTGCATACAAACCTCTAATTTCTTCTTCTCCACCAAGTCCTTCGTGACGCACTTTAATAGCAGAAATAGTTACATCACCCGCACACGAAGCAGTAAGTGCCATCGAAGCCATTGGTACGCGTTGAGCTCCTTGTGGAACGCTGACCGTGAGTCGCGCCGGAGTTTGAACAATGGTTAGAGCTGCTTCAGTGGCGGCAAAGGCTGGCGTTACTCCCATGAGTACGATGCCGATCATGAAGGAGGAAAGTTTGTGCATGCGCGAATAATACAACTGTTTATCAGTGTCGTCTTACCATTTGCTTGACGATCCCCCACCACCGAAGGATCCGCCTCCAAACCCACCAAATCCCCCACTACTTCCTCCGCTACTACCGCCACCAAAACCTCCTCCCCATCCTCCACTGCGCCAGTTGCCTTTGCCACCGCGACGATAACTCCTTTTCGAAACAACATAATCGAAGAGTGACCCGAGTAATACAAATACAGGGATGCTGATCCACCATGTGAACATCACGGTGAGGATGATGCCCAGAACTCCTCCAATAATTCCGCCAAGCCACCACGATTTTGATCGTCCAAGAATCGCAGCGAACCAGTCGAGAACGATAAAGAGTAGAAAAAACATCCACGGACCGAAGGTAAAATCACTTCCTTCCTCAAAGCGTTCTGCGGTGTACTCGCCACCAATGTGCTTTTTGAGGTCGTCAATACCTGCAGCTATACCTTCGTAGAATTCTCCGTCTTTAAAATACGGAGTCATAGTTTCTTCGGTGATGCCGTGTGCGACAAGGTCAGGCACAGCGCCTTCGAGTCCGTATCCTGTCGCAATCGTGACGGTGCGATCTTCGTAGGCTACAAGGATGAGAATGCCATTATCATTTTCTGTACCTACACCCCACGCGCGTCCAATCTCTACCGCTGCTTCCATACCATCTTCTCCATCAAGCGTTTTAAGCGTTACGACGGCTATTTGGTTTGTTGTCTCACGTTCGTAGTTTAAGAGGTCCGTACGAAGTGCTTCTTCTTGTTCTGGTGTAAACAAGTCTGCTTCGTCCGTTACCAGGCCATCATTCACCGGGATATCGAGCGCGTAGGCACTGCCGCTGAGAGTAAGCAGCACGAACGCGCCGATAGCCAAGATTCGTTTCAACATTATTCAAAATCGACCGTAGGAGCATTCTCCGCACCTGGTGTGCTTTCAAAGCCAGGTTCCGCTTCGTAACCAAACATGCCAGCGAGAATATTTCCTGGGAAACGCTTCACGAGCAAGTTGTAGTCCCGCACTACTTCGTTGTAGTCGCGGCGTGCAGTACTGATGCGATTTTCTGTACCTTCAAGCTCGATCATCAAATCGCGATATGCCTGAGTCGCCTGGAGCTGAGGATATGCTTCGACACTCACGAGCAAGCGTGAAAGTGCGGAATCCATTTGCTGCGCAGCTGCTACTTCACCTTCGCGGTCTGCAGTCTGGCCAGCATTCAACCAATTTGTGCGAGCTTCTGTCACTTGCGTGAGAGTCTCTTGTTCAAAGTTAGCTGCGCCCTTTACCGTCGAGACGATGTTTGGGATGAGATCAAAACGGCGCTGGTACTGCGTTTCTACTTGGCGCCACGACGTATCGACATTTTCTTCTTGCGTCACGAGACCGTTATAGGTCGTAAAGACCCATACAACGAGCAAGACGAGAACTACTATGATGCCTATTTTCCAGAATGATCGTGTGGAAGCCATAGTGTGTGAGGAGGAAAGAATCACGTCATACTGTACCAGGTCTAAAATATTTGTCATTGTTCCTCCTCAATTTCTGTTGTCGGGAGTAAAAATCGAACTGAGCTAGTGACGTAGATAAAAGGAAAATGATTATCCGCGACGTGCGCGATCAATTGCATGAAGAACGATGCTTCCGACGACATTGTGATTACCCTTTTCGATGTACTTCAAAAACTGCGGCGGACGACCAGGTATATGTAGAAGTAATCCATTCGTAAATGGTCGCGCATCCAAAATACGACCAAGCGTCACAGAATCTGTTTCCGTCTTTCCTTTGAGCACAACTCTTTTACTGGTGATAACGAGCACGCCCGAGTCTTCTTTCTTCCATCCTGTCAGGTCTGCCGTTGTGTGCCTTGAAGACGTAATTTCAGGGTTATGTTTGTCTGATGGCACAAAGAGTTCGATCGCCTCCGACCAATGCGGTAACTCATTTGTTGCAGGGATGATATCTCTCCCCGGAACTACGGGGAGATTTCCCTTTTTGATTTCACTAAGGATGCGCATACGGACCAATTCCTTTTTGGACTTAGAAATATCAGTATCTTTAAGCCCGAGATAATCCTGGATATGTTCAAGCTCATCCCATT
Source organism: uncultured Candidatus Peribacteria bacterium (assembly GCA_964391185.1). Taxonomy (GTDB): domain Bacteria; phylum Patescibacteriota; class Gracilibacteria; order Peribacterales; family Peribacteraceae; genus JAKQEM01. Next base: position 4,927 of record CAYMIX010000005.1, on the reverse strand, counting down.
CGTCATCAGTAACATCTGCATCTCCCTGTAGCGAATTGAACGCAGCGATGTATAGCTCCTGGCGTACAGCACCAAGTGCATCATCTGTAAGACCCAATTCTTCCTTCTTTAGTTCAAGATTTTTTATTTCTTCCTCCGTAAGCTTTCCATCTTTTACAGCATCAAATAGCTGCTGATGAAATTCGCGGAGATAGCCCGGACGTAAATCTGGCGTGAGCTGTTTGAGAAGAGAAATAATGGAATCCATGAGCGACAGTGTAATGATTATGAGACTCTTTTAAATAGTGACACCTGTAATTATTCATTCGATTGGGTCTATAACTGTTCATTCATTTGGGTTGAGGAACTTTTTGCGAATATGAAAAAATGCGCGTGCGTCGCATAAGTATTATAGTAACAACACATCAATCGGGACGTAGCTCAGTTGGCTAGAGCGTACGGTTCGGGACCGTAAGGCCGGAGGTTCGAGTCCTCTCGTCCCGACCATCAATCTAATGATACTAAGAAACATTATCTATATTTAGCAATGCCTGAAACTTCACCAAATACCTTGAGATTGTACACATTTATTGTTCAACAATTGATAGTCTAATCGTCCCCTCTCTTGCGAATTTAGATGTTCAAGGATGATGTTGAGTAAAATATACTACTAGAAACGATCAAGATATTGCGTCAATAGTGACTAGACAACAGTACCCTCATTCGTACACTGCCCAGAGTCCCCAAAAGGATCTATTATGAAACTCGTGAAGTATCACACACAGCGAGCTTCACTCCCGATCGTGTTTATGCACGTCGCGTTCATCGCCTTCTTGTCCCTCAGTATGGTGATGAGCCTCCCGACTCTACGCTAAGGTAGTCGGAACGGAGTAAAGCCAAAACGTGCGCTCCTTTGAGAGCAACCACCGCCCCCCGTCTGCGAAAGAGATCCCGAAGAACGCACAGACGGCCGCGCTGCTGAACCCAAAATCCAGACAGGACACGTGCTAACGGCTTGTTGGCTTCAATGTAGCCTCGGCAACTGTCTCAGAAGGGTTTGGATTTCCATCATCCCTTTCCCTTGTAATGCGAATTTTAGTAGAGGATCGCAGATCTTGTATGCTTTCGAAGCGCGTAGTGTGGCGCACGTCGTTGAATGAATTGGTGAGATGTCCGAGACTGATACGATTGGATCCGTCTGGTTTCTCTAACCATGCTTCATAAAAGTATCCGTCTGCCGGAACTTCAATATTTGCCTGTACTCCAATGATACTTGCACCGTCTTCGAGGTAGTGCGCTGTCGCCACTCCATTGCTTGGGATCGCTCCTACAGGGCTTACTGCGCCATAGGCCATACCCACTTCTTTACCGTGGCCTGGAAGAGCCTGCTGACCATTGGGCATTGCAGTGTTGATAGTTTGGATAAGAGTTCCTGTAGCGACTTTAATAGCCCTTTCTTCTCTTGCCTTTTCTTCTTTCGGAGTGCATCCCGCACTCAATATAACTGCGAAAGTAATGACCAAGAAAGAAGTGTGACGCATAGGTCATCATGGTTACACGGCGCGCTTACCAGAGCAAGCCTTGCGCACGAGCGTCGTATTTTTCTCGTTCTTCGTTCGCGTGTTGCATAGCCTTACGTGCAATTGCTTTGTAGCGTTGCCCATCACCTGGATAGAGCAGGCTAAGGAGCTGTGCGATATCTTGAAGCTCCTCGACGTTTTGAGAGAGTGCGATGAAGTGTGTGTTCTGTTCAATGGCATCGGCGTAGTCACTAAAGATGCTATCGAATTCATACTTGCGTGATGAATACTCAACTTCCTTTCTTGTGCGACGAATTGCTTCGAGTAATAAATGCATTATGCCAGCATCAACGAACTTGCCCTTGGCATACGCAGTTTCTAAGTTCGACAAAGCTTTATCTGCTTCACCTGTACGTAGGTACAAATCTCCGCGCATTTTCCAGACACGTGGATCTTCATCATTCATCGATGCATATCTATTGAGAGCATTTTCAGCAGCGGCATAGTTTTTCTGATCCATATATAACTGTGCTTCACTCAAATACAAATCACGCGTCATCAGTTCTCCATGAGACCGGTTAAACCACTTGAGCGCCTCTTCAGCATTCCCTGCAGACATCGCATGACGACCAAGTGATGACGTCACAAGGAATGCTCCTTCCCAGAGCAGGGCGAGCAAAATGAATGTGGCAAAAATACAATCAAGCTTGGATAAATTTTTGCGAATGCGCCACCTGCGGAATGTAAGCGCTGCGTCACCTATTACAGATTTCGCCGGGGCAACTAAGAACCCTAAACACATAATGGTTCCAAAGCTGATCGATACAAACTGCAGATTGAAATCAATCATATTGTGTAGCACCACTCCACTAACAGCGACGATCATCATTGCGATTTGCATATCATTATCAACAGATGTTGCTTTACGCGCATGGAAGAAGGAAAAGAGTGCGACGCCCAGAACAACTCCGAAGATAGACATATACAAAATCATTCCAGGAATTCCTCGCTCCATCGCTATCTTTAAAAACACATTATGTGGATGGTCTGATGTCGCGAGAACATTCTCCATCTTCTTTGGTTGAATAAACCGGAAGCTATAAGGACCCCAACCAAACACAGGTCGTTCCTTTATGAACGCAATTGCCTGGTCCCAGAACTGCGCGCGTTCATCCACGGACGAGCGTCCTTCAGCAGCGGTGAAGGTAACTTTTTGCGTTACAGACTGAACGTCGAATCGAGTTTGGCGGAGAGCGTTAATAGAAAAAAATAAGATAATCGCAATAACCACAGCGACTGCAGCGCGCTTCAGAATGCTTATTGTCGTAGCTGCCCATGTTCGTCTGTAGCGAATATCGCGCATCATGGTTGTGCCAAAGAGAGCGCCCAGCAGAAGCAACTGCATGACAAATGCGATCATGGCGCCTCGGGAATAACTAAGCATGAGAGCAGAGAGCACTACGCCCAGAATAAGCGGCAAAACCTTTTGGCAGAACGAAGACGAATGGCGCCACGCGCAAAGGACAATCAGCGGCCAAGCGAGCAAAAGATATTCTGCCCACGCATTTGGCCAATAATCAGTATGGAACCGATAATCAAAAAACGTTCCAACAAAACGATTAACAGGTTGGAACACATACACACCTATTCCAATACAAATGGCGACAATTGTTGAGAAAGTTATGACAAGCGGAAACTTTTTTTCGAGCAACGTTTGTTCCCCTTCTATTTGTCTGCGAGCGATCGACAAAAAAATAAACATGTAACCAGCTGACCGGAAAATTTCATCAACACCGTAGTTTTTCGTTTCAGAAAAGGCATAACTGGCTATGGACCAACCGAGGTATGAAAGCGCAATTACCCAGTACATCAGTGGTAACTCATTACGTTGATGTGATAAATCTTGTTTCGCCTCAAGTGGTCGTTCAGGCACGGTCATACGACCGATTTTCTCAAACCAGTACAATAGAATGAGTAGCGCACCTGTACCAGCAACAAGCCATGTCGACTCCAAACTTTTCCCTCCTTTCCACAGGATCGTGAATGCGAGTAGAAGCAGGATGCCCCATTCGCTGATGCGAAGGCGCGTTTGAGTAGACATTGGCGATAGTATAGTGAAGAGGCGACAAGAGGGAATATCACGTGACAAATGGCTCCTATCTCATACAATGACTGCATTGAATGCAATAGAGCTTGACTGTTGTAGCATCAGCCGATGTGGCGGCCCTTCGTCGAGCTCAGGACCTGTCGTTGATCATGATCCTTCAATCATCGTTGTTAGTTAAAATTGCCGATGTGGCGGAATTGGTAGACGCGCACGCTTCAGGAGCGTGTAAGAGCAATCTTGTGCGAGTTCGAGTCTCGCCATCGGCACCATTAATAAGATAATCCCATCCTAGCTCTCACCTCACGGGCTTTTTGGGCGATCCATTCTGGAGAAGTATGCCCAGCGGCAATTTCGACTTCGAGCGTATTTTGAGGAATTTCTCCTTCCGCTGTTGGCACAGGCATGTCGTCCGTTGTTTTTTTACCAGTAATAAGTGTTCTGGTCACATAGTTCCCTTCAGTAATGGCGCGTTCGTCTTCTTCAACCATCTTTTTTCCCCACATAGTTTGTCCATCCACGACAGTCCAGTCGTCATAACCTTCGGGCACTGGATTACGAACGGTCGCAGGAGGATACGTTTTAAATACAGTGTTGTTGAATGTTTCACCGGCAGCCGATCGCTGCTGCGCAAATAACCATCCTGGAACTCTACTATGATTGCCGCGACCGTAATACCGTCGTGTGCTTTGTCCATCATTATGACGCTCATGCATACCCATAATGACGCCTGTTGCTTCGCGTGGATCAAGACTATCTAAGAAATCCACCATGGTTCCAACAAAGCATCTTTTCTGGAATCCATGGTCGCACATCAATGCCTGCATACGGTTTACGCGTGGCGCCTTGGCACTACCATCAACCAGACGGTTTGCCATATATGAAACAAAATCAATACCGGTTTTTTCACCATACTCTTGTTGCAAACGCGTAGTGACATAGGGAACCATTTCTCGAGGGACTGTAATAATATGCAAACCTTCCCCCAGCGTTTTCCTGCCTCTGTCTTTTTGAAGACTCAGTTCAAGCATTTTTCCATATTCCACAACGAGCTGTTCAGCATGCTCATAGGAACCACAGGAATAATGAACTTCTTCCTTTCCTGGGAATACAACCATCGTTGCAGGCTGCGAGATACGATCAGAACCATCAATCGCATCTTCTTCCAGGAAGTGTGGCAACATCACTTCAAAACGCCCAAGTCCTTCCGTCTTCTTCGGGCCTTGATCGCGGGCGGTTGCTGCCATGCCGACAAAGTGTTCTACGCCACCAGCTCGAGCAAGCTGCTCAAAAAAGCTGGACGTATAGTTTTTGGCTTCATCTA
>CAYMIX010000004.1:0-153198 GCA_964391185.1 uncultured Candidatus Peribacteria bacterium | reverse complement strand
CGGCGTCGCCTTCAAACGTACACCCCGGCTACGCCGGGGGTTTTTAGGTTAAAAAGACACCCTCTTGGTAGAACCAAGAGAGTGCGAAGCGGAGGTGAACGGATTTGAACCGCCGACCTCCCGGGGTCTTTTAAGCAATAATGATTGTGAGATCCCAAGATCTAGGGACCTTAGGAAACAATCAATGTCACTCTCGAGACGAGTCCGGGTGCTCTACCAAGCTGAGCTACACCCCCGTTCCATCTTCAAAGAAAAATGAAAATGGAGTAATTGATTTTAAATGTCATTTCTATTTATGTCAATTACCGCTTTAGCACGCTCAAAAACGCCTCCTGCGTCAGCGTCACCCTTCGGCCACGCTCAGGATAACATGGTAAGTTTATTAGCGTTTCAGAACACTCAGGAAAGCTTCTTGAGTTAACGTTACCTTTCCCATTTGTTTCATACGTTTCTTACCTTTTTTCTGTTTATCCAGAAGTTTATTTTTGCGTGAGACGTCACCACCATACAAATATCCCGTCACATCTTTGCGCATAGCTCCAAGCGTTTCACGAGCAACGACTTTTCCGCCAATGGCAGCCTGAATCGCAATTTCGAACTGAGCTTTAGGAATTACTTCCTTGAGCTTCTTACACACAATATCTCCAACTGCATGCGCTTCGCTGCGGTGCACGATGGTAGAAAGTGCATCTGCTGGCTCTCCCATCAGGAGAATTTGCAGCTTCACCAAGTCACCTGCTTTGTAACCAAGTGGTTCATAGCTCATAGAACCATAACCTTCGGTGCTGGATTTTAGTTTATCAAAGAAGTCCAACACGATTGCTTGCAATGGAACATCAAACTTGAGCAAACAACGTCCTGCATCCAAATATTCCAATACTTTGTACACACCGCGCCGCTCCTGGATAAGTTTCATAACGGTGCCGACATCTTCGGCACGACACACAATTTCCAACTCAACCCATGGTTCACGCACTTCTTCAATGTATGCAGGATCTGGAAAATCTGCAGGATTGCTAATAGCCGCCGTGTCTGGCTCGTCAGTTTTTATTAAGCTCGCACGCACGACGGATGCAACTTGTTTGACGCTTAGTTTTACTTCGTATCGCACACTTGGCGCAGTCACGATGAGATCGCAATTATATTCTCGCTCGAGACGTTCCTGGACGATATCCAAGTGAAGAAGCCCCAAAAAGCCGCAGCGGAAGCCATTTCCCAGAGCTGCGTTGCGCTCGTGCTCCATCGACAACGCTGCATCATTCAAAGATAACTTCTCCAATGCCTCGCGCAAATCTGGATATTGATCTGCTTCGCTGGGATACAATCCTGCGAACACCATCGGCTGAACTTGTTTATATCCAGGTAATTGCTGCAACGTAGGAGACGATGCGATCGTGTCACCCACGCGCACCTGACGAACATCTTTGAGTCCTGTGACTACATACCCAATCTGCCCTTCATCCAAAACATCATCTGCTACATACTTCGGTGAAAAGTATCCAACTTCATTCAAAATAAATGGTGTCTGCGTTCCAAGGAAGTGCGCATTCATTCCTTTCTTGAGTTTTCCTTCCATCACACGAACATACGCAACCACTCCGCGATACGGATCAACGTTCGCATCGAAGATGAGTGCTCGCGTATTACCTTCGACTTTTGGCCTTGTTGGAGCGGGAATTCTATCGACAACTGCTTGCAATACTTCGTCTACTCCCCTGCCCTCTTTGGCAGAAACTCTGAGAATTTCTTCTTTCTTGCAGCCGAGAAGTTTTACCACTTCTTCACTCACACGGTCCGGGTCTGCAGCGGGGAGATCGAGCTTATTGAGAACCGGAATAATCGTGAGGTCATGTTCTAGTGCCATCATCAGCACGGCAATTGTTTGCGCTTGGATTCCTTGCGATGCATCCACCAACAAAATCGCACCTTCGCATGCAGCGAGAGATCGGCTCACTTCGTAACGGAAATCAGTGTGGCCTGGCGTATCAATCAAATTAAATTGCACGCCTTTGTAGTTCATACGAACTGGCGTCAGCTTGATGGTAATACCACGCTCACGCTCCAATTCCATCATGTCCAAGGTCTGTGCTTTCATCTCACGCTTTTGTAACGTTCCTGTGAGCTCGATCATTCGATCAGATAAGGTCGACTTGCCGTGATCAATATGCGCGATGATGCAGAAATTCCTTATTTCCATAATATTTTTTGTCCTGAGGCACTCGAAGGGCAGAAATTGCGAATATCCATGTCCGGCCTATGCTAAAGATCTTTAGGCCAAAAAACCAGATCAGAATCAATAAAGCTCGCTATTAGGGCTGTTTATCAAAGAAAGTGCCTGCATCTTCAAGCAATTCTTCATGGGCGAGCTGTAAATCGCGGAAAACAGTCAGGTCTTTCGACCTCTTCTTATCTGCTTCTTTCAACCATTTTTCGAACTCTTCAGGTGTCATTAATGGCTTACCGCTTGAAGGCTTTGGTTTTAGCAGGTCGGCATCAACGCGCTTCTTAGATTTAAGATCAGATAATTGTAATGGCATCTTTTTGCGATGTGCTTCTGCCCTCTCTTCCTCATACTGCATTCCACGAGCACGAGCCTGATCGATATCGCGAATATTTACTCCGACGTTTCCTATATCCCTCTGAGGATCTGTCATTAAATAATCAGTAATTGGAAACCGTTTTTCAAGATCTGCTTCTTGCTTCCGAGCGGCAGCAGAAATTGCTTCGCAACGCTTTTTGAGCAGTTCAACTTCTGGAGGATTCTGTTTCGATGAAGAAGGATATTGTTTTTCTAGCTCATGAAGAACATTCTGAGCATTTTCATGTATAAGCATCGCTTCCTGACGATTATGTAAATACCCAAGCTCTTGTCCGTATCGAAGAGCTTTTTTATTTCCTTGTAATTCCATTAACTCAATTGCTGCTTGTATAGCATCTGCTTTCTTGAGTTCTTCTAAGCGAGAGTCTCGCATCATCACACGACGCAAATCAATTGCAGAAAGAATGATCATTGCAGGACCAACTAAACGCTTACCAATGGTAGAACGAGCTCCACCTTCTGCTGCTTTTTCTGCAGCTCTTGCACCTCCTTTAGTAGCTGTCTCTGCAACTTTTTCTCCTGCTTGAGCTGCAGATCCTGCACCAACACCAGGCTTTGCATTGCGCAAATTCCACAACTTTCGAGCGGTCTCACCTACAACTTTTCGTGTTGCATTCGCTGCTTCAAAAGATTTTTTTGTTCCCCAGCGCAATGTATTCAATCCAGCACGAGCCATTGGGCGGGCCAACTTCATAGCACCAAGCGTTACTAGCACTCCCGCTCCAAAAGCAGCAACGGCTGCATAGATCAAATACTTCTTCATGTCATCATACGTATTCTGCAAATGGAACAATGCCTCTCCGACATCCAAGTGAACATCAATATTTTCATTCACCGCACCGAGGAATGTTGCATATTCACCCATGAATCCTGATTTTCCTTCGACACTTCCCCAATCTTCATCCATTTGCTTAAACAGCATCATGTAGACGGTCGCTCCACCATATTGATTGATCAATTCATCACGATTCTCCGAAGTAATCCGATCTGTAGGAAGTGGCTCCTTTACTTCTTGGCCAGCATAATTCGATGCTTCAGGCATGCTTTTTACTAATGAGATCGTAGAATGCATGTTTTGAATTTTGCTTTGATCGAAAGCTTTAATCGCATCTAACACACTCTTAGATTTATCCAAAACTTTTTGCTGCTCTTCGGGCGTTAATTCTTCCCATTCACGTTTCCCTGGCGGCCAACCTAATGCCTCATTCAACGGTCCTGTGAGCTGTTCGCGCACGTGATCCTTCAGTCCAAATGATTCAGGAATAATCAGTGTAACTATTTTTGTGAGTGCCTCATTTGTTCTGCGAACGACTTCACGTCCTTTTTTATTCGAAATATCTTCAGCCCACTCTTTCAGCCCACTCTTCAGCACATCACCTTCAATTCTGCCAAGATATGCATCCATTCTTGTGAGATGAAACTCACTACGAACTTTCATATGCTCAGACATTTTTTCGCGAATATCTTTTGGTGTTCTGTCGGGATTTGGTGCCGACACACCCGCAAAATCAAACGTGTTTCCAAATTCATTCTGAATAGTAGAAAGTTCTGCGCGGTTCATCTGATCCGTTCCCAATTTATTCGTCATACTTAAAATATCCTGCACAATTGCCTTACGCCTTTCGGATAGCTTTTCGAGATATTCATTTCGATCCCCAATCTGCCGCTGCAATCGTTCATACTCTTGTCCTTCTTCGGGAGTTAATGGATTTGCTTTCTTCTCTTTTGCTAAAGCATTTTGGCGTTCAAGCTGATCCTTACGACGCACCGCCTGACCAAGCTTCACATCCTTTGTAACTTTTCGTTCTTCTTTGAGTGATTCTTCATACTGAAATTTAAGCAAATCAATATACAAGCGCTGCGGCAAAAATCCTTCATCAACACCTGGAATTTTTGCAGAGCCTGAAAGAATATCGATCATGCGTTGATTTAATGCATTACCTTGGCGCCACTTCACATCAAAATTGCTGTTTGTAAGTGCGTTTCTACTATTTTCACCTAAATCTGAAGATACAAGATATTTTTCTCGCATCTGTAGCAACTTTGCTGACTCTGGAACATTACGTGCAAGCTTATTATCGATCAGCAACACATTTGCAAATGCGACTCGCTCTCTCAATGCACTTGTAAGCTCCTTCAGATACAACTTTGATTGTGCTTCTCCTTTTACCAATTCTGGCGGAACTACCGGCGACTGCGCACGCGCTTGTTCGTATCGGCGCATCAAATCGACTGTGTCGTGGACAATCGCTGGGAAATACTCATGATATGTCGCTGCTTGGTTCACTATTATCAATTCTTTGCGATCATCTTCAGAGGGATTTTTAGAAATTCGAATTGTGCCTTCGCGCTGCAAAGCGTTGCGCCTATGTTGAATCTCACCAACGCGGAACTGCTCAGAAAAACTCTCGACAACATTATCGCTCGTCAATTTTCTTTCCTCTTCTTCTAAATCCTTTTGAGAAGGCCTCTGTGGCAATGGTGGTTGCACTGGACCTGCGATTTTTGCGAGTCCATCCAGTGAATTACCAAGGACATGCTCCTTGGATTCAGGAGAACCCTCGGTCTTTTCAGAACCGGCGGATGGCTTCTCAGGTCCAGCCATAGTGTTTAGATTGGGCCGCCAATGTCAGGCGGAGAGATAGGTGGCGGAATTTCAAATACACCACCTCCTGGCAAAGCTGGTGTAGCTGGTGTCGGAGGAATCAATTCTGTAGCTGCTTCTGCTCCACTCATTATTTTACCCAATCCCGTTGATGTCATCAGCATTTCCCAGTTTCCAGTGAAGTAGAATCCTGCAGCAATACTTCCTGCAACTGCAGCAGCTGCAAGCAATGCTGTAACAATCGGATGTTTTTTAGGAAAACCTTTGACATATTCCCAGGCCCGACTAAAAATTCCTTTCTTTTCTGGTGACTGTACTTCTTTCAAGTAACGATCGTACGCGCCAATAGTTTCTCCAGCAGCATCAAGCTGTGTGCGAAGCATCTCTGGGTGAAAGTCTGCATGGTCTTCTTCTATATCTGTCTGATGCTTCATGAGCTCATCAAATAACTTCTGACGACCTTCTACACTCTGCATCTGCGCTGCGACTTCTTCTGTTTTAAGCTCCAAATACTGCGAAACCCGCTCTGGAGTCGCGACAAATTTTGGACGATCTGGTCCACCCTGAAGCCCTGGCTGTTCGACTATAAGTGTTGCCATAGATTACTTTTTTGAAGCTGCTAAGAATGCATTCAGCATCGAATGACGAATAACTGTGAGTGCAGTGATACCTTCCAGCTCCCGATCCGTCGTCACTGTTCGCAACATATGCTGGATAAGCGACGAAATGTATGTCGGACCCAATCCAAAGAACAAACTCGCAATATCGTCATCATCAATACCTTTCAGATCCATATCTTGAATATACGATGCAACTTCCTCAATTGTCTGAGCTTTTTGAACTTTCTCGCGAAGATCTAATAATCGTCGGTCATGTATACGCACAAGTGAGAGACGTAGCTCACGTCGTTCTGGCGTATCAACAAACCCCAAATGTTCCGTATCTATCTTCCAACCTTCGGTTAAACCAGACGGAAGTTCTTGGAAGAGAATCTGTTCCGGCCAGGTAAGATACAAAGTGTTCATCGATAAATACTATACCGCTGGTTTTTCTGAACGCAAAGCAAGCAAGCAATTTCGCAAACTTTCTTCTCCATCCTTAATAGCGTGCAGCATTCCATCAGTTGACTTGCTGCCGCTTGCATATGGAATAAGAGTTGAAAGCTTATCACCTACGCCTTGGGCAATAATTGTTACCGGAACATCAGTGGCCAACGCAGCAAGTGCTCCGTGGAAGCGCTGCGTGACAACGATAGAAGATTGTGACATTTCAGATAACAGATCATTGACCGACAAAGCAGACACAATTTCTGACGTAACAGACAATGATTCATGTATTCGTCGAGCGACTGCACGTTCCTGAACATCATTTGGCTGCATCAACAGAATATGGACACTTTGAATATCTGATGTTTTTTTAAGTAATTCAACTGCTTCCTGAATAAGAATTTCACCGGAGTTGTGACGTGGAATAATTGTGAACACATTTTTAGTATTTCTCATTAATTTCTTGCCTTTCATAAAAGCAAAGACAGGGTCGAAAGTTTGAACAATTTTTGTATTCAAATCCCATTCTTGAGCTCGTTTCATCGATGCCTCGTCTCGCACCGAAATATAGGCAGATCTTCGGGCAACCCAGCGTGCCAATCCCCTTCCTAAGGCTGTCTGATACGGCCCCATACCCTGGGAAGCGAGAATAATAGGTTTACCGCATATGCGAGCGACAAACGCGTGTACCCACCACAAAATGCATGCGTAGACAGACTCAACATCGGTAAAAAGTGACCCTCCACCGAAAACAACTGCATCTGCATCGCGCATCTGGCTAATAGTTTTTAGCCATTTAAAGCCAAAAAAGGACCGAATACCACCTGGCAAACGAGGATATTCATTTGGCTTATGTGGATGCGCCGATAGAACGATCCATTCAATCTCCGGAAAGGTGTACAAGAAATACTCTCGTAAGGCTTCATCCCCTACGTTCCCCACGCCATAATTACCAACCAATACACATCGCATGCATGAAGTATACAGATGTATTAGGCTGCTGGCTTCTCTTCTGTAGTAGCTGCTGGAGCCTCTACAACTACCTCTGGAGCTGCTGCTCGCTCTTCTGCTGCAACATCAGGCTCGTAGCCACCTTCGGACTTAAATTCGCCTTCTGTTGTGAAGCGCTCGATCATACGAGCAGACTTACCTGAACGTCCGCGGATGAAGAACAACTTCGCGCGGCGTGTCTTCGCAACTTTCTTCACTTCGATTTTCTCAATAACGGTGGAGTGCAATGGAAATACACGCTCCACGCCAATGCTCGAAACAACTTTACGGACAGTAAAGGAAGCATCTGTCGGGACATGGCCATTATGTACGGAGATAACCAATCCTTCGAACACCTGTACGCGTTCCTTGCCAGATTCCTGAATACGCTCGTGTACGCGGACGGTATAGCCCGGTTTGATCTCCGGAACATTGCGAACGAATGTATCGGCCTGTGCATGCAAAACGCTCTTTGACATAGAAAGTGGGGCCAGCCTACAGATCAAGAAAGCATCTGTAAAGGGCTTATTAGACTCTTTTAGATAGGCTAAAAGCCAAAACCTACAACCTAAAAGCTAGAAAGTTATTTCATCTGCGCCTCGTCGATCTGCTTCTGCATCGTATTCAACACGATCAAGTGGCGCGGATCGTTCAGAATTTCGAGAACAAACCGATCTTTCAGGCTTAGACGGTAGAGGAAATCCGCTTCCGAGAAGATGGAATACTTCACGTACTTAAACTGCTGATCTTGAGCGAGAAGTGCTTCGAGCACCTCTTTCCGCACATCTCCCACGAGGAGAAGATCTACTTTACTCTCGGTTCCGCAAAGGTTTCCGGCCAAGAGAATCAGTTTCACGCCTGGAATATTACGAAGACTGGAAACAAATGGGCTTTCGCCCTGGACTGCCTTGCTAAAGAGATTACGTAAGTCGGAATAGAGGGCGAACTCAGCATCGATGCGGTAATACTTTTTCCGGTTTTTATGACGCGCCTTCACAATCCCCACACGACGCAGGTTTTCAAGTTCTCGACGAATGGAGTTGATTTGCTCATTCAGCAACCGGGTTAACTCGCGAATAAAGTACTCTTCTTCCGGGTGCAGCAAGAACGTCGACAGCAGCTTTACGCGTGTCTGGGAACTAAAGAGAGCCTTAAGCACAGAAGCGGAGGACATGTTCACAAACAGTATTCATAAACGGTGACATAGTGCAAGAAAAGTGATCAAGCTATTGTATAATTTATATGATCACTAATTGTGTTTTAAATAAGCCAAAAACTTGGTTTGAAGCAGAAATTTTTGGAAATCATTGAACACAATTTATACTCGCATAGGAACCGCTTTCATGTTCTAAACCTATTTCGACAACCATGCAATATCTGTGGTTCATTAATTGAAGAGAAATGCAATTTATGCTACAATAAAGGGAATGCACAAACACCAATTCATACGGAAGCAAGGGCTGCGAATAATGTTTGGTTTGGCACTCTTGTGCGAACCAGTAATAGTGTTGGCACAAGGTTTGCCAATGTCAGTGCAGCAAAATGTGGCGAGTCTGCTGAGTAACATTATCGCCGGACTGAACTTGCTGACATGGATTGCATTTTTCTTTTTGACGATTCTCCTTGATCCGAATTTCATCTTCGATACCGGAAGTTCATTCGACACCATGCTCAACAGCATTTGGATTCTGTCGAGAGACCTCATGAATGTTCTCTTTGCCGTCATTTTGATATTTGCAGCGGTGTATACCGTTATTACTGCTAAAAAGGACTTCGTCACAAGTAATATGTCGAAGTTTGTTCTCTCGGTGGTACTCGTGAACTTTTCTTGGTTCGTCCCACGTCTGATTATCGACGTTGGCAGCATTGCTGCAGCAACAGTCTACAGTATCCCTTCGCTTATCCTCTCTGAAGATAGTTCACGCGCATGTAACTTCCCCTCTTCACACCCGATTAGCGGCTTGCAGTGTGATAATCCGGAACCTGATCGCTACGTATGTGAATGTGCAATGGTCACAAATGTTAAATTCTTCCTTACACAAAACCAGCGTGCCCAGTTCCAAGGAAATGGTTGGACACCAATATTGGGCGACATTATGTATGTAAAAATGCAGCCACTCGATGTGAATAGCGTTGCGGGCCACTCAGCCGTTCTCAATGGCTTGATTGTGAACCACGCACGTTTACAGGGATTGGCGACCATACCGCCAGCTGCCAATGGTCCACAAGTTAATGCGCTGCTCTTGTTCCTTATGCGAGAGCTCGTCGTGCTCGTTATTCACATTGCACTCTTCTTCCCCCTTGCGGGAATGTTGATCGCCTTCGCGGCTCGCATACCAGTTCTCTGGCTTACGATCGCATTCATGCCATTTGCAGTGCTCAAGTACGCGGTGCCGGACATGTTCTCACAATATGTTGGAGACTATCCACAGCGGTTGATGGATTACTTCCTGAAGGCTGCGTTCCTCCCTGCTGTCGTGGGTATCCCACTGACCATAGGATTTATTATGATTAATGCAGGCGCCAACCTCACAGTTTCCTCGGAACTTGCTAACCGTGTGAGTGGTTTGCAGATAAAGATTACGGATGACATCAGCGACTTCTGGGAATTACTCTGGTTGATGATGTCGCTCGGTGTAATTTGGGTAGGAGTCTTCTCGATGCTGGAAAAGATGACCCCAGACTTCGCCAAGGGCGCTGTCAATGGTGTCAAAGGCTTCGGCGAAAGCCTTGGCAAGCTCGCACTCAAAGCGCCACTTGCGGCACCCATACTTCCTGGTCCAGCTGGACAGGACAAAACAACACTCTTGAGTGCAATGAAGAAGTTCAACCCACGCGCGATCGATTATCAGATCAGCAACGACCCACGTGGCTTGGCATCACTTGGTGGAGGTGCTGGTGGTGGAGCTCGTGGGCTTGAAATTGACGATGCGTCCAAGAAACTCAAAGGAAAAACAGACGATCAGAAAAAACTCGCAAAGAGCATTGAAAAATTAGCCGATGAAATAGCAGCGGGTAAAGATGGTAGAGCAGAATTCACTGCCGTGGGCACGACATCGGGTGTTAGTGGCATTACGGCAGCTAATTCACAAGCAACCCTCAAGGAATTGATTAAGAAGATCGAAGAGAAAGACGGTAACACAGCAGAGGTGCAAGCACTCAAAGCACAACTCGCACGACTTGATGCAGCCTTTGCAGCACATCCGCCAACTCCTTAAGCATAAGCCACTGGACCATACATGAGTTTCGCAAACCATCCATCAGCGGGACCCCGGCTACCGTCCTTCCCTGGACAGCGCTCCGCTTTGGGCGATCGGATTCAAGATGAACGTGTAGACCAAATGAGACGCTTAAAACGCCCCGAACTTATTGCCCATACGCAACACGTATTCAAAAAAGATATTCCCCAGCGCGCGAACAAGGTGTTCGACTACTATGGCCCACGTCTGCGAGAAGCTTCTGCACGTATCACCCTTCCACCAGGCTTTCAAAGCCAATGGGATGAGATTGTCGAAGGGCTCAACGATACCGTCGACAGTGACGATGCTGCGCTCACACACCGCTATGTGATGTCCAAAGACAGCACAGCTGGTGCACTCTTTGGAGTGAAGTTTCAGCAAATTCAGGACGATCAGAAGTTTTTAAGCCAGCTAGAGCGCACGGTGCCTCAGCATGCTTCCGCGTTTCGAATGGCACGCGAGGCGCTTACTGATTTGTATCGGCAGGACCCCGCACATCTCGTCGCTGACTGGCAAGTGCGTCACAATAATGGCTATACCGATAAAACGATAAAACTTGCGGGGAGCATGACGCTGCTCGTTGTTGCAAGTGCAGCAGCTGTTATTGCCGGCCTCATGGCATTTAAGGGTAAAAAATCGCACAACGCGTTTCTGTTGTATGCAGGTATTGCCGCACTCTGCGTACCATCTGTCCGTGACATGATTTTCCGCAGCGGCAACCAGCTCGCCATGGCCGAGGTAGACGGCGCTTTCAATAACACACCACTCGTGACGATCTTAAAACGCTATAACGTGCAAGGACAAACATGGAGTGATTACGCAGAATCTATTATGGATGGTACAAGTACCGAAACAACGACCTTTCTACACACGCTCAAGCAACACGGAAACAAGGCATCAACCATCCCTGCTGATGAGGTAGAAGACTTTGTAACGAGCGTAGTCGGTGGCAATGAACACGCACAAACATCACTCACATCGATGATTTTCAAGGGTGATTTCCCTACCTTTGTGAACACATTGAAGACAATCAAATCATCCGATGCACGCGACGTTGCGATCGGTTACATCAACCAAGGTGCTGCTCGCTATAACACTGCTGCAAAGAATGTAGCGCGCACGGTAGAAAACGGAAGAATGTAACCGACTTACGCTTCGTCTTTCTTCTTAAATTCACGGTGATATACCTCGAGGATGTCGCCCATTTCGATAGGAATCGACGTTTCGACGCGCATACCACACTCTGTGTCTGCCTTGGCTTCCTTGATGTCCTGGTCGACCTTCTTGAGCGATACGATGCGACCCTGGCCGACAACCTCGCCATTGCGTTGCAAACGGTATGGCAAGCGTTTGACGATACCATCTGTCACACGACCACCGATAATCTGTTCGCTCTTCTTGGTGAGGAACACACCCTTTACTTCCACGTGACCCATGATCTTCTCCTGTTCTTCTGGGACGAGCAATCCTTCGAGCAATCCTTGCACTTCATCCAAGAGTGTATAAATCACTTCGTATTGGCGGATTTGCACACCTTCACGGTCTGCTGTGCGCATGACTGCTGGTGGCACCAAGCAACGGAATGCGAGCACGAGCGCTTCGCTGGCAGAAGCCATCATCACGTCACTTTCAGAGACAGCACCGATCGCACCATGAATAACTTTCACCTGTACTTTATCCGTCCCCTGTTTGCTGAGAGCCAACTGAATCGCTTCAAGTGAACCTTGTGTATCAGCCTTGAGGACAATCTTGAGCGTCTGCAATTTTCCTTCGTGGAGCTTCGTCGCAAAATCGCTAAAGCTGCGCTTCTGCTGGGTCATGTCCTGATCCATCACCTGCTTAAGGAGATCGCGCGCAATGCGTTCGGATTCCACGACCTGCAAAATATCTCCCACCTGCGGAACACTGCCAAAACCCGCAACACGGACTGCTCCAGATGGAGGAACGGACAAGAGTTTTGCACCGGACGCATCTGTCATCGAGCGCGCTTTACCAACGGTCTTTCCGCAGATAAACGCATCGGTGAGATTCAATGTGCCCGTGTTCACGATGATTGTCGCCAACGGACCGAGGGCTTGGTCCAAGTGACTTTCGATAATCGTTCCAATGGCAGGACGCTTTGGATTTGCTTTCAGCTCAGCCATTTCCGCTGCGAGCAGCACGTGATCGAGCAATTCATTAATCCCCTGCTTCGTCACCGCTGACGTCGCAATGAAGGGCACATTGCCTCCCCACTCTTCTGGCTGCAAACCGTGCGCTGCAAGCTCTCCTTTTACGCGATCTGGGTCAGCATTGGGACGATCAATTTTGTTGAGTGCAACAATAATCGGCACACCCGCTTCCTTCGCATGGTTCAATGCTTCGATTGTTGTTTCCTTTGGACCCTCCTCAGCAGATACAACCAAAATAACAATATCTGTCACCTGAGCGCCGCGAGCGCGCATCGCCGTAAAGGCCTGGTGACCAGGAGTATCAAGGAATGTAATCGGGCGAGGTTCTGCCCCTGGAGCAGCGTATAACACCTGATATGCACCGATATGCTGAGTGATACCGCCAGACTCTCCACTCACAACATCTGTCTTGCGAATCGCATCGAGGATCGATGTTTTACCATGGTCAACGTGCCCCATCACAACGACGATTGGTGGACGTGGAACTAAATTTTCAGGTTCATCTTTGATCATCTCTTCTAAATTTTTACTGAAGAGATGTTCTGCCTTCGCTGTTTCCTGTTCGCGCTCCACTGTCACGCCAAGCTCCGCCGCAACAATCGCAGCTGTATCATAGTCGATAGACTGTGTGATGGTTGCAAGCACGCCATTTTTCATAAGTGCCTGAATGACCTGTGGGACCTGAATACCTGTTTTTTCGGCGAGTTCTTTCACAGAAATCTGTGACGGTAAGTGTACGGGTCCAGACTTACGCTTGATCTGCTGCTGAAGCTGCGAGCCCGTCTGCTTCCTGCGTGCGATTGCTTCTGCTTCGCGCTGCTCTTTCAAACGCTCTTCTTTTTCTTCTTTGGAGAGTTCCAATGCTTGCTTTGCCACGGCGGACTTCGGCACATCATCGAGTGTTAATTTGCGAAGCACATTCAACGTGTCTGGCACTGCCGACTTGGCCGGAGCTGTCTCCACTGCATCACTCGATCCTTCTTGTTGCTGAGATCCCGCAGACTCTTCTGACGATCCATCATCCATCGACATCCCCATGATCGCATCCATATCGATCGGAATATTGTGCTTCCGAGCAACGAAACGGATGATTCCTTGTGCTAAATTATCGGGAATTTCGCGATCAGTTGGCTTAATACCAAAATCAACAGACGTCAGTTCATGACGCAGTTGTTGTCCAGTCATACCCAATGCTTTTGCGACCTGCACGAGGCGCATATGTAACTAGGGAAGCGATAATAACCGCGCGTATGGTATCACGCCTACCAGGAATCAACCAGGAAATGACGGCGTGTTCATCATATATCCGTAGAGACGTGCGAATCGCACGTCTCTACGAAGGAAAAACACCGTCATTTCGTTAAATCCTGCACAATATCTCGCTCCTTTGATGGCTGGGCCGCAAGGGCCTCTTTGGATGCATCTACCTTTTTAGGCTCAGCTTGCACGACAGGCTTCGCCGAAGGCCCTTCTCCAAGACGATCATGATTCACATCATCCTGACGCTGCTTCTGCATGCCTTCCTTGAGCTTCTGAATACACTCAAGAACCTGCAGCTGGAAGTTATCAAATGCTGCGACTTTGAATCCTGACGCACGCGCATGTCCCCCACCGCCATAGGCACGGCCTGCCAACTGGCTCACATCGATCGCCGCGCTTGAGCGCATGCTTGCCTTGAGTCCACCACCTTCGAGCTCCGTAAAGAGCACATACACATCAGCATCAGGAATAGTTGAAATAAGCTCATCAAGGATGCCGTGTGTCTCTTTGCTGTTCGCTTCCATTTCTGCGAGGTCTTCTTTGCTGATACTCGACCAGACAATACGAGAAGCTGGGTCCATCTGAATATGATTCAACGCGCGTCCCCAAATCTTGAGTGTACTGAGTGGCTTCGTCTTATAAATATTCTGAATAATCTCCTGCTGACGAGCACCTTTTTCCAAGAGTTCTGCAGCTACTTCGAGTGACCGCGGCGTTGTATTTGGGTTCTGGAAGCTGCGCGTATCGGTGATCAAACCAGTCAGAAGCAATGTCGCTAAGTCTGCGGAGAGCTTTTCTTTGAACTGTGGCACCTGCATGAACCAGCTATAGAGAACTTCTGTCGCACTGGCTGCAGTCGGGTCGATAAGATGCATCTGACCAAACTGCGTATTGGAAATGTGATGGTCGATATTAAGCAATGGCACTTCGCTGAAGAGGTCCACATGCTCTTTGTAGAATGTTCCAAGGAGCGCGAGGTCTGCCGTATCTACGACAACGAGAAGATCATACTTTGGATCCCCTTCTGCGAGCGTAATTTGCTGGCTTGTAATGCGACCCTTCTTCGGAACCACAATAATATTCACACGACGGTCCTCAACGGTGTAACGCAATTTATCCACCTCTACGCCATCTTCCAAGTTAATCGTGACAACGAAATCCTTATTGTCTTTGATCTCCTGTTCCAAGCTTTCGAAACCAGGGAGGAAACTGAGAGATTCTGGGAGAACATCCGGGCAAATAACCGTTACCTCCTTCCCCATCGCAGTGAACACCTGAAAACACGCTAAAGCCGAGCTCAATCCATCTGGATCGACGTTTGCATGTGGAATCACGAGGATCCGCTGATGCTGCTCAATAGCCTGGAGCGCTGCCTGTATGGACTGGGGAGATAGACTCATTGTGGGAACTTATTATTGTAACACATTTTATGGTATTTAGCAAATACCCTCTATGAGGCTTGCAAGAGCCATTGGGTAGCACCAAAAAACCATAAAGGGGATACTATAAGCGTTCCTAGTATTTTTGGCAATACCTGTGAATTCGGATAGATTGACTATGATCTCTATTGCCGGGCATCTCTATCAGCATTATAAGTATATCGCGGTTGCGTCTAAACCTTGTTCTTTACTCTGGAGGTAAAAGTCCCATGCTTGCGCGTCTCAACCTGTTCATTCTGGTAATCAACGTCTTCTGTTGTGGATGGCTCTGCGCTCGGCTGCTCGACGCGAGCTATGCACATGGGCCGTTCGCAAAGATTGTGCTCGGCATGACGACTTTTTCATCGGCATGTGGCATCATCTCAGCTTACTTGAGGCTGAAGCAAAAGTAACAGGAAAAGCAACCATCCTGCTGCTCATCATCGGTCGACTGCTCAAGTGAGCAGCACCCCCAGTCCAACGGGTACCCCCAACGGACTGGGGGTATTTTTCGATAGTAGAAATGCATATCACTGGTTCTCGCATAAGTGCTGCCTTATAGTCTCCGCACTCAAGAGAATCCTGAATCGGGACGTAGCTCAGTTGGCTAGAGCGCATGCCTGGGGGGCATGAGGTCGCAAGTTCAAGTCTTGTCGTCCCGACCATTAACTTTTAAACGGCCGTGCGTACTCCGCACTTTTCCCGAGCTCTTCTTCGATGCGCAGGAGTTCATTGTACTTACACACGCGATCCGTGCGACTGAGGGATCCTGTTTTGATCTGCCCTGTCTTGAGACCAACAGCCAAGTGCGCGATGAAGGTATCTTCGGTTTCACCACTGCGATGGCTCGCGATCGCGTTCCATCCGTTTTTCTGCCCCAACTGAATCGCATCAACTGTTTCGCTGACAGTTCCAATCTGATTCAACTTAATGAGCACCGCGTTCGCTGCGTTCTTTTCGAGAGCTGTCTTGATGCGTGTGACATTGGTGACGAGCAAATCATCGCCCACCAATTGAACGTGATCCCCTACTCGACTGACCATAGAAGAAAAGCCTTCCCAGTCGTCTTCGCTGTGACTATCTTCGATGCTGACAATCGGGAACTCTTTGCAGAGTGCTTCGTAAAAATCGACAAGCTGTGGGGATGATAACTTCTGCCCATCAACGTTATACACACCGTCTACATAAAACTCTGAGGCTGCGGCATCGATCGCGAGCTTCACCTTGCCTGCGTACCCAGCTTTCTCAATCGCACTCATGAGGAATGTAAACGCCTCGCGACTGTCTTTTACACGAGGGGCAAAGCCACCTTCATCGCCGACGGCCGTAATATGACCTGCTTCGTTGAGCAACTTTTTCAACGTGTGGAAAATTTCGGATCCTGCACGGAGTGCATCGGAGAACTTTGTGAATTCGACCGGCACGATCATGCATTCCTGAAATGCAAGACCAGAGTCTGCGTGCTTGCCACCGTTCAGCACATTCATGAGTGGGGCAGGGAGAACTGTTGCTCCTTTCACGCCAAACTGTTCGGCGAGTGACATATACAAAGGTTTCTTTTGACTGATCGCACGAGCGCGGCATGCAGCCATCGAAATACCCAAAATCGCATTTGCTCCGAGCTTCGATTTGTTCGGTGTGCCATCGATATTTATAAGCATCTGATCAATCGCATGCTGATCGTCCGTTGTCATGCCTGCGAACTTGGCTGCAACCTTGTTTACATTGTCCACCGCTTTAAGCACAGACTTTCCGCCGTAGATCTTCTTATCGCCATCGCGCAGTTCCAACGCTTCATGTGATCCTGTTGATGCTCCTGATGGAACAGCCGCACGGCCAAAGGACCCGTCATCTAGGGTGCAATCAACTTCGACTGTCGGGTGTCCGCGGGAATCTAAAATCTGTCGTGCGTGGAGATGGGTGATGGTCGGCATAAGCGAAGAGTATCACGAGCAGAAGCATCGTGTCATGGTGAGGTGCCCGCCGTGTCATCCTGAGGAGGTTGCGGTGACACACTGCGGCCGTCGCGAAGGACGGCGGGCCACGAACCATCACGATGCACGCATCATTGTCTTCTTATGAATTCCTGCACAGCAAGCGGCAGCCAACACCAATGCAATACCCTCGAATCCAAATCCTGATGACGGCAAACGCGGTGGCTTATCATTCTTGATCGGCTTCTTTATGGGCTCAGGAAGTCCTGCTGCTGCAATCATCATGCCACTCGTTGCTGTTGTCACCGTTGGCTTTGGAGCATCTACTTGAGAGATTACGGATGATGCCTCTTCTTCCAGCTGCTGACGACGGCGTTCCATCAGGCGCAGCTGCGCACGCCACTGCTCTTCGGCGCTATCTGTCGAAGGCGTTAAATTACTGGAGGTACCATTGCTCGCAATAACGCCTGTTCCAGTACCAATGCCTTGTCCGTCCCACAATGTCATCGCGACCTGACGATCCCAACCGTTCATCTCACTCACACGAGAAAGAAGCGCAAACGGGATGAACACGAGAAGGAGTAACCCTATGCGGGGCAACCATTGACGAATAACGCGAACACAAAAGAGCACAAGCAATACAAATGCCGCTGCAACAATGCCCATCGTCCAACTCCAGGTATACACCGACTGCATCACCTGCCAATCTGGGCGGAAACTGACGAACAAATCCAACATGAGCCACAACAAAAGGATAAGTGCTGGCACAAAGTGAAGCGCACGGAATTCATAGTCAGCACGGCGTTCTTTCATAATCGGATACCACACAAGCGGATAGACGAGCGTGACAGCAAACGCGATTGTCCACGGAAGGATCGTCACTGAAACAGGAGGCAAGAATGCCGCCACCGCGCCTGTCAGAGCGATCATCAACCCAAGCAAAAAAACCATTGTTGTCTCGGTGTCATGCTTGAGCGGCATAGGACCGTGCATCTTCCACTAAACGAGAATCAGTGTCAATTCGTCGAACAAAAGGTTAATTCATCTTTACCTTGTATCGGTTTACTTGAGTAACTCAGCTTTCATAGCCACTTCTTCCATGCAAAATATCCGAGCAATCCACTCATCACGACAACCATTGATACCATCAGATACGCGAATGCTTCCGGATGATCCTGAAATGGCAGATGGATATTCATGCCGTAGAGGCTCGTGAGGAATGTAAGCGGCACCATCGTCACCGAGAAAATGGTGAGAATGCGAACGATTTCATTGGTGCGATGTCCAAGCCACGATTCGTGTGTTTCCTGCAACGCGTCACTCAGTTCTTTGGTGGTATCAAGCAACGACCACTGGCGTTCAATCGCATCAGAAAGGTCATCAAAATACAGGGAGAGATCTTCTGGAATGAGATTGCGATTTTTGTGCTGCAATTGGGCAACGACTGCACGTTGCGGGAACAGGATTGAACGCATGGTGATGATATTGCGCTTGAGCGTCAGGATATCACGAAGAATGTTCACTCGCCCTTCTTCCTTTTCGAAAAGCTCTACTTCGATATGACGCAGATCCTTGGTCACACCGTCGATGAGTGGGAATCCTCTATCAAAAAGTAGATCGAGAATTTCATATAAGAAAAAACCAACGCCACGACCGAAGAATTCTTCCTGCATGGCCATATCTTCCTTCATTTGTTTCCATAAATGAGCAATTGCACCCGATTTACCTTCAGCCAAGGTAATCACATGATGTGCTCCGATGAAGATGTTAATTTCTTCTTTCACGACTTTATGCCCAATCTTCACGGGTAAATGGATGATGAAAAACAAATAATCGGGATACTCCTCGACCTTCGGTCGTTCGTGCTCGCTTAAACAGTCTTCAAGATCCAATTGGTGAAACTGATACTTCTTCTGTAATTCAAGCAAATCAGCCTCTTCCGAGAGTTCGGAATGATGCCAGGTAATGCCGTTGAGGGTCATCGACTGGATGGACATCTGACAAATAGGCTAATGGGCTAAGCGGTATAATTGCGGCAATCCGGCTTCGTCAGGCTAGGCTGACTTCGCCGCGATTCGCCGGGTTATTTCTTCTTTTTCTTCGGCAAATACTTCGCCCGAGGGTCATCGACAGAAATCGATGGAATCACTTCGTAATGACGTGAGCGATAGTTTTTTACCTGAAAGAAAATGTATGCAACGAGTGCCAACCCCCAAATAAACCACCACAAACGCATCGCAACGAACTGAATCTGTTCAACGCGGGAAATCACAAGAACAGCACCGATCAAACCAAACCAAAATGCTGCACTCGACCAACTCTTGCTGCTACGACGCATGCCTTGAGATGCTCGCTTGCGCCAAGCGGACAAGACAAATGAAGCGACGATCATCACTACGCACGCAATTAATAGCGCCATCGCTTTTGGGCTGTCATACGAAGCATTACCTGGATTCGGCCAGAAAATATAAGAGAGAACATTTGTCATAGAACAGGAGGGGAAGATTCTGAGACAGGTTCATCAGCATCGTGAATGTCGGCAGACAGGTCGGATTCAGGGTGTTCTTCAATCATAATCAGATCATCATTCAACTTCTCCATTGTCGTACGGTCATCTTCTTCAACACCAAGGAGTGCTTGAAGCATATCGTCTGTGTCGCGCTCCTTAAGGGTGCGAGCAGGGCGAATAAGAAGATAGAGCAGAAATCCGACGATGGGAAGAGCTCCGACAAGGAGAATACTAAAGAACTGATATCCAAACGAACGGGTGCGCAACATGATGTCACGCAAGGTGAAAAGAAGAAGGAAGAGCAGAATAACCGCAATGGCAATGACGGCAATTTGCAGAATTCGCAGGGGATCCTCCGTGATATACGATGTAATAGACTGGAGAAAAGGCATGTGAACACAGAAAATATCGGAGAACAAAGGACTTACAAGTACGGATGCCTTCGCCGATGGACCACAACGTACACGATGGCTCCGAGGAGAGCTAGTACCGCAAGTAATTGGCTAAAGCGCAGCTGGAAGGTCTCGAATGGTAATTGTGGACGAATCAAGAGATACGCTGCACAGAGAACCGTTGTCGCCACTTCGTACACAATGCCCATTTTTTGTGAAAGATTGAATTCGACAGCAGCAAAAATACCAAGGCTTATGAAGAGTATGAACAACAGGAAAAAATCGAGCTGCGTTGCAAACACCGGAATGCCGAAATCGCCCCTAAACCATTCAAGGGAGAATGTAGCTATCGATGCAAGTACGATGCCAAAGAGTGTTTCGGCCCCCGCACGACGCGCATGCTTGCGCACGATAAGCAGCACGAAGGTGAGGAGCAAATAGAATGCAGCGTAATATAGCTGCACTGGGTGAATGGGCACGGCGAAACGAACGTTGAACGCATCGTACGTTACACCCCAAAATGCGTCTGTTGGGCGGCCATATGCTTGGCCCGCGGCAAACTTCCCAAACCAGTCGAATGCCAGTCCGAACGCAGTTGCCGGAAGAAGTACATCGAGCCACTGAAGGAATGTCGTGCGCGATGCGCGCTGTTTGATATATAGAACAATCGCAATACCAACTGCCATCCCAAGGAAACTAAAGTTTCCATCATGCATGAAAAAAATGCGGAATGGATCATCGGCACGAAGGTATATCCGATACTGTTCAATCACAGCAAAGCATCGCCCACCAAGAACTGCACCTGCGAAGTACCACCGTGCATGATCTTTGAATGGTTGTAATGACAAGCCTGCGCTCTGTGCCAAACGAAAAAAGAATTCTGAAAAGAGCCAAATGGCGATCATCAAGAAAATGACGTGCGTCCAGATAATAAACGGGCCGGCCTGGAAGGCTTCGAACATGCAAAGAGGATATCACAAATCTTCGGGAAGTATTAAGGGGTAGGTATTGTGGGATATGAGAACAAATTTCCCATTATACATAATACTTACCCCTGATCCCTTAGTCAGTTATCCAATCGATAATTCCAACTTCCTCGAACCGATATCCCCCGTTGTCGTCGCGATAAATTCTTGGAATGGAACCGCAACCTGATTCTTTGTGCGGATATTGCGAACCGTCACCGTTTGCTCTGCGATTTCTTTATCACCGATCACGAGCACGTACGGAATGCGGCTCTGCTCCCCTGCTCGGATGCGTTTGCCGAGCGATTCTTCCGAGTTCATATATTCGATGCGCAAACCGTGCTTCATCAGTTGTGCGCCAATATCTGCCGCATGCTGTTCGTGTGCCTTGGCCACCGGCAAAATCGCCATTTGTATCGGCGCTAACCACAAGGGGAAATGCGCTGCACAGTGTTCGATAAAGATACTCATGAAACGCTCGAGCGATCCCATGATTGCGCAGTGGATCATCACGATGCGCTCCTTCTCCCCAGCTTCGTTGTTGCAGAACAAATCAAATCTTTCTGGAAGATTGATATCGAGCTGGATCGTCGCCACCTGCCACTCACGTCCAATGGAATCTTTGACGATAAAGTCGACTTTTGGTCCGTAGAACGCTGCCTCACCTGGAGCTTCGACATATGCAACACCGCGATCTTTGGCAATATTTCTGATCGACGTTTCTGCCTTCTTCCACACTTCTGGTGTACCGAGATATTTCTCAAAGTGTTCAGGATCATGCAGAGACAAGCGCACGTTTAATTCTCCGAAACCAACTGTCTTATAGAACGTATCGATAATGTCCCACACACGAAGGAATTCTTCTTCCACTTGGTTTTGGCGGCAGAACACGTGTGCATCGTCTTGGCTGAATGCGCGAACACGGGAAAGACCGTGTAATTCTCCCGTCTGCTCATCACGATAACATGTCGTAGTTTCCGCATAACGTTGCGGCAAATCTTTATAACTACGTGGCAAGTGTGCGTAAATCTGCGTGTGGTGCGGACAGTTCATCGGCTTCATCGCAAATTCATGGCCTTCACGTGTTGTGATTTTGAAGAGTTCATCTTTGAATTTCTGCCAATGTCCCGACGTTTCATAAAGTTCCTTCTTGGTGATGTGTGGAATCGTCACGCGCATGTAGCCTTTTTCTTCACGCAGTTGCCACACGAATCCATCGAGCAAATGGCGCATCAATGTTCCGCGTGGCGTCCATAGTGGCAAACCCGGACCAACAAGATCGCTGAATGTGAAGAGGTCTAATTCTTTGCCGAGCTTGCGGTGATCGCGCTTGCGCGCTTCTTCCTGCTGCTTGAGGTATGCATCAAGTTCTTCTTTGGATGCAAACGCTGCGACATACACACGCGTGAGCTGTTCGCGCTTTTCATCGCCGCGCCAGTACGAACCTGCAACATGCATGATCTTGAAACAATCGACAGGAATATCTTTCGTGGATTCCACGTGACCTCCGCGACACAAGTCTGTAAAGGCATCGTCCCCTTTTGGTCCAACGTTTACATAGTTTGTCACCATCTTCACTCCTTCATTTTTTTCAAGATCTTTAATAAGTTCCACTTTAAACTTCTGACCTTTCTCTTCCCAGAATGCGATCGCGTCTTTTACTGAGAGTTCATCACGTCGGAATGTCTGGCCTTGGTGAATAACCTTCTTCATTTCCTTTTCGATGGCTGCAAAGTCTTCATCAGAAATTGGCTTACTAAACATGAAGTCGTAGTAACAACCGAATTCGATTGGCGGACCAATGGTAATCTGCGTGTCTGGCCAAAGCTTCAATACTGCTTGAGCAAGCACGTGCGCGAGCGAGTGACGCAATTTTTCCAGATCGTTCAGATGGTCGTAATCAGCCATAAAGGAGGTTGGAATGGAGGGAGATTAGAGGAAGTATCACAGAAAAGCACCCTGAGCTGGTAAGGGTGTGCGATTGAACCACGTGCAACTCGCAACCCTTAGCGGGTCGTTGTAGTTGCCGTTGTCGTGACGATGAACTGCACGGGCCAATCGTAGCGGTATTTAGACGAAATTCAATTCTTTCTCCAAAGCACGCAATTCACGCATAAGTTGTGGGTCGTTCTGCACTTTGGATTCAATCTTTTCGACAGCATTCATCACGGTTGTGTGATCGCGCCCGGAAAAGAGCTCGCCGAGGCGGACATAGCTCATATTCTGATGGCGCTTACAGAGTGTCATCGCGATCTGACGTGGAATGAGAATTTCTCGCACGCGTGATTGGCCAGTCATGTCAGCAACAGATACGGAGTAGTAACGACTCACTGCTTCCATCACATCTTGGAACGATGCCTTTGGCTTCTGCATGACATCGAAACCGACAATGTCTGGACTCTCGTGTGGATCTTTATTCAGTTTACGCATGATGTCCGCAATACTCTTCACTGTGGGCATGCGCTGTTCGAGTTCGTACTGCGCGACTGCTTGCATCAGGATTCCTTCGAGCTCACGAATATTCTTGGTCGCATGCTCGGCAATAAATTGCATCACTGGCATGTCCATAAAGATTTCATACTCTTTTGCTTTCTCTACTAAGATTGCGAGACGCGTTTCGTAATCTGGCACCGAGACATCAGCAATCATGCCACGCTCAAAGCGTGAGGTGAGACGGTCTTCGAGTTGCAGTTCTTGCGGCGGACGATCGGCAGAGAGGATCACTTGCTTGTGATCTTCGTAGAGAGCATTGAACGTGTGGAAGAATTCTTCCTGCGTGCGCTCTTTGTTGGCGAGGAACTGCACGTCATCGATGATGAGCACATCCACTTGGCGGTAACGCTTGCGGAACTGTTCCATCTTTTGCTGATGGATTGCTTCGATCACTTGATTCGTAAAGTCTTCCGTTGTCGTATACACAACCGTCGAACGTGGCATCTGCTTGAGGATCGCGTTACCTGTTGCTTGTAACAAGTGTGTCTTTCCCAATCCCACACCTCCATAGAGGAAGAGTGGATTATATTTTCCACCCGGCTGTGCGGCGACTGCTTGGCACGCAGCGTAAGCAAGACGATTGTTGGAACCAACAACGAACGTTTCGAGTGTGTAACGTGGGCTGAGAATTTTACTGACGATTCCTTCGGCCAATCTAATTTCTTGCTTGCCTGGAACCTTGCGACGACGCTGCTCTGGAAATGCTTCGAGCAAATCGAATGTGCGCATCGGATCATCTTTGAGTCCCCCATCTACCTGATACACCACCTGTTTGATGGTAGGATCAAACTCCTGTGCAATTTCGAGTGTGACACCGCGATAATGTTCGAGGTGCCAGTTGAGCGACATCGGTAATGGTAACCCAACGATGAGCGTTCCTTCTTCTCGGCCAAGGATAGCCGTATCCTTGAACCATGTGATGAACTGACTGCGGGGAATTTTTGGTTCGATCTTTCCGAGGATCTGCAGCCACAGATCACGCAGTGCTGCATCGTATTGGACGCCGGTACTAGCGGAAGAGGCGGAAGACATCGTACAGAGTAACAAGAACGATAACGAGGAGGAGAACGCCAAACCCAATCGTGTTCGTTATTACTTCCACACGACGATTACCCGGACGAATGAACAATTCTGAAAGGACGAACACCAAGCGTCCGCCATCGAGAGCTGGGAACGGAAGAATATTCAACACCGCCAAGCTCAAGCTGAGCAAGGCAACCAAGCGCAAGTACACCACGAATCCTTCTTGGACCGATGTGTAGGTGAGCTGTGCAATACCAACGATGCCTGTGATACCTTCTGGCACGGTGCCGCGCTGTGCGAGTGAAGAAAATAACTTCGCGATACCTACAACGGTTTGTGAGGTAACGACGCGCGTCTCACGGATAGAGAGCTTCACCGCTTCACCGAAACTTCGTTTAGGTGCGGAAAGTTCGAGTGGGATCGAGCGAAGATAAATTCCTGTTTTACCATCGACTACTTCGACTGAGACAGTTTTTTCTTCCTTTTCTTCTGGTGTTTTGATAAACGTGTAATGTACACGGCGCTCTTCTTCTTGCATCGAGACGATGTCCGTCGGATCATCCACAACGACATCATTTACTTTAGTGATCACACTTCCTTTGGGAATGCCTGCTTCTTGTGCACCACCACCGGTGAGCACATCGTCGACAAAGACTCCGAGCTTCAAATGAATTTCTCCATTGTTTGCAGCTGCAGTCATTTCTTCTAAAGAAAGATATGTTGGAATCCAGTGGCCAGCGGAAAATCCATACAAGAAGATGGCGATCGCAAGGAGAAAGTTCATCGCAACGCCTGCGATGAGAACAATCGAGCGAGCAAGAATAGAAGCACGCGCAAAACTTCCCGGCGCACGACGGTCTTCTTCATCAACTGCGTTCTCACCTTTCAAGCGGACGAATCCACCGAATGGAATCCAGTTAAGAGTGAAGTCCGTCCCCTTCCATCGGAAAACAGTCATTGCTTTTGGTGGCAGCCCGAAGCCAAATTCTTCTACTTCGATCCCAAGCTTTTTTGCTGCGAAAAAGTGTCCAAGCTCATGAATGAGAATGAGACCAGTGATCAAAAAGAAAAATGCGAGTGCGGAGAGCAACAACGTCATGGATCGATATCGTAGCGTCCCTGTGGAAAACAAAAAAATTTTCCACACACTTCCTGTTGCTATGTGATGGTGTGTGAATTGTGATCACTTATTGAATCAAAAAGTTTCCACAAATTATCCCAGTGCCACCACCAAAGCATCGACCTTCTCTACACCTGCAAACTTGAGCGCAGAAGCGCATGCATCCAGAGTCGCGCCTGTCGTCGCAACATCATCAACCAAAATAATATGCGATGACAGAGTTGTGTTGCGATGAACACAAAACGCATCGTGCATGGCTGTCATTCGCTCTGCGCGTTTGCGATGAGCCTGGTGTCCTGTCGGTCGTACACGTCGCAAGCAATCATGCACGGGAATCGAAAGAATATCCGACGCATGTTCCGCAAGAAGTAACGACTGATTGAACCCGCGCTGAAACCTACGCGTCCAATGAAGCGGCACCGGACACAACACGCTATCATCAGAAACTTCGAGTAACCGCGCGCCATCGGTCATCAGTGTTCCCAAATGTTCAACGAGTTCATGTGCTCCGCGATATTTAAATCGCTGCAGTGCAGTTCGCAGCAAGGGCGATGCATCATACGAATACGCAGCGACAAGCTCATTCAATTCTTCGATTCCCCTCTTCCGTAATTCTGTGCGATCAATTTTCTGCGCATACGCGCGCATCTGCCGCCATTCAACATCGGTCACCCATTCTCCATAGGTTCCAGTGAGCGATTTCCTCGGTGCAATGAAATCTAATAGTCGATGTAGCATAGACAAATCCTATGCCGAAACTGCCTAATACGGCTTGTGAAGACGAACATGAATTGGTACCCTGCATGGGCTTTTTCGCTTAATGAAGAGCGAATAGGCGTTCTTTTCCTTCGTAGAACGCCAGGTAATAGATTCACATCACCGGGCAATTAGCTCAGCTGGGCCGCCGAAGTGCTCGCACGAGGCGCAATAAAAAAAGCGTCACATGACGCTCTCGCTGAGACAACTATTTCCATTCATATTATCGGGCAATTAGCTCAGCTGGTTAGAGCGTCACATTGACATTGTGAAGGTCGTTGGTTCGAGTCCAATATTGCCCACCATGATTTGCTCATCTGTAAGACAAAAAACACACATAACATTACAAACTATTACTAACTATATGCAACCCTACCACCGTACTAAAAAGTGCGTTTTTTTGCTATAATAAGGGGATTTCTCACATACACATGACAGACACACAAACACTCCAAACAGAGGCAATACTGATGAACTGGAAAGCTCCTATCAAGCCAATCTTCGTACGTACGAAGCGTTGGTATATGTGCGCAGCTGGAGTAGTTCTCGCTATCGCAGCATACGGAGTATTGAGTGGTGCGTGGACCGTTGCGCTCGTCGCAATCCTCTGCGGTGCAATGTATGTGATTGTGCATGACCACCGTTTGCCTGATGCAACGATGACTTTTACCGAAAGTGGCGCTCAACTAAATACTGCATTTCTCGCATGGAAAGAAATGAAAGGTTATTGGCTTTTGTACACACCTGAATACACCGAACTTCACCTCGTTCCTGCAGCAAGAAAGCCTGAGATGGTGATCCAAACAGGATCGCAGGAAATCATGCACATCAAACAAACGCTTGCAGAATACGTGCCGGAAATGCCGGAAATGCATGAGCGTTTGCTTGACACTTTTATCCGTATCTGTAAACTATAAATGCTGCTCTACCTGAGCCGCTGGCGCTTCGCCACTGAACGGAATCTCGAAAGAGAGGCCCGTCTTTTGTGCTTTGCAACAGGTACGCCAACGGGGTCTGGGCCAGATGCAGATGACACAAATCAGACAAAAATCACAGCAGAAATGGTAGGTCCACAGATGCTTGAGCAACAGCGTGTCTTAAATGAAGCTACTGTTACCGACCAAAGAAAGCGTACGAAAAACAAACTACAAAATGCAATTGAAGTTGACGAGGAAAAAGACTCGCCAGAAATATTGGCTAGAGACATCCAGCAGCAAGCAAGAACCCTGGAAGGGAAAATGCAAAACTTAAAACGTGCTTTAGATGAAGACGGTATCAAATTGTTCGTTCAGCAAACTGGACAAGAAGCAGAGCGTAACAAAATTTTAAGTACGATTGATAGTGAACTCGCGGCAGTACATGAAATTTATGCCATAAATGGTGATATAGAAAAATGGACTCAAGGAAGTTTACAAGCCGAGACATTTATCAAGGACATTGAGTTTATGTATAAAAATGCAAAGTCTGAAAAAGCAGACACAATTATTCAAGATCTAAAAGAATATCATGAGCAGCACAGGGAAGAATTTAAACAATCAAACAGGCGGAGCGACCCCAATATCACTCTTGCTGAAATCGAACGCTGGGAAAGTACGAATAGCGAAATAACTCCAGAGCAATTCGTTGGAATTATTCGCAACTATTACAATATCAAAACAGCTGATGATCATAAAATGCTTCAGCAACTTGAGGAATATTTGAAAGATCCTGCTCACGCAGAAACAATCCGTTTGTGGGAAACTAAAGGCGGTGATAAGTCGAATAAAATTACGATGATTCGTGAGCTTAGTGACATCGCTCGTGTTGGCGCTATCAAACAAGAAATTGAAGCACATCGTAAGTTGCGTGCCGATATGGATGAAATCGCACGAACCAAAGACATTTTGCTCATGCTTAAACAAAACACTGGAAACCTCGCTTCTGACATGCAAAATGTAGAGAATCTTTTCCGCGAAAAATCTGACTTATTCGCAAAGGACCAAGATCTCACAGCTACACATGGATCCTACGATGCCTTGGGCTTTAAATTCTACAGTGCCCTTGAAATGTGGTCAGCATTCAAAGAAGTCTATGATGCCTTCCACACAGCTTGGCATGATCATAGTCACCACAAAACAGCTGAGCTCGCAAAAAATATTGGAGCATCGTTGGAATGGGTGCCAATGTATGGAACACCTGCAGGTATTGCCTTAAAGAAGAATCAGGAATCGCACAACGAAAAGGAGAAAAATGAGTACATGGAATACCTTAAACAAAATTCCTTCAACTACGACCAGCTATTTAATCATCATGATGGCCAACTACACCTCAACCATCACAACCCAAATCGCATTCGCGCTATTTTGGAATTTGCCGCAGGCAAAGGCTGGTTATACGATCTTGATTTAAGCGCCGGTGAAAACGTTAAAAAAGTTATGGGTCAAAACTTGGCGGGAATGCTCACCGACATGGACGAAAATGAGTTACTTAACTACTACAACTCACTGCGTGGTACAAACGCGAGTGGTCGTGAAAATGAAATTAAGGCCGCACATGACAAAGTTAAGGATATTGAAAACATCCCATTCTTTATCTCTGAAATCGAAATAGAAATGAAGAGAAGTAACTTATGGGCAGCTGTAGGTATTGCATCGAGAGCTATCGAACGTGGTCTCTGGGGAGAAACGGTGCCTTGGGTGATGACTACCATCATGCGCGTACTCCGTGAAAACAAAGAAATACGCAAGAAAGCTAGCGTAGACTTCTACGATAAGCTTGGCGCTCTCAGCCTGTATCACTCCGATTCAAGCATGGGTGGACTCAAGATTGCTCGTAAAGACTTCTACAAGTGGAGCCAATACGGGGGAGATGAGAACCTTAGTACGGTCACAACAAGTATGCGCGTCTTGAAAGACATTGAGGAGGAGATCCGTACTAAGACCGGCCAATCGTTTGATGAAGAAGGTAAAGGTGACAACTCTAAGTACAAATTGGATAGCTACGTAGCAAAAATGTTCGCAAGCCAACCGGTCGTTATCAACGGCAAAAAATTCAGCATCTTCTCACACAAATATGACTACTTTACTCATTCAAAACTGGGACAGGGTAATGTGAGTATCGACAAAGAAGATGAAGACTACTATGCCAACCAGACAGGTAACCTGCGTGCTGATGCAATCGTTGTGAAGGCGATCTTTAGCCTCGGTTCTACAGGACAACTTGAAAATGAAGCTTGGGCGACTAAATACGCAACCACGATTCTAGGACTCAATGAAGAACTCATTAGTAATGGCATGCTTGAAGAGGCAAGAAATTTCCGCAAAATTATGGGCGGTAAATTAAAAATCTGGCTGGAATCGGCTGTATTGCGCAACGCTAATGCTATAGTCATGCTTAAATTCCTTACAGATAAAGGATTCTTCCTGGAAGAGCTATTCAAGCAAAAATTTATACACCGCGATGTTCTCGTTAATGCAGTTAAAGAACAAGTGACAAATCACAAATTGGCTTCAGAATTGCTACGCACTCTCGATAAAAAACGTTCCAAAGAAAATACGGATGATGAATCTGGAAATGGTACTGGTGCAACTGCAACTGTGGCCCCCGCTGAAACACAGCAGCAAAGAGAAGCACGAGAAACCAGAGAAGGAAAAACTATGTGGCCAGGAGGCATCGAAAACCTGCCGAAGACGACTCAAGCACCGTAAGTCGATCTCGCAAACATAGTGTAGATCTTCTATGCTCCACGCATGCAAGTCTCTATTCCGACCTTCGCAGAAGGTCGCCCACCGAAGCTTTAGCGAAGGTGGAACATTCCATTCAACATACTTTATCTCTTCTGCTACGGCCGGCAGGCACCTATTAAATTATGATTGTACATATTCAACGAATCGATCAGGATCTCCCCCTTCCCACCTATCAATCCCATGGCGCTGTGGGCTTCGATATTGTGACGCGTGAAACAACTATCGTCGAAGCAGGGAAAATTGCGCTCGTGCCCGGCAACGTGATCGTGCGCGTGCCTGAGGGATACATGCTCATGATCGTCCCCCGCTCCAGCATGCCGCGGAAGAAAGGCCTCGTATGTCCGCACAGTATCGGGATACTCGACCAAGACTACCACGGCGAAAAAGATGAACTCCTCGTACAAGTGCAAAACATTACAAACGCTCCTGTCACTGTCGAACGTGGCGAGCGCATTGCGCAGGGAATATTTGTGAAGATCGAACGCGCCGAGTGGGATGAAGTTGATTCACACGGCGCTGAGTCTCGTGGCGGATTTGGATCGACGGGAACTCACTGAGGATTCAGAAGAAACAGAAGATTCAGACGATTCAGAGGAGAAATACATTCCTCTGACTCTTCTGAATCCTTTGAATCCTCTGATTCTTATTTCGAGATCGGCTTGCGCATAAACGCCGGCACTTCGAGCTCTTCCTCGTCGATGTGCGATGCAGGCTTTGTACCTAGGTCGACGATCTTCTCATCGCGGTTGCGGTTCATCATGTCTGGGCGACTGCTTCCCATACCCATAGATGATGTTGATGACATCGGCTTACTGTTAGACGCAAAGCGCTGAGCTGGAGCCTGGAAGGCTGTTGGCTGCTGAACTGTTTCTGCATCGAATCCTGTAGCAATCACCGTTACTTTTACCTGTCCTGTGTAGTTTTCATCGATGACCGCACCGAAAATCACGTTTGCATCTGGAGAAGCAGTTTCTGTAATGATGCGAGCAGCTTCGTCTACTTCGAACATCGAGAGGTCGTTACCACCAGTGATATTAAAGAGAATTCCACGTGCACCGGAGATAGAGAGCTCAAGGAGTGGGCTATCAATAGCTGCGCGTGCTGCTTCTGCTGCGCGACTGTCTCCAGTTCCGTAACCAATACCCATGAGTGCTGTACCAGCATCCTGGATAATCGTCTTAACGTCGGCAAAGTCGACGTTGATAAGACCATGCTGTGTAATGAGGCTGGAGATACCTTCGATAGCGTGCTGCAACACTTCGTCAACTACCTGGAATGCTTCTGTCAGAGGCGTTGTTTTGTCGATGAGTGAGAGAATCTTATCGTTTGGAATCGTAATGAGCGTATCTACTTTGCTCTTGAGGAGCTCGAGCGCTTCGTCTGCGTTCTTGCGGCGCTTAAGACCTTCAAAGCTGAATGGACGTGTAACGACACCAACGGTAAGGATACCCATTCCACGAGCCATCTCGGCGATAACATGTGCAGAGCCAGAACCTGTTCCACCGCCAAGACCTGCGGTAATGAAGAGCATGTCTGTACCTTCGAGTTCTTTCTTGATCTCTTCCATGCTTTCTTCGGCTGCGCGCTTACCAATCTCTGGGTTGGAACCTGCACCAAGACCGCGGCTTGTGCCGCGACCGATGGTGATTTTCTTTGGAGCTGGGTTGTGATAGAGGGCCTGAACGTCTGTATTTACAGCGACGAAATCAACACCCTGTACTTTGGCGTTCACCATGCGCGCGATAGCGTTGGATCCACCGCCACCTGTACCAAGCACGCGGATGACTGCACCAGGCAGCGCATCAGGACGCACTTCGCGAGGCGCAGTGCCCGTATCGTCATCACCCATACCAGAGCCTTGTTGCTTTGGAGGTGTTGGCTTGCCGGAGAAGAGAGAGCGGAATGTATCGGACATGGGAACGAGGGGAAATGAAGAATGCGGAATGTAGAATGTAGAATTATGGAAGGAGACTCTTAAACCATGAGCCAACCTGCTGCATCGTGCGCTTCATTTGGAAGTTGCCCATCGGTGACATTTGTCCTCCTTCGCGCACACCCCAGAGGAGCGTACCGAGAGCAGTTGCATAAGCAGGATCATCAACCTTTTCGACAACTCCTCCGATATCTACTGGGAAGCCCATCTGAACTGGGAGACCAAGAACATCACGAGCAAGGTCGAGCACACCTGGAGTTTTGACAGCTGCTCCCGTAAGGACTGCTCCAGCAGGGAGCATGCCCGAACGACCGAGACGTTGAAGTTCGTTTTTCACAAGGGTGAAGATTTCGAAGTAACGAGCCTGCATGATTTCCGCCATGTACTTGCGGCTCACAGTCTGTGTATCAATGCGGCTGATGGTGGAAAGATCGATCATGTCGCGCTCGTTGATTTCCTGTGGGAGCACGGAACCGAATTCGATCTTGATGCGCTCTGCTGTATCGACCGATGTGCGCAAACCAATCGCGATATCGTTTGTGACGCTCTCACCTGCTACTGGCAAACCGATGGAGTGAAGGATTGTTCCTTCTTCATAGACAGCAACGCTCGTGCAACCAGCACCGACATCGATAGCGACAACGCCGAGTTCTTTCTGACGCTTCGTGAGAGTAGCTTCTGCTGTGGCGATTGTTGCTGGGATCATCGCATCGATATCAACACCTGCCTGGGAGATGCACTTTTCGATGTTCTTCACATGCTGCACATGCCCTGTAATGATGTGCGCTTCTACTTCCAAGCGGATGCCAGTCATACCGATGGGATTCTTGATGCCACGCTGCTCATCGACGGCGTATGCCTTTGGCTCGATGTGCAAAATACGACGGTTTGGTGGAATGCTGACAGCCTGAGCTGCTTCGAGCACGCGTGCCACATCATCAAAGGTGATTTCGGAACCAGAGATAGCAATGACACCACGACTATCGAATGATTCGATATGTGCACCGCTCAATCCGACGAACACATGGTTCACCGGAACACCCGCCATGCGCTCAGCATCTTCGAGTGATGAAATAATATTATGGATAAGTTCTTCAACATCGATCACCTGGCCCTTGCGGATGCCAAGCGATGGAGAAAGGCCGACGCCAATGACGTTTGGTGTAGGAGGCTCTTGCGTGCCATCGGCAATCGCAACAACGGTGCGGATTTTGGAGCTACCGATATCGAGGCTGGCAAGTACGCGTTCTTTAGGCATATAAGTAAGGAAAGGAAACGCTCACCGGATTCATGACCGAAATGGATGGACTGAAGTGTACGTATTACGCCTATAACCGTGCAAGACCGCATCGACTACCTTTGGTATACAAAATGCATAGTCAAGAACACAAATACTATGCAGATTTTTTCTCATTACAAAGGGATAAAGCACTAAATGTATTCACTAAAAAATACCATCAATAAAAAATGTGCACGTATTGTGAACGATCGCAGGAGCATGCAGAAAAATACGAGAAAAAAACTAATCACGATTTTTTATGATGTCGAATAGCACTTCGCAAAGATTTCTTTTCAAAAATTCTAAGCACTAATCTTCTAATTCTCTAATCAAATCCTCATAAAAATTCTCCAAGCTTAGAGATTATTTAGAGAATTAGAACTTAGAATTTAGTGCTTAAAACAACGCAAGTTGATCATCATTTTTCGGCGCCTCCTTCACAGGATCTGCAAACACGCCATTTACGGTGTAGTACGCTTGCTGTCCGTACGGTGACTGCAAAAATTCTCGGAGACGACGTGTGAGCAAGGTGAACTCTAATTCCTGGAAAAGTTGCACTAATGGATCTGCCAAGATTCCTTCGACCTTTGCTTGCTCTAACGTGACATCGAGTGGCATGTCGCACACGAGCTGCGCCATGTGTTCACAGAAAAATGCTTGTTCTTTATCTTTCTCCAGCTTTGCTTTTACCGATGGTCGGATTTCATCGATGTGTTCGTAGACACCAACCAATGTGTCATATTTTTGGAGAAGTTCTGCAGCAGTTTTTGGCCCGATCCCGCGGACACCAGGAAGGTTATCCGACTGGTCACCAGTGAGGCCCTTATATGATGCAACTTGGTCTGGGCGGATGCCATACTTCGCAAAGATTTCATCTGGACCCAAGTATTCTGTTTTGAGGTAACCGCTGTGAGGAATCGCTACACGCACTTTGTCGGTCGCAAGCTGAAACGCATCGCGGTCACCGGTGACAATTGTCACGTTCATATCAGCTTTTTCGGCAACAGTCGCATACGCGCAGAGGAAATCGTCAGCTTCGTATTTATCCGCAGAGACACGCGGTAAACCGAACGCATCGACCAACTGCATAATGCGTGGAATCTGCACGTAGAAATCATCCGGCGTTTCGGCACGACCATCTTTATAGGTGTCGTTTTCTTCGTGACGGAAGGTTTTTTCGCCGGCATCAAAACATACGACCATGTGGCTTGGCTGCTCGATTTTCAGAATATGTAGAAGCATCGAAGCCATACCGAAGACGCTATTTACCTGCTCTCCTTTGCTGTTTGTAAGGGTGCGTGGAATAGCCCAATAAGCCCTATACATAAGATGATGACCGTCGATCAAAACAAGGTGTGACATAGACAGATGGTACATGGTCTAAATAGCCCCGTCATGCACCAAAATGGGCGTATTTTTGATGTTGTATAGCATCACAATTCAGTAGTTTCTCAATACCTGCAGCCTTCAAAAAACACGACTTTTCCGCTATAATTACAGGATACATCAATATCAATGACCAACCTCTCCCCTTCCACCGACAAGTCGATCGCTCGTCCCTACGATGCGCAGACGCTTGAATATAAAGTGCAGAATAAAACTGCGCTTCAGGAAAAATTGGGTTGGGCTGAAGAACCAAAGCGCGCAATGCTCTGTATTCCAACAGGTGTGAGTGATCAGCTCGGGGGAAAGCTTCTCCAGGAACTTATTCCAGGACTCCTTGAATTGCCTCTCGAGATTCTCATCCTCGGAAAGGGTTCAGCTTCCTACGGAAAGATGCTCACGGAACTTGCGAAAGAACACAACCACCGCATTGCAATAATCCCTCATGACGATGCTGCTGTTCGCACAATGCTCGCAGCTTCTGATATGGCGCTCTTCCTCAGTAAGGCTGACGACGAAGTTGCCGCTTGTCTCCGCTACGGAACAGTACCGGTCGCTCCTAAGAGTGAAGCTCTCGACGACTACAATCCAAACCAAGAAAGTGGTAACAGTTTTATCTTCAAGAAGGAAAACGTCTGGCACGCTTTCGCCGGAGTTGTCCGCGCTCTTGAGACATTCAAGTTCCCATTCGATTGGAGGACTATTCAAAAACATGGGATGGGTAACTAAGATGCTTCTCTCTGCCTATGAACAACGAAGGACAAGCATCGGGTGAAGAAAGAGAATCAACTTTAGGAAAGGAATTTCAGAACTTAGAAGAAGCAATTGAAAAGCTTACACAACATCCAGATACTGCAGCCGTTATTCAGCGTGTGCGGACACTACGAGCAAAAGTGGAAGGAATTATGCAACCTAAAGTCCCATCGTTATTGCAGGAAGGATTACCGGAATCTCAACGCCAGATATTAGAGTCTATATTGGCATTACCTAATGATGCATACGAAGAAGCACAAACATTGATCGATATGTTAGATGGACAGCCCATGACGGAAGTATTTGCAAAGAGTTTTGCAGCAGTTTTACGTGAAAAGAAAATGGGAGTTGAATGCGAAACATGCAACAAAGCGTCAATCCTCATTTGGCATGTAGGAAAGGGCTATGCACAGGGTGGTAGAGCACAATTTTCTCATTCCGGCCCTTCACTTCACGGAAGCATTACCAAAATTCGCAGCTTTAAATTCGTGCTAAAAACAGATAAGCGTTTGAGGGCTGATTAATAGTATTAAGCTTGTGTTGAAAGCCTTATTTCATCATGCTTCTAATCAATGAATCAGCTTCATTTTTCAGCGCGCCTAGTGACCGGCAGAGGCCGAGGCAAAGAAATCGGAACACCGACTCTGAATATAGATTTAAGCGATATCCCCTCTGCAATCAACGAAGGCATCTATGCTGGCTGGGCAAAAATTGACGATCAATGGCTAATGGCTGCCATCCATTATGGCCCTCGGCCTGTCTTCCAGGATACGACAACATTTGAGCTCTACATCCTCGATATGGACGTTCTCGAAGCACCGGAACGCATAGAGATCGTCTTGATCAAATACCTGCGCCCAGTGATGGATTTCCCTTCGACTGCGGAATTGATGGCACAAATCCAGCGCGATATTAAAGAAATAAGGTCTATCCTTAAGGACAAGCCAAACGCGTGATACGGCAGTCGCGACTGCCGTATCGTGGTATCCTAGAGCAAGATGGCGCTCCAGAAGCTTAAACGGCTTATCCCCGACCAGCACCCGCTGCGTCTCTCGTGGCATAAATCTAAGGCTTTTGTTGCTGCGTTGATGTACGGGTTCCCGGCAAAGAAACTGACGATCATCGGTATCACTGGGACAGATGGAAAGACAACGACCGTGGGAATGACCGCGCACATTCTCCATGAAAACGGCATCAACGTTGGCGCGCTTTCGACGGCATTCTTCCGCATCAAAGATCGCATCGAATGGAACGCAACACAGAAGACATCGCCTTCTCCGTTTATCATTCAGAAATTTTTACGACGGATTGTGAACGAAGGATGTACACATGCAGTTTTGGAGTATTCCTCTCATGGCCTCATCCAGGGCCGCATGCTCTATACATGGCCTGCTATAGCGGGAATCACAAACATCTCCGAAGAACACTTGGATTATCACGGTACGATGGACGAATACATTCGTGCAAAAGGACTTCTATTTAAGATGTTAAAACCTAAGGACGGAACGAAAGTGATCAATGCTTCAGACCGAACATACGACATATTCAAAAAGATTCACTCGGATTGGACGATCCATTATGCAACAGACAGTGAACCAGAGATCGAAACGAACAATCATGAATGTGCTTTTTGGACGACGAACATCAAAGAAGAGCCTAAAGGCGTAAGCGCAACGTTCAACGAACGCTATGCCTCACCTGTGGTGCGCAAGCATCACCCATTAGTTCTATCGATTCCTGGTGCGTTTAATATCCAGAACGCATTGTGTGCGATCAGTTGTGCGCATGTATCTGGAGTGGATGAGATAAAGGCTGTTGAATCAATAAAGTCCTTTAACGGCGTTCCAGGTCGCATCGAACTGATTGATGAAGGACAAAACTTTTATGTGTACATCGATTTCACCGTCACGCCACAATCGTATGAAAAGACGCTGAAAACGGTACGTGCGAGTTTAGCTCCAGGTAAACGTTTACTCGTGCTTTGTGGAAGCTGTGGTGATCGCATGAAAGAAAAGCGTCCAGTTGTCGGCAAGATTGTCAGTGAACTCGCTGACGTGATGGTCGTCGCGAACGAAGACCCATATACCGAGGATCCGGAAAAGATCATCGATGAAGTATGGGCAGGCATCGATCAATCAAAGGTAAAAGCACATCGCATCTTCGATCGTATGGAAGCCATTAAGTTCTTACTAAAAGAAGCCAAGCCTGGAGATGCTGTTCTCCTCTGTGGCAAAGGCAGCGACACAACGATGTGGGTGAAGAACGGACAGATTCCGTGGAATGAACGAGAGATTACCCGCAATGCGTTGCGGGAATTGAGAATGAAGAATTGAGAATGGAAAATAATGACATAAAAAAGCCGCTTTTCCGTATGATCTCAATAAATAGTGAATGAAGATCTGGAAAAGCGGCTCGGGAGAGTTAGGAACGGTCGTTGACGAACCTCCGCTCGAGATACACCAGAAATGCGATGTACCCCAGGTAAAGGACGCTGAACAGTGCAACCTGCACCCACGTCTGCG
This sequence comes from uncultured Candidatus Peribacteria bacterium, assembly GCA_964391185.1. GTDB lineage: Bacteria > Patescibacteriota > Gracilibacteria > Peribacterales > Peribacteraceae > JAKQEM01. The sequence goes on along the minus strand of CAYMIX010000004.1, from coordinate 115,083 downwards.
AGAGCACGTCGTAGCACGACATCCGCTCTTCGAGATTGGTTGTGTAGATCGCGACGTCCATCGACCAATCGGAAACGCTCATGGAAACCTCCTTGTACCCTAAGCCCGTAAGCTGGTGTCACATCGAATCCAATTCAATGTAGACTAACACCAGCGGCACAGGCTCCATTTGGTTTGAATGAACGCGGTTATCGTATAATGACATACATTTTAACTCATGTCAAATACTGTCATAATCGGCATTGACGAGGCTGGAAGGGGTCCATTAGCCGGTCCAGTTGTGGCAGCAGCCGTTCATATCCCCTGCGCTGTTTCTCGCCATAAAAACGGTGGCTGGAAAACCGCAGGCATTCGGCTTTTTGATAGTAAACAACTTACTGAAGCAGAGCGCGAAGCGTCGTACCGATGGATCACGCAAACATGTCCGTATGGTGTAAGCGCAGTCGAAGCACATGAAGTAGATGACATCGGAATCCTGGAAGCGACGAACAAAGCGATGCAAGAAGCTGTGAAAATGCTCGCACAAACAATCACGCCGACGTATCTCATCGTCGATGGTCGGGATGCGTTCTGGTTTGATTATCCGCACAGCTCACTCATCAAAGGTGATGCGCTAGAGCCCGCTATTGCAGCAGCGTCGATCATCGCAAAAGTCACACGTGATCGCATCATGGTAGAACATGCGAAAGTATTTCCTCTGTATGGATTCGAAGGGCACAAAGGATACGGTGCTCCAACGCACATCGAAGCGATCAAACAACACGGACCATGCGTGCTGCATCGGAAGACATATTTGAGGAATATTTTGAATACTATGTGTCACCCTGAGGTGCGAGCGACGTGATGGTTCGTGGCCCCTCGACGGAGCACCTCACCATGACACATCGTCGCGAGCCACGAAGGGCTTACGCTTTCTGGCCTTTCCGCATCCACAACACCGCACCCACAATAAACAGAGGGATTGTCAGCCACTGACCTTCGGAAAGCCCCCACGTGTATCCCCCACTCTGTTCGCGGAGGAATTCATTGAGGAACCGCAGCACACCGTAGAGCATCAGGAACAATGCAAATGTTTGACCAGGCTGTTGCGAGGAAGTTTTGCGAATGTGCAGAAAGCATACTCCTGCAATGAAGAGATCTTTCATCACGGCGTAGATCTGCGTGGGGTGACGCAATACTTCTGAGTTTGGCACGATAATTCCCCATGGGAGATTCGTGGGGATTCCGTAGAGTTCTTGGTTGATAAAGTTCCCCATTCGTCCAAATGCCAACCCAATCGCAATAGGGATAACGACGATATCTGCAATCTTCCAGAAATCGGATTTTCGTTTACGCAGAGCCCACATCATCGCAAGTGAGACACCGATAAATCCGCCGTGTGAAGCCATTCCTCCTTTCCATACTGCGAATATTTCCAGTGGATGTGACAGGTAATACGCAGGTTCGTAAAAGAGTACAAACCCGAGTCTTCCGCCGACGATCACACCGACAACTGCCCACGAAAGAATGTTTGACCATTCCTCCGAAGAAAGCGTGATATTCCGATATTTCTGCAAACGCGGAAGGAGATGCCATGCGACAATGAATGCGCTGAAATACATCATTCCATACCAATAGATGTGGAAACTGCCTATCTGGAGTGCGACTTCTCGCGTAGGAAACAAATCAATCATTGTGCAGTGGGAGATGTACACGTTACACGATACAGATAATTGTGCGCCGTTGCCTCAAAACATTCGTCTTTGAGGAATATCGCCGCGTAATCGCCGTAGTAATCATTGAAATACGTGGAGACGAAAAGATACGTTGGCTGCGGCAATGTTTGCAGCAGTGCCACGCGCTCTTCATGTGTACCAAGGAGGAACTTCTCCCAATCCGCTTGAATCCAAAAGACATCGAAGAGTCCTGGGCCACCGAGTGGTCGATCTGGAAGCCAACCGCGCAATGCGACAACTGATTCGTTCTCTAAGCCAAGAATAAATGCGCCAGCGGGAACTGTGTCACGAGCTTCGATCACATTGTGCAGCGTGACATCATCTACCAACGGCTTGCGCATTTGCATCACCCAAGCGCTTACACAAAGCTGCACAACGAGTATTGCAACAAAGAGGGACTGCATCGCTGTACCTTTGAACTTCATCCATGCGTCGCGCATTGCCATCGCAGCGAATGGCAATAAGAAGAAATCTAACTGAAGGAAAAATCTGCGGTAGAAAATCAAACGCAGTGCGACAAAGAGGAAACTCCAGATAACTGCGAGCTGCCAGGGCGTCCACCGTTCTTTTTGTACACTGCGATAAAACCCATACGCACCGAAGAGTAAAAGAATGGCTTCTGTCTGCAGATAAAATAACGCTGGTGGGAAGCTTCCTCCTGCAGCTTCTGTTTCTCCAAGGAGTGCAGGAAGATGTTCGAGAATCGCTTCGTGTAAGACAGGCAAATACGTAAGAAAACCTGCGATACCCGTGAGAGCGGCAATACTGACGATAATTAGAATGTCTTTAGTACTCATACTCTTGGTAATCGCTTTTTCCGTGGAACGCGTACATGGAATGAACGGCAGCGCAATCCACGAAATAAGTGTGAGACCGAAGAGCAATCCTGTTTGGTTATGTGTCGCGACCGCGAGCATGCCATACACAATCGCGAGCCATGACTTCTTCTCGAACGCGCGGAATGCAAGTGCGCACCAAAGTAACGATGCAAACGTCTTCCAATACATCGCAGCAAATCCATCGAAGTATGCGACGGAGAGTAATCCTGCAACGAGTGTAAAGAGTCCAACAAGATAATTTTTCTCACGCTTTGCCATTACCCATGCGAAACTTCCAACGAGCACGACGGGAAACAAGTTCCAGATCCACCCAATCAACCAATCGACCGGTACGCCGATTCGCATCAAGATCGTACTAAAGAAGAAGAGCCCGAGTGGATGACCCTTCGCCCAGGGATCAACGTCTCCAAGCCAAAAAGGCGGGAAGCCGTGTGAGTGACGAACGAAGAGATATCTGTAAATTCCCGCATCGTACCCAAGTGGCGTGTCGTAGAGGAAAAATGGGAGGAAGAATTTTACGAGAAGCAAAAGCAATACCCCTCCGAGAAGAAGTTTCTGATTCTGTGATAACCGCTTCGCACGCTTTGCCATGAGAACAGTGTACGACGTCCTGAGATCTCCGTCATGCTGTGATGTCTTGCATCGCCACCACAAGCTGGTCTGCTGAAGTAATGGGATCACACTTCTTTTTGAAAATTGCCTTCGCATACACACCTTTATTCTTTCGCGATTGATCATCTTTTAATAGTTCAACGATCGCTTCGGCCAATTTCTCAGCATCGCCAGCAGGAACAAGTACCCCTGCATGTTCATCGACGAGATTTCTCAAGCCATCAGTGTCCGATGCTATCACTGGTGTTCCTGCGGCCATCGCTTCTGCGGCGGCGAGACCAAAGCCTTCGAGGTACGCAGGACACAGTGCAATCGCTGCGCGCCCAACGAGAGACTGCAATTCTTTTTGATCCATCGAGTCATGACGTGTGACGGATGAAATTTTCATTGAGTCGATCTTCTTCGCCATCACTCCCCTGCCAACAATTATTAATGTTGCATCAGGAATTTTCTGTATAACCAACGGCCATGCATGCATTAATACATCGACACCTTTTCTTTTTTCCAATCGCGCAACGCACACACACAATCGATTATCTTTTTCACCAGAATAATTCCACGCATCAATATCAATCGCGTGTGGAAGTAATTCAATACGATCTTCTAGAATGTTGTGATCATGAATCAGCACTCGTTTTGTATCCGCTGCAAAACACAAAATTTTCTGCGACATCTTCAATGTACGACGTTCGAATGGAATAAATATTTTTTTCCACCATTGTCCTGGAACTAATTGTGATTGCTGAAGGTACGTGTGATACACAATTGATACGACTGGAATTGATGTCTTTCTTAAAAGGAAAACTCCACCTGGGCCGACAGGCAACACCAGTCGACCGATAGAGTTCTGGCGAATCCATTTATCAAGAGTGAATGGCAGCAGAAATGAAAATAGAATCTGACCTCCCTGAATTTTTCTTGATGGCGCTGAAACCTGACAGCTGAAACCTGACAGCTCAAGAGTTTTTACAATCCATTTGAGCGATCGTCCCATTCCACCTTTCGGCGAAAAATAATCCCATGCAACGAGGCCAATCTTTTTTTCAGATGAAGACATGTTCCTGATAGCGCGGGAAAATCTTACTCCATCCGAAGTGACTGCGAATACGATTGATTACAAGAGTGCAATCATCTGCACGACCAAACACTTCATTCATTTTTTCTGCACAATCTTTCGCATTCAGTGGTTCGAAAAATAATCCTGTCTCGCCTTCGAGTACTGCATCTTTCAATCCTTCCAATCGCGAAACAATAATTGGGATCCCATGTGATGACGCTTCGAGGCACACGATACCAAACCCTTCCATGTCATTCTTGATGGGAATATTTGGCACAACAAAAATCGCAGCACGCGAAACAATCTCATCACGTTCATGGTCATCACAGTCAGTTTTTATCTCAACACATGATGCTTGCCCCGTACGTTTAATGACTTCGCGAATATTCGATTCTTCTGGACCCGAACCAATAACGATGTACCGAACATCTGGATGCGACTGACGAACAATCGGCAATACGTTTTCGATAAACCATGCGATGCCCTTGCGAGGAACCAGCCGAGCAACGGTGACGAGTAGGTTTGGATCCGCAGGGGCCATCTTCATGGGCAATTCATCATCAATACCGCACGGGATAACAACGATGCGATCATTCGATACGCCTCGACGTCGAACTTCTTCAGCAGTAGCTTCGCTAATACACACAATGCGATCCGCTTTCTTAAGATAACAACGAATCATCCACTGATACCAACCTGCTGGATAAATAACATCGAGACCACATGCGGTAACACTGAGCTTTGCCCTAAGAAAGAATCGAAGAATGAGTCCTGGAACGATCAGTGAAGCATCACCAATATGAATGTGTGTAGGCAATGTAAAGAAGGGACGTTGACCGTAGTGCTTCTTGATCTGATACGACAAATCTCGGCTCAAACGCTGCATTCCGCCAAAGCCTGACCATTTCCGGGTCAGAAACAAGATATTCGTCTTCCTCATGCGAGGAATATAAAGGTTCTGTATCATGCCGCAACCAAATGAAGATCCTCGCTATCGAATCATCGTGCGACGAAACGAGCATTGCGATCGTTGAAAATGGCGTGCATGTGCGCAGCAATGTGATTGCCACCTCGCGTAAGTTTTTCGAATCGACTGGGGGCGTTATCCCCGAAGATGCTGCTCGCAGACAAGTGGAATGCATTTTGCCTGTGCTGCACCAAGCTATGGATGGCGTGATTGCTGGCCATGATGAACTTGATGCAGTCGCCGTTACACGTGGACCGGGACTGCTCGGGTCACTCTTAGTAGGAACTGTGACGGCGCGCGCGGTAGCACACATCTGGAACAAGCCACTCATAGGCGTGCATCACACCCTTGGACACTTGAGCTCCACATGGTTAGGGACCACAGAAGAAGATCTGCCGATGTTTCCAATCCTCACGCTCTCGGCATCCGGTGGACACACGGACTTGTGGCTTCGCACGAGTCACACCAAGGGAAAGCTGATTGGGCGCACGCGCGATGACGCCGCGGGCGAAGCATTCGATAAAGGTGCCTCGATGCTCGGGCTCCCTTACCCTGGTGGACCAGCAATTTCCGCTGCAGGAAAAGATGGTGATGCGAGAGCGTTTGAATTCCCACTGCCACTCACAAAAGAAGACACGCTGGATTACAGCTTCTCCGGACTCAAGACGTCGCTGCGTTACACAGTCAGAGATCTCAATGCTCCACTCGAAACTCATCTCTCGAATCTCGCGGCTTCATTCGAGTATGCCATCGCGCGTCACCTTATTGATCGTGTTCTTAAGGCGATTGAAAAGTATCCAGAGATCCGCGAGGTACACGTCGTCGGAGGAGTTTCTGCAAACACACGACTGCGTGCGATGCTCAAAGACGCGTTGCCCGATCGTGTGATGCGTGTGCCACATACCCTTGGCTACTGCACTGATAATGCAGCGATGATTGGAGCAGCTGCGTACTTCATGACAGAAGAACTTGGTGATGACGCTTATTCTTCTTTCGAAACTGCAGCGTCAGTTCCACTTACAGATGCTATTAAATCCTAAGTTCTAATTTCTAATTCTCTAAATAAATCCTAAGTTCTAATTTGGAAGAACTTTTTGAAATTATGTTATTAGTGCTTAATTAGAGAATTAGTGCTTAGAATTTAGATTTTTTTTCGGTACGATACATTCCAATGGAGATTTCACTCACTTGGGACTTAATAGTTATTATTTTCTTTGCGATAGTCGTCGCGTACAGTTTTATTGTTGGAAAAGATGAATCCGTAAAAATCATCATTGCGTCCTATATCTCGATAGTTTCTGTACAGGCGATCGGCAATTTATTGGAGATGCTCAACGGACAATCAGCATCAATGCTCGATATGCTCGGCTTTGGCCTCAGCATGGACGTAATCTCCATCATCAAACTCGTGCTGTTCACCGCAATGATTATCTTTATCGCAATAAAAGGTGGATTTGAAATGGAATACGCGAAGGATCTCAATGGTGTATGGGAACCAATTGTCACCGGAGCACTCGGATTTGTGACATCTGGTCTGTTACTGTGTGGACTCCTTACATACATTGCAGCGAAGCCATTACTCGATAGCACGCTTGCGCAAGCGCCGTTGCTGCAACCACTCTTACAAAACAGCACACTCGTACATGCGATGGTCGATTATCAAAATGTGTGGTTTTGTTTGCCAGCAATTCTTTTGCTGGTTGTTGGATTCTTAAATACAGAAAAAGATTGACGAAACCCGAAACACGAAATCCGAACCTCGAAACAAATATGAATGAAGAATTTTTAACTCTGAAACTTTAAACAATTCGTGATTGTCTCGGATTTCGAGTTTCGAAATTCGGATTTCATTAGTCACCGGATACAAACATAGACGTTCCGTCAACGCGATGTCCCCCAAAGATCTTGCACCATGTGCACGCTTAGATGACACTGAGTCCGCACCGTGTACCCAAGTCCGAAGGACGAGTGGCTCACGGCTTCCTTCCTTTCCCTCTATGATCCAAAATTTGAAAAAAGCAGGACGCTCGCTCGCAGTCGCAAGCATGATGTCTGCAGCTTACGTTTCCACTGTATTCGCACAGGGTACGAACGACTTCGCTGGTGAATCTCCAGATATCGGAGGTCTTCCAGACGCAAGCAGCCCGGATGATGTTCGCCAAGTGATCGTCGATATTCTCGCTGCGATCTTGAACTTCCTCGCACTTATTGCCGTTATTATTATCATCATCGCTGGTATCCGCCTTATTGTTTCCCAGGGTGAAGATGAACAGAAGGACAAAGCAAAGAAGACGATTCTCTACGCTATCGTCGGTCTCGTTGTTGTTCTCTTTGCTCGCGTCATCGTGAGCTTGGTCACGGTGTACCTCGCAGGCGAGGTGAGCGCATAAGTACTGAATGTATCGATGCTACTAAGCGGGGCTTCGGCTCCGCTTTTTTGTGTCGTCCTTCGTCGGGCTCCAGTCTCCGCTTGCGAGCTACGCCCGGCAGGCAGGGTGACACACAAACTACTCAGCAGATCTCGATGCCGTCGTCGTTCCCAGTGGATCCAATGTTTCTAGTACCGATGGACCCGTTACTACTTCTGGGATAGTTACTGCGTCTCGTACAACTATCGCATCTGTGCGAACAAGAACCACAGACGAAATAGGGATCGGCCGCTGCCAACGGAACCATTTTTTGGGAAATAACCACTCAAGCATGAAGGTCTTCGTATCAAACTGCACATCTCGACACACACCCAACACCGCTCCGCCTTCAGTAATAATGCGCTGACCGATAACAGTGCGACGTTCTTCAGCCAATGTTTGTAAACGTACTAAATCGTCCAATGGCGAAAGCGTGTCTGCATCCCGAATACGCACCCTACTACCCCAATGTTGGATATCGACGGTAGGAAGGAAGAGTTCTGTTGTGTGTAAAAATGCCGGAACTGTCACGAAAAAACCCTCAATTTTGCCCATATCGGGATGTATGAGTATTCCGCTCATAGAAGCCACATGTTGCTCACGTTCTTCTTCGACAATGGGCAACCCAGCGACGGTGGAGAAACGGACGTGCATCTGCTATAATAGTACAGACAAATGCACATCTTTGCAGGAACATCCCATCCGGCCCTCAGCACTAGCCTTGGTAAGGAGTTAGGCATCGATTTGGGCAAGATTACCCTCAAGCGTTTCGCCTCTGGGGAGTGCTATGTGCGTTACGAAGAGTCTGTTCGTGGAAAGGACGTGTACCTCCTCCAGGCAACAGGCGTAAACCCACACGATGACCTTTTTGAGCTCTTCCTTATGTGTCAGGCGGCCAAGTTGAGCTTTGCTTCTCGTGTACACGTGATTCTCCCATATTTCCCCTACGCACGTCAGGATCGTGTGAGTGAACCCCGCGAACCAATATCTGCAAAATTGATGGCAATGCTCCTCGAAAAAGCTGGAGCAGACCACATTATTACGATGAACCTTCACTCCGACCAGATTCAGGGATTCTTCTCTGTTCCCGTCGATGTGCTCGACGCACGACCTATTTTTGCCAAATACTTCGCAAATAAACTCGACAAACCTGTCGTCGTCTCCCCTGATATTGGCGGAGCTAAGCAGGCGAAGAAGTTCGCCGACCAAATGGGTGCTGACCTTGCGATCATGCACAAAACTCGCAGTGGTCATCATCAGGCTGAAGTAACCGAGGTAGTCGGACACGTAGAAGGTCGCACGTGCATCTTGTTTGATGACATGATTGATACTGCGGGAACGTTGGTCACTGCCAAGGACAACCTCCTCAAGCGCGGAGCAAACCCAGAGATTTATGTTGCTGCCACGCACGCTGTGTTTGCTGGGCCAGCGATAGAACGCTTAACTGCGGCAAAATTTGCCGAAGTAGTTGTCACGGACACCATTCCACCTCGCCACACCTTCCCAGGGCTGACCGTCCTTCCCATTGCCCCATTACTTGCAGAGGTTATTCGCCACATTGAAAACAGAGAGAGTGTGACTGATATGTATAAAAAGAAATAATTCTATAAAAAAGCAAGTTCTGGACAGCTTCCTTTATGGTAGAGTTCACGGGTTGTCTCTTTCCCCATTTTTTCCTATGAATAAATCAGTTTCTCTCATGGTCGGGCTCTCCATGCTGATGTCTGCAATGCCAGCAATGGCCCAGAGCGCAAGCAGCATGTCATCGTCATCAGCAATGTCCGTATCCTCCACTTCTACGTCATCATCTTCCATGATGTCCTCTGCTGCAAGCAGCTGGAAGTCGACACCAAACTATATGACGGGCCCATGTGCCGATGTGAAAGGCTTGGACAAAGTGATGTGCATGGTCAAAGAGCTCAAGGGTAAAAAAGAAGAAAAGAAGGAAACTCCACGCATGAGCGCCGCTGCTCACGAGCGCATTGCGGCGTGCAAGGACAAGACAGGCACAGAAAAAGCTGTCTGCCTCCGCACAGCAATCGTTAAGCAGAAAGTAGAGAAGAAAATGGAGCACGTAGAAAAGAAGGTCATCAAAAAGCTTATCCGCCGCCACCTAGAACCTATGAAAGCAAACCGGCACGGTCTTTCTAGCCGTTCTTCGAAGTCTTCTTCCGTTAGCTCCGGCAGCGCTATGTCCAGCTCCATGAGCTCCTCCATGAGCAGCTCTTCTAGCTCGAACTAAGCCTGACTATCATCTTGAAACGTAAAAGGCGCCGAAAGGCGCTTTTTTTGGTTCTCCGGCGTATCCCCACCCTGATGCCTCGTTACCTTGACCTATGGGGCATTTCTGCCTACTCTCTCCCTACTCCTAAAAGGAGCGTTTTGTATGGGCGAGAGCCCATGAAGAAAACAATGGGCGGCTAGCTCAGCTGGTTAGAGCGCGACACTGATAATGTCGAGGTCGGCAGTTCAAGTCTGCCGTCGCCCACCATCTACATCAATTTTCGGTCTTGATCTCGACTTTACGTTTTGCACAAGCTTTTTCACGGTTCTACCCATATCTACCTCCCTCTCAAACTTGTTGAGGTTGAAATGGAAGACCACCTGTCCGTGGGTTTTCCAGCGTCCGTGAACCTTGCGCCTGCTCATTTCGACGCGCTCAATAAGTAGCTGGCACATGATTTTCTTCTGCCTCCTATCATAGTTTTTGAGGTTTTCTTTCGTCTGCTTTGAAATTTCTTCGAGCTTTTCGATTTGGATTTCATGGCTACTGATAATGGCGAGTTGATCCTCTGTTTCCTGCACCTTCATTTCGATCTCCACATTTTCCTTGTTTCGCTCAACTACCTTCTCTTCCATCTTTTCTTGTGAGTACCTGCCCTCTTCGTATGCATTCTCGATTCGAGCAATAGCGAGATCATTATTCATTTTGCGTTCACGCAGCGTTGAAAGTTGCTGCTGCAACATATCAATGCGGCTTGGGTCTGCATGTTCACGGCTCAGGTAGTGCTTGATGAATGCTTGAGGGTCATTCAAAGCCTCAACAATCTTATCCCACACAAAATCTTCCATCTGCTGCCCTGCGATCTCGAACACGGGATAGTGCTTACCGCCTTTGTCGAATTGTTTGCGGCGATAGCTGAACCCTCCCTTGTACCGCTTAGCTCCCACGAATCGCTTAGGCCTTTCTAGGTCCATATCCACCAGCTTTCCGCTCAGAAGGTACTCTGTACCAGCAATATTGCTTACACGCTGTTTGCGCGCTTCCTGCGCTTGCAGAAAGGTGAACTCTGAAACACATGCTGGAATGGCTACGAGGGTCCACTGATCTTCAGGAAGAATCGTATTCATTTCATCGGTTCTATTGGCAACGAACTCGCCCCGATAGAGAGGGTTTGTGACGATGGTACGCACCATGATGTGCGTCCATTCCATACTCGCTCTGCTCGTACGCTTGTGATTGGTTTTCTGCACTTTGAGTTCATTGAGCCTCGTTGCTATTTGTCCATCACCCATATCTTCATAGATGTACCATTTGTAGATTTGTTCGACCCATTTCTTCTCTGCTGGGATGAGAACAAGCTTGCTGCCCTTACCTCGTTCGTTCGGCACTTTGTTGTACCCGTAGGGAATGTTCGTACCCGTAAAGTTCCCCATTTCCGCAGAGGCAATACGTCCCATCTGTGTGCGGCCTTTGATAAGTTCGCGCTCGAACTGTGCGATTGCACCGAATATCTGAAAAATGAGGTTTCCTATAGGTCCACGAAAATCAATGTTCTCCTGAATGGAGATAAAGCTCACATCATGCTTCTGAAACTCTTCAAAGATCGTGAGAAGGTGCTTGAGGCTGCGTGAAAGGCGGTCAATCTTCCACACAAGCACAGCATCGTACTTCCCAGCACGCACGTCTTCTCGTAAGCGATTGAGTCCATCACGGCTAAGGTCACTGCCCGTATGTACGTCCGTGTAGAGCCATTGTTTCTTGGTTTGTAACCCTAGACCCTCATTCTTCTCTACATAGTCAGTCAGACGCTTTTCCTGTGCTTCCAATCCATATCCATCCATCTTCTGTTCCTGCGTAGAAACACGTATATAGATCGCTAAACGCCTCTTCTCTCCATTATGTGCGAGACCCGACATGCCGAGATTCTATCCCTTTTTAGATCGAACTCAAACAAAGGTAGTCATTGTTGCTTTATACCATCAAAGAAGCCTGTGTATGCCAGCACGTTTGTGATGTCTTCAAGGGCATTCGGTGGATTCTCTTCAGGGTAACGCACGGAGAGCGTGAGGTCCGTAGGACATCGCTTTCTCTTCTGCCGTTTGTGACTGGTTTCTGAGGACATCGCAAAGCGCGCCCGCGCGTCCCGAGGGACGTGTGGCTTCAATAGGAAAGTTGAATGATGTACGAACAGTTTATCACAGCACTCCTGTCTTCTCTCTCCAATTTTCGTGCTCGTGCCTCCTCTATCGTCTTGCACCGCATTGCATCCTGTTGACGAGCCGCCTCTTCAAATTCTTCAATCGTTACGATGTTTGTTGGCTTCTCTTCCTTTACCATGCGCCCATACTCATCAGGGCACCGCCTCTCTAGCCACCACGCGGCCGCCTGCCAGCTCTTCTCTGAGGCTTTGAGGATCGTTGCAATACGTGCAGCCTTACATTCGGCCTCCGCTTTTTTTAAGGCCACAGAAAACGCAGATTTCTCCTTCTCCCACGTGCGGAAGGTTTCGTAGCTGATTCCCTCCATGGCGCATGCATCTTTGTAGCTACAACCCTTTTTGAGCCATTTACAGAGCGCAGCTTGTATCTGCGTGCTGTACTTCGAGTTTCTACCTGTTGGCATAAGGAACATTGTACAGCACGTACTAGAAATGAAATACGTGCAACTCTGCACAACAATGCTTGAGTTCGATTAAATATGATACCCGTGGCATCGCTTGAATTTCATTCCACTTCCACAGGGACAAAGGTCATTCCTACCTACAGTTTTTAGAAAAAAATTGTGGTCTACAGAGGGCTGCATATAGCCCTTCCAAAATTTCTCAAGCCACTGCTGATCAATGCCTTTCTCACCATAGATCATTCGATTAATCGCAAATAAACTGTGATTGCCTCTTGGTCTGTTTGTCAGAACGATGAGAGAAAAGAGAGGATCATCTTTAGCGAGAAAATTTGAAATGATCTCGTGACTTATCTCTTTTTCCCGTTCAGCGAGTTGCCTGTCACTTATATCTGTATCAATGAATAAGAAGATTTCATGGTCGTCTTTCAAGACTTTAACCTGTGCTCTTTTACTCTCTATCTTCTCATAAACTCTATCTTCAGCTTCTTTAATCAACAAAGAGCGAATCGGGCTAATGCTCACAAAAAAGCCTGCCGTGTATTTCTGTTCTTCATTGGTAATTCCTCTTAAATGCAATTCCTGCGCACCAGCTAGAGGTGTCCATGTTTGCATCATTCCCATCTCCGCTTTTTCTGGTCTCTGATGTGGTGGAAGGATCGCAATTTTGCAGAATCCTAAATCCCTTTCCTGTGGTGCGCTTTTCTTCTCAATCATCTCCCGTATTGCATTCTTCATTGCTTCAACATTCTCAGGAGTGACGATGGATAACTGAGTTGCAGTAAGGTGGATGTTGCATGGATAGTTGCTTTTTTCGGCTTGTGAAAAGACAACTGACTTCACGCGGTGCATTGCATCTTCCAATTTTCCATATGTATGAGAACCCGACATCACAGTGCATTCGATTGCACATTTCTTTCCACCAAACTCGATCACATTATCGGGCGTCTTCTGTTTAATGAGAGGTTCCATTTGGATATTTGGGTCAAGAAAACTCAATCTGTATGCCGTAGATAGCTGATAGAAATAATCGTCGAAGTCATCGAGGTCCTTCAATCTTTGAATAATGCCAGCGAGGTTGGGTTTGCCCTTTAGTTTCTCCAAGCATGCTGCAAGCTCAATTACGATTGGCGTATCAAGACTGACTTCCCCCATAAGCATTCCGTTATAGATTGGGTGCTTGAAAACCTGATACGCCTTTTCGCCTTTATAGAGCTTCTTCAAATTTTCTAAGTACTCCTCTGAGAAAACTGAGCGAATCGTTGCAATGGCTGATTCCAAACGCTTAGGAGAAATGCCTACAGAAGCGAGAAAGCCGGGCGTGAATGTTTCAGCGAGCGGCATGGCTTCTCCTTGGTTTTAGAATGCTAACAATCCCTCGTTCAGCATCCACCTCAATCAAATCTCCGTCTTTGATGACCGATGTTGCGATTTTGGTACTCATTACACATGGCTTCTTCAATTCACGCGAAACAATTGCTGCGTGACAGGAAATACCACCTTCATCAGTGACAATAGCCGCACAGCGCAAAATCAATGGCATGAGGGTAGGACTGGAATGAATCGAAACCAGAATATCACCCATATCGAATCGGACGCCCTTTGTATTGTCGCTCAGAATAACTCTGGCGATACCTTTCACCTTTCCTTTGAAGGCAATCTGTCCTTTCAACTGCTTCAAACCCTTGCTGCTTCCCAGATCAATGCCTTCTAATTCGGCAATGAGTGACAGTGGGTCTGCTACCCAGCTCACTATCTCGCTCTTATCCGTTTTCTGATACACGAATCGTTGTCCCAACTTGTAACGTGCCTTCATGCGCTTTGGAAGCTCCTGAACATTTCCTGCAAGTAACTCTTGGAGCGTGATTAACTCGATTGCACGTTTTCCATCTGCAAACTTTAGCTGTCGTAGTTTTTTCTGTGCTAAAGGCATAAGAATATGCGATATGAACTTGGGATAATGAGATTTTCCCCGTAGTTCCTCGCCGAGCTTTTGCAGCTTTGATTCTTTCTTCATCTCCACAATGAGAGGTAATGCGAAGTTCGGAATAACCGTGGCATGGAGAGCGAGTTCAACCATAAAACTCACGGCCTCATTGAGATCAGCGCATTTCTTTTTGCCGTTTATATAGGCTAAGGCTGTATTGTTAAGCTCAAACCCATGCTCAAAGATTGATTGGAGATACGATGCTTTCTTTGTGACAATATTTTTGATAGAAGATTTGAATGCAGACAGATCGTTAGCTTCACGGTACAGCTTTACAACATTAAAATGCTCTTCAATGAATAACGCAGAAGGAAAATAGATACCGAGGAGCTTCTTGATGAGATCAGAGTCATACCATGACTGCCATAGCGAAGCACCGAAGAGATTGAAAGGACGTGTCAGATAGGGAACCCACTTCCTTGAGGAATCGAAAATATCAACAGGGACTTTTTCATTCAATGTTGTGATTGGCCTCGACTGCAAAATGGAAAACTTCTTTTCGGCCATTGCCCATTCAACATCAACAGGAAAGCCATGATGCTTTTCTATTTTTGTAACAAGCTTTGCAAGAGTAATGGCTTCACTATCTGACAGCGTGGGCTTTCTGCCTTTGGATACAGGCAGTGCTATCCATCCATTGCCGCCATTTTTAGCCCTATAGAGACCGCGTGCTTGTGTCTGAATCTGTCTATCAATGATCTTCCAGTTATCTTTCCGTATAACATAACTGTCTGGCGTAATGGACCCTGAAACGATTGCTTCACCCAAACCAAATCCTGCTTCGATGATGAGTTGGTTTTTATCTTGAGTCACAGGATGCACCGAGAAAGCGATGCCAGACTTTTCACTTTCGATCATGGCCTGCACGACTACGGCAACTGAGACTTTCTGTTTATGAAATCCCTTCTCAAAGCGGTAAAAGATGGCCCTTGGCGAGAATAGTGAAGCCCAGCACTTCTTTACCTTCTCAATCAGCGTTTTTTCCGTCGTATTCAGATATGTTTCAAGTTGTCCTGCCCATGCAGCAATATCACTGTCTTCTGCCGTCGCACTCGAACGAACTGCAACGTACTTTGTACCAAGCTTTCTGAATGACTCTGCAATCTCTTTCTTGAGGTTTTCAGGCAAATCTTCTTTCTCAATGAGAGCGTGAATCCTCTCCGAAGCATTCTCCACCGTGTGCATTTCTCTTGTATCAACTTTATCGAGAGCAGCTTCAATCTCTGTGTCTAAAGCAGACTCTTTGATAAATATGTCGAAGGCTCTTGAAGTAATGACAAATCCTTTTGGAACTGGAATACCAGCTTTCAAAAGCTCACCAAGAGACGCGCCCTTTCCCCCTGCTTCTAAAACATGGTGTTTATCTATTTCCTTGAATATTCTCACATATTTCATTACATGCAATTATAGGCTTCCGTGCTTATATTGCTATCTCCTCTATCGCGCTAATACCTCTGCATCCGAGTTCTTCCATTGGTCCGACCTCACATCCAATTCCCTCACCACCACTTTCTCATAGCCCTTCCTGAACTGCCCGTTATCCACGAAATGTATCTTTTTCTCTAGGACTATAGGAATATGGAACAGTAAGTATCTACTCGGCAGTCGCCCACCACCATTATCACAGCAGGAAATCATCAATTGCCCTCAATGTCTCTTCTGGGTTATCCGCAAACATAAAGTGCCCTGCGTTGGGAATTTTGGATGTAGGAATGGATGCTGGGAGCACTTCTCTCTTCCGCGCATTTTTCTCTCCGTAGAAGAATGATTTTTGTACGGGAGATTCGGTAAACATCGGAAGTAACTTCTCACTGCGTGACCAATCGACGATAGACTTGGACGTTTTGTAGAACACGTAATCCGGCGTAGAGCGAAGCCATTTCCTGCGATCTTTTGCACCTGGCTCCGCAGATGTTTCTAGTGATGCGAGAAATTCTGGATACCACTTCTGCGAGAATTCTTCGAAGGACATTTGCGATACTGGCAAACTCGCACCACAATCTTCCAGCACAAAATTCCCTTCCATATTCACAAATTCCAGCAGACTACTCCGCCACGATTTCAGCAGCATGGTGCCAACCATTCCACCCATGCTGTGGCCCAAGATGCAGAACTTCTGCAGACGTAGTTTTTCAAAAACTTTATCGATAATCCCCGCCTGATCTTCTACGTCATACGAGAAGTCCAAAGGCTTCGATGATTTCCCAAAGCCAATAAAGTCGATGGCAATCGTGGAAAACTTCTTCCGCTCAAACAAATCCTGCATCGGTGCAAACATCTCTTTATTCGATTGTAGCCCGTGCAAACAAATCACGGTCGTTCCACCGCGCTTCACTTCAGCATAGGAAATATCAAACGTTTGGCCTTTGTACTCAACGGAAAGCGATTGCTCGTAGTACATGAGCGCATGATATCTTATTTCCCCTTCACCCACTCCACGTACTTCTCCAAGCTGAGACTGTACGGAAGGATTTTGCCGTCGTGTTCGATGTTTTCAACTTCGTCGGAGGCTGGGTTATATGTGAAGCGCAGCAATGTATCGCCATGAGCCGTCGCAATGACCAAGCCATCGACCTGGATGCGTCCGGAGGTGTTTGGGGCGATAAGTGTCTTACTCGTAAACATCGCGCCGTAGCCGGCTAAGTTTGCACGGAGAGTAGCAACAGCTTCGTTTATATTGATGGAGACAACATCGACAGTTTCGCTCGCTGATACAGAACCTGTTTCAGTAACAGGAAGAACGACTTCTTCCGCAACCGGCACATCGCCGTGAGCGAGTGTTTCGATGGATGCAAATGATGCACGAGCATCGTCATTGAGCGAGCGAATGTCTTTGTGCAATGCGTTCACAATCGCCTGTGCATATTGCTTAGACCTGTGTGGGTAACCAGCATCGCGAAGAGCTGCGATCATCTCGTGGAAAGCCGGGAACGTTGCGGATGCGAACACATTCATGTCTTCGGCATTGTCCATTGCCTGGGCGAGTTCTGCAGCCCATTGGTCAATAACCAATTGTGGGACTGCATCTTCCAAGCGATCACTCGGGATCAACATCAGAACCTCCGTGAGATTATTCTCATGTGGAAGAACCCACGCATCTGCGCGCGTGAGCGGATGAGCGAGTGTGAGCATCTGTAAGTCTTTGGAATCCCCTGCCAAGAATGCGAGGAAGACATTCTCTAGTCCAAGTGCACGAGCATTCACGTACATGTCTGAACGCAATGATTCATCGGCTGTACGCAAATTCATTTCCATTCCTGGCTGCATCAGCAATGTGCGAGCTTGTTCCAAGTGACCATCTACTAGAGCTTTATGAAGCTCAAACAATGGCGATGTTTCACTGAGAGATACACCCTTGAACGCACTCATGATGCGCCGTGCAACAGGCAAACGTTCCTCCATATAATGCGCAGGCATTGGGTACAGCTGCACATCATCTATCCACGTATATGGTTCATCTGTTATTTCCTGATCTATATGGAAAATTCCCTGCATCGACGCTGGGATTATCCATTGCCGTGTACCTTTAGTGAGAAGTACCGGAGTCGTCAGAGCTGCAATCGTGAGCTTTTGTGCATCAGCAGAAATATCAAATGCTCCGTGCCATGCAGAAATAGTTACATCTTCAGCGTGAATAGTTACCAAGTCACGTGCAGTAATTGAAGCCGTTCCCTTTTGCATGGTCACAACTGAACCAGACTGCACGACGCTTCCTTCAAGAATGACGGACGGTGGCTGCGTGAGCACAGATGCTGGAAGTAGAACGTCGCTCATACTGAGCGCCAAACACGCCAAAAACACTGGAATTCCGATGGTCCAACGGTGCCTTTTTGATATGTGTGTCTTGTTGTGCATGTTTCCTCTCATTATAGCCCAAAATCACTGTTTTGAGTACGGTAATACATACCTATTTAGTAGAATGTCAATAGACTACTACCAGCCGTGTCGTCCTGAGGAGGCCGCAGTGTGATGACTTGCGACAATTTTGTGCGCAAAATCCCTCACCATGACACACTGCGGCCGTCGCGAAGGATGGCAACGGCGAGTACAATCCATCTATGCGCATCCTTGGAATAGACCCAGGCTTGGCCACCGTCGGCATTGGAACAATCGATGCGAATGGTCCGCATGATATGAAAAACCCTGATTGGCTGACCATTCAGACAAAAGCAGGACTCCCCCTTTCGGATAGACTGATGGAAATCCAAAAAGATCTCGCGGAATTTATCGATGATTTTAAACCTGAGCTAGTCGTGATAGAAAAGCTCTTCTTCGCAACAAACGAAAAGACTGCGCTCGATGTCGCACACGCACGCGGAGTGATTGTCCTCACTGTTGCACAGCGTGGGATCCCAATGATCGAACCAACGCCATTGCAAATGAAACTAGGAATTACCGGTGATGGTTCAGCAGATAAATTGCAGGTGCAGACAATGCTTGTGCATTTGCTAAAGCTTGATCAAATACCTAAACCTGATGATGCTGCGGATGCACTGGCGCTTGCAGTGTATGGAGCGCTCAATGCGTCACTAAATCCACAGCTCCGACCACTCCAGGTGTAACCGGAAACACTGTTGCATTCTTTGCATTGGGAGGCACGCGCGTAGCAGTCATCAACACTTGATATCCACGGAATCCATCGAGCAATGCTTCTTGATGTTCATCATCGAGCTCAGAGAACGCATCGTCGAGTAAGATCACCGGTTTCTCCCCTCTTCGCAATTCTAAATAGGAAACTTCGAGGAGTAGCAACGCAAGCACTGCGACTCGTTCTTGGCCGCGTGAAGCAAAGCTTGGGAGTGCTCGCCCATTGCGGAATACCTGCCAATCATCACGATGCGGACCGACTGTTGTCGACTGCACAATCACATCACGTTCACGATTCGTCTTGAGTAATGCCATCAGTTCCGCTTCAAGCTCTGGAGCGATGCGACTCTGTGTTTTGCGATCGTATTGAAGACGTACATCAGTCCATGTTTCTCCAAGACTTTGCAGTTCTTCCAGGAACGAAAGATTCAATGTTTCGATCAATTCAAGACGTGCGAGTGTGATATGCGACGCACGCATCGCAAGTTCGCGATCCCACAAGTCTAACGAATCTGGGGAATCTGCCCCGGCATTGATGCGCTTCAGTAACGCATTACGTTGGTGCAGAATTTTTTGATAATGCGAGAGGTACACCAAATAATCTGCATTTAACTGGCTCAGTAGTTGATCTAAAAATCTGCGACGTTCCGCAGGTGCTCCACTAAAGAGTTCGAGATCCTGCGGCAAAAACGCAACGCTTGGAAGGAACCCAACGAATCCTGGAAGTTGTGTGCGAACGTCATTGATAAAGAATGCTTTGCGCTTGCGAGGATTTAGCTCACATACCGCCTCGAGACGATGCTCGTCGCCACTATCCGACCGGACAACTGCACGAATGCGGTAGTGACCCTTTTCCCACTGCACCATATCAGTATCGTCTTTGCCGCGGCATGAACGCGTAATCGAAAGGATCGATAACGCTTCGAGTAAGTTCGTTTTGCCGCTTCCGTTCCGTCCGACAAACAACTGGATATCTTCATCCGTTAAATGAACCGCTTGTACGGAATAGTTGCGGAATTGCTCGAGGGAAAATGAAATGATTCGCACAGAAAAAGAGTATAGCTCAAAGCCTGTCTACGGACAGGCAAGCCCCCAGCATAAAACATCTGGCTCACCATTGATCCTATAACTGACATGAATCTTTGTGTCATAACATGGTATTCTAACTTTATGGAGGCTAAAAATTCGAAGATGAAAGCGATCTGCTACACACTTAGTTGCATCTTACTATGGGCGTTTATTCCCGTTGTCTCAAAATTCGGACAGAGCACGTTGGATAATGTGCAATTTCTTTTTTGGTCGAGTGCACTTTCATTAGTGATTGTGTTTTTAGCCGCAGTCTTTGCAGGGAAGATTTCTTCAATGAAAGCATACTCACCGAAACGAATACTGCACGCCCTTTTCTTGGGATTCTTGGGTACGTTTCTCTATTACCTTTTGCTCTATCACGGCTATGCCCATGCTCAGGGGCTCGAGGTTCTTGCTTTGCAGTATACGTGGCCAATATTCATTGTACTGTTCTCAGTTGTATTCCTCAAAGAACGCCCAAATGCACGAACTATTGTTGCTCTCATTTTAGGATTTTTGGGAGTTCTTATCGTTCTTACCAAAGGACGGATTAAAACATTAGAATTCAGCAACCTCGGCGCCGATTTCATTGTCTTAATTGCGGCCAGCGTCTTCGGCCTCTTTTCCGTCTTGAGCAAAAAATCTAACAATGAAGCATATAGCGCAACAGTCTACTTTTTCATCTCAGCTACTGTATTCTCAGCATTCACGATGTTGCTGACATCACATTTTGCCATTCCTCAGGGCATGGCATGGCTTCCAATACTTGTTAACGGTGCGCTCATCAACGGACTTTCTTATGTGTTATGGCTTCAAGCACTCAAACATGGAAAAGCTTCTTTTGTTGCACCTTTTGTCTTCCTTACTCCAGTGATCGCCGCACTTCTTATAGCTTTGTTTTTTCAGGAGCCTCTTTTGCCTGCATATATTTTCGGCTTAGTAGCGGTTGTCTTGGCTGGTGTCATAGCAAAATAAAGCTCATTCCAGACTATAAGCAGTAAGCAGTTACTGCATCTCTACGAGTTTCAGTGCTTCGTCGTACAAATGCTTCACCAAATCTAAGTACTCTTTACGTTTGAGAAACTTTGGTAGTTGTTCGACTGGCAACCAACGGAATTGATCGACTTCTTTGTTATCCACCTGCACATCACTCCCAAGCGGCGCGAGACCGAATACAAAGTAGATCTTCTGTCCGCAGATGTTGTCCGGACGAAATCTCCTATACGAGGTCGGGAAATCGTACTGGTATATGGTGTCGCTCCGTCCCAAAACGCGCGCATCGGATAAGCCGGCTTCCTCCTGGAGCTCGCGAACTGCACACTCTTCTGGCGTTTCATTTCCTTCTACACCTCCTTGTGGGAGCTGCCATGCATCTTTCTTTCGTGGCTTATGCAAAAGCAGAATCGAATAGCCTCCCCCGTTCTCGGGTTTCAGCAAAAGCATCGATGCCGCCTGACGATACATATCGGTCACGGTTCGAGTATAACTTCTTTTTAGCTGGAATGCTTCTCTTCCTTAAACTTCACTGCAACGAGCTTGCGATCGTCTGCACAGAACTTCTGCATACCTTCAACGTGTTCCTTCCAAGAAACACCTTGTTTGTCCTGTTTGTGGAAGCGCATCGTCGCAATACGAGCACCACATTCAGCACAGAAGCCGGCAAAAACAGTTCGCTTACCGCGTGGCATAATGGGGAGATTCTATACAATTTCGTTCCGAGTGCAAGTATTTACCTAAAACAGGGATACGGGTCATGTATTACGTATTATGGGCATCCCGTACTCCTTACTACATACCCCTTAATACTGTAATTTAATGGGACGCCTGCAGGTACGCAAAAGCGCTATTTGCAGCCACAGCACCTTCTCCTGCTGCCGTGACGAATTGGGCGAAGTAATTGTTTCCATTGGTGATATCACCCGCGCCATAGACTCCTGGAACCGGCGTTTTCATCGCATTATCAACAATTAAGTACCCTTTGGCATCCACTGTACAACCGATCGACTGTGCCAAGCTTGTCGCTGGGTCAGCACCAATCTCGATAAACACACCATCAACTTTAATCTCGTTGGACCCCTCGAATGGCGTATCGATCTTGATACCGGATACCTTCTGATCACCCAAGATTTCTGTGATGTTCGTATTGAGAACCATCGTCACGTTATCTTTGGATTTCACACGATCAACCCAGTATGGCTCTGCGCGGAAGCTATCGCGACGGTGGATCAGGTACACACGACGCGCAACCTGAGCGGCAATCGCAGCACCTTCGACGGCACTATCTCCACCACCTATCACAGCGACATCTTTTCCACGATAGAAGAACGCATCGCATGTCGCACAGTACGTGACACCTTTTCCTGATAAACGCTCTTCCCCTGGCACGCCCAAATGACGCTTGTTACTGCCCATCGCGAAGATAATTGTTTTTCCATCGACCGTGCAGCCATCATCTTGATGTAAACGAAAACCACTTTCGATCTTTTCTATTTTATCGATACGTGCGAGCTTCACGGTGACTTCTTCGAAACTTGCTGCGTGCTTGTGAAACTTTTCCATCAAGTCTGGTCCGGTGATTTCCATATCACCAGGCCAGTTCCCTACTTCTGCAGCGGTGATACCAAGCCCACCCTGCACATTGCCCACGAGATAGGTTTTAAGTTTGTAACGCGCACTGTAAATAGCTGCTGTGTATCCGGCGCAACCGAGACCGATGATTAAAACGTCGTACATATGTATCTAAGATACAAGAGACGAGATACAAGAGACAAATCGGAACCTCGGTGAAGAAGCGAACGGTTCCACTTTTTCATTCTGTTAACAATCCACCAGGAGCAATTCTTTGATAATCAATGAATAACTCTCCTGGGCTGCAGGATGCAAATCAGCTGGTGGTGCATATGTACCGGTCGGCTCATGACTCAAGTTTCCTGACCAAGGCCGCATGTGCACACCATGTTGTGCAAGAATGCGCAGTGCACCTGCCCAATCATCATGTTCGGTCAGTCGCATGACCAAGGAGTGCACGTGCCTGTCGGGCGTCATCATTTTTTGATCCCCTGATCGAGAATCAATCATTGGCACTTCAAATTTGAAACCTGTCTCAGCTGAAAGATGAGCAGCAACTGCATCCGCTGCATCTTTTTCTGCCGTTCTTTCGGCAACAATTTGCTGATAAGCAGCTACAAGTTGTTCCTGTGTAAAAGTAATTGCGGGTTTTTGCCCCTGTGGAATCTCTGTGGCTGAAACAACATCTACATGTTGTGGTGATTCAATGCTCGTCATGCTCCGAGAATATTCCCGGCGAACAGGAAATCAAGATCATGCTTGGATGTAAAAGAAGCTCCCTTTAAGGACTGCCATGAGGAGTTCGCCACTGCGAATGGTGCCATGGGAGGGACTCGAACCCTCAATCCTTGCGGAACGCGATTTTGAGTCGCGCGCGTATACCAATTCCGCCACCATGGCACGAAAGCTGGGTCATATTAGCGCAGTCTGAGCTTAGAGAAAACCGCAGAATCATAAGGCAATCCGTGCTATCCTTCCCCTACGTATGAAACAGTATCAATCATTCGTTTTTGAATCGGCTGCCTTTGATGAACCTACGCACTCGATAGAACTGCGCTATTGGCTTGATAACGAAATCGAGTTCGTTGAGCGATTGGTTCTGCCAGCGAACGTTCCCTTTAACCGTTGCAAAGACCCGGAAGTTCTGCGCGCACTCCAGGCACTCCATGTGATCGGTGGCATCAGTTACTACAAAACATGTTTGCCAAAAAAAATTGAACTGAGGAACCAGAAACTTTCTGAACCAGAATCTACGTTTTGGAAAACGGTGTATGAAAATGGACTCGGAGAATTCTTCTTCAGAAATAATATTGATCCAACGGGCATCGTGAACTTTCCGTGTCACACTGAGCTCGGCGAAGTGCGACATAAAGAGGGTATGGTTCGTGGTTCGTCGGAGCTCACCATGACACCTCACCATGACACTAAGGTCTTAGTTCCCATCGGTGGCGGAAAAGATTCATTAGTAACAATCGAACTCCTCAAGAAATCTGGTTTCCAACTCACACTTCTTCGCTTGGGTCATCATCCATACATTGTAGAGATGGCGCGCACTGCAGGACTCCCGATGATTACCATCGAACGAAAACTTTCCGGAGCGCTTTTCGACCTCAATGCAGAAGGTGCACTCAACGGACACATTCCTATCACGGCATATTTGAGCTGTCTCACAGTCATCATCGCGTTACTTACAGATCATCCATACGTCGCATTCAGCAATGAACGCAGTGCAGATGAAGGAAACTTCAAACACGGCGACCGCGATGTGAATCATCAGTGGAGTAAGAGCCTGCAATTTGAAAACTTATTGAATGAGTACATCCATACGAATATTTCTCCGAATGTAACGGTCTTCAGCATGTTGCGACCACTCAGCGAATTGCAGATCGCACATGAATTGGTTCAGTACGAGCGCTACTTGCCACTTTTCACCAGCTGCAACCGCAACTGGCACATCCGCCCCCACCATAAATCCCTCCCCCAAGGGGGGAGGAACACTCGTGTAACGAGTGGGGTGGGGCCGCGTTGGTGTACCGAGTGTCCTAAGTGCGCGTTTAGCTTTGCAATTTTTGCACCATTTTTGGAGCCAGACGAAATGAAGCAGATCTTCAATCACAGTTTGTTTGAAGATGAAGCATTGCTTCCGCTCTATCGCGAACTCTTGGGCATCGAAGGCCACAAGCCATTTGAATGCGTCGGAACTGCGCGTGAGGTAGCGGCGGCGTTCTTGCTTGCACATAAGACAAAGCAATACGATGACACTGCTGCGATGAAAATGTTTATTGCTGAAGCGTTACCACATATTAAGGACCCGAAAGAAGTGATTGAAGAAAGTATTTCCAGCGCTTCACTCGAAAGCCTTCCTGCACCATTCAAGCCATTGATCGAGAACCTATGAAGATCGCAGACTTTGCCGGCAAAAATATATGCGTCCTCGGCTACGGTCGCGAAGGAAAAGCTGTTGTAAGCGCTCTCGAGAAATTCGCTCCTACATGCGAAATAACGATTGCTGATAAAGATGAATCTGTGAAGTCGGAGAACGCAAAACATTGGTTACAAGTTGGTTCAGGTTGGTTACATAATCTGAATAAATTCGATGTGATTGTTACATCCCCAGGCATCCCTCCAAAGGAATTGCCTGACACATCCCACTTACCACTTACCACGAGCACACAAGTCTTCCTCGATACCATCGCCGACCATGGAGCAACCATCATCGGCGTCACAGGATCCAAAGGAAAAAGTACGACTTCGAGTCTGATCGCGGCGATTCTTTCGGCTGCAAAAAAAGATGTACTACTCTTGGGAAATATCGGAGACCCCGCGATTGCACATCTAGCTGATGTCAAAAAAGGAACGTACGTTGTATTGGAAATGAGCAGCTATCAACTCATGCTTCTTACAACGAGCCCGCACATAGCCGTGGTCACGAGCTTTTTCCCGGAACATTTGGATTACCATGGAAGTATCGATGCATATTTGGAAGCCAAGAAACACATCGCACGTTTCCAGAAGGCTGATGACATGTTGTTCTTCAATCAGTCTTCCCATGGAGCGATCGAAATCGCAAAAGAAGGAGCAGCTCGCAAACTCCCCTTCTCCGCTGAAGATGCTCCAGTTGCGATAGAAGAAACAAAATTACTCGGCGCACATAACTTGAGTAACATTGGTGCTGCAACGCGTGTCGCACAGGAATTGGGCATCAGCGATACAACAATAATCGATGTAATCAAAAACTTTAAAGGACTCCCACATCGCCTTGAATTCGTCGGAAACTATCACGGAATCGATTGGGTGGATGATGCCATTTCCACCACACCAGAAAGTACAATTGCTGCGCTTGATGCACTCGGTGACCAGCCCGACAACGGTCTGGCGGGCCGCGTGCAGACGATTATTTTGGGTGGCCAAGACCGCGGCTATGACTTCGGTACACTTGGCGAGCGCATCGCATTGTCATCGGTAAAAAACGTTATCCTCTTCCCAGGTTCCGGACCCAAGATTAAAGCAGCAATTCAGGCAGCGAATGCACAGGTGGAATTCCACGAAGCAGCATCAATGAAAGAAGCTGTCGATACAGCCATCCGATGTCCTAAGTCCGATGTCCTAAATCCAATCACCCTCCTTTCAACCGCATCGCCAAGCTACGGCATGTTTAAGAACTTTGAAGACAAAGGAGGGCAGTTTCAAGAACTGATAAAAGCATAGTGGCGCCACGGTCCTTCGAGGCACCGCACGTCATGGTGAGGTGCGAATCTGAGCGTAGCGAAGATGAGCCTCGAATCCATCGTGCGGGCACCTCAGGATGACGTGGCGCCTATAGCCAAAATACCCATTTTTTGGTATAATAAATATGTGAAAACATACATACAGTATCCAAAACTTCTTCTGCTCTGCTGCACGTTTATTCTTGCCTACGTGCTGTATCAAATAGGCCTTTTTAATGCATTGCCAGTATACCTTCACGGTCACGGCTACATCTCCATGTTCCTCGGCGGCGCACTCTTTTCCTTCGGATTTACAACGCCTTTTGCAATCGCCATTTTCATCGCGATGGCAGACGAAGTGCACCCAGGGCTCGGCGCGCTTGTTGCCGGTATCGGCGCGGTTCTTTCGGATATGTGCATCTTCGAATGGATTCGCTTCTCATTTGCTGATGAGCTCCACAAGCTTCGCACGACAGCAGTATTCCGTTGGGTCGGTGAAAAGCTGCATCATGAAAGTGTTCCTGAACGTATTCGCGAATACATTCTCTGGACCTTCGCCGGCATTATCATTGCATCCCCTCTTCCGGATGAAATTGGCGTGACGCTCTTAGGTGGTATGAGTGAGATCAAAGAAAGAACATTTGCCTTCACCTGCTTCTTCTTCAATACGATCGGAATTTTCCTCATTCTGATTACGACACAATCATTGAGCTAACCTGAATGTGTATGGATTCGTCTCCGCTCACCATGACACGTTAAGGCATGTCCTTCGTCCGGGCTCAGGATGACACGCTCCCATCGCCTACTTTCACCTTTGCCGGACGCAAGACTTTGCCGTGCAGCTCATAACCATCTTCGAAGACTTCCGTCACAACACCCTCTGCGCCTGGACCAATATTGATTACTTCATGACGGTTAGGATCGGATACTTCTCCGAGAGATTTAATTTTCTTGAGCCCAACATCAGACATCTGTTTCATCAGGTCGGATTCAATAGCAGAAACACCCTTCACCCATTCATGATTCTGCAATTCTTCTGGTATATGCACGAATGCGCGCTGGAAGTTATCGAGTGTTGGGAGCATGCGACGGATAACCGTTTCTGATGCGAACCTACGCAATTCTTCACCATCACGCTCTACGCGAGCCTTTGCATTTTGAAGATCTGCCTGAGCGCGAGCTGCGATGTCTTTGAGCTTCGCGAGTTCTGCTTGTAGTGCAGCTATTTGCACTGCTGCATCATTTACAGGTTGGCCGGCGGTGGAATCTTGGGGGTCGGTCATATGAGTAGTCTATCAGGAATCGAATGTGTCATGGTGAGCTCGACGAACCATCACATTCGCGCGTCTCCTTCGTCGGGCTCAGGATGACACGCTCAATTTAGTCATTAGTCGGGAATGACACATGGAATAGAAGCATCTGCGAGACAGTTTTCCGTTGGAGGTGCACCGCGCCATGGACACGTTTTGGAGAACATACATGCGTCATCCGTCATCAGTCCCCAGTGCTCCCACACCATGGGAATATCTTCTGCATCAGTCTGTGGAAGCTCGATGAGAATCTTGTCGCCATCATTGAAATCATATGCGATATCAAAGAACGGCTTGCGTTCACCATTCACAATCATCACCCAATTGATGTGCAATGCTTCATTCTCACATTCATTTTGTTTCCCAGGAATTTCCATGCAAAGGTTTAGTCCACTCTTGCTGATAACTATACCGAGGGATTCCAAGAACTCTCCAAATGTCAGCCCTGGCTTGTGACGATGTAGCACGTGACCATTCCCATCATGTAAATGTAGGTACTTACGCATTGGGTCCACACGAACTTGGTTACCACTTTCAGGGTCATACGCTTCACTCTGATATTTTTGATCAGTGAAATCCGCCATCTGTCCGTTGATCCAAATCGCGAAGTCAGCATGCGTGTGGTTAGGGTCTGGGTTCGCACGAGGCTGACGTGAATAAATCGCCGTGCAGGCGAAAATGATTAAGGCGATTAATGCAGGAATGAAACGTTTCATATAAACCAATTGTAGAGACGTGCGATTCGCACGTCTCTACAAAATAGAAATATTACGCAATCACAACCGTCGCCTTCATATCCTTGTGCCCAGGTCCACATGGGATGCGGCAGGAAGCATCAAATGATCCAGCAATATCTGTTGGCAAGTCGACAATCACTGTCTGACCAGCTTCGATACGAACATTCATGTCGAGTCCTGGAACAGCAAAGCTGTGAATACCTGTACCACCAACGAGTTTGAGCTGAACTTTTTCACCTTTCTTTACATTGATCATTGTTGGAGAAAAAGACCAATCAGTCACGGAGACGGTGATGACACGTGGTACTGCTGCCGATGGTGCAGAAGTCGTCATTGCTGATGCGGACTCGCTCGAATGCACATTGAGTTCTACTCCATCGGACGAAGATGCATCGTCATCGAGGAATGGAGCATTTGGATCGAACGAAGAGCTGGCATCTTCCATCATCATCGATGACGATGAAGAATCGGAATCTTCTGTTGTTGTAGATGCATTACATGCACCCAAAAGTGATACGCATGAAAGTACAATCATCAATCGAGTTTTGTACATAGAAATCAATGGGGGAAAAAATGACAGAGATCTCATGCTAAGGTAACCTTCATGGCTATGCAACGACAAAACTCTGCAAAATGGATTCTTGTTGCCAGCCTCGCATTTGTCTTCGGATATTTTGGTCTGGATAAATTCATGAATCCGGATATCTGGATCGGATGGATGCCAATGTGGCTGGAAGAATTAATGGGTTTCACGCGTGAACAATGGCTGATGATTACTGGTGCAACGGAAATGTTCTTCGCGATCCTCCTTTTGATTCCCCATCGCCGCGTACAACAAGCAGGATCAATTCTCGTTGCTTTGCACCTCCTCGCAATCCTCACGCAAACAGGCTGGAACGACATCGCCATTCGCGATATTGGATTGTTGCTGAGCAGCGTGGCGTTGTTTTTGATGCTGTAGAAAGTGAAACGTCTTTGACAGACCATGTTGAAAATGTAGGATACGCCGCTATTTTTCCCCTCATTCATGCGCGAATTATCCCTTCAGATACTTCTGAATGAACGAATCGAATACAGCCGACCATTCACAACGGACACGGTTGATGCTGCAGGCAGCACGACTGCAATTGATGGAGTCATCCCTGATGCAGTTGGAGAAACAACCTTTGAAGCACACCCTCTCAACGTGGGCCTGTATGCAAAGAATGTTAGTAATGGAATTGCAACATATCAGATCCACACGAGAGCACAGCTCGATGAGCTGCGAAACGTCGTTATGCCTACATTAAAAGCACAGGGAATCAAGGTGCGAGCAAGAACGACGAATAAAGATATTGCCGCACAGCTACGCGGAGAAAATAGAACCCAGACTGTGGGAGCCAAAGAAGCGTTCGTTGTACACGGAAAGCCAACTGATTCAATCGATCCGTTTGATCGTAGAACGAACATTGTTGAAGAAGGCATCCGCTCATCGGGCATTAATCTTGCGGCCGTTCGCGCACAGCTTGAGAACAACAAAACAGTGAAACTGCGCCTCGACGAACATATATCTGAAGCAACGCTGAAGGCTATTTATGATCTCAAGAAAGAATTCCGAGCGACACTCTCGGTGAACGCTGCCAACGAGGCTGCCAAGCGGGCGTGGATACATGCCGGAGGTGTGTCGAAACCAAAGACTCCATCTCCGATTGCACAGCCAGTCACTGTTACACCTCCTTCTGCACCAGAAAAGCCAAAGGGGTTATTTAGAAGAATGACATCAATGTTTTCTTGGGGTTCCAAATCGTAAGGAAAGAGGTTCTAAGGTCCGATTTACGCTTGTCGAAGCCTTTGGCTTTGGCTACTCTTTCCGGGCTCTTAAAGAGCATGTTTGATCGTTTAACTCATCATTGTGCAGCAAACAGACCCATGTCACGGTAGCTCAGTTGACCGCCGAGGGCTTGCCCGAGGCGTAAATAAGAGAACAGTGCTCGGTGATAATATCAAACCATTGGAGTAATCGACCCATGTCACGGTAGCTCAGTCGGTAGAGCACGGGACTCATAAGCCCGGGGTCGCCGGTTCAATCCCGGCCCGTGACACCATCTTGACAGACTTAGTAAAATAAATTATATTGCTAATTAGGTTTTTGGTCATTCACCCAAAGAAAGGAGGTGGGTATGAAAGCCTACCAAAAGTGGTGTGTGTTCGGATTGAGTCAGATCGCCTTGTTCGCCGGGATCATGTTGATCTCGGAAGCCTTCGGCAACGACGCGAAGATGATCATGCGCGTTGCGAACATGGCATGGTTCTTCCCTCTGAACATGTGGTCATTCGACCGACAGATCAAGGAAGAGGCCGTGGCGGGTCTGCCGCCGCTCCGCATCTGATCCGAACCACCGGAAACCTGAGCCCGCTGTCACAGAAATGTGATAGCGGGCTTAGCGACGTCGACATATTTCATGGCTCTTGCTGAAGCCATGTTCACCTCCATCACAACCAAGTATGATGTTTTGGAACCTGTGTGACCACTAGCAATTCAAACCACCAAATCGATCTGATACTATCCGCTCATGCGTAACTATATCCTCGTCATCATTGTCGGATTGATAGCCGGACTAGCTGGAGGTGTAGCCTCCTCCACAGTATTGGAACCCTATGTTCGTAGTGATGCGGCACTTATTCGGGATTTCTACGATACAGAGAACGCCGTGCATGTCAGCCCTCACTCCCTCCGCAAAAAAATGAGTGAGACTACGCAAGATTTCATCCTTGTCGATCTGCGAAGCTCGCAGGAATACGAGAAGGAACATATTGTGGGAGCAGTGAGCATCCCCGCATACAGCGACCCAGATCATTCCGCATATGATGATGTCGAGCGCATTGTCACCTCCTTCAAGGAGCTGCCAGCAAATAAGAAGATTATCGTCTACTGCTATTCCATGCCGTGCATGACGGGCCGCAAAATCGGTCAGATGCTGACGAAGCATGGGATCTACGTGCAACATCTCGGCATTGGTTGGAATGAGTGGCGATATTTCTGGAACCTGTGGAACCACGAAGGGGAATGGGGAAAGACGAATGTCAAAGATTACGTGGTGAGCGGGACTGAGCCAGGATCATTCAAGGGCACTTCGGTCATTTCCCCCTGCAATGAGGGGCAATTTGGTTGTTAAAATAATGATGACCCCGTTACGACACTTGTAGTCCATGTGATTATCGCACCATTCTCGCCCTGTTTAGACAAAACCGGACATTATACAGTCCTTCGGAATAGTATACAAGTCTCTAAAACCATTGTTTGGAATAATATTATGACGATAATGCGCTTGTCTGTTTTTTGACACCACCTATAGCTAAGGAGAACGCAATGGAGACGTTGGGTTTCTGGATGGTTTTGGCCGGAGCGCTGCTTGTGAGCGGCGGCATGGTCACCGGCGAAAAGATCTGCGACTGGATGGAAAAGAAGTTGACCATCCCCTGGTACGTGCTGCGTTTGGCCAGCATGATTATCGGGGGCATCCTGGTCGCAGTGGGATGGCAGATCTCATGCGTCGGGTACCATGGGTGCTATATCGTGCACCCGCTCGAGTAGCTAGAGTTTTAAGCAGACAACGCCTGGTCACAGACCAGGCACCGCGGGAGGCCTCAGCGCCTCTCGCTTTTTTAGAAAAAACCTAAACCTCCTTCATGAGCTTTACACCGGTGTAACCATTATTATTGACTCACTTTTCACGTGCGAGTAGTACATCTGACACCTAATACCTCCTATCATGAATAACATCCTCCGCCAAATTTCACAGAACTGGAAAGCAGGACTCACCGTTGCGCTTGTCTCGGTCCCACTCTCGCTTTCGCTCGCCATCGCATCCGGCGCAACGCCGATCATGGGTATTATCACGGCGGTGTGGGCAGGTCTTGCTGCAGCGATCTTCGGAGGAAGTAACTACAACGTTGTCGGGCCAGCAGGAGCGCTCTCCGGAATCCTCGCAGCGTTCGCTCTCACAAGCGGCGCGGAGATGCTCCCAATGCTCGCGATTTGCACAGGTGTTCTCATCTTCGTTTTTTATATTTTCCGCTGGGACAAATACCTCGTGTTTATTCCTTCGAGTGTGATGCACGGCTTCACGCTCGGCGTCGGACTCACCATCGCTCTTGGTCAAATGAACGCGGCTCTCGGACTCAAAGGATTACCAGTGCATGAATCTGTCATAGCAAACCTTGGCGAATCATTCTCCCATCTGGGACAAACAGAAATGCCTTCGTTGATTCTCTTTGTGCTGATGCTCACACTGCTCTTTACCCTCGTCCGTTGGCTCCCACGCGTGCCAGGCGCTGTTGTCGTTGCAGTTATCGGTATTACGATCGGGTACCTATCAGAAATACAAATGCTGCCTTTCACCGTACAAACACTGTTCTCTAAATACGGCACATTTAAGGCAACACTTATCCAGATGCCATCATTCGATATTTCGACATTGAACATCGACTTCCTGAAAGTGGTATTCACCGTCACGATTGTGGCCGTCCTCGAAACGCTGCTCTCCGCAAAAATCGCCGATAATATGACAAACACACGTTTTAACCAAAAACGCGAAACATTCGGACTTGCTATCGCAAACATTCTATCTGGTCTTGCGGGGGGTCTCCCTGCCACTGGTGTACTTGCTCGTACAGCACTCAATGCAAAGAGTGGCGCAACGTCGCGCTATGCATCAGGCATCAATGCAATCTTTGTTATGCTTATTGCGTTGCTTCTTTTCCAAGGCTTCCAGTACATGCCACTCGCCGCTGTCGCAAGCATTCTTGTATTCGCTGCTATCCGCATGGTGGGACCAGAACATTTCAAGCAACTTTTCCGATTCGATCAAAGCTCCTTCTGGCTCGCAATGCTTGTCGCTGGGCTTTCTTTTGGTATCGACCCGATGGTCGGCATTCTTGTAGGTGCAACAATTTCACTCTTGGAATTCGTCCATCACCTCTCCCGCGGCCAGAGCGAACTAACACTGCATAAAGATAAAAAGATGTTTGCTCGCATCCCCCATCACCGACTGGGTGAATATAAAGATCAAAGTGATGTGACGGTCTATCGGTTTGCGGGAGAGCTCACGTATTTCAATGGTAAATCTCATGAAGATGCAATCAAAGAAATTACCGCTGGCACAGTTGTGCTCAGCCTGCGTAACCTGTTCTACATCGACCTTGATGGACTCGAAACATTGCATGAAATTATCAAAGATCAGGAGAAATCTGGCAGAGCAATTTTGATTACCGGCGCGAGCGAATGTATCAAGCCAATGCTTGAGAAGACTTCCTGGTTCCGCCAAAAAGAAAAAGATGGAACGGTCTTCGAGAACACACGCGACGCATTGAAATCGGTTGGGTTTCCGTTGGGGGCGTAGATGTCCATATCCAGTCTTTGCGTATCAATCTCTCCCATAATCAACCTCCAGCATTCATGAATGATTGTTCGGTCTATTGAACACTAGACTCCTCTAAGGAATCTGGCAGACTGCCCGACCATGGTTGAAACATCATCACCATCGCCGATGGATACGTTGACGGGCCTTGTGCGTGTGTACGATCAGCCGACAAATCGCATTGCTGGAGAAGCTCTCCTCCGCGTTGCAGAGCTTGTTCGCCTGATGAACGCGCGTGATCCAAATTCCGGCACCATGATGATGGAAGGTTGTGGCACTTTAGTAAAAGAACTTCTCGACCGTCTGCGTTCACCCATCGCGGCTAAAATTGGCCCGCTTATTGGCGCCCATATAAAAGCAGAACGGACGGCGGCAGAAGCAAGAATTGCCCTCCACCAGAACCGTATCAATATCATTGATAATACACGTGATACGAAACAAGCATTTGAATTACTCGTTGCTACAGGATGGGGTTCGATACTTTCTTGTGAAGCATGGGCAGCAGATACGTGGGAACAAAGTCAATCACGTCAGGCAGAAGTATACTTCATCGGGCAAATTGAATATGAAATCATAAAAATGGACGCCTTGTTTAAGAGATTTGTTACAAAGGAAGGAGTGTTAGGTCCAGAATCTTAATCAGAGCCAGTGGATTACATTCGCACCTGCTACAATCCTCCCATGATCGAACTCCAGCGCAAATTAATGGGTGATGATGTCCGCAATCAAGCGTTTTACGAAGCGCTGAAGAAGGTCATCAAGCCAGGAATGACTGTATCGGATATCGGTTCTGGCACAGGCTTCCTGAGCTTCCTCGCGATGCAACTCGGTGCGAAGAAGTGTTACTTGTACGAGCTTTCGAGTGATTTGATTGGCATCAGCAAACAGCTCGCAAAACGCAATAAGATCCACGGCTGTGAGTTTATCCACGCGCACGCGCACATGATGAAAAAGCCCGTGCAAACAGACATCGTTATTTCGGAGACTCTGGGTAACTATGCACTGGAAGAACACCTGATAGAAAATATGGAAGATGCGAAGCGATTCCTTAAGCCAGGCGGCGTGATGATTCCACAAACCCTCGTTCATAAAATCGTTCCTGTGACTGGTGGTCGACTAAAAAAGAATGTCGATATTTGGCACGACATTGGGTTTGATCTCGCATGGGATGAAGCGCGGGATATCAGCATCAATAATATGTATGTGAAGACGGTGGACCCGAAAGATCTCCTCTCGAAAGATGCAGTAAAAACATGGGACACACTGAACTTCACCAAACACGAAAAAAGCCAGCGCCGTGGCGAGGTATCGTGGATATTCGATAAGCCAGCAACCGTGAACGGCTTCTGCGTGTTTTGGGAATCAGGCCTCGTTCCTGGTGTGACGTTATCAACGAGCCCATGGGAAAAGCCAACGCACTGGGAACAGATTTATTTGCCGCTTCATACATCGGTTGATATTCAAAAAGGTGAAGCACTCAAGGCAGTACTGACATCGGACACTCGCTTCGAAACCGGGGTGCGCCTCACATGGGAAGCAACTGTCATTGGATCGAATGGAAAAGTACGTTCCACGCAAAAACTTGATATGCAGAAGGGATACATCGAATAAATATAGAAAAGCGACCACCCCGATGAACGAGGTGGCCGCGTGCCGTGAGAGCATGAAAGACTCTTCTCAGTTTTTGTATTCGAAAATCATCCCGTGCGGATGTTCATGCGTGACGCATGTCATGCATGAATGAAAGAAATTCTTAACATCCGCATTGCTATTCTGATTAACGATGGCGCGCATCCGCCGGACATCGAGTTCGGGCATCTTGCTTTTCAGAGTGTTGACAAGCGATGTCGCAAGCTGCTTGCGTCGCATCCCAGCCCGGGTACCAATACTCTGAATGTCGACTTGGGACCCGAGCTCGTTTTTGTACAACAGAAACGACTGCCAGGTCCCAGTGGTCAGCACTGCCTTGTGCCAGTTGGTTTCCGCGTCCCTATTGTTGCCTTTCTCCCCGATTTGATGGGCGGCCTGACGAACAATCTCTTCGTCATACTCGACGACAACCAGTCCACCATTGTGTGGCTGGCAAAGGAACAAAGCAAGAATCCGCGGATCCAAATATCGCCAATGATTTTGATTTAAACAAGCATCCTGCAGCTGCACCAATGGGGTCAACCATTCAATCTTAAGGGGGTACACAGAGATAGCCACGTACACACTCCTTTCCTCCACGGCATCTTCTCTTACCCGAATGGTATACTGAGGAAACACTTCCTCAAAAGAGAAGGTGGATGGAGGAACAGATGATGT
Source organism: uncultured Candidatus Peribacteria bacterium (assembly GCA_964391185.1). Lineage (GTDB taxonomy): Bacteria > Patescibacteriota > Gracilibacteria > Peribacterales > Peribacteraceae > JAKQEM01. Next base: position 78,972 of record CAYMIX010000004.1, on the reverse strand, counting down.
GAAAAATCAAAGGAACGCACTCTACGACGGTCGCGATGGATAGTCAAAGCCGCTACACTGGTCATACATGAAATCGACCTTGGTATGTCTTCATGGTTGGGGCGGCTCGAAGGAATCTTTCACGGAACTCCGTGAAACACTAAAGGAATCTGGCATTGAAATTCTGACACCGGACCTTCCGGGTTTTGGTGATGAACCTGAACCGAAGAAGCCATGGACGATCGATGACTATGCAGATTGGGTCGAGCAGTGGCTCCAAACCCGAAACCCCCTTCGCCAGAGCTCAGGACAGGCTACACTCGAAACCCGAATCAGCGTGTTAGGTCACTCTCACGGCGGACGCATCGCCATCAAGCTCGCAGTTCGTGGAACAGTTCCAATCGATCACTTGTACTTGTGCGCTGCAGCGGGCATTCGACATCCGCGTCACATCAAACGCATTATTGGCTTGATGCTCGCAAAGACCGGTAAAATTTTCCTGTCGATTCCTGGGTTCAAACATCTGCAACCATTCGGCAAAAAGTTCCTCTATCGATTGGTTCGTGTGCATGATTATGAACAAGCGACACCTGTCATGCGCGATACACTCGTTCGCGTCACTGCTGAAGACTTGCGTCCACTGCTGCCATTTATCGAAGTGCCAACCGATATTTTCTGGGGAACCGATGACCAGATGACTCCTGTAAGCGATGCATACCTCATGAAAAAAGGAATCCGCGAGAGCAAGCTCCACTTATTCCAAGGAGTGCGACACAGAGTGCATAGGGACAAAGCCGCAGAGATTGCAAAAGTCATTCTTGAACAAACTCGAAATCCGAAACTCGAAACTCGAGACAAATCTGAATCGTGAATGTTTAAAAACATTCTAAATTCAAACACTCAGATTTGTTCCGGATTTCGAACTTCGTGCTTCGGATTTCCCAATCAAAAATTGGGCAGAAGGACAAACATGTACACGAAGTACATCGATGCCAAGACGAATCCTGATGCCACATGAACCACTGTACTGTGTTTATTTTCCATGTATATATTATATAACATTTTACATATATTTGCAATAACCGGTTCAGGTACAATCCACCGCACATTTATATGGGTAATCCTCCAGTTTTCGCAGGCGAGATCATAATAGGCCTATGGGGCCTTATATTGTTCTTCTCTTTAAGCTCGCCACTCCTTACGTTTACGACGCTTTTCCAGCAGAAAGAATGGCGATGGGATCGTTTGAATGAACATTTCCGACAACGCGGTTTTTTGAACCAAGCTTTCGGGAGAGTAAGACCATTTTTGCTCGCTGCATTCATTGCATGGGAACTATATGCGATCTTGAATCCACTTCCGTCTTTGAAATCTACAGCAACGTATGACGCCGTTGCGGCACAGCACATTATCCGAACAATGGTCATGTTTGGATTTATCGGACTTTTCGCGTTGTTATCAATTGTGCAAATTGCTTTGCGCAAACAACGAAAGCCAGTGTGGACATCTAAAGCCCTGCTGATTTTTTCCGGAGCAGCAGTTCTTTCTCTAGCGGCGATGTTTCTTTCGCCATTGCTGATTCCATTTGTAATAGCTCTTCAGCCGATGTTTGTATTGCTCGTATGGGCGCTTCTAAAACCAATTGATTCAAGGATGAAAACAAAAGTAATGAACAGCGCGCGTGATCTTCGTGCGTCATGGAAAGATGCAACAGTCATCGGCATTGCAGGAAGTGTCGGAAAAACAACAACGAAGGAACTGATCAATCACCTGCTGCAAGATTTAAAACCGATGACGACTCCGGCACATGTAAATACAGAAATGGGAGTCGCTCAATGGCTATCGAGAAGCAGCTCACGAATTAACGAATTAACGAATCAACGTGTTGTCATCGTAGAAATGGGTGCCTACCGCAAAGGTGAAATCAAACTTCTGTGCGACATCGCCCAGCCAACCATCGGCGTGATGACGGCACTTGGCTCCGATCACCTGGCGCTCTTTGGATCTGAACAAGCAATTATCGAAGCGAATGGTGAACTTATCGAAGCACTTCCAAAAGATGGTCACGCATTCTTCTATGGAGAAAACGACGGATGCACAGATCTCGCAAAAAAAGCTCACTGTGATGTGACACTGACAACTGATCTCAAACTCACGAAGAACGAAGAAACGAAGAACGGATTGCGCTTTGAGCTCCAGGCTATGGGCTATGAGATTGCACTGCACGGCTCTCATAATATTCATAATATTTTACTGGCGATCGCTGTCGCTAAACATCTCGGCATCGCAGATAAAAGAATCTCGGAATTGCTTAAGAGCTTCAAGCAAACCGCACATACATTCGATGTAAAAACTGAATCTGGAGTATTAGTTCTCGATGACACCTACAACATCAGTCCATTGAGCTTTAAAGCCGCTCTCCATTGGGCTGCAGAGCAGAAACAACGTCCTCGTGTACTTCTCACCAGTGGTCTACAGGAAACTGGACCTGAAGAACATCACTTCCTCAAGGAACTAGGGGCGCAGGCAAAAGATTCTGTTGAGCGTGTGGTATTCACCAATAAACATGGTGCTGACATATTCGCAACAGCATTCGGAAAAGATGTCGAAATATTGTCATCTACCACGAAAAAAGTAGATGCTAGTTCCGTCTTAGTTTGTGTTGGTCGTATGCCACTTTCCACCGTCACTCGCCTCCTCCCATGAGCTTGTTTTCCCCTATTCATCACACATTCGCGCCGATGGCTGACAGCCGTCAGGTTCGTCTCGCGTGGAACATTCTTTTTCAGCCAGGACGCTGGAAGAAGGGTAGCGATGTGAAAAAACTGGAAGATGCACTGAGCAACCAATTCGGTGGCCCCGCCCGACCAGACGCCGGTCGTTCGGGCAGGGAAGCATTCACGTTTTCTTCAGGTCGCGAATCACTGCTCGCCATTCTCAAAGCTCTTCACTATCAGCGTGACGAAGAAGTAATTGTCCAAGGTTACACATGTGTCGTAGTTCCCAATGCGATCATCGCTGCAGGAATGGTTCCGGTGTATGCAGACATAGAACGCGATACATTGAACATAGATTTGGATGACCTCGAAGCCAAAATCACACCGAAGACACGTGCGATTATTTGCCAGCACACATTTGGAATTCCCGCTTTCACCAAAAGACTCCGCGATATGTGCGATCGCCATTCGCTCGCGCTTATCGAAGACTGCGCACACATCATGCCCGATGCGTCGGGACCAAAAGAAATAGGACATCTTGGCGATGTGATGTTCTGTAGTTTTGGCAGGGACAAAGCGATTTCTGGTGTCGCCGGTGGAGCTGTTATTTGTACACGAAAAGATATCTGCGAAGAACTCTCTAAGTTATATAACGATGCGCAGGATCTTGGTCTGATTCGCATCAAGATGTTCGTGCTGTATCCCATTCTCTATGCACTCGCAAAGCCGATCTATGGCTTGGGAATTGGCAAAGCCTTACTTGTCATTGCATCTAAACTGAAGATGCTCGTACCTATTCTCACGCGCAGTGAGAAGGCTGGAAAAATGCAGGCGCAACTTCATCGCATTCCCAATGCGTGCGCGGCGTTGGCCCTTGATCAACTGCATCGTCTCAAAGAAATAAATGACCATCGCCGGATGCTGACGAAGTTCTATTTTGATGAAGGCACGAAACATAATTGGCCAATGTTATTGGGAGTTACGCCCGATCTCCCCCTTCAGAAGTTCCCGCTATTTGTAGATAAAGCAGAACGCATTCGTCAGCAACTCAAGAAACACAACATTCACCTGCATGATGGTTGGACAGGTTGCGTGATCTGCCCAGCTGCCGCTGATGGTGAGGCTGTTGGCTACAAAGATGGTCAAGACCCTGATGCAGAAATGGCTGGAGAACAAATCTTGAGTCTCCCAACTCACCCAACAACGACGCTTACCCAAGCCAAGGAATTAGTGCAGACTCTCAATCCCCTTCTTTCTAAATAATTCTATGACTGGCTATTCACTCACGCCGTTACCGCAGAAGCTCGGCATCAAGCCCGGTTTTACTGCGTGCATCATCAATGCACCTGCGGGATACATCGAAGCTCTTGGCGCGCTGATTACGCAGGCACGTCTTGTCCAAGGTATCGAAGAAAACGCTGATATCATCCACGTGTTCGTGCAGCAGAAATCTGACTTGGAAACTTCATTCCCGAAGCTCAAGAAAATTCTCGGTAAGCCGCACGCACTGTGGGTTTCGTGGCCACGAAGAATTTCTGGCATTCCTTCGGACCTGACTGAAAATATTATTCGCGACATTGGTCAGAGGAATGGGCTCGTCGATGTGAAAGTGTGCGCTGTCGATGATGCCTGGTCGGGTTTAAAATTCGTGTACCGTCTCAAAGATAGATAGCATTGTAAAAAGAGTCGCCCCTCGTCTCCGCTCGGGGTGACACGTCTAGGCGTCACGGTGATGCGCGACAACTAAATGTCATGGTGAGCGGAGACGAACCATACCTTCTATGCACGTTCAGTCAGCTACAGATTCGGCTCAATGGGATGCATTCGTGAGTGCTCAACAGTTTCCACTCTTTCTCCAGAGCTGGACGATGGGCGAGGTGTATCGGGATATCGGTCAGGAACCCATCAGGATCGAAGTACGAGAGGATAACGTCATAACTGGCGTTGCTCAGGCGATCGTCGTTCCTGCGCGCCGTGGACGCCACCTGATGGTGCAGTACGGACCACTGCTCTCATCACCAGATCAATTACAACAGATTCTTGAAGCTCTCAAGAACGCCGCGCGCGATCATCAGTGTTCGTTTATTCGGATGAGTCCGTTCTGGACTGCACAAGATCCTCGCATCGAACAGCTGCATCAGGCTGGAGCGAAAGATTCTCCGCTGCATCTTTTATCTGAATACACGTGGTACATCCCGCTAAATGAAGGTGATAGATGGAATGCGGGAAACTCGAAGCACGAAATCCGAAACTCGAAACGCTCTGAAGAGAGCATTCTTGCAGATATGAGAAAGACGACAAGAAACTTAGTTGGAAGGGCACAACGTGAAGGCGTGACCGTAGAAGCTTCGAAAGATCCTCTTAAGGATCTGGAGATCTACTTCGAGCTCCAGAAAGAAACCTTCAAGCGTCATCACTTTGTCCCCTATCGCGATTCCTATATTCGCGCACAAGTGAAACACTTCGCCCCAAAGAATCAGGCGATCGTCTATGTCGCGCGATACCAAGGAGAAGCGGTCGCAGCTTCTGTGCATATGAGCTTTGGTGGGATTACCAGCTATCACCACGGTGCGAGTACGCATAAGTATGCGAAGATTCCAGCGAGTTATTTACTGCAGTGGACAGCTATTAAAGAAGCTCTCGGTCGTGGTGATGATATCTATAACTTCTGGGGAATCGCTCCGAGGAAGTCATTGGAAAACGGTGACGAAGTAATTATCGATAAGCATCATCCGTTCGCAGGTGTGACGACATTTAAGACGGGATTCGGCGGAAAGCCATTACCCCTCATGCACTGCGTCGATATTCCTCTGAAGAACTCGTATTACGTGACACGTGCGTTTGAGTTTGTCCGCAAGTGGCGCAGGGGCTTCTGATCTCTATACTCGGCCCATGCCACGCAAAGCAGCTTCCTCAGAGGAGCCAACAATCGATCTTGATCTCCACGATCACAGTCATCTTCATCAACATGACAACGATGCGCATGATGCGCCGCCAGTTGGCCTCACACATGAGGAAAAGCTCGATTTGATCGTGCATTATCTTCATCAGATGAATAGTCGCGATCGCTTACGAACGGTTGGCGGATTCTTCAAGACGCTCATTGGTTTCATTCCAATCATTATCGTCGTGTGGAGCACGTGGTACTTCTATAAGCACGGTGCAGAAGTAATGGAACAGATCACCAAAGAAGCAGTAAAGCAATCCGCTGAGTACTCACAAGAAAGTCTGATGGATCAGCTGGAGCAGTACATACAGCAGTAAATCCGAAGCACGAAGTTCGAAATCCGAAACAAATCTAAATGTTTTGAATTTAGAACGGTTAAACAATTTTCTATTCAGACTTGTTTCGAGTTTCGGATTTCGAACTTAAAAAAGGTGCCCTGCGAGCACCTTTTCGTTTGTCTGTGTATTTGTGGTGTCTTATTGCTCACCTCCAGTCACAAATTTCGTGACCTCTTCTGGAGACATGCTTGGGAACACCGTCATCGCCGGCAAGCGCAAGAGCTGACCACGCGAGAAGCTCGCATCAGCATCGTCACCGAGACCGAGTAAGTAACCCGCTTCACCTGCAATTTTTGCAACGCGGTCATTCACGCCACCCTGTGGATATGCGACAGCAAACACTGGCTTGTTCGTGTAGTCCTCAAGGAGTTTGCGGCTTTGCTTGAGCTCAAGCTCTACGCGTGAATCCGTCAGTGCACGGAGGTCGTCACCTGTGTGCGTCGCTGACTGGATATCAAATCCATTCGCCATCATCGTGAGGAGGGTTTTTTCTGTGATACCAGAGACACCTACATTTTGTGTTTCGATGAAGAGTGTAGCCTTGACGTTTGCCGTCGTAAGCGCATCGGAAATTGCTTTGATGTTGCCTGGCGTGATTCCTGTCACCGCAACGATGACATTCTTTCCTTCGAGACGCACATCACGCTGCTGCTGAGCAAGCAACTGATCGCGGAACTGAGCCATGGTCATAAAAGTGTAACCTTTTCCTTTCAGGTCGTTTACATGCTGACCAAGCGCTTGAAGCACTTCTTTTTCCTGTTCTTTCACCACGCTGTAGCGAAGCACTGGCAACGTGTATGTATCCTGACGTACAATGAAGTTTGGCAAGAATGCTGCGAGGTACGACGTGGAAACATATCCATCTTTTCCATCGTAGGAAACCTTCGCCCATCCTTTATCGATGCTGATTGGCTTTATGATTTTGCCTCCAGGGATTTCTCCAATTTTTTCCGAACTCTGGTCCGCTTCCTTGCGCATGTTCACAAACCCAAAGCTCACGTAGTACATGTTTTCGAATTGCTTCTTCTCCGCTTCTAACTTGTCATCACTCGTAACTTTTGAGAGATATTTGTGGGACACGTATCCTGTCTGGCCGCCAGCAATTGTGATCTTTGCCCATTGGGAATCCAAGAATTCTGTCACATTCACTGCATCACCGAACTTCAGTTGGACGATTGATTTTGCTGCAGTTGAAGGCGTTTCGCGCACATTCAAGAATTCATTGTTTACTTGATAACCATCGCCTCCAGCCATGCTCGCGCGCAAACCATTGTAGGTATCCACTTGCGAGAGATCGAGCTCCACAGCATCTGCATTAGTCGCACCACTACCAGACGCAGAAATATCAATCTCCGGAATGTCGTCTGTAGAACCACTACCAGATTCTGCTGCGAGCTCACGGTAACGAGCGAGGTCATCTTGTGTGAAGACGAGCTCTTCGTCTTCGACAGACTCAGGCCCGCTACAACCGGCAAACAAAATGCCGAATGATGCGATTAAGATGAAACCCACTAAAGGAGCTTTTTGCGTCTGTCCTGAGCGTGACGAAGGACGACGAGATGGATAAGAACGTGATAGATAATGACTGCGGGACATACACAAAAAATGGAAAAAGGAGGAAGGATGTTACATGCGATCCGGAACACGAATCGTCAAGAGGGAGGCGCCGCTCTTCAGAACGGCAGCAGTGTGAGACGTAAGTGAAAGACGCAAACTGCGCTGTGGCTCTTCTGATTGAAGAATATTCTCGACGTTGTAAAACGCATTGAATATTTGGCTGAGCTCAAACAAATAATTCGCGAGCTTATGCGGCAAATGTTCATGACGTGCGTTTTCGATCACTGTGGGAAATTGCAAAAGTTTGGTGAGTAGATTGCGCTCGTGTGCTGAAAGCTCTGCGATGTCTCCCACTCCAATCTCGCCTTCTTCGATACCCGCTTTGCGCAAGACAGACTTCGCACGCGCGTGTGTGTACTGCAAATATGGGGCACTGTTTCCATCGAAACTGAGCATCTTGTCCCAATCGAACACGATGTCCATCTTTCTATTCTGGCTGACGATGCCATACACGAGCGCCCCCACGCCCATCATCTCTGCGAGGTCCGCAGGATCATCGGTCTGTATGGCATCGCCACGCTCTTCGAGAATCTTGGTTGCGCGGCTAACCGCTTCATCCAGTACTTCTTGGAGCTTAAGAATATTTCCTTTGCGAGTACTCATCGCACTATCGGTAAAACGCATACGTCCGAAGAGCACGTTTTCAAAGGCAGGTAGATCCCATCCCAGCATGATGCACGTTTCTACCAACTGCTCGAAGTGCAGCTTCTGAGCGATATCGGTAAAAATTAAAATCTTCTGTGGATGGTATGTGTCAATGCGATAACGCATTTGAGCGATATCGCGCGTGGAATAAAGCGTTCCTCCATCACCGCGTTGCACCACATATGGCGTCATATTCTTCTCTTCGGAGAATGCAACAATGAGCGCTCCTTCTTTTCCTTCGGTAAATACTTTCTTTTTCTTTCCCTCAGCCAAAATAGGCTCCATTTTATCTTCGTAAAAACTCTCGCCGAGATCCAAATCAAACGACGCGTGCAAGCGACGGTATACATCTGATAACGAAGCTTTTGTCACGGTGACGACATCTTTCCAAAACTTTCGAAGCTCTTTATCGCCTTGTTCAAGCTTGCGCGATGCTTCACGTCCTTGTGCTTCCAGCGTCTCATCCTTTTCTACTTCCTGATGGAATTTTACGTAGAGCGCGAGCAATTCATCGATCGTACACTTGGACGCTGGCTTCGTTCCCCATTTTTCAAATGCGACAGAGAGCTTGCCAAACTGTGTACCCCAATCGCCGATGTAGTTCCATTTAATGACAGGAAAGCCTGTGTGCTCGTACATATTTGCAACCGATTGGCCAATCACCGTCCCTATGAGGTGGTGGATGCCGAGTGGCTTTGCAATGTTTGGTTGTGAATATTCGACGATCACTGGATCTTCTTTGCGCGTTTTCTTTGGTGACACATGCTTCCTCACGGTATCCAATTGTTCGAGCAACACGTGTGGCTTGAGCCACACGTTTACATACCCCGGACCCGCGACTTCAACTTTTTCGATCGATGGAGAATTCTGGAGTCCATCAGCAAGAACTTTTGCAACGTCCTGAGGTTTCTTGCCAAGTATTTTTCCCGCACGCAGACAAACCGTCGTCGAAAGATCTCCATGACCAGCTTCCCGAGGTGGCTCCCAGGTGACAACAACGTCGGTAAGGCCCTCGATCGTTTCGAGAATCTGTTTAGCCTCTGAAGTCAGGTGGTCAAACATGGGACATGAACAAAAGTTCTATGCGGAAATTGGCTGAACTGTATCAGATATAAATGACCCATCTAGTTGAAATAATTATTTGATCTTGCACACATAAAATACTCACGTTTTGTGCACATTTTTAGGATGTAAAAATGCCTGACGACATCATGTATTCGGCACTATGTGAATCATCGATTTTGGCATTAATAAGCCATATATTGTGCCAAACGCAAAAATGCGCTATAATAATGTAGTGAAAAGTTCACACAGACTCACCGCACTCATCGCAATGTCACTCTTACTTTCCAACTGCTCATGGTTGGGAAGCAACAATTCGCCTCGCCAAACGATCGCGACATACGCCGCATTGTGGACGCAGGAAATGACACGGCAATTACTCTTCGCACAACCACTCCACCCGAGTGCGTTGCTCGGTGTGTATATGTCGAATTTCATCATGCATACGTCGGTGTTCAAAAGTGCTCTCGAAGGAATCAGTGCACAGATGGAATATCTCTTTGATGATGACCGTATCCAAGATGAAGCATTCGCGCTTTTAGAAGAGTTTGGAAGCATGCTTCAGGTGGATGTGATGGATATGCTCAATCGCAGTACCGAACGCCCTAACGCATTTGATGATTACGTACGAGAATTAACCCAATTGCGCAGTGTGAGCGAAATCCGTTTAGAAGCACTCGAACAGGAAGCAGACACTATTTCCGATGAACGCCGTGAAGCACGCAAGGAAGCTGGCGATATTCAGCGTGCATTAAACGTTTCTATCCGTGAAGAGAACTTCTCGACCGCAGGTAGCCTGCAAGAACGCCTGATAGAAGCCGAAACAACACTTGCTGAGGTAGAAGCACGCGAAGATAAACAGCGCAGCATCATCAGATTATTCAAAGATCTCATCGAAGTAGCCGGAGAAAGGCTCGCTGCACTCAATACGAACCGCGATGCCTTCATTGCGGGCATTAAAGTGATAGATGTGCCGGGTGTAGATGACCTTGGGCTCATCGAGAATGGGACCTACCGAGACAGGCGTAATTCGGGGTTTGACCGCAGTTTAATAGACCCAAACGCCAATTGAGGTGATTGCGGGTAAAGGGTATTTCTGCTATAATTAATAGATAATTCAACATGTCCGACATACCAACACCAAACCCGGCCCGCCTGAACGAAACCCTAGTCGGGCAGGCTCCGAACATGAATATGCACCCAGCAAGCCCGCTGATCGAAGCTATTGATGATCTATTGGGTCTTACGAAGCGTGCAGATGAATTACTCGAGAAAAAGAAGTCCGATGAAACACTTTCCCCTGATGATCGTCAGGTTATTAAGCGTTATGAGGAAGGGTTGCAGAAAATGCTGGATTTGATCGCGCCTTCAGGATTACAAGTGCGCAACAAAGACATCATCATTAACGACATGTATGTTCGCACGTTGTATGTGTACAACTGGCCAAACTATATCTATCCAAACTGGATGGCACAGACCATCAACCAAGATGCGACGATGGATATTTCGCACTTCATTTTCCCAAGTTCTAATAAGGCGATTATGAAAATGCTCCGCAAGAAAGTTGCGGAATTGCGCTCAAGTATTCGTATGTTGGAACAGCGCGGAATCGTTCGCGATCCGACGCTTGAAGCTGCGTTGCAAGATGCAGAAGAACTGCGCGACCTCCTCGCTCGTGGCCAGGAGAAGCTCTTCCAGTTCGGCATGTACATCACGATTTATGCAGAAGACGAAGCACGCCTCAAGAAAGTTCAGACAGACATCGAATCTGTTCTTGGAGGAAAGCTTGTGCTGACAAAGCCTGCGATGTTCCAGATGGAACATGCATGGACGTCGACACTCCCAATCTGTCTCGATGAAATCGAAATCAACCGTAACATGAACACGTCACCGTTGGCTGCGAGCTTCCCCTTCTCCAGCTCCGACCTCACAGACGATCATGGAATTCTTTATGGCATCAACCGTCACAACGATTCGCTGATTATCTTCGATCGTTTTGATTTACCAAACGCGAACAGCAACATCTTCGCTACATCTGGAGCTGGTAAATCTTTCACGGCAAAGCTCGAACTTTTGCGCTACATGATGCTCGGAACAGAAGTGCTCGTCATCGACCCAGAAAATGAATACACAAACCTGTGCCAGGCAGTTGGAGGAAGCTTCATTCCCCTCTCGATTCAGAGCAACTTCCGCATCAATCCATTTGATCTCCCTAAAGCTGTTCGCGGAGACGATGCCGCAGTCGGTGAAGTATTGCGCGCTGCTGTTATTAACTTGCACGGCCTCCTTCGCCTTATGCTTGGCCCTATAACTCCAAGCGAAGACGGCGTGCTCGATAAAGCAATTATCGATACATATGCACTCAATGGGATCACACTGACAACACCGAATCCCGGCGACATGGACCCACCGACCTTGCAGCAATTGGTCGACGTTCTTATGACGACTGAGGGTGGTGAAAACATGGCACAGATTCTTCAGAAGTACACAACAGGAAGCTTCGCCGGACTCTTCGACCAGAAGACGAACGTTGAGCTCGACGCTCAAATGATCGTGTTCCAGATTCGTGACCTTGAAGAACAGCTCCGCCCAATCGCGATTTATATCGTGTTGAACTTCCTATGGAACCGCATTCGAGCCAACCTCAAGAAGCGCCTGCTCGTCATCGACGAAGCATGGAACCTGATGCAACACGAAGACTCTGCACGCTTCCTCTATGGCATCGTAAAGCGCGCACGCAAGTATTACCTTGGTGTCACAACCATCACGCAGGACATCGATGACTTCGTTGAATCTCCGTTCGGCAAGCCGATCATCACAAACTCCGCACTGCAAGTACTTCTCAAGCAATCACCGACAACTGTCGATAACTTGCAGAAACTCTTCTACCTCACTGATGGAGAAAAGTACGTACTTCTAAACTCCGATGTCGGACAAGGAATTCTCTTCGCAGGGTACAAACACGTGGCGATGGAAGTGGTCGCAAGTCCGGAGGAGTCTGCGCTCATCACGACAAAGCCATCTGAAGTGTTGGCTGCGAATAAGGTGAAAGATGATGCTGCAGATACATTGACGAATAACGAATCAACAAAGAACGAGTAACGATCATTCGTTCTTCGTTTTCTCGTTCTTCGACGGAGGTTGTTGTTCTTCAATGACTTTCCATCTCATTTCTGGTCGGAGCTTTCCCGATACCGCAAAGCCTGCAGCTTTCTTGTGTCCACCGCCGTGGAACTTCCCTGCCATAGCCGCGACATCGACATCATCACGGAGTGTGCGCAGGCTGCCTTTTACTTTACCATCACGTTCGGAGAGAATCATCGAGAAGCGCATGCCCGGAATCGCATTCACGTAATCGATCGCTCCAGCAAGCTCAGAATATTCTGCACCTGTCGCGCGGAAGTCCCCTTCTGTCACCGCAGACACTGCTCCACCTTCTTCGGTCACAGAAATTTTTTCGAGCACGCGTCCCCAGAGCTTCAGCGTACTGAGCTTCGCCGTACGGAATACTGCACCAACTATTTGCTGCTGACGCGCACCCGCACGAAGTAAGCGCGCAACGGTGCGATACACTTGTGATGTTGTGTTGCTATGGAGTAATCCGCCGGTATCGGTAAATACTCCCGTGAGAAGAACCGTCGCAACATCAGGTTCTATCTTCCAGCTTAATTCATCAGCAATCTGCACAATGATTTCGCATGTTGATGCAGCTTCCGGTAAAACAATATTGAGCTTTCCAAAGCCTGGACTATTGGGATGATGATCAATTTTTATGAGTGGATATGTACCATCAAACATGTGTGGATGGGACACGTGCATGTCTGTCAGTTTTGGTTCTGCACTGTCGACTGTCACGATCACATCTCCTTTCTTGAGTTCACTCGGCTCTTGAATGCGTCCAACATTTGGCAAAAATAAGAATGACTCTGGAACATCGTCGACACACCATAACTGCACGGATTTCCCTTTCATATTTTGCTCTATGAGTAGCGCAATTCCTATAAGAGAACCAATAGCATCTCCATCAGGACCGCGATGACACACGCACACTACACGTTCAGCACTACGGAGCATGTCACTGAAAGCCTGAGCATCTGAATGCTGAACCATAAAGGGATTTATCCTATGGCGAAGACGCTCAAACAACAAAGAACTGACATTGCGACTAATACACACTCGGAATGCGATACATGTTTGTGACATGTAGTTAACGAAAAATTTTTTCGACGTTTGCAATTGAATATCGCTCAGACTTGCAGTGCGCGTCGCGAAGCTTCAATATCGTCGCATGCAACCGTCAACAATTATTTTCTGTGGAACCCCAGACTTCGCAGTCCCTGCATTGCAAGCACTCGTTGCCGATCCCGCATTCAGCGTGAAGCTTGTGGTCACCCAACCGGATAAACCTGTGGGACGAAAAAAAGAAATCACACCTCCAGCTGTAAAAGTTGCTGCGGAACAATTGGGCATTCCTGTACTGCAGCCAGGGAATGTGAATGAGGAACTTTTGCCCTACATCAATGCACATCCTGAATTGCAACCCGACTTCCTCGTCGTCGTTGCGTACGGAAAAATTTTATCCCAAACAGTTCTCGAAGTTCCTGCGATCGCCGCAGTGAATGTGCACGGAAGTATTCTCCCTCGCTGGCGAGGTGCATCCCCTGTTGAACATGCAGTTCTCAGTGGTGATACCGAAACAGGCGTAACCGTTCAGGTGATGGTGCAAGAGCTTGATGCGGGACCAATTCTTTCTGTCGCACGTTTGCCGATTGGATTGCGAGACACTGCGACGGAGTTACGAAAAACATTGAGCGCTCTTGGTGCAAACCTCCTTGTAGAAACGCTCAAACAACCACTTGATCCGAAGCCTCAACCAACCGAAGGTGTGACCTTTTGTCGCAAACTTGAAAAAGAAGATGGCATCGCTGATCGTGAGAAGACAACTGCTATCGATATAGACAGACGCGTGCGTGCACTCAATCCATGGCCAGGTGTTACGTGTGATGTCATGGGCGTGACAGTGAAGCTCATCGAAACATCACTGACACAGGAACAACATTCCATTCCTGTTGGATGCGGGAACGAAACAACACTGCATGTAATAAAACTCCAACCACCAGGAAAGAAGGAAATGTTTGCGGAGGAGTGGAGACGGGGACGACGGTAAGCAGTATGGTTCGTCGGGCTCACCATGACACCGAGCTATATAAAAAGCGTGTCACCCTGAGCACGACGAAGGGCGACACGCTTTGATATGCAAATAGCTTACGCCTCAAGCTTCGTCTTCATTTCCTGGAAAGCTGCGATGAACTTATCAAGATCTTCAGAATCGAACATGATTGTTGTCTTCTGACCGCCGCGGGACTTCTCGGAAACCTTGAAGAAGCGGCCGTTGCCGGACTGCTTCAAGTCGATATAGAAGGTGCGCTGGCGAGCGTGGATTGTCACAGAGTGAACATCCTGCGCAAAACTACGTCCTCCGGCTGCATTGTTATTGAACTGCTGCTGAGGAGGCATCGCAGGGCGATCTTCCTGTGGCATACCGCTGCCAGCAAGTTCGGACATTGGATCAAACATAGATAAATTGGGGAATAAATATCTGCACGTTGTAGTTGGTGTGCAGTGTAACCATGCTCCTCTGGTGGCGTCTCCTGAGTCGTCCTCAACGAGCTCGCAATCCCGGAACGAGTGTACTCTATGATATGAGCAGATATTGGACAACAAAAAAATCTCCTCTTGGGGCCCGGTGCTCTGAAAGCGGTGGGCGATCCAAGAGGAGAAACGAAGGAACGCCCGGTTGGCTTAAGTCCGCAAAGGACATATTCCTTCCTATAAGTTATACATTTATTTGCATAAATTGTCAAATGTCCCGTAACGATTGTCAGCGGCGAAGTGGTCCAGAATGCCAATCCTTAAACTATGACAATCCTCCGATTGTGCGTCTTCCATCGGCTTAATTGATCAGCAGGTTCCCAATCTTTTAAATCTTCGCCCGTAGACCAATCTGTTGAACCCCCTGTTCGTAATGCATTGATAGCTTCCCAGGCCGATTGCTGGAGTTTCACTAAGGTTCCGGGCTTTTTGATAAAACGAATGAGCACTCTCGACGATTCAGTACCACCAATATATCCAAGGGCTCTTATCGTATAAGATAGAACTCCCTCATCGGGAACAGTGCTGAGAATATTCCCGAGCACGGGCACAAACGTCTCATCGCCGCATTCACCAACAAACGCCAAAAGTTCACACAATACCTCATTGTTCGGAGGTGCGATCAGCAGATCGCGACATCGCTCCAAAAGCTCATCATTGGGAAAACGATTCAATGCACTGAGATCGGTCCGGCCCCGAGGTAACAATGACCCTCCACGTAGGGCTCGCATGGCAAGCCACGCTTTTCCTGCATATTCAGCAGAAGCAGCTGGATCCTCAGAGGATATAGCTGTTCGCATATACTCTGTTGCCAACCTAACCAATTCTTTTTCAGTCTCCGAAGAATCATCACCCACCTCAAAATACTCATTACTGACCGTAGCAAGCTCACATAAATCGGACGCGCCACCCTCGAGGATAATTCTTTCTAGGGCATTCAATAAGGATTCTTTCCTCTCATTTGGCATATGGCCAATACGCTCTGTCATCAGAAGATGTATTGCTGTTTTCCATTGCGGATCAGTATTGCGCCAACCCATCAAAATCTTCTGGTCACACGTATCTTCAGCTGGCGCATCCAACAACGTTTGTACTTTTTTTGCCGTTACTTCTCTACGCCACTCTAAAAAACGAATATGTGCATCGCGAACTGCTTCATCCTGCTTCGGCAACGATTCTGGCTGTACTTGGATGTCGATCGGCATATCTCGATGTTTACTCCTTCGGTTCAAGCGGTGCAAACAGTATCGATGGCTCGCCTACTCTCTTCCAATCCTTCGCTCCGCCCCAGGCTTTGAGTTCATCTGTCAGCACAAAGGTTTTCTCGAGCATCAACTCTGCATACGGCACATTTAACTGCTTCGACATTCTATAGGCAGCATCTGGCACGAATGGCAAAAGCATCAACGCTGTCAGGCGTAGCAATTCTGCAAACGTTGAAAGTGTCGTGAGACGGTCTGCTCCTTCTTTTTTCCATGGCTGAGCTTCGTTGAAGTTCGCGTTCATTTTATCGATTCCCGTTGTAATCATCTGGATAGCTGCGTGAATATCAAATGCATCGAGGGCGTCGCTGTATGTTTTCCAAAGCGCCTTCGTTCCTTCTTGATCATCCGCAGACACAGGAATTGTCAGATCTGCGTTTTCTTTCTTGAGCATCACAAGCACACGGTTCAGCATGTTACCAAGCTGATTGCGCAGTTTACTATCATAGATTTCTTCTAAGCGCTTCCAGCTGAAATCTCCATCTCGTCCGACAGGAATTTCGTGACAGAGGAAAAAGCGAATAGGGTCTGGGTTACCGCTGAATTTTGCGAGTGCGTCGACAGGATCAACAACGTTGCCCAAGCTCTTACTCATTTTTTGCCCTTCGCTCGTCACAAATCCGTGCATCAGGAGACGATCTGGTGTGCGGATTCCCGCATGTTTGAGCATCGCCGGCCAGATGAGCGCATGGAAACGCGCGATGTCTTTGCCGATCACGTGCATCACTTCGGCATCATCCCAGTATTCATTCTTGGCATGATCCGTCAGCAATCCCAATCCTGAGACATAGTTCGTCAGCGCATCACACCATACATACATAGTTTGGTCTGGGTCGCCCGGAACTGGAATGCCCCACGCCAAGCTCGACTTAGGGCGTGAGAACGATACGTCTTCAAGACCGCGTTCAAGCAGCGCGAGAGTTTCTTCACTGCGATAGTCAGGGACGATTTTATAATCAGATTTCAGCAGTTTCTTCAGCCAATCAGATTCCTTCGAAAGTAAAAAGAAATAGTTCTCTTCCACCACTTCATCGGGAATACGATCGTGGTCAGGACATTTACCATCGACCAAATCTTTCTTCGTCACAAACCGCTCGCAGCCGGGACAATACAATCCCGTGTATGAACGCTTCTCGAGCATGCCAGCATCCTTCAGCTTATTCCACAGTGCCTCAACCGTTGGACGGTGCTTGATGGCATCAACATTTGGCCATGTAACTGGATGATCGGATGTGCGAATAAAGATGTCTGCGGAGACATTTAGTTTGGCATACAAATCTTCAAAGAGTGGTACATTGTTATCGACCAATGCAGACGCTGTCATCCCCTGCTTTTTCGCCGTCTGCTGAATCTTGATACCGTGCTCATCCGTACCAATTTGAAACCGAACATCATCGCCACGCAACCGAAACCAACGAGCCATCACATCTGCCAATACTTTCTCCAATACGTGCCCCATGTGCGGAGCGGCATTTGGGTAGTCGATAGCTGTGGTGATGTACTGGCGCTTGGACATGGCGGAGATTGTAGCCCAATTGAGTATGGGGGGTAAGGAGGGTCTTGGGTGTATGGGGAGTTTGAGGTTCAGCAAATTACCCCCTATACCCTCCCTACCCCAATTACTCCCGTTACCCTCTTACTGGTACAACGTCGGGAAGAACACCGTCGCAAAGTACGCCACAATCGTCGATCCCATAATGCTCAGGATCACACCGATACTAGCGTAAAAGATCATGTTCTTGGCTTCAGACACAACATCTTCTTTACCCTGTGAGCTCACGATACGAATACCTGCGTAAATGATGATGATGACAGCAGCAACACCGATCAATGGAAAGATAAACGATATGGTCGCACCAAGAAGTGCCTGTACAGGTTCCTCACGTGTGTAAAGCGTTTCACGAACCTTTGCCCACATCTGCTGCACGCCACTGTTTTGAGTACCCCAGCTATCAAGCTGAGCTGCATGAGCGGTTGTCGTGAGTGCGCCGAGGATTGTTGAGAAAAGGTTCATCATACAATTTGTTTGTTACACGCCAAAGATAGCAACGAACGCTTGTACAAGCGCATTCGCTAGGTTGGTCACGATCGCACCAACGATGCACCACGTGATCATCTTACGACCATTGCTGAATTCATCACTTTTACCTTGGGCATACACCATCCGCATACCAGCGTAGATAACAACCACGATAAAGACGACATTGAAAACAGTGAGAATAATACCGATTGCGGAAGCGATAATGTTCGCAGGTAGACCACTCGGGCCCTGTTCCTGACCATAGTTCTGCGTACCAACAATCGACACAATTCCCTGGGCTAGAATTGCGATACCCAATCCTATAAGCGCATGGAGAATCGCCTTTTTCTGCTCCCCAATTTTTCCTTCATCACCGGCTGCAAGAACCATTTGGAAGCCAGCCCACGCGATAAATAGCACGGCACCTCCTGCTGCAATCGCGATACCAAGCCCTGCAACTTTCGGAGCATTATTCAAAATAATATTACTTGGTCCAGCACCACAACCAGGAAGATCTCCGCATGGAGTATCTGGCACTGCTGCATGTGAGAGCTCAACGAGTGAGCTGCAGAGCAAAGTGCCAATGTAGTACAACGTAGTAAACATTAGACTTGCGTGTAGAAGAGCGGATTAATCGTTTCCAAAATCACACCTGAAAGACCGATGAGCAAAAGCCCAGCAATCGCCCACATCAGTTTTGTTTTTCCTTCTTCACGTTTACCAGAGTCACCACCGGACATCATCATTTGCATGCCGCCAATAAGGCACTGCAATACCGCGATGCCCGCTGCACATCCAATGATCCACGGCCAAATAAGATTAAAATATGTGAAGAATGTCCCCAATCCCGGCTCAGCTTCCAATGTATACGTCGCGTCATCCGGAGGTTGAAGCAGGCGTATGGGAGTATTGGTGTAGATAAAAGGATTTTCATCTGCCGGGTTACCCGGGGGTGGATTCTGCGCATATGCGTTGGTCGTACTCACGAGGAAGGTGACGCTCAACATCACATTTATAATGCCTTTTGAAGTGATGAAGTGTGTATGCATAAATCCCTTTATTATAGCAGAAACAAGCCCAAAGAGCGAGATTGGGCTACTATGATAAATAGAATTATATGTTATAAATATATGAAATACTGAGGGATTTATACTTTAGGAGGCAAAACTCGCAATTCTTCATCGTCCCAAGCATAGAATGTGCGCTGGGCAAGTGCGGGATCAAATGGGCCATCGGATGGATCTCGCATCAGCCGTGCGTGAAGCATGTTGTTGTTATTGATGATGAGTGTTTGTCCTTTTTGCCAACGATGCGCATAGATCAATCCTCTTGCAGCCGCATCCTTGTAAAACACTTCCAGAATGGGATTGCTGATCACTGAAATACCAAATCCATGGAATAGATAGGAGCGCCAGTTCTTTCCATCGAATGACTCACGGGCAGGGTGTTCCGCTACTGCTTGAACTCCTTTTTGTTGGATAATTTCGATTAAATCTTCAACAGGCTTTGGCACCATTGAATGGCAAAGAAGATTTTCGTAGTTATCTCGGAAAAAGGCGATGAACAGTTCAAACAATTTTTCCTGGTCGGTTGCCACGATCGTATCGCAATTTCTTTTGCCACTTTGTCCATCATAACGAAGCTGCAAAACATGCCTGCCCCCATCGCCGTCTTTGTGCATTAATTGAGTCCCACTAATATCTCGCACCACACCATCAATTATACGAGTGTCCGGTATTGGACGCTCACTGCGTGAGTCATCTCCTGCAGGATGATACTCATGAAATAAGAGAAATCCTACTTTTTCAAATGCGTCCCTTGTGAGTCTTCGTTGATTGAACAGTGTTGTTATGTCGAGATTATGATGAATTTCTGGGGTTACATGAAGCCCGGGATTTGGAAGACTGGAAATATAATTGGTATTCATAATGACATTAAATTATTTTAAAATGATATTGTCAATATTTGTTCGGTTGCAGCATTAAGGTAACACTCTCCTTGGTAAGGCATTCATAGACTACGGCGGCAGGGGTTCTCCTGTCCATTCCCAGCCCGGAATGGGATTTGAGATAGCGTTCAAATGCTTCAGCTTTTTCTTTGTTCCTAAAAGCAACGTACATCTTTAATTCCCATCCGGAAAATTTATCAGTGTGAACACTGTGGCCTATATACGAATGACAGGAATCAGCAGATTCAAGGATATAAACAAAATGCATTCATACATATTGCCTCATCATTATAAGAAAAGATGCTTTAGCTCTTTAAAGCACTAAAGCAGCTGCCCGGCTTCGTTTGCGAACTTCGCCGCGGCATCCGGCTTTATCTGCTAAAAAACATCTTATGAGCGAAATCGCGGCGTAGCCCGAATGGGCGAAGCCGGATGGAGCTCCTTATGGGAGCTTATTCGGAACTGATGGAGTGAATCTTTCAACTTTTCCACCTTCTACTTTTACTAAAACCACCCTCGGTCTCGTGCTCCAGAATGGAACTTCCGATTCTTCTATTGGGCTGAAAACATCAAATGCAAACCTCTCAATTAATCTCTGTCTGAATTCGTTGATTGGTAGGCCAATCAATTCTGAGGTTTCCCTCGAAACGTCGCCTGCCTCATCGTCATAAGCTCGTAATATTTCCATATCTATATATTAATATTATATAATTTCTTGTCAATTGGAGCGGGATACGGGAATCGAACCCGCATCTTTGGCTTGGGAAGCCAACGTACTACCACTGTACTAATCCCGCGCTGAAAACGCCGGTTACGATAGCGTACACGTTCGTTGAAATGAAGATTGCCCTCCTTCGTTCCTTATCGGCCAGCCATCCGTAGCGACGCGGGTTTGATGATGTTTTGATGTGATCGATCTCAGGAACTATGGACGGCATCCTTCGCAACGCGAAGGATGGAGCGGATGACGAGACTCGAACTCGCAACCTACGCCATGGCAAGGCGTCGCTCTAGCCAATTGAGCTACATCCGCATTTCTTCTTCTACATAAAGAACGTGCCTTGCGGTCCTTAGATGCCATCCGCAAGAGCAACTCCTATTTTACGGATATCGGGTGTTAGTGCAACCCCCAGGTGCGGTACACTTAATACCGTGCAATTCACCGCTCAGATCGTAATCTCGCAAAAGCTCTCCACGTTCTCACTGGCAAACCCGGAAGATTTATGGCGCGGGATTGGAAGAATGGGAAATGAGTGATGATTTCAACGTCTCACGTAACATGTGCTTCAGAGCGTTCTTACCTTGTGTAGTCTTCAAGTATTTCTCACGCCTCAAAGCATCGTCTTGTGAAAGGTAACTTTCGGCAAAAATAAGTCTCCATGGCCTTTTATTCCTAGTCGAAGTAACACTCCCCTTATTGTGTGTATCAAGACGCTGACTCATATTGGTCGTATAACCAACATAGAGAGAATTGTCTCTAAAACTGCGAAGAACGTATACGGTAAACATAGAATAATAAATTCTATGAGATATCGATCTTATTGTCTGCTTTAGCTCTGTAAAGCACTGAAGCATGTTGAATCATGCCCCGTAGTACATGCTTCGCACGACTACAGGACACGAAGTACGCAATTACGATTATACAAAGTGGCCTGCCATGAAGTCGCATGAACGAAGTGAATGTGTACTTCGTGATGCCCTCGACCCTCCTTCGTCCTGCGGGACTACGGACGGGCAGGCAGGAATTGAACCTGTATTTCCGGCTTCCACCTTCGCCATGACTAATAATGGTGTGCCTGGCGGGATTTGAACCCACAACCTTCGCCTTCGGAGGGCGACGCTCTATCCAATTGAACTACAGGCACAAAATATTCCTTATGGCTTCGGTGGGCAGGTCGGAGGCCAGCGGTCTAGGAGGCCTGTCGGCCGTAGTCCATAGACGAAGGCCGATAACCTACAAGGGCGATGAGCACGAATGTTAGTTGGGTAAGCCAAAAAACTCCATCGCATTCTTTGTTGTAGCCTTCTCTACTTCTTCCACGGAAACATCTTTGAGCTTCGCGACGTGTTTTGCGACTTCTACCACATACGCTGGTTCATTTCTTTTTCCACGATGTGGTTCTGGTGCGAGGTACGGGCTATCCGTTTCGATCATCATTTGTTCGAGAGGACAGTTTTTGATTGTCTCATGAATATCTTTCGATTTCGCATACGTCGCGATGCCCGTGAACGAAAGGAAATGCCCGAGCTCTACGAGCCACGCGACATCGTCCCATTTCTCCGTGCAGCAATGGATAACCACTTGCAGAGGCTCTACTTCACGGATGATCGTCTCCACATCCTTGATCGCCTCTCTGGAATGTACGACTGCAGGTAATCCTAATTCACGTGAGAGTGTGAGCTGTTCGAGGAACACTCCGCGCTGCGTATCGCGTGGTGAATGATCATAGTGGTAATCCAACCCAATCTCTCCGATCGCACGGACTTTCTTGGAACCACTGACCATGTCTTTCAGTAGGTCGCTATCCCCTCTTTTCCACTCTTTTGCATTGTGCGGATGTACGCCAACTGTGCAGAAAATATTCTTATGTTTCCCTGCGAGCTTCACACAATCTTCTGCTTCAGGAATCGAATCGGCAATCGTTACCATGGTGTGGATACCTGCAGCCTTCGCACGCTTGAGAACATCAGAAAGGTCTTCAGAGAATTGTGTGTCCGCGAGGTGGCAGTGAGAGTCGATCATAGGCATACCTTACAGTGTCACCCTGAGCGTAGTCGAAGGGTGACAATAGGATCGATCCTCAATTATTCGTTCTCTTCTCTTTTACACTGAAAAACAACATGCAGATCGCCACTGATATCTCTGACCATTGAAGTAATCTGAATATCTTCACCGTATGTACTCCGATACAAATCCCCCAGAGCTTCTTTAACTTCATTCACAGTATTCGGATCACTATTTTGATATGCCAGTCTGACTTCCTTGCCCTCGCGAAGAGTAGCCATGATGTTGTCTACCAATAGGCCGTCTCTGTCATCTTGCCATTCCGTCATAAGAAATTTATTATATCAATTCATATTACCTTGTCCAGTGGTGGGTCGGGAGGAGAAGGTCCATTTTCTCTGGATGTTCGTTACCCCCCTTGCCGTGCGGCAGAATAACATGCCCCGGTTCACGAGTGTGAGGCAGATCAGCCCCTTCGAGACAGGATCTCCATCACAGGAAGATCCTGATACGGGAGTTGGCGCTCCCGCACAGCACTCTCCAGTACCTCGAATCCTGCCCGTTGCAGGAGTTCGTGCATTTCATCCACCTCGAAGTTCGCGAAGTATTTCTGCGCCCCGCCGTACCGTTGATCGCTGATATATCCTTCTCCTTGTCCTACCTTCATGCCGAGCGCTAGGAGGCCCTTCGGGGCAAGAACATGAGCGAATTCTTGAAGAACCGCAGGGACTTCACTCTTTTGCAGATGGAGAAGGCTCATGTACGCCCAGATGCCATCGAAGGATCCGGAATGGAATGGAAGCTCACGCATATCAGCAACAAGGAACTCGACGTTCAGAACTCGCTGCTTTGCCCGTTCAATCAAAGCCGCAGCATAATCAACTCCAGTCACTCTGAAGCCATGTTCGGCAAGTACTGCCGAATCCCGGCCGAAGGCGCATCCCACATCGAGAATTCTGCAATTGCGTGGCAGGGTCTCCATGAACTTTTGAAGAAAGCTCTGGGGCAGCAAATTGAGAGTCTGCTCTTCGTATTCACGAACATGAGATTCGTAGAATTGTTGTGTGGGATCGGTGCTCATCGAATCCTATTCTACTATGACAACGTGATGATCTCTGCCTGTTTTGTTTTTGTATCAAGGATCGCAACTGTTGCTGCCCTCTCGAAACCATGCGCACTCCCCGGATTCAATGCGAGTACCCCGTCTCTCGTATCGAGAGAAGATTCGTGCGTGTGCCCGGACAGCACGACATCGTACTTCTTGCACCTGATGAGGGCCTCTGTGATTTCAGGGACAGTACCGTGGTAACAGGCAATCTTGAGGCCATCGAACTCCAGCACACAGAATTCCCATCGGAAATCTCCTCCTATTTGCTTGAAGTTCTGTTCGAGACGCAGGTGATCGCCATCGTTGTTCCCGAGAATACCGATGATCTTTGCACCAGCGAATGCACGAACAGAGGGTCCAGCACAATAATCTCCTAGGTGAATAATGGGAGACACTCCCTTTGAGGCAAAGAGACGTTTTGCCTTCTCAATATTCTCAATATGTTCGTGGGTATCGGAGATAATACCGAGGAGCATGTGTAGGAGGGCGTTGCGCAAAAGACTGAGCTCGAAGGAAGAATCACACAGCTCGGTCAGTATCAGATCGCAAAGGATCAGGTCCGCGTGTTCGCGAAGCAGTTCAAGAAAGTTCGGAGGCTCAGTTATTCCGATAAACAGAGAGTCGTTGATGTCCTTGTGGATCGCATCGAAGTCACCGATAACGAGCAGGAACGTCGCGCAAAGGTGTTCTTCCGATTCGATCCGATGGCTATTACCGGAGCAATTCCAGTGGGTCGAACCGATGTGATCCCATCGGAAAGCGGAAAACATGGAAATGACCCCTTGAAAAAGGGTGTCATGGTGGGTCGGGCGGGATTCGAACCCGCGGCCAATGCCTTAAAAGGGCACTGCTCTACCAGCTGAGCTACCGACCCAAGTGCACGTACTATAGCCATTTTCAAGCCTCTGTCGACCCTCGCCCATGCTCATTTCCTTGTGCCTCTGATGGAGAGTATGGTCAACCTATGCCTGAATCATCCGAACACAATGAAGAATACGAAGTCCTTGGACAGCAAATAACCGAATTCATCGGTCACATGGACGAAATGACCAAATTGCCAGGATCAGAAATTAATGCAGCTGCAACTGCTGCAAGAACTCAAGCCGTAGTTCTGCAGAAAGAATTCAGAGGTATGCTTCCTGAAAATGTGACTGCGCAACTGCTCGCTATACAAAGCGCTATTTCTGAAGAAGCTAAAAATGAAATCCAAATTTTGGCCGAGAAGCAATTGGAATATAACGAAAGCTCTGATAAATGGAAAAGTCTTGAAGATCAAATGCAATTGATACATCGGGAGATGCGTTTGGTGCCAGGATTTAAAATGTAGTCATCAACTAAACGGCTGTTGGCTCAGCCACAACCAAAACACCACCATCACGAATGCAGGAATCAAACTCACCCAAATTCCTTTGGCGTTTTGTCCTCTACGAATCAGACGAATAACGGCTCCCGGAACTCACCGACGAATAGCTCGAATGTGACTTCGCAGATGACGTTCGCTTTTGCACGCGCAAGAGCGTCCTACTTATTTTGGAAGATGAACTACTAAACACCGCGTCACTCAAGCGAAGAGATGGGAATATCTTCTGGAAGAAGACGGCACTATCAGCATCATAATTTTCTGGTTCTGCACGGAACGACACGCGATAGAATTTACCGTCGAATACGGAGAAAAATGTAAGAACTTTAAATTTTTTGCTTTCGATTTCTGCTTCATACACGTATCGCTTCGCGGGTTTCTCAAATAATGTGTCGTCGTCCGACGATATGAGTTTGAAGGAGGGAATATACCAATCGATCAGCTTGCTTTCACCGGCAAGTGTCGCCTTATTCATAAAATACTGATCGAGTTCTGTCACAGAATATTCTTTCTTCTTTGCGCCAGTATCGACCGTGAACGCGACTTGGCTCGGGCGCTGACTTTTCAGGGTCACGCCATCATCTTTCGGCGAAATTGTCACTCCCCTATTCTTCACCAAGTCATACGTTTCCCAATCACTTGGGTATGAAAATATGAATGGATTATTGATCGATGTGTATGGCTTCTGCGTAACCGACAACGAAGAAGACCTGCTCTTTTTCACCAGCTGTTTTGACGTGATCTGATACTGGTTGCGTGTGGGCTTCGTGACCGATGGAAGCTTGAAATACGCTGCATCTGCAGCAAGCGGCAGCATGATCAGAACCAAAAGACTCAGAGAAAGCGTACGCACCCCCTTAGGATAATGCGCACGCCATTCATTACAAGACGGAGGTTCTTTACATCTACTTTCTTACTTGAATTGTACAGAAGACGTTGATGAAGATTTTGCTAAAGATTTCACCGTCGTTTTCCTGACTGCATTACTCTTAGTAGTAGATGAAGCACTTGTAGCTTTTGCAGACTTTAATTTTATAGTCTTGAAAAGGCTTTCGAATACAGGCAAATCAGTATCAAAATATGTTGGTTCAACCTGATATGTCACTACATACAAATTCTTATTGAACGAGGTTATATATTCGATAGCTTTATATTTCTTGCTCTGCCATTCACCCGTGTACATGTATTTCTTCGCTGTGTGTCCCAACAATGTTGAATCTTCAGAACTAATGAAACCGAATGATGGGATATACCAGTCTGCAAGCTTCGTCTCTGTAGACAATGTTGCGTGTGTCAAAAAGTACGTTTCGATTTCCTCAAGCGAATAATCCTTTTTGTCAGCAATCGGGATGATACCTAATTTAATCACACTCAAGCGCTTGCCGCTGACGCTCATTTTGTCATCAATCGGAAATACTGAAACGCCGCGGTTTTTCACAAAGTCATATGTCTTCCAATTGCTCGGATAGGAAAACTTATAGGGGTTGTTGATAGATGTGTACGGCTTCTGTGTGACAGCAGGAAGTGAGTCCTTTGGGCTTTTATATTTTAATGGCGTGTTAGTGGATTGCTGATACACACCGCGCGTCGGTTTCACAACGGTGGAGCGATCAATAGTGGCCGCGTTGGCAGCCAACGGTAAAATGATAAAACCTAAGATAATGAGGGGGGAGGTACGCATATGCACCCAAGATAACCCTCACAAACCACCTGACAAGATGTAGCTCTTTAGTGCACTAAAGCAAAGTGCCAGAACTGACGAATGTCGCGCTTAAAGTGCACAAGAAACTTTCGCATTATCTACTCGCACGTTGCAATTCGCGTTCCTGGTCACGCTCCTGTCGCTCCATTTCTTTGCGCACGCGATCACACTCACGGCTATCGTTGCGGTACGCGTCTTCGATGTCATCTTCGCGATCATCGAGCCAACGTTCCAGGTCGCGGAAACGTTCGCGGAAATCGCGATCCACCTGACGTTCTCTATCACGACGACGCCTGCTATCGGTTATCTGCCATGTTGTTATGCGACCCTGTGATCGTTCGAGCAGCAATTGTTCATACTGACGATGATAATCACCATACACATCTTGCACATCCTGTTCACGACGCTCCACCACATCCTGCATACACTCCATATAACGCTCCTGGCTCAGGTACTGCACCCACATATTCATATTCGTTGACTGTGCGTAGTACACAGATGAACGAGCCGAACTCGTTGATCCATAATAATTTGGGTTATATCCCTGATACGGGTAACCAAACGACGTTCCATTCTCACCATATGGTGGATAGATCGGATCTTGATAATTGATCAAACTCCTCGAACGTGCAGAAGATCGCTGCAACCAACTCTGGTCTACCGGCTGATTCACCTGACCATGGTTTTGATTATTCCCATTCGGTCCGCCCGGACCGATGTCCATTCGGACGGGTTGATTGCGATACTGCGTGTAGAAATTATTAAACGCTTCGTTGTACGCATGTTGCTGGGCACCCAAGTTTGGGTTCGTCAGATATGGATTGTACGTATTCTGATTATTCACCGTTCCACAATTCTGCGTGTATGGATCACAATAAAACGGCTGTGCGAACATCGTCGTCACCGCGAGTACTGGCGCTACGACGAGAACACCTGTGAGGGCAAACATGCCGACATGGGAAGGCAAAGGGATCTTCATACAAAGGAGGGGTAGACAGGTATGAGGACGAATATCAGCGCCACATATTACAGCGTTGCACAAGCAAGGTATACAGCAAGCATTTGCGATAAACCGGTCATCACGTGATACTCCTGGCCATGCACAACTCCATACGGCCGGTCGCAGCATTCACG
Source organism: uncultured Candidatus Peribacteria bacterium (assembly GCA_964391185.1). Lineage (GTDB taxonomy): Bacteria > Patescibacteriota > Gracilibacteria > Peribacterales > Peribacteraceae > JAKQEM01. The sequence goes on along the minus strand of CAYMIX010000004.1, from coordinate 50,756 downwards.
CTTGGGTATATCGGCCTTGCCACCGTTTTTGCCTTCCGCACGCAAAACTGGGAGTTTGTCTTTTACATCATCGTGATGTTGGTGTTGGCGTTGCTCGTCGCAAGCCTGCATCGTCGCGTGAATCTCAGCAAAGGTGCACTGTGGTGCCTGAGTATCTGGGGGCTTCTTCATATGATGGGCGGGCTTGTTCCCGTTCCTGATGACTGGCTCGTCAGCGGCGACAAACACGTTCTCTATAGCTGGTGGATTATCCCCAATTACTTTAAATACGATCAATTTGTGCACTCGTACGGATTCGGCATTGCCACATGGGTTTCCTGGCAGACATTGCACGCTCTACTCCCGAAATCTCTCCCAACTGCAGGAGTTCTTACACTCTGCTTACTCGCAGGTATGGGTCTGGGCGCACTCAATGAAATCATTGAATTCGTCGCAACACTACTTATTCCCAATACAAACGTCGGCGGTTACACAAACACAGGCTGGGACCTCATCGCAAACATGATCGGCGCTATCGTTGCTGCACTCGTTATTTATCACTTTCAAGAAAAACGTCGAAAGCAACTTAAACACATGCTCGAGAAAGTGATTGATGAAGTGAACAAGAATGTGCCGTGACAGCTTTACCAAGCTCCGTCGTCTTATAGGGCATATGCGCAAACTACTTATAGCTTTAGTAATCGCAGCCATCTTCGGCGGCGGCTGGGGATTCTTATACTTCATCCTCAGCTGATGTACATCGGCTTTTGCCACCCGTGCCCCTACAATCTTTCTTATGAAAGAGATCACATTGATCACAGGGGCATCGGGCGGGTTGGGAGAAGAATTCGCTCGGCTCTGCGCTGCAGACAAATCTGATCTCGTGCTCGTCGCAAGGTCCGCTGATGCACTGAGTGCTCTCGCAAAAGAGCTCACCAAAGCACATGGCATTCATGCGATAGTCATTGCTGCAGACCTTTCTGATCCTGAAAGCATCGAACGCATCACGAAAGAACTCACGAAGAAGAAGCTTTCTATAACGATGCTCATCAATAACGCTGGCTTCGGTCAGTACGGGCTTTTCGCACAGTCAGATGCAGAGAGTTTGGCATCCATGATGGACCTCAATATAAAAGCTCTCACGATGCTTACGCGCGCGTTACTTCCAGAGATGATCAAACGCAAACACGGTCGCATCCTGAACGTTGCGTCTACTGCTGCATTCCCACCAGGACCATTGATGGCTGTGTACTACGCAAGCAAAGCGTATGTACTGAGCTTTTCCGTTGCGCTCAGTAATGAACTCAAAGGAACAGGCGTGACCGCGACGTGCTTGTGCCCTGGGCCAACCAACACAGGATTCGCAATGCACGCCGGACTCAAAAAATCTCGTCTCTTCCGCGGACTTCTCATGCAAGCTGACGATGTTGCACGTATTGGATATAAAGCGTGTCTCCGAGGAAAAACAATCATTGTTCCAGGATTCAGAAACAAATTCCTTATTTTCGGAACACGATTAATCTCCAGACCGATGGCTGCATCTATTGCGCGAAGGAATCAGCAAGAAATATAAAAACTTCCACCGGAGGGGTTGCGCGCCACGGGGGGTGTTGCGGGAGGCCCCGATCGTTATGTCGACGAAGCGATGTCGTAACCGAGTCGACGTCGCTGAGGAGACGCGGGGCCAGGCGGAGGAGCACTGGCGCGCAGGCGCTTTGGCTCCACCTTTGTCGCGGACAAAGGTGGAAAAGAAGATCATTCCACCGACATCATCCAACCGTGAGCATCAATCGTATCTGTACAACCAGACCACGACTGAACAAAAGCTTCCGGTGTAATGCGCGTGATCAAACCATTCTCACATTCTTTCACTAATACAACATGCGCATGAATACCAATCACAATACGAGACATCCTACGACCATCATCACCAACACAACGAATAAGAACGGGCCCATGCTCAAGCGCAGTACAAAGCTGATCCCATGACGCATGCGCATTCATTCTGCACGTATTCCCCTTCTTCCTCGCTAATCTCAACATCGCTGCAGAGCCAAAACTTGCGGAAGAACTTATCATGTGTGAGGGAATGGATATGTATGTAAATGTGTGTGCGTAGTGTAGCAAAAATGCTGATTTTTTACGAGCAGAAAATGTCTGCGCGGACAGAGTCACCTTGCGCTACCCTAGAGAAGATATGAAGGTCGCACTTGTCCACGAACTCCTCACAATGAAAGGCGGCGCCGAAGGCACGCTGCGCGTACTCGCAGACATGTTTCCTGATGCACCTATCTACACACTTCTCTACGACGAACAGAAACTCGGCGACTGGTTTCCTAAAGCAAGAGTGCGACCAAGCATTCTTCAAGAAAGCGCGACGTCGTTCAATCATCATCGGTATCTCAGGCAGTTCCCCAAAGCTATCGAAGCCTTTGACCTTTCTGAGTACGATCTCGTTATCAGCAGTTCCTCTGCATTCGCCCACGGGATTATCACGAACGGCAAACCAAAACACATCAGCTTCATCCATTCCCCAGCCCGTTACCTCTGGGATCGCACACACGACGTTCAGAACCAAGCAGGACGAGGACTATTCGGACCATTGAAACGATTCTATCTCTCCGTGATCTTCCACAAGCTCCGAATCTGGGACGCCGAAGTTGCTCCACGACCAGATGTATTGCTCGCTGCATCCAAAGAAGTTCAACGTCGTATCAAACTTTATTGGGAACGCGAAAGCATAGTCCTCTATCCACCTATCGCTGATACTTGGTTAAACGCGAAACCAAACAAGATCAATACAGAGTCAGGTCCATACTTTCTGATAGTTTCGACATTGGTGCCCTATAAAAGAGTCGATCTCGCAATTGAAGCATGTAACCAAACCAAGAAACATCTGAAGATTGTTGGTGATGGCCCAGATATGAACCGCCTCAAGCGTCTCGCAGGTCCCACGATTGAATTCTACGGACGACGCACGGGTGATGAACTCGTCGACCTCTACGGTAACGCAATCGCCACCATCTTCCCTGGTGACGAAGACTTCGGACTCGTTCCATTGGAATCGATGGCATGCGGAACTCCGGTGATCGCATTCAAGTCCGGCGGCGCGCTCGAGACAGTGATTGAGGATGTAACTGGATGCTTCTTTAATGAACCAACCGCTGAATCTTTGGCTAAAACCATCGAATCGTTTGAACACAAAAAATATACAAAGGAGAAGTGTATATCGCAGGCCAAGAAGTTCAGCCGATCGGAGTTCGTGCAACAAATGTATGCACACATTGATCGATTGATGGCTTAACCAAGCGAACACTTTGAACTGGTCTGGACAGAGCCCTAAAACCCATGTGCTACTGTCTTGTACACATTTTGTCTTCATGTAATCTCCGTGATGGAGAGCCGACGCACATAGGGGTATGACAATTTATCTTAACATCCCTCCTCTATCATGACTCACATCAAGCGCATCATCGCCACACTTACTCTGATGGTTTCATTGATAATGCCAGCCTTTGCGAGTGCACACAGCGTAAGCGCTGATGACGCTATCTTCTCCACTCCGGTATCGGTGAAAGGGCACTTCATGTTCGTCACTAAAATCTCCCGACGTTCGCTGCTTAAAGCGGTTGCTGAGCGTGAGCGTGATCAAATGATTAAGCAGGTGTTGGTGCGAGCTACAATATAACGAACACTCACGTGCTTCGTAAATGCGTATCTTGCTTTACTCATGCTCTCGAAGAACGAATCAACGAGTTTACGATACTTACAGCATCGACAACTGGCTACCCTCTGGAATCTGCTTCCCCATTTTCTCATACGCCTTCTTCGTTGCCACACGTCCTTTTGGTGTACGCTGGAGAAAGCCTTGTTGCATCAGGAATGGCTCGTACACATCTTCAATTGTTTCTTCTTCCTCAGAAAGAACTGCGGCAAGAGTAGAAAGTCCGACTGGTCCACCACTGAACATATCGATAATCGCTCCGAGTAATTGTCTGTCTGTTGCATCGAGTCCTTCGTGGTCGACATCGAGGGAGTCCAGTGTGCGCTGAACGGCCTCAGCATTGATGCATCCTTCGCCACGGACTTGTGCGAAGTCTCGGACTGCACGCGTGAGTCGGTTGCCTATACGTGGCGTAGCGCGGCTACATGCGGCAATCATCTTGGCTGCGTCACCTTCCAGACTTGTTCCAAGAATATCGGCCGAACGCGTGACGATCTGCTGCATTTCTTCCGGTTCGTAGAATGCGAGCTTGAACTGATGCAAAAAGCGATCACGCAACGGTGCGCTTACTGCGCCTGCTTTTGTCGTCGCAGCGACCAATGTGAACGGCTTCAAATTCAAGCGAACCGAACGCGCAGTTGGGCCTTTGCCAATGACGATGTCGAGAATGAAATCTTCCATCGCTCCATACAACACTTCTTCTATCGCTGGGCGCAGGCGATGAATTTCATCGATAAATAACACGTCCCCTTCCCCAAGATTTGTCAGGAGTGAAGCCAAGTCACCTGGTTTTTCGATCGCAGGACCGCTCGTAGCACGGAGCTGCGCACTCATTTCGTGAGCGATGATGTGCGCGAGTGTTGTCTTCCCCAATCCTGGAGGTCCATATAAGAGTGTATGGCCAAGCGGCTCGGTGCGCGTACGTGCTGCACCAATATGAATCTGCAAATGTTCTTTGATTTTGCGTTGCCCAACGTAGTCCTGGAGCACTCGTGGACGCAGACTTTGCTCCAAGGCTTCTGATTCTCCTACTTCCTTCACCGGTTGAAGAACTGCTACCGGTGTTACCTGCTTTGTCCGCTGCAACGTCATAGGCTCGGAGTGTATCATACGGTTTTGGACCACACATACGAGTGTGGCATGATTTTTTCGCATAGTTGACTTTACATATCACCTATTCTTTAATACGTAACTAATATCGGCTATTTCCTCATGCCAATGACACGTATCATGCGTTAAGCAAACTTTCCTCACCCCGTTATGAACAACCGTTCCAAAGTGACAATCACCGCTGTTCTCGTTCTCCTCCTCGTCGGCCTCGGCGTCACGGATTATTACGTCGGGAGCGATGACTATGCCGCACAGGTCACTCCTGATGGTGAAGAGGTTCCAGATGGTGCAGTCGCTAAGCAGACAGGCCCAGACGTAGAAGCTGTTGCTGGCTCTCAAAACATGACAATTCAGCAAACAAGCGACATCAGTCTGATCGCACAGATTGTCCGTGATGGAACAGAAGTGAAGTCGTACGCCATTATGAGTAATAATGACCGCATAGGATCCATCACTTGGGTAGACTCTCGCAACGTCAAAGACTATTTCGTCGCCCTCAAAGAAGCTCTTCTCACAGCTTTTTCACCAAGCGTCAGCGATTTACGCGATGAAACAGAGCAAAGCGCAGGAGGGCCAACGCGCAATATCCTTACATTCATCGACCCGAGTATTAGCGCAGAACGCATTATCCTCATTCGCGTCCGTGAACGCCTCTATGAATTTCGTGTCACAACTGGAAAAGAAGAGATGATGGGCGAATTTATCGATACCTTAACAGGACAGTAAGGAACTAACGGTGTATTGCAGTTAAGGAGGAACCCGCCGTACCTCCATACCGCCTTACTTCCGTACTTTCACTCGAATTTTCCCTTTACAGTAACCAAATCAGCCCCTACCCTACGCCGCACTATGGCAAAGAACATTAAGAAAGTCGTTAAAGTCGTCGCTCGTGGCGGCCAGGCAAACCCCGCTCCTCCACTGGGCCCAGCGCTCGGTCAGGCTGGTGTGGACATCCAGGGCTTTTGCACCCAGTTTAACGCTGCAACGAAGGACAACATGGGAAAGATGATCCCGGTCGTTATCACTGTGTACGATGACCGTACCTTCACATTCGTCACAAAACAGCCAGCTGCTTCCGAAATGATCAAAGAGAAAGCGAAAATCCAGGCAGGTAGCGGTGAACCGAACAAGAACAAAGTCGGTAAAATCACCAAGGCTCAGCTCAAGGAAATCGCCGAAGCTAAGATGCCCGACCTCAACACGACTGATGTGGAATCCGCTATGCAGTCCATCGCTGGAACTGCGAGGAGTATGGGAGTCACTGTTGAATGATCTGTTTGTTAATTAGTTAACTCGTTAATTCGTTAACTAGTTTTGCATGCATTCTAATTAACGAATTAACTAATTAACGAGTTAACTGTCGAACGTGCAATCTCTTTGGCGTGCAAAGTTTAATCGTCACACGTACTCTGGATCCATTGTTTTTTCCGAGCAACAATGAACCCTATCTCCCTTACATCTCTTTTTGAATCAGTCGGGCTCCCCTACGGCGTTAGTTTGCCGTTGATGGTCCTCGGGCTTTTCACACTCTTAGTGTTACCTGTCGTCTTCCGGTCGGGCGCTCGCGCAGAATCAGTCGCGTACGCCGCATACTGTTACCTCGTACAGATGCTTGCAATCTTGCTGATGACATCCGGTGCTTTGCCTGCACTCTATGCAGTATGTGCACAACGCCCCCTCGCAGAAATGACGTACGTGGGACTACTCATTGTGTTTTTGATCGGTGGTGGACTTCTCCTTTGGCATGATGCGCGATTGCGCACAATAGACTCTGCTTCCAAAGCAATCCCTGGCGCACTGTTCTTTGTCACATGGAAATTTATCGGGCTCCTCGTCATCCTTTTCTCCGGCATTTCCTTTGTTCTCCGATTGATCGATGCAGCGGAAAAAATCGGTGATTGGTGGGTCATTCACCTGATCATGCTCCTCTACGGATTGATCATTTCCTGGTTTACATTGCACCAGCCTGCAGCAACTGAAACAACAATTATGCCTGCTGTATCTCCAAAGCCAGTTGCTCCGGCCATCCCTTCTGCGCCAAAGAAACTGATTGCAACGAAGCCTAAAGCAAAGGGAAAAATCCTAGCGTAAAGGCAATTTGACTCGTTGCAGGACTTCTGGCAAGGTATCCGCACTTATTTGTGGGAGCCGCAAGGCGCTAAAACCACATCCCCCCTCTTTTTATGGCAGCAGCCAACAAGAAAACGCCCGGACCAACGAACCGGGGTAAGAAATACCGCGAAAAGTCCGCCCTGGTAAAACAGGAAAGTTATGCGATGCCTGAGGCATGCGAGTTGCTCTCACAGCTCAGCACGACAAAGTTCGATGCAACAGCAGAAGCGCACGTTCGTATCAACGCTGATACAACACAGGCTGACCAGCTCGTTCGCACGACAGTGAACCTTCCACACGGAACAGGAAAGAACATCCGTGTTGCAGCATTCGTTCCAGATGACCTCATCGACGATGCAAAGAAGGCAGGTGCGGAAATCGCCGGTAACGACGACCTCGTTAAGCAGATCGAAGATGGAAAGATCGACTTCGATATCGCAGTTGCTGTACCAGCAATGATGAAGAACCTCGGAAAGATCGCAAAGACTCTCGGTCAGAAAGGTCTCATGCCTAACCCAAAGGCAGGCACGGTGACAGAAAATATTGCAAAGGCAATCGGCGAACTGAAGAAAGGTCGTATCGAATGCAAAATGGATAAGTTCGGCATCATCCACGTTCCATTCGGAAAGATTTCCTTCGGCGGAAAGAAGCTCGCTGAAAACCTCGAAGCGCTCATGCAGGGTCTCATCGAAGCAAAACCAACAGGTATCAAGGGTTCTTACATCACATCCTTGAACATCGCCCCAACAATGGGCCCTGGAGTGAAGGTACAACTCTAATAATTAAAAGTTAACAATGAAGCGGATCTTCGGTTCCGCTTTTTTGTTAATACAAAATAATTCGTGCTAGAGTCTATGTATGAGCTTTGAACGCGATGGGTTTAACGAACTTCGGGATTATCAAACAAGTTATGCGTGTGCATGGGCGCAGAGTGGTTTTCCTTCTGATCAAGATGTTGCAGAAGTGTTTGTGAATGCTCTACCGCCGGTCTCTCGTGAGTACAACAAGCGATTACAACCGCTATTTGAGCTCTTTAGAAGAACGATCGACGCAAACATTATTCCTCTCAATCGAATCATGGAAAACACTGCGGAGGGTTACTTGTGGCAAGTCTTCGGTATGACTTCGGACAAACCTTTCGAAGATCTGATGTTGGAATGGACGGCAACGCCCAAAGTAGACTGAAAAGACCTTTTACGCGCATAATATCGCCTTTGCGTCGTTAAGGCTTTCGACAAGCACGAGCTTCTTTCGCATGTCCGATGCACCATCGAATCCTTTCACGTAACTGCTGAGGTGGCGACGCATCTCCATCATTCCCCTCTTTTCACCTTTGATACGAACGGCAAGCTCGCAGTGTTCGAGGATGAATGGGATCTTGTCCTTGAATGACAGACTAAGAACTGTTGGCGATGCGGCATCGTTCTTCGTTGATTCGTTGTTCGAAGAACGAGTCAACGAATGAGCGAGCAATGCATCAGCAACATCTTTCATTACCCACGGATTACCAAATGTTCCGCGACCCACCATCACACCATCGAGGTTACCAATTTTATCGAGTGCGTCCTGCGCGCAGGAAATATCACCATTTCCAATTACCGGCACTTTCACCTGGCGCTTGAGCTCATAGATCGGTTCCCAGTTGGCTTTGCCTGTGAACTTTTCGTTGTATGTACGCCCGTGAATGGCGAACGCTTCCGCACCGGCAGCTTCGAGTGCTAAACAAAATGGAACCAATGTTTCGTGAGTACCCCAACCCAAGCGAGTTTTCACACTGACGGGAATACTCACTGCCTTCTTTGTCGCATGTACGAGCTCTGCAGCAAGCTCTGGCTTTTGAATAAGCGCTGCACCGTGGCAGCTGGAGACCACTTTCGCGGCCGGACATCCCATGTTGATATCAATACCATCAGCGCCCATCTGTTCGATAATTTTTGCGGCTTCCAAAAAATGCTCTGGATCATGACCGAACACTTGAACGATAAACGGACGCTCGATTGATGCATCGAATGCCAGCATTTCATTAGTCTTTTTGGAACCATATGCGAGCGCATCGGTGCTCAAAAATTCTGTGTACACAATTGTCCGAGGTTCAACACGCTTAATCAGCTGTCGGTAGGACGCGTCAGTCACCCCAGCCATTGGGGCGAGAGCAACGATTGGCCGATCAGTGGTACTCCAGGAAAATGGCATTCTCTTGCTGAAAACTTTATGCCCCTATTTTCTCAGAAAATCATACCATTAGCAATCGACCGCTTACGTAAAACTCACTGTTTTATGGCTAAATTGTTATATTGTTCGCAAGCGAACAAAGTGGGCTTTTGCCTGCAACAATACAGCAATATAACAATTCAACGCCTGAGCGAGTGAAAAGCTTCCAGAACACTGCAAGAAAGTGTGAGTTTGCGTATCCTATAACCAACATGTTTGGAGTACCCGTTGCATCGGCACAAAACCCTCGAATCATCACGGAGCTTCCAGGATGTGATTTTGCCACAGGAAGGCTGAGCTCTGCGTGTATCCCTATCTTCATCGGTCATCTCATTCAGGTTGTCTTTAGTGTTATCAGCTTATTCTTCCTGCTCAACGTGATGTACGCCGGATATCAAATTGCACTCGGCTACATCCGCGGAGAAAAAACTGAAGGCATCGAACGCATTCGCTGGTCGATCATTGGATTGATTGTCAGTGTCTGCGCATTTTTAATCGCAAATCTCGTCGTTAACGTCATTACCCCGTAAGAATGTATGGCCCGAAAAAAATCTGTTTTCACCAAAGAGAATGCAAAAAACAAAACGGCGGAAGCCTTCACTTCTTTTCGTATTCTTGGAAAAAAAGCACAGAGCTTATTACTTCGTGCAGCCGAAATAAAACGTCGTGAGAATTCCACGACCGAAGGAGCTGACCTCCCAGCGAATGCCCATGAGAATGATGTGACGATTCGTTTTTCGCTCGTGAGCGTCACACAATCAACACTTCTCATTCTCGCGATTAGTGTTGCTGCATGGGTGGCCATCACCCTTCATAACACGATCATCCTCTTACTATTGTCATTCTTCGCTGCAGCGGTCATCGACCCTGGTGTGCGCTGGCTTGAACGAATGGGGTTTCCTCGTGGTATTGCGATATTGTTGTTCTATTTTTTGGGGCTGTTCATCGTCCTCTTCCTACTTGTCTCTCTCATTCCAATTATTGCGCAGCAGCTACAGCAAATCGCCGTATTGATAAAAGACACCGTGGATGCATTTCTTTTAAATCCACGCATTTCTCTTCCGTTGCTCACAGCAGATGTAAACCTACGACTGACGGAACTTGCGAAAGTGACATTAGAAAACATGTCGATTTATAAATTTACTGATGCGTTGCAGATCTTCGGACAGAGCATGTCGTCATTCGCCCAAGGCTCCGTGCTCTTTGCCACACGCGTCGCCGGATCTGTCGGAAACTTTGTTGTGAAGTTTGTGGTAGTGCTCGTCCTCGCATTCTTTATCCAGATAGAAAAAGAACATCTTCGGCTGTGGGCCCGCAGCTTCTTCTCTGCGAAGTACCGGGCATATATCGATATAAAAACGGAAGCAATTCATCAGAAGATCGGCCAGTGGGCACGCGGACAATTGCTGCTCGGCCTTGCGATCGGCTCTCTCGTCTTCGTCGCTCTCACCATATTGAAGATTCCATACGCCGCGACACTCGCCGTGCTCGCAGCATTCACAGAGTTCATTCCATACATCGGGCCTTTTATTGCCGCTGTACCATCGGTGCTTATCGCGCTTACAGAGGGCGGAATGATATGGGCAGCAATCGTTGCCGGGGTGTACTACGTTATTCAATGGTGTGAAAATAATCTGCTCGTACCACTCATTATGAAGCGCGCTGTCGGGCTTTCCCCTATCGCAATTATCCTTGCGATGCTCATGGGATTAAGCTTCCCGCAGGTCATTCACCCCATTCTTGGTCTGCTTATTGCTGTGCCCGTGACAACGATTGTCGCAGTCTTCCTAGACGATTGGAGAATGATAAAGAAGCCATGATAGTTACGTACAATTTTCCTATCTATGACTATCGCACAACGGTATAGACGGCATAGAGGGGATAAACAGGATAGTTACTCGCAGGATGTACAGATAACTGGACAGATCTCAACTTCACCACGTTTTTTCGTGCCGCATACTTCCCAAAACTACTCTATTCGTGATAAAGTGCCAAGAACTACCGTTCAATTATCACTCTCGCCGAGAGAGTGACAACTCTATACCACGCAACGCTCCGGTATAGAACAGGCTCCTCTTCTCTCTTCTCACTTATATGCATCCGTTCGACCGTTTCACACCTAATGCTAAGCTCGCCCTGCAGATTGCAGAGCAAGAAGCGAAAACAATGCAGAGCCAATACATTGGCTCGGAGCATTTGCTCCTGGGCTTGCTCAGCATTCCTAAATCATTGGCTTTTTCGATCTTCACCGGTGCAGGCGTCACACTTGAAAACGTGCGTATTTTGCTCAAAGCGAGCAAGACAGCAAATATCGAAGGAAAACATGTGAAGCATGGACTTTCCACCTTCCTTCATACGGTGATAGAACAAGCGGTTGTGACTGCTCACAAATTCCGACACGCGAATGTTGGCACAGAGCACCTCCTCTACGCACTTGTTTCCAATGGAAAGAATGCGGGAACAATCTTACTGGAGAACATGCAGGTTGATCCTGCTGATTTGAAAGTGCACATCGAAGAAATGTTTGGACAAATCAGCCAGTTCCGTCAGCAGAATAGGAACGTAGAACAGTCATTGGAAGCATTCTTCCATGGACTCCAAGGTGCTATTTCCGGATTACAACAGGGCGGCACAACGGAACCAGAGGGGCTCAAGAAGAAGCGCGCCGACGGCAACAGCAAAACACCTGCGCTCGACTACTTCACCGACGACCTTGTCGCGAAGGCAAAGGAAAATAAGATCGACCCCATTATTGGACGCGATCCGGAAATCGAACGCGTGATACACATTTTGAACCGCAAAACCAAGAACAACCCCGTACTCATTGGTGAACCTGGCGTTGGTAAAACAGCGATTGTTGAAGGTCTCGCACAGCGCATTGCTACTGGAAAAGTTCCTGATGCGCTCAAGAACAAACGCGTGCTCGTGCTCAATCTTGGCTCTGTTGTCGCAGGTACCAAGTACCGCGGTGAGTTTGAACAGCGTTTCGAAGATATTATTAAAGAAGCAACACAAAGCGACCGTCAGATTATTCTCTTTATCGATGAAATTCATACCGTCGTCGGTGCAGGTTCCGCCGAAGGTTCACTCGATGCAGCGAACATCCTCAAGCCAGCGCTGAGCCGCGCAACACTCCAGGTAATCGGCGCCACAACACTCGCTGAATACCGCACGGTGGAAAAAGATCGCGCATTGGAACGTCGCTTCCAGCCTGTCCAAGTAGAAGAGCCAACCATCGCTGATTCCATCAGCATTCTTCAAGGTCTTAAGCAATCCTTCGAACAGTTCCACCATATTTCGATTGGTGATGATGCAATCGAAGCTGCTGTCACCATGGGTGACCGTTATCTGACGGAACGCTTCTTGCCAGATAAAGCGATCGACGTCATGGATGAAGCAGCTGCAGGCAAAAGCCTCCAGCACGCTCGCCTTTCCCCAGAGCTCCAGGAACTCGAAGATACCCTCCAAAAACTCGCTACGAAGCAGCAGGAAGCCGTGAAAGACCAGAAGTACCATCTTGCTCTTCGCCTGAAGCAGGAACAGCAAGAACTGAAGGAAAAACGTGATGCTATGCTTGCATCCGCAGACGGTGACAAGCGCACGCCGGTAAGCATCAACGCCGATGACATCGCAACAGTGATCGCTCGCATGACGGGTGTACCTGTGACGAAACTCCTCAAGCCAGAAGCGAAGCGCCTCGCAACACTCGAGAATGTGTTGCGCCAGAGTGTCATCGGACAGGATGAAGCAATCCACAAAGTTGCCCGTGCCATTCGCCGCTCACGCGTCGGCATTGGCGACACCAAGCGCCCAATCGGATCGTTCCTCTTCCTCGGCCCAACAGGAGTTGGCAAGACAGAGCTTGTCCGCACGCTCGCGCGCGAAGTCTTCCACCGTGAAGATGCGCTCATCAAAATCGACATGTCGGAGTTTATGGAACGCCACAACGTTTCCCGTCTCATCGGTACAACTGCTGGTTACGTTGGCTACGAAGAAGGAGGGCAACTCACAGAGCAAGTTCGCCGCAAGCCATACTCGGTTGTGCTCTTCGATGAAGTGGAAAAGGCTCACCCTGAATTCTTCAACCTCCTCCTCCAGATTATGGAAGATGGAACGTTGACTGATGGACAAGGAAAAGTCGTCGACTTCCGCAACACGATCATCGTGATGACGAGCAACATCGGAGCCGAAAAGCTGACGAAGCAAGCGGCAAAAATCGGATTCAAACTTGAGGAAGAAGCAACACGTGAAGAAACGGAATACGAAGCAAAGCGCCAGGAGGTCATTGCTGAACTCAAAGAAAACATGCGCCCAGAGTTCATCAACCGTATCGACCACGTGATCGTCTTCAATGCTTTGAACCAGCAACATATCCGCAAGATCGTAAAGCACCAGATCGACCAACTGCAGACACGCCTGAAGGAGCAAGGCTACACACTCGTGATCGATCAGAAAGCCATCAATGTACTCGCAACCGTTGGCTTCGATCCTGAGTACGGCGCACGCCCAGTACGACGCGTCATTCAAGAAAAGATTGAAGATGAAATCGCAGAACATATCCTCAAAGGCGTGTTCCACGAAGGCGACATCATCAAAGTAGTCCGTAAAAATGATGAAACCCTCGAGCTTCTCCATGGCGAAGCCAAAGAAGCGAAGATGGAGAAAGTGGAAGAAGTGGAAGTGGGCTAAATAATTGAAAATTGAGAATGGAGAATTGAGAATACTCAGTTCTCCTTTTCTCGTTGTTATATGTACTTTATTGGCTCATCCAGACGATGGTACAGGGAAGGTTTTTCTGATATAATAAAGGGATTCCTTCTAGAAGCTGAAAGCCAAAAGCTTGATAGCTCAGAAGCTCACACACATATGCCAATCGACCCCATCAAAATCCCGCAGAACGTCTACATTGAGGACCGCGTCGTCGGCCCTCTGACGCTTAAGCAGATCATTACGGTCGCTATTGGCTGTGGATTCAGCTACGCGTTGTATTCCGTATTGCTCAAGAGTTACGGCGCCGTTCCCCTACCAGTCACCATCATGGCATGGGTACCGGGTGCGCTTTCATTCATGTTTGCATTCGTGAAGATCAATGACCTCAGCATGTTCCGTTTGTGTTTGCTCGCACTTGAACGTGTGAACAAACCAAGCACGCGCACATGGACTCCACGTCGCGGACTCGAAATAAACATTCATGTGACAACCGCTCCAGCAAAGGATGCCAAAGAAGCCTCAACTGCAGCAAACCATAAAGAAACACACACCATCGATGAGATTACCACCGTTCTCGACTCTCAGAAATCAGAAGAAGAACCTGCTCCAGCAACACTCACCGACGACGAAGATGATTCTGCAATATTGCCGGTGAATCGCGCGCGTATCTCGGCAAATCCGCTCTCCGATACGGCATCCACAGATACAATCGCCGTACCACCGCAGAACGCAACGAGCTCCATCTTCCGCGACCTTTCCCCGCACGCCTAACCCATGACAAAAGACCCTTCAGCACCGGATACGGTTCGTAAGCGTGCAGCAGGCACCGCGGCCTCCACACAGCGATTCCTCCCGATTGCGGAAATCCGCAATGACACCGTGATGTTAAAGAACGGTGGCATCCGCGCAGTGCTCGCGGTGGAAGCATTGAACTTTAACCTCAAGAGCGAAACGGAACAGCAAGGAATTATCGCGGGTTACGGATCATTCGTGAACACAATCACCTTCCCGTTGCAGATCGTCGTTCGTTCTACACGCACAAATATCGATGACTACTTGGCAAACGTTCGCGTCGTCGGCGAAAAACATCAGAATGAACTCTTAAAAAACCAGACACTCGCATATGCAAACTTCATGGAGAAGCTCATTGAAGTCGCAGACATTATGCAGAAGCGTTTCTACGTGATTATTCCGGTCGACTGGGCCATGCGCAAAAAGACTACGTTGGAACAGTTCTTCGATTGGTTGCACCCAGATGACAGTGCTTCTAAGGCCAATAGCCGTAACAAAGACTTCGCCCAAAGTAGTAAGCAGCTCGCCGAACGAGTGGAAGTGGTGAGCTCAGGCCTCGTCAATGTGGGATTGCACGCGAAACGCCTGAATACGCGTGAGCTTATCGAGCTCTTTTATCAGATCTATAACCCTAAGACGTCACAGAACCAGAAGCTGCCGAAGGATTTGGATGCGTTGAATTTGGAGAAGGGTGATTTATAAGCTTTTAGTTGTTGGCTTTTAGGTTTCAGCTTCCAGAAGGAAATTGTTTTATAGGCATGCATAAATCAACCGTTACATCCTATTAAAAACACATTCCGGTAAAGAAGCTGAAAGCCAACACCTGACACCTAAAAGCTCCGTCCAGGATATTTGACATTTCCGCTATCAGAAGCAATAATAACGGCGCTTTCCGGTACTGCTCGTGCAGGGGTACCCATAAAGCACCTTTATTCTTCCCGCTTGCACCTCGTATTTTTATGTCGAATCATATCCCAAAGGGATCGGCGCTCATGGATGAGCTGATCCAGAAATCCCCAGAAATCTTCCGCCCACGCCCAGGCGAACTCGTCGAAGGCACGGTGGTATTCAAAGGAAAGAACAAATTGCTCGTCGACCTCAAAGGAGTGTCCACGGGTATTATCTCCGGTCGCGAACTTCGTGACTCCTTCAACACGTTCAAGGAATTGAACCCAGGCGACTCGGTTTCATCCCTCGTTCTTGAAGAAGAAAACGACGAAGGACTCGTGGTGATGTCCCTCCGTATGGCGAGCCAGAAGAAGGCTTGGGACAAGTTCCACAAGATGATCGACAGTGACAAGACAATGAAATTTATCGCTCAGGAAGCAAACAAGGGTGGGCTCATCGCAAACATCGATGGTATCCGCGCCTTCCTCCCAGTATCTCAGCTCGCTCCAGTGAACTATCCACGTGTGAACAACGCAGATTCTTCTGAAATCATTACACGCCTTGGTAAGTTCGTTGGCCACACATTCACGGTCAAGATCGTGACGATGGATGAAGAAGCAGGAAAGATCGTTGTGTCCGAACGCGAAGCAATGGCTGAAGAGCGCGCAAAGACTCTCGAAGGACTCAAGATCGGCGATGTGAAGGAAGGTATGATCTCCGGCATCGTGAAGTTTGGTGTCTTCGTTACATTCGATGGACTCGAAGGGCTCGTGCACATCTCCGAAATCGCATGGGGCCACGTAAAGAACCCAGCAGAATATGCTGACCTCGGCGACCGCGTCACTGTTAAGGTGATCGGTGTTGATGGTGACAAGCTCAGCCTCTCCATTAAGCAGCTTACGAAGGATCCTTGGGAGGAGGTTGCAGAGCGTTACCCAGTTGGTAAGAAGGTATCAGGCACAGTCGTCCGCTTCGCAGACTACGGCGCCTTCCTGAAGCTCGAGAAGGACATCAACGGATTGGTTCACCTCTCCGAGCTCGCTCACCACAAAGTGAACGACCCATCCGAAGCTCTTACGATTGGTCAGAAGGTAGAAGCTCAGGTGATCAATATCGATATCGACGAACGAAGAATTGGACTCTCCATCAAGGCTCTTAAGCCAATCGACAAGGAAACAATGGAGCGCATCAAGCGCGAGCAGGAAGAAGAGGACAAAGCAAAGGCAAAAGCTGAGAAGGCTGCGAAGAAGGACACAGAGGAATCAAAGGATGCAGACGATTCAGAGGAAGCAATTGAAGTCCCAGAAGGCGCAAAGTTTGTCGCTTCCACTGCAGGCAAGAAGTTCTACGAAGTAGACTCTGCAGCAGGAAAGAAGATCAAGGCAGACAAGCGTGTGTACTTCAAAGACGAAGCTGAGGCTGAAGCAGCAGGTTACGCCGCATAAGGATTCAGAAGAATCAGACGATGCAGAGGATTCAGAAGAGGAACTCTTCTGATTCTTCTGTTTCATCTGTATCCTCTGATTCTTCCGTATGAAAGCTATTATCTTCGATTTTGACGGCGTCATTGTAGACAGTGAATACCACTGGGATGCGCACTCCCTAGAAGTCTATCGAGAGTTCGTTCCGACGTTCACCAAAGATGATGACATGAAATTAAAGGGGCGCAGCACGCCCGATATTTATAAGATGCTCATACAAAACTATGGCTTAACGATGCCATTAGAGAAATATCAAGAAATAATTGGAAAATTCGCACATCGTATTTATTCCGAATGGACCAAGCCACTACCTGGAGTAATTGAACTCGTTGAACGACTACAAAAACGCTCTATCCCCTTTGGCATCGCATCGTCTTCACGACACAAATGGATTGATACTGCGCTCGAGAGATTTAATCTAACGAATATCTTTAATCCCATAGTGACTGCTGAAGATGTTGGCATTGGTAAACCAGACCCCGCCGTATACAGAGAAGCCGCACGACAAATGGGCTTCGCACCAGAAGATTGCATCGCCATCGAAGACTCTACAAATGGCTTACGTTCGGCAAAAGGTGCTGGGATGAAATGTATCGCAATGCATCACACAGAAGGATACATTCAAGATTTGAGCGAGGCAGATCTCGTCATCGAGCACTTCGATGAACTGACTGATGATGTGCTTAACGGGCTGTGAGCGCCTGCTGGCTCATTAGGTGTAAGTGCAGATAGAACACCTCCTGCCCTCCCCCCTTCCCCACGTGGAACGTGAGCTTATAGCCATCGAGGCCTTTTGATTCTGCAAATTCTTTCGCCTTCAGAATCATCATTCCTGGAATGTGTGACGTTTCTGCCGTGACATCTGCAATAGATGCGACAAATTCTTTCGGAATAAACAAAATATGTGTCGGGGCTTTTGGGTGAATATCTTTGAATGCGAGAACTTCGTCATCTTCGTACACGATGTCCGCGGGAATGTCTTTGGCGATAATGCGATGAAAAATCGTTGTTTCCATAGGCCTGCATGCTACCACAAATCTGTTTGTAGGGGCGTAGCATGCTACGCCCCTACAAGTGCCAAAAACGCCTGAATTATGGCCTTTAGAATGCCGTAAAACATTGAAATTTAGGCCAAAATAGAGGATAATAGATGCACATGGCTCCGCTGACACCCAATCAGGGAATCGGCTCACCAAAAGGCCCGGAAACAACAACTTCCGTGGTGTCTCAACCAGTGAAAATGGACGTTATTAATGGTCCATTAAATACTCTTTTGGCAGGCATCAGTCAGATCAGCGAGAGCACGCCGACAAAGCCCAGCGAACAATGGAGTGGTGGCAGTTCTTCGAGTGCAATCGCAACATCTGGAACAGGTGGAAGCACGGGCATGTCTGCACGCGATATCGCGATTGCACAGATCCCAACACCAGTGGTGATGCAGAAAGAACTGGAGAAACACATTCTCACTGAAGTGACGAAGTTGCGTAAGCAAGCAAAGCACATTGCACGCATTGGAAAGCCAGGGGGCGCCTACCACTTAAACCAGCTTTACACACGCATTCGTCACTTGAATGCATTGCTCTCAGATATCTTCGGCGCTTCTGTCGAAGTATTGAAGCGTATCTTCATCCGAGTGTTTATCGATAAACAGCCAATCCTTTAATCGTGGTGTTTCTTAGTGTGCTTTTCAGATTTTTCTTCGAGGAATTTCAGCACCCACTCAAGCGCTTGGTCAGCCATCGAAATTGGCTTCATGATGACTGTTTCTACTTCTTCCGTAACATCGTTAAATCTACGTGCGATTTTGCGGAGGTCCACAACGATGAATATCACGTGGTACAAGACAACGATCAACATCACCGCGACAGCAATGTAGAGACCCATCATGATGTCCTGCGGTGACCACGTCATACAAATGAAAGAGGAATTGAATGTATACTTGTGCCCACAGTCTACGTAGGACGTTTCTATGCGCAATCTCTTTGACCACATACTGCGGCTCCCCGGCAATCTGATTGTGCTGATGATCCGAGGATATCAGCAAACGCTGTCTCCTGATCATGGACCGCTGCGGCACTTGTACACCTACGGATACTGCCGCCACTCCCCTACCTGCTCGCAGTATGCGATCGAGAGGATTTACGAACGAGGGTTGGTCATCGGCGGATTACTCGCGATAAAGCGAGTTCTGGGATGTGTTCCGTGGAGAAAGGCGGATCCTCAGCGGATTTTGGAGGTTGCGATGAAACGCTAGAACCGTACAATATGGCTCACTCAAGCGAGTGTCGCTTTGATGGTCTCTTCAAATCCGCGGGTATCGTACAATGGTAGTACATCGGTTTTCCAAACCGATAGCGCGGGTTCGATTCCCGCTACCCGCTCCAACATTCGCTTCGCTCATGTTGTCGCCCGCGCTACGCGCGGCGATTTTGTTTGATTGGGAGGAGGACCTCCCAACCCCACCCGTGGGAGCTATAATAAACTTATAAGAGTGCTACCCGCTCCACGAACGAAGTGAGTGGAGCATCCAAGCTCAAAAACAAGGAGCGCGCTTTAGCATGCGACGCAGTTTTTGGCTTGGAGGGCAGTCCCCACAGGGACTACCCGCTCCAACAATATTGACGCATTTATGCTTCGAGGGTATTTTGCAAATACATGAAAGCTTTGACACTTGATATATGGGGAACACTCCTAACGGATAGCCCGGAATTTCTCCAACGACAAAATGAAATCATTGCGGACCATATGAAAATGGACGCAGTTCTAGCTACAAAATTGGTACAAGAAGCGGATTCACATTTTACGACTCTTACTGAACAGACTGGCCAAGACTACGGCTTTGCAGATCGAATGAGGAGAATGAATCATCAGATTTCAGAAGATGGAATTAGTGCTGTTAGAACAGAACTGTATCAAGCACTCTTTGATTTGCCCCCACTTTTTCTTGAAGGGGATCAAACGTTGGAAACATTGAAAAAAATATCGACAAATGGAACTGCGATTTGCCTCGTGAGTAACACTGGATTTATTGATGGCACAATGATGAGAAAAATTCTTTTGAAAATCGGCATTTTACCCTTAGTACAAGATACCGTTTTCTCGAATGAGGTTGGCTACGGTAAACCACATAAGAGTATTTTTAACACTGCATTGAGAACCGATGCTTTACGAAATACTCCTATTGATGACGTTCTTCATGTTGGAGACTCACTAGTTTCAGATTATCAGGGAGCAATTGCTGCTAATATTCGTTGTCTCGTTCTTAATACAACAAAAAGAGAGTTCTCTGATGACATCTCCCGCATAGATTCAATCAAGCGTTTGGAAGATCTCTAAGGTCGCAGTTCCGAATAAGCTCCCATAAGGAGCTCCAACCAAAAAATAAGGAATGCGCCCTAGCATATGACGCAATTTTTTGTGTTGGAGGGCAGTACTCGAAGAGTGCTACCCGCTCCATGTTACGGGCACAAACTCCTAGTCCCACCCATCACAGTTGTAATAGATTCCAGTAACCCTCACTCGAGCCCAACAATGATCCCACTTTATTCTTTCGGCAGCGGTAACTGCTCTTTTTACGTTGAGCAAACTGAGCCTAGCCACGAAAAATTCTCCACGGCTAGAATGGTCCCATGCCAGCTGCGAACAACCAACGAACCTGTACCCGCGGCCACACGTTCTCCGGAGAGGAGCCTTGCCCTCGCTGTTGGCCGAGCTATAGAAAATTTACATTCAAAGCAAACGTATGGATCTATCCTGGCACATCGGCCAACTGGCATTTTGTGACGCTACCAAAGAAAGAATCTGAACTCCTGCGAGAGCGTTTCGGGGGCATGAAACGTGGATGGGGATCGCTTCCGGTCACTGTGACCATCGGCTCGTCGCAATGGCAAACATCTATTTTCCCCGATACAAAAGCAGGTGCCTATCTCCTCCCCCTAAAGTCAGCAGTTCGAAAGAAAGAAGACATCGCAGCTGGTGACATTATCAATCTGCAGTTGGAGGTACGACTCTGATGCGTGCTACTGTCTCACTTCAAAAACCACCGCGTGCGCACTTTTGAGAGACCCCTCATTCTCTGGGGAAATGCGACAGGAGCTGACCTTGGATCACACGCCTTTGTAAAAAACTCACGCGACGTACGCCTTATAGAGATCTACAATAATCTGGGCAACTAAACCAAATGCGACAACATCTGCCAACAGTGCCAACCATTTTTTATACCCCGATGCTTTCCTTTTCCCAAAGAAGGGTAGGAGCATAAAATCCATGATTTCTACGAAAAATTGCATCATATGTCTTGAGCATATCATAAAAGACTCTGTCCAAAGGAATCATCGGACGATACAATGGAGCTCTATGGCTACCTCTAACCCTGTCGTCCACTTTGAACTCCCCACAGAAAATCGTGAACGTTCGAAAGAATTTTATGCCAAAGCCTTCGGATGGAAAATGATCCAGATGGGCCAAGAAATGGGCAATTACGTCGTCGCTCAGACAGGACCCACAGATGACAATGGTATGATGCAGGAAAAAGGCGTGATCAATGGTGGCTTGTATGAAAAAACACCAGAGATGCCCGCACAACACCCATCCGTGGTTATTTCCGTCGATGATATCGCAAAGCACATACAGATCGTGAAGGACGCTGGTGGCGAGGTACTCGGTGAGCCAATGGATATCCCTGGTGTCGGACGATACGTCGCGTTCCGTGATACCGAAGGAAACCAGCTTAGCATGTTGCAAGCGCTTCCGATGAATGGATGAAGAAGAGTATCTATCTTTGCACGGGACTTATGCTCGTAGCAGTATTCTTCCTCTCATTCCCACGTGCGGAAGCTGCTTCACCGAATGCCCGCAAAAATAGATCATCCAGTACAAGCAGCATTTCCAGCAGTAGATCATCGAGCTCCACAAGCACATTGAGCTCTTCTTCCTCCATACATACCAGCAGCCTTTCTAGCGCACCTTCCTCGGCAAGCGGCAGAATCTGGGGCGCATTCGTCGGCAACCAGCTCACCGATGCTGCAACATTTGAAACATTGGTCGGCAAGAAAATGAATATGCAGGCTATCTTTGTAGGTGGATCGGATGCTTTTCCATCTGCATACGGGCCAAGTGTGAGAGATCAGGGCAAGACGCTGGTTATTTTCTGGGAACCATCGGGGCTTTCCCTCGATTCCATCATCGCTGGAACACTGGATGCAAGCATCCGATCGTTTGCTGCAGGAACTGCTTCCTATGGTGGACCCGTGATCTTTGTTCCTTTCCACGAAATGAATGGCGATTGGGTGAGTTGGGGTGGCACCGTGGGAACGAACACGCCTGCCAAACTGATAACTGCGTGGAAGCATGTGCATGATCTCTTTGCTGGAGTTTCCAACGTGAAATTTGGCTGGGCGGTAAATAGTAATTCCGTTCCAGATACGAGCATCAACGCCATCCCAAACTATTATCCCGGCGATGCGTACGTGGATTACACGGGTGTGGATTGTTTTAACTTCGGCAATCCCTGGCTCACCTTCAATCAAGTGTGTGGCAATGCGCTCACGACAATCGCGAGCTACAACAAACCAGAACTTATCTTCTCCATGGCGAGTGCAGCAGGATCACTCAAGGCCACATGGATTACAGATGCACTGACGACACAAATGAACCTGCGTCCCGAAATCAAAGGATGGATCTGGTTTAACCAAAACAAAGAGCGAGACTGGCGTGTAAATTCAGATACAGCATCACTGAATGCATTTAAGGCTGTGCTACCGTAAGCCGTAAGGAGGAAGGCTTGCGTCGCATCTTTACCTGACGCTATGTTCATTTACCAACGACTGTTTTGAATCCAGCCATGGAAAAGCTCTTCATATCGAATGGCATGTTTTGCTCTTTGCCTTTGTACTTCTCATCGAAGAAAGCCATCACCTTCTTGTTCACTGAGTCACGATGCTTGCGGTTCTTAAAGACGATGTATGCGAAGAATGTGACTTCATTTTCTTTCGTCTTCGCCATCTTCGGGAACGTGAACGAGACATGTTGTGGAGCTGCATCATCGATCATGCATTCCTTGTAATCGAGAGCACCAAACTTCGTCCACGTTTTATAGCCTTCTGTAGCCATCTTCTTATATTCCTTCACTTTATTCTTGGGGACCGAAAGTACGAATGCATCGACGTATGACATAGTTGTATTGTGAGGATGAACACATTCTAAGAGCTCGTACAAACTATCGTCCCGAACCCCACGGGAACGGCCAACGGAAGCGTGAGCTGGAGCGCGAAGAGCTGGATGATGATTTTGAAGAGGAAACCGGGGTAACCGACGAAACCGAGGATGCAGAAGATGCAGAGGAGGTTGATGCAGTTCCTAAAGCTAGAAGGGGCTCTGCGTTGGAGTCTTTATCGCCGGTGAATCCTGTGGGGGAATTCTGAGGAACTGCTTGCGCTATCAATGCACTGCGCACCGCAACCACCCCCGTAGCGTTCGCTGGCTTTCCATTTATAGCGACATACAACGCTGCTGCACCTGTCACGTGTGGTGACGCCATGCTTGTTCCACTCAAGACAGCGTACCCGCCATTCTTGTACGTAGAATTGATGCACACACCTGGCGCCGCGATCTCGACCACAGCGCCGAAGTTGCTGAAGTCGGCGAGTGTGTCATCTACATCACTTCTGCACGTAGCAGAAGCTCCCCCGCCTGCCTGACCATTGAAGTCTGCGATGGCAGAAACTGTAATGACATCTGGATGATTTGCTGGGCTGTAGTTCTTCGCATCTTTTGCAGAGTTTCCAGCGGCCACCACGTATACCACGCCTGCCTGCACCGAACGTTTGATCGCTTCGTTGAGCGCTGCGCTTGTGCACTCACAACCAAGACTCATGTTAGCCACGTCAATTTGAGCAGCATTCGTTGTCACATAATCGATACCAGCGATAATCGTCGACATTGCACCCGAACCTTGTGCATCAAGCACCTTCACTGCCCAGAGGCGTGCACCAGGAGCCACACCAACGACACCAATATCATTATCCAACGCAGCAACAGTACCTGCCACATGGCTACCGTGACCGTTATCGTCATCACCAGTCTGGCTCGCGTTGATAAGATTCTTATTTGCCACCACGTTCAAGTCTGGATGATCGAGATCAATGCCTGTATCGATAATTGCCACATCCACATCAACGCGTTCGTCTATCCCATTGATCTTCGCAACAGGATGTGTCAGTGCGCCAATGCGTTGAATACCCGTCGGGTTCGACTGTGCAAACGCAGTCACCACGTAATCCGGTTCGACGATCGCAACATCTGGATCATGACGAAGAATATCAACCTGAGCCGCACTCATGCTTGCAGAAAAGCCCTGTACTCCATCGAAGATATTCTTTGCATTGATACGATGTTCTTTGAGCGCATCCAAGGGCGACTTTCCCTGCTTCATCACCACAATATATTTGCCCGGAATCGCCGCATCCTTTGTCACCGTCGGTAAACCATCAAGTGCCGGCCATTGGGCAACGGCAAACGCAGGAGAAAACATTCCACTCAGACAAAACATCGCGACCAAATTTTTGAATGTGTTCATAGATAGTAAAGATACAAGAACAACATGCAAAATCTTCTTGCCAAGGCCCGCACATCCTCATCCAAATTGATTATCACGCTCAACGCTTAAAGTGCACCCAAATCGATCTCTTCGGTCACCGTCACCTGCTGCACGAATTCCTGGTCGTGGCTCACAAGAATCATTCCCCCATCGTATTCATTCAAGGCTTCGGCAATCACGGGAATGTGACGGAAGTTGATATGATTCGTTGGCTCATCGAGGATCAAGAGCGTTGGCTTCTGTAACATAAAACGCGCGAAGCAGAGCAACCCTTTTTGGCCTTCTGATAACGCAATCGCTTTTGTCTGCACTTTGTCTCCCGGCAGAAGGAAACGTGCAGCCGTCGCATAAATCTCCTGATTGTTCGGCGCTTCCATCACATCTTCGAGGATCTCATACACCGTTTTATCCATCGGAAGTCCGGAGAAATCCTGACGGTAGTATCCCACCTTCACGCCTTCGGTGATAACTGCGCCTTTTTCTTTCCCGTTCGCCATCGATTCCAAGAGTGTCGTCTTACCAATGCCGTTTGGTCCTGTAATAAGCACACGATCGCGGCGACGCAATGTGCGTTCGATTTTCTTACGCACAGGCTTGTGCTCTTTCATCACGCTGAGCGAGGTGATCTGCACGAGTGGCAAGGTGAAGGGCGTTGTTTCGATGGTGAAGGGCGGGATCGTTTTATCTTCGCGGCGCACTTCTACTTTGTTGTCCTCTGCTTCTTCGACGGCATCGCGCATTTTGCTCGCGAGCTTGCGCATCTTTCCTCCTTTGTGGGAGAAGAAGTTGATCTTATCTTTCTGATCTTGAATCGACTTTTCCATGCGCGCGTTCTGACGCTGTTCACGCTCCATCTGCGCCTCTATCTGTTCGACGGCATCGAAGTAGTTACCAACGTACTGGTCAACTTTTTTCTGATGCGCATCCAGATACAAGACACCATCGGTGAAACTGTTCAAGAAGTTCGCATCGTGGGAAATCACAATGCAGGTTTTCTCGTACATCACGAGGAAACTCGTCAGGTGATCAATTCCCGGGCCATCAAGGTTGTTCGTTGGTTCATCGAGCAACAAAATATCTGGCTCTTGGATAAGTGCGTACGCGAGGAGCAATCGTGCCTTCTGTCCGCCAGAAAATGCTCCGATGACTTTATCGAGTGGAGCTTTGAGGTTCACTGCATCGAGCACACGTTTGATATCGCGTTCGATGTCGTACTTTTTCTCATTGAATGCTCCTTCGAAAAATTCGAGCACCGTTTTTTTGAGATCATCATGCGGGATCACCTGTTTCGCGATACCAATCGTTGCACCTTTGCGCATGTGGATCTCCCCTTCTTGTGGCTTCACTTCACGCGTCATCAACTTAAACATTGTGCTCTTACCTGCACCGTTCTGACCCATGATTGTCAGCTTTGCATTTTCACGAACAGAAAAGCTCGCCTCAACGAGGATCTGTTTATTGTGTTCGTAGTGATACGAAACGTCCTGAAACCGGAGAATGACATCGCCTTGGTCCATTAAAAGGAGGAGGGTTAAATTGAGCCGACATCATAGGGATAGCGTCTGTTTCTCACAACGGCTAAAAACGGTGTGTCCTAGGGGCTTGATTGAACCCCTCTGGCATTTTCTCCTTATCTCGATACGATAACAGGAGCATATGAAAGCTCATTATGATCAAAGCATCCTAGATGAGGCCCTAAAGAATAAAATTGTTTCAGGAACATTTATGTCACCCATTTGTGAATTTCAACAACTGTAAATTAGAGAACGTGATTTTTGAAAAGTGCTCAATGGACCACATGCAATTTGATAAAGAATGTATTCTGTCGAAAGTTAGTTCTATCAATTAAATACACGTACGAAACGGTTTGTTCTTTTAGAAGATAGAACGATTTTTTCCTCTTATCTAAGCCATAAAATATAACTCTCATAAAATAGTTTTTTGCGTTCATCAAATAAACAATCAATAGGCTTCATAATAGAAAGCTATTTATTTCATTATTTGATATGTCCAGAAAAGATATAGAACGGGAATTAATTGAGCTTGAATTAGAAATAGACCAGTCACGGTGGGAAGTCGCCCGAGAACGTGCTGAAGAAATCATTAAAGATCTTGGTTGGACGGAACAGGATGATGATTATCTCATCCAGCTCGAAGACGAAACAAAGAGGCAGTGGGAAGAAGAGTACGACCGTTATATGGACAAGCAACGTTCTTGGCTACGCCCAGATGAAGCCTAAAATCTATTTTTGTCAGGCAAAACAATTATCTGGTCACAAATACTCTGAAATAATGCCTCAAGCACGAAAGCTTTTTCGATCTATTCAAAAACAAACAAAGCGAAAGCCATATGTACGATCGGCCTACTTCAGAAAAGATAAAATATTCTTTGACTACTTCTGGACTCATTTAAATAAGAAGACCTTCCCGGACAGGGCACGTCGCCTAAAGCTTTTGCCTCCAGCTATTGATCTTATGAGAACTTCGATGCAATCACCAAAAACGTATGTTGATGTACAGGATCCAAAAGCCATTCGTCATCAATTTTTTGGCATGACGAGAGAGCGATCATTGTTTTGCGTCATCATTCAACACAATCACTCCTCGGGCAAAAAGAACCTTCTTTCCATTTTCCCACTTACAAAGTGACATTTGGAAAACCCCACCAGGTGCCGGCTCAGAGGCCGACGGCGGGGAGTCCATTTACCATTTTATAAATACACTTTTAGAAGTCAATAAAAGGACAGGATATAGCACAAGAATTTGATACTTCTGCGGCTTTTTGAGGTATTGCCAAAATCTGTAAATAGTATACAGTAGTGCGCTTGCTCGATACTGGTCTTCCCTATCGGCAGCCGATTGCGGTTTTCTTCCCTCGGGGACTCTCACTGTTAGAAACGGGCCCTCTCCTGCTCCCGGAACCTCCTTGGTGCCGTCAGAATAGGTTTCTTCGGTATCTAACCGATGCTTTTGGAGCTATTCGTGAAGATTCCTCGATTTTGCTCCATACCAAGACTGCCTACGGAACGATGCTCCTTGTAGGAGGAATCGCCCTTGCCGCAGCATTTTCCCCTGCAGAAAGCACCATAGCCGAACGGGAAAGCACATCAATGATGGCAATGTTTGCAGATACTACTGCACAGCCAGAAACAGAGTCATCATCTGAAAGTTCCGTCACCATTGAGCTTCCCGCTCACGTCCCTGTTGCCCCTTATTCTATGCGGCCTGTCGAGAAGCAGGCTCGTCCTTGGAGCCAACGCGGTGTGTTCTTCACCCCAAATAGTATTGGCGATCCAACGTATCGCGCATACACCATGAACCGCCTCCGTAAAGTGGGGGGCAATGCGATCATCTTCGATGTGAAAGGTTCTGGAGTCCACTTCGATGCGCAGAATTCTCCTCTCGCTGCTGAACTCGGTCTTGTGAACGGCACGTACAACATCAACGAAGCAGTCGACGTGCTGCATGAGCATGGAGTGTATGCGATCGCGCGCTATATCGCAGTCAAAGACTATAGCCTTGCTAAGAAAGTGCCAGAGACAACACTGACTGATCCTCGCAACGGATCTGTTCTGCAACCGGGTTGGATCGACCCAGATAATGAACTTGTTCTCGAATATAATCGTCAAATTATTTGTGAACTCTCGCAGAGTGGCATTGATGAAATCAATTTGGATTACATTCGCTTTGATACGCGTGACGGTCGCGTGATGTCTGCATTTAGCGGTGAAGAGCGCATCGAGATGATTGAAGCGTTCGTAAAAATGGCACGTCAGGCAATTGATACCTGCGGCCCACATACAAAGCTCGGCCTCAGCACATTTGCGATTCTTGGTTGGGATCATGATGTGAACGCAGCAGCGATTGGACAGGACATCAAGCGCTTCGCGCCGATGCTCGATGTCATTTCCCCCATGGCCTACAACGCAAACTTCTCACTCGAGAAATACCGCGACCCAGAAGGCAAACGCGGACGCTGGACGTACCTCGTATATCAAACAGTTCTTGGTTACCGCGAATTAGTGGGACCAGATCATGCATGGAAAGTGCGACCGTGGATTCAGGCATGGGGTGTCACAACGGATGATGTAAAAAACCAAGTGCAGGGAGCATTTGATGCAGGTGCTTGTGGCTTCCTCGCGTGGAATGCCGATAATGGCTACGAACCGGTGTATAACGCGATGAAAGGAATCCATGTGCCAGAGAATTGCCGTGGAATCATCAATATCGCCCAGACTAACGAATAACTATTCCTACTATTGTTATATTGCTGTATTGCTAGCAAAAGACGTTATTGCTTGCAGCAATACAACAATATAACAGTTTAACAATGTCCTCACTCAAAAGATAAACCTAAGCAAGCGAGGTAATAGATACCGTTTTTGAGTACAAAATGTATTCAAACTACCTTTCAATGCATGCGTCCATGCCATCAAGTTGCAGGTTCAAGGGTACCTGCGTACGATGACATGATTTCTGGAGCAGAGGCGCACAGACCTCCTCAAGGAATCAATCCCACCTTCGCTAAAGCTTCGGTGGGCAGGAAGGGGAAACAGAAACAAACATAAACTTTTTTCTTTCACACCATCGGACCTTCGCCTATCGGCTACGGCCGACAGGCCGCACAACAGAGAGAGGAGTGGTCATCAATGAGAGTCGCGCTCGTTCCTCCCGGCCACACACTGCACATACTTTGCACAATTCTGGGTATAGGCACGTGATCATGATTTTCATTCACCCCCACGCGGTGATCACTCTCCTCTCTGCTCTACAATGACTCGTACGGACAATGTGAGGCTGCTTTCCGTACGCATCCCCCCCTACTCCCCAGTGTTCCTCAGACGATCCTAGATCTCTGCAGCGAACCGGTCCGGGGACTTCGGACGGTCCCGAGGAGAAACAAGAGACCAGAGTAAGGCAGAGAATCGAGGGCTCCTCCCCTCCCGTCACCTTCCAAACTAAGAACGACTCAATGGGCAAAAGTACCATCGATAGTCGTTGAAGGCTGACAAAACAAACACAAAAAGGTCCACGCAAGTGGCCTTTTTGTTGAAGTTTCCAGCTAAGGATACGTGCACAAAGAATCGAGAAAATCAGTTCTGAAGCTTGAAATCTCCACGATGACTGGTAAAGTTTACCGCTATGGAAAACTCCAACAACTCAAACGGCCAGAACGGAGCCTTCGCAAATCTGTTCAAGAACGCACCGCAACCACGTCCAGTTCCACCATCAGCTCCTGTTGTTCCAAGTGAACCAGCACCGATGGCAGTGAACCGTGCTCCAGCCGCTGCACCTGCAATTGCTCCATTAGTTGTGAAGCCTGCAGCTCCAGCACCTGTAGCTAAGCCAGCTCCTACAAAGAAAGTTACAAAGCCAGCACCAAAGAAGAAGGCAAAGCCTGCTCCAAAAAAGAAGAAAGCTAAGCCAGCAAAGAAGAAGAAAAAAGTTGCTAAAAAAGCAGCGAAGAAAGTGAAAAAGGCGAAGAAGACAGCAAAGAAATCCTCTAAGAAAAAGTTGGCTAAAAAGGCTGTTTCTAAGAAAAAGAAACTCGTAAAAAAAGTGAGGAAAGGAAAGAAGTCGAAGTCGAAGAAGCGCTAAGAACGTCAAGCAAAAGTCCGTCATAACTGCACATGTAGCCATCGACAGATGCAGTTTTTGGCTATAACAAGCCAAAAAGTTTTGTATACGATACAACATATATACTTCGTGTGAAGTCCATAAGAATGGCTCAAATTAGCCATTTCTGGTATAATTAAGGGATTTATAGGCAAAAACACACATTCCAACATTCATGTCGTTTCACTCCCTTATGTTCGGCTGGGAATACCCTCCTCACCACTCTGGTGGACTGGGTGTTGCATGTCAGGGACTCGTTCGTGGACTCCTCAAGCACGGCATGGAAGTGACGCTCGTCTTGCCGATGACGACGGATGCGGACCAGCATCATGTACATATGATCGGACCAGAGTCAGACCTTCACACGATCAAATATATAAAAAGTTCACTGCAACCATACGAAGGATTCGAAGAATACGCAGAACGCATGCGCAACGCCGGTCATGGACCGCTCGCACATTTGTATGGACCAAATCTCGGTGAGGCAGTGGAACATTTCTCTGCGATGAGCGTCGATGCCACACGCGATGTGAACCCTGATGTCATTCACTGTCATGATTGGATGACCTACGACGCTGGCGTTCGTGCTGCGTCACATCATCGAGTTCCGCTTGTTGCACATATTCATGCAACAGAGCTCGATCGCACGGACTTCAAACCAAACCAATGGATTGCAGATAGAGAACGTTACGGACTGATGAAAGCAGACAAAGTGATTGCTGTGAGTAATTACACGAAGAGCTTGCTTGTGAATCAGTACGGAATCCCATCAGACAAAATCGCTGTCGTACACAATGGACATGATGCCCCACGTGCACACAAGGCTCCCCTTTTGCAGGGGCAACATGTACCACTCGTCCTCTTCCTTGGACGCCTCACGACACAGAAAAATCCTTGGCAATTCCTGGAGGTTGCAAAGGTGGTTCATGATCTCCGTCCTGATACGCAATTTGTGATGGCCGGTGATGGCCCGATGTACACGGAGTTGATTGATCATGCGTGTGCACTTGGCCTGAGTGATAGCATCGTATTCACGGGAAAGGTAACGGGTCGCGAAGCAGATGCGCTGTATCGCAATGCGTCCTGCTTTGTCATGCCATCTCTGAGCGAACCATTTGGACTCGTTGCACTCGAAGCTATCGGCCATGGCGTGCCGGTTGTTATCAGTAAGCAATCGGGTGCTGCAGAAGTAATTGAACACTGCTTCAAAGTAGACTTCTGGGATACAGAACGCTTCGCCGATTGCATCGTCACAATCTTGCGTGAACAACCACTCGCTGAGCAGCTTCGTGCAGAAGCACCACGCGTCTTACAACGTCTTACCTGGCAAAACCAGGCACAACAGGTGCAGGCCATTTACCGCAATCTCATCGAATAATCCCCCCTACTCATCGTACCCCCGATACTCCCCCTACTCCCCAGACCCTCCTTACTTCCGTACTACCTTACACACCAGAAAAATGTCCCCTCAGATTTGTTTCTACTTCCAAGTTCACCAACCATATCGCCTCCGCGACCTTCGCGCGCGAGACGTTGGTCAGGACGATGTTGATTACTTCGACCATGAAAAGAACCGCCAAGTATTCCGCAAGGTTGCTGAAAAGTGCTACCTGCCAACGAACAAACTGATGTTGGAACTCCTCAAGAAACATCCGAACTTCCGCATCAGTTATTCCCTGTCTGGCGTATTCCTGGACCAGTGCGATGAGTATGGGCCAGATGTGCTGCAGTCATTCAAGGACCTCGCTTCGACAGGGAAAGTGGAATTCCTGGCCGAGACCTACTACCACTCTCTCAGCGCGATACAATCAACGACAGAATTCTGCTCCCAAGTACGCAAGCACGTGAAGCGCGTCGAAGAACTTTTCGCTCAAACGCCATCAGTATTTCGCAACACAGAGCTCATCTTCAACAACGACATTGCACAGACTGTTCGCCTGATGGGCTTCAAAGGAATTATTGCCGAAGGAGCTGACCATGTGCTGCGCGGTCGCAATCCCAATAACCCCTATGCAGCACCAAAGTTCAGGATGGATAAAAAGCGCGAGCAGGCAATCGCAAACAATCGTCCTCTGAAGAATCGCTCTGAAGACATTCATATCCTGCTCAAGAACTATCGCCTCAGTGATGATGTCGCCTTCCGTTTCTCCGATAAAAACTGGGCGAGTTATCCCCTCTTTGCGGAAACATATTGCGATTGGCTCGAAGGCAACGCCGGCCATTCGGTCAACCTCTTCATGGACTACGAAACGTTCGGCGAACATCAGTGGGCCGACACCGGAATCTTCGATTTTCTTGCAGGTTTCGTAGCCGAAATGGAACGCAAGAATATGACGTGTGCGACACCAAGCGACGTGATCGATTCGTGGAAACGCGCAAAGTACCAACGTGATACCTATGACGTACACCACACAATCTCGTGGGCTGATACCGAACGCGACCTTTCGGCTTGGCTCGGTAACCACATTCAGCAATCTGCCATGGATGCGATCTTCGCCCTTGAAGCTGCAGTGAAGGCAACCAATGATGTGAAACTTCTTGAGACATGGCGCAAACTCCTGACATCGGACCACTTTTACTACATGTGTACCAAGTACTGGGCTGATGGAGATGTCCATAAGTATTTTAGCCCGTATGACTCACCCTATGAGGCATACAGACGATTCTCACACGCGTTGTGCGATTTGAAGGCACGTATTTCTACATTCGACATTCAACATTCTTAATCGTATGCCACGCCCTCTCGTCCTCGGTAACGGCACGCTCCTCGCAACGTTCGACGAGCATCTCCAGATGCGCGATCTCTACTTCCCTTGTGTGGGAATGGAAGATCACACAACATACGGCAAGGTGCACCGCATGGGATTCTTCGTGGAAGGACGCGGGTTCTCCTGGGTAAGCGATGGCTCATGGACGATCACGACAGGATATAAATCAGACACGCTCGTTGGATTTTCGACACTGCGCAATGACCACCTCGGCATCAGCATTCGCCTGGAAGACTGCGTACACCCCGTGAAAAATATTTTGCAACGCCGATTATTTATCGCATCCACTGATGGAACCGAAAAGTTTGTTCGCTGTTTCTTCCATCATGATGTACATATCTACGGCGATAATCAGAAAGACACTGCGTTCTATGAACCATACACTAACACCGTCGTGCACTACCGCGGTAAGCGTTATTTCCTCATTGGAGGTACGACCGATAACCCGCAGGAATGTGTGATCGGCCACGGCGCAAACCCGTACGACTCTGTGCTCCACAGCATGCAAACAATCAAAAGCTGTGGCATCTCTTCCTTTAGCATCGGTAAAGCAAACTATCGCGGGCTCGAAGGAACCTGGCGCGACGCAGAAGACGGTGAACTAACCCGCAACCCGATCGAACAAGGATCGGTTGATTCTACCGTCGCCATTCACAGTATCGTGAAGCCTGAGAGAGAAACAGAAGTCACACTCTTCCTCTGTTTGGGAAAGACCTTGGACGAAGTCGTGCACTTACACCAATTTGCACAGGAACAAACTGCGGAAGGCGTGCAACGCAACGCGCATAACTACTGGAAGAGCTGGGCGAATAAAACACACAGAGATTTCGGCTCACTCAGCCCTGAGATTATCGATCTGTATAAACGCAGTTTACTGATCGTCCGCATGCACGCAGACAGTCACGGCGGAATTATCGCCGCTGCAGACGCAGACATCATGGCATTCAACCGCGATACGTATACCTACGTGTGGCCACGCGATGGAGCCTTTGTGTCGCTCGCGATGGACGATGCCGGTTATGGCGAAATCTCCCGTAACTTCTTCGAGTTCTGTACCAAGGTTCAAACTCCTGATGGCTACATGCTTCATAAATATAACCCGGATGGATCGGTGGGATCGTCATGGCATCCATGGTTCCGCGATGGCGAATCGCAGTTGCCTATCCAGGAGGATGAAACAGCTCTCGTGCTCTATGCGATGTACAAACACTTCGAGAAGTCGCAGGACTTTGAGTTCATGCAGACGATGTACGAAACGTTTATCAAAAAGGCAGCACAATTCCTCTGTGATTTCCGCGAAGAATCCACAGGCCTTCCCCTCCCAAGCTATGACCTGTGGGAAGAGCACCGTGGTATCTTTAGCTACACGGTTGCAACAGTCGTCGCAGGGTTGCATGCCGCAGCGCAGATGAGCCAAATGCTCGGACATCACACACACTCCGAACGCTACCAGCACGTGGCAGACGAAATGAAGCAGGCAATGCTCTTCCATTTGTTTGATGAACCAACTGCGCGATTTATGAAGAAGATTAAGCGCAAAGATAACGTCACGACCGAACGCGATCAGACGATCGATGCCAGCCTCGTGATGGTGTGGAAACTTGGTGTCCTCTCGCCTGATGATCCACGCGTTGTCAGTACGATGCAGCAGCTCATGGACAAACTCACCGTGCGCTCAAGCGTCGGCGGCATCGCTCGCTATACCGATGACGTGTACCAGTGCACTGCGCATCCAACGGCAGAGATCCCGGGAAACCCATGGATTATCACCACACTCTGGGTAGCTCAGTGGCATATCGCCCGTGCGCAGACCGCTGCTGACCTGGAAGTTGCTCGCAAGATTCTCGATTGGGTCAAACAATACGCAACGAAGTCTGGCATTCTTGCTGAACAATTGCACCCACACACTGGAGCATCACTTTCTGTCGCTCCTCTCACCTGGAGTCATGCAACGTTTGTGGAGACAGTGTTGAAGTTTGTGGAGAAAGAGAAAGAATTGCGATAAAGAACCGAAGATACAAGAAACAAAGAAATCCTCTAAGACTCAATAATTAATTACAAAATGAGTGCTAAGATATTCACCACAGATGTGGAAGCACTCTTTCGCAGCGGCAATTATCAGTCTGACAGTTAGCATCCCATTTAGTTATGCACAGGAAACACAAACAGGAGCAGTGACTGGTTCTGGGCAAGTGGTGCAAGCAACAGCGAAGGACATGTTCAACTTCATCCATGCACTGATGCCGATGAAGCAACCGAAGAAGTTAAAGGATGTCATCGTTCCTGATGCAAAAGAAAAAGCTTGGCTGAATGAATCCGCGCTCACACTTAAGCGACAAGCAGAACTCCGAGCAGAATGTCGTGAAGCTATTCGTCGTGCGAACCGTGATGAACTGATGGTGCGTGCACGCCAGTGTTATCGCAGTGATTTATTACTTGATGTCGGACTACAGCGAAAACGCATTCAGTACCTCGCTGCACATCCGCAGATAACACCTGCAACATTGGCGACAGCAAGCGGTGCGATGACCAAACTGATCGATGCAGAAATGTCGATTATCGATGCGATCGACACAGGAATATTCACCAATATGGACCAGCTTTTGGAGACAAAACGGAACCTCGCAGCCACCTACAAAACACCAGCCTGGCTCACACTTACCATGTTCCGGGCAGACCACGAGTTTACTTGGCTTGTCTTTATGGTGAACAAACTTGAGGAACGTTCTGATTTTGGAGACGACTCTTCCGGAAATGCAGATTCTCTACATTCTATTGCCCTCTGCCTCCAAGGAGCTGCGACAACCTTAGCCCAAGCAATGGGAAGTACGAATCAGCAAACTGCGATCTTAAACTTGGTTACTGCGCAAAATCAGCTCGGAACTTGCCGTCACACAATCCGAGACCTGGCTAAGAGGGACCGCTCAGAAGTATCTCAAAAAACTGACAATGATTCCTCGCAGCAATAAGCCAAAATAAAGACCATACATTATATAACAACCTAACCATCCCTGGTAGACAACTACCCAGAGGGGTCTTTGCCGCCTAAGCTCGCCAGTCCCCCATGGAACCTCGCCGCATCCGACACCGGGTTGAGCATACGCGCAACAAGCACTCCCGAGCTGTGTGCCGTGGCGATACGATTATTATCCGTTTGGCGAAGAATTTATCGAAGACTGAAGAGCAAGAACACATCCAGAATTTGCTGCGCCGCATGACGCACTTGGTATTGGAAGAACGTCAGAAACAAATTATCGATCCGTTCCGTCATGTGCTCAATGGCGGACAGACAACAACGATCACGCTCGCAACGGGCAAGAAGTATGTGATCACATTGCTGCCCGATAACCGCACGTACGCACAGCGCACAGCACGCGGATGGACAGTACACATCAGTCCGCAGATTCGCCGTCGCGCATTGCACAGATTTCTTTGGAGCTTGATCGCAAAGAACGAAGAAGCACGCATCCAAAACTTGGTGCACAGCATCAATGATGCATCGCTCGACGTGAACCTCAAACAAGTGAAGCTGCGCTTCGCTACCACTCAATGGGGCAGCTGCTCCCCACGCGGAATCATCATGTTGAACACTGCATTGCTCTTCCTCCCGCCGAGCCTGCTCAAGTACGTGATTGTTCATGAGCTCTCCCATCGTGTGCATGCTAACCACTCCGCAACATATTGGCGTGTGGTTGAGAGTGTGATGCCAAGCTACGAGAAGGCGTATAAAGAATTACAAAATTATCGACTGCCAACTGTTTAGTCCGTATACTGAGTGGTGATTTCTTTCCAACTCTACACATGTATTTTTTCACAGAAGGCGGAGATGACGACGAGCAAAAAGGAGATCATCCAGCAGGCGCTGAATCTGGCGATTATGCTTTGCCAGAAGACATTGGTCAGCGAATCGGCGAAGGCGAGAAGCACACACCGCAAAACCTCGGCGATGAGTGATCAATGAGATAGTTTCAAGCCAGCTTTTCGTGCTAATTCACCGAGGAGATACACGGGCAACCCGACGATACTCGTCCAATCGCCTTTGATTTCTTCGATCATCAATTGCCCTGGGCCGTCTATTTGGAACGATCCGGAACGGTTTTCCCAGAGCTTTGTATTCATCCACCAATCGATGTCTTCGGCTGATAATCTGCGAAATGTGACATCTGATGAACTCAGTCCATCAACCATGATTCCTGTATTACTAATCAATGCGAGCCCTGAGTGCACGACCGATGTTCCCCCACTCTGCAGCTCTAGCATGCGCCGGGCATCATCTTCGTTCTTCGGTTTTTCTAGAAGCGTAGAACCTGTCCTGAGGCGGCCCGAAGGATCTGGTGCTACCACGAGCGTGTCACATCCGATCACCCACTGACCACGATGACGATCTGCTACTTCCTGTGCTTTTTCACGAGCAAGAAGAACCGCGCGTTTGGCAGGATCGAGTTCTGTGCACGCTTCTTCATTCACGAGGCTTGGGATCACCGAAAAATTCACTCCTAATCCTTCAAGAAGATATTTTCGCTGAGGGCTCGAAGAAGCCAAGATAATCGAATCCATATGCAGGTATCTTACCTGGTTGGGCGAGATCCCTTAAACATCTCGATCATGTCCTTCAAGAGAGGCTCCTTGAGCACTTTTGCCTGTGCATTGATCACGCGGTCATTCGTAAATCCGCGGAATGCACGTGGGCTATTAACGAGCCTCGAAGCACACAACGTGAAGAGTCCTGGGATAAATTCATCCAAGCCTTCTGGACACTTCTGCACACGTTCATAACGGCGGAGCAATGCCCTCTGATGATCTGTAAGATCGGACAATGTAAGAACAGGCTTAGCTGTATCTGTTGTTTCTTCTGTAGCACCTGTACCTGTCTCCGCTGAGATTGGCTGATTCTTGAGGAACGTACGAACAGCAAATGCATCATTGATATCAGGGCATTCTGTCTTTGGATCCTTTTTTACACGCTCGATACACACACGTTCCAATTCGGAACGGAGGCGGCGCAATTCGCGCATTTCGTCTGGGATAGACACACGCTCACGGTCTGTAAGCGAAGCGAGTGGCTGAATATCCATCATCCATCCGTCTTCTGCTGTTGCAAGCGGCAAGAGAGCCACCAGCACAAGGAACCCGAAGGCGACATAGCGAACTTTCTTTTGATGACGCATAACGATTGAGGGAATGGATGTTTGTTGTCTTTATTATAGCTGAAAATGCGTTTTAGCGCAATCCAACTGCCGTATAGACCTTTTCAAGGGTCTCAGAAGCTATAGCCCGGGCCTTTTTGGCACCGTCGCATAGTACCTCATCGACGTAGGACACATCCTTGACCAATTCCTCCCTCTTTTGACGCATTGGGGCAAAGTAGTCCATGTAGGCCTCTAAGAGCTTCTTTTTAGCATCTCCGTAGCCAATACCGGACACATATTCATCAGCGAGAGCCTTCTGACCTGCTGCATCCAGGAACAATCGATGTAATTGGTAGATAATTGATTCCTCTGGATCCTTTGCATCCTTTGCATCCTTCGAATCCGTCTTGATCCCCATAATCGCCTTCTTGATCGCCTTTTCATCGCCGAACAGTGGAATTGTATTCCCGTAACTCTTACTCATCTTCTGGCCGTCTGTGCCCGGTACCACGGCAACTTCCTTCTGGATCTGTGGCTCTGGGACAATAAACGTCTCGCCGTACATATTGTTAAACTTGATCGCAAGATCGCGCGCAATTTCTACATGTTGTTTCTGGTCTTTCCCAACTGGAACAATGTTTACATTATAAAGAATGATATCTGCTGCCATCAGGACCGGATATGTGAAAAGCCCCACAGATGCCGCGATCCCCTTCTCTACTTTGTCTTTGTAGCTGACTGCACGCTCAAGCAATCCCATTGGAGCAACGGTCGAAAGAACCCACATCAGCTGAGTATGCTCTGGCACATCAGACTGGTAGAACATGATCGCTTTCTCTGGATCGAACCCGCATGCGAGATAATCGATGATGATGTCCGTACGATTCTTTGCGAGTTCATTTTTATCCTGCACTGTCGTAAGCGCGTGAAGGTCCGCAATGAAGAAGATGTTTTCCTTCGCCTTTCCAACCATCTCCAAATTCGGTCGGATGGATCCAAAATAATTACCCAAGTGAAGGGCGCCTGATGGTTGAATTCCAGAAAGTACGCGCATTGCCTGCATTGTACTGCAGGAAATACTAAATTCTAAGCTCTAATTCTCTAATCAAATACTAAATCCTAATATATAAATTTCCCGAGTTAGAATTTATTTAGAGAATTAGAAGATTAGCGCTTAGAACTTCTGAGCTGGCCTAAGACATCCTCAAATGCTTTCGGAATCGGCGCACTTACCTTCACGACCTTTCCCGTTACTGGATGCGGAAATTCGAGTGCCGATGCATGCAAGAAAAACCTGCGATACTTATGATGACGCTTGAATGCACGGTCTAATCGTGGGTCACCGTAGACTGGGTCGAGGACAAGTGGATGCCCAATAAATTTCATGTGCTGACGGATCTGATGTTTGCGTCCGGTATCGATCTGCACTTCAACAAAGGTCGCATGTTCGTATGTTTCGAGTACGCAATAGTGCGAGACAGCATCGACGAGTTCATTCTTGGTACGAGCTGGGAGTTTGTGATTAATGGTGCCAACTTTGTTCTTCATTGGCTTGGCAACGATTGTTCGGTACGTCTTCTTCCAGCCAGCAAATTTTCCTTCGCGAATCTTCGTCACGACATCTGCATTCTTGGCAAAAACTAATACACCGGATGTGCCAAAGTCCAGACGGTGCACCACACGCAACCCTGGGCGCGTCGCATGCAAGAAGTCATACAATGGCTCTTTGCCCTCGCCTTCTCCTGCAGCCACCACCAATTCACCGGCGAGCTTGTTTACGACTAACAAGTACTCGTCTTCATACAGGAACCGGTCCGGGCTGATGTCTTTCGTCTTAACCATGCCGAGAGGATACAGGAAAACTGATTGAACACAAAAAATACTCAGACGGGGATGCGCCGGCTGAGCGGGGTTGGTTCCTTCACGGTTTTTGTAGCTCTAAATGCATCCGAGCTACGGTTCTTCGACTAGCTCACGAGAACTGCGTGCCTGCGGAACATCTCGCGAGCATCGGAGCAATTGAGTTCATAGGCGATCTCGGTGACGCTCCCGGGGCGGGTCCATAGAGGCGGGAAGTTGTCGGGCTGGCGACGAATGATCCTCTCGGGAATCGCGACGACCGCCATCGCTGGCTGTTCGGGCATGAACGAGAGAATCCTCCCGTCAGGGTAGACGATCGCTGCCATGCGCACGACGCACGGCACCTCGACACCCACGAGACGACGATCGATCGTCACCGGGTAGCTCGAGCTGCTCGGGATCGGCTTCTTGCCGTCCCCGTGACGGATCACCTTCAGCCTCTGCGGCTCAAGGCTGCAGAAGTGCAGCTGAGCCAGACCTTCGGGTGAATGGAACTGTGCGGGCGTCATGCCCACGATCACATCGACGAGTGCCAGGTCTCCCAACCGGAGGCCCAACTCCGTGACCTTCTTGACTGCGGACATCGGCTGGTCGGCCATGTAATGGCGCAACATGACAAAGCTCCGTGACTGTGGATCGGACTCGAACTAGAAATGGAAGGAACCTCCCCGACTCTAGTCCAGAAAAACCGCTTTGCAAGGCCACTTATGTTAAGTTGATATTACAAAAAAAGCCGGCAGGATTGGTGTGTCCTGCCGGCTGGTTCGCCACTTCGTGTTTGCGCTGTTTTACTTTTCACTCACAACTTCCACCATGTCTCCGACGTTGATGTAGCTGTGGCCATCCCCGATGCCTACAGCGCAGTTTACCCCAAAGGTTACACCACTCGCCTTCTTCGTCGGATCAGGATCTGGGCGAAACGGGCGATTCGCGCCCAGCCACCGCAGAAAATCGGTGTCCACTTCCTGCGGATTGTCCGGATTCACGCACGGCACAGAGCACCGGACACATAACCCCCCGAAGTGGAGTGTCAGCGGCTTCTCGCTCTCAGGCCGAATGACCACTGAACCGATGACATCTTCCGCATAAGGAAGAAGTCCATCAAGCACGATGTTCATCCGCAGCGCCTCCGGTGTGATGGGGCGACGGCCTGGACGCTCAGCATTGACCAAGTCCAGCGACGTCTGCGATGCGACAGTGATCATGCCGCCGTCGGAGAACCCCGTACAGGCATCGAGTCCACACGCATGCATCGGGT
The DNA here is from genome assembly GCA_964391185.1 of uncultured Candidatus Peribacteria bacterium. GTDB lineage: Bacteria > Patescibacteriota > Gracilibacteria > Peribacterales > Peribacteraceae > JAKQEM01. Next base: position 9,521 of record CAYMIX010000004.1, on the reverse strand, counting down.
CAACCCGACGCTTGTCGAAGATAGGCCGAGCAACCACTTCGATCTCATGTGCTGGAAAGCTGGGATCGTACTTGTTGATCAACGCCCGAACCCACAACGTCAGGGTATTGAGCCCGCGGACACAAGGGACAATTTCTTGGCTCTTGAGTGACATCAGGACCGTGCTGGTATCCCCTGGTCGAGGCAAGAAATCGCTGTACTTGAACGTCTGCGGATGGATGCCTGGGGCCTCCAAGCGCACCTCACCATGACTGAACGACTGACGAGCAAGCACAAGATACGGCGCCTCACGCTGGGAAAAACGCACGAAATTGTACTGCTTCCCGTGGATACTCCCCGGCTTGCGCCGCACGATCATCACCTGACGATCGCCGATATCCTTCCAGGCGGGAATAGTAAGACCAGTCTGCCGGACATCCGCACGTGTGAGAGGCATCATCGCCAACGACTTCACGGGCGAGATACCAATTTGCGCCACCTTCGCACGCATTCCAACCAGGCTTGTGGGCAAGCGAGCGATTGCATCGACATAGGACTGCGCACCCTGGCTCAACGCCTGCTGCACCAACGTTTCGCGCATGGACATGGAACGAGCTCCTTCGGTGATTTGGAAATGAACAAAGTGACTACGCTTTCGCGCCCTGCTATCGAACGATAGAGGAGGGATATAGTGTTAATTTTGGTTAACTTTGTCAATGGTTCACCATGAGATATCGAATGGTGGACGATCCCGGATTCGAACCGGGGACCTTTCGAATGTGAATCGAACGCTCTAACCAGCTGAGCTAATCGTCCGTGAGAGTGGGCAAATGTAAGCAGACTCCATCGTATAGCGCAAATAATTGACAGAACTATGAATATTTCTAAAGTGCTATTTAGTCTGTTCCCCATTCTCAGAACTCAGAGGTGACCAATGTCGGCTCAGAAACGGAAGCGTTCAGCCCAGCGTCGCAAGCCAAAGGTTCTTGTCCTGAGTAACGACCACTCTACCCTCAGTGCGGAGGAGATCATCACGATGGCCCGCCGCGCCCGCGCCACCTCCGTCGACAAAGACGGCGAGACGCTCTACTGGATCAAGTGGCCTGGCCATAATGTGTACGAGATGACGGCCAACGCTATCCGACAGTCCGTCAGCGTCTAACAGGAACAGGCAACCCGCCCCGCCGCGACCTTCACCTCGTGTGAAGCGAGCGGCGGCTTTTTGACAAAATCCAAATAAAACTTACTATCACTTTATGAGCAACACAATTGAAGGCGCACAGCGAGTAGAAGTGACGATGAAAGAACATGCTACTCCAACAAAGATGGCAGAGATTCAAGGTGTCACTATCGCCCATGAGGGAAATAGTTTTATCATTCAGGGAAACGTTGATATCTACCCTGCAGTTGGAAGCAAAATTATCATCAGTGTCGTGAGACAATTAGCAAAAGTATTGGAAGTGCCTCACGATCTCCTCGAAAGCGTCACTGCGGATGGGAAAGTTGTGTGGGAAAGCCATGAAAAACTCACTTGATCCCGTCACTTCATAATTACGCAGCCTTCATCTTCGTAAACTCCGGATCATTCATCAGGCGGCTTTCTTCGGGAAGAACCTGGCCGAGGTACTTACTGTTTGGCTTCAGGTTATATGGCATCTCCGCTGGGCTGCTCATTTGTTCGAAGGCGAGCTGGCACACACGCATACCTGGATAGAGCGCAACTGGCATGCGGTTGAGGTTGCTGATTTCGAGGGTGATCGTTCCGGAAAATCCTGGGTCAACGAATCCTGCTGTTGAGTGCACGATGATGCCGAGGCGACCGAGTGAGCTGCGGCCTTCGACACGAACAACCAAGTCATCTGGAACTGTGATGCTTTCCATGGTTACTCCGAGCACGAACTCTCCCGGCTGCACGATAAATGAATCCCCTTCTGCAATGGTAATGGTGCGCATGTTGCCCTGGAAAGTTTCTGGTCGCTTAGGGTCGAGGATCGCAGAGCGACTGTGTTCGTAGAGCTTGAAGGTGTTGCCCAAGCGCAAATCCATGCTGGATGCATGAATATGGTAGAACATTGCCTCTTGGTCAGATTCGATTTTGACGCGTCCGGATTCAATTGCCTTTCTGATGTCACGGTCTGAAAGAATCATAGGTCGTTGGGAAGGGCCTGCCCACCGTAGTTCGCCGAGCGAACGAAGGTGGGAGAAGAAATTATCTGCAGAGTAACATTGTAAAGGCTCTCGAGAGAAGGGATAATACGGCGACAGTATGTCGTCGACTTCAACATCAACGAAAGCTGGCGAAGATCTCGATGCAAAAGCGCTTGAAGAAGCGGCGTTCGAGCAGCGTAAACAAGTTGTCATTGAAAAAGTTGAGAACTATACACAGATTGTTTTCAACGAAATGCACGTTGCATCGCGCAAGGAAACGGAACTCCTTTTGAATGGAACAAAATACATCGACAAGAAAGATATCGATGGATGGGAAAAATATGTCGATGGAGAAATGCAGAATCAGGTCGCATCTGCACGCAAACTGTATCAGGAGTTTATGGATCCATTGCTCGAAGCACTCAGTGAGAAAGCCATCTCGGAGCGTGTGATCAAAAAACTTTACGCAGAATTTCGCAGTGAGGATATCGACTATAAAGATAAAGAAAAATACGTTAAACGCGTGCTGCCTGAACGGCTCAAGGAATGGAAGAACGCAAAGAAGGGGCGTGACGAGCTCATCAAGAATTCTGACATTAAAACTCTCAAGAGTGCCAACATCGAACACTTCGACAAACTGTTTGATGAAAAAGAATTTGCCGATATGAAGTGGGCTGACCGCAAAAAATTGATCGAAACAGTTTCGGCAATTCTCGCTGGCAAAATGAACTGCACCGAGCACCTTATGCCGGATGCTCAGGCAAAATTGGAAGGATATGTAGAGGAAGGAATTCTTCATGAATCGAAAGTATCCACATGGATGAAGCGCATCTTCACCACAAATGTAACACCAAAGTCGGTGCAACAATTTATCGATAAAGTAGTCGTTCCATACGCTCAGCGTTGGCGTGAAACCAAGGAAGATTTTGATAATTTACATACACTCATGGAAGGAAATGTTCCTCGAGGATTCCAGCCATGGAGTGCGGATAAATTCCTGCTAAAGGATTATAAAGAACGCACAGCGTACTGTGCGCTTTTGAAGATCCGCCTCGAAAATGTGAAAGAAGAAGATAAAGAATTCGCAGGACTTAAGCTCTACATTCGTCATTGTCTCGATACGCAAGATTGGGTTGGTGCAGAAAACGGCATCAAACGCGCACATACAATGCGCTCGGGTGATAATGAACTCCGTTCGATGCAAGAATTTGTAGATTGCCAAACACTTCTCATCACAGAAGATGATGAACAAGTGAATGAAGAAAGCGATCAGGAGTTGATGGATGAAGCACGGTGGATTATGGCAAAACAACCTCCACAGTCGCGTTGGATTGCGGAACATGCGGCTGAAGATTCTTTGGAAGCTGCACTTTCATTCGAATGGATTCGCTACAACCGTATTTGGGTTCATGAGCATGGATATTCAAACCAGACAGAAGATACATTTCATGCAGAAAACGAAGGTAATAAAGAAAACACACGACAGTATATGAAAGAAGGCCACACGCATTATCTCGAACGAAATATTGTCGATGGAGATACCGCTGCGCAGAGCGCCATACGTGATGACTGCACAAAGCCACAGATGTTGTATGTGGGCGATATGGGTCGCGATGCCACACTCCAAAAAGTGATCACCAATAAGAATAATTTTGGATTCAATTACTGGACAACGTACGTTCCAGACGATGAACCATATGAAGCACAGAATGATTTCGTGAAAAACTATCAGTATCGCCTAAAGCAGGTCCTCAGAGAACTTGATAAAAGAGGTTTGCGTTATTCCGTTGCAGGAAATGTGAACAAAAAAGCAGATGAACCTACGAAAGAGCCGGCAAAGTATGTTGCTCCGGTGGCTGCATAAAAAATCTGTTCAATAAGCAATCATCGTCCTATACTGCAGCCACATTCTCCACCTTTTGTTATGAAAAAAATCGCGCTCACCATCCCCTGTTCACTGCTCCTCCTAAGCGCCTGCTCTGGCTCTCGTGTTAGTGAAGGTCTCGCGGAACGATTGAAGAACCCGCTCTATGCCGAGCGCTACTACGATTCAATGACGGATCATATGGTGAATATTATTGTACAAGATGATCCACTCGCGAAAGATCCTGCAATGGCGGATATCATTGAGAAAGCCCGCTTGGAGAGTTTGCGACGCGCAAAGGAAGCAACAACGAAACAGCATGAAGGCTTGCAGGGTACTATCATCAGTGATTTTAGTTATGCGATCGGCGAAGCATTGCTTCTGAATGGAACGCTCTATCTCAGCGCAGACTTCGAAACGCTTCCTGGCCCAGAGCTCCATGCATATGTGAGCACAGCCTTGGACCCACGAGAGCCAGAGGCAAGTTTCCCTGATGCATCAGCGATTGATTTGGGCATTATCAAAACAGCATACGGCGCGCACTCCTATGAAGTCCCTGCCGATGCTCAGGGACTCCGATCGTTTGTCCTCTACGATGTGAAGCTCCGACGAATCTACGGCTTCGCACAGCTGCAGCCACGTTAATAGCTTTCAGGTGTCAGGTGCTAGCTTTCAGCTTCTTGATTGGAATTATTGTAAATAGGCTCACAAGGTAAACCTCCACAATGGAAGCTGAAAGCCAACACCTAAAAGCTAAAAGCTTCATCACAGCATCATCTGAGCTTGATCCTGTGCTTGGCGGATAGCAGCGCCTAGAGCATCCAATGAGCTCTCAACGAGCGTTCCATTCACGAAGAACGTTGGCGTTCCTGATACGCCCAGTGCACGGCCTGCATCGTAGGAAGCTTGGATCGCATCGCGCTTGATGTGTGACTTCCGGCAGCGCATGAAGAGATCTTCATCGAGGCCCAATGCCTTTCCCCATTCGGTAATAGCAGAGGTACTCAGCTCTTCCTGGTGTTCGAAATTGTGATCAATAAACTCCCAGAACTTTCCTTGGTCGGCAGCACATTCTGCCGCTTCTGCTGCCTCCACAGCATATGGATGGATAGATGCGAGCGGCATGTGGTGATATTCGTAACGAATTTGTGAACCGTACTGTTGCAACAATGGCTGCACGATCTTTACATGAGCATCTTTACAAGCAGGACATTGAAGATCTGCGTACTCAACGACAACAACTGCTGCGTTAGCGTTAGAACTTGGATGAACGGAATTCGTCAGATCAGGAGTAAGCCCGGTCGTATCGACACACGCTGCGAGAGCCAACGAGAAAACTGCGAGGGTGAGAAGGCGTTTCATAGTGAACAAATGATCGCATGATAATGGCATGCACGCAATCGAAAGAGTATAGTTCGTGCCCATGTCTTTATATCGTGAATACAGGCCGCGGACTCTCGATGACGTCGTCGGGCAGGAACATATCGTTGGAACACTCAGGAGTGCAATCGAGCAGGACCAACTCTCACATGCGTACCTTTTTGCAGGAACCCGCGGAACAGGAAAAACATCAACCGCACGCATTCTCGCGAAAATTCTCCTAACACGTGGTATCAAGGATGAAACATTGAGAAAACAGATTGAAGATGCAGTCGAAGAAGGAACGATTACCGATCTCACAGAAATAGATGCTGCGAGCAATACGGGAGTAGATAATATTCGTGATCTCATCGAAAAAATTCAGTTCACGCCAGTCATCGCCTCGGCCAAGGTGTACATTATCGATGAAGTGCATATGCTTTCCAAAGGTGCCTTCAATGCACTCTTGAAAACTCTCGAGGAGCCACCTTCCTACGCATACTTTATTTTGGCGACGACGGAACTCCATAAAATCCCTGCAACCATTCAATCACGTTGTCAGCGTTTCTTGTTCCGGCAGATCAACGAAGATGACATCGTCGGCCGTCTACGATTCATCGCTGACCAGGAAAAAATCACTGTAGATGATGGAGCCCTCCACGCTATCGCACACCACGTACAGGGGGGAATGCGTGATGCTATCAGCCTGCTCGACCAATTGCGTTCGCTGGAAACCATCACACTCGCCGATGTAAAAGAGCGTGTGGGAGAAACTGGCCACGAGCACGTCCAGCAGATTTTGATTGCTCTGAGTCAAGGTGATCGCAGTCATGTTCTCGCTGTTGTAAAAGAGCTCGAAGGTACTGGGGTGCCGATGGAAAACTTCGCACGCCTGATGCTGGATGCTGTACGCGCTGATATTCATACCGCAGTAAAAAACCAGCAATCAACTGCTGCACAAGAAACAATGCTTGATGCTTTGCTCGATGCTCTCAAGCACCTGCGTGCTGCTCCACTCCCTGGTCTTGTATTGGAATCTGCTCTACTCGCGCTTTGTAACCCTGTAGGAGTGTCTTCTGTACCACCAGCACAACAAACCACTCCTCAAGTGAGCCAACAACCGATACCTACTGCACCACCAACTCCACACATTTCAGAACCTTCAGTAGAGAAAACCTCTACCCCCTCTACTTCATCTATCCCGTCTACTCCTTCATCACCTTCCGCGAGCCTCGAATCGATTCGTCCACAGTGGAATGCAATCGTTGATAAAGTCGGTCCTCCATCCGCACGAATGTCTCTGAAGAACGGACGACTGCACACGATTCATGATGATGAAGTAACGATTAGATTTTCTTCGTCGTTCCACCGAGACAAAGCGAGCACGCCGGAAGCTCAGCGAAACCTGGCAGACCAACTGAAAGCGATCACAGGAAAGAATATTAAAATGCAGTTTGTTCTGGAAAGTGATGCTGGAGCTCCACCACCGATGGCTCAGGAAGATTCAGTGGATTTGGCTTCGGCGGCAGCGGATATCTTTTGAAAATTCTAAATTCTAATTCTCTAAGTTCTAAATAAATTCTAATTCGAAGGAAAATTTTCTTTATGTTAGGTTTTATTTAGAAAATTAGAAGATTAGTGCTTAGAGTTTTTCCCCGTATAATCCTCCTATGGATACCAAGCAGCAGAAACAACAACTCCGTCAGTCGATTGCTGAGCGCATGCAAAAAATGGATCAAGGAGCTCGCGATGCAGAAAGTCGCAGTATTTGCCGACGAATCAAAGAAAATCTTCCTGAAACTGTGAAGACTGTTTGTGCCTATTACCCAATGCCGAGTGAGGCAAACCTTTTACCTCTTCTCCAAGAATTCCTTGAAGACGGAAAAGCCATTGCTCTCCCCCGCTCCGAAGGAAAAGCATTTTTGTTCCGCACGGTGACTTCACTAAAAAATCTTCCACCAGGACCATTTAAAATTCCTGAACCAGGACCTGATGCACCGGTACTCGATCTCTCTACCATCGATCTCGCGCTCATTCCCGGTATCGCCTTTGACCCTATTGGAAATCGATTGGGCAGAGGCAATGGTGGCTACGATCAGTGGATCAAAAAAGTTCGTGAAGCAAACCCAAACGTGATCCTCTGGGGTATCGGCTTCGATTGCCAAATGGTGAACATCATTCCGATGGAACCACACGATGAAACCGTGGATGCGATTATCACGCCACGAATGATGATACAACCTCGTGGTGAATAACCCTGCGTCTCGCCCATAGTTGCGGCTCAGAGCTTGAACGCGGTCATAGGTAATCAATCTTCGGAAGCATCCATCAATTGCACGATAACATGCGCTGCTGCTTCGATTTCCGGTGGAAAGCCATATAGAAATATTTCCTTTCTGCGTGCACAGCCTTCTTCGATGCGTTCCTGCATCCATCGTCGAAATCCAAGGCGCCACTGATATATCTTACGTTCTCTTTCAGATTCACGCATGCCTTTCAACAGCCATCTGGAAAACTGATGCTTTGTTAGGAGTATGTTATTTTTTGCAAGCAACTCCCCTAGCTTCGGATTCGCACAACTACTGGCTGTCGAGGCATTGAGCGCACCTTCAAAGTCTGCATAGAGTAGATAAAGCTCTTCCACATCAAGCGTATCATCTTGCTCAGGAAACATCATGGACAGAATCGTAGCGGATGCTATGATCCGCCCGCAACATTCATGAACTCCCCACCGGTTATCTATCCCTCGTCGCAAAGTGGTGACGTAGTTCGCCGTATCTTCTGGTACTATCGCTGCCTGACTGCATGTTCAATTATTAATTTTTAATTTTCCATTCGCGCGCACATGCCAACCTTCGACTTCCTTAAACTCCACGACCCAGAAATCCACGCTGCGCTCGTTGGAGAAATGCAGCGACAAAGTGACGGCGTAGAAATGATTCCATCGGAGAACTACATTTCTCCTGCGGTGATGGAGGCAATGGGCAACTGTTTCAATAACAAATATTCTGAAGGATACCCCGGCAAACGCTATTACGGAGGTCAGGAATTTACGGATGTCATAGAGACGCTTGCTATTGAGCGAGCAAAAAAGTTATTCAATGCAGGCCATGCAAACGTGCAGCCACACGCGGGAGCTCCGGCGAATGTCGCGATGTACTTCGCTCTCTTGGAACCAGGAGACACGGTGATGGGCATGGACCTAAGCCACGGCGGCCACCTCACACACGGTCATCCTGTGACGTACCTCACGAAGATCTTCCGCTTTGTGCGTTACAAAATGAAAGACGTAGAAACCGGTGCGATCGACTACGACGAAATGCGCCAGGTTGCACTTAAGGAAAAACCAAAGCTGATTCTTGCTGGGTTCTCTGCGTACCCACGCGAACTCGATTACGCGAAGATGAAAGCAATTGCGGATGAAGTAGGTGCGTACACGGTCGCCGACATGGCACACATCGCAGGTCTCATTGCGGGTAAGCAGCTCCGCAATCCATTTGATGATGGCTTCGATGTCATCACCACGACGACACACAAAACTCTCCGCGGTCCTCGCGGAGGAATGATCCTCACGCGCGATGCGGAGTTCGGAAAAAAGATGGATAAGTCTGTGTTCCCAGGATTCCAAGGAGGCCCAATCATGCAGATGATTGCTGCGAAAGCTGTCGCATTTGGCGAAGCACTCAAGCCAGAATTCCAAGAATATGCAGCACAGGTTATTCGCAACAGTAAACACCTCGCAGACTTCTTTATGCAGCATGGCGCCAAGCTCATCACCAATGGTACGGACAATCACCTCTTGCTGATGGACTGTGTACAATCATTTGGTATCCTAGGCGGCGAAGCAGAAGCGTTATTCGATAAGATTGGCATCACGCTCAATAAGAACATGATCCCGGATGATCCACGCAAACCAATGGATCCTTCGGGCATTCGCTTGGGCACACCTGCCATTACGACACGTGGAATGAAGGAAGTGGACATGGACATACTCGGACAGTTCATGCTCGATGCAGTCGCCAAGCGCCAGGATGAAGGTGCACTGACTGCCTTGCATGCAGATGTGCGAAGCTTCTGCAGGAAGTTCCCGGTGCCGGGCGTCTAAGCTTTTAGGTCTCAGGTTCTAGCTTTTAGCTTCCTGACCAGAAGGTTTTTTTGAATAACTGCTTTA
>CAYMIX010000003.1:26139-177443 GCA_964391185.1 uncultured Candidatus Peribacteria bacterium | reverse complement strand
CCAGCTCGAGCAAGCTGCTCAAAAAAGCTGGACGTATAGTTTTTGGCTTCATCTAGTAGAAACAATCCACCTCTCAGCAATTCACCATACTGCCGTTGGAAGTCACTTTGAATAACTATGAGGTGAGAAAGGCACATCGCATCCCATTCCTCCGGGCTCACTTTCTTAAAGTCACGTTCTTCAGACCGTGTATACAGACGAGTATCTTCTCCAAGACCAAAGGTGAGGTCACCCGTTCGCATCGCGTGCTCTATAACGAATGCGCTTGAAGGACGTGTAATATGTAAGAATTGCCATGACACATGATCAGGCGCAATAACAATTGTTGCTTTGCGTGAGAGGAGAAGTGAAAGTTGTTTTAGCAAACGCATCAGACCTTCGTCTGTCGACCATCGTTCGTCAGTGAGCGTCGAGCGAAGTGTTTCTTCGGCATCTGATTCTTCAGCTGGAATGTGTTCGTAGAGTGATTTAAATGCTGAAAGATTTGGAAACAAACTATCTGCACTTGCGCCTGTAATTCTCTGTATTTCCTGCACGGCAAATTCGTAATGATCCTGAAGTTCGCGCGCAGCAATATCGTCCGGATTCGTGGAGAACACAACTGCATGACGTGCTTCTTCATCCATTAGCTGCTGATTTTCAAACGCTTCTTTCGCCATGAGGAAAATAATTTTTAGTGTTGGATCAATCACCCCTCTGCGCTGGCCGTTTCTAAATGCTGCTGCAACCACACCCTGGATTAGTGTTTTTCCGGATCCTGCAGACGCATCGAGCAAAATGCCTAGGCCTTGCTCCATACAACGTGCGATGCTGCACATGATTGCAAATAGATATGCCTCCTGATGAATATATGGTTTCTTATCATTGAAACCGTCACCTGTCCGTTGCTGCACTGCTAGAATGTCAGCAATTTCAATTGCAAGCTCACGATGCAATTCACTGGCTGAATTCAGCGCTGCGCGGAATTCTTCAGCTGACGAACAAATAAATTTAGATGCGTCGGGATATTTTTCTTCAGGAAAAATAGAACCATACAAATGCATCATGGATGCATACCAGGTTTCGAAGTTTTCGGAGTTCACGTCTATGCGTGGATTCCCCATTAACTCCAACAACTCTCTTTCCAGCTTACTCTCGCCGCCGGCAGGCAATGGTTTGGATGTATTTTCTACTGTTTCGATTGTTTGCACGCTAACTTCATCGACGACAGTTTGTTCCGCTGTAGTTTCTATTTCATCATGCGGAGCGACGACATCATCGAATGGTGGTACCCATGTTTGTAGATCCTCTGCAGTGGCTCCTGGGACACTCTTTAATGCCTGAATCATCGCATCATTGCTCCCGCTAAAAACACTACCAATTTCTCCATTAGCGGCTTTTTCAAGCAACTGTTTCTTCTTTGCGAGACGTTCTTCTAGTGTCGGCTCTTGTTTCGTGAGAAGTCTTTCTTTGAATTGCAGCAATCCCCCTATTAAATCTTCTCTTCCTTGTGCGCGCATTTGTACACACCAATCACTAAGCGCTTCATGCATATTTTCTTTTTGCAGAAGGATCATCAAGAAGATTCCTCGCGGTGATTGTGTATCGATTCCCCACGCATGAAGAAATTCTGCAAACCGATCTTCTTTGCTTCCATTTCGTTCGGTTTTAAAAGGCTTGCCTTGTTTCGCCGCCGTTAGAATGCGGCTGCACACATTTTCACTCAGTCTTTCATCAGTAGATCCAACACTATCGTAGAATTCACGACCAGTATCTGCTTGCTCAGCCATCACTACATCAAGCGCCCGTCCAAGGGGACCATACCCACCGGATTCCGAACGACGCATGTACCAATCGATCAGCAAGTTTTTTGAAAAATCAGCATTCACACCTTTTACAAGTTGCATAACCCTGCGAAGATTAAATACCTGCTCACTCGAAGCTTGTCCTCCGCGTCCTTTGAAGTCTACATTCTGCTGTTCGGGTCCAGCCAAACGGTAAAAAACCGTTGGATCACCAGCAGCTTTTCCAGGACCACACTTCTCTAGGATATTTGTATATTTTGTAACAGGATATGCGCCTGCTTCACGCAAAGTGTCGGGCGAAAGGCTCGCATTAAATTTTCGTATTGCTTCATTTGCTTTTTGCTTTCCAAGAGTTTTCAAGAAATCGACAAGTGGGCCAGCCTGTTCATTCGCTTCTTCTTCCTGACCATAAATAGCTATGGAATTTGGACGCAAATCAGCAGGTATGTCTTCCAAGGTAATGCCATGAACAGACATCAGCCAATGAACGTGCGTGTACCTTTTGCCTTTACTAGATGGTCGAGCGGCATGTTCTTCATAGAGGCGCTGCAAAGCATGTTCGATTTCTTCGGCTGTTTCGTAACGCAAACAAAATGCCGGGTAAAGCGCTGTCGATTCACGCGTAATTTGACCTAACTGAATCGCTTCAATTCCTTCTTTCTTAAAGCCTTTATAGGCTATTTTCAGCATTTGAAATACATCTGTCATTCCTGCTGTTTGTGCATTCTTTACTATTCCTGCATACAAGTCCTGACCCACCGTATGAATGTCTTCTGGAGTTTTTTGTTCTTCTACCTGCCATTTTTCCCACACTTTCATAAATTCATCTGCTTCGCTTTGTGGAATAACTTCTGCCTGGACCCAACTGCGGAATAAGCTCCGGACTACAGCAGGCGAAGGCGGAATATTACGGGAGAAATCACGAGCAATATTACTCATGTTTGTAACAGAGAGTTTGAGATTTCCATCGTCACCTTGTTGCAAATATTGTACAAATTCATCGCGTCCTGTGCGCTCTCCAGCGTGCGCCATCATCATTCGGACATACTCACACAAGATGTCCATTTTCCCCGTTGGTCTCCTCGAAGAACGCAAATTACTAACAGCATCATGCAAATAAGCCATGCGGAGCTGTTTCGAATAGGGATGGTCCCAAAGCTCAGCTGTGGCAGATCCATTTCTTTCAGGCTGAGCTCTGCCCATTTCTTTTTCTAAGTGATCAGCAAACGTATGAACATCGTTCAGATAACCATGGAATGCCTTGGTTGAACTAGTACGGGATTTCTGCTGGATTTTTGTGACAAGGCTTTCTACGGGGATATCTGCTACATTCCTTCCGTGTTTGGCAGCAAGACTCAGCAGATTTCCCGCCACGCTATCTTTGTCTTCCCAATACAAAAGCCGACTCACTTCATCACGGCATTTCTCTACTTCTATTACCAGGTGTTCATCACCCAATTGTTGGGCTAGATCTATCCATTTGGGTAGCATTTCAAAAATTTGCCTATTGTTGAAGTGACCTTTTTCGACTCGATTAATAGCAATATGTGTTCCTAGACCGGAATATCCTGTGTAATCTGCTTTCGTTACTTGCAGGAGAATTGTCCGTACCTTGGCGCACAACCAAGCAATTCTATATTTAGGAGAAGTGGAATCTCGTTCGTGCATTTCGCGTAAAAGCTCATTCGAGCCCCGCACGAACATCGTTACTTTTTGAGATCGCAAACCTTCTGGTGCAATCAAGCGTGGAAGATTACCAAAATTTCTTTTAAATGTACCCTCCACGTATTCCACATCGAGTGGTTCCGAATGCACCCGTTGAAAATTGTTTGAACGTCTCGGCATAACTTTGGTTTGCGACTATACGCTGGTTTTCGCTTCACGGACAAGAATGCTTCGTATCGTTTGCTTTGGCTTTACAACCGCAAAAAGCAAGCATAGCCTTTCATACTGCATCATTACCCCCTAATTTTTATGATCACGAGCAATGGTCTAGCAGACGGTCATCATGAAAATGATGAAACAGCTAATTCAACAGCTGAGACGCCTCTAGAGGACGGGCAAGTGTCCATCGTTCGCGAATTGGCAGACCTTGACCAACAAGCTACGTTCTTACAAATTTGCAAATTACTTGGTGATGGAACGAGATTGGGAGTAATGAGCAAATTAAGAAAAGGTGAAAAAAATGTTACGAACATTTGTCGTGATCTTAAGATGCCTCAACCTGCAGTTTCACATCATTTAGCATTAATGCGTCACGGCCGCGTACTCGATGCTCGACGCGATGGGAAATTTAATTTCTACGACGTAACATCTCATGGTGAAGATGGATATACCCGGGCGATCTTGTTCTTAGCCGAGCTTGGTGGTTACAGAATTGATGAATGTGCACCGACTGAAACTAACGGAGACGCTGCATCACAAGTTAAGGCAGCCAGTACAGTAGAAATACCATCGGATGTTGACCCAGTTCAATTGGCACCAACTGCACCTGCTCCATCCCACTTTTCTGGCTCAAGTGACGAAGTTGCTGGCGAACAGAATGCTTAATCCAAGACTTGTATCACTTAAAAGCCTCCGCCCACCGGAGGCTTTTTCAATGATTCTCAGAATGTTGTAAGATAGATCTATGCGAAAAACAGTCGCTGTGTTCTTTGACCAGCCGGGCTACGAGGATTACCCCTTCAACGGTGCTGAATATGAGAAAGCATACCACGAACTGGCGAAGATTTTGAATGGTCGTGATGTAGATTTTGCGATTGTCCGGTCAATGGAAACATTTCTCGGCGGAAATTCTTTTTCCAGACACTGGCTATTTGATGGAGAAACATTCAGAGAAAAGAATGAACGAATTGATGCTGATCTCATTTACGATAAGGGGCATTTTGTTCCTGATGAACACTCAAAAATTTTAAATAATGCAGAACTGGACAGAGTATGTCTGGATAAGTTCGCGACGTACGAGATGTTTCCAGATCTTTCAGGAGTGTCATTGTTCGTCAGTAACAAAGACGAATTGAAGAAGGGTCTGGCGAAGATTGATTCGGAATTCGCTGTCGTGAAACCCCAGTATGGTGAGGAAGGAAAAGGAGTAATGATTATGAAAAAAGAAGAACTCCCCACTAAAGCATCTGAATTTCCGCTGATCCTTCAGGAATTTATCGATACCCGACATGGTATTCCCGGAATTACAGATTCTATTCATGACTTTCGCATCGTCGTTATCAATGGTGAGGTAGCGTTATCGTACATTCGCACGCCGCCGGATGGATCACTGCGTGCAAATGTTGCCAAAGGTGGAAAGGAAATTGGTATACCGGTAAAAAAAATCCCGCCGGGTGCATTGGATGTCGTTCACATTGTTGATAATCATTTCAAAAAATTCTGCCGCCGCATTTATAGCGTTGACCTTGGGCTGGATGCTTCTGGTAAATGGAAAATCTTTGAACTGAACTCAAAGCCAGGGCTTTCCGAAACAAAGCGCGGCCCGGAATATAAAAAATTCCTGGAAAAACTAGCAGATATTCTGATGTCCTAGAACCACCACGGCCCCGTGAATCCGTTCCTGCGTGGAGCTTTTAATACACACACGTTGGTTGGACGATCACCCCAAACAATCACAGGGAACGTCCATCCTTTGCCGCAGAACAAATCTTCGGGAGCAAACATGTTCAAAGGCCCCTGATTGTAATCGGCTCCTCCACCATTGTAGTTATACGTTGGATTGTAATACCAGCGAGAGCTCGGTGTTCCATCGGCATAGTTGAAACTCGGGAGTGAATACATCATCGAGCCGACGAAGATAATTGGCAGAATATAGTGTTTCATAGCGATTAATCGTGAATCTGAACGTTTATAGATGCAACATTTTTTCGGACTTTCTGTAGAATGCGCTCATGCCCTCAAAGGAGCAGTAATCACTATTCTTGCTCATCCCATTCTTTATTTCGTTCAGCGACCCATTCCTGAAATTGATAAACACGACCGAGTATGTCTTCCTCCTCTAATTCGGATAACGGTTGTAAGAGTTCTAGCTTAGAGTAAGCGACAATTAAAAGTACTGCTAGCATTGGATGGGATATTTCACAAATGTCAGCGATTTTCCTGCCAAAATCATAAAGCCTGCGAGCAATCTCCATTTGAACAATTTCCTCTATTTCATCTCCATCCTCATCAATTACATCACGACGTATTTCGCAGATAACTGGATCACCTTGATCATTGCTCAGCACTATTTTTATCATACTTAAAAAATATACTAACAGCATGATCTTGACTATTGAAATTATCACTCTACAATTCCGACTGACAATGAACGGTTTATTTCACACGTGAAAGAAGCGTTCTAAACAATTTATCAATCTTTCCTCCTTTCTTTCTATGGCAAATGCTCAGATCCCGAAGCTCGCCGTTGAAATTCATCCTCTTGGCGACCGTGTCGTCGTTCTTCCGCTCGAAGCAGAGCAAGTAACAGCCTCTGGTATCGTTATTCCTGATACGGCTAAGGGAGAAAAGCCGCAGGAAGGGATGGTGCTCGCACTTGGCAATGGTGGCATCGGTGAAGACAAAGTAGATCCACGCAATCACCTCAAAGTCGGCGACAAAGTTCTCTTTGGAAAATATTCCGGAGATGAAGTGAAGCTGAAGACAAAGGAAGGTAAAGACGTTGAAGTAAAGATCCTCCACCTCGACTCCGTACTCGGAATCGTTAAGTAAATTTTTAATTTTCAATTATCCATTTTCAATTCCCCTTATAAATTATGGCTAAGCAACTAATCTTCGGCGATGACGCCCGCGCAAAAGTGTTCAAAGGTGTTACAAAGCTCGCTCAAGCAGTCCGCGCAACAATGGGACCTAAGGGTCGAAACGTTGTTGTAGAGCGCAAATTTGGCTCTCCTATGGTCACCAAAGATGGTGTGTCCGTTGCGAAGGAAGTTGAACTGGAAGATGCATTTGAAAATATGGGTGCACAGCTCGTACGCGAAGCTGCAACGAAGACGAACGACGCAGCTGGTGATGGAACAACAACGGCAACAGTCCTCGCTCACGCGATGATGGAAGAAGGCATGAAACACCTCGGTTCTGGTGCAAACCCAATCCTTATTAAGCGCGGTATGGATATGGCTGTCGCAGAAGTAACAACATTCTTGGGCAAGCTGAAGAAAGATGTTACAAAGAAAGACGAGTACGCAGCAGTTGCAACTATTTCCGCGCAGGATGCAGAAATCGGTAAGGCAATTGCGGAAGTCATCGATGAAGTAGGAAAGGACGGAGTGGTAACCGTAGAAGCTGGCCAGACTCTCGGTCTCGAAAAAGAATATGTCGAAGGTATGCAGTTCGATAACGGATTTATCTCCGCATACTTTGTGACTGATCCAGCTCGCATGGAAGCGATGTACGAGAAGCCATACATTCTTATTACCGATAAAAAGATCAGCTCGATCCAGGAAATTCTTCCGATCCTCGAGCAGGTTGCACAGAAAGGTAAAAAGGAAATCGTCATCATCGCAGAAAACATTGAAGGCGAAGCACTTCCTACTCTCGTGCTCAACAAGTTGCGCGGAACTTTCAGCGCACTTGCTATCAAGGCTCCAGCATTCGGAGATCGCCGCAAGGAAATTCTCAAGGATATTGCAGCTCTCACAGGCGGACGCTTTATCAGCGAAGAAGTTGGTTTGAAGCTTGAGAACGTCACACTCGCAGACCTTGGTTCTGCACGTCGCGTTGTTTCATCCAAGGACAACACGCTCATCGTTGGCGGCTCCGGAAAGAAGCCAGAGATCGATGCGCGCATCAATGAAATCAAGGCTCAGCTCGAAACAACAAAGTCAGACTTCGACCGTGAGAAACTTATGGAACGTATGGCTAAGCTCACCGGTGGTGTTGCTGTCATCAAGGTAGGCGCAGCGACAGAAGTAGAACAGAAAGAGAAGCAGCACCGCGTCGAAGATGCCCTCTCCGCTACACGCGCAGCAGCAGAAGAAGGAATTGTCCCAGGAGGTGGAACTGCATACCTCCGTGCAATCCCAACACTTCAGGCATTGCTCAAGAACACGAAGCAGTCTGATGAACGTGTTGGTATCGAAATCGTAATGAACGCGATGGAAGCTCCAGCGCGCAACATCGCAGAAAACTCCGGCGTCGCAGGTGAGGTCGTAGTCTCCAAAGTCCGCGAAGGAAAAGACGGCTACGGTTACAACGCGCTTACTGGTGAGTACACAGACCTCATCAAGGACATGGTCATCGACCCAAAGAAAGTCTCCCGCGCAGCATTAGAGAACGCTTCATCCGTCGCAAGCATGTTCCTCACACTCGAAGTTGCTATCTCTGAAATTCCAAAGAAAGAAGACCCGGCAATGCCAGGTGGCGGAGGTGGCATGGGAGGAATGGATTTCTAAAATCGGCTACTAAAAAAGCCCCCGTCCCTCGACTACAATCGAGATGACACAGGGGCTTTTTTTATTTACAAAAAGAAAACCCCCTGTCGACAAATGCGACGACAGGGGGTACCGGTTAATCAATAACCTTAGACTGTTGCTTTCTGTTTTCTTCTTTCAGAATAATGAAGAACCAACCAATTGCTGAGGAAAGCATAACGCAGGTGTAGATCACTTGCAGCTCACGCAGTTCTTTATCAAAACCACATTGCACGAGAATCAGTGTAAGCACCCATGCTTTAAAGCTGAGGCTCTTGGCGATTTCGCTTTTCCATCCGTTTTTAATCAAGTCCCTGATGTACCAAGCCATGAGCGCGAAGAACATGCCCATGAACATGTAGAAAACGATCGAAACGACAAGATTTACTGTATCCATGCCTACTTCTCCTGAAACGAGGTTTGTGCAGTGAAAAAACAAATTAACCGGATGGTTATCCTACTCGTCTTGTTACCTTTTCCAAGCCCCTTCGTAGAATGTTATGTCTACCTCTTACAGCCAATACAATGGTTTCACGCTTTATTGCATGGATCAACGGCCTCATGGATACCCCGCTCGCTTGAGTGGCGTGTGCCATGTTGAAAGGTGGCTAGACCAACAACATCGCAATCGGCCGGGAGGACAGTCGATTGACCCCGCACCACTCGGGCGCTTCTGCGCCCTTGGGTGCAGGGTATTTTTTATCACCATCGAAGATCTTCCATCCCAATCACAATTGTATCGCCACGCTTCACATCTTGGCGAAGCATGTAGTCAGCCAAGTAATTTTCAATCATGTCTGTGACGGTGCGACGCATTTCGCGCACACCAAAGTCGACGCTGTAGCCGCGCTCAACCAATGCTTCAAGAACACCTTCTCCGAAGCTCACAGTGATGCCACGCTTGCGTTGCACATCGCGCGATACTTCTTCCACCATCAGTGTGCAGACGCGCATCGCATTTTCCTGTGAGAGTGGATAATACAAAACGATTTCATCGAAGCGGTTTACAAATTCTGGTGTGAATAATTTTTCACGGATAATGGAATCCATCAGTTGAGATTTAAATGATGCTTTATCAAAATCTTGGTTCTCGCGAACAAAGTCTCGAATAAATAATGCGCCTGCATTCGACGTTGCAATGATAATTGTGTTGCGGAAATCGGTGCGAACTCCGCGTGCATCATTCAAGAACCCCTCATCAAGAATTTGCAAGAATAAGTTTAGTACTGCTGGATGCGCTTTCTCTATTTCATCGAGTAAAATAAGCGAGAATGGTTTTTCTTGCACACGACGTGCGAGGAAGCCCTCGCCAGAAGAATTTGATCCAATAATATTAAACACAGAATCCGCATGGCTAAATTCATTCATGTCTAAGCGCAATATCGCGTCTGCTGATCCAAAATATTCTTCTGCGAGAACTTTCGCCGTTTGTGTTTTACCAACACCTGTTGGACCGAGGAAAAGGAACGTTCCAACTGGTCGTTTGCGATCACCCATATCGACACGTGCGCGCTTAAGTGCATTGCATACAGCTTTCACTGCTGCTTCTTGTCCGATAATTTTATTCTTCATTGCTTCTTCCAAGTTCAACAAATTTTGCTTTTCATCATCAGTTACCTTTTGCACATTCACCTTGCTCTTATGAGAGATTACTTCACGTACATGCGCTTCTGTCACATAGCGTTCTCCATACTCGGATGCACGGGCCATCGCTTCATCCATCACATCAAGCGCTTTTGCTGGAAACCCCGCACCCATACTCATATAGCGCTTACTGAGTTCGACAATTGATTTTAATGCCTTGTACGTCATGCGAATACCGGAGCGTTCAACCGCAAAATAATGAGACATCAATACCGCCAATGTTTCTTCATCGGTTGAATCTTCTACGATAACTTTTTCAAAACGATTATCCAACGACGCATCCACTTTGATAAGCATGTGATACTCTTGCACGTCTGAAATAGCGATCACACTCATGTTCTGTGATTCCAAACATTTCATAATCACATTCTTCAAGTTTTGATTTGCAGACTTGAGAAGTGCTGAAAAATCTTTAATGACAAGGATGAAATGACCGGAACGTTGTGCGCGGCCAAGCGCATTCAAGAGGAATGCATCAGGATTGCTCACGCCAGAAAGAAGCTTCTCGGTGTGAACAAGGAGTACGCGTGTGAACGGCAAGTGCTGCTCACGTTGGGCTGTGCGAAGTGCTTCAGCAATGTGGAGCACCAATGTTTGTTTGCCTGTACCAACTTTTCCCATAATCAATAGGTTGCGCTGTTTCCCCTTCGCGAGAGTACGCAGTGCGTTCTCAATGGAATCCTTGTGAATAATCACATTACCATGCACTGGAACATGCGCATCGGGGTTTATATCAGATGTGAGCGCATCGAGCGCGCTGGTGTAACCCATCACCCACGAACGACCAAGAGAAGCATGGCGAGCAAGTCTTCGAGGTGAGAATGGTCCATCATGAATGCGAGACAGAAAGTGCAATCTCTCAAGTTGCATTAGTCCATCCAAATCATCTTCAGATAAATCAGCATTGTGTAATTGGTCGCGGAAACAATCAACGTGTGTGAAGAGTAAATATAAAAAGATATTCGCATCAATACGCTTTTCTTCGAAGTGCTTCATCGTCATCATTGCTTCGCTGAGGAAGGTATCGACTTCTATACGATCATCTATGTCAGATAAACACGCTTCAGCAATTTTCTCAGCACTTAGGCTCATTTCTTCGAGCAAAAACCTTCCGCGCGGTGCAACGAGCGCTGCAATTGTAAGCTCTTTCATTGTTACTTCTTTTGTATTCCCAAGCTCGCGAACTATGTCTGCTGAAAGGAATGCTATAGGTGCCTGTGCATCAGCGAGCGATACAATGTCAGATTCCAGTTTATGCTTGATAAATACATGAAGCACATGGGCGAAAAATCCCAGAATAAAAATGCCGACAAATAACGGCGAGGCACTTCCTCCTTGAATAGGTATCAAACCCAATAAGCAAATAGCAATGAAGAACCCTGCGACGCTCGGCCAACCAAAAGCGACGCGACGGAGTGACGCTGCCTTGTAGGAAGGTAGGCCGCTGATGGAAAGTGTGGAGGACATTTATCCGATACTTGAAGTGAAGGAAAAGATAATTCCCGCAATCGCGAGGACTGGGAAAAATATCCATACCAACAGGTAGGATAAAAAGAGTGCAGCCACTGCAAGCTGTACTACGATCCCAACGACCATCGTCCCCATGCGAACAATAAGACCAATACCTCGCGCGGTCAGGTTAAGGAAGAATGTTTCGGTAATTGCTCTGACGTTTAATCCTTTATCTGGATAGTCATCGCTAATTTTCTTCCAAGGAGCGAATAATGTCTTCAGAAGGAACGTGAACGAAAACACATTATAAAAAGCCTTCGCATACGCTCCGTACATTTTGATGATCTCTATTGGCTGTTCGATGAAATACCAACGGAAGAACAGCGGCAGTAAAGCTGTGTTCAATAATTCCGATGCATTCGTTTCAGATGACATATATAACGTACCCTATAGTATCGCTTCGCCTCCCGGGAGGAAACGGGTACCATAGAGAATACGTATGGCTGGACAATTCATAGTTCTCGAAGGACCAGACGGCAGCGGAACGACGACGCACGCACAATTGCTGGCAGATCGTTTGCAGAAAGAAGGAAAGAATGTCATTCATACATGCGAGCCAACGCGCGGACCAATCGGCACGTTTATCCGCTCACAGCTTAAAGAACGCACGATGCCTCCTGATGCGCTTCAGTTATTGTTCACGGCTGACCGCGCATGGCATATCGAAAATGAACTGCTCTTGGGTATAGAAGAAAATAAAACTATTGTGTGTGATCGTTACTCACTTTCGACCATAGTCTACGCAGACGCATTAGAACTAGACCCTCAATACTTTGTGGACGTCAACAAGATGTTCATGCAGCCAGACATTCAGATTCTTCTTCTTCCACCATTTGAAGTTGGCATGGAACGTATTGCGCAGCGCGGTTCCCAAGACATTCTCGAAGAGCGCGAATTCCAGAAGCGCGTCTATGCCCAATATAAAATGTGGGGCGGCGATTACTATCTTCCGACGGTTGATACGTCGAAGAGTATGGAACTCGTCGCTGAGGAAATTTATACGATTGCTACCACACCACCATCAGAAAAACTCCTATGACATCCCCACGTATTCTCACAGGCAAAGAGCCAGCTGAAGCTATTTTGAATTCACTTAAAGCTGATATCAAAAAGCTGGACCCGAAGCTTGTGATCGTACAGGTGGGCAATGACCCAGCGAGCGATAGCTATATTCGCAAGAAGCTTGAAAGCTGCGACGCAATCGGTATGCGCAATGAACATCATCAGTTCCGTGATAATGTCACTGCCGCTGAGATGTATGCGGAAATTAAAGCGCTCAATGAAGATGAAGATGTTGCGGGCTACATCATTCAATTGCCACTTCCAAGCCATCTCACAAAGATACAGCCTCAGCTCTTCCGCGAGATCGATCCATATAAGGACGTCGATGGATTTACGGCGTACAACCTCGGCAAGATGATGCTTTCAACGGAGTTTGAACATCTTCCACCTGCCACACCCGCAGGAATCATTACATTACTCGAGTACTACAAAATCGATGTACAAGGCAAACATGCAGTTGTGGTTGGACACAGCAATATCGTTGGAAAGCCGCTCGCGCTTATGCTGATGAATCGTGGTGCGACGGTGACGGTATGTCATGAATTCACCAAAGACTTAAAGCATCACACATCTCAGGCTGACTTACTGTTCACTGCAGTCGGTAAACCGGGTTTGATTTCAAAAGACATGATCAAAAAAGGCGCTGTAGTAATCGACATTGGAATCGTACAAACACCATCAGGTATTCGCGGTGACGTTGATTACGACGATGCGCTCGAAGTTGTTTCAGCAATTACTCCCGTACCGGGCGGCGTTGGCCCCATGACCGTGGCATATTTGCTACGAAACTGTGTGACGGCAAAGAAGCGACAGTTAGGACATTAACTGTTTGATGCAAGGTTGATGTTAATCGCATCTCTCAATTCAAAATCAATTCCGTTGAGTAAATGTTGAACGTCCCTCCTTTCTCCATCTGCATAATGACAACCTGCGAATCTTCGTTTTAAAGCACGTAGATGATTAAGCCTCTCTCTTTCACTTACAGTATAAATCTGATGATGGGCAGAAATACCTGTTACACCAAACCTAAATCGCTCATGAAGAGTAGTTAATGATAGACCTGCTAAATTACGTCGCATTCCATCAACGAGGAACTTTACTGGGCATCCATCACACCTTTCTTTGCACCCTACTGTAGGTTCATCATTTACTTGGGTAGTACTAGGTTCTTCTCTGCTTGGGACAGGGTCCTTTAATTGACTTATGTTATAATTATTACCTAATGTGTTTAACATACGCACGAATCCTACGCTGAAGTAGAAGACATTCAAGAGCACTCAAATGCTACATAGCACCGGAATTCTTGGCCTACGGGGATATCCGCTTTGCCAAATCTGTCATTTTTCACTCACCTATTGAACACATTTTTTATACACCACCTGCCTCATTTATTCGTCGTTCTTCATCCGCTTTTCGGAGTGCTTCGATCACCTGTCCAATCCCCCCTTCCATGATTCCGGGAAGATTATGAAAACTTGCTCCTATGCGGTGGTC
This sequence comes from uncultured Candidatus Peribacteria bacterium, assembly GCA_964391185.1. GTDB lineage: Bacteria > Patescibacteriota > Gracilibacteria > Peribacterales > Peribacteraceae > JAKQEM01. The sequence goes on along the minus strand of CAYMIX010000003.1, from coordinate 163,531 downwards.
GGTTAAACGATCCTGCGGGAAATTGTATGTTCGTATCTTCTCACTGCGATCACCAGAACCGATCTGATTGGAGCGCAAATTACCTTCTTTTTTCGCGCGTTCTTCTTCTTGGTGCGCATACAAACGTGTTCGCAGGAGTTCCATCGCGCGTGCACGGTTTTTGATCTGGCTACGCTCAGCTTGGCTTGCAACCACAAGGCCGGAAGGTATGTGTGTAAGGCGCACAGCAGAATCTGTTTTGTTCACGTGCTGACCTCCTGCACCGCCGGCACGATACGTGTCAACGCGTAGATCCTCCGCGCGAATCTGGATATCAACTTCGTCTACTTCAGGAAGTACTGCAACAGATGCTGCTGATGTGTGCACACGTCCTTTATTTTCTGTCGCTGGAATACGCTGCACGCGGTGCACGCCACCTTCGAATTTTAAATGTCCGTATGCGTCATCACCTTCTATGCGAATGACTGCTTCTTTGATACCTCCAAGGTCAGCATCCGCTTTATCCATCAGTTCTGCCTTCCATCCTATCTCTTCCGCGTAACGCAAATACATGCGAAGAAGTTCTGCAGCAAACAGTGCCGCTTCATCACCCCCTGTTCCTGCGCGTACTTCTAAGATCGCATTACGACTATCGAGTGGATCCTTCGGAATCAAAAACGAGCGCATCGAAATGTCCAACTCTTTCATACGTGCAACAGCTTTTTCTGCTTCCTCTTTAGCCATTTGGTTTAACTCATCATCACCTTGATCAACCTTCGATTCAGCAACAGCCTGCTCGCACTGCTCGTAACTGCTCATCATTCTATGGAGCGGTTCCAATTCTCGTACGCGCTTACTCAGCTTTGCGACAGCTTTCGGATCGTTGAATACAGCAGGATCCTGCAGTGATTGCTGCAGGTCCTGGTATTCTTGCTGAAGTTTTTTAAGTCCTTCGATCATGCGCGTGGACGATACGGCATCTAGATATTCGCGTCCATTACATCAAACTCGAAGCATTTCTCGCCAGCGGCATGGTTCCAGAAGATTTCGTATTGTTCGTCACGAATCATGTTAAACACAGCACAAACACGGAAATGTGAGTCATCAACCTTTTGATATCCATATGGATCGCCTGTTTCTGGGTCAAGAATTGTAAGCTTTTCGTACGTTGCTTTTGCAGCTACTTCTTCCAATGTGGCAGGAATTGGGTTTACAACGACACGGTCAGCAATTGCCTCATAGCGAGTTTTATCAAGAACGATATTCAACACTTCGCTCTGGATTGCACGGATGTCTTCGATACGACGATCATCGAATTTGCGTGAGCGTTCTTCAATAGGAGAGCCAGCAAGTGTAATACCCCAGATGACTGCAATGAGTGCGATAACAGTTGCAGCAATGCCAAACGAACGATGGAATTTTTTCATGTGTGGATCGGCAACAGATGTCTTCAATGAAACAAAGTAATACGTGAATGTCATGCCAGCGGCAATCATCACAACGAGAACCTTGAGCAAGAAGCGAACCGTAAGTTCACCTTCGAGCAAGCGGAATACGAGTGTGATTACATCACCGAGCAATGCCATCGCGGCGACAAACAATGTGAGGTATGTGAGCCAGCGACGGATAGCACTCCAAGCGCGTTCTGGATGCGTGCGCATTTCTTTAAGTAAGAAGCGTGAGAGAAGAATGAACAATGGAAATGCGACGATGACCGCAGCCATCGACCAGCGGATGCTGGACAGATCAGATTGATAGTATCCCTCGCCGAGTGCTGCATCAGGAAAGAGTCGGTTAATGTACGTGAAGAAAAGAACGATCAGCGCAATCACTGATGCATAGAGCGATGCGAACGTGAGCAAATGGAAGAACGCTTCACGAGCACCACCGGAGTCGGTCGGCATCGGAACGGGCATATCAAGTGCCTGCTCTGTGAGAGCACTGGCTATGTCTTTTTCCTTCCAACCAGCAGAGAGGAGGAGCATGCGGATCGTCTGGTGATCCATTTCTTTTTTACGAGCGTGCGCGATGAAGTCTGTGAGAGAGGTATTCATACCTAGAAGCCTATACCTAACCATAAAACCTGTCGATCAACAGGAAGACAAAAATACTGTGTATTGCTATACTGAGCCGCCCATGAAAATCCTTGTAGCCCTATCCGGCGGCATAGACTCCTCAGTAGTAGCTCACTTACTGAAGGAACAAGGTCATGAGCTAATAGGAGTGCGTTTTACGCTATGGAGCGATCCATTGGCACCATCCATCGCTCAGATTCTGCCTAGTAAGTGCTGCAATACACAAACTGCATCACGTGCGCGCATGACTGCTGAAACTTTGGATATCCCCTACCACATTGTTGATTTAGAGAATGACTTTAGAGAACATGTTGTCGATCCATTTTTGGATGGATATCGAAACGGCATTACGCCAAACCCATGCATCAGATGTAATCGTGAAATCAAATTTGGAAAACTTCTCGCTCTCGCCAAAGAATACGAGTGCGACAAAATGGCAACCGGCCACTATGCGCGTGTAGCAACAGAGCAAATGCCAGATGGGACTGAGAGGCGTTTATTACTCGAGGCTGTCGATGCGAATAAAGACCAGAGCTACTACTTGTACGGACTCACCCAGGAACAACTCGGAAATGTCGTATTTCCACTTGGTGGAATGTTGAAGAGCGATGTGTACGCACTCGCAAAAAAGTACGACGTTCCCTACGATGAAGAATATCGCGAAAGCCAGGATTTATGTTTCTTCCCTGAAAAACATCCGGAGGAATTCCTCAAGAGATACCTTGCAGATGCCATCACACCGGGAAATATTGTTCGGCGAGATGGAACCGTTGTTGGCTCTCACAAAGGTTTGCCGCTGTATACAGTGGGACAACGTCGTGGGCTTGGAGTAGGCGGGCTCAAAATTCCATTGGAAGTGGTAGCCAAAAGTGCGAACTCCAATGAATTGATTGTCGCTGAAAAAGGGTCTGAACTTATCGACCACGTTGAGCTCTCAGATATCCGGTTTGTTTCGTGGCAACCAAAAGAAAATGAAGAAGTAGAATTTGATTGTCGCGTGCGTTCACTCTCAGCAAAGTTACGCGGCACTCTCTCCTTCAGCGGTAACAGAGGGGTCTTCCGATTCAAAGATGTGCAATCCCCCGTCGCCCCTGGCCAGTCCCTCGTCTTGCTTCGAGGTGAGGAGGTTGTTGGTGGTGGCGTTATGATTGCTGCTTGATACTCTAGGTTGAGTCATAATTGAAAGAGTAGACATCAGATAACGATGTGTTTCTTCGGAAGCATTATTTAACGTCACTGTGATAATGCCGCTTCTCTCGTTGGCAGTAACTATTAGTTCACGTTTTAACTCATCAATCTTTTTAATGAATTCTTCAGCTCCATAATGAGACCTGAATTTATCAACGACTCCAGCAACGATAAATCCCGGAAAATCACGATTTGGCGAGTCCTGATGTTGACTAGCCTTTACAACTTCAAAAGTAGTAGAAATGTTTGAATTAAATGAATTCATAGGATGACGTATTTTTGCCTTATTTATGCCAAAGTCAACGGTTGATGCGAGATGATCAAACCCATGTATAATCACATTCTTCATGAGTGCAAAAAGTCGAGTTTTACGCTATAATATGTCGATACCATGACATTGAACCACAAAGCCACCGTCGACTCAGAAGGCAACATTATCTTGCCTGGCGCGAGTGCTGAACCTGTGGAAATTCCACGTGTGCAAATGACGATGGAAGAAGGAATTTGGTATACGCCAGAACTTCAAGCAAAACATGTCGTTGCATCACGAAAGATGCAGGAAGCAGAAGAAGTTATTGAAGAAATTGTTGCAACGCCGCTCAAAAATGAAGCTCCAGTCTGGACAACTATCGAAGAAACAACGCAGCAGGTTCACACCGATGTTCTAGAGCAGGTTAAACGTGTGACGACTGATGTAATGTCGGAAAGCGTTCGCCAGTACACGACGAGCTTTGTACATGGTAAGCAGTTCAGCCGCGATGGCGTTCAGTCACTCGCTTCATCCGCACGACGCCTTTGGCAATTTTTGCGTCAACCAGTGTGGATACCCGGCAAGATGAGTGAACCAAAACAATACAGCCGTGGCGTACTCTTCTTCTTCGACACATTCCGTTTTGGTGGAACATTTGCATCACTCTTCGTGCTGCTTTTCGTCACATTGAACGCACAAAGTTTCTGGGCAATAGCTCAGTCATATGTCGAGCCGCTTGCAGAGGTAACAGGCGCCAAAAACTCTTCTAACGGCCTCGATGAAGACGTTGCAAATAAGCTCAAGAAAATCCCATCACTCGCAGTCGCAGGACAATCTGATGGCGGGATGCTCGTATTCCTTCCGCCTGTTGGACCTCCAGATGATCGTTTGATTATTCCAAAGCTTGATCTCAACGTTCCGATTGTTGTTCCGCCAAATACTGCACTCTTGAATGAAGACTGGAAGTTGCTTGAAGAAAACATCCAGGAATCATTACAGGATGGCGTCGCACACTACCCAGGAACAGCTCGTCCTGGCCAGGCTGGTAACTTCTTCCTTACAGGACACAGCTCTTACTTCCCTTGGGCGCCTGGAGAATATAAGTCTGTCTTTGCTCGTCTCCACAACTTGGATGTCGGTGATGAATACTGGGTCTTCTATAACGGTGATCGTTACCGCTACGTGATTCAGGAAAAGAAGGAAATCAAACCAAGCGATGTATCTGTGCTCGATCAGCCCGTCAGCAAGCGCATCGGAACACTGATGACCTGTACGCCAGTGGGAACAACCTTACGACGCTTAATTATCATCTCGCAGGAAGTGGACCCTGTGACAGGCTTAGCACTCGAAGTCGGCGAACACCGCCACGAAAGCGAACTGCCGAAGACGAAGATGGAGGTGCTGCCGATCTAAAGAGTATTATGGGGTATGTATTATGGGATAAGGAAACCCCCTTACTCCTTTATACTTGTCCCTTTATACTGACGTCGCGCCGCTGTGGTGAAATGGTATACACGGGGGACTTAAAATCCCCTGCCCGTAACAGGGCTTCCCGGTTCAAGTCCGGGCAGCGGCACCACGTAAAATTACTCGCAATGAATGAAGAAAGTACTTCAAAACGTGACGATTTCTCCCGGAAACCCTCCATAGGCATCGTACAGCTCTGTTTCATTTTGCCCAGTGCTATCAGTAGCCGCCTCCATTTTCTTCAAAGAAATTGTTTGTAGGATCATTTGATTGAAGATATCCCGACGGATCTTCATCAACATTTACCATCGTAGGTTTGCCTGAATAATAAATGCTGCTGCCCGCACGAGCGATTCCACTCAATGTCCCGCTGGCATAAACATCTGCCCAGGCGCCTCCCATCGCTTCGATCGTTGCATCCGTCACAGTAAATTTTGAAGCATCAACATTCGACCCGGATGTCACTTCCATCTCAAGTGTCGCCCCACTTCCGACAAGATCAACACTTGTACCAGAGTGCACTTCGCCCGTAACAGTTTTTGCATTTCCTTCATACACAATGCGTGAGCCTGCATACGCTTCAATCGTCAGCTGATCTATATCGTTTTGCTGCACGATATCAATGTGTGATCCGCCGGACGTTTGCAGGCTTGTGCTTATTCCAATATCTGCATTGTGAACTGAAATGCTACTGCCACCATTTGCAGCAATTATCGTTCCTACCAGGTTCACACCGTCGACATCCATATTTGTTCCGCCAGATGCTTCGATATTTTCCACATTCCCTGTAACTGTGATATCGATTGTTGCACTGTTTCCTAAGCAAATAAAACAGAAGTAATTCTCTGAATTACGAGAAATAAATAACACACCTTCATCAACGTTTGCCTCAAGTCCATCAACCATTTCTTTCGATCCAGAAACTCTCAACGATGTTCCCGTGCCCTTACGAATGTTCACGTTATAGCCTTCATGAGCTTCCACGGATGTGAAATCTTCAATGGAAATAGAGCGCGCTGTTTCCTGATAATGTGACTCTTCATATTGTTCGATGCGTTCTACAAGCGCTGGCATTTCTTTGCCCGCAGTCACAGCTCCAAGCACGAGTGCCGCTACCCATAAACCAATTAATGAAATTACTAATGGGAAGCGAAAAATATTCTTCATCAGCATCAACGAAACACCTAGAAGCACAATCATCACCGCAGGAACAAAGAGCCCGAAGAATCCGCTGACGAGCAATGCATAGTACGTGAGGCCACCTGCTAGCTGACGCAATGGAATATCCATGTATGGCTCCCATGCGTGCACTGCAAGCATGATTAAAGCAAACACCAGCGCAAACAGTGCGACGGACGAAGCAACGGCAATAAAGAAACCAATCACGCGACCTATTTTTGGGAAAATCCAAATGATCACACAAAAAATTGCTTCAAAGATTTTGCGAATGAAGACAAATGGAAGCATTAAGATCTTTTTCAGTTTTCCAGATTTCAAATGTTCTTTCCTGATTTTCTCCGCAGCTGCTGGAATATTTTCCTTAATCGCAGCCTCGATACGCTTGATCGTCAGAGGGACACCATGCATCTCTACTTTTTCGGTTGTTGTCTTTGCTTCGGGTACAACCATCCACAAAACGATGTAAATAAGAACCCCTGCGCCACCGAACAAAATCGTCGCCACAAATAACAAACGAATGATTGTCGGATCGATCGCAAAATAATTAGCGATACCCGCGGCCACACCCGCAATCATCTGATTCTCCGTATCTCTGTATAAACGCTTGGATGCATCTCGATTTGTCGAAGGCTCTTCGCTCGCACTTTCATCTCCCTCAAATTGCTTGAAATCTTTTACCGTTCCCATTTCAGCGATCAATTTCTCCACATCGGCTTCTGCAATCACGTTTCTGCTCTTGGAAAGTTCTTCATGAAAATGTTCCGCAATGCGCGCCTCTATGTCAGAGACAATTTCGTGCTTGTCTTCATATGCAGCGAAGTGCGAGTGAATCGCATCGAGGTATTCGTCGAGCTTTTTGAAGGCGTGCTCTTCAATGTGGAATAACTGGCCGTTAATAGTGATGGAAACAGTCTTACGCATGGCGGGAGAGTAGGGAACGGATGGAAGTGGAGAGTGATTTCCAGTTTGTAATGAGATGTTTGAGCATCTCTTTGCCAGCAGGTGTTAGATGGTAGTACTTCCGCGGTGGGCCACTCGTTGATTCTTCCCAGGAATAGTCGAGAACTTCTTCGCGCTTGAGACGGTTAAGCAGTGGGTAAATGGTTCCTTCGACGACAATCATGTCGATGTCGTACAATGCCTTGATGATGTCCGATGCGTACAAGCTCTCTTCCCTATCGATGACGAGCATGATGCAAAATTCAAGAATGCCTTTGCGCATTTGAGCATTGGTATTTTGGAGGCGCTCTTTAGTGGCTTGATCCATGAAAGTAGGAATGAATACAGTAACAGACTAGAGTATGGTACCTTGCATTGCAAGCTACTATATAAGTTTTTCTACGATGTCATGTATACTTGTTTTCATGCGAGCTTTCTTGACGTTCTTCAAAGCGTTATATAAAGAATGGAAGCATGATGATGTGTTGCGTCATGCAGCTGCAATTTCTTACTACACCGTTTTTTCGTTGCCTGCGACGTTGATGATTGTCCTCACGATCGCGAGTAGAGTTCTAGGAGAAACTGTCGTCAAAAATGAATTTTTTGATACGACGCGTTTGTATCTCGACGACCGCACGACACGGCTTTTGGAAGACGCACTACAACAAATACACACGAGCAATCAAACAAGCGGGTGGATCGCTTTTATTGGAACAATTGTGCTGATTATTGTTGCAGGAGGAATTATCAGAGAATTACGCATCGCACTCAATAGCATTCTGGGAAATGCCAACACAAAACAAACGTTCGGTATGTGGTTAGGAAATTACATTACGTCGCTCCTGCTGTTGATAGTTACCGGCATCATCCTCATAGCATCCATCACATCTGGCACGGTGCTGAGCTTAATCCATACAGAGCTCACACACATGATGGGCATTTCGTTAAATGCACTCAGCCTCATTCATAGCTCAGTTACATACGTGACCATCACGATTTTGTTCTTTCTTTTATACCTATTTTTACCAGCACGCCGTTATCCACCATTAATTGTATTGCTGTGCTCCGTCATTGCCAGCGCGATCCTTGTAATTGGCACCGTTATTGCCTCTTTTTACATCGCTCAAGTAGACCCCGGACAAGCCTACGGAATAGCTGCTAACGTTCTCATTTTGCTATTTTGGCTCTATTTCAGCGCGAATGCCTTCTTATTTGGAGCAGAACTGATTGATACAGTTTCAAGAACGGAAGGCGTGTCTCCACGAAAGCGAAGGTCCGTCATAAAAGGTATCCTTAAGCACTTTTAGACGCTGCCAGAATTTGCATGATTTGGGTAAAAATGTTATAATAATATGATTGATACAAATATCACTCTCTCGTAGGCCATACATTAGCTGGGTACATCACCCTGCTAGTTCTGCTGCAATTGGAGGGATTGCCCTGACGATAAGTATTCTCGCGGCATCAACATTCAATGCATTTGCGAAACAGCTGTCATTCGCCCTGAGTCCGTTTTCGCTTATTTTTATTAGTGAGCTCCTTACGATCTTCTTTATTTTGCTCACATTCGGACTGTTTCCAACCCTTCATAGTATTCGTAAACTCAAGCGAAAACATATGATAATGCTTGCCCTTATTGGTGTACTCACAGGAGTTGTTGGACCATACTTGTTCTTCTTAGGTCTTTCGATGACGTCTGCGGTGAATGCGAGTTTTTTTAGTCAAACAGAAAGCATCTTTGTGATGATCTACGCATTTTTGCTCTTAAAGCAAAAAGTAACATCAACACAACTGTATGCTGCAGCATCTATCCTCTGCGGTGTACTCATTATTTCTCTGCACGGATTCACGGCAGGGTTTGATATTCGTTTTGGAGACATCATCCTCGTAAGTGCTGTTGCATGTTTCACGCTCGGATATGTTCTGATCCGCAAGCATCTTTCGCACGTGGAACCACATCTGCCCCTATTCGCCCGATCGATGACAGCGATGAGCGTTTTCTTTTTAACATCCCCTTTCGTGAACCATCCATTTATGGATGAAGTGCGCGGTATGAATATTGAACTTGCTCCTGTTCTTATTGGGTTTGCCTTCGTTTCACGCTTTCTCAATAGCATTACCTTCTATCAAGCAGTTGATCGACTAAACATCGTGACAATCTCACTGACAAACTCACTCACGATCATCACCAGTTTGTGCTTCACCTGGCTCTACCTTGGTGAGCCGCTTGTGTGGTATCACTTCTTTGGAGGTTCATTTATTATCCTTGGAAATATTCTTGTCGAACTTACGAGCTTGAAACGACATAGTGAACGAGAACTCGCACATAGTCTAAAACAGCGAGTACACCGATAAGCATCATCGCCTACCATAACGCTGCATACCATTGGTTATGATTTTAGCAAACTCCGCACGAGTCACAGGATCTTCCGGACCAAAAAATCCATTTGGCATTCCTTGTGCATCGGTATAGCCGGCAACAATGCCATCGTTCTTCGCTTGCTCGATTGCACCACCAAAGAGGGTGGTTGTTGTTACATCTGTAAAACCAGAGTCGGAGACAGACCTCTCTCCAATTTTTACATCGAAGGCTTGCAATAACGTGATGATCACTTCTGATCGAGTCGCTGGTCGGTGCATATCTGCTGATCCATCTTCATATACAGACCAGTGCGAAAACTCTGCACATCCTACAAATGACCCTGACCAACTTCCGGATGCTGTGAGATTGAGTGTGGATTTCCCGCATGTATCTAGATCTTTGCCGCTCGCATACACGAGTACTTTGGCAACCTGTTCGAGCGTCACGTTATCCCCCGGACCATAGAATCCTGTTGCACGTCCTTCGGCATCGCGGTAGCCAGAGACAATCCCTTTATCAGCGACGTCACGAACATACGGTGCAAACCATGCGGTTCGAGGAACATCTTTAAAGATCGTGAGCTTTCCATCTATTTGAACACTTACATATTCTGATGTGCGCTCATCGCGTCGTTCTTCCAATTCATTCCCCTCTTCTACTTCACCAGTATCAGGAAATAGTTCTGCCGTAATACTCATTTGAGCATCAGCACTCTGCATGTTTTCTTCTGTTCGCAAACTATCAGAGACTTTTTCCCACATATCGATGCTTACGTCGAGAGCATCACCGGTCTGCGCCAATGCAGATACAGGAGACAACAAAGAAATAATAAGTGCGACTGAGGCGTAGCGTTTCATGGCAATGAGCATAGCAGATGCTTCAGGAAACTACGTCCAGCGAATATACATTTTTGCTTGAGACAAGCGTAAATCTGTGCGTGATATCTATTTGCGTTTGAGCTCGGCCTTGGGTAGTCTGCCGCGGACATGCAGGGCAAGCATTCGCAACCGGCCGCTCCGGCCACCGGTACTGGTGGAGGAACGGATATTTCTCTAATTAAAACAATTCTCCTCCTTGGTTCAGGTGCTTTGAAGATTGGTGAAGCAGGAGAATTTGACTATTCCGGAAGCCAAGCTATCAAAGCATTTAAAGAAGAGGGCAAGCGCGTGGTCCTCATCAATCCAAATATTGCAACAAATCAAACAAGTTGGGGGTTGGCCGATGTCGTGTACTTCGTTCCTGTCGTACCAAAGTTTGTCGAAGATGTTATCAAGAATGAAAAACCCGATGCAATTTCCATTAGCTTTGGTGGACAAACTGCTCTCAACTGCGGAATGAAACTTGAGCAGGAAGGAATACTTGCAAAATATAACGTGCAAGTGCTTGGCACACCGGTGGAAAGCGTGCGCAAGACAGAAGACAGAGCTGCGTTCAATAAGGAGCTTCGTGCTATTGATATTCATGTTCCTCGCTCATTCCCTGTGGAATCAATGGAGGATGGCATGAAGGCTGGAGAAGATGTTGGCTTCCCCGTTATTGTTCGTGGATCGTTTGCACTCGGCGGAAAAGGTAGTGGTCGTGCGGCTAATGCGGAGGAATTGCGTGAATTATTGTCCACGGCTTTTGTTGAATCTTCATTGGTATTAGTTGAGGAAGACCTCACTGGCTGGAAAGAAATTGAGTATGAAGTTGTTCGCGATGCAGCAGATAACTGCATCACCGTCTGCAACATGGAGAACGTTGACCCGCTCGGTATTCACACCGGTGAATCTATTGTTGTAGCTCCTAGCCAAACGCTCGACAACTATGAGTATCAAATGTTGCGCTCGATCGCACTCAAGGTGATTCGTCACTTCAAAATTGTTGGTGAATGCAATATACAATATGCCCTCGATCCACAATCGCGTGCGTATCGTGTGATTGAGGTAAACGCTCGCCTCAGTCGAAGTTCCGCCCTCGCATCCAAGGCAACGGGATACCCATTGGCATTTGTAGCAGCTAAAATCGCTCTAGGGTATTCACTTCCCCAGTTGCGTAATGCCATCACAAAAGTGACGAGTGCTGACTTCGAACCATCGCTTGATTACGTTGCCGTCAAAGTTCCACGTTGGGATCTTCAAAAATTCCGCCATGTCAGTGATCAAGTGACGAGTGAAATGAAATCGGTTGGCGAAGTTATGGCACTTGGCAAAACATTTGAAGAAGCACTGCAGAAGGCAATGCGCATGTTGAATATCGGCGCTGACGGATTGTATCCAGTACCATTCGCGTTTGAAAACCTTACACGTGAGGTAAAACGCCCAACACCACGTCGTATTTTTGCCGTAGCACAAGCACTCTCTGAAACATGGAGCGTGGATGAAGTCTCACTCGCAACCGGCATTGATCGCTGGTTTTTGGAACGCATCCGACATTGCACACAGTTAGCGAAGAATCTTCATCATCATGGAAAAGAATCACTGAATGAGCCCGTATTGCGTGCACTCAAAAAAGCTGGATTCTCTGATACAACTATCGGCCGCTTGGCAGAGCTCACCATGGAAGATGTTCGCTCATTGCGCAAAAAATTGCATATCACGCCAATTGTGAAACAAATTGACACGCTCGCTGGAGAATTTCCGGCGCAAACGAACTATTTGTACATGACGTACCATGGCACAGAACACGACGTGACATTTGATGGCAAACACAAGGATCCGTCGGTTATCGTCCTTGGAGGCGGTCCGTACTCCATTGGTTCCAGCGTGGAGTTCGATTGGTGTTGTGTTCAAGCTGTACACGAATTGCAAAAACAGAAATTCCGCGTGGCGATGATCAACAGTAACCCCGAAACTGTCAGTACTGATTATGACGAATGCGATATTTTATTCTTCGAACAACTGACAGAAGAGCGCGTCCGCGATATTCACGATCTTTTACATCCACAAGGAGTTGTTGTCTCCATGGGTGGCCAAGTTCCAAATAATCTTGCGCCGAAGTTGGCTAAAGCAGGGATAAATATCCTTGGAACAAAACCAGAGAATATCGACCGTGCGGAAGATCGTCACAAATTTAGCGCCCTACTTGATGCATTAAATGTTGACCAACCTTCCTGGAAGGAATTTTCTGATCTAAAAGCAGCGCAAGATTTTGCACGCTCTGTTGAATATCCTGTTATTGTTCGCCCAAGCTACGTTCTCTCGGGCGCAGCGATGGCCGTTGTCCACTCTGATGATGACCTGTCGTCATTCTTAGACCAAGCTGCGCTGGTTAATAAAGATGCACCTGTTGTCATTTCAAAATTTGAAGTTGGTGCAAAGGAAATCGAAATTGATGGAGTGTCTCAAAACGGAAAACTTCTTCTCTATGCAATCTCAGAACATGTTGAAAATGCTGGTGTGCACTCTGGAGATGCAACGCTTGTATTACCTCCACAGCGTTTACACATCGAAACTGTTCGACGTGTGAAACTAATTGCAAAATATATTGTTGCAGGCTTAAATATTTCCGGTCCGTTTAATATTCAGTTCCTCGCGAAGAACAACATTCTAAAAGTCATTGAGTGCAACCTACGCGCGAGTCGCAGCTTCCCATTTGCTAGTAAGGTCACGGGCATTAATTTTGCTTCACTTGCGACACAGGCGCTGCTTGGAATTGCACCAGAAAATAAGCGTTATAACACACTCGACTTAGACCATGTAGGAGTGAAGGCGGCACAATTTAGTTTCTCTCGCCTAAAGGGAGCCGACCCACGTTTGGGAGTAGAAATGGTCAGCACCGGTGAAGTTGCTTGCTTCGGTCATTCTGCGGAACAAGCATTGCTCATTTCACTATTAGCCGTGGGGTTCAAGATACCTCAAAAAAATATCCTTGTTTCTGTCGGTCATCTTGAAGACAAAGTTTCTGTTCTTACAGCAATTCAGTCATTACATAAACAGGGCTTTTCACTCTATGCAACGAAAAATACGCACGAATTCCTGAAATCGAGAGATGTTCCTACTGTACTCCTTCATAAGGTATCGGAACCACGAAGTCCGAATATCAAGGAATATCTCGAGAGCAAGCGCATAGACCTGGTTTTGAACATCCCCCAGCACGAGTCGAATGCAGATCAGACAGATGGTTACTTTATTCGTCGATTAGCAACAGACAGAGGAATTCCACTCATAACAAATGTGCAGCTCTTTAAGCGGATTGTAGAAGCTCTTCAGCAGGAAAATCCTGAGAAATTGCCGATTATGGCCTGGCCAATGCTTTTAAACGCAGATGGGGCCATGAACGGATAGCGTTATTTTACCCTCATCACAAAGAGCTAAAACCGGTTATAAGGCGTTGCACCCCTATGTCGAGGCGGCTATACTGCCGCGCACTATGCTACCTTCTGACGATTTCTCATCCGGCGATGAACTTGGTTCCGCAGCTGCAGGCACAACTGCCGCCTCCTTCTCCTATGAAGAGGAAGAAGAAACCCTTGTAACCAAGGAAGGTTTGAAGAAACTCAAAGAAGAGCTTGAGCATTTGAAGGATGTTCGCCGCAAAGAAGTTGCCCAGCGCTTGAAAGAAGCGATCTCCTACGGAGACCTTTCTGAGAACTCGGAATACGAAGAAGCGAAGAATGAACAGGCATTCGTCGAAGGACGCATCATCGAACTCGATCGCAAAATTAAGAACGCCAAGATTATCACTGAAAAGGACGGCAAGGTGAAGGAAGTAAACATTGGTTCAAGCGTGAGCATTCGTGAAGTGACAAGTGGCGAGGAGGAGGAAACCACATACACGATAGTGGGAGCAACGGAAGCGGATCCATTCGATCATAAAATCAGCAATGAGTCTCCTATTGGTAAAGCACTTCTTACGCGCATCAAGGGAGATGTCATAAAGGTGCAAACACCTTCGGGCATTCTGGAATATGAAATCTTGAAGGTTTCCTAGTTGCACACACTTCTTTACGTCCCATCTTTCCTGCATTAGAGTCCTTTTCACATGTCTGATGATACGACCGTCATTGCCGGCAATCAGGGGCAACAACAAGGAGGGGCTGTGCGCGGTGTATTTGTAGCTGCACGGTTGCGCGAGCAATTTCCTGAACTTATTGAGATGATATTGGGCTCAGAGAGTATGAATGATGAGGAGCGGCAGTATTGGATTGATATCCTGCCAGTGATGACACAAGAGCAAGTGGAACAGTTGCGTACGATCTTAAAAAATGAAAAGGAGCAACTCGCGGCAATTGATACAAAATACAATCAGCAGATAGAACAGGTAGCAGAGCAAGAACGACCATTAAAGCAAATAACCCAAGAGCGTAGAACGAAAAAGATAGAGCTCGCTTCCAAGGAGGAAGAAGCACGGAAAAAAGAGGAAGAAAATGCAGAAGACATCCTCAAAAAGATGGAAGACCTGTAATTCGTTACAAGTTAACACGTTTGCGCGTTACACATTGTGCTGCTGAACGAGTAACGCATTAACCTGCCAACACGCAACGATTTATGGACAAGTCAGAATAAACCTATCAATGAGAGCGAGGAGTTCTTGTGGTGCTTCATCGGTCGAGCGCAACGTGCCAGACTTCAGTGCACGATCAGATTGAACTACCCACGCGAGAAAAGCGCAGAGTTGCTCAGGTTTAAGTCGACGGGCGTATGCGACAAGCGAGCGAGCAGCAAACGGATGAACATTCGCTGCACCCGCGATATCTTTTAGATCCCGATAACCCGCATCAGCCGCGGCACGAACCGCTACAATGTTCTTGAGCATTGAAAGAAGAATTGCCCAGAGTCCGTACGCATCTCCTCCGCGCGACAGTAAACGTCGTGCATACAGAAATGCATCATTTTTGGAGCCACCGGAAAGCAAGTCTGTAATCTTCCATACAACACCCTCATCTGTCGGAATGACCAACTGTTCTATATCATTTCGTGTTAGAGTTTTTCCATGAGAGGCTGCCGCAAGTTTTTGGATTTCTTGAGCAAGCATTCCTTGATCTTCCCCAACAAATCCGAGCAAAACATCTGCCCCAATTTTAGGTAATACATACCCATGCTCTGCAGCATAGGCAGCCATCCAACCATTCAGTGAAGCCCCTTTGGTAGGAGCAAATTCTTTTACCTCAGCAATTTTGAGTAATTCTTTCACGCCAGCAGTTCGTTTATCTGGAGAAGAATCTGCAAAAAGTAAGAGAACTTGTGGGTGAATGCTTGCTTCGATTGACTGCATTTCTTCTTTTGTCGAACGCGGTACTCCATCCACCACGACTAATCTCTTCTCGGAGAGAAACGGCAATACTGATATTTCATCCAATAATTCACGAATAGTCAACTTCGTACCATCGAGCCGCGCACAGTTTTCATCGCCGTATTTCTTCACAAATTCGCCAATCCATCTACGACGTTCTTCACGCAAAAGGTAGTCATTTTCGCCGGTGAAGAGGTAAATATTTGCTATGGCAGCATTGTACTCGATAATGATCAATTTGACTGCTTTTGTGAGTGAAAATTATATATACTAAAACATACTATCTTCACTATTGGTCAATGAGAGCCCGATTGAGAAAAACGCGATTTTAGACTATAATGGAAGGAAATGTCATCCAAACATACATCACGGAAAACCAAGCGCTCAGTGCAGCCGCACATCATTGTGCTCGGTATCCTCTGTGTTCTTTCTTCCTTCTCTCTCGGCATCAAAACTGCGGGTGATGTCGAAACGATTGCACCGACAGAAGCTGGCGGTATGCATATCACCGGAGACATGAATGAAGATGGGCGCGTGACGGTACATGATGCGATCGAGATTCTCGAGATCGCTCAGGGCTACAAAGAGGCAACTGCTGAACAGCTCTTGGCTGATCCGAATGGCGACGGTCAGTTGTCGGTCGATGATGCTGTGCGCTTGTTGCACGACATCGCTTCCCTCTAATTCACACACATCCTAAACCCATGTTCGTTCGCTCCCAGCAGATGCGGCACTGCATGATTGCACTCAGTGTAATCACCTCGATGTGCGCTACGATTTTGCCACTCTCGGCATCGGCTGTTGGAAATACACGACTGCTTCTTCGTCCGCACTGCAATGATGCAGAGTTGGAAAATCGATTCGGCGGACCATTGCCAGATTTGGAACAGCTGACAAAACTTACAGAAGGCACATGTCATTCTTATGAGGTTCGTGACCCGGAAAGCGTGCAAACGAAATTATTGAACGTTGGTGATATTCTCGATTTCGATCTTGTGCTAGAAAATCCAGCCAAGCGCCCAATCAAAAGATTCCGCGCGTGGCTTGCGTATGACACGACTATTTTTGAAGGGGTTGATCTTGCTATCGCCAAGGATTTCTCTATTCCAACCCCAGGAGAAAATGAATTCGTTGCGGCAGACGGTTACATAAAACTTAGCGGAACTTCGAACAAACCTATCGATGAAGAGAAAATTCCACTTGCCCATGTTCGTCTGCGCGTACTCAGGACAGTTCCCGATGGATCTCCCATTATTTTCTACGATGCCACAGGAACAACCGGCAGTAAGACTGGAGTCTTCGAAGAAGAAACAGCGGAAGAAGTAAATATTCTTACACCATCGCTTGGCTACCTTTTTGTACGTTTTGATGCGCCAGTTGATAATAAATCTCAATCATCTGCAACATCTTCCGTCGATGCAACGATGACAGTAGCTGGAGCGACTTCTTCTACGACAGCTACTCAAACAAGCACAGAAACAGATGCTGACCATACAGCTGCTACAACAAGCACGGTGTTTACGATGCTCCAGGTGCAAGGAGTCCGTGTGACAACAGAAGGAAGCTCTGTTTTCCTCGCGTGGGATGCACTACCTTCTTCTGAACTCAATGGGTACTACATCTACTATGGAACAACGAGCGGTCGCTACATTCAGCGCCGTGCCGTCGAAAAAGAAGCTACAAGTATTACCATCCGTGCTCTACCTGTTGGAACGACGTATTACTTCGCCGTTCGCGCGGTAAACAGTGCGGGACAGGAAACGGAATTTAGTAACGAAGTAGGAATCAGCGTTGGTAATGCTCGCACGTCTACCTCCCCACTAACAGGAAACACACGTCCGACACAAACACCAGGAACGAACGGGTCCGTCGCGGGTGAAACAGGAACATCTTCTGTCTTGCTCTTCTTGCTTATCGGCTCTGCAGTTGCAGGTACGTTCGTCGCATTCCGCCGACAGTGGCGTGTGCAAAGTGCCTAAACACACATAAAATATGAGTACTCTTCATCCTCATTGGCAAAATACAGACGATGAAGATGAAGACGAGCAGCCTGTCTCCGTTCGCATTCATGAACCTAAACCTGGCCCACACATTCCGCGCGCGCACCGTTCGCCAGCCGCATTTATTGGCATGACTCTTTTTGTTGTTGTCGGCGTAGTCGTTTTCAACGGAACTGATTTCTTGTGGGGGCAGACACAAACACCTCCAGCGATCCATATTCGCATCACACAGAACGCTATTATTCCACCATCTTTTACAGCAACACCAGGACAGAAAATTACTTGGAAAAATGAAAGTGATATTCCGCACATTCTCACATCGGAAACAATGCGTGATGATCGTGCGCTGCCATTTGAAAGCACTGCAATTTTCCCAAACGATACATACACATTTACACTTCCCGCAAATTCCCCTCTTGGCACATACGAATATGTTTCCAGAACATCCACTGTGGTCACGGGAGAAATTGTTGTGCAGGCACAAGAAGCTTCTTCTAGTGCAACAACACATGTAACAGTAGCATCATCTTCTGTCGCTGCAATTACTCAGAGCTCTTCAGCTGCTGCTATCCCGGCCGCAATTTCCTCCATGGCTCAGCAATCCTCGTCTGCAGCACCTATTCAGCAAATACCAGAACAGGTCGGTGGCATCCCACAAAATCCATACACCGTCGGTAATGCCAATGGCACAACACCTACTGTCCCACGTGGTAACTCTAATGTTGGAAGTGTGACACAGCACACACCAATGTCTCAACCATCAACAGGAACAGGCGCATGGGTACTTACATGCATCGGCATTGTCTCATTGTGGATAGTGATGAAGCGAGCAATGCGCTACACATAACTATTGATATTCACGTGCTTATAACACAGAGGTTTTTTGGTTACAACACAACGATCGTAAGTGCGAAGCTTACACCAGCCACAAATGTCAGGAAGGAACGTGTAGCCATAACAATATGGGGGGGAAGTACACAGGTGAAGACGATCACTCCTTAAATGTCTTACACATCGTAGTTGCAAAATTTCAAGACGCTGTCTTCATCATCACCGTGCAACCAAGTGACTGGAACATGCTCTTCAATTTTCTCCCTGTCGCATTGCTTGTCGCAAAGCGAAGCGTCACGTGAACAGTGGAACGCTGGGGAACGGTCTGCACCCAACCGATCAATGGTGCAAGCTCTTCATTCACCGAACGATCAGCATGAAGATGCGAGCAGTCGATATCGACGTGCTGGATAGTTGCGAGAGAGAATGTGTTGGTGGAAGTGATAGGCATGACTGCAGTGTACACTCGTACACCACATATTCAATGGCCTGATGAACAAAGTTATGCATCATTGCCATGCTATATCTTTTTGTTTTAACAGAGACGAGAAATAAATATCGTCATCATCAATGCAAATACTATTACATCACAGGGTGTACGAAAGGTGTACTTATTCCTTTGTGAGAAGATGTACACCAACAACCATGGGAACCAAACCGACGAGTTGTGCTATGTGCACTGGTTCATGCAAAAAGAAATACGCGTATATCAGTGTGAATACTGGCGTCAGGCTTGCAAGGGTAATTGCCTTTGGGATCGGGACTCGATGTAGACCCTCCATCCACAGCAATTTTGAAAATCCAATAAGCACTATTCCATTGATAAGTAATGGCCACACAATAGATAGTAACGACTGCAGTGATGGCAACGGCTCATAGAATGGAATGACAATGGCGAAAAATAAACCACTCGCCATGCTCCGTAAAAACATGACTGCTTCGGAACTTATGATGGATCGTGCTCGCTTGGCTCCCATATTCCCAATTGGTGGAAACATGGTTGCAATAAGCATCATAAAGTCACCCTTATTCCATGAAGTAATATCAGGAGAAAGTACCACCAACACCCCGATAATCATTGCTATCGCTCCAACCAAATGGAGTGGTACAAACTTTTCTTTTCGCAGAATGAAACCGAGAATCAAGAACGAAAAGCAAACTTCCATAAGTGCGACGATCGACAGATTTCCCGCAGACGTATATTGAGCAGCAGCAAACGAAAGCCCGTAGTACACAATCGCTATCAGCACCGTTGCAAGCAGCACATCGCCCCAAGCTTCTTTTCTCATAATGTCAGCCCATTTTTTTCTGTAGGTAAGAACGACTGCGAAGAATAATGCTCCGAGCAATGTGCACATAGTAACCGTGTACAGTGGGCTTAATTCTGCATAAATAAGCTTTGTTACGACGGGAAACAAACCCCACAAAGAAGATTGGGCATAAATGAAACATTCGCCTTTGCGTGTCTCGCTGAGTGGGATGGGTAAAGGAATGTAATGTATGGTGGGCCGGGAGGGACTCGAACCCCCGGAGCCGTAAGGCACCGCGTCTACAGCGCGGCGGAATTGCCGCTATCCGACCGACCCACTTATAACGCAGGTAAAGGGTAACACAGGTCACTCTGGTGCGTACCCGTCCCGCCGTAGTCTCGGCGCTCCAAGAGCGACGGACGAAGGGGGCCGACCCACGTGCGCAGGATTATAACGACCATTTTTATTGTTGGCCAGACAAGAATACGCAATTTGGACCGTTATAGAGGCAGTTAGACTTCTGTGTACATAATCAAAACATGATTTAGCGTCTATTTTGAGCTATTTACTTATAGCGGAAAACATTAAAATAACCGTTGACCTTTTGGCTCTATTGAGCCAAGATCCACGTTCACTTTTGCTTGGTAACTTTTGGATCATGAACGAATTTCAAGATGATATAATCCTCGATTACAACTTCAACCCACCTGTGTATCCTCAGCAGGATGAAAATACGTTCATGGGATATGTGAACAATCATCTTTCTTCGGTACGTATTCAAACAGATCAATTGCTTAGAGCATTGCCACGATATTCAGAAGCTAAAAACTGCTGTCCTGAGGATATTGTTCAGACTCGATTACTTGGAACACGGGACTTTTTCCGACAGCACTTTCATGGACATCTTCGACACATAAGCCCTACTCGCGAAATCTTAAAACACATGAAGAAACGGCAACAGTATTTCATGAGTGATGATCTTGCTCCAGATACACTTTTACGTGATCCGTTTATTGCGGAAAAGTTAACGCATATGAACGGACCTACGTGCCGCGATCAGGTAGCCCTTCACGCTAGAGGAACCTCAGAAATTTTATGGAAAGGAGCTTTTCTCTATCCGATCGTTCATAATCTCATGCAACAGCATCCCGTAGACGCTATCGACTACTTTAACGAAATCAGTTTGGAAGAACGCAAAGAACGTCACCATGTGAACTTGATGGACCGAGTATTTGTTCGCTATGCGATCGAGAGAATGGTCCGCGAAGCTGACATTCGAATGGTTAAAGCTCACTCACAAACAACGTAGTTCATTAAAGCTACTCTCTAAACGGATTCGCCTCCGGGTCTGCAATGAGCGTAAAGGTCGCAATGGCTGTATAGAAAACTTCTGCATTATCACGGTAACCATTGGGTGAATCATTACCACTCACGACATACACCATATCTCCGCGACGAAATGCCGCGATGCGATTCATGACCGTTTCATCTTTCGCTTTGTAACTAATAAGAAGGTCAGCCGCGTCACCTTCTGATGTTTCTCTACTTCTCTTTTCAAGGATTTGATATGACGGAGCATTTTTAACGACCGTATCTTCGAGCCAATCTGCTGCGGAACGCTTATCCCCTATGACATTCACTATCGATACGGAGATCTCAGCATTAAGTGTCGCTTTATCATCATTCATCCAAGCACCTTGCTGTCGAAACACACCAAGCTCAAGAAACTCGCTAGGGTCTGGTTCTCTGTCGGCGGTGAAGTCAAGCACCTCCCAGTCTTTTGGAATGATGATATCGAAATGGTATTTCTCTATCGGAGAAAGAGTATGTCTCCACTTTTTATACGACGTTTCCAACACGATTGCAGATGGAAGTGTCGTGAAGTATGGATACGTCCGTTCGTTATCCGATGCATCGCCACTACCTACAGAACATGCTACAAGAACAAGACAAACACAGCCAATGACACTTAGACGCTTCATCCAGGTGATCATAGCACATCATCTGATTATTCGAAGCGTAAAGCTTCCGACCTCCGCAGAGGTCGCCCACCGTAGCTTCAGCGAAGGTGGGCCATAAATAACATAAACAAAACTATCTCTGCTACGGGCGGCAGGCCATCGAGTTATTCGAACCTCAGTGCTTCCATCGGACTGAGTTCTGCAGCACGCTTTGCCGGGTACAACCCGAACATCAAGCCGGTTCCAATGGCCATTGCAACTGCAAGGAGAATTGATGGAATCGATAACACAAAACTAAAGCTACCCAGGAACTTGTCTGCGAGACGTGAAAGCAACCATCCAAAACTGGATCCAAGAATGATGCCGATGATACCGCCGGTTAACGTGAGGGCAACAGCCTCCAAAAGGAATTGTAACAAAATATCTCGACGACGAGCTCCGACTGCTTTACGCAAACCAATCTCACGTGTGCGTTCCGTCACTGAAACCAGCATGATATTCATAATGCCGATACCCCCTACGAGGAGTGATATAGCTGCAACGAGTGAAAGGAAAATCGTCAGTCCGAGTGTTACCGAGCCAACAATAGCAGTCACTTGTTCTGCGCTACGAGCAATAAAATCGTCTTTATCAGGATCGTTCAGAGGATTCTTGATGTCATGCCGTTGACGCAGCAATAAAGTGATGTCCTCCTGTGCAATGGCAGGATCGCCAACCGTTTTAAGTGTAATAAAACTCAGATGACGTTGTCCGCTCACAGCACGTGCTGTGCTAAAAGGAATGAACGCCATACTGTCAAATTGCTGGAGCAACGCAGATCCTTTGGATGCAAATACACCAACAACAGTGAAGGAATTGCCTCCGATGTTAATTTTTTTGCCGAGTGCATTACTGTTTCCAAATAAATCTTCTGCAGTTTTTGGCCCAATGACAGTGACGGATTTTGCACCATCTTCATCATTCTGATTCAACATGCGGCCCTGGCCAACATTCAGACCATAGTTTTGGACAAAGGCACGATATGCACCAACGATCATAGGGGCCACTTCTTCATTTCCATAGGTAATTGGTTGTCCCACAATAATGACCGGAGTGATACTTTCGACCGTGGACAAATCTCTAATCGCTTGGTAATCATCAAAAGACAAACTTTCTAAGTTCGCACCAAATTTTTCAAATCCAGTTGGGATAATATCCAAGGTGTTTGTTCCAATAGAAGCGATCTGTGTGAGAATGTAATTCTGGAAGCTGCGCCCCATCGAGACCATCAGCACAACGGACCCGACACCAATAATAATACCGAGCATCGTGAGAAATGTACGACTCTTGTTTACCGTAATACCCGCTACAGCCGTTCTGATAGTGTCATGTAAGAGCATTATTCGTAGCGTAGAGCTTCAATGGGATGTAATCCCGCAGCACGGCGCGCTGGAGAAATACCAAAGATCAATCCTGTTGCAACAGCCATGATAAATGCAACAACGATCGAAGGTGTGGAAATGACAAACGCGTATGTTGCAAGGAAATTTTCGACAAGGAGCGAAATCAAGAATGCGAGAAAGATTCCCCCAAAAACTCCAATGCATCCACCGAGGAATGTGAGTGCAACGGACTCCATGAGAAATTGCAAAAGGATATCGCGACGCTTTGCACCGATGGCTTTACGCAAACCAATCTCGCGCGTGCGTTCCGTCACTGAAACCAACATGATATTCATAATACCAATACCTCCGACGAGGAGGGAAATGGCTGCGATTGTTGTGATAAACATCGTGAGTCCAAGGGATACTCCACTAAGTATGTCATTCGCCTCTTCCGATGAATGCACAATGAAATCATCATCAGGTTCTTCACCAGGATTTTTATCGAGACCATGACGACGACGGAGTAGAAATTCCACATCTGCAAAAGCCATTTCAAACGTCCCAGTGGCATTCATCGTGATCTGATTCAAATATTTTTGACCCGTTATTTGCCGTGCAAGATTAAATGGCACGTAAATACGATCATCCGCATTCTGGAAGAATTGCGTTCCGAGTGCTTTCGCGACACCAACAACTGTAAAATGATGGTCTCCAATTTTTATGCGCTTGCCCAATGGATCGATCTGACCAAACAATTTTTCACGAGTGTCTGAGCCAAGAACTGCGACGGCTTTTGCACCTTCATTATCTGCTGCATCGATCAAGCGACCGATTTCCGCTTCCATGGATTGATTCTTAAACATCTCTGGTGTGATCCCCATCACCTGAGGCGAAGCTTCTTCACGACCAAAACTGGTTATTCCTTGTAAAAAAATCAATGGAGCAACATCCGAAATAGAATCTAACTTCTTCAGTTCTTCAAGGTCTTCAAATGTGAGACTATCGAAGCCGGCCATTACCTGACCAGCACCACCTTCTTCTTTACCCGGGAAAATGACCATGCTTTTGGCACCAAGACTGCTGATTTGGCCAAGAATTACTTCCTGCATACTTGCGCCAATGGAACTCATGAGCACAACCGCACCCACGCCGATGATGATGCCGAGCATCGTCAAAAGAGATCGCGACGCATTCGTCGTCACTCCTTTGAATGCCGTATAGAGAAGATCTGTTGCAAGCATACTATAATCCTTTATTTAAGAACTGTGCGCTCTCGTGCGAGCACACGCTTGAACTCCCGCGTATCTTCCTCGATGCGTCCATCACGAATGCGAATGATGCGATTGGCATGCTGAGCAGTTGTGAGTTCATGCGTCACAAGAATAATGGTATGTCCTTCGTCATTGAGTGCTTGTAATGCCTGCATCACAGCAATGCCAGAAGCCGAGTCCAAGTTCCCCGTAGGTTCATCTGCAAAAATAAGATCAGGGTCTGTCACGAGAGCACGAGCAATAGCGACGCGCTGCTTCTGCCCTCCGGAAAGCTGGCTACTCAAATAATCTATACGTTCGGTAAGACCAACAATATCAATCGCTTTCTTTGCACGCTCCGCACGTTCATCTGGAGGAATTGTCGGATGATAGAGCAGCGGAAGCATCACATTCTGCAAGACGCTTGTTCGAGGTAGCAAATTGAATGCCTGAAATACAAAGCTCACACGCGTCGCACGAATGCGTGCAAGTTCATCGTCATTCATCTGTTGCGTTGGATGTCCTTGAAACACGTACTTCCCACTTGTCTGCATGTCGAGGAACCCTAGAATATGCATGAGTGTGGATTTACCAGAGCCGGATGGCCCCATAATTGCAACAAACTCTCCTTTTTTTATTGTGAGATTAATATCATGCAATACAGGTGTTTCTATATCGTCATTAAAATACGATTTTGAGAGCTTTTCGATGCTGATCAATGGCGTGTCGCTCATAGTTTTTCAAGAACAATGACCGTTTCACCTTCCTGTACCCCACTCACTTCTACATCACCACCCTCACCTTCGAGACCGGCTTCAATATCTCGCTCTTCAATGGTACCGTCATCACGCATGATACGCACGTATGATGTGCCATCATCTTTTTCGAGGACTGCACGGAGAGGAACTGTTACGACGCCCGGTTGCATGCCAGTGATGATAGAGGCATCACCAGTCATACCGATTTTCAGTTCGTCGTGTCGATAGACGAAGTCGAGACGCACGCGGTACTTCGGCACGCCATCGCGATCCGTGGCAGCAGTATCCACTTCATTCACGCGTAGTGTGAAGTCCGTTCCGCGGAACGCATCCAGTTCCACACTTCCTGTTTGAGAAAGCATGATTTTTGGAACATCAATTTCCGATACATACATTTCTACGCGGAATGGACTATCTCCAAGCATCGTCATCGCTGCACCTGCTGGCGTGTATTCGCCAGTCTTTATATTTACCTTTGTGATACGTCCGGCTATTGGCGCCGTAAGAATCGTATCCGAGTAATCTGCACTTGCTCTGGAAAGTGCAGCACGCATTTGCCGAACATTTGCTTGAGCTGAAGCAAGGTCTGTTGCGCGCACTGGAGCTTTTTTGAGCTGCAACTGAGCTTCTGAAATCCGCAACGACGCTTCGAATGTTGCGATATCAGACTGAGCATTATTCATCGTATTCTGTGATGTAACGACATTTGCTTCCTGAGTGGAAATACGAGTCGAAAAGTTTGCTGATGCATCGCGCAGAGCTTTTGCTTCCGTATCGATAGAATTCAACGATGTCTGCAACGTGTTACGCTCTGCCACCAAATCTGCTTTATATGCCTGTCGATCAGTTTCAGTAAAAGAAGATGTCTCTGGCAGCGCACCAATAAGATCAAAAGATCGATTCACAACATTCTGCGTATCAGTAACAGCCTTGCGCGCATTTGCCAACAGTATGAGCGCCTGCTCAAAATCTTGTGGCAAAGCGGCATTGAATAATGACGTTATTGAAGTCGTCGTTGTGCTCATTGCTGTGTTAATACTCGAGTGCTCATATGAGTTGTACTTTACGATCGCATCCACAACATCGTTGCTGCTGAACACTCCACGAACTGTGGAAATCGCATTTTGCGCAGTTGTTAGCTCTTTCGTTACTGTGCTTCCGACATTTGTGACATACCCCGCCAGGCTCGTTTGAGCTTCTTCTTTAAGAGCATCTCGATTTTTCTCTGCCTCCCTGAGGGAATTTTCTGCATTTTTCAGCGTCGTCTTTGCTGTTTCCAATGATGCTCGCTTGCTTGCAACTTCCGCTTCAGAGATTGCAATGTCCTCTGGACGACTTCCTTCTTCCAATTCACGAAGGTTCGCTTCTGCAACCTGAACCTGTGCCGAAGCTGATGCAACAGCTGCCGCTAGATTCCCCGCGCGGAGTGCTGCAAGGCGCTGTCCAGGTTTCACCACATCACCCTCCTTCACATACACCTGAGCGACAATGCCCATAGACGGGAATTGCAACTGAAGATCACGTTCGGAAATAACCGTACCAACGGCTTCGACCGTTTGTTGAAGATCTTGCTTCTCCGATACTGCCGTTACATACTCCGGCTTCTTTGGACTTAAAGCAGCTATCGCTATACCAACGATTGGCAATCCAATGAGAACCGCTATGAGCAATTTCCATTTGTTCTTTTTGATGAATCCAAAGGTGCTCATTAACCGCGACATATAAAAGGGTGAAAAGTGGGCTAAAAAAATTATTTGGGTGATTGTGAGAGAGCTGAATGCAATTGGGTCAACACATGAGCAAACGATGCTTGATCCTTTCTGTTAAGGAGAGAAAGAATATCATGCATGACAGTTCCCTGCTTGTGCATTGTATCCGAGAGCATCTTTTTCCCTGCATGTGCAACATTCAATCGTACAAGCTTTCGATTATTTTTGTCAGCAACACGCACAACCCACTTGAGCTTCACCAAGCGATTCACCAACGACGTAGCAGAGGGAGAAGTGATACACAGCTGGTCCGCTAATTGCTTCATCGTAATACCATGATGATGCTGAATGATGTATATTGCGTGAACTTGCAGAGGATTGATTTTTTCCTTCTTCGCAGCCGCCATAAAACGCCCACGCATCAGGCGCCCTGTTTTCATCCAGAGCTCTGTAATTTCACCGATATGATCACTTTCTTTGACTGACATAATTATTAGAGTATCTAACTATATGCACCTCTAATATTTTGGTCAATAGATAATATCAGGTTATTTTGCGTTCTTCTGCTTCTTCATTGCCTCTAAAGCAGACCGAACAGCGTTCTCTACTGGCAACATCGTAATCCCCTCTTCCGCGAGCTTGGCTGTGCTTAAGATGCAATTGCTTCGACCAACCTTGCTCAATTTTCCCAATTCTCCGAGAGGCACGCGCTCAGCCATATGCGCTGGATCAACGATCTCCTTATAAAGTTCAATAATATGATATGGCGAAATAACTCCCGGATTTACAACGTTATAGATACCAGTCTTCCGTTTGTCGATGAGCACCGAAGTAGCTTTTAGCAGATCTGGCAAATAGGTCACGGAATTCTCTACATCATTTACTTTTGCAAATTTGCTCACTTTGACGATCAAGCTGCGCTCATTCCAACTGTCATCAAAGGGCATGCGCAAACGGAGTATGAGCACGGGGAATTCTCGCAATAATGCCTCAGTCCACGCTTTTGTCCGGGAATAGTAACTTCCTGCAAAATTTGGCTCATCGTTTTCAGAAAAGCCCTGTCCATTATTGTCGCCTGAATAGATGCATCCTGAACTGAGATGAACCAAGTAGATGTCTCTATTACGACATTCTTCCATAAGTACGAGTGGCCCTATGACATTTGCATGCAATGTTTCTTCTTTATGATCCTCACACCAATCCACGTTTGGCCGCCCGGTCTTTCCCGCGGCGTTTATCACAAGATCAGGCTTTTCAGCCTCAAGAACCTGAGCAACGGTAGGGCGATCCGCAATATCAATAGACGGACAGATTGCATCCTTATAAAGCTGCAAGAATTGACTGCCCAAATAGCCACGTGCGCCAAAGAGTACCACTTTCATATGTCAGTATGATACAAGGTTAACGCCTTATGGTGAATAAAATGCTAGACTGTTCCTGTGCTAACAGATCATCTATTTCCAGGGCGAGATGTACATGAAGAACCTGAGTATGTTCTGAGTGATGAAGTATTGGGCATTTTAAACGACATTTCTGCTCACATTTCTACCCAGCTCGCACTCGTGATTAGGTATGACAATGCCCACATAAGCGGAAAGTATTATGGTGAATGTCAACATTTCGATGACCTTGTGGACTATGCGCGTGCGTTTTTGCCATTGGAGGACATTCAAAAAACCATACGTTTTATAGACAGGCAAATAGATATTGCATGTAATTCAGGAGTATTAGAGATAATTTTGTTGTTTATAAAGGAGTGGAAAGCAAACATGCTTGCTGTTCTGCACAAACAGTCCCCTCCTTCATATCCAGTAACTCCACACATATGCGACCTTAACAGTCCCGAATTCGTCGCACGGTTAACATTTATTCGTAATATTTTGAAAACTGTCATTCACCTGGATTATCACGCATAACAAAACATGACAGCATGCGTATGCGTGAGGTACAATAACCGCCGATGTCACGCAAAAAGCGCAGAAAAGCCGCTCGTGCGAAATCGGCCGACATAGTCGATCTCGGACTGAGTCCGGAAACAAAGCGAACTCTCAGCGGCATAATCCAGGTATCAGGGGCAATTTTACTCTTCCTTGTCTTGCAAGATAATGCAGGAACGCTTGGCGAGAATATGCACAATGTTCTGCAGTTTTTCTTTGGACGATGGGGAATGCTTTTCCCATTCTTTCTTTTGGCATCGGGAATTCTTCATTTGTTCGGCGCAGGGAAGATTGAACTCAAGCGTTCGCTTGGTTTGGTTGTGTGTCTTCTGTCGTTCCTCGGAATCATGCACATGGGTGCAGCAGTAGAAGAAATTGGCCCACGCCAACAGGAATTAGCCGGCGCTATTGGCTTCATGGTCAGTCTTCCATTCAAGCTTTTTCTCAGTGATGCAGTTGGCTACACGGTACTTGCTACGACACTTCTTATAGGAGTTTTTCTCGCCTTCGAGCCCGATATTGGTGCATGGGTAGCAATCTTCAGACGAGATGAAGAATCATCTTATGAGCGTCTCCCCATGCGCACCTCTCGCACCACAACAGAATCGCGCCAACGTGTGGTGGATGAAATAGACAGTGACGAGGAGGAAAATGGAAAACTTGATCTGGTCGAAGACGATATCGAAGAACCTGAACTAAATATTGTTCGTCCAGACTTCGCACAGACAATGCTCAAGAATAAAACAGAGAAGATGATTAAAGATAAACTGAAGAAACGCGCTGGCGATGTTCTAGAAATGAAAGACACACGCTTCGAAGAATGGACATTCCCTGCATTGGATTTGCTGGAAGATGCCCAGAGCAAGCTGACAGTCGATGACGACGAGCTCAAACGACAAGCAAAGCGCATCGAAGAAAAGCTCGGAGAATTCGGCATCGAGGTAAAAGTACGGGACGCTCGTCCGGGTCCGACGGTCACGCAGTTTACATTACAACCTGCGGAGGGTGTAAAGCTTAGCTCGATTGCCAACCTTAAAGATGACTTAGCTTTGGCTCTCGCCGCGCAAACATTGCGCATCGAAGCACCTATCCCTGGAAAATCACTTGTCGGTATCGAAATGCCAAACTCTGTTCGAACGATCGTCCACTTGCGCGAAATTTTAGAAAGCACGCCGTTCCATGAAAATGATTCCGCTCTCGCACTTCCGCTTGGTCGTGACGTTTCCGGTGAAGCAGTTGTTGCGAGCCTTGAAGACATGCCACACTTGCTTATTGCCGGCGCAACAGGCTCTGGAAAGTCTGTGTGTATGAATGTGTTCCTTACTGCACTCCTCTATCAGAATGCCCCACACGAATTAAAGTTTATTCTCATCGATCCGAAACGTGTCGAGCTCATGCCCTATAATGGAATCCCTCATTTGCTCACTCCGGTGATTACTGAATCCGATAAAGCATTACAAGCTCTTCGCTGGGCTGTGGCAGAAATGGGACGTCGTCTCCATCGCTTCTCTGAACAAGGAGTTCGAAACATTGCGGAATACAACGAGAAGCAAACCGATGAAGCGAATTTGCTCCCCCGCATTGTTATCGTCGTCGATGAATTGGCAGATCTTATGATGCGTCAGTTTAAACGCGATACGGAAACGATGATCGT
This sequence comes from uncultured Candidatus Peribacteria bacterium, assembly GCA_964391185.1. GTDB lineage: Bacteria > Patescibacteriota > Gracilibacteria > Peribacterales > Peribacteraceae > JAKQEM01. The sequence continues at coordinate 133,165 of CAYMIX010000003.1, read as the reverse complement.
ACGCATCTCGCAAATGGCTCGCGCTGTCGGTATGCATCTTATTATCGCTACACAGCGTCCATCTGTTGATGTCATCACTGGTCTTATTAAGGCGAATATCCCGACACGTGTTGCGTTCCGTGTGGTCAGCTCAGTTGACAGCCGCACAATCCTCGATGGTATTGGTGCAGAAGACCTCCTTGGCAAAGGAGATATGCTGTATATGAACGCTGTCACGGCAAAGCCTGTGCGCATCCAGGGCATCTTCGTCGCCACCAAAGAAGTCGAGCGCGTTATCAATGCCGTGAAGATCGCTGGTGGAGGAAAAATCACGGAACAAATTGGTCTCGCTGATAGCGAAGAAGGGGAAGATGGAGAAAATGGTAACGGACCTCCGGGTGGCATGATCGACCTTGATGCAGATGACAATGGTGGCGATGATTTGTTCTTCGAAGCGGTACGTGTCGTACAGACTTCAGGCAAAGCATCAGCGAGCTTGTTACAGCGCCAGTTGAAGGTCGGCTACGCACGCGCTGCTCGCTTGCTCGACATCATGGAAGAGAAAGGAATTGTCGGTCCTCCAGATGGTGCAAAGCCTCGCAAAGTATTTATCGAGCAAATGGCAGGCTCACCAAGCCAACTTCCTGACGAACGGTTCTAAATAAGACCTGCAAGATATTTCTTCCTCTTCGTTTCATCGAATTTCTCTATCGCACACCGCAGCATCGTCCGCGGCATGGTTTTGTAGTGTTTCTTGAGAAATTTTTCTTCGATTGCCAAGTCGCGATTTCCCACTTCACGGAGCATCCATCCGACCGCTTTGTGAATGAGATCGTGCTTGTGATCGACCGGATCAGCCAATTTCTTTAGATCATGGATCTATTGTAGCAAAAGTCTCATAAGTATTTTGTTGACTATTAAATTCTAGTCATTATCATCTGCGCGCTCTTTACATCAATGCTTATCACGAGTGACGGGGAGAGACATGACTCATTGATCCGTCCAGCAACTACCTGCCTATCCACCCGGCGGATCCAGTGCTCCATTCATGCCCCTCGAGGGGACAGATACTCATTACGCATCAACCATTTGCGCTCCACCTCGATCTCCGGGTGGGGTTCTTTTTATGCCAATCATTATCCCTGACGGTCTCCCCATTACACAACGTCTTGAGTCGGAAGGTATTAGTGTCATTGGACGTCATAAAGCCGAACGTCAGGATATTCGTCCGCAGGAAATAGCATTGCTGAATCTCATGCCGAATAAGCAACGCACAGAGAAACAAATTGCGCGACTTCTTGGTGACACACCGCTGCAAGTAGGACTCACACTTCTTCGTACACAAACATACACAAGTAAAAATGAATCTGAAGAACATCTGGGATCTTTTTACCATGGGTGGGAAGAAGTCGCTGCCAGGAAATTTGACGGACTGATAGTCACGGGTGCTCCTGTTGAAGAACGAGAATTCGAAGACGTCGATTACTGGAAAGAACTTCAGAAGATCATGGATTGGTCACGGGAAAATGTATACGCAAGTTTATTCATTTGTTGGGGAGCTCAAGCAGCTCTCAAACATCAATATGGCATAGAAAAACATATGCTTCCGGAAAAAGCGTTTGGCGTTTTTTCCCATAAAGCCAACGATATGAACCATCCTCTTTCCAAAGGATTTGATGATGAATTCTTTGTGCCGGTATCACGCAATACGGAAGTACGACGGAGAGATATAGAAAATATTCCTGACCTAAAAATCGTTGCTGAATCGCAAGAGACAGGATTGTATCTCATTCAATCATCTGATGGTCGTCGCACGTACTGCTTCAACCATCCAGAGTACGGCGCAATGACAATCAAGAAGGAGTACGAACGCGATGCTGCGAAAGGCATTATCCCGCTGCCAACGAACTATTTCCCACATAACGATATTAATCGCTGTCCGACAAACCGTTGGAGATCGCATGCTCGTGTTCTTTATGGCAACTGGCTCAACAATAACGTGTATCAACAAACACCATTTGATTTGCAGCATATCCATGAGAAAATCCCAGTATGAAGCTCCTTATTGGAACGTCGAACAAAGGCAAAATTATAGAAATTGGTGAAGCCTTAGATGGACTGAATATAGAGCTTCTCAAGCCATCTGATGCCAATATCAATGAATCACCTGCAGAAACTGGAGACACATACTTAGAAAATGCGCGCCAAAAGTCACAATTTTATTTTGAGCGATCCAAACTCCCCACACTCGCTGATGATTCAGGAATCGTCGTCGAAGCGTTGCAGAATGAATTGGGGGTTCACACACGTCGCTGGGGCGCGGGTCCTGACGTGACGGACCATGCATGGATTTCGTTTTTCCTGGAGCGAATGCGCGCGGAAAAAAATAAGCGCGCACGATTTATTTGCACACTATGTCATATCGACGGTGAAGGAAAGGAACATCATTTTGAAGGAACTTGCGATGGAATTATTACAAACGAACTTGAAGCGGACTTCCTCCCCGGTCTTCCGATTTCCGCATGCTTCAAACCCGATGGCTACGAAAAAGTGTATTCAGCGCTTTCTGTAGAGGAAAAGAACCGCATCAGTCATCGCGGCAGAGCACTTCAACTATTCCGCGATTATTTGATTGGTGTGAAGTCCAAAGTCTGAATCTTTGCCCAAACCTGTTCGATCACTTTTTTCAGATCATTTTTTTCGGTGTCGGTAATTACAAACGATCGCTGCACTGGATGTTCCGTTCCTTCACCAACGAAATCTAAAACATACGCAACTGGCTCGTAGAGCGGCATACCGTGCTCCATGAGAATTGCATAGAACGCTAACTGACGGAAATAATCACCATCTTCGCGTATCTGTGCTTCTGTCTTCGGCCGACCGGTTTTAAAATCTATGATCGTTATACGCGAGGAATCAGGATGATCGAGATCCATGCGATCGATTTTTCCTTTGAGAGGAATTTCTTCGAGGAACGTATTTATCGGGAACTCAACATTGAAAATAATAGGTAACTGTTCTGACAAACGCTGCTGATAGTATCGCGGCAAATTATCCTGCCCAACCTTCATCAGGTTTCTGCGCTCGCTCTCGGTGAGAATTTCTCGATCAACCAAATAGTTATCAAACTCATATAAAAATTGTTCCTGTGAAAGCGGCAACCCATCTTTGATGCTCATACCCCACTTACGCATCGCTGCATGGACCGCATTTCCGTAGACGAGTGACGGCTGTTTTACCTGAGGCTTCTGCAGAATATCGCGTTCTAAGAAGAGTAAAGGATCTTCTAGGAAGTGATTCAACGCAGTCACCGATAGTTTAAAATCTTTAAGACGATCGCGAATGAATGCTTCGTACGCAGAATCGAATATCATTATTTCTGGCAGGAGCAATGTTGATGCAAGCGCAGGATCGCGCACATTACGCTGCTCTTCTGGCAATGGTCCTGCTTCTACAAAAAAACTTGATGGAGATACTTCACGTGGCTTCGATGTAGTAGTAATCGTCATGCAACATGCAAAGACCAGTCTGCGCTTTGCGCGCGTCATCGCAACATAGGCAACACGTCGTTCATCTTGGTTGCGCTCATGTTGTTTCTGATGTGTCTCCCAATCAAACAAGAGATCTTCTGGTATACTCACTGACGGTGGATTGCGGCGCTTATCCCAGTGCCCATCACGGAAATTTGGGAGAATGACAACTTCATATTCGAGACCTTTGCTTTGGTGTGCGGTAAGAAGTTGCACTCCTTCTTGAGTCAGATGTGGCAATGTAAAACTCAACCTTAAGCCATTATCATCGTTTGCATACATTTCGATATCGTTCATCAGCGATTCAAAAATAAATGACGATATTTCGTAGCTACGGATTTTAATGTAATCAAAAAATGCTTGGAGCGCAGCGAAGTCCAACGGATCAAAAGTTTCTTTATTGCTTGGATCTGGGAGAAGTCCGCACTCTTTCAAAATATGTTCAAGTGTGTCGATGAGTGTGCGGTTATCCAATTGCTGGCTAATCGAAAGCAGCACATCACGTGTCTTTATGAGGCAATCACGATTGTGCCACGGCTGTAGTTGAATATCAGATTCCGGATCATCGAACTGTAAAAGCAATGTAAGAATAGATACCTCCTTATCGCGACTGAGTAAAAACAAACGCCCCAAGTCAGCAGGATGGCAACCGAAACATTCCGCACTCATTGCAGCAGAAAGTGCAGGGCTACTTTCCATTTTGTGGACTGCACGTAGGATGGAAACTGTTTGCTTAACAAGCGGCTGACTCAGGAGATTCACTTTGCCATCCATCTGTACGGGAATACCGCGCGCTTTCAGTACGTCATACATTGGTTGTAGCTCGGCATTCGTTTGTGTGAGGATTGCGATCTCAGACAGTGGTGTGCCAGCATCGATTTCTTCTTGGACAATGTCTGCTACAAGCCATGCCTCAAGAGCATCACTTGGGCCTCGAATAAGCATTGGTTCTGCTCCAGTTTTTTCTTTTGCTCCGGAGACCAAATCTTTTGTGAGTCCTGGAATCGTGCCAACCAGACGCTCTATATTGAATGCAATCAGACGCCCTGCGGCATCAAGAATCTGCTGCGTACAACGATAACTCGTTGTCAGCACGACAATAGGCGCTTCGGGGAAGCGTGCACGGAAATTCAGGATATTTTGCAGGTTTGCTCCCTGGAAACGGTAAATCGCCTGATCATCGTCGCCCACTACAAAAATATTTGGACGATCATCTGCTGTGCGTGGCGTTGCGAGCGATTCAATGACTTTATACTGTGCGCCGTTCGTATCTTGGAATTCATCAACGAGAATATATAAGTACTGTTCTTGCAGGCCTTGGAGCATCCAGTCTTCCTCTTTAAAACCCTGAATCACATGCAGGATCATGTCATCGTAATCGTACCGTTGCGTTTCTTTGAGCATTTCCTGATACTTCTCGAAGAGCAGAACGAAATCGTGAAACTTGCGAGCAGATGATACATTTTTCTCATGTGCCTTCGTGCCCTCTTTGCTTTTGCCAGACATTTCCACTTCATAGTCATCGGCAACTCGACGCAAATCTTCCAGTGTTTTGCCTTCTCGTTTTACTTGAGAAATGCGCCCAATAATATCACGAGTGCGACCGTGGGGATTTTTAGGATTCACAATTTCAAGATCCGGCATGAGTGCATCAATAATCCTATTTAATGCACGAAATTGTTCGACATCGCTTATTTGCTCGAGTGCATCCCAACTTTCGAATACATGCGGATTTTTAGCAATAACATCATTACAAAATCCATGAATTGTATTAATCGTCACTTTGTACGCAGCCGCTCCTATGAGCGCGCGCAAACGTTCACGCATTGCCGTAGCGCCACTTGTTGTGTAGGTCAGACACAGAATGTTGCGTGGGTTCACTTGCGACTTTTGCAGAATGTTCGCGACGCGCAGGCTCAGCACTTGCGTTTTTCCCGTTCCCGGTCCAGCAACAACCATTACCGGCCCTTCGATTGTATCGACCGCTTGCTTCTGCGCATCATTCAGCCGAGCATATTCTTCCGCAAAGGTTGGCATACATGAATCGTACAGGGAGACAAAAAGGTGAACAATCGGACACTGTGAAAAACTGTTAAATTTTCTTTGGTCGCAAGATCATATTGTTTGCATAAGCTGTACATTTTGCTTATCAATTTTATTTTTCTCCCTCTTTCTCTTTTATGAGCAATATGTGTGGTGTCTGCAAGACTGGGTTACTCCTCGTCCTTATCGGAGCTCTTAACTGGGGCCTCGTCGGCATAGGCGGCTTCCTCGGGCGCGACCTCAACGTCGTGCACATGCTGCTTGGAGCGTGGCCAATGGTTGAATGGATTGTGTACATCTTGGTCGGTATCGCAGCAGTCATGAAAATCGTCAACAAGTGCAACTGCCAGCACAAGGCTTAAGTACATAGATATCTACGAAAAAGACCGCTCGCAGCGGTCTTTTTTATTGTTTGATTATTTATATTATCGCTCGTCGTCCTCCTGCTCATACGCACAGTGGTCACATTTCTGAATAGGACGACCGTTCTTCTTGAGTGGCGTCAGGATTCCCTGGTGACACTTTGGACACATCAACGACTGAGCAAATGATGGAACAGGCGAAAAGCCAACGCGCTTTGGTGGCAAACCATGTTCACGGATAGTGAGCGAACGTGGATGGTCGCGCATTTTCTGGAGCACCTTCGCTTCAATCTGACGAATACGTTCGCGGGTAACACCGAACTCCTGTCCCACTTCTTCGAGCGTGTGGCCGATGCCATCTTGCAGTCCGAAGCGCATTTCGATGATCTTGCGCTCACGTGGAGTGAGGAAGTCGAGCATCGCATGGACGTTTTCTTTCTTGAGTTGGCGGTTTGTTGCTTCGAATGGATTGATTGCCTCTTCGTCTTCAATGAAATCTCCAAGCTTAGAATCCTCTTCAGACCCAACAGGAGCTTCTAATGACACGATATCCTGGCTGATTTTCTGAATGTGTTGGACTTTCTTGATATCCATTTCCATTTCGACTGCGAGTTCTTCGAGTGTTGGTTCGCGGCCGAGCTCTTGTACCAAGCGACGCTGTGTGTGCGTTAGCTTGTTGATCGTTTCAACCATGTGCACAGGGATGCGGATCGTGCGAGCTTGGTCAGCGATAGCACGTGTGATCGCCTGGCGGATCCACCAAGTTGCATACGTAGAGAACTTAAATCCTCGTTCAGGATCAAATTTTTCAACAGCACGGAAAAGGCCGATGTTTCCCTCCTGGATAAGATCAAGAAATGATAGTCCGCGTCCGATATATTTCTTCGCAATAGAGACAACGAGACGAAGGTTTGCTTCGGCAAGCTGCTGCTTAGCGCCAGCATCACCCTTGCGGATTCGTCGGGCAAGCTCCACTTCTTTTTTGCCATCGATAAGCGGCACGCGTCCAATCTCGGAGAGATACATGCGGACGGAGTCATTGGAGATTTCCAAGAGATCCACTTCACGCTCTTTGCGACGTTTTTTCTTTTCTTCTTCGTTGGCCGCTTCTTTATCATCGATAGCGATACCTGCTGTTGCAACACGGTGCATAAGATCGCTATCTTCATCCTCTTCCATCTTTTCTGCCACACTTGCATCTTCTTCATCTGCCTCTGGCTCTTCGCCTTCAACGCCTGGTTCGTCTGCAACTATCTCTGCAATATCTTCGACGGCGATATCGGTCATCGCCACCCCCTGCTTACCTTTCTTCTCCCAGATGAGCGCATCTTTCACATCGATCACTTCGATACCAAGATCAACGAACAGCATATAGACCTCATCAAGGAGATCGACATCTTCTTCTGCATTAGGAATGGCAGCGATAATTTCTTGGTGCGTCACGTAACGCTGTTCACGTCCTTTCTTCACGAGGTGACGAATTGCCTCCGGAAATTTTTTCAGATCATCGTCCGTTGGTTGTGCGATGAACTTACGTGGGTGTGAAGCCATAGTGATAAACGTTTACAGCGCCCAGAACAGGCGCCGGTGGGGATAAGGTACTCAAAGAAAGGCAGTTCGCAAAGGGAAATATGCATCGGGCGCATGTCTTTCCCCGCTCACATAGTGTATACAGGAATAATGGAGCAAAAGCCACTATTTTGACGGTTTATCTGGCAGGCAACGATTTATCGTGTGTGCTTTGTGAGCTGAATTAATTCCTGATACTTATTGGAGAGTTCTTCCACTTCCTCTACTCGACCTAATTTTTGCGCTTCCAACAGCTTCTGAGTGATATCTTTTTGCTTTTTATGGAGCAACTCTCTATTGGCATTCCGGCAATTACGACGCGTCTCAAGGGTAGCTACCGCTTCGTTCCATTCCGCAAATTTATTCTCTTCGCAGTAAAGCATGAGAATTCCCGCTTTTTTCCGGTCTTCATCAGAAAGGTCCAGCATGTCCAAGGTAAATGTTGTGTTATCACCAATTTTTTTAAGTGCTCTATATAAGATACTGGCGAACACCTCTTCTGGCGGAATCATTTCCGTCAGTATTGCAATATTACGGGGATAGGTCAGAAATAGTCCAAGTGTGAGCTCTGCGCTGGAATACGTCGTAACGGTACTGTGCACATCAACTTGAGCAGTTTTATGGATGATGGATGGCATTTGCTTTTCAAATTTCCGTAGATCATCAATGAGTGTCATTTCCGTAATGCCCAACGCTGATGCAGCCTGACGAACAGCATGTGACCGCTCGGTTGATGACGATAATGCCTCCAGCAAACCGAGAATGCGCTCCAGCGCTGCGTGACGCACGGAAGGAACAGATATATTCGATGCTCGCACTTCTGCGAACACGAGATCAAGATATGGATGCACTTGTTCCGTCAACATATTGCGCAACGTGTTCGGCGACTGCACTGCAACATCCGCTGGATCTTTTTGATTAAGAATGACTCCTTCTACCTGCAATCCTTCTTTGCTGCACATTTTAAACGCACGCTCTGCCGCATCGCGTCCCGCCCGATCCTGATCAAGACATAACACCACATGCTCAACGTAACGCTTGAGGAGTTTCACATGTTCCTCTGTGAGTGCAGTACCACATGCAGCTACCGCTTCGGTGATACCAACACGATGACACGCAAGCACATCAAAATATCCTTCGACCAGAACGACGCGATTTTTCTCACGCATCGTTTTCATGGCATGGTGGAGTCCATACAGTACGGAAGATTTGTGATATAACGGACTATCGCTGTTATTCACATATTTTGCATCATCATTACCTAACGTGCGCCCGCCAAAGCCAATAATTCGACCTTGTCCATCGTGAATGGGAAACATGAGACGATTCCTAAATCGATCGTAGATTTTTTCTTCCTGTAATTCTTTTTGCACACCAAGTCCTGCCATCATAATTTCCCTCTTGCTGAAATGTGCCTTCAATAAATGCTCATAAGTGGCAGAAAATGAATCCGGTGCGACACCCAAACCAAACGATGTAATTTCTCCTGGATCAAGTCCGCGATCTGTCAGATATTTTTTTGTCGTTTCTGAATTCTGAAGATTTTTTGCAAAGAATAGTTGAGCAGTAGCAAGACAATCGCGCGCACGATCTTTATCGTCTTTTTTGATGACATCGACTGGAGCATCCGGAAGTATAACCCCCGCCATTTCGGCTAGATCTTTGAGCGCTTGTTTGAAATCCACTCCCTCTATTTGCTGATAGAAACTAAAAATATCTCCACCTTTTTGGCACGGGAAGCAGTAGCAAATTCCCTTGTCAGGTGAAACCAAAAAGCTCGGATGCGAATCTTGGTGGAAAGGGCATAAGCCGACGAAATTTCGGCCTTTCTTCTGCAATTGCACGTATCGGCCAACGAGTTGATCAATCGAAAGCCGGGATTTAACTTCGAACACGCTGTCCATGGACTGATTACTATAACTCACTGCTAACGTGCATCCTCTTCCATGCCAGGCGTTTATTGTTGTATTGCTATATTGTTATATTGTTTGCACGCTGAGCAGAAGCCCATGTGTACGTACAACAATTCAGTTATATTTTACCATCCAACGCGGCAAATTATTTTTAAGACGACCATTTTTTGCAAGGCCAAGACCAACGCAGAAATCTTTGCACATCAATAACGTGTGTCCATTTAGATCTGCCGGACAATCAATATCTTTCGCACCTAGAAGATCCTCTAATTGCTGATCTGAAATATCAAAACGATTCTTCGTCGCTCGATGGCCGCGCAGGGTGGCAAACTCATGATCAATGAGCACACGACCATCTTTCAACTTTTTTCCAAATGGCATTCCAAGCGCGTAGTTTTCCAGCGGTAATTCATACGCAGTCACTTCATCAGTTGAAAGAATAAGTGACTCCCCTCCTCGTTCAAACAAACGATCATTATCATCCAAAAATTGTGCACCATACCGTTCCACAAGTTGCTCATGAATCTGGTCTTTATTTTTTCGCGTTAGCGGTCGTTCTTGGAACTGCATCATTTCCATCTTCGATACATCGCGTGTGGGAGCTTTTTTATGAATAACAGCACAGAAAAATCCTTCCGTGTCGTAGGTCTGAGGCCAGAGGCGAAGGAGTGGGACTTCGGACTTCGGACCTAGGACTTCGGAACGAAGCGAATGTTGCACACGATGAGAATCTTCAATAGCTTTCCCTATGTCCCACGTCCCAAGTCCTAGGTCCTCCGGATTTAGAATCGTAACTTGGTCTCTAAAGCGATCGAGTATTTGCAAAATGACAAGCTCATTTTCTTCCGGAGTGAGCGTGCAAGTGGAATACACGATGCGACCATTTACTTTTGCAGCATGAATCGCAGATTCTAAGAGTTGAAATTGTAAGCGCGCCATCTTCTCAATGTTATCCATAGAGCAATAGTTCAACGCGTCACTGTCTTTGCGAATCGTTCCTTGTGCGCTGCACGGAGCATCACAGAGCACACGATCGAACCGTTCTGTCATGTGTTTCGCAAACCATTGGCCTACTTTCTTCGTCACGATATTATTATGCACACCAGAACGATGAAGTGCAGATTTTAGCGTCCACAAGCGTTTCTCCTGAATGTCGTTTGCGACGATCACCCCCCTACCCTGCATCTTCGCACCCATCTGACTTGTTTTACTCCCGGGTGCTGCACTCATATCAAGAACAACGTCTCCAGGCACAGGTTGCAACAATTCCGGTGGCAACATTGATGCTGCTTCCTGCATGTAGAAATGTCCAAGCAAATGCAGCACGTCTGTCCCAAGAGCTTGTGTGCGATCTTCTCGATCAAGAAAAAAAGCTTCCGTACTCCATGGAACCCGTTCCAGCTTCCATTTCTTTTCTTTGCCGTATTCGAGAAATTTATCGATGCTGGTCTTGATGGTATTCACACGCACACTTTTTCGCAGCGGCTTTTCGCTGAAATCGTTTAATGCTGAAAGATCTGTAAAGCCGGCGTAACGGTCGAAAGCGGAAAACACAGGTTAAAGATACCATGAAATGATTACTTGACACGAATATTGACGTATTTGACTATAGATCTATAGTAATCGCATGAATCGCCTAGAGAGCGCTTTAGGGCAGCAAGAGGAACTCGTTGGTACAAGTGGCATTCTTATTCGATCAAAACAGGATGACTTAACCGATTTGGTCATTCGAATGAATTCATTGATGATTAATTTTGCAGAAGGACGAATGGATGAAGGACCGACTTATGCAGGCTTGAATAGAATTTATCGGGTTTTATCTTCCTGTAATACCCCTGCTCAATCATCGGCTATTCACGAACATCCAGACTACCATTGTGCATTTAATTCCTTATGTGGAGGAATTATTTCATCGTTTGAATTAACGGAGGCAGGACGTTTCGATGAAGTTCTACGATGTGCAAAAATCTTTGCAACCGAGTATAGAAAATTCCTCGCCTTAGTGAACATGTCAAAAAGAAATGCTTCATTAAATTAAATCACCAAACTAACGAGCTCCAGAGACACTCTTCGTCGACTCACAAGGCAAACTCGGATCTCATTTAGATAACGAAACTAACGAGCTTATGTGGAACGTATATTTCTTTTTTCAGAGATGCGCCTTCCAAATACTTTTTCACGTTCTCGTTATCTTTCGCCATTTTTATAACGACTTCTTTCGATGTGTCTGCTGGTACCACGATATCTCCACGCACTTTTCCATTGATCTGCACGACGATCGTCAATGTATCTGACGCGAGCATCACAGGATCAAACGTCGGCCATTGTTGATCGAGCACAAAGCCTTTTCCACTCAGCGCTTCCCATAATTCCTCTGCTAAGTGTGGCGCGAGTGGGCTCAGGAGTTTCGCAACCGTCTGCGCTGTTTCCATTGAGACTGCTTCATGTTTTTCAAGCTCATTCAAGAGTTCCATCAAGCTCGCAATTGCTGTATTAAAGTGCATTTTTTCCAAACCTTCTGAGACCGCTTTGATTGTTTTGTGCAATGTCTGGAGCACAATTTTTTCATCTTTATGCTCTGTTTTTGCATGAGTGGGAATAAATCTCCACAAGCGCTGCACGAAACGTACAATTCCTTTTATGCCGGTATCACTCCAGTCACCACCATCGGTAAACGGACCCATAAACATCAGATACATGCGAAACACATCTGCACCATACTGCTCTACAAACGTATCCGGACTAACAACATTTCCCTTACTCTTGCTCATCTTCGCTCCCTGATTCGTAATTAATCCCTGGTGCACCAAACGCCGAAATGGTTCTTCGTGCGAAACAATGCCGAAGTCCTTCAGCGCCATCATCACGAAGCGCGCATAGATGAGATGCATGCATGCATGCTCCGGACCACCGATATACATATCGACCGGCATCCAATTTTTCTCCGTGTGAGGATCAACCATTTTCTTTGCATCACCTTCTGCCAAATATCGCAAATAGTAGAAGCTCGAGCAAACAAACGTATCCATGGTATCGAATTCTGGTGTCCAACCTTTGCCAAATATTTTCTCCGTTCGTTCGATAAATTCCTTCGAATCGACAAGCGGAGACTTTCCCGTCGGCTTAAATTCAACATCGGTCGGAAGAACCCACGGAAGATGTTCTTCTGGTACAGGATGTGCCGTACCGTTTGGGTCATACACGATCGGAATTGGTGCGCCCCAATAGCGCTGACGGGAGACAAGCCAGTCACGCAAACGGAAATTGACTACCCCCCTACCCTTTTCCGCGTCTTCCAACCACGCAATCATTTTCTTTTTTGCTTCTTGCGTCGTAAGACCATCTAAAAATTGTGAATTCACCGCGATTCCTTGCTCGGTAAATGCAGCTTCTTCAATGCCACCACCGACTACCACTTCTATCATCGAAAGATTCATCGCTTTTGCAAATGCATAATCGCGTTCGTCATGTGCCGGGACTGCCATCACAGCTCCTGTCCCGTAGTTCATGAGAACATAGTCTGCGATCCAGATAGGCAACTTTTCGCCAGTCACAGGATGCAATGCATACGCTCCGGTCGGGACACCCGTTTTTGATTTGCTTACATCCGTACGTTGCATCTCGGTTTTCTTTTTCACTTCTTCCTTATAAGCCTCTACGCCACCGAGGTGATTCTTCGGCGTAATTTTCTCAACAAGTGGATGCTCTGGTGCCAAAACGATATACGTGACACCAAACAATGTATCAGGGCGAGTTGTAAAGACTTTTATGTTCAATTCTCCTCCCGAGTTCGACGAAGGATCAATGGTAAATTCGATTTCAGCTCCTTCGCTCCGGCCTATCCAATTGCGCTGCATTGTCTTTGTCTTCTCCGGCCAATCAAGACCATCAAGATTATCGAGCAATGCATCGGCGTATTTCGTGATCTTCCAAAACCATTGCGTGAGCGGCTTCTGAATAACCTCCGTTCCACAACGTTCGCATGCACCGTCTTTCACTTGTTCGTTCGCGAGCACGGTCTGATCCTTGGGACACCAGTTCACATTCGCTTCTTTGCGATACGCAATGTCGTGCTTAAACATTTGCAAGAACAGCCACTGTGTCCATTGGTAATATTCCGGCGTACTCGTATTGACCATCTTGCTCCAGTCATACATTGTGCCGATGCGGCTGAGCTGCTTCACCATCGTCTCAACATTTTTAACTATGGATTCCGCGGGTGGCGTTCCTGTTTTGATTGCATAATTTTCTGCTGGCAACCCGAAGGCATCAAACCCCATCGGGGAAAAAACCTTCTTCCCCAGCATGCGCTGATAGCGGGCAAAGCTATCGGCAGGACTGTAGTTGTACCAATGGCCGACATGCAGCTTGTCTCCACTTGGATATGGAAACATCACTAAACTATAAAATTTCTCTTCTTTTTTTACATGGTTGATATCCACCTCGTACACCTTCGCCTCCCTCCATTTTCCCTGCCACTTGGGTTCGACCGATGACGGCACGTAGTCGTTGTGCATAAACCAATTGTATCGGTTTCTAGGTAAATATCGCAATTGCTGCTTATAATCTATTTGATATCTATACAAAACAGTTTTATAGTTTATAAGTATGAATGAGGAAATGCACCCATCTCAACACCAAAACTGTGCTAAGAGGAACGGCGATAGGCAATTGTTCGAAAAATCTTTGTTACTTCCTCACAACCAATTGGTACACAGAAAAATCAGAGAAATTTTACAACAGGAGATTTGTTTTATAGATAGTAAAGATTTTCATGGGGAGAAGGATCGTCAAACATTTCTCGATTCGATGCCATTATCAAAAAGGAAGCAGGCCAATCCCAAACCGCCAGCGGGACTCCCCCCGTATCTGCAATCCTTGTATCTTCAACATCCACTTCTCACGCCAGAGCAGGAGCGACACTTGTTTCGGAAAATGAATTACGCGAAGTTTCAATCTGCGCAAGAACGGGTACAAATTTCGCAATCAATGCAAAGGAACGGAAGAATAACAAAGGAATTGAGGAACTCAGTATCATACTTCGATACAGTGTGGACAATCGCACAAAATACGAGAGACACAATCGTCAGTTCTAATCTCCGCCTGGTTGTTTCCCTCGCAAAAACACACACTCATGAACCAGTGGATTTTTTCGATATGGTTGGAGATGGAAATGTGTATTTAATGAAGGCTGTGGATAGCTTTGATTATAGTCTTGGCAACAAATTCAGCACCTACGCCACATGGGTAATACGACGTGGACTGAGTAGAATGATTGGTACTAATAGAAAATATTTGTTTAAGAATAGCCAGCATGCAGAAGGCTCTGAATATGAAATACCAGAAAGAGAGTCATTTGCATTAACAGAACAAGACCATGGTAGACTACGTGCAAATTTATTAGACGCAATTGATCTCCTTCCCGAGCGCGATCAGCTCATTATTAGGGGTAGATATGCCATTGCAAATGCAGCGGGAGAATATTCGGATGCACCTTTAGACTACAAAGAGATTGGGGCAAAATTAGGTATAACGCACGAACGTGTACGTCAATTGCACACTAAAGCTATTAAAAAGTTACGAGAAATTTCTCGTACGAACAACATTGAGCTTGAGTTTTAAGCGTTCATCTGACAAAACGGATTCGTCAACAGTCTAAAAGTATACATTTGCGTAATACATTATCTATTCTCTCTTTGACAAATATTGACAGACATTCATATGCGTGCGTAGCATCAGACCATGTCAATGGAGTCAGAACTAAAGGCACTAGAAAGGGAGCTTGGAACTGGACACCAATTCTTTCTGTTTAACGGTGGATATAATACCTTCGATGGCTATGGTGGTGATAAAGAATGGGGATTTGTTTGCCAAGCTATTGAGGATAATCCTAGTAACCCGCTTATTGCTGCAATGAATGCATCATTTGGCGATCGTATGAGAAATCTGATGAGTAGCAATGCGAAAACCAAACCTGATTTTGACCCTGAGAAGGCGTTGCTGGAAAGAAGAATCGCCGTCGATGTAGCACTGCGCACCACTCGTGTCGTCCTTGGTTTATGGGAAAAACAGATACGTCTTATGGGAATGCCTACTCTTCGTACGGGCATGAATGTTCGTGAACACCCTGCTGAACATTCACATGTTGCAGACATGACCAGCTTAGAACGGGACATATACGGAGCGGGCGCACTTACAGCAGGATCATTTCACAAAAAGCTTGCTGCCAAAGCAGCAGAGGAAGAACAAGGCAAACAATATAGCTTTGCCCCACATGTTCGACACTACAAAGTGTGGAGCAATTCTCGAATTCCTCAGGGTTTAGAGGGATATTTGTTTGCCGAAGAGACTGAAGAAATAACCACCTTCCCCTCCTACCATCGCCCAATTCATGATCCTCTTTCGGCTCATATCAGCATGATAAATATCCGAACAATCGGCATCCGACCAGACTGCGCTCACTACCAAGAATTGCTCATACGCATGCTGCAAGACGCTGTACTGACGATTAAACAGTACGGCAGTAGCATGTTAGTCGACACCATCGACAACGTTCACCGTTTTTAATGGACTGTAAAGTGAGGTATCCAAAAGTCCTTTTTCCTGTAGAATAAGCGGGAAATGGCCAAACTACCTACAGTCGCAATCATCGGCCGCCCAAACACTGGTAAGTCGACGCTCTTTAATAGGATTGTCGGAAGACGCCGCGCAATCGTGAGCGACATCGCTGGAACCACGCGTGACCACGTTGTGTACCGTGTTGAGTCTCAGGAGATGGATTATCTTCTGCTTGATACGGGTGGTATTGGGGGTGGTTCTACGGATAAAGATTTCGAAGCGGACGTTTCAGCACAATCACTCGTCGCTTTGGAATCGGCTGACTTGATCGTCTTCACCATCAACACACGAGAAGAGCTCACAGCAAGTGATTACACCGTCGTCGATATTTTGCGCAAACAAAAGCGCAGTCATGTACCGGTTATTCTCGCTCTCACGAAGTGTGACAACTTCGCACAGGCAGAAGAAAAGATGTCTCAATATTATGAGCTCGGTCTCACGGACGATGTCGTCGCAATTAGCTCCGTGCACGGACTCGGTATAGGTGAACTAGAATCCATGATCGTTGCAAAGCTAAAAGGACTGCACTTTCAGAAAGCAATAGACGAAGTATCCGAAGAGAATCCACCACGCATCGCCATCATTGGCAAACCGAACGTTGGAAAAAGTTCGATCGTGAACGCTCTCATGAGTGATCCTCAACGCGAGTTGTCTGCGCGCATTGTTTCTGACATACCAGGAACCACGCGCGACTCATCGGATTCCATCATCAAGCATGAAGATCGCGAATATATCTTCGTCGATACGGCAGGTCTTCGTCGTAAGTCTCGTGTTGATGAAGACTTAGAATCTATCAGTGCTATCAAGAGTATTCAGGCAATTCAGGATAGTGATATCACTGTGCTCGTACTTGATGCCCAGGATGTCGTGAGCAAACAGGATAAACGTATTGCGAGCATGGCGGTGGAAGAAGGAAAAGGTTTCATTATTGTCTTGAATAAAGCAGATTTGCTCAGCCGCGAAGAACGCGCAGAAAAAGAAGCTGAAGTGCGTGCATCTTTCCAGTTCTGCCGATTTGCGCCAATACTCTTTGTATCAGCACTTTCTCGCGAAGGTTTGCTGAAACTGTTCCCCCTACTCTCACTCGTACACAGCAATATGCATCGGCGCATCGGAACCAAGGACCTCAAGCACTGGTACGAGGAAGTTATTCACCATGTTCCAGCACGCGCACTCAATCGCAGCAAGTACATCACACAAGCGGAAGGGATTCCTCCAACATTCGTCGTATTTGTTAAAAATCCTCGTGATGTCGATGTAACACAATTGAGATTCCTCGATAATAATCTCCGTAGCTTGTTCTCCTTCGAGGGAGTTCCTATTCGCTGGATAACCAAAGAAGGTTAACCTGGGATTTTCTTCTGTGTTACGCGTGAATCTTTATCCAATGGAAGTGGGAAAGCGCGGATAGCGACTTCCAGTTTATCAAGCAACTTTGCAGGATCATCATCAAATACCATGTTTGGTGGAATCTCACGCTGACACAATTCCTCCACGATGTGTGGAATGGAATTGCTAATGCCACCGGAGTTCGTCACGATGCCTGTTGGGCGCCCTTCATCGTATGCAATCGTAAATTCATTTAATGTCCCTACGCCACCTCCGATGATAATCACACCGTCAGCGGAACGAATATTGATGATGTCGCGTTCCATGAATCCGAAACCTGTGTAGATGATCAAATCGTGATCATGTGGCGAAAGATACTCATGTACATGCTGATACTCAGAAAACGCGGGAGAAATTCCAACAGTAAATGCTCCGCCTTCCTGAGCTGCGAGTAATGCATCGTTTGGCAAGCCAGGACAGGCACCATTCACAAAAATATGTCCGCGGCGAGCAATTTCCGCACCAAGGGTACGAGCTTTTTCTCGCGAAACAGGATCTTCCGTCTGGGGACCGCTCGCAGAGCCCATCACCGCAATTTTCAAGCGGTGATAATGAGCGTTTCCATGGCCTCCAGTCTCTGGTATGGGACTCATATATGGAATAATGAATGATATCTGTTTTCTCTCATATTATAGCATAAAAACGTCATTATCTCAAGTATTTTGCCTTATTCATGTTATGCTCATCGTTTGTTATAGCATATCTTATTCGCCCATCAGAGCCATGTAAGTAGTAATAATACGGCGAAGTTTCGGGGTGCAATGCAGCTTTCATACTAGACAAGCTCGGGTTCGCAATTGGCCCTGGTGGCAAGCCTCGATACCTCCGAAGATTATACGGCGAATCCATATCTAAATCTGCTGCCGTAATCGTGGCTGTTGGTTTATTAAGAATATATCGATTGGATGCATCGACATATAGACCAATGCCCTCATCAAAACGTTTCCACAAAATGCCACTGACAATTGCACGCTCACTGTCGCCCCTAGTCTCCTCTTCAATGATCGATGCCATAATGATTATTTCATGAAGAGATCTACCTGTTGCTTTAATGTCATCAGCCAAATCTTCGACGACACGCTGACGAAATACACCGAGCAATCGTTCGATGAAAAACTTCGGAACAAATTCTTCCGCTGAAACGAAGTAGGTATCTGGATACAAGTATCCTTCAACCTTTCCCCCACGCTTTGCCTGGTCTCCACGGGGCGCGAGGAAATCAAAAGTGGCAAAGTCACAATCATTCGCACAATCAATGAACTCCCCCACTTTTATAAGCCCCTTGTCAGCCAATAATGCATCAATATCTTTGACGGTATATCCTTCGGGAATTGTCACGGACATCTCCGATGTTTTACCTTGTGTCAGAGCCTCAGCCACTTCCTGTGACGTCATCGAAGGTTGCAACACAAATGTTCCGGCTTGGAGTTTCCCCGCGAGATCCTGCTTTTTTACGAGTGCTTTGAAAGCGAGTGGCGAACGTATCACTCCTTCATCTTCGAGCAGTTGTGCGATAGCTGCTGTCGAAGAGCCCGAAGGAATCGTAACGGATATGCGCTTGTCGCTATCGGCATCGAGTGCACGAATTTCGAACGCATAAAACATTCTCCAGATGATCCAGCAAGTCAACGCCAAAAGCCCGATGGGCAAAATCAATTTCTTCACCAAAAGATTATACCCTTCCTAGTCCGTTCAATGCTAACGTCAGACCGGAAGCAAGCACTGCTACAAAGAATGAGGCTGCTATCCATTCCAGACCAAACTTTATCTTCGCTTGGTTCCGTGATTGGTATAAAGCATCAAGCTTGCCATTCATCCCATGAACATCGTCTTCCAGCCTATAAATTCTTTCGTCCATTCGGCGAATATCATCTTTAATTCCACGAATTTCATCCTTTAATCCTCGAACATCATCTTTGAGATCACGAATATCCTCTCGCATAACATTCATTTCCTCGCGGATAAGACGGAATTGTTCCATTACCATTGTCAGGAACTGTTCATGTTTTGAGTTAATAACTCTGAATTGCTCTAGCGCCATTGATTGAAATTCCTGCTGATCCATTGGCTGAACACTAGCAAAAATCCGATTTTTCGTCCAGATTTAGCTCTTTAGTGCACTAAAGCAAATGCAGAGAATCGATTATTCTTCGTCAGTGGCTGGCCCCGTCGGCATACCCATTTGCTGCATGATGACTTGCATGCGTTCAGCGGCAATGACTTGAGCTTTTTTCATCGCACGATTCATTGCATCTTTAATGAGTTCACCAAGACGGCCAGTTTCAGCTTCTGGGGCAATATCGATAGACACAACTTCCTGCTCAGCCGACACAATAACTTTCACGGTGTATGTTCCAAGTGACGATGGAGATCCGGCTTCAGCCTCAACATGTACATTCTTGAGCTCCTTCTTGATGCGCTTGGCTTCGCGCTGAATCTTGTACATGTCTTTCATCTGTGAGAATGATGGCATACCAAAGGGGAAAAGATGGCATGATACTATCAGAAAATCACTAAAAAAGAACATCTATATTGGTCAATAGTTGAAAAATCTATTGGGCAGGGTAAAGTTTATTAAGAGTTGTAATTATTGCCCAAACAGTTGCGTTATTTGTGACGTGAGCCACGATCGAATGATCCACACCTCTCTTTCTCATCAAGTACCAGTAATACAATCCCTTTAAAAAAAGACCAAGCGGAATATGCTCTCCGAAAGTTAATTTCCCATCTGGAGTTTGCTTTATATTGTGTGCGAGTGCAAATAACACAGACGTAGTAAGACCAATCTTCCATTTTATGTCAGCAGATATTTCTTCGATAACACGAGATGACGTATCATTTTCCTTATCATCTAAAATTAAAGCAGGATAAAGTCTAAAAGATATTTCTTCAATGATAGGACTAATAACCGATCCTAATAGTGCAAATGATATAGGTGATGCCTGGCTCCTCCTCGTAAACTCATCAGCATTAGCGTTTCCAAATTTTTTCCCTGAGTATCTTTCTAAAGCAGTTTGAAGTAGGCCACTGCCGATAAAAAGTAGCTCTGTCTCCCCAACTGTTCTTAAGTAATTCAAATCTTTTCCAACGTAAGATGCTGCATCATCTCCCACTATCTTGCCCATCGTACCTCTTAGAGTGCCCATTGGATCTAAAATAGCCCTACCTATTTGCCTCAAAACACTGCGTCTGCCGACCGGCTCTTCCCTACTGTCAGGATGATTATTATCACCCTTAGGTTGTGTATGCGAGTTTGACATAAAATTACAGGTTGTTTGTTCGATTGATCCCTATGCGATCTTCAATCTCTTGATCCACAAAGATCTTCTTACGACCGAACTTCATGCGGCTGTATTCCTTGATGAGCTGCGCACGCTTTTCGTTGCGCTGAGATTCATCCCAGATCGTACCCATGCTGAATGGACGTGAGGTGGAGTTATTGATATTCAACTTTGTGTAACAGTGGAAGTTTGGAATACCGATCACATCCTGTTCGCCAAGAACAGGCGCGAATTCTTTTGCCATATATTCGGCATCTTCTGCACCAATCTTAAAGCTCATGATGGTACCAACGTTACCAAAGACTGCGTCACGCACTTTGGAGTTCGCGCCTTCATATGCAGATGTTTTATCTGTTAGCTGACCGATGTATTGGTGAGCCATAATGAGTGCGAGCTCGTACTTGCGCGCTTCAGAAAGGATGGACGCAAATGCATCCGTAATAAAGTTCTGGAACTCATCGACGTACAAGTAGAAACGCTTGCGCTGGTCCTGTGGGATTTCCGCGCGAGACATCGCAGCCATGTTTACTTTGTTCACGAAGATCAGCCCAAGAAGCTGCGCATTGATGTCACCAATTTTACCCTTCGAGAGGTTGACGAGGAGGATCTTTCCTTCGTCCATGATCTGTCGAATATTAAACGCACTCTTCGGCTGACCGATGATGTTGCGCATAGTCGTGTTCGTGATAAATGGACCGAACTTCGCGGAGAAGTACGGAATCATTTCTTCTTTTTCACGTGCGCCAGTCTTCGCGATTTCATTCTCCCAGAAGCTGCGCAC
The DNA here is from genome assembly GCA_964391185.1 of uncultured Candidatus Peribacteria bacterium. GTDB lineage: Bacteria > Patescibacteriota > Gracilibacteria > Peribacterales > Peribacteraceae > JAKQEM01. Next base: position 111,700 of record CAYMIX010000003.1, on the reverse strand, counting down.
GACGACGTTCTGACACTTGCTCACTTTATACCGCTGGAATTCATCATCAACGAACAAACGTGGCACATCAATGAGTGTTGCACCTTCTTCCTCGTCGTCCATCAGTGTGAGACAACCGTTACGGAAGTAGTGCTGAATACGAGGACCGAATATTTCATTACCGAAGAGTTTAATAAAGATTTCCATCGCATCGAGTGATGCGCGATCTTTCTCTTCATCAGTTTTTGCCTCAAGAAGGTTCAACCCAAGCGGACGTTCTGTATCGGATGGATCAAACAAGACGACGTCCTTCGCGCGTTCCTTCGGAATATTCGCGAGAACATCTTCGATGAGATCTCCGTGTGGATCCACCACGCAGAGTCCATCACCATTGATAACATCCTGACGTGCCTGCCAACTAAGCAATGCAGATTTACCCGAACCGGATTTACCGATGATGTACTGGTGACGCGTGCGGTCTCCCGGGCGGAAATGGATTTCCGTATCAACACCACGATGGTGGTTGATGCCAAGAAGGATTCCATCCTGAGGAGCATTTGGCGGAGGTGGAAGCACCTTATATGCAATCCACTGAATAATCGGAATCTTGTTGTAACGGCTATCGGGGAAGTGGAACAAACAAGCGAGCTCACGTTCCACCAGCAAACATTCTTTATGGAAGAATCCATTCATGCGCAAGTTCCATAACCATTCAATGATTGGCGCATTCCATGCAAGTGGAAAGAAATCCACAAACATGCGACGGTTCACGAATGTGTTTCCATACAAATGACGGAACACGTTGAACGCAACCTGGAGGTTATTGGTGATATCCAATGCACGTGCGCGCGTAGAGCTTGCTCCGAAGATGCGCACAGAACAGTGGAACCAGCTCATGCCGGCCTTTTCTCCCATCTGTTTGTAGAGCTCTTCTTCAGGTTGCATCATACGGACGAACGAGTCCCCGTGTGAAGCGCCAGGCGCCATCGTCTGACCATCTTTTCCGATCCCCGTGAGGAATCCAAGAACAGAACCAAGCACAGGGATTTTGCTCAACCACGATTCCTTCTTTCCCTTAAACTGAGTGGATGCGTAGTTGCGCGCTTTCTTTCCCCACTTGTTACTAAATGAAGGACGGAAGACTAACTGAATACCCGCCTTTTCTGCGGGATCTAGTTTGCTCAATACGTTTCCAAGATCATTCAATGGATCATCCTGCATCTGCTCGTAGAAGCGAATCGGGAACCAATACTTCTTCTGCAGTGTCATGTTATAGCCAACCAAGTGCATTCCTTTTTCCCGCAATGCAGGCGCTGTCTGAGGAATGACTTCTGCCTCTGGGTAAAATGCCGTTATCTGTTTTTCGACGATGGACACAAGATGTGGCTCAGTGATAACGTAAAACGCAAGCTCACCTTTTTCCACATACATTTCGAAGCTGATCGTAATATCACGGAAAATCCAATAGTGGAGAAATTGCCAAAATGTCAGGCTGCGCACTTCCCAGAGCGCGCGATACAACTGTTCCATGATGGCGACTTTCTCTTTGAAATCTTTCTCGGTGCGTTTCTCTTGGTCTCCTTTGCTATCGCTGCGAGGAAGGAGAACTTTCAAATGAACAAGTCTTCGAGCATTGTACAAATCATAATAGAAGCGCATTTGTCTAATACCTAAACGAAAGAGTGCATATGCGGAAACAGGAATGAGCAACCTCCAAGGGTCTTCCATTAACCAATCAAACAGCCATGGCCAAAAATCTGCCTTCACAATCGACGTCACCGCCCAAGCGATGAAGAGAATGATTGGCCAGAAGAAGTAACGAAGGAAAGTAACCACGGGTTTTTCTGTGTGAGAGAGATTAACGGATAATCAATTAATTATAGCAGAAAATAGGGGTTTTGGGGAGACAAAATATAATTCAAAAACGCTTATTTGAGCTAAATAATGCACATATTAAAGTGATCTACATCAATCAATTTTATTCAAAAAAATCAATCAGGCTCATTTTCCCATTGCTTGTCATACGGGAAGAAAATGCGATCTGGGAAAGCCTCAAGACGGAATGCAGGCCTACGCGCCGTTGTAGAAAGCTGTGGAAGGTATTGGATACCCCATTCGGCAATTTCTGATCGCTGGACAGCTGACAGCGCTGCAAATTCCCTAGCATTGGCTGCATATGTGCGCACGACTTGTGCTGCTTCTTCCAATGCACGAAGGTTCACAATCTGCTGGGCGCGTTCAGTAGAAGCAATATTACTATCGAGCGTATTCCTTCCAAGCCGGAACTGTGTATGAATGAGAGAAGGCATTTTTCTTCTTTTCTTTTCATTTTGAAGTCTCGCAGCTTCTCTTGCCTCTCCCCAACGACTTGAATGAGTAAACTGCAAAGAATCATTTGAAAGCGCACCTATGATCTCATCTTTAGTTTTTCTCGCAGTTTTATGTGCCACAACGGTGAAAATTCTGAAGGGAGCATCTCCTTCGTTATCTGTCGAACGTCCTTCTCCTGTCCATTGCTTTGCAACAGTGCAACCAAAAGCTGGAAGCGTTTGAGTACAGAACCTTTCAAATTCCTCCTGTGTGCAAGCATCACGCGGAATATTAATTACCATTGTCCCCCCCTCTCGAAGACTATGTAGTGTACCACGAATCACACGCGCGCGTTGGCTCATTTGCGCCTCGCCCTCTGCCGGAAGTATTGCCTTCGCATAGTCCAACTCATCTAGAACTACTGCATCTATGGAATTTCTGGTGATAACTCTATCTGTAACAAGCTTACCAACTTCAGCAATGCTACCAGTGACCACTCTTGGCTCACCCCGATATCCTTCTCTGCGATAAGCAGCTCTTCCTTCTTCCAACATATATTCAACTGCATCAATGTTAAGAATGCTACGTTCTTCACGGAGAGCAACACGCTGAAGCATACGATCCAGCGAAAGCCCTTTGGAATGAGCATGTAGGTAATTATTACCTTCAATAACTCCGACTTGTTCTAATGCAGCTATTAAACTTGCTGTGTAGCGCGTCCTGTCTCCTGTTCCAGATGCATCAACGGTCTCCATTCTTTGCCTAAATGCATCTCTGTGTCGAAGCCAGAAATCCTTATATCCACGAATACCTCTGTTCTGCAGCCAACGCTGAATACGCTCTTCTCTTTGCTCAGGCGAATCTAACTGTGAAAGGATACGAATATCCGGAGCATCATCATTATCTTCCTGTCTACTTAAACGGCGTATTTCATCATCTGTTATTCCGCCCTGTCCGTACAGACAGGCACGGACATCACGATATTTATCCTGTGCATAGTGGAAGATACCTTCCTCAATAGTTTTACGAGCATAGAACACTGTCATGTGAATATCTGTGTTCCCCGCACGCAATGAACGCTTTAAGAGCTGCTGAGCTTGAGGAGAATTATAAGGCCATTCTAGAGAAATCATACGACGGATGTAGCGAAGATCCTTACCCAAATCCAAGCAGGAACTATGAGCAAAAATCACTGTTTTTGATGTACCAGAGCTATCGGACTCCGCAGCTTGAGCGAATGCAGCTTGCCTATCTCGCTCAGATGTCTTTCCATGAATAAGATGGAGATGCACGGGAATGTTGCCATTCTCACGTGACCAGCGTTCGCAGTATTCGTGTAAACGAGAGTAGAAATATAGACCTTCCTCATCCTCCTCAAGAGAATCTCCATTATCGTTTGTTCGCTGATCTCTTTCTCTCAACACGGCTTGGCTTCTCATGAACTCCCCAACTAGAACTGTATTCTTCTGAGTTAGATCGTCATGCAGTTGAATGGTCATGTAATCGAAAAGACTAGAACGCATATTTGGGTTATTGCTCATTAGCTGTGGACAACGGATCGCGAGTAAGCATGCGTCAATCTTTTGCTTAGCGTGCATTGTTTCATCATTAATAATCGTACTAAGGAATTGGTATTCCTCATCATAGAGTTCGTAATCGCATACGGTCACAAATCTCTCCCATTCTTCCGGATCATCAAGAATGATCACGCGTTCAAGCATATTTCTCATTACAGCAGGATGCAGACTTCGTTCTCCATTTCTACTTCTGCTGCCTCTCGTGTTTTCCTGCCCCTCCGTTCGAGGCTCAAGAATCTCAGCAACGTTTCTCAGGTCCCCAAGATGGTTAGTTGCAGGAGTGCCAGACATAAACATTACATTCCCTTGTTCATAGAGGTCAGGAGTACGGTGAACAATTTCCCAGCCGATACGATTCCATTCACCGTTTCCTTTCAATAATTGTGACTCATCGAAGACCACCTGCGTGAATGGCACACCAGTCTTAGGATCTCTGTAATTAATAATCTTTTCGTAGAGATTTTGTTCATCGCGCTGGGCGTGAAGCATTGAATAAGGCCAGAACACAACTTCGTTTGCTAAAGTAGAATCGATTTCTTCAGTAGTCATACCACCCTGCACTACACCAACAGTAGGTTCTTGACCTGGAATGTAATAACAGTGATTCGGAGGACCCTGAACTGCACCAGGGCGAACTCGGTTTGGCAAATCATCAAGCACCATCTTCGGAGAGACATACAGCATCTTGCCTCGTGGCTGTTCGTTCATGCGTCGTTGTTCGTTCATCAACTCAAAGAGCCACAGTGGAATGAATGTCTTACCACCACCAGGCTCAGGCGCTGGATACACATGGCGCTGGCGCAGTGCTTCTGCAACGTTCACTCGCTGCCTCCATGACCCAAGAGGGTGTAGTTTTCCTTGATGTTGGATTGTACGTACGAAGCATGGCAACAGTGGTAAGTTTGCGGCCTGCTCAAAGAAGGTTTTTCTCTCATTAAATAAATCCTGATGTCGTGTGAATGGCACATTCGCATGTCGTGCCATTTCTTTCATTACATCTTCCGCTTCTCTTCCTGCAGTTCTTCTTAATCGTTCATGATTTTCGATGGTGTCTCCTCCCTGAGCCAAAAAGACGTCATACACACGTTTACGAATCATGCGTTGCATTACTCGCCTGACGCTCTGTCGCTCGAGAATTTCCTCATCCTGACTAAGAATATCAATATCATCTTCACCTCCTTCCCCTCCTGGTCGCCTTGCAGACTTTCCAAGATAACTTCGCAAAATACGTACTGCACGTGGGATTTCATCTTCTGAGATAACTCCCGCAGAAATAAGCACCTGCAAGACCTCATGCTCTCCGACTTGAGCCGCAAGGCTAATATAATCCTCTAATGCTTCGCGTAACTCTTCAGCATTGCGCTCACGACGAACTACATTCTTTCGCTTTGTCCGTCTTCGCATTTCGCGATCAGGATCAATGTCACTCATCGTGAGCCTGCGGTGACGCACATATTCGCGTGCAACAGTTGCTACGATCCTCCTTCTACAATCACGGACAGTCTCCACAAGATCAGGCGGGAGATCACGTACGGATGGCACCTTATCAACTTCAGCGCAGAACGTAAGCAATTGAGGGATATCTACAAAAATCCTATCGGCATACAACGTTCTAAAGTCCTCAACCGCTAGTCGGATAATATCGGCCTGACGTGGTCTCAGCCGTATGAGTTGCTGAGCTTCTTCCTCGATGAGAGGCATCACGTTATCGCGAATAGTAAGACTCATGGCTTATGGTAAAGAAAGTGAAGCATTCCTTTCAGCGTATCTGTTAGATTGCGAATTGTTTCAATTGCTGCACGTTGCACACTAACTTCTTCATTAGTTCTTTGAATTTGACCGTAGAGATTTGAGAGAGTTGTTTGCAGTGCCTTTAAATGATCAATGGCCTGATTGAATTCATCGCCAGCTACATTCTGAGCTTCAGAAGGCGCATAAAGGGAGAACCGGAGTGCTGCTAGGCCCTGTGTTAAGTGATGCAACCTTTGTCCTGCGGCATCATCTTCTCCAACTTCCATTTGCAATTCTGTTAACCCGCTTCTGATTGCTTCAACATATTTTAGACACTGTGCATGTTGTTCTCTTGCGGTTTGACGCAATGGAATGAGAGTCTCACGATCACGAATTCTCTGAGCAGAAGAAATTTCTCTTTGAATCAGTGAAGAATAATCCTCTGTTGCAGAAGGAATGCCATGAGCACCGATCAAACCTTCTGGTGTTGTTATTCGAGAAAGATCCTGTGCCAAGAAATTGAGAACTTGCGTTCTAAAACGCTCTCCTATGCCCAGCGGAAGACCTAGTATTGCAACATCGATTTGTGCAGCTTCTGCAAAGCATTGCTGCAACTCTACTAATGAAATAGGACCTCTTGTCTGTGCACATCGCGCTCGAATCCGATCAGTCAAAAATATCATCACTGTTTGCACTGCCGTATTGATTGCTCCTCCAATTTGACCAATCTGCTCTGTATTCATTGCAGGGGTAATACAAGAATAGAGGAATTGTCGGCAGCGATCAGTGAGCACATTCTGAGCAAATTGAATGAAGAATGCTTCATATTGTCCTGCGTTAATACGGGAGTGGTTCGTCGTGGATAAAGCTTGTTTCATTTCCTCCTGCGCTACTAGCTGTAACGTTTGCTCCTGTAATCGTTTCCGTAATGCAATAAATCGCTGAATGAGGAAGCCATGCATTACTCCTTTAAATCTGTACTGCACTTGATCAAAGATCCATCCTAACCTGCTGAATATTTGATCAAAACTAGCAATCGTATCAATGGAATTTTCACTTCCTTCAACTGAAGCCAAAGATGCATCTCTGCATTGAGCAAGCAAAGGAATTAGGCGAGCAGAATCATCGACATGACCAAAGCTAAGCGCCAGAGGTAATTCCTTCTCAAGAGTTATAAAAGCTCTTCGGATTTCACGACTAACAACTACAGTGTCTATTGGATACTTATGCAATGCTTCTTCAAATCCATCTGGATTTGCAACATACAAGGAATTTGATGCAGCTGGATTTGATAAGTCAGCAAGATCGAATTCACGTTCCAGCGGCCCCGTCATTGCTCGTCTACTCTGTGATCCCTGTACAGCGGCCATCAGCTCATGCTGCTTATTCCAACCTAGAAATCTTGCAGCAGAATTCATTTCATTTTCAATATGCCAAAAAACACAACGATAACTTTCTTCAAACAAATCTAAATAATCGCGTGCTGCTATATCAGGAACAGCTCTTCGTAATTGGTCGCACTCAGCGATAGTATGTGCTTTAAGAATCAACAATTCATCGTGAGATACTTGATTTCCTTGATCTTCAAATATCGCTTCAATCCTCTCTGCAGCTTCATCGCGTTCTACGACTACTTTATCCTGAAGATCTGGCTCTAGTTTACCCAAGAGATCAGTAGCACCATTCTGCAATTGATAACTACGTAGATGCTTATTTAGTTCAACCATCATTCGCTCTTTATTCATAAGCGTATATCCACCTTCTCGATGAGTTGGCGCTTCCTCTTCAGGTGACAGAATTTTGCCCCGCGCAGCTAAATTCCGCCGTACATTCCATGTGCGCTTTCGAATAACATCGGTAAACCTGCGATACTCCCTTGCACATAAAGCAACAGAGATTTCATCCAATTTATTCCCAAGGTCATTCAGGCTACCTCCTTTATGCAATCTCTCCCTCTGCCCCATTTCATATGCGGCTTGATTAGTTGCGACTGGCACTGTGATGATCGTAAAAAGTTGTTCTAGGGAAACAATTTGTTGCGGCATTTCTCTGAAACACATCCGAGCAAGTGTTTTGAAAGACTGTACATTCCCTTTTGACTGACTACGTCGGCCCAATTTTGCATATTCTTCGGCATGAATCTTTTGTAGGCGAATCATGACTGGATCGAGAACATGTTGAATTTCTTGCGGACTAAGAGGTTCAGGATTCTCAATCATTGTTTGTTGATCGATCTCATCGATGCTTCGCCCTATATCAGTAGACCAAAGTAATGCCTCGCCCTTGTGGGCTACTCCTGCGCAAATCACATCAAAGCGATTCATCAAAACTTTTGCCACACCCTTTCCAGCATATGGGTTTACACGTGTTGCAATCATCTCGTTGTACTTCTTAGCAACAACTGTTAATTCTTGCTTTAGACGATCAAAGTCGCTCTTCCTAATTAAAGGTTGAACTGTCTGAATAATACGTCGGACATTACCAATAAATTCTGCCTCTGCTTTATTGTACTGCTTGAAATGCTTACCTTCAGTAAATCGATTCCACTTCGACTTGGTATCACCTTTTAATCGATCACTTTCAAACCATATCGCCCTATTATCTTCTTCTTCACGATTATTAAATTCTTCATCCATTTCTTCTAGGAATTCACTTTTCCATACCATCGGCTCAGCAATATCTCCTCGAGTAGGTAAGGAATACTCTTGTGAAGCGAACGTTTCCAATTCTACGACAGCATCAGAAGCACCGCGACGCAGTCCTTCCAAAAGAGTCTTGATAGTATTCATACCTGCATCCAATGCCTCTCTTGTTCCTTGTGCAATATTACGAAGTTCGCGAGGGTTTCCACTTGGAGAAGCAACAGCAAGTAATTGTTGAACAATTGAAAGTTCACTTTCAGATAAGCGCTGAGCTTCTAACTGAGCCTCAGCTTGTCTCCCTCGCGCCAGAAGATCAAAGCAATGAAAAACACGATTATTTGAATTCAACTTGCTTATGATCATTTCGTCGACTTCATCAAGAAGGTTCTCTACTTGTTCATGTAAATGTACGATATAAATCCAATTATCAATCGCTTGAGTGGGCCAATCTATTTGCAACTGACTAATTCCATTTTTTAATTTTTGCATCTCTTCCTCGGGAAGTTTTTCTTTCTCGAAAGACCAACTATTAATGCGACTCAATAATGTGCCTAGATGCTTTTCCCAAATGCCTTTGAATTTTACAATAGGCATTGTTCCTGTCTTCGGCACAACTTCGACTCGCTCAATCACTGGCATTGGCTGATCCTGTGTCGCGAAAAGATGCTGAATTCTTTCCGAAATTGATCCATATTCTCTTTGTTCATGAGCAATTAATTCTTGTTCTGGACGTGAGTTGGCTTCTCCTTGGAGAAGAGAAAAGTAACCGTCTATCTGTCTTTGTAAGGGCTGCAGATCCTCGCAGCGAGTCACTACTTCGGGACAGTGTTTTCCAACAATGGTTTCAATAGTTGCTCGGTGTTCTACAATAAGATGCTTTAAAATACCGTGTTGGCCACTCACTGAATTAAATGCAATCCCCATCCAGTTTTGGATAGTTTCTCGCTTCAATTTTTTAGTTCCCATTGGTACAGAACTGCCGTTTTCGGATCCCTTATTATTCATTAAATCAATGAATTTACAAAAATGAAATATATTTTATATTTTATATATAAAATAGGCAAATTCAGTTATATCTGGCAATATTAATAACACTCCCCCACACTCATCTTCAACTTCTTCACCTGATTGCTACCGATAGCACCGATACTGAATGTATATGTGCCAGCAACTGATGGCTTGAAGCTAAATACCTCTCCGACTAACACATAATCGTGCATCACATTTCTTGTACCATCAGGATACATAACATCACGCACGACGAAACGCTTGGATGCATCGAGTGTCAGAGTATTTCCAAGAGCGAATGATGTTGGTACGCCGTTCTTAAGAGCGAGGCCACTACCGATGCGTCGTTGTACTGTTGGATTATTTTCACACTTCGTCGTCACAACAAGTGGCGCCACAGTGAATGCTGCTGAAGGAAATGAAGATGCTGATGCATTGTCGACTGTTGCCGTTGCAAGCTCATGTCCATTTTCTACGAGACGAAAATCTCCCAGTCGTTCAAATGTTGCACGGAATTTTCCTTTAGAGCGTTCTGCGATCGATGTAAATGCTCCGAGACTTAAATCCATGTCACGCCCTTCCACAAATGGCCCGCGATCATTGATGCGCACAATGACCGATTTGCCATTGTCTGTATTGGTCACTTTTACGAGGGTATTGGAGGGGAAACTACGGTGTGCTGCGGTGAGCGCATACATGTTAAATATTTCTCCGAACGCCGTTCCCTTGCCGTGAAATTTTTCGGAATACAAACTCACTTCGTGAACTTCTGCTGCCAATTGTGTATCCAAGAGGCTGATCAAGCGCTTCAGTTCATCTGCGGAAATAGTTTTTTGCGCTGTCTCTGGTGAATAATGCGCAATAGGATATTTTTTGAGGATATCTGACAATGTATCTGGCCTCACTTCCGCTGGATCATCTGCGACATTGCGCGTACGAATCATCCAGATGAGCGCCGTCTCCAGTGTAAGTGCTTCATCGGGACGGAAGATATATTCATCACGAATGATGCCACGAGATTTTGCGTAATCTATCTCCAGTGAACCACGAGCAGGTTCTGGCACATCCGAAAATGTCGTTTTTGCAGGCTCAGCGGGACGATTCACCGTTTCCCATAGCATGAGAAAACCGTCCCGTCTGGTGACAGTATCTGCTGCATATGTCATGCACGGCATGACAAAGAATAACAATACGACAAGTAAACGCTTCATGCAGTCCAAGACTGCAGAATCATTTGCACTACGTCAACCGTTGTAGCGACATATTTATTACAAAACACCCCAACCCTGAGCTTTGACAAGTCGGTAGACCTGACGCACGTGCTCCTCACGCAATGTCTTCAGTGTCACGGGACCGACTGTCCCCGCTCCTTTGTCAGATTCAGACTGTAAGAGTTCCTTCGCAATCTGGTAGGACGCGACTGCGCGGGCCGTGAGCGGGCCGTAGTTTCCGTTAATCTTTTCCTTAGGGAAGAATCCTTTATGCGCGAGAATCGTTTGGAGTACTTTTACGTCAGAACCACTACTCCCCTCCTTCATTGTTGTGCGCATAAGTGATCCTTTTTCATCGAGCACTTTTTGCACACGGTGAAGCGCAAGAATTTCTTCCGCACGACGTGCGATCCGGCGCTTATTAAGCTCTTTATCGAGAACGCTCTTTGTTATCGGGCCAATGCTCCCCGCGCCTGGTGATGTTGCATTCCCTACAAGCTGGTGATCCGTCTGGTATGCAACGATCGCATGAAACAAGACTGACGTATACTGACCATCGGTGCGTCCGCGGTAGTAACCAAGGTAACGCATCGTGCGTTGCGCTTTCTGAATATCAGAAATAGATGATTCCTTTCCGATGAATACAACATTTGTTGCCGAATTGTGTACAGCAGCGGCTGCAGCCAAATACGCTGCCGTTCTTTCTGTCAGTTCATCAGCTGTTTCGCCAATTCCAACATATGAAATAAATGCCGCGAGACTGAGCTTTGTCACATCACCATACAATCCTGTAAGTTCGTGATCAAAGTAACCAAGCTTCTGCAATTGTTCCTGGAGCATGCGTACCGCAAGACCACGTCCACCCATTTTTGGATGAGCATCAATGAGCCCTGCCTCAGCGACAATGAATGGTTGAAGTTTTGATTCTGGAGCAGGAAGTGTATCGAATGCAAATGATTCCGTTGGCTGGATTGTATTTGGTGGATATACCGTTCCACGAATGCGTTGGACACCAAATTCCAATGCTCGTGCGAGACCTTCTTCCCCAACGCCGGCCCACACATCCAAACGATGTGCATCATCCCATTCTTGAATCGCGCCACCGCGGTCGTGCACCGTCATCGTCCCAAGGCCAGGGAGATCAATGCGTGTTCCAAAAGCATAACTCGGTGGAGCTGCGAGCATTCCCGGATATACAGGGGTTCCATCAGCACCATGTGTACCTTCCCCGTTTAAAATTTTATCCGCTTCATAATTTCCTTTCACATAGCAACATTGATCGGGCAGTGGTGAATAATATGCTGTAAGCACAAAATCCTGTTCATAGGGAGTTTGTACATTCTGTGCGACTGCAGCAGTCGGAATCAATGCAGTTGCTGCAAACGCAACGAGATGTACGCGATGAAGAATATGCATGTGGTTGTTTTGGGTATCTCGTCAGTATACCAAAAATAACCTTCTTTCGCTAGGCCCTAACTATGGCTTAGATACGTCGATTGTGCGAAATTCCACCGGCTCTGGCTCGGGACCATCGTATAAAAGCTTGGCTTGAGCATCATAAACTCCATAACGAAGAACCGAACCCGAGAACGTCATCGTCGATACTTTCCACAATTCCTCTCCAATAGATATTGCTTTTGACGATTCAACAACAATATCTGCAACAATTGTGTCATTGACCATGTCCAAGACCTTTAAATGACGATATACCCCTGGCTCATCTGCTTTGTTATGGGTAACAGCAACATACCGCTGTTCATTGGAAGCAGCTCCCCAAAGACCCTTATTATAATCCTCTGAGATACCCATTTTCACGAGTTTTTGAGTCTGTTCGTCGATGCGATAGAGATTCGCGTGACCAGCATCTGTTTGCATGAGCACCTGCGTAAAGACAGCATTCGCACCGTGAGGCTGAGCAACTATAGAGAGGGTTCGATTAAACTGATCTTTAAGCTCAGGCAATGCATCTTTCACCGACGGTATAACAATTCGCCAATTCTGTGTGACAGGATCAATATATACAACTGCCGCATCCCATTCACCATTCTTCGTCGTGGTCCCCGAGGAAAGATACCAATCATATGTTGCATAACTTGGATCGTACGTCTCTGGATAATTATTATGATACGCGATGCGGTATCCGCTCTTCACAAATCTTGGTGGTTGACTGGTTAATCCACCAAGTGATGATGAACTGGAGAATAGCTTTGTCGTATCAGATGAAGATGATGAAAAAGAATGATCTTCCGTTGTCGGCATTATCGGTGTGCATGCGACGAGGACAAGAACAGTCAGAGTCAATGTTGAAGCGCATATTGTTCGCATACTTGAATCTTAATCGTTACCCGGAACAACCACCATCACTTCGAGGCGCATTCCAAATTTTCCGGGCATGTACACACCAGGCTCAATAGTGATGACTTCATTTTCCAATAGTTGATCATCTGGTCCGCGCTGTGAGAGTGTGACACCTTCGTGAATATCAATACCAACTCCATGGCCAAGTGAGTGTGTGAAATATGTATCAAGCTTATGGCTCTTGAGAACATCACGCGCGATACGATCAAGCTCTCGTGTCGATGCGCCTATTTTGATTGCATCAATAGCTTTATTTTTGGCTTCTGTAAGAGCATCGTAGATACGTTGCTGTTGCGCTGTCGCCTCCGCCGTGAAGAAAACCTCGCTGCGATCGGAACAATATCCCTTGTAGGTCGCGCCGAGATCCAACTGAACAATATCTCCTTTTTTTAGTTTCGCATCAGTTGGCCGGTGGTGAGGACGACTTGTGTTTTTTCCGAACGCAACAATTGTTTGGAATGACATTCCATCAGCTCCAAGTTCGCGCGCCCATATTTCAATTTTCCAGGCGAGCGCACGCTCGGTTATGTTCACTCGTAGAGCAGACGGAATTCGACGTAACAATTCTTCTGTGATGGAATGTGCACGCAACATTATTTTTAATTCACGTTCGTCTTTTGTTCGTCGAAAATATTCGACAGTATTTTGGACTGGAACAAATTTTGTTTTAGGAAATAACTTTTTCCATCTCCGCAACCGAGCAACAGTCACAGAGTCATCTTCAAAACCACAGACTCGAACTTTTTTCATACACACATCAAGTGTCCGAATAGAGCGAACGTCTATTTCCGTACCTGCTGCTTTTTCGGCCATTTCCATCTCTAACGCATCAGTAAATAAAACAAATCTCTTCTGTTGAACAAGCAGTACCGCAGCTTCGACAGGGATCCCTGTCAGATACCGAATGTTTGAAATATTGGAAAGAAGCAGTGAAGGAACATCCGCACGCCGTAAAAGCTGTTTTGAGGTCGGTTTCATAGGGAGAAAAGGATACATTGAAGGTAGCGAAAACAGCTGAAATATGCTACAATAAAGAGAAATACACACAAAGCATCTATGGTACTTAAAAATATCTTTCGCACCTCGGCCATTGCCGCATATTCCGTGCATGCGATGTCCGCTGCAGCTCAGGTATTTGATGGCGGTGGTATCGATGCCGGATTAGGACCAGCATCCAATGTAACTGGCATTGCGACTGAAAGTCCGCGAATGGTCGTATTAAATATATTGGCTGCTGTACTCAATTATTTGGCACTTATTGCTGTAGCAATGGTTATTCTTGCAGGATTCTACCTCGTCTTGAGCTTGGGCGAAGACGAACAGAAGGATAAAGCGAAGAAAATTATCCAATATACCCTCATTGGACTTGTTGTTATTTTGTTCTCCCGCGTTATAGTAGCGCTCGTCACCGTATGGCTCGCAGATCAGATCTAAATAGGCAAAAGTCGATATCCATGAGCATCAACATGCTCGTGACATCCGCACTGATTCTGCATCAGTCGGTGATCCCTTTTGCATGTGCACAAGAGGCAATGATGGCAGAGCCTTCAAACACAATATCTGCTACTGAACCAACGGGTGAACATATCGAACTATTGGTTGGTGATATTTTTGAGATTATCCCTTCACATACAATTCCCGACCCAACATACACGTGGATTCTTACGCAGGATCGAAACTTTATAGAAGCAGGACGCGCGCGAGTATTCCGCAAGCGCATCATTCAGCCAGGAACATACACACTGTATGCTGAAGTTTCGTCTGAGGCTCAGGGGATTCATTTGAGCTCCACTTTTATTGTGGAATACAAAGCTCGCCAGCCAGGTCAGATAACAACCATGCAGCCTACAAGCCCAGATGGATCTATCATCGTTACCACTGTTCCAGCTCTTTCGCAAAACGGAAATGTTGTTCTCACACAGGGCGCTGGTCTTCTGAAATTGATTCCAGTGCAACCTAATTTGAAACCGCTTGCTCTTGATATGAATATAGAGGTCGATGCAAATGGAGATGGCAACGCATCTAATGATATCGAAAACGAACTCACATTCTTCCAATCGGATGCAACTCCCCTATTCATCTGGTTTACTACTCCGTCTGCCTCGCAAACGCTTGCTGTCACAGCTGTTCGTTCTGATGGCGCTCAGGTGCAAGAAATCGACGTACTCCAGCAGCAATACGCACAGGACCAGGGCATGACTGATAGTAAAATCGGCGTAAATGTAGAAAAAACTGGCAACCTCACTTATGCATTCAGTGCGGAATTAGACGATAGCATCTCCGCAGAAACTCCGGTGTTATATAACTGGGAATTTGGCGATGGCCAACAGAGTCTGCTCAAAAACCCAACGCATGAATATGCTGAAGAAGGAACATACGACGTTCGCCTTCTGATTCGTAACCTTACAAATGGCAATGAAATCGCTACATATGAAGAAGAATTAGAAGTCGATATGGACGTAGAATCAGTCTCAAGTAATCCGTCTTCAACGTCCTCCGAAGAAATGACGACTGAGCCAAACAACACACCTGATGCTCAATCTAGTATTTCATGGGGAACGATCTTCCTCCTCGGAGGAATCTTCCTCGGGTCCGTTCTCATCGGACTTTTCGTTATCTTCTTGATTGCAAAATTGCGCAAGCGTGGAACGACGCTTTCGAGCACATTGGAAAAAATGGAGGAATCCATCGTAAAGAAAGATGAGACAAAGAGTCCGTCAACATTGACGATCGCTCCGGTTCCAACTCCTAGCACTCCACCAGCTGCAGTTGCTGAACGTGAAAAGGAGCGTACAGCGCCTACTCCTCCATCTTCAAAAATCGAACCAAAGATCGAAGAGAAAAATGCACCGGCGTGGTTGAAAAGTGGATTGGTAAATGCGCCAGCTACCGCAACGCCTGCACCTGTGACTCCACCAAAATCTGTCACTCCTCCGCCTACTCCAGCGCCATTAACACCACCAACTCCGAAGTTACAGAAACCTGTGCCCACTCCTGCACCAGCAGCGCCAAAGCCGACAGCACCTGCTGCTTTAGCAACTCCTACTCCAGCACCAACTCCTGCCGTCCCACCAGCACCGAAGCCTCTCGTTGCAGAAAATACTCCTGCATGGCTAAAGCCAAGGCCAACTCCAGCAGTTCCTGTCAAGCAGTCTACTCCAGCACCTTCGGCAACTATTCCCACAACTCCTGCACCAGTTATGACTCCACAAAAGCCAGTCACTCCTCCTGCAGCCCCAACACCTGCTCCTACACCACTCGTTCCACCACCAGCACCTAAGCCAATGACAGTACCAGCACCCGTGACACCTACTCCTGCTGCTACCCCGGCATCAATTCCAGTAGTTGCAACAACTCCAGTTGTTCCTACTCCTCCACCAGCACTTAAGCCTCAAACGCCACCACAAGCTCCTGTAGCACCTCCAAAGCCTCAGCCAGTTCCTCCGCCAGCCCCAAAGCCACAGGAAACGTCTGGTGATGAACCCGTTGCGTTTATCCGCGCTGATAGCTTGGATCAGCCATCTTCCACTACAAAGACAGAGGGGAGAAAGGATGACACCCAGGCCTAAAACGGTTGAGCTCTCCCCAAAAACTGGTACTATTCCGCGCACCACACAGTTTTTGATTTGCCACAGACATGGCGAGCGTAGCTCAGCTGGTTAGAGCATCAGGTTGTGGTCCTGAGGGTCGTGGGTTCGAACCCCATCGCTCGCCCCATCCTTCGCGCAGCGCAGCCGTCATCCGAAGTCGTTGGATTCTCGAAAGTAATAACAATTACAGATTTGCCGCGTCTACGGATGGCTCGCCGATAAGGAGTGAAGGTGGGCGAACTAGACCAGCACGAGGCAAAACCTGCTATAGTAATCTGCTATGTGGCATTACGTTTATATTTTGTGAATGATTTTGACTGCTACTATTCCGTCATGCGCAAGTTCAGCGTGCTTATTGTCGGCGTGCTCGTCATTATTGGATATATTGTTGCTGATAAGCGACCAGGAACTGTAACAGCAGATATCGCTTCACAACATACAACAGAGGAAACTAGCTCTACTGCACAGCCTCTCATTCTCGTTGGCCAAGGCGGAGATGTGGGATATCAATTCTTGAAAGCCGCAGATACGTACGCCAAAGAACATGGCGGACTCATCGTACAAGTGGATAGTGGCGATGAATTTGTCGAAGCAATTGAATCGTTCGTGGCAGAACATCAAACAATTGATGAATTCGTATACTTTGGTCACGGCAATGAAGTTGGTCTCTATGTGAACCAAGCGCCTCGAGTAAATGGTGCAGTGTATGCGAATGATCCTGTGTTGAACGAGCCATTCAGCGCTGCATCCATCTATGATTTGCCACGGAATATTTTCGCGACAGGTGCGACTGCACTCTTTTTCGGTTGTAACGTCGCGCATGAGACGAGTGAAAATGATTCGTTTGCTGAGTTGTTCTCCAATCATTTCGGCGTCACGGTAAAAGCATCATCAGGTCCGACGGAATTTTCCCTCAATCCTGAGTCTCCTCAGAGTCCGCCAAAAGACGGTGAGGTTCCAGCGTTGTACATGGTCCCAACTGCCGCTCGAAAAGGATTCGTCACACTCGAACCAAGAGTATCTGGTGTCGGAGGCTTCGATGATGTTCATGTCTTGGGAATTCCATCGGAGGCTATCGAGGAACTTACAAAGTTAGGATTGAAACTCGGTAGCGAAAAATCATATCAACCGTATAAAACTATCACGTATGAAGAAGCCCAGAAATTCTGCCAACTCATCAATCCTGATACATGTGACATTGGTAGCGCAACGCCCACGGAACAAATTCGTAATCTTGCGGCACTTAAAATGCTCTTGGATGCGACCAATATTGATATAAAACAAACGTCTACTCTCCACGAAGGTGAGATCTATTACGCCCGGAATAACAATCTCCTCACACACGATTTCACCCATAAACGATGGTATACACGCGGGGAAATGGCCATTCTCACACGTAATATTCTGCACCATATCCAATCAATACAGGTCCAATAGGGAATGTACGCACGTTTCTGACAAGCAGGCTTCCCAAACTGGCTTCCGTCTGCTAGCGTGCTCCTTAGTTCTTGACGTTCGTTTTTCACGATTTTCCCCATGTCTCAGCCACTCTTCCGCACCCCAAAAGGCACACACGATGTCCTCCCAGAGGACAACCAGTATATGACCTACATCAAGAAGGCTGTACGTCACCGTGCACGTCAGGCGGGTTTCAAACGCATCGATCCTCCGATTTACGAGAATCGTGCGATCTTTGAGCGTGGAATTGGTGCGCACACGGATATTGTTGAGAAGGAATTGTTCCTCGTTACGTCGAAACAAAAAGGTGAAGAGAATGCGGAGCTTGCACTGCGACCAGAATTCACCGCAGGTATTTGCCGCAGCTATGTTGAACATGGCATGCAACAACTCCCTCAGCCTGTGCAACTATATGCTATCGGTCAATGTTTCCGCCACGATCGTCCGCAGAAAGGACGCTATCGTCAATTTCACCAGTTTGATTTCGAAATTATTGGATTAAAGGATCCATCGCTTGATGCACAGTTGATTCAAGTGATCAC
Organism: uncultured Candidatus Peribacteria bacterium; assembly: GCA_964391185.1. Lineage (GTDB taxonomy): Bacteria > Patescibacteriota > Gracilibacteria > Peribacterales > Peribacteraceae > JAKQEM01. The sequence continues at coordinate 93,294 of CAYMIX010000003.1, read as the reverse complement.
AAAAATTTTCAAAGATCTTCGCATTCTTGATCGTCTGACATTGCAGATAAACAACATCGGAACTAGCGATAACCGCAAAGCATTCGCTCAAGCGCTCAAAGATTTCTTTATCGGTAAAGAACGCAATCTTCCAGAACTCGACCGCAGTCGCCTGGAAACAAACCCCATGCGCCTCCTTGATTCCAAAGAAGAAGATACACGCATCTTACTAAAGAATGCCCCGAAACTTGAGCAGTTTGTGGACAACGAATCACGTGAATATCACGAGACAGTTCTCGACTATCTCGAGACTCTCGGCATCTCGTACGTCAAGAATGAAACACTTGTGCGTGGACTCGATTACTACAATCAAACCGTCTTTGAATTCTGGGATGCGTCTACGGGCGCCCAGAATGCAGTTGGTGGCGGTGGTCGTTACGATAGTCTCATTGAACTCTTTGGTGGTCATGCCACGCCTGGTCTCGGCGCAGCATGTGGCATGGAACGCACTATTTGGCATATGAAGGAAGCTGGCGTTCAGGCTCCAAATAAAGATCACGTCGATGTCTTTGTGGCACAACTTGGTCCAGAGGCAAAGAAGACATGTTTAAAGCTTATTACGGATTTGCGCGAAGCCGGTATCCACACCGTCGGAGCTCTTGGCGAAGCAAGCCTGAAAAGTCAGATGCGCTTGGCTGATAAATTTGAATCAAACTACACGCTCCTCCTCGGCAAAATGGAAGTGAAAGAATCAACGATTATCCTGCGAGATATGCGAGCAGGAAAGCAAAAGCAGATTCCATTCAAAGACGCGGTATCGACAGTGAAGAAATTACTCGGTGAGAAAAACCTCGATAAGTACACGCTCAAGGACCACCTGGGAGCTCAGGAGATCGATGAGGATTAATAACGTTAGATATCTAGGTCCTTTACGCTCTTCGCGTGTGTCTGGATAAACTTTCTGCGAGGAGCAACTTCGGAGCCCATCAGCGTGGTGAAGATTGCATCTGCTTTTTCCGCATCTTCAAGTGTCACTTTGAGGAGCGTGCGTTGCTCAGGATCCATTGTCGTATCGAAGAGCTGGTCGGCGTTCATTTCTCCAAGACCCTTGTAACGCTGGATACTCGCCTTTGCTGTTTTCTTTGTCGTCTTTTTTTCCCCATCTTCAGCGTCGTCCACAGGCTCTTCTCCTTCTTCTGGAGATTCTGAGACTTCTTCGTTACTCACACCCATGTCTTTGAGAATCACGCCCTTCTCCTCGTCATTAAACGCATAACGAACGTCCTTTCCGCGTTGAATTTTATACAGAGGCGGTTGCGCTATATAGATATGTCCCTTCTCGATCAGCTCTGGGAAATAGCGGAACAATAGTGTGAGTAAGAGTGTGCGGATGTGTGCTCCGTCGACGTCGGCATCGGTCATGATAACGATGCGGTGATAACGAAGTTTGCTCAAGTCTTTCACTTCTCCCACCCCAACACCCATCGCGATGATGAGCGCTTTAATTTCATTGTTCGCAAGCATTTTATCAAGGCGTGCTTGTTCGACGTTGAGAATCTTTCCACGAAGCGGCAAGATCGCCTGGAACTCACGCTTGCGGCCCTGCTTGGCAGAACCTCCAGCGGAGTCTCCCTCGACAATGAAGAGCTCACTCTGAGATGGATCTCGACTCTGACAGTCAGCGAGCTTCCCCGGAAGTGTCATGCCTTCGAGTGCTCCTTTACGGATAACGCTATCGCGAGCGGCGCGAGCGGCCAAACGTGCGCGAGCGGCGAGCAGACACTTTCCAACGATTTCCTTCGCTTCGCCTGGGTTTTCTTCCATGTAGAGCGAAAGCTGTTCGTTCACGACTGTTTCTACCGCTGTCTTCATCTCGGCGTTACCAAGCTTTGCTTTCGTTTGACCTTCAAACTGTGGTTCACGAAGACGAACGGAAATAACTGCAGTGAGACCTTCACGGACGTCATCGGCCGTAAGGTTATCTTCTTTCTCTTTCAAAAGTTCATACTTGCGAGCATACGCATTGATGGTGCGCGTGAGAGCAGCCTTGAATCCCGTGAGGTGATGACCACCTTCAGCTGTGTGGATGTTGTTCGCGAATGAAAGCACATGTTCCTGGAATGTCTGCGTGTACTGGAGCGCGACATCTACCTGACCATCGGGCGTATCTTTACTGAAAGAGATCGGCGTACCGATTTTTTCTTTGGAATCATTAAGATGAAGAACATATGCACCAATTCCACCTTCGAACGAAAAGCGATACAAACGTGGGTGCACAAGGTCCAGCTCAGGACGAGTCGAGCGCGCATCCATCACCCCGATCGTAATACCCTTGGTGAGATACGCCTGCTGGCGGAAGCGTGTGAGCATTGTTTCCAAGCTCAGTTCCAGTGTGTCAAAAATTTCATCATCAGGCATGAACGTGATGATGGTTCCGTGCTTATCGCTTTTGCCGATTTTCTTCACGTCGGCCTGCGGTTTACCCCGCTTATATTCTTGCATATATGCAGCCCCATCACGATGCACTTCTGCTTTCATGTACACAGAAAGAGCATTCACCACAGAGGATCCCACACCGTGAAGACCACCGGATACTTTATAGCCACTCCCCTCTCCACCGAATTTACCTCCGGCATGGAGCGTCGTAAGAACCACTTCGAGAGCAGATTTTTTCGCCGTTGGGTGGATGTCGACTGGGATACCGCGTCCGTTATCTTCCACAGTCACAGAGCCATCGTCGTTTAATGTCACAACGATCGTGTTTGCATGCCCCGCCATCGCTTCATCGATAGAGTTATCAACAATTTCCCATACAAGATGATGGAGACCACGTACGTCGGTAGAACCGATATACATACCCGGGCGCTTGCGGACAGGCTCGAGACCTTCGAGGACTTGGATCTGCTCGGCGCCGTATTTCTGTTCAGCTGCCATAAGAGGAAAATCTGGAATGAAAAAATTTGATTTGAAACAGGATGTTCAGTCCTATTTACGCGCATCTGAGAATACCGAAAATCAGCTAAAAATCATAGAGATATCGCGTTGTTTTTGCTCATCGTCAAGACAGCTTTTATCAGCCAGAAGCCAATGTACAAAAAAACCGCCCGAAGGCGGTTTAAGATTCGATGGGCAGGAAGTTTACATGTTGGAGTAAAACTTCTTCTTGCGGTTCTCCTCGCGGTAACCTTCGCGCTTAAGGGCGCGGATACGCTGGAGGCGCTTGCTTGGCTTGCGCACATGGATATTGCGCTTGCGCATTTTCTGGATAATGCCAGATTTCTGCACCTGCTGCTTGAATCGCTGTTGCAAGCGATCGTTGCTCTCTTCGCCGTGTTTGTGGGCATGAATTGCCATAGGGTGCGGGGATCTTAAAGGAACGAAATGGCTACTGCAAGGGCATTTTTCCCTTCAAATTGCTGTATTGTTAAATTGTTGCAAGCAGGAATGACCAGTATCGCTTGCGAACAATATAACAATTTAACAATACGAGTCTAAAGAATCAGAAATCTTAGAAACGAAGTATTGCTGCCATTTTTGCTCCTTCTGGCATCTTATCAGCTTCAAGAATAGCAATACGACCATGATGCTGCAACACGTACATTTTAATCGCATTTGCTTCATCTTCAGCACCATCTGCAATCAAAAGGAGATCAACCTTTCCTGGCTGAGCTGCTTCCCTGATAACTTCCGCATCTGTGCTAGTGCGGCCAGTACCCTGAAGATTTCCAAACTCTTCCAAGAACTCTTCGTTCCGCTTCATCATGTATTCCTTCGCGATTGGATCAGCCTTCTCTTTGAGATCTTGCATATCCAACTTATCTGTACTTCCCTGAATATATTTCTCGGCAAGCATGTGTGATTTATCAAATTTCTTGAACATGCCATACTCCTCCTGCACACCGGCAAATACAACTGCGAGATGTGCTTCGTGCAACGTTTTTTCCAGACTCTTCGCGATCATATGCATATAGCGATCTTCTTCCTGCTCTTCGATATTGCGTGCAGAGTCACTGACACGAAGACCATCTTCGCGCTCTAAACCTTTCCATGCTTCTTCTTTGCTCGTTGGCATCCCTTCCACCACCAGCGGTGTAATGTTGTCATTATCGACGAAAAATAATTGTGCGCGACTCTTGCTTGCAGCGAGAATGAAGTACTTCATGCCCCTAACTTATCGTAATATATCGATGGCGCGCAATAGTTGTTCATCGCGCATATCAGATGACGGCACCTCAATATCTGGCGTGACGCCAACACCATTTATTTTACGACCCTTTGGCGTGAGCCATTCGGCGATGGTCATTTTCATACTGGAACCATCACGGAATTCAATAATCTGCTGCACCGTTCCTTTGCCATACGTTTTCTCGCCGATGATCGTTGCGCGTTTGTGATCCTGCAATGCACCGGCAACTATTTCTGACGCAGATGCGGAACCTTTGTTCACAAGCACAATCATTTTTACATCTTCATCAATCGTTGGTGGGTCGGCAGTTACTTCGGTGAACTTTTCTTCTTTGGAATTGATCATCGCAACATCAGAACCAATGGGGAGGAAGTTGCTCACTGTAATTTCTGCCGCATGAAGCAATCCCCCTGGGTTATTGCGAAGGTCGAGAATCAATCCTTTCGTGTTCTGCTTCTGTACATCCAACAAAAGCGTCCGAAGTTGCCGATCGGTGGTATCACCGAACTGTACGATTTTCACAATTGCAATATCGTCCTGATACGAAATATCAATTTCGGGCAATTGTACGATGTCACGCGTAATCGTGAGCTCAAAGGTTGAACCATCACGCATGATTGTCAGCACTACGCTCGTCCCACGTGGGCCACGCACTTTGTCGATAGCTTGGAGCAAATTCAAGCCCGCCAATGACTTTCCATCGACAGCCATGATGACATCACCCGGTTTTACGCCAGCTTTCATCGCAGGTGATCCGCTGAGCGGAGCGACAACGGTGAGTGCATTATCGTGATACTCCACCTGCGCGCCAATACCCGATACTTCGCCACCAAGCTGATCTTGGAAATTCTTGGTATCGAGTGGACGCATGAATGTCGTGTATGTGTCGCCGACGCTATTGACGAGACCTTCCGCTGCACGATATGCCGCTTCTTTCGGATCGATTTTTTCATGATAGAGATATTGTTGGCTCAGTAATTGCCACACCGTCCGGAGCAAATCGTTCTCAGGCAATGGTGGAATATCTTTCTGCTTATAACGAAGGGATGTTGAAGGAACTTTCTGTTCCCCTGCAGGACCCACTTCCAAGTTGATGTCCACGTCTTCACCGACGACTTTGCGCAGAAGTAAACGTGCTTCAGAGCCGGTTAACGAACGATCAACACCGAAGAAGTTTGAGCGCACCGGCTGTATCCAACCTCTCTCGGTTGCAATCTGTGCCGCACGTTCGACGTCAGTCCCCTTCTTCACGTCACTATAGAGAAGGGCGTTCCCCGTCGGTTTGTAATTCTGCAATTTCATGAGAATGGTCACTGCTTCTCCGCGGTTGATGCTCTTGGCCAAGCTCAATTCCAACCCAAACATAGCGGTCGCACCGTTTTTTTCGGCAGCACACACATACGGAATCATCGCACGAGCAACGGAGCGTGTGTACTTTTTGGTTACCTTGCAATTCTTCGTTGGTACACCAAGGACAATAATTGATGCGCGGAGGAAATCTCCACGCGTCACCACCGCGTCATCTTTTGTCTTGAGTATGTCAGAAACACTCGCAGCGGATGCTGCAAACGGAATGCTGATTGCAAGCGCGATACTTGCAAGACGTTGAACAAAACGTGAACGGAGCATCGGAGTGGGGGGAAGATGCCTCCTTAGTTTGAAAAACGAAGGCGATGTATTCTAATCGTCCTTGTTGTAGCGACACAATGCAGTTGCACTAGTTTTATTGGGGAAAGCAAATGTGTTATAAGAAACACACTTATTTTCAATACTGCGCATGGATGTACACGAAGAAAGAACGTTTGCGGAAGAATTACAACGATTCGATGGCTTATATAACAAGCTTGGTTCAATGCAGGAATGTTCCGATGTCGAAGAAATACTGGATTATCTTGTAGATATTTATTACACAACAAGACGAATAACTCTTCATGTATTGATACGTGACGAACCGTTCACGATAGAAAGTGCAACGGAATTCTCTGACAGAATTGTTGACATGATTCCGAATATTGTCGACATGGGAATCACACTCGGACGTTCTCCTGTGCAAGTAAGAATCAAAGAGAAGTGCTTCAACTACTTTAGGCTGCAGCAAACACTAAGAGAACAATCTGAAGCCATCCGACGGTGGATCGAAGACGTACTGGCTTAAATTCACTCTTCTTCCTCCGCCATAATCGGCACGAGGATCTGTTTCATGATGGGCTGGCCGCGCTCCATGATGTTCGCTTTGCGGAGGAACAATGTTGTCAGCAACCAAAATCCTCCGACAACGTAGAGCAATGCTGGAAGCAGCAAGAGCGGCACGGCATCCAAGAATGCTGGCGATCCTTTTATCAGGTCTGCAACTGACTGTGGGTTGCCTGGGAGAATTTCTGGGATGGTGACAAGGAAGTTGAAGAATCCATGGAGAAGGATCGCTGTAATCAAACCCGTCGCAAGCATCTGTACGCGGTACACGGAAACCTCTTCTAGGCGAAGCAAGCGATGCAATGCACAAAACCAACGGTGTGCACGCTTCTGTGCATGACGTTCTGCGAGGATTGGCTCAGCAAAAATTGCAAGGCCGAGGAAGTACCCCATCACACCCGTACTCACGATGTGCACCATACTTGTGAGCACAGAGCGACCAAGCACATTGCCAATAAATCCACCAATATCACGTGAACCATCAAACAAGAAGTTCTTCACGAAAGCGGTGAAATACACCGGATTGATAATGTTTTCAGCGAATGCAAAACCAATCGCAACAATCACCGAGAGTTCCATCACATCGTCAATACTATGAAAGAGTTGCTTGGCGCTGCGACTGAGAACCCAGTACTTACTCACTTCCTCTATAAGACCAACAAAGATGTATGAGAGAAGTGTCGCAAGTACAACAGATTGCATTGTTCCGCCCGCAACTAATTGACCTGAAACAAAGCTCTGCGCCGTTTGCGAAAAGCTTTCTGGCTTAATGCGAAAGAGAAAGAACTGCATTTCTACTCCACGACGTACCAGCGTGTCGTAGAAAAGAATCGGTACTGTCGAAAGCATGCCCGCGCAGAAGAGCAATGCGACAGAGCTCAAGCGTTCTTTGTGATACTTCAGGAAAAGCATACACCAAATAACCGCAGGAATAAGGGCAACTCCGGCAGCTATCAAACGAACCGTTTGCTGCTCAGAAGAATCTTCCCAGAAGAGATGAAGGGAAATCCAAAAGAGGAACGAGCCCAACATCGTCAGCTTCGTCTGCACTTCCCATGGGCCGAAGAGAGATTTCCATCCAAGGACAACAAGCAATACGGCGAGCGCCATCGCATATGGATTTTCCTGCGTGCCTGGCTGCAAAAACAAATCAACCGTGCGAATGAGTCCCAGTGACAATGCTGTACCAAGAAGTGTCGCGAAAAAGAGGTGTGAAGGCTTGTGTTTGTTGCGACGCACAATGTCGACACATGCCAAGGCAACTACAGCGCAGAGCACAATTGCGGTCTTACCAGCCGTAAAATCGAGTGCTGAGAGAAAATTCATATATCACGTCATTATAGCATAAATAAGCCATTTTATCAATATTCACGTATCTACCAATACACAGAGAATCGGCGTTTACGATGTGTAAACTGGCTTTGGCAGACTGCTCTGTTTGGGTACACTGTGCGGCATGGCTCTCTCTTCTTTCTTTAAGCAACACCGTGAACAAAGCTTGGCAGTTCTGTTTCTGCTCGTGCTTTCCTACTTCACCTTCGTCCATAATTTCTGGAACCCCGCTGCGCTCTTCTGGGACGAGAACTATCACATCGCAAGCGCTCAGAAATACATCAACGGTGTGTACTTCATGGAGCCACATCCGCCACTGGGTAAATTGATGATTGCTGCTGGAGAAGTGCTACTTGATCGAAACCCACTTGATAACCAATTTATCGGCACAGACTACGCAACGAATCCACCGGAAAAATTCTCCTTCCTCGGTTACCGCTTCTTCCCGGTGATGCTCGCATGGCTCACGGTCCCCTTACTTTTTGGCGTGTTTTATATCATCACGAAAAACACGTTGTGGTCGGTACTACTCAGCTTCCTCTATGTGTTTGATAATGCACTGATCGTCCACTCGCGTAGTGCGATGCTGGAGTCGACGATGGTCTTTTTCAGCGTGCTGACTATTCTCGGTTTTCTTCTCCTTAGAGAAAATAAGGATAATCCTAAAAAACTTCGTAATGCATCTATCCTCTTCGGTGCGTCGTTCGCCGCTGCGCTTGCCACGAAAGCATTCGCGCTGCTCTTTGTCATGCTCATACCATTCGCGCTTTACTTCTTGTGGCCTAATCTCAAGAAATGCTGGAAATTCCTGTGGATTGGAGCACTGAGCTTTGCGATCGTGTACTGCGGAATCTGGCAGATTCACTTCTCACGCGGAACACGCATTGAACCGTCACTCCCTGATGCTGGTTACTATCAGGCTTCTCCGGAATACAAAGAGATCCTCGCGCAGGGCGAAACATCGTCACCATTTTCATTCCCAACGATGTTGCGAGATTCATTGAAGTTCGTCTCGCACTACCAGAAAGGCGTCCCACGCTTAGACCTCGCCAAGCCTGATGAAAACGGAAGCCCGTGGTACCTATGGCCTATTGGCGCACGCACCATCAACTACCGCTGGGAAACACCTGATGGCAATGCGTACAGATACTTATACCTCCAGAGCAACCCTGTTGTCTGGGGTCTCGGATTCCTCGGAGTCATACTTTCCTTTAGCCTGCTCGCAGGAAGTGTATTCAACGGCATCAAGCTTAAGCAGCCTTTCTTGCTCGTCACTTTCTTCACGCTGTATGTGTGTTACATGGCCGCAGTCAGCCGCATCGATCGCGTGATGTACTTGTACCACTACTTCCTGCCGCTCATCTTCAGCTTCATCTTGTTCGGGCTCGCGTTTGTCGAAATCCAACAATTCGCCAACCGAAAGATCACCGATGAACGCAAAACGAACGTGCTCCTCGCACTCGGCGTATTGATGTTCTTTGCATTCCAGTTCTTCCGCGCATTCACCTACTATGAACTCATCGGTGACAAAGCCTTCGCTCGTCGCCAATGGCTACGCACGTGGGAACTGCGCTGTGTACATTGCACGCAGGATAGTCCGACGGTGGTTCCGCGAAACTAATGAATAATCTTATCATTCATCTTGAGACAACGTTACTTCAGCCAGAAGTACGATCATCGAAAGAAAAATTAGATGCGTTACTTGCTGATGATTTTTTTGAATGTGGAGAATCTGGAAATACGTATTCTAAAAAAGACATACTTAATGACCTATCTAACGAACCTGCGATGCACTTTGTTCCGTCTGATTTTACTGTGACGGAATTATCGCCGAATACGATTCTCGTTACATATTTTCTCGAAAGGGTCATGGATGCGACTTCGAAAAAGTCTTACTCTCGACGTTGTTCCCTATGGAAAATGAATGGTGGGAATTGGCAAATGATATTTCATCAAGGAACCCCCTGCAAAGCATAGTGTCATAATAAGCAGGTCGCCCTTCGCCGGGCTCAGGGTGACACCTAGTGTCATGGTGAGCTCGACGAACCATGATGCCTAGTCTTTAGCAGTCCTCAAATCCCACAATTCTTTAAACATGCGAACGATCACACGACCCGATCCTCCTGTTGGAGTTCCCTTGGTGCGTGGATAGTGCGGCACGTTAATCGTCTTCCATGGAATCTTGTTACGCTTCAGGCGAAGGAACATTTCTGTGTTAAACAATTTTTCTACTCCGTGTGTCGGGCGAATCGTCTTCCAGATATCGCGCTTGAAGATCTTCATGCCGCAGTTCACATCACGCACATACAAACCAAGAATTACTAAATTCATTCCTCCAAGTACTTTTCCGAATGAATTGCGGATGAATCCATCAGCACGGTGAGCGCGGCGACCAGTGACAAAGGAATATCCTTCTGAGCCATGAATGAGAATATCGATGTCATTTGCATGAAACTGCCCATCACTATCCATGAAGCCGATCCACTCTGTCGTTGCTGCATCGATGCCCGTGCGGATCGCAACGCCGTATCCCCCATTCTTCGCATGGCGAACCGTGCGTAGGTTTTTAAGTTCTTTGCCGAGCTTCTTGAGGATCGCAGGTGACCCGTCTTTGGAACCGTCATCCACGACAATGATGTCACCCGTGTGATTGCTCGACTGCATCCACTGTGCGACGTCGCGGACAGATGCTTCAATGTTTTCTTCTTCGTTGTAGCACGGCAAAATTATAGAAAGATTCATAGCTGTGGAGGATACGGAAGAAAGGCCATTTTGTCACGGGTGTACTGTAATTGAATAAAAGAAAACAGCAGTTATCCACAGCGTGATCATAGCCTGTTCGATCGGGCCCTAGTATACTTGCTCACCATGGAACTCCGCCAGTATCACACTATCGCAGGATTATGCATCCTCGCGACATCCATTCTCGCATTTTGGTACATGCCAAATATTCGAGGATCACAAGATATCAATGTCTACAATCGCATAGGAAACGATGTCCAATTGTTTTTGGAGGACGAAGTCGATGAGCTCAAGAGTGAGTACCCACCGCTTGCTACAACTATTTTTTACATCGTAAAGAATAATCCATTCCATTGGGATTTTGCGACCGGATGGACGATGCTTCTTGTGATGTTGTGTATAGGAACAACCATGTACAGCGGACGAATATTTGGCCCGCTGGATGTATCACTTGTTCCGTTCTCCATTCTTGCAACTGTTTTGCTGCTCGGACAAGAAGTTGTCTTTGCACGCTTCGACATTCTTCTCGCTCTACTTTTATATCTTGCATGGCGCTTTCATACCGGTGGAAAACATCTGGAAAGCGGCATGTTTTTGGTAGTGGCATGTTGCCTGAAACTTGTACCCATTTTGCTCGTTCCACTTCTTTGGCTGACGATGACATGGAAAAATCGTTTGCGTTTTTTCTATGGTTCCATGATCGGATTAGTCATTGGTGTGATTATCCCCATGATAATGCTTGGTCCCGCAGGATTCCTCTCAAATATTAAGTGGCTGGGATCGTATCATGCAGGTAGAGGAATACAGATTGAAAGCACATGGTCGGGCATTCACATGCTCTATTCAAAATTGCGATTGCAAAAAGACCCAACGGAATTTATTTCAATGTCAGTCCAAAATATGTCATTCGGACCAGAAATGGCCACGGCAGCACTCGGTCTTGTCGTGATGGCTGTATTGGCGATCGCGTTTACAACGTGGCGCAAGAAACATTCAACCACTGAGCAAAGTGAAAGAGCATTTTTAGCCACTCTATTGGTAACCATAGGATTGAGCCCGGTTTTTTCCCCACAATACGTTGTATGGATTATGCCTTTGCTTATTGCATGGATTACAGAGCACGTTATTCGTAAAACTGTTTCTTCTAATGAGATTGTCAACATAGGATTCATGACACTTGTATTTGCACTGGCTACACAATGGATTTATCCCATCAATTATAATGCGTTTGTCGATCAAAGTTCCATCATATTGCTCTTCATACATACTATCCGTAACCTTTCTATCTTTGCACTAGCTTGGCTCTTGCTTCGCCCTCACATAAACTTTCTCACTACTATTTTCTATCGTATGAAATACAGCGCATTCACACGCAGGAAAGCGTTCACTTTTGCCACACTTTCTGCCATAGCAATAGTCAGCATTGGTCTCATCGTTGGCTACCAACGTCTTCAACCAGAATTTAGCGACATCACGTATACATTCCCTAATGGCGAAACACTGTCAGGAGAAATGCCGTACTTCCCTGAGGCTGGCCAGTCACCAATGCAGGCATCGCTTACAATCACTCTTTCCGCATTTCATCCGACGGTGCTACGAATAAAGCCTGATGATTGTATTGAGGAGTTTACGATCAACGGGATTAGAATCCCCGATGATACCGCCAAGTTTTGCGATTATGGAGCGGGTAAAGCAATTGCATTGGGAGAATATCTCTCGCCTGGAGTGAATGATGTTCACGTTGTGCTTCATGATCAAGGTGGTCTTTTTGGATTGAATATCACAAGCGACCGGAGTGATCTACGGTATCTCTTACTCGATACCACTCTCGTTCTGCTGATTGTCATTGGAGGATCCATCCTTACATGGCTCTGGGTTCCTAAGCCTCGCCGACCACTCACTCTTCTCTTTTTTGGTGGAGCCATTTTACGCTTCCTCTACTATCTCACGACATTCTATACCGTCCGCGGACATGACACCGACGCCCACATTGATTACATCGAATATGTTGCCGCACACTTTTCCATTCCTCCCGCCATCGATGGATGGGAATACCACCAGGCACCTCTATACTACTTTATTACAGGTGCTCTCATGCGCGTCGAGCAATTCTTTGGGCGGAGTGCACAAGGAATTCTCTTGGACATCCAGTTCGTGTCCTTCCTTTTTGCAATCGGCGCGCTCGTTGCAGGATTATGGGCAGTGTGGCTGCTTTTCCCTCAGATTGATAAACAACGGAAGGCAATCCTCGCAGGTAGTCTCATCGCCACTTTCCCAAGCTTGGTTTTCGTCACAGCGCGCATTTCAAATGACACTTTGTATCAGACATTATCGTTTTTGTTTGTAGCAATTCTCATAAAGTTTTGGAAAAAAGGATCCATACGAGACTGGTATATCGCCTGCATTATCTTTGCACTCGTTTTCCTCACGAAAGTAAGCGCACTCGTCTTTTTACCTGCAATGGCAATCGCGTTTCTTTTCAAATCAACCATTTCTTGGAAAAAGCGATTCCTGCACGGCGGTCTTTCCGCACTTCTGATTATCGTGATGGCAGGCTGGCTCCCCGTGATACGTTTAACGGAAGCAGATAATACAAAATCTCTGCAACTAGGAAACAACGGTATGCATTCCGGATTACTGCTGGAAAACACCCCCGAAAATTTCTTAACATTCAATCCGATTGAAATACTTCGCACCCCCTACAACAACCCATGGTCTGATGAGACGAGAAGAAAGTTTTTTTGGGAGTATTTCTTCCGGTCAGCATTCTTCGGAGAATTCGGCTTCGCTGATCCACTCAAGCCTATCAGTCAAATAATACTTTTTGGCGGATTACTCTCCCTTATCTTCATCGCCGTCGGCATCGTTCATGACCTACTCAAGCGATGGAAAGACACGCTGCCCATTCTTACATTGCTCTTCTTCCTTATTTTGAGCAGTTTTGTGTACCGCTTCAAGTTCACATACAGCTCTAACCAGGATTTCCGGTTTGTTGTCATTGCCTTGCTTCCACTTGCATATTACGCGGTACAAGGCTTGGATGGCCTACCAAAAAAGCTGCACAGATATGGACGTAACATCCTCAGCTTACTCTGCACTGCCTTCGCGCTCTTCCTTATACAACTGTATTTTACACCCACTTGATGCACGTACTTGTGAAGACTTTTCTTCGAAAGCGCTATAAGCTACCGTTTCCGTACGTTTTTCATTATCTATGCCAGCTTCAACCCTCGATAGCGTCGTTTCTCTCTGTAAGCGAAGAGGCTTTGTGTTCCCCGGCTCCGATATTTACGGCGGCCTCGCAAACACATGGGACTACGGTCCACTTGGCGTAGAGCTCAAAAACAACCTGAAGAAGCTCTGGTGGAAACAGTTTGTCCACAAGCGCTCAGATATGGTTGGCTTAGATAGTGCCATCTTGATGAACCCAAAAGTGTGGGAAGCATCAGGTCACGTGAGTAACTTTAATGATCCTCTTATCGACTGTAAAAAATGTAAGCAGCGTTTCCGCGGAGATAAACTTATCGAAGCAAAACTCGGTGTAGAAGCAGCTGCTGTTCTCAAGCTCGATCAAGTGCAGCCAATGTTGATGGCAGAAAAAATTCAGTGCCCGACGTGCGGATCTCTTGAATGGACCCCAGCCAAAAAGTTCAACTTGATGTTTAAGACCCAACAAGGTGTCATCGATGGGGAAGGTACTGATATTTATTTGCGTCCAGAAACAGCACAAGGAATTTTCGTGAACTTCAAACATATCTCACAGACGATGCGTTTGCGTTTGCCATTCGGTGTCGCACAAATTGGTAAAGCATTCCGTAACGAAATCACACCAGGCAACTTCACCTTCCGCACACGTGAATTCGAACAAATGGAAATCGAATACTTCTTCGATCCAGAAGCCAATAAATGGGAAGATGTATTTGCACAGTGGAAGAAAGATACATGGTCTTTCCTCACAGAAACCCTCGGTATCAACCCCGAAAACATTCGCTTCCGCGATCACGAAAAAGACGAACTTTCGCACTACTCCAAAGGAACAACAGACGTGGAATACAAATTCCCATGGGGCTGGGGAGAGCTCTGCGCAGCTGCTGCATACCGCACAGACTTCGATTTGAATCAGCACCAACAGTTCAGTGGTGAAGATATGCACTACACGGACCCTGATGATCCAACTCATAAAATTATTCCACACGTGATGGAACCATCATTTGGTGCTGATCGTATTGCACTCGCCATGATGCTCGATGCCTACACCGAAGAAAAGCTCGCCGAGGATGACACGCGTGTTGTGATGAAATTTAACAAGCGCACAGCTCCCGTGAAGATTGCGATTCTTCCTCTCAGCAAGAAAGAACATCTCATCGCCAAAGCTCAGGAGATTTATAAGGCACTCCTTGATGAACTCGATGTCGCGATTGATTTCGATGTCACAGGATCGATTGGTAAGCGTTACCGCCGTCAGGACGAAATCGGTACCCCAAAGTGTGTCACCATCGATTTCGGAACAATTGGCGAAGATGATGCTCAAGGTGCGAAAGATACGGTGACGATTCGCGACCGCGATACGCTCGAGCAAATTCGCGTCCCGGTCTCAGAATTGAACGAGAAACTGGGGTATTAGGCCCTTCCTTCTAAATAGACAACAATTATTGACATTTTTGTCGTACAAGAGTGATATACCCCTCCAGTTTGTTGGTCTTTGAGATCACGAATACATCCTTCATCGCTCTGAGTGTTCCTCTATGAAGCATTCTGAGCGGGGAAGAAGAAGTGGAGGCATGTTGCCTCTTCATTCACAGGCCGGTCACAAAAGGAGATCTCGATGACCGTGGCAACTCGTCTGCAGATTCGTGTGAAACAGCATGGACTGAGGTACAGCGAAGGAACGTATCTGGACAACGCGATCCGGCGGGCAGTGGTTCGGCATTGGTGCCGGCTCCACTGTCGTCCGTTCAAGATCGAACTGTCCAACAAGGACGGCAGCGTCTACGCCGTCATTCTGGATGAGGAGATCGTCATGGTCGGCAACATGCTTGGCGAGACTCTCGAGGTCGCTACCAAGAGGTACAGCCGGCTGGCCGGGCTCTCAGTTGAAGCTGCTCGCGCTCGTGTCTGGTCGCGTGTTAGGCAGTTGATCGCACTCAACGAGTCAGGGAAGGGTGACTCGATTTCACCCTGCTGACATGAGCAAGACTTTTCCGCACCCGCTCCGGAGTTACACATGATGTGTGATTCCGGAGCATTTCCTGTGCACGCAGACCAAATATTCTTATAATCAAGCCATGTTCCGCCGCACCCGAGATTTCTTCCGGCTCTACTGGCAACTCCGCAAAGACCCGCGCGTTCCTGCCGTATCCAAATGGCTTCCATGGGTCGCTCTCGTATATTTGATTTCACCTATCGATATTGTTCCAGATGTGATTCCTATTCTTGGCCAACTAGATGATATCGGCATAATTTTCGCGCTGATTCTGATGGCCGTGAACGCGATCTCCGATTCCACATGGAAAGAACATACGAAACATCCAAAGTACAACAACGTCATCGATGTAACGCCAAAAGATGAATATAAGACGCAGGATTGATCGTTTTGACCACTCTTGCCACGTTCGCTTTCCATCAGTATAGTCTCCACATTCCACTAGTAGCCGATCGCTGCGGTCCTGGTCCCTCACGGGAAATCCTCCGCATCTGGCGAGAAGACGCTACTAGGTAGCTATGAACCACTCACCGCCTCGGCGGATTCGGGTGCATAGCAAGTCCCCAAGGATGTTTCCACCGTTATAACGCTATGAGCTTTGGGCTATGTGCTATGGCACATCTCAAACTCTCCTTATCCCCATTACCCTCCTTACCCCGTATCGTTATGCCAATCCCATCCGAAAAAGAACTTCTCGATCACGCTTGTCACTTTGGTCACCCAAAGCAGAAGTGGGATCCAAAGATCGCTCCATACCTCTACGGTTCTCGTAAGGGGATCCACATTTTCGATCTTGAAAAGACTCGCACTGGTCTCATCAGTGTCATCGATGCTCTCAAGGCATTGCAGGCAGAAGGTAAGACAATCCTCTTTGTATCCACAAAGCAGCAGAGCATTCCACTGATTGAAGACATGGGTAAGCAGCTCAACCAACCAATTGTGACGAAGAAGTGGATTCCAGGACTTTTGACAAACTGGCCTACAATCAAGCGCCGTCTTCAGTTCTACTTGGACCTCCGCCGTTCATTCCAGACAGGAGAAGTAGAAAAGTACACGAAGAAAGAGCAGACACAGTTGCGCAAAGAGCTCACAAAGCTTGATGCCGCTCTCTCCGGTGTAGCAACAATGTCCGGCTTGCCTGATGCACTCTTCGTTGTTGACGCAGTGCGCGACCACGTCGCAGTGCTCGAAGCAAAGAAGCTTAGCATTCCTGTCTACGGTATTTGCGACAGCAACGCTGACCCAGATGAGTTCACCATTTGCATCCCTGCAAATGATGACGCCGTTCGCTCCATTCAGATTCTCCTCGATACGATTGCTGGCGAACTCGTCGGCGTTCGTTCCAAGAAGCAGGCTGAACAATCGGCTAAGAACGAGCCACAGGAACGCACCGTTATCGCAGGTTCCTACTAATCTGATACACTTACCCGTATTCCTACTACCTCACTACTATGAATATCTCCGCAGCAGCCATCCAATCTCTCCGCTCACGCACAGGCGTCTCCATCTCTGCAGTTAAGGATGCACTTGAAGAAGCAGGCGGCAACGAGGAAAAGGCAATCGAAATTCTCCGCAAGCGCGGTATCGCTCAGGCAGCTAAAAAAGCTGACCGTGCACAAGCTGAAGGCCTCGTCTTCCTCAAGGAAAGTGACACAAAGACAGCAATGTTTGTTCTCCGTTGCGAGACAGACTTCGTCGCCCGCGACGACAACTTCCAGGGCACGGGCCAGAGCATCGTTGATGCCTTGTTCTCCGGCGGCATGGATGAAGCGAAGAAGGTGGCTGGCGAACTTGTCCCAGAACTCGTCCAGAAGCTCGGCGAAAATATCACTGCAGAAGACATGCACGTTGTTGAAGCACCGGTGATTGGAAGCTATCTCCACAGCAACCGCAAGATCGGCGTGATCATCGGACTTGAAGGCTCCTCGAAGGAGGTCGCCCGGGACATCGCAATGCACGCAGCCGCTCTCAACCCGCGCTATACGCACCCCGAAGAAGTTGGCACAGACATTCTCGAAGCTGAGAAGGAAATCTGGCGCGAACAACTCAGGAAAGAAGGTAAGCCAGAAGCGATGTTCGATAAAATCATGATGGGTAAGGAAAAGAAATTTCGTGAAGAGAACGCGATCACGAAGCAAGGTTTCGTTAAAGACCCAAGTAAGACGGTCGAGCAGCACCTTGGTGCTGGCAAGATCACGACATACGTTCGCATCTCAGTCGCATAATATCTTCTATCATTCGATTATAAAAAAGAAGCCG
This sequence comes from uncultured Candidatus Peribacteria bacterium, assembly GCA_964391185.1. GTDB lineage: Bacteria > Patescibacteriota > Gracilibacteria > Peribacterales > Peribacteraceae > JAKQEM01. The sequence goes on along the minus strand of CAYMIX010000003.1, from coordinate 75,400 downwards.
CTTACGCGCGGCTTCTTTTTGTGAAGAACAACTCTTAGTCCTCTACTGCTTCCGTCTGATCATCAAGTGGACGATCGAAGAGACGTATTCCTCCCTTTGGGCCAAAGCCACGCTCTGGTCGTGCTGGAAGTTCTACTCCTTGTTCTTCAGCAATCTCTTCAATTGTTTTTCCAGATTCAATTGCCGCTTGGAAATCTTCTTCTGTCATACCAAGCTTTTCAGAGAGATTACCTTTCATGAAGACATGTTTTTCCATACGCTTACCACCGAAACCTGGGCCACCGAAACCTCCCATGAAGTGAAACGTATCGCCGCAAGCAGCGCGCACAGCTTCCATTGCGGCAGTTACTGCATCATTTTGCTCGGGCGCGCTTGCACGCAACGCTTCATGAGCTGTTTTTAGTGCTTCGGCACGCTGCGCATCATCTTCAATCTGAGCGGCTGCCACGAGCGCATCGCGGTGTGCTTGCATAGATGCTTTGCGAGTTGCCAACTGCTCATCGACGATGGCGAGGTGGGCAGTTTCCAAGTCCGCCATTGCTTGCGTACATTCTTGAGAAGGAATTGCCGGTGATGTTGTGTCGAGAGTTTCATTGGTGGCGGCTCCTGCTACTTGAGCAAGAAGGGGAACGGCGAGTGCGAGTGACGACATGCCCGCGACCACGCCGAGAGAAAATTTCTGCATGGAATGTAAGTGGTAGAAAATAAAATAGTGAACTGGTTAACCATGCGCATACTCTATGACACGCTCATTAAGACGGAGTTAACTCCAGATTAAGATTTATTAATGAAACAACACTCAATAAATAGATGTAACAGTGCACCCCTTTCCTAGTGTAGGAAAGGGGTCGGGGGGATAGGTAAAAAGGAATGAATTTAGTCAGTTCAAGATAGGCAAGCGGATAACAAAGGAATTTTTTTAACATAAGAGAAGCTGCCCTCCCAAGCCAGCTTCTCTCGATCAATCTGATTCTGTTTTGACATCACGAATGATGCGCTCCGATCATAGATCGCTCACCTTAAGAACAGATTAAGACATCATTCAAAATGGATAGTGAAAGTCGTACCTTTTCCCTTCGTACTGCGAACTTCGATGTTCCAGTAATGCATCTCTATGATGCGCTTGACGAGAGACAAACCCAGTCCAAAACCATCTTTGGCACGGGAAGTATCCCCTTGATAAAATCGATCAAATACCCGAGGTAATTCTGTTGCATCGATTCCTATACCCGTATCGGCAATCGAAAGCGTTTTCTTGTGCAGTGTTACATCAATCGTTCCTTTGGGCTTATTAAACTTAATAGCATTCGAAAGAAGATTCCCTATCACTTGCCGCACTAAAGCTGCATCTCCCGATGTCGAAATACCTTCAAGAATATGTGCTTTGATTGTGATCCCCTTTTCAATAGCAAGAAGCTGATACTTTTCAACAAGCTGTGATACAAGTCCCGAAAGATCGATACGTTCTTGCTGCAATGTACATGCATCCAGGCGTGCGAGATCTAGCAATTTTTCTACCAGTAACGACACTTGTTTCACATCATCTTTGGCGGAGATGATCCCCTCTTTATATTGATGATTTTTGAGTGCTAAATCTAAGGAAGAATTAAGCATTGCAAGTGGCGTTCTCAGTTCATGGCTTGCATCCTGCGTAAACTGCTCGAGCTGCCGCATCATGCGGTCAGCAGGCTGAAGGCTTGTACGCGCAAAGAACAATCCAACGATATACGTCAGCAAACTAATGAACGCACTCACGAGTAAATATATCGCTGCTCTAAGGGGTAAATCTCCTCTTTGGAAACGTTGAAGATCCGCCACTTGGATATAGCCGCCGATGCGATCATCGGTCATGACAGGCGCGGTGAGAATTCCATATTGCTCGCCATCAATAAGCGCTAACGAAAATCCATTCGCTGGAGCCACTGGAACATCGCTAAAAATGCCTCCGATAAATACAGGGTTCCACTGACTATCGACAATGCGTACTCGTTCGCGAATTGGTGGCGGAAGCTGTCCACGAACCATCACCGGCTGACTGACAATATATTGCAATGTTTGCCGCAAGCGCGACTGCGATTGTCTGCGTGCACTTGTGTAATCAATCACTAAAAATAACGCACCATTGACCATGAACAGCAAAAACACAAACAGTGTGAACTGCGATGCAATTTTGTAGCTGATGGTGCGGAACATGGTCATACCTGCAAGCAGAAGAACGATGTCATCTCAATCCTGAGGAATCAAATATCCTTTCCCTGGGACTGTCTGAATCACATCTTTCCCCAGCTTACGCCGCACGTACGCAACGTGCACGTCCACAGTCTGCGAAAACATCAGGTCATCGTTGCCGCCCCAGACATGCTCGAGGATGCGCGGACGATCTTGCACGATTCCTTTATTTCGCAGGAGAAATTCCACAAGTGCATATTCTTTGGGTGAGAGCTCTACTCGTTTATCTTTGCGCTTCACTTCTCGTGTATTCGTATCGAGCACGATATTTTTCGTCGTGAGAATTGGCTGTTTCTCTTTTTCGCCACGACGCAACAGGGCGCGAATACGTGCGAGCAACTCTTCCAAATCAAATGGCTTGGTGAGGTAATCATCAGCACCAATATTCAAACCATGAATAATTTCCTGTTGTTTCGTACGTGCAGTGAGCATCAAGATTGGCATATTTTTCTTGTGCTGTCGGAGCATCGTACAGATCACATACCCATCCATTCCGGGCAAATTAACATCAAGAATCAATGCATCGAATTCCTGCGTCATCGCTTTTTCGAAACCTTCTTTCCCATCGTGCGAAACAGACACAGCAAAGTTTTCGAGTTCCAAAAACTTCCTCATATTGTCAGCCAATTTCTCCTGATCTTCGATGATCAATATATGCATTAAGCGCATTTTAAACCGTTCACATTAAGACGTCATTAAGACAAAGACACGTATTTGTATCTTGTTTCTTCGGTCAAGTTACCACTTCTGCCATGGCATCTCGATTTGGTCGAGAGGCACATTATCAAGGGCTTCAGCGGCACCTTCTCCGGCTACGCGAGCTATTACTCCATGGAGCTGCTTACGGAGAACGAAGGCAAGAACGCCAACAGTTCCAACCGCTGCTAATACGACTGCGAGGTAAATCCACATGGATACACCACCATCTTCATCAGTGCCAAGGATTGGTGCAGCAGACTTAAGCAACGTACATTCTGGGCTGCATTCTTCACCACCATCACATTCTTCACCTTCGTCTGTAACTGCGTCTCCACAACGTGCTGCAGTACAGTTCATGCGGCAAGAATTTGGCTTGATGTCTGAGTTCAAACGACCATCGTCACACGCTTCACGTGGATGGATCAAACCATCTCCACAGGTAGGAACACGACACATCGTTGTGCAGTTATCGTCGTTATTCTGGTTTCCATCATCGCAGAATTCACCAGGCTGGACGAATCCATCTCCACATGCAGGGCGCTTACACTCATTGGAACAAGCATCGTTATTGCTCTGGTTACCGTCGTCACAAATTTCATCACCTTCACGCAAACCGTTCCCGCACATTGGAAGTTTGCAGAGGTTATTGCACCCATCTGCATTTACCTTGTTTGCATCATCACATTCTTCTGCCTGTTGGATAACGCCATCACCACAACGTGGTAAGACACACTGTGTCGTACAAGCGTCTGTATTCACTGCATTTCCATCATCACATTCTTCACCCGTCTGCACGATTGCATCTCCACAACGTGGCGCTGTGCAGCTGTTTGAACACGCGTCACTATTGACGAGGTTTCCATCATCGCAGCTCTCGCCCGCCTGAATCAATAAGTCGCCGCAGCGAGGGAGTTTGCAAGCATTCGAACAACTATCCTGATTGCTTTGGTTTCCGTCATCACATTCCTCACCATTCTGAACGACACCATCACCGCAAGCTGGAGACTTACACGTATTGGAGCATGCGTCCGCATCGATACGATTGCCATCATCGCACTGTTCCCAAATCTGCAAGATCTGGTCACCACAGACAGCGATACGACAATTATTCGCACATGCATCTTCATTAATCATATTCCCATCATCGCACTGTTCACCACCATCTATCTTGCCATTACCACAAGCGATAACCTGCGATGGCAAGCCCACCGAAGAAGACACTATTGCTCCCGTGGTAATTGCAGATATCGAAGAAACTGCCTGTATCTGTGCAGTTGCTACAGACGTGCTACTGGCAGCATTCGTACATGCTGGAAGGAAATTACGCTTACACCCACCGGAACACTCACCCTTATTATCACACGTTGGAACAGTACAAATAGCGCCACATGTTGGGGCGAGGTAGCGTACTTCTATAATAAGCTCCCCTGTAGCAGGATCGAGTGCGTATACTTCTTCACTTTCTGGTTCACACTCTTCTTTTACTGCAGGAGAAATAAGTCCATCACCGCAAAAGAGCAACTTGCACTGTTTTGTACAATTGCTGAATCCATTCTTTGTTTGTCCTAAGTCGCATTCCTCACCTGGGTCAACGTATCCGTTACCACAACTAAGGGTGGATACACTGCTTGATGATGCTTTCAGCGGACAACCTGCAGTACCGTAAGGCTTGCCGACACATTCACTCGCAACGGCACCCGTTGTTCCTTGGGTGAAGAGCGACGCAACTGCCGTCATGCTTACGAGCACAAGTGCTCCAGCTATCAAGGATGATGAAGAATGTTTGTTCATAAATATTCTCTTTATTGTAGCAGAAATGAGCACAATTGACCAGACCCATTTTAGGGATGGTAAAAATATCTATATGTGAATTAAGCAAAGAGTGCTATACTAAGACGTATATGGCAAAACCAGACATCCTTATCGCAGAAGACGACGCTGTGCTGCGCAATCTGTATATAAAGAAGTTCTCTGTTGCGGGCTACGCCATCCGCGCTGTGGAAGATGGAGAGCAAGCGGTAAAAGAAATCGACGCCCGCTTCCCTGATGTCCTCGTTCTTGATATCCACATGCCGAAAATGGACGGTTTCCAGGTTTTGGAGAAATATCCAAAGGAAACACGAACATTCCCTGTGGTGATGCTAACGAACTTTGCCGATGAGCGCTCGAAGCAGCGCGGAATGGAATTGGGCGCAGATGACTATTTCGTCAAAAAAGACATGACCATTAAATCTCTGCTTGAGATGGTCGAAAGGGTGTACGACAAGTGGCAGAAATCACATTCCTAAATCCGGAATTCTAGAGCCCTAGCCACGCCAGCCATCTTGATAACCATAAGAAGGACGGCAGACTTGTGATAGGACGACTTCGAAGGATATTTGTTCGCAATGCCTCCTGCAATTTCCAGAGCACGCGGCGCTTATGCTGTATCAGCACATTCACCTCACCCATCACATCAAGTGAGACCGTATATAAATTCGCCGAACCAATAAATATAGTTTTGCGGTCTATCAACAGGGCTTTTGCATGAGACATCCCCGGATACAAAAAAACACGCAGATTCGAACGGTCGCTTTCTGCCAGTAGCCTTCCAACTGACATCATGTTGGTGTGATAATAAAAATCATTCACGCCAGGCAGGAGCAATGTAATGCTGACCCCCCTCTTACTCGCATCGATCAGCGCTCGCATAACGGCATCATCAGATACATAACAATGTTCGACGACAATTGATTCGCGCGCCTTTTCCAGCAACATCATTGTCACGGTACGAATATCGTTACGATTATCCGAGTTCATAACGATACTCGGATTTCCTCCAGCAGGATGCCACTTTCGTCGGGTGAGAAATTGCTCTACCAATCGTGATCCTCTCAGCTCAACTAAATAATCATGCCACTCGTAGCGATATTCATCTGCGAGGTTCATCCCGGTGAGGAGCAAAATATATCCATCGATCACAAATACTTTTGCGTGGTCACTATTATTCACATAGGACACATGAATCCGTGGGTGATTCCAAAACCTATTCCACGGATATTCACTCGAGCCTTTTGTACCGATAAAATCTCCGCGAAACTCGAAAAAATCTCCGACCGCTTCTTTCGTTATGTCGATCGTCACTCCACGATCAGCGGCGTCTAGGAGTAGCTCTGCAATCCGGGTTCCCGTTGTATCGTTCCTCCAAATAAACATCTGAATGATAATGCTATGTCGGGCCCGTTTGATGAGACGCTCCATACGATGAAAGGAGGACTTCCCATCGACAAATAATCGTGCGTCACTTTTCCCTGCTAAACGAGCAATAGGCTCCCCAGTGCGGATAACAACATTGATGCGCAAACGGTAGTACAAACGCAAACTGCGTACTAAGCGCTGGCCACGCTTGCCAAATACATACCGAAGTCCAGCCCGTATCGAACGGCGAAATCCTGGAAGGTTTACAAGATCGCGCCAAGAACGTATGCGTAACATGTGTTTATTTTACAGGTTTTAACACACATTACTTCACCAAAATACCTCTTTAGACAACCGGCACATCGAGCTGAATATCATTCATTTTAGTGTGAATTTCTGCACAGAATGTGCTATACTGGTACGATACTTTCATGTCGACCGTCTTCTCCGTCATCGGCCTCATTCTGGGCGTAAGTGCTGTGCTTTGGGCACTCGCTTGGCTCTCTCGTTATGTGGCTGATCGTAAACGCGAGGAAGATATGGTATTTCTCCAATTATTGGTCCCAAAAAAGGAATCTCGTGAGGATAAAGAATCTGAAACGGAACAATTTGGTAAAGATTACAAAGAGGTTATAGGTGTAATGGATCATTTGTATCAGTCCCTGCATGGACTCTATAACGAACACTTCAACCATCATTTTCGTGGTCAGACGTTTTTTTCTATGGAATACGCTGCGCTCGCAGGTGAAATTCTATTCTTCATTGTGTGCCCCCGCAAAATCGCTCACTTGGTCGAAAAACAAGTGACGTCTTTCTATCCTGATACGATCATCGACGAGGTGGAAGATTATAATATTTTCACGAAAGATTCGGTCGCTGCTGCGAAGAGTTTGTTCCCACACAAGAAATACACTGCACTGTTCAAGACGTATCAACAACTGAAAAGTGATCCACTTAATGCAATCACAAACGCGTTCTCCAAGTTGAAGAGTGACGAAGGAGCTGCGGTGCAGATTATTTTGCGCCCTGCTAAGCCAGGATGGCAAAAACATCTCCAGAAAGAAGCGTCAGAACTTTTAAATCCCAAAGCAAAGAGCGGCGGTTCATGGCTGAATCCAGTTACGTGGATCCGAGGTTTCATTGATATTTTCACGAGCGACGAAATCAACAAATTACAAGAATCTACAAAGGGAGATCGCGTGTCTCAGATGGTAGAAGAATACAGCAAATCAGTGGATGAAAAAGCGGGCAACCCTGGTTTCGAAGCAGTTGTGCGCGTTCTCTCTTCAGCACAAAATCAATCACGCGCACATTTGATCCTGGAAACCGTGCTCGCAGGATTCTCACAGTTCAACGATGTTCGCGGCAATTCGTTCAAGACCATCAAGATGGAAAATAAAAAATCAACCGTACAAAACTTTGTTCGACGTAACCCGCGTCGCACATTCCGCGAATGGTTGCAAGCTCCCCAGATGCTTTTGGGCACAACGGAACTCGCGAGCTTCTTCCACCTGCCTCACATCAAATATAACCGTGTGGAAACTATCAAATGGCAGAATTTTAAGGTCGCAGCTGCACCAAAGAATATTCCAGAAGATGGTTTGTATCTTGGTAACAACACCTACCGCGGTGAGAAGCAGAAGATCTACATGAACCCAGAGGACCGTTTCCGCCACTTCTACATCATCGGTCAAACAGGAACGGGTAAATCTTCGATTATTCAGTTGATGGCTCGCCAGGATTTCCACTCCGGAAAAGGTGTGTGCATCATCGACCCCCACGGATCACTCATTGATGATTTACTTCCATATATCCCCCGCTCACGCGCCGACGATGTTATTTACTTCAACCCGGCGGATATGGAGCGTCCGATGGGACTGAACTTGCTCGAAGGAAAAAATGCTGAAGAGCGCGATCTTATCGCTCTCGACGCGATGAACATGATGGTGAAGATGTACGGCGAAGAAATATTCGGGCCACGTATTCAAGATTACTTCCGTAACGGTTGTCTCACACTGATGGAAGACGAAGAAGAAGGTGGTGCGATCACCGACCTTGTTCGCCTCTTTACCGATGACGAATGGGGCAAGTACAAAGTATCGAAAGTGAAGAATCCTATCGTGCGATCATTCTGGGAAAATCAGATGGCCAAAACTGGTCAGCGCGAAAAGCAGGAAATGATCCCATACTTCGCAGCGAAGTTCGGACAGTTCGTCACGAACACGCTGATGCGTAATATTGTCGGACAAACAAAGAGCAGCTTCGATGTCGCGGACTGTATGAATTCAAATAAGATTATCTTGATGAACCTTTCCAAGGGTCTCATCGGAGATATCAACAGTACGCTGCTTGGTATGATCGTGGTAAACAAGATTCAAGTAGCTGCGATGCGTCGCCAGCGTATGGACAAAGAAGCGCGCAAAGACTTCTTCCTCTACATCGATGAATTCCAAAACTTCGTGACACCGAGCATTGAATCTATCCTCTCCGAAGCTCGTAAGTACCGCTTGGGCCTTATCCTCGCTCACCAGTACATCGACCAGCTCGAGAAAGAAAGTAAGCTCTCCGGCGCAGTGAGCCTCAAGGGCGCTATCTTCGGTAACGTCGGAACGATGATGATGTATAAGATCGGTCCACAGGATGCAGAGGTGGCAGCCAAAGAAATGGCTCCTGTGTTCTCTGAACAAGACCTTGTAAATATGGATGCATTCAAGGGGGCGATGAAGCTCTGCGTCGATGGCCAGCCAAGCCGTCCATTCAGCATCGAAGTGCCACGTCCTTGGACAGATAAAACGTATACAAAAGACGACCAGGCTGCAGAAGCATTCAAGCAGCTCTCACGCCTCAAGTACGGTCGCCAGAAAGACTTCGTGAACCGCGAAATCTTGCGACGCATTGGTGCAAATACAAGTGGAGGACCTCCACCACCAATCATGCCACCGGGGATGTAAAAAGAAATAACCTGACGTTATGGAAGGTTATTCATGCTGCGTATTCCCCTTCCCCCTCGGGGAAGGGTCAGGGTAGGGGGACCTCAGAGCCAGGGGAGGGACGGGGGGAGGTGACTTCCAACGCTACCTTCAACTTATCAAGTACATCTTCCAAATAGTTCATCACTTCGTAGTTTTCAAAACGAACAATTTGAAATCCATGCTCACGTAAATATTGCTCACGTCTCCGATCGTACAGTTGTGATTCATCATCCCAGTGGGCACTGCCATCAACTTCGATAATCAACCGTTTTTCAAAGCAAAAGAAATCGACGATAAAAGGACCGATAGGAGTTTGTCGGCGAAATTTATATCCATGAAAACGCTTCGTTCGAAGTTCATTCCATAGTACTTTTTCCGCACGTGTCTGATCGCGACGCAGCCACTTGGCTCGGATGAAGTTACGATCAGGACTCTGGATTCCCAAAAACATAGTTGCTCATTATACCCCAAATTAAACTTGTTCAACGTTTGTCATACCCCAATCCCTGGCCCTTTCCCTGAGGGAAAGGGAATGTCCGTCAAAATAACACTATTCTTCTTTCTCTATCACACCTCTTACTTCACCACCGCCACCGCACTCACCGGTTTCGCATGCACAAGGTAACGCTCTTTGATGCTGTCTGGTGGCCAGCACGTATAGAGGATGAGCTCTTCGCCGCCTCCCTGCTGCTGATACACAGACATGTCATCCGCTGGAACGCTCTGCTTGTTCGTAACTTCGTAGGTATAGATCGTTCCATTGTAGGTAATCGTGATGCGGTCGCCAACATTCAACTTATTGATCTGACGGAAGATCTTCGTGAAGCTCGATACATCCCATGGGTAGCTGGAGCTGTGACCGTAGACGAGGATCTTTCCACCTTTTCCTGGGTAACTAAACAAGTGACCAACACCGTTCTTCAGCACGGAGTGCAAACCATCTTTCGTGAATGGATCGGTTGGGTGTGTGATGGTGAGATCTTTCACGCCAAGCGTTGGCATCGAGATGGAGAATGGCTTTGCAGCTACCGTTGGCTGTGCTGTTGGAGGTGGCGTCGTTGGGGTAGGAGTCGTAGGACGTGGTGGTGTTGGCGCAGGACTTGTAGTCGTTGGGCGAGGAGGAATGACCTGAGCAATCGGACGTGGTTGCTGTACTGGCTGTTGAACAACAATCGGACGAGTGTAACCCGTGCGGCTGTACTGGATCGCAATCATGTTTGGGCTTGCGACATTCATTGATGTCATCATCGCGAAGAGATCATCGCGCTTGATCGGCTGACCAAGGCGAATAGGAAACGGCAAATCCATGTTGCTCTGGAGCGATGCATTCACGAGGCTCGTAAACCAGTCTTGATCCTCTGCGGCGAGAAGCGACATGAAAATCTCAGGGTGAGCCATGGAGTGGTAACGCACGCCAAGGGCAATCATTTCTTCTTCTGTAATTGGGTCTGCAGGACGAAATAGTGCGTTTTCATTTCCCGTGATAATGCCACCTTCGAATGCTGCTTCTATATAAGGAGCGTACCAGGTGTCATGCGGGACATCCTGGAAGAGTGGCATTGGCGGCATGTGTTCATTGAAGTACGCATAACGCTGCTGAAGGCTTGGATTTGCTTCTACGAGCAAAGCGACCGCTTCTGCACGATTAAGAGGACGTTCGCTACTTTCTGCGGCGAATGCATGGGTGCAAACACCTACAAGGGCTACGAATGCCGCCAAAGCAAGAAAACGCTTGAACATAGAAGGGGGAGTTAGATTATCACAATTGCAATTTTTGTCAATATACAGGCCAATCTAATACCCACATTATTCGGGCCTGAAAACGACATTCTTCTTCCTTCTCATGTGATATCCGGTAGGATAGGCCGACAATCCTCTTATGGCTCTTAAGATCGGAATAGTCGGCCTTCCAAATGTTGGTAAATCAACGCTCTTTAATGCGCTTACACGTACAAAAGGCGCTCAGGCAGCGAACTATCCATTCTGCACCATCGAGCCAAACGTCGGAATTGTTGAGGTACCAGACCAGCGTTTGCAGAAGCTTGTTGAAATAGTTCACCCGGAGAAGATCGTTCCAGCAGCTATTGAATTCGTCGATATTGCCGGACTCGTCAAAGGTGCAAGTAAAGGAGAAGGACTTGGTAACGCATTCCTCAGTCACATCCGTGAAGTAGATGCCATCTGTCATGTTGTTCGTGTATTCACCGGTGGCGATATTATTCACGTTGAAGGTTCTGTGGACCCAGCACGCGACCGCGCAATTATCGAAACAGAACTTGGTCTCGCAGATTTGCAGAGTATCGAGAAGCGTATCGATAAAATTAAAAAACCTGCAGACATGGGAGACAAAGAAAAAAAGTTGGAACTGCAGACAGCGATGAAAATTCTTCCTGTTCTCCAAGCAGGAAATATGGCGATCATCACAGAACTCGAACCAGAAGAAGTTCCCATCGCAAAAAGTTTTCAGCTGCTCACATTTAAACCAATTGTCTACGCAGCAAACGTCGCGGAAGATCAGCTCGCGTCACTGAAGATTGATGAACTCAAAACACAACTCGGACTCCCCTCTTCTGCGCAGCTTGTACTTATCAGCGCAAAGATCGAAGAAGATTTACAAGACCTCTCACCAGAAGAAGCGAAAGAATTTTTGAGTTCACTCGGTGTGTCATCATCAGGATTAGATCGACTCATTCGCGCAGCATACGAAGCACTCGGATATATTTCGTACTTCACTGCAGGGCCAAAAGAAGTTCGCGCCTGGAATATCCCGAAAGGCGCAACTGCTCCACAAGCAGCCGGCGTGATCCATACGGATTTTGAAAAAGGATTTATTCGTGCAGAAACAATAGCCTTCGATGACTACGTACAATTCGGAGGAGAAGTGAAAGCCAAGGAAGCAGGTAAAATGCGCTCTGAAGGGAAAACGTACATCGTGAAAGATGGAGATGTGATGCTGTTTAGATTCAACGTATGACCTTCATCACTCGCCAAGAACCGTTTGAATGTGGACACTGTGGGTTTGGCGTAGAAATTCTTGAGCACGGCAGCTGCCGTAATCATTGTCCGAAATGTTTATATTCCAAGCATGTGGATGCAGCTGGGCCGGGTGATAGAGCTTCAACATGCCAGGGCTTAATGGCTCCAGACCATCTGGATTACGACGGCAAGAAAGGCTGGATGATCGTCCATGTGTGCACGAAGTGCGGGAAGACGATTCCAAACAAGGCTGCGCCTGATGATCAGATAACAGAATTTGAAGCGCGCAAGCGGACCCAATGAAAAGAAAAACTAACACGATGTCACATGGTGCACACCTGTCCACTGTCAGGGTGTTTTGACTCAGTATTTTTGAGTGAACACCAAATGTCGCCAGAGAGGAGGCCTACACAAACTCTATCGTGATATATAAATGTGTTCATGTTTTAGCCCTTATGCAAGCGGTAGTACGTACTACCCCCTTGCGAACAAATTAGGTGATCAATTAGTCTGCATGCCTCCATGAAGTTCTTCCTCTTCATCTGCGCATTCGGCGTGCTGTTCCTGTCGATCTAACAATGCGGCGTAGTTGCGGCGTAATCCAATAGGACAAAGCTGAACGAAGCCGATTGACCTCCGTTGATCTTCCAGGACACACATCCTTAACGGCCAACAGGCACTTATATGTTTCAGTGATGCATGGTGAATTGCCCCACATACTGATCGCTGAATGTTTGCTTTACAGGAATTTTTTCCTGCACATGTCCTTCCGGCATCACAACGAGTGCATCTTCCTGTGTATCAGGGTGTGATTCGACAGATACGGAAAATTTCCCGTGCTCGATTGCATTTTTTATTTCTGGTGAAAGATGTGTTGCCTCAAATAAATTTTCTATTCCTTGTTCACGCACATCTTGTTCGATCGCATTTTTCAACGAGTCATTTACTGCAGGTTCTGATTCAAGTGTGAAATGTAATTCTGCAAGCTTCTCGCTGCGCTCCATTTCTTGTGCCAAATCTTCCGGACCTTTTACCTTCTCACGCAAACGCTCGTATGCTTCCGGACTGCGCATGCGCTTCCGAATTTTTTCACGTTCGCTTGAAGGCAGATGATCGAGGAAAGAGTCAGACATAGAAAATTGAGAATAAAAACGTCTCAGGGAGCCATTTCAATAGTGCGTGCGACAGTCATTCCAATGAGCATGGCAATAATCGCAATTGGGAGACCAATGATTGCTCCGGCGACTGCGTTATAGCCCCAGATTGCGAATGCTCGCTTGAGGAAGTTATCTGAATAGAGCCAGGAGTCTTTTTTCATAAAACTGATGGGAAAGAATAGATGGAGTATACATCTTTCAAAGAATTCCTGATAAACCAAAAAGCCCTCTCGGTGCTCTCTGGTTCCTTCATTTCCTGATATCTATTTGAATTCTAATCGAGTGTCATCTTGAGGTGCCCACACTATGGATTCGGGGCTCATCGTCGCTACGCTCCGATTCACACCTCACCATGACGTGTGGGCCTCGAAGAATAGACACTTAGCTACACCCACTCGTCGCTCCACAATCGAGACATACTTCACACGATCCATTGCGTTTCATCTTAGTCGATCCACATCCGCTGCAGATAGATCCCGTGAAGCCTTGCTGCTTTGCTATTTCGAGCTTCGATGGCGCTGCTTCTGTCTCCATGACAGAAGAAGACGTTGTTTCTTCTGTGCCTCCGAAGAGGTTTGGCTGTGCGGAGGATCCTTCATCGACGACCGGCAAGCGCATTGCGAATGCATCCTTGCTCTTGCTGCCTTCGCGGTACGCTTTGTCGACAAGGTCATGATTATGGAACTGCATCGCTTTGTCCTTTGTGAGGAACTTGAGCGCAAGCCAGCGACCAAGATAGTCCATGACGGACTTCACCATCGGGATTTCTTTGTTCGATGTCATACCCATCGGTTCGAAGCGTGAATGTACGAGCTTCTCGCAGAGGACTTCCAAGGGCACGCCGTACTGGAGGTTCATAGACAAGCTAAGTGCGAGCGTGTCCATCACTCCGCTGAGCGTAGAGCCTTCCTTGCTCATCTTGATGAAGATCTCCCCAGGAGTGCCATCTTCATACATACCAACGTGTACGTAGCCTTCGTGGCCCGCGATGCTGTACTTGTGTGCGATCGCCATGCGCTCAGCAGGGAGCTTGCGACGGCGCAGCATTTCTTTGTAGACAATCTTTTCTTGGATAACGACTTCGCGTTCTTCTTTCTTATCTTCTTCCGTCTTGTTGCTGAGCGCCTGGCTCATCTTGGAACCATCGCGGTACAACGCATTCGCCTTGAGACCGAGCTTCCAGCTGAGGAAATATGCGTTCTTGATATCTTCAACGGTCGCTTCGTGTGGCAAGTTGATCGTCTTGGAGATAGCTCCGGAGATAAATGGCTGAGCTGCAGCCATCATGCGAATGTGTCCGTCCCATGCAATAAAGCGCTGACCAATCTTTCCACACTTGTTCGCACAATCGAAGACTGGAACGTGTTCATGCTTGAGGTGTGGAGCACCTTCGACCGTCATGTGTCCACAGACAACAACGTTTGCTTCCTCGATGTGTTCTTTGCTGAAACCAAGTGCGCGAAGCAAATTGAATGATGGATCATCCATCTGCGCATCAGTGATACCAAAACGCTTGAGTGCTTCGTCACCAAGAACCCAGCGGTTGAAGGCGAATGAAAGCTCGAAGACTTGTGGCAATTGCTTCTCGATCTTCGCGATATCTTCATCGGTGAAGTTTTTCTCGCGCAAACTCTTGCGATTGATGTGTGGTGCGCCTTCGAGCGATAGCGTCCCCATCACATACTTCATGATGTCTTTTACTTGTGCTGGCACATATCCACGTGCGATGAGCGCTGGTTCTACGGATTGGTTCGCGATCTTCATGTAACCACCTCCTGCAAGCTTCTTGAACTTCACGAGTGCGAAGTCTGGTTCGATGCCTGTCGTGTCGCAATCCATGAGAAGTCCGATTGTTCCTGTTGGAGCAATAACCGTAACTTGCGCATTGCGATAACCATGCTCTTCGCCAATGGCGAGCGCGCGGTCCCAACATTCCTTGGCGACTTCGAGCAAGTATGAAGGTGTTTCCTCTTGGTCGAGTCCTACTGGGTTTACGTGCAATCCTTCGTATTCTTTTGCTGGTGCATCGTATGCAGCACGACGGTGATTGCGGATCACGCGGAGCATGTGTTCGCGATTCTTCGAGTGACCTGGGAATGCGCCAAGGTTGCGAGCCATTTCACCAGATGTTGCATAGGACTCTCCTGTGAGAATGGCAGTGAGCGCTCCACCGATTGCACGACCCTGATCGCTATCATACGGAATACCCATGCGCATGAGCATCGCACCAAGGTTTGCGTAACCCAAGCCAAGTGTCCGGAAGCGATAGCTGAGCTCTGCGATTTCTTTGCTGGGGAACTGTGCCATGAGCACGGAGATTTCGAGCACAATCGTCCACAAGCGCGCTGCATGCTGGTAGCGTTCGACATCGATTGTTCCGTGTTCATCGTTGTAGAACTTCATCAGGTTTAGTGATGCGAGGTTGCATGCAGTGTTATCAAGGAACATGTATTCGCTGCATGGGTTCGATGCATTAATACGTCCATCTTCTGGGCACGTGTGCCAATCGTTAATTGTCGTGTCGTACTGAAGACCTGGATCGGCACAGGACCAAGCAGCGTATCCGATCTGGTCCCAGAGATCGCGAGCCTTGAGTGTCTTACATGGCTTTGGTTCGCGCTTTTCTGCGAGTGCCTTTTTGCGTTCTGTGCGCCACAAAAGGTTCCAATCGCTATCTTTTTCCACTGATTCAAAGAATGAATGTGGCACGCGAACAGAGTTATTGGAATTCTGTCCGGAAACGGTCGAATATGCTTCACCATTGAAATCTGAGCTGTAACCCGCTTTCACCAGTGCCGCGACTTTTTTCTCCTCTTTTACTTTCCAGTTGATGAATTCTTCAATATCCGGGTGATCAAGATCTAAACACACCATCTTTGCAGCGCGGCGCGTTGTACCGCCGGACTTGATGGCACCTGCCGCGCGATCACCAATTTTGAGGAAACTCATAAGACCGGAACTTTTTCCACCATGTGACAATGGCTCACCATCACCACGAATGTTGCTAAAGTTTGTTCCTGTCCCAGATCCATATTTGAAAAGACGAGCTTCGCGAATCCACAAATCCATGATACCTCCTTCATTCACCATGTCATCAGACACAGACTGAATGAAACACGCGTGAGGCTGCGGATGTGTGTATGCATCACTGCTTTTTTTTACCTCTCCGGTTACTGGATCACAATAATAGTGACCTTGAGCAGGACCCGTGATGCCATACGCATAATTGATACCCGTGTTAAACCATTGCGGACTGTTTGGTGCAGCCATCTGGTGCACGAGCATGTAACTGAGTTCGTCTTCGAATGCTTGTGCGTCTTGTGTTGTTGCAAAATACTCATGTGTCTCTCCCCAGAATCTCCAACATCCTGCAAGGCGACGAACAACCTGTTTTACAGAACGCTCGGGACCTGTCACCACTTCTCCTTTTTCATTTTTCATAATATTGCCATCTTTGTCGCGCTGAGGAACGCCCGCCTTGCGGAAATATTTGCTGACCACGATATCCGTTGCGACCTGGCTCCAATCAGATGGAATTTCTGCATTCTCCATTTCGAACACCACAGAACCATCTGTATTTTTGATGCGGCTCGTCCGATATTCATAACGCACTTCCTCCAACGGATCACTGCCCGGCGTTGTAAACATGCGACGAACCGAGAGGCCTGGGCGGGCATCTGTTGTACCTTCAATACCGTCCAAAATAGACCCTTGGTCGGAGCGGGAAGTGGAAGAGGATACTGCGTTCGGGTTCATAATGATAGAAAGAAGGTATGACAAGTAAAATACACGATGTAGTGCCTGTGAACCAAACAGACCCCAAGATATTGGAGCATGCCCAACCCATCAAGAAATCATCAGCAGTGATTATTCGCACTGTCAACGATGGCATGCCCCAGTCACAAAGTCGAAAAAATAGCGAAGAAAAAAATACTGTCACAGCATGTTCGTCATCAAAGCAAAGTCGATCTGTGAGTTCGAATGTATCGAAGTGTGGAAGTATAAAGGAAATTGGCTTACTGCCTTACTTCCTGACATCCTTACCTCTATACTTTCAGCTATGACACCATCCAATAACTTGATCGCAATCATTGTCGCTGGGACAAACGAACCAAGTAATAGTGACTATCTTGCCGATCAATTCATCGACGGACTCAAACGTGTTCCGGAAGTGACCTTCCAGAAGATCAGACTCAAGGATCTCAACCTCCATCACTTCACGCTCGCTGACTACCATGAAGAATCCTGTGAGCCTGATTACCACCGCATCAAAACATTAATCCGAAGCGCATCTGGCGTCGTATTTGTTACGCCTATCTGGAACTTCTCCGTACCATCACATTTGAAAAATTTTATCGATCGAATCGGAGCATTCGGACTCGATACAGAAACGCACTCCAAAGGCCAATTCAAAGGAAAGCCATTCGGACTCATCTACACTGGGGGCGCACCGATGATCGCGTGGCAAGCGTTGATGTATCTCACCACATTGCACATGGCAGAAGCGATCAAGTACTACGATGGCAGTATTGTTCTACGACATTTTGAACCGAAGAGTGTTGTGGGCAAAGGAACATTTGGGCTCGTCGTCGATAAACGTCCCAAGACAATCGAACTGATGCGCAGATACGGTGAGACATTTGGAAAAATTGCTCAACAATATGCCAGGGATGGGACACTACCCCTTAGTAATCGACTCTGGAGCAAATGGTTCGAGTTCCTCTATCGCGTCGGAAATCGCATCATGTATCCAATCAGCAATCATCAATAATGACCGAACAAATCGCAGACATACGCTGACAGTTTCTTGCTTTGTACGGTATACTGTGATGCCATGTTTACCGGGATTGTTGAAACGACGGCCAAAATCCTCAACATCAGCCCCACTGGCCTGACAGTCGAGCGACCTGCGATCTTTGACGATATCCGGATAGGAACAAGCATCTGTGTCTCCGGCGTATGCCTTTCCGTCGTCGCCTTTGATACAACGTCGATGTCCTTTGATGTCGTCAAAGAGACATGGAATAAGACGAATTTCAACGCTCTAATGCGTGGTGATTACGTGAACCTCGAACGATCACTTAAAGCTAATGGACGCTTCGAAGGGCATGTGGTACAAGGACATGTCGAAGGAACGGCCACCATCGCATCAGTCGAAAATGATGGACAAGGCACAACGCTTACGCTCGCACTGCCAGAAGACCTCGCAACATTTGTTGTTCCAAAAGGCTCCATCTGTATTGATGGCGTATCACTCACAATTGCAACAGCCCAAGGCGACAGCTGCATGATCGCTCTTATCCCCCACACACGCGAACACACGACACTTGGAGACTTACAAGTTGGTGATAGCGTCAATATCGAAACAGATATTCTCGGTCGATACATTATCGCCTCTCTCTCCAAGCGCATATGAGCGGACACGCACCAAGTGATTTACCGGCAAATATCGATGCTTCGTGGAAGATCGGAATTATTACATCAATGTGGCATCGGGATGTTCTTGATGCGATGGTTGATACTGCACGAAAAACGTTGATAGATGCGGGAATCAATCCATCAAATATACGCCTTCATGATGCGCCAGGATCGTTCGAAGTACCTCTGATCGGCAGTGCGCTCATCGAACATGTCGATGCATTAATTGGTTTTGGGATTATCCTCCAAGGAGAAACAAAACACGCAGAAGCCCTTGCGACGACGACGGCACAAGCAATGATGAATCTCCAAGTACAATACAAGAAACCATTCGCGTTTGAGATACTCCATGTGATGAATATTGAGCAAGCGAAAGAGCGTGCAGCTGGTCCTCATAATAAAGGCTTCGAGGCTGCCCGCGCTGTTCTTTGGTCACTCGCAGAATTGCAAAAAATTCGGAAATAAAACTAAATGTCTTGGTGAGCGGAGACGAACCATGACCTTCTCAGTAGCTACTTACTTCTTTATGACTCCTTTTGCTTCCATTCCTGATGCGCTAAAAGCTCTCAAAGAGGGCGGAATGATTATCGTGGTCGATGATGAAAACCGTGAGAACGAAGGGGATTTGGTCGTCGCCGCAGAAAGCGTCACCGAAGAGCAAATGGCCTTCATCATCAGGCAAACAGGAGGCGTCGTATGCTTAGCTTTAAGTAACGAGATCGCCGATCAATTGGATTTACCACCGATGGTCAGCAACAACACATCGCGTCGTGGTACATCATTTACTGTGAGTATTGAAGCAAAAAATGGTACTGATACTGGCATCTCGGCTAAGGATCGCACGACCACCATTCATACGGCAATTCATCCTGATGCACAACCTGCAGACCTCACGCGCCCCGGTCATGTCTTCCCGCTCCGCGCACAACAGGGCGGCGTACTAACGCGCGCAGGTCACACCGAAGCATCAGTCGATCTGTGTCATCTTGCAGGCATGCGCCAAGGTGCGGTCATCAGCGAACTCATGCATGAAGATGGCACCATGATGCGTCTACCCGCTCTGCGAGAATTTGCGGACAAGCATGGTCTCATTATTATTGCTATCGCAGACATCATCGCATTTCGTCGTAAGAATGAACGCTTTATCGAACGCGAAGCGGAAGCAAACCTTGAAACGGAAAGTGGTCTTTGGCATCTCAGTGTCTACCGTGACACATTGCACAACATGGAACATACCGCCATCACCATGGGTGTCATTGACGCAAAAAAACCAACACTCGTCCGTGTGCACTCCGAATGTTTCACAGGTGATGTCCTGCATTCCGTTCACTGCGATTGTGGCGGACAGCTCAAGAAAGCGATGGATATGATTTCCAAAGAAGGAACAGGAGTCATCCTCTACATGAAACAAGAAGGCCGTGGCATTGGACTCGCAAACAAAATCAAAGCGTATGCGCTTCAGCAAAATGAAGGTCTCGATACCGTCGAGGCAAACGAACGCTTGGGCTTCCCTGAAGACCTACGCGAGTACGGCATCGGCGCACAGATCCTACGAGATCTCGGCGTGGGGAAAATGCGCTTGATGACAAACAACCCAAAAAAGATGGGTGGACTCCAAGGTTTCGGAATCGAAGTCACCGAGCAAGTTTCCATCGTCGTCGAAAACATGACTGAACGTCAGAAGAAATATATAGAAACGAAACGTAAGAAAATGGGACACACGATTCACCTGTAAACAAATGTGTCGCCCTTCGTGGCTCGCATCGATGTGTCATGGTGAGGTGCCCCGTCGCGGGGCCACGAACCATCACATCGCTCGCACCTCAGGGTGACACCGCTTTTACTTACCAACCAACACTACTTCTTCATCCTCCATCCCCGCTTTTGTAAACGCCTCCCACGTCCTCTCTCCACCTTCCACTAGTACACTCGCAATCCCGCTGTAGTCACGAACAGGCATCGATAATAGTTGCCAAAGTGCAGCCCACTCAAACACATCGTCAACAATTGGCACTTCGATGGCACGCACACCACAACTGAGCAATTCTTTGATCGTCACATCCATTTCATGATTGATAACAGGACCATGAATGACTATTGTCCTATTGGAATGCTCATCGCTCGCGACATGTGACTCGAGAGGAATCTGCAAACGAGCATCGAGAATTATTCGATACGGATGCAGATCACGTTTCAGAGAATCGAATCGACAATCAAGAATCGGATTATCTTTCAGAATCGTTCCGATGCCAACAAGAATCGCATCGTGCTGCGAACGAAGAAATGTATGTGACCAGATGTCCTGCTCTTTCGACGTAATTATCAACCGCGCTCCGTCTATATTCGCACTACGACCGTCAAGCATCATTCCCTTTTTCAATGTGATGTATGGACGCTTGTTTTTTTGTAATGAAATGAATCCCCTATTCAACCGCTCACAAGATGCACGCATCACCGGACCAATTACTTTGACTCCCTTTGAGCGAAGTAACTCAATCCCCTTTCCGCTCACACGAGTATCAGGATCTTGCATTCCGTAGACAACATGCTTGATGCCACGCTCCAACATAATATCCGTGCATGGCGGCGTCTTGCCTGTATGACAACATGGCTCAAGATTCACATACAGAATGTCATCAGGTTGAACGTCATTGAACGATTCAAGCAATGCACGTTCAGCATGCACTTTTCCAAATGCTTCATGAAAACCTTCAGCAATAATTTTAGCATCGCGCATGAGTACCGCACCAACCATCGGATTGGTTCCTGTTTTGCCTCGGCCTTGTTCAGCAAGCTCGCAACAACGACGCATGAAAAAATGATGATCTGTCATACGCATGAGCATACCAAAAAAGAATTATTTTCTATCAAGATACTTCTGCAACGGTGAAATATGTCGTTCAGCTGCTGGAGAATCTGATGTTACCTCTGGAGCTGGCTCCGATTTTCGCACATCAACCTTCATGCGGTGATGACGATGCGTATTCAAAATTTTGCGGTAACCACCTTCGCCATTCTCCAAGAAATTCGCGACGCGCGTAACGGTTGTCGTACTTGCACCAGTTTGCGCTGCGACCTGACGATAGCTAAGTCCACGGGATAACAAACGCGCAACTTCGAGACGCTCTCCCCATGCTTGCAGTTCACTCAGAGTCGCAACATCGCGCAGCATATTTTCCATATCTTCATCTGTTTTACATGCACGCAAGGCAGACACGAGGCCTTTAAGCCACGGTTCTTTGCGCCAGCTATCTTCCGTGAAGCGACGTTTAGTCATTATTCGTAGATCAAAATTAATTTATTAAGCTTTGGAACCATCCACATTGCATCATCTCCTTCTTTCCCAATAAAGTCACGCATTCCACCTACGCGATCACGTGTCTGGCGTAAAACATCGATCAAATCTTCACCACTTTCAACCTGGCTTTGAATTGCAGAACCAACCATATGCATATGGTCATCGAGTTCAGTAACCTGTTCATGAGTTAGTTCATTATTCGACATAAATGTTAGTGAGAAATAGAAGATAAATGGCTTACTAATGCCAAGGAGAAACATTATAAATCTGCTGAATTTTCGTGTCAATGTAGTATCGCAGTAATACGTCTTAATGTCGTCTTAATCGAGGAAAACTATTCTTTTGCTCGTGTATTTCATCCGCTCTTTCATTTACACTACGTTACTACATCTATGGATAACGGAACTCGCACAATCGCATTATCGGCTGCTACATCACTGATTGTTTCTACGTTGGTGATAACAACAGGCATGCAGTTATTGCCATCGAATGCCGTGAATAATCAGCCATCTGCTGAGGAAATTGCAGACATCGAACGTGACGTGTGGAACGATTCACCGATTGTCAGTGTTGTCCAAAAAACGGAACCTGCTGTCGTCAGCGTCATCATCAGTAAAGATCTCCCCGTATTGGAACGAAGTTATGAATCTGGTCCGTTTGGCATTCGCATCCCGCGAACCATACAACGCGGAACGGAACGCACGGAAATCGGTGGAGGAACTGCATTCTTCATTTCGGCAGATGGACTCATGCTCACAAACAAACACGTTGTGAGCGATACATCTGCAAGCTACACCGTTCTCTTGAATGATGGACGAACGCTTGAAGCAAAAGTTGTAGCCCGCGATTTCCTCACAGACATAGCACTGCTGAAAGTCGACGGAAATAATTTTCCGTATCTCGCACTTTCATCAAACGATGAACCAATTCTTGGCCAGACGGTCGTAGCGATTGGTAACGCTCTTGGTGAATTTCGCAACACTGTCAGCGTTGGTGTTGTATCTGGATTGCAACGAACGATCACTGCAGGAAACCCCTACGAAGGAACAATCGAAAAGCTGAGCCGCATTATCCAAACCGATGCAGCGATCAACGAAGGAAATTCCGGCGGGCCGCTGCTCAATGTAAACGGCGAAGTGCTCGGCATGAATACAGCAGTCGCAAGCAACGCACAGAATATTGGCTTCGCGATTCCCGTGCTTGATCTTCGTCGTGCCGTAGAGAGTTACCAAGAATACGGACGCATTGTTCGACCATACCTTGGTGTACGTTATATCGTTCTTACGCCGCAGCTCGCTCAGCAACAAAATCTCGCATTCGATTATGGTGTCATCATTGCGAGTGGAAACAATTCAAACGAACCAGCCATTGTGTCAAATTCTCCTGCGGCAAATGCTGGATTACGCGAGAATGATGTGATTTTGGAGGCAGACGGGCAACGCCTTACAGAGGACGTTTTATTGGGAGATATCATCCAGCGTAAGAAGCCAGGAGACACGCTCAAGCTGCGCATTTCGCGCGATGGAGACGAACGAGAACTCGACGTCATACTGCAAGAATCAGAACAGTAAAAAGGCTTATACATACCATATAGTTATTCACATAGCTCTTTTGCAATACAACATTTATTGATAAAAATGCAAATTTAAGGTATAATAAAAGGAAATGTACAAACACACACAACACACCCTTTTCCATCGTGCTAAGCGGTTTATAGCCGCACATATAACGGCTGCAGAAGCAGTATTTTTGAGCCTCACGCTGTGTTGTGTGATGTCTGTGCAAAGTGATGTCCAATATCAAGGTCACTTCCTGGAACGAAAGAATATTACGATCACAGCGGTTTCTAGCGCAGCACGTAAACAAAAACTATTTGTTCTGCGTGCAAGTACATCATCAGCCAAGCGCATTGCACAACGCGATAGCGATCACGATACGCTTGAACTACGACCAGCAGCTCCTCTCGAAACATCTCCTACTCGCTCACACAGTAGCAGCAAAAAGTCTGTGCAACAGTTACGTCGTGCACCGCCAGCAGCTGAACCTGAAACGACAAACGCATCATCTCCAGCAGCACACGTATCAAGTATCTCTGCAGTAATTGAATTCCCTCTTTTTGATCGAACTGTGCAGCCAGTAAGCCGCGTACCAAACTGGGGCGCAATGACGAAGGCAGAACAATGGAATCGTTCCTATGAAGAATTATCGGAGGAAGATTTTGTCCGCGTACCTCCCTATGACTTAAATACGTTAACCACCCCAATGGTTGATTTATTAAAAGATCGTTTCAACCCAGAAACAATTCGCATCCTCACAGCAAAGCTCTATTACTCCACACGCTTCTTCGGTAAGTACGATATCGATGCAACGGAGTTTACCGCAGTTCATCCGGGCATCGACTTAAAGCTCGCTGAAGGCACGCCTATTGGCGCTATTGCCGGTGGCCGTGTTCATGCCATTCGTATGGATGAAGAATCCCTTGGATTACATGCGATTGTCGAGCACCGCGCCCCAGATGGTGAAACGTATTATTCCATCTATGGTCACATGGAAGCGGCATTAGTGAAAGCTGGCGATACCGTTGTACCAGGCCAAACTATCGGACACGTAGGTATGACTGGCCACACGACTGGCCCCCATATTCACCTCCAGGTGGACCATGGAGAACCAAACGAAACCTTCCATGAAATCTACTGGCCGGCATCAGTCCCCTCTCAGGGCACAGCAGATGCGCATACAGTGAATCCGATTGAATTTATTCGACAGTTTGCGGATGGAGAATAACCTTCTCATGATTCAGAGGAAACAAAAGAATCAGAGGATTCAGAGGATGGATGGGAATTAGTTTAACCATCCGTTTCTTCTGATTCCTCTGAATCATCTGCATCCTCTGAATCCTTTTCACTAGTTCATCGATACCGCTGCATCCTGCTTGATAGCATAACCTGCAGGGAGCGTTACTTCTTTTTCTTTGCGGTTCCAACCAAAGTACACGTTAAGGTCAGGGTGCTTCCAGATAGAGCCTGTATGGTACCAAGCACAACCGCGTGCGAGACCATCTTCATTCTTGTCTGGGTTGCTGCGGAGGATTTCCAATGTGACAGATCCACGTACACAAGCGTTCCATGTTGAGTTGCTCGATACTGGGTAACCTGCGATATCAACTGGGAAGCTCTGGAGAGATGCCACACGTACTGGGGCTGCAGCTTCTTCTGTTGCGCAGAGGGATGAATCGCGCAATGCGTCAGCGATCACTTCAGCATCGCGGTTCATGATTGGAGCAAGGTATTGCGCCACCCAATTACGCATCGCAATCGTAAATGCTTTTGGCATACTGCGGCGCATGCTGCAAATCATTGCCGTTTCAGCATCCGTCAATGTTGTATCGGAACTACCTCCGAATGCTCCTGGAGCTGTATTTGCATCCGTATCCTTTCCAAGGATAAACCCAGCGAGGTAGTTCGCAACACCTCCGAGTGTGTTCGTGCGGTTTCCACGGTACGCGCCGTTGCCACCGACTGACTCAGGAGTGCTCACGCCGCCTCCTGTTACTTCCTGTGTGGAAACGGAAGATGTGTCGCTACTTGCGGACGTTGAAGCAGAAGAATCAGAGCTTGTGCTCGTTGTTGTACTCGAAGAGCTATCAGAAGAAGAGCTCATACTTTCAACAGAGCTCGATGTCGATGCAGCTGAACTCGTGCTTGATACAGAAGAACTTGCTGGAGTCGAACTTGCTGTTGAAGAGCTCGCAACAGAAGATGCGATAGACGAGACAGAAGAACTACTGCTCGAGAAGACAGCTGTGCACACGACTGAACCAGTCGTAGTTTCGCAATCATCGTTTGTTTCGCCATTGACGCAGATGTCATTATCAAAGCTTCCGTCAATAACGTCTGTGCCTACACCTCCGTCGATTTGATCATCACCTGTTCCACCATCCACATCATCGTCTCCATCACCACCGCAGATTTGGTCATTTTCAGAGCCGCCGCGGATGATGTCACTTCCATCTTCTCCGCAGAGAACGTCAGCACCGTCTGCACCCTGGATATCATCTGCGTCACCACCACCACATACAACGTCATCACCATCGTCAGCGTCGATATTGTCGACACCGCTTGTACCAACGATCACGTCGTTTCCGTTCGTTCCATCAAGTATTCCTGTATACGTCTGACCATTGTCTGGTCCACCAACGATCAATCCACCTGAAACGTAAATCGTTGCATTCAAACCCTGGCATGTTGGGCCAGTGAAAACGCTGCTGCTAGAGCTAGCTACCGATGAAGCAATGTTTGAAGAATTCTCACTAGATGATGACGCTTCTGAAGAAGATGTAATCACGGAGCTTGAGGAGCTAGAAACTTCGGAAGAAGAAGTTGAACTAGCAACGCTTGAGCTCACAGAAGAAGATGTAACGACAGAACTTGAAGAGCTAGAAACTACCGAAGAAGATGAAGCTGAGCTTACTACGGAAGAAGAGCTCGATGAGGAAGAAACACCGTTATCACCTGTGACGAGCACTCCGTCGATACGGAAATCCTCGCTGTTGCTGCTCGTATCAGCCCTAAACCGCAGAAGGAATGTAGTATTATTAAATCCCGCATTGGTGAATGCAGACTGTGCTGACCAGGAGCCATCGACGCTCATGTCGTGATCATGAAGTGTCGTCCAGCCTGTAGTATTTGCACAACTGTTTCCAGCGGCGGACTTGAACTGGACCAAGCCACTATCGTCACTTTCAGCATTGCTATCCCCTCTCCAGTAATAGGAAAGCATGACAGACGTGTATCCTGTCGCATTAACGGAAATACAGATGTAGCCATCCTCACCGCTCATTTGAGCAAATCTTTCACCCTCTGGGCTTGCGCTATCATTGCCCGTTCCAGAGTTTTGCTTTGTCGCACCATCACCTCCTTCGGTCCACACGGGAGCCTCATCGAACGAGGAGTCTGTTCCCCCGGTTCCAAATCCATCGGAGAAAATTGTTACCGTCGCTGCATCAGCCACCGGCACGGCAACGTTCATTCCAGCAGCTGCGAGCGTGCTGAGAGCGAGATTGAGTGTTATTGTCGCTAAAGACAAGCGAGACATGCGTTTCATACGGAAACGGGAGGAAATGGAAATAGCAGAACATTTTAATGCTTTAGTACAGCAAAGCAAGTGAATTCAGCACTTATGAGCGATTGCTGGACTACTTCTCCTATCGAGGGGTTTTATTGATCAAATTTTTTGATCATTAATAGACTTACTGGATTGCCCCTTGCTCTTTATTGCTTTAGCCCGAATCTTCCGTTTCCACGCAATCCATCCGATGCCAATTACGATCAACACTGCAATAATGGCCTGAATTACTGACTCAATGCTGTCAAACCCATCGACAAGATTCTGCAATGTTTCGATGCCCGTGAACCCGACATACAGATAAAAGAAGTCGCGGATGATCGTCCCAAAGAACGTCGCAACGATATATACGCGTAGAGGAATTTTGACGACACCACTACCGATGGACACGACGGCACTGGACATGATCGGCAGCGCACGGAGGAATAGGAGCATCCATAAATCCTTCCATCCGCCATTCAATTTTTCACCGAGTGCCAACACTTCATCCTTCGTCACGCCAATGAACCGACCGAATTTTCCAAAGAGAATATCGCTGGCTTTATAGGAAATCCAATAGACGAGAATTGCCCCAATCGTTTTACCAGTAGCACCAATAAACGACAGTGCGACGAGATAGATCAATTCCTTCTCCTGTGCAGATGCAATTGACCCCGACATGGTCATCACGATGGGTGATGGAACCGGTGCAAGCACCTCTTCGACAAACGAACCGACAAACGTAAAAATCTCAATTGGTACAACCTGTGCCCATTGGACTAATGCGTTTGTGATGGAATCAAACATGGCGGAATGAAGAAAGAATTACAACTTCCGCACGTCATGGTGAGGTGCGACGAGAAATCCGCCGGGGCGGATGACGAGGAGCCCCGAATCCATAGTGCGGGACCTTGAAGAATAATTATCGTTCGTTCACCATTCTATCAACAACACACTTTCTTTTCGAGAAGAGAATCAATTGTTCATCATTTCCCTGAATGAGTGCCTGCTTTTTCCGACGACTCCACCGCTTCAGCTGCTTCTCGCGATGAATTGCATCTAATATAGAACCAAATACTTCAACGTGAACGAGTTTCACCGGTCGACGTTCAAATGTATAGCTATCAGGATTATAACCCATTTGATGCTGTTCGATGCGTAACTCAAAATTATTGGTCACTCCGGTGTAATAACTTTGGTCCGCACAATGCAGGATATAGACATAGAATTCACGCATTTATAAAGCCTACACGAAAAAACATCATTTCAATGCTTTAGCTCTGTAAAGCACCGAATCACACGCACACTGTCCTTCGGGGCCGCCCGCACGATGGATTCGGGGCTCATCCGCCTCGGCGGATTCGCACCTCACCATGACGTGCGGACACAATGCTACTACCATGTCATAGTGAGGTGCCCCGTTGCGGGGCCTCGAACCATGAAGCTATCCATTGCTTCGTGAGAATGTCGAAACGCCTGCACGGGATGTGATGATTTCGTCTGCAACGTTCTTCGGCACACGTGCGTAGTGACCTGGTTCCATCGAGTAGCTGGCGCGGCCTTGCGTCATGCTGCGAAGCTCTGTGGCGTAACCGAACATCTGCGCGAGTGGCACCTCTGCCTGGATCACCTTGGCCATACCGCGGTCAGACTGACCGAGGATAAGACCACGGCGGGAGCTGAGGTCACCCATCACGTCTCCGAGGTAGTTTTCGGAACATGTGACTTCCACCTTCATGATTGGCTCTAAGATCGCTGGGTCAGCCTTCTTTGCGCTCTCCTGGAATCCGATCGAAGCGGCAAACTTGTACGCCATTTCGGAGGAGTCGACGTCGTGGTAGGAACCATCGAGAAGTTCGACCTTCACGTCCACCACGGGGAATCCTGCCTGGATACCGCGGGACATACCTTCCTGGAAACCCTTATCACACGGAGCAATAAATTCACGTGGGATACGACCTCCGACGACGCTGTTAATAAACTCATAACCCTTACCTGGTTCATTTGGGATGAGCTTGAACACAACGTGACCGTACTGTCCGCGACCTCCAGTCTGCTTGATGTACTTGTGCTCACCTTCAACTTCGCGGCCGATTGTTTCGCGGTACGCAACCTGTGGCTTACCAGATGTCGTCTCCACTTTGAATTCGCGACGCATACGATCCATCAAAATATCCAAGTGGAGTTCACCCATTCCCATCATGATCGTCTGGTTTGTTTCGTCATCGGTGCGAACGCGGAATGTTGGATCTTCTTCCGCAAGTTTCTGGAGAGCCATACCCATTTTTTCCTGGTCGGCCTTTGTCTTAGGTTCGATGGCGATGCTGATAACTGGTTCAGCGAATGTGATGGATTCAAGAATAACTGGTTTTGTTTCATCACAGAGCGTGTCGCCTGTGCGCGTGTCCTTGAGACCGATCACAGCACCGATATCTCCTGCATCAATCTGTGGAATTTCTTCGCGAGAGTTTGCGTGCAAGCGGACCAAGCGTCCGATGCGTTCTGTTTTTCCTGTGCGAGCGTTGTATACGCTGCTTCCTGCCTTCAGCACACCGGAGTACACGCGTACGAAGGTAATGCGTCCAACGAATGGGTCAGTCGCGATCTTGAATGCGAGAGCGGAGAAAGGCTCATCGTTTGTTGGCTTGCGTGAAGCTTCACCACCGGTGTTTGGGTCTGTTGCCTTGATCGCCGGAACATCCAATGGCGATGGCAAGTAGGCAGTAACAGCATTGAGCACGAACTGCACACCAACGTTCTGCAAGCTGGATCCGCAGCACACGGGGTAGATCTTTCCTACAACAGTTGCAGCACGGATTCCCTTCTTGAGCTGTTCATCTGTAAGTGCACCGTTTTCCAAGAAGTAATCGATAAGATCTTCGTTCGCTTCAGCAACTTTCTCCATAAGAACAGCGCGATATTCTTGCATCGGATTCACCATGTCCTCTGGGACAGGAATTTCGATGATATTCTCACCGTGCTTTCCTTCAAATTTAAATGCCTTCTTCTGAACAATATCGACGATACCGGAGAAGTCTCCTTCGGCACCAATCGGGAGTTGGATGGCAACGGCGCTCTTGCTCAAACGATCATGAATGGATGCAAGAGACATGTAGAAATCTCCTCCGATCTTGTCCATTTTGTTGATGAAGGCAAGACGTGGCACGTGGTACTTGTCTGCCTGGCGCCACACTGTTTCGGACTGTGGTTCCACACCCTGTGATCCATCGAACACAGCAACTCCTCCGTCGAGCACGCGAAGTGAACGTTCCACTTCGGCGGTGAAGTCCACGTGTCCTGGAGTGTCGATAAGGTTGATCGTGATGTCTTTTTCTCCGTCTTCACCAGGGACAAAACCCTTCCAGTGACACTGCGTTGCCGCAGCAGTGATCGTGATACCACGCTCCTGTTCCTGTTCCATCCAGTCCATTGTTGCCTCACCTTCGTGCACTTCACCGATCTTATAGTTCTTACCGGTATAGAAGAGAATGCGTTCAGACGTCGTCGTCTTACCCGCATCGATGTGGGCGATGATGCCAATATTGCGTACGTGTTTGAGATCCATGATGACGAAAAGGAAACAGAAGATGCAGAAGATGCAGAGGATTCGGAAGAATGTACAAAATCCTTGCCTTCTGTTAAAGCTGACGGACTATACGGAAGAATAATTCTGATTGCAACGTATTTTGGCCGTCAAACGCACTATTCAAGCTGTTTATCAAACACCAAGTGCCAGATAGCTGGCAACAAACGCCATGGCAGAAGTCGCGTGAACACATTCGCTCTTTTGCTATAAGACTGCGGCTCATGAGGTAATGCAGTCGTTGCTGGAGTTGTGCAACCATCACCATGGATGATTTCTTCCTGCAGTAGAGCATCTACAGCTTCTGTCATTCTCTGCTGTATAACAGATGGCAGCAAACTATGCGCTGAATGTTCTTTGAGTATGTCACTTTCAATTTGCTGCAGAATAATGCGGCTCCACGCATCCTGCGTCTGGGACCCAATCATGATTCCTTTTTCGCGCCAGATTTTTCGGATAGCCACCTCAATTTCGACAGAAATAATCTGCAAGAGCAGTGCATTTTCGAAGTGTTCACAGTGGAATCCTATGGGAGTGCTTCCGCGTGTCATGAGTGGATGTGTGTGTGAAATATTGTGAGTAAACATTATACTTATCACAATAAAATTGTCAAGGGTCCAGAGTGCACATTTTCGCAAGCGAGAGCCAAAATGTTGAGAATGCTTTACATTTTTGAACATGAAAATTCCACAGCAAAATAAGCAGTCACTCAAGAATATTAGACATGAGTTAAATGATCGTTGATTTGAGTGCAGCAAGCTCGGCGCTTGTGTTTTTTCTCACTGCACTACGTTCTGCAGAATGCGCTGTGAATGGAATAACCGGCGCATGCAATGCAGCTTTTGCAACAAATTTTGCACCCGATACCATACCGGCTCCCACACCAAACAATGCTTCACGTCCTAGGCGGAAAGGCAACGAAATCAAGCTATGAATTGCGTTCGGTATTGTTCGTTTGATTGCCCCTATGTTTCCCTCTATCAAATGAATAGGAGCTGACATCGGCTCTATAACCGTTTTATCAACAGTCGTGCCTATCTCTTTGCCCATTCTCTCTAACATTCCCATACGTATATATTATACCATATTTATAGTTTTATTGGAACTAAGAAATCCCCGGTTTGAAGCCGGGGACAGGCATTCATGCGTGATGAATTTCACAGCAGCAACGCTGGAATCTCCGGGAGCTCTGCAATCGCAGGTGGATCGGGAGGCTCAGGAATTTCCGCAATCGCAGGCTCAGAAATCATCACCAACACCAGCAGAAGAATCGCACTCATTGTCTTGCTCCGTAAATGCCTTAAGGTCATACCGACGGGTATGGCCATGCAGACATTCACATGCATGAAAAAGAACACACTAAACAGTGCTTTCCCATTCTAACATTGATGCAATGGCGAGTCAGTTTACTTTGCAAGATGTGCGAAGGCCTTATTTGCCTGCGCCATTTTGATGACATCCTGCTTCTTCTTGATAGCACCACCCTGCTCAGCGGATGCATCGAGGAGTTCGAGAGCGAGCTTTTGAGCCATAGGAATACCCTTGCGCTCACGTGCAGCTCCGAGGATCCAACGCACGGAAAGAGCCTGCTGGCGGCGTGGCGTCACTTCGGTAGGAACCTGGTACACAGAACCAGCGACGCGCTTTGGGCGAACTTCGACGAGTGGAGTCGCATTCAAGAGAGCCTTGTTGAATACTTCGATTGGGTCTTCCTTCGTGCGAGTCTTGATGACGTCCATCGCATCTTTGAAAATACGGCGGGCAATAGACTTTTTGCCACCATGCATCATGCAGCAGATAAACTTCTCAATGTTCGGGTTGCTGCCTTCTGGGATGTACTGCTTGACCTTCGTCGCCATAAGAATGAGGAATGGAGAATGTGGAATGTAGAAAATGACGTTTACTTAGCACCTGGCTTAGGCTTGCGAGCACCGTAGCGGGAACGTCCTTGCTTGCGGTTGCGTACTCCTTCTGTATCGAGGATACCGCGGACGATGTGGTAACGGACTCCTGGAAGATCTTTTACACGACCTCCGCGGATAAGAACAACGGAGTGTTCCTGGAGGTTATGACCTTCTCCCATGATATACGCCTTCACTTCGTGACCATTCACCAAGCGCACGCGGGCGATTTTGCGGAGAGCGGAGTTTGGCTTCTTCGGCGTCATTGTCGTCACTTTTAAGCACACGCCACGCTTGAACGGTGACCCTTTGCGCAATGGCACCGGACGCATTTTGAGGGCATTCCATGTGTACTGAAGCGCAGGAGACTTAGATTTGACGCGCTTATTCTTGCGAGGACGGCGGATGAGCTGGTTGATCGTTGGCATGAAATTGATAGTAAAATGGCCCGAATCGCGGCACAGCTCAAAAAGCGGAGCCGGATGAGGCCCGGATAGTACTGGCCAAATACCCCTGTGTAAAGGGAAATTATGCTCAAAAATCCGCTTTCCTTACTTCACTGTTCAACACAGAACTAATTCTCGTTCCGAGGTTAACAAAGAATAAAATTGTCTCGTCCTTTTGATGAACTTTTTCTCTATTGACTCGGGCGACACCCAATGCAAAAACTCCATGCAAAAGATACTCATAAGACTTGTTAGAGAGCATTTTATCAGCAAGCTGCTGACGTACTGTAGGGTCCTTCTGTTTCGTAATTTCCAGTAAATCCTTCTGAAAATCAGGCCATTTTTCGAGCGCATTGTTAAAGGTAACGGCCAGGCTTGAATCTTTTACGTTGGGTAAATCGATCTTGCTTAAAGGAATTTTTGCAGCAATTTCCAATAATTTTCTAGAGTTCATCTGACTTAATTCGCGATTCAAGGTCGTACGGTCCTTCTCATTCTGAGGCAATTTGCCAATCGACAGTTCCTTGGGCCACGGACGATTGTCGGTGTTTTTTGTTTCCAGGACGGAACGAATGCCATTCTGAGCTGTTTCCAACATGGCGATTTGCACTTCTGGAATGTCCATGGTACGCAACGTACTAACAAGCGAGGAAACTGCTTTCAAGACTTTTTCCAAGTCCGGCGTCGGGATGCTCGCATCCAAAGAAAGAATGGCGTCTTTTGTGTTTTTAATAAGAAGTACTGACGCTATTTTACTTTCATTTGAATCTTTTTCGTTGATAAGAGCACCAGTTTCTTTCAGCTTTCTTGCAAGTTCTGCCACTGAGTCTACTGCGTACTCAACTTTTTGCTCAGGCGTGCGCTGCACTTCCCATCCTTCGCCCTTCCACTTCAGATCGAAGCTCGATTTCTTTTCTGGTTTTCCCGGGAGTGCGTTATCTATACCGGAATTTTGCTGCGATGGCGGCTTTATTCCATCTGTAGACATCTCCGCTGCAGTCGCATCATCCTTCTCATTCTTGAGCTTCTGTTTTTCCGCGTAAGCGAGCAAATTTTTGTGATTCTCAAATAGTTTATTATTAAATTTTTTGCTTCTTATTTTCCCATTCTTTTGATCAAATTCAACCAGTCCAAGTTCAGTTGCTCCCACTCTTGCTGGCGAATCAAAGATGCGAATCACATAGGAAATGTTCGATTTATCGACTGTTCCAGATTGAATGGCATCTACCCGAAGATATATTGGAACGTTGCGATCGTCGCCAGTTATGCTGAACAAATCTCTCATGACATTTTTTACTTCTTTTATGGTATTACTATCTACAATGGCAGTATCCCTCCAGTTTGGAAGAATTTGTTTATGATAGTTGAAATAATCAGAAAAATTCTTTTCTTGTCGGTCCACAGGTTGAGCTTCCTCTTCTTTTATAGGAGTATCGGGCTTTTTTTGAATAGAGTCATCAGGCACCTCCGCTTCTGCCGCTTCATTCCTTTTATATGAGAATGGCTCATGTACTGCGCTCTTGAGTTCGAATCTCTTCGTTTTCTCATTGAACACCACTTTCCAAGTTCTTGTTTCCTTTTCCTTAATCGTTCGTCCGTTTTCATCATATGAATCCACTATGCGTTCGGTCGTAAACGTTCGCGTTTCGATAAATTTTCTATACGTGTCTTTATTCCCAGGTGCCGACGCATACTGTTCTGAAATTTCATTCAATGTTTCCTGAATGTCAGTTTCGCCACCCACTTGAATAATCGCACGCTTTAATACCGGCTCGTGAACCTCTGCATAAATCGTTTCTGCAGACGCGCCAATCCCCTCTTTTTCAAATATCATCTCCAGTTGAAACTTTTCACCTTTCTTCACGATCCTGCATGCATTTCCTGATGAAGGTGCAACATCTTTGATAATCAATGTATGAAGGAATGCTTCATACCCCGCTTTGTCAGAGACGGAATCATAGTGCTTTTTCAGTTCAGTCATACATTCATCAATCCACTCTTGATTATTCTGTTGAAGAGCATTCTTCAACGGATCGAGTATGTGTTCATTGAAATACGCAACTCCATCCGTTGCCTTAAACGGCACTTCTGCGACAGCAGGCGGCGCTTCTGGAATCTCCGCTTCTGCCGCTTCTTCTGGGTCTTGAGCCTTTGGTGGAGCGGGCGCAGGACTATTTAGAGCAGGCTTTTCAACCTTCGGCGGAGCGGGAATATTCGTTGGCGCAGGTTGCTGAATATTTGGCGAAGGCTGAAGAGTCGCCGGCTGTGAAAAACCGCGAACCCTGTCGCCTACCCATCCCATCACTAAACAAATGAAATCGTATGTTTCTTTCAGACTTTTTGGCTCGATTGCACGCAATTCCTGTGCTGTATAGCCGAGTTCTGTGCTCGCGATTCTGCGTATGTCACGGTCCACTTTCTTCAAGTTCTTCATGTCGATAGCTTGCTGTACAAACTCCTGCTCAAGCTCCTTAAAGATAATCGCCGTATCTTCCACATACTCTTCTGATGTCAGTACGTCTGCGATTCTATTCCATTCTTCAAGCTTGCTTATAGCACCTCTGCCGTGGAATGGTCGCTGGCCTTCGGGGGAAGAGAACACACCACTCATAGTTGATCAAGGGAATGTTCGATGTGCTTTACGTGATCGTCACGTTCATGTCCTTCTTTTTGCAAGAGCGTATCCGTTATGACTTTTTTAAAAGTCTTCATGTCTTGCTTCATTTGGTCGATGACGAGGTGCATGCGACGGAAACATTCCTGCAATGCAACCGCATAACGCTTGGAGCGAACAGCACGATCTTCTTTGGATTCTGTTTTGTATTTTTCTTTCAGCGTTCCTATATTTTCGAGTAGCAAATCCGGCTCAAGGTCAGCCATAATCAGCTGATAGAGAGCTTTAACATCATTAATGCCATCGTTGTTGGTATCTGTTGCGGACATTCTCATTATTATACCACAAAACCCTATTTTTCTGAAGGTATTTGCGCCTCTTCAAACACACGAAAAAGGGCCCTTTCGGATGCTTATAACGCTGCCCGTTGGCGTTGTAGGGCCGTAGGCGTAGGGGCGTAGCATGCTACGCCCCCACAACAACCACGCCCCTACAGATTTTCATTATTCACCGTCGTTTGCTGCATCCTCGGCAGCCTTTTCGGCTGCTAATGCATCGTGACGATCGCGGTACACCTGACCGGTTGGGATGAGACGACCAATGATCACGTTTTCCTTGAGGCCCTGCATCATGTCGATCTTGCGTGTTGTTGCAGCGTCGACGAGCACGCGGATAGTTTCCTGGAAGGATGCGCCGGAGAGCCAGCTGTCCGTGGCCAAGGCAACGCGTGTGATACCAAGGAGGAGCTGTTCGTATGTAGCACCCTTGTTACCCTTAATCTTTCCAAGGCGCTCGTTTTCGTAGTCCACTTCACCCTTGTCTGCTACTTCGCCCGGCAAGAAGTTCGTGTTTCCCGCATCGCTCATACGCACCTTGCTGAACATTTTGCGGACGATAATTTCCAAGTGTTTGTCGTTGATTGTCTGACCTTGTGAAGCGTAGATGTGCTGGACTTCTTGTACGACGTAGTTCTGCACTGCGTACACACCTTTCTTCTGCAAGAGGTCCTGCAAGTTGTAGTGACCCATGTTCAAGGCGTCACCGACCACAACCTTGGAACCCGTCTTCACAATGAGCGATTCGCGACCGCTAAATGTGTAGGTACGATCCTGGAGATCGTAGTGCTTCACGCCGATCACACCATCTTCTGCGATCGTTACTTCACCTGCGCTCTCTGCGCGAACAACAGACTTATCGTACTTCGACTTTGCGAGGATCGTGCGCTCTTCCACCTTATCTCCCTTTTTCACAATGATTTCGAACCCAGCCTGCATGTGGTAACTGTCTTCACCTGGAACTTCTTCCTGCACGTGGACCGTTGTCTTTCCTCCCTGGTGACTGACTTTGACAACACCGGAGATTTCCACGAGCTGAGCGCTTGTGCGTGGGTTGCGTGCTTCGAAGAGTTCTTCCACGCGTGTAAGACCCTGTGTGATGTCTGCTCCTTCGGCGACACCTCCCATGTGGAAGGTACGCATGGTGAGCTGCGTTCCTGGTTCACCAATGGACTGCGCAGCGATGATACCGACAGGAGTACCAATCTGAACGGTCTTGTTATTACCAAGATCGCGTCCGTAACACTTCTGGCAGATACCCTGCTTCGTCTTACATGTCATCACCGAACGCACTCCAACCTCTTCCACTTTGTGTTCATGCATGAGGTCAATAAGGTCTGCGTCGATTTCGATGTTGCGCTTAGCAACGAGCGTTCCGTCTGCGGCCTTGAGGTCGATAGCCAATGTGCGACCGAAGATGCGGCTTTCAAACTTCTCTCCGATGCGTTCGGAATCTTCCGTTGTGATGCGGTGAATCTCTGTGGATCCACAGTCATTTTCGCGGATGATGATGTCCTGCACAGCATCGACCAAGCGACGAGTGAGGTATCCAGCTTCTGCAGTCTTAAGAGCGGTGTCGGACTTTCCTTTGCGTCCTCCGTGTGTCGCGATGAAGTATTCAAGAACGGAGAATCCTTGCTTGAGGTTGGACTTAATAGGAAGTTCGATCGTGCGTCCGGATGGATTGGCAACGAGACCCTTCATACCTCCGAGCTGCGTGACTTGTCCCCAGTTACCACGGGCTCCGGAATCGATCACGTACGTGATGTCGTTTTCTGGCTGCAAGAGGAATCCTTTGACCATCGCGTTGGAGACGGCGTTCTTCGTTTCGCTCCAAATGTGAATAGCGTGGCTGTAACGTTCGTCTGCTGTGATGAATCCCTTCCAGTAGAAGTTCGTCATCTGGCGGATTTTCTCATCAGCTTCATCAACCAACTCTTTGTATTCTGCAGGAACGATAATGTCGCTCGACGCAATAGACACACCGGAGAGTGTTGCAAACTTGAATCCGTTGTCCTTGATACGGTCAGCGAAGTTTACTGTTTCATCTTCACCAACAAGTTCGAGAGTCTTCGCGACATAGTTAGAGAGACCTTTCTTCGTGAGAGCTTTTGTGACGTGACCAAGACCCTTCGGCATGATCGCTTCGAACTTCAAACGTCCGACAGATGTATCGATAATTTCATTTCCTTCTCCGTCGAGTTTTGGAACGCGCACTTTGATCTTCGCCTGAAGATCAACAACACCAGAATCGTACGCGAGGAATGCTTCATCAGCTGTAGCGAAAATCATTCCTTCACCCTTCTTGCCATCGTGCACCTGCGTCTGGAAGTAGCATCCGAGCACCATGTCTTGCACTGGGTTGATGATCGGTTCACCAGCGGAAGGCTTAAGCACGTTACGGTTTGCAGCCATCAAGTTTTTGGCTTCCTCCTGAGCTTTGACAGAGAGTGGTACGTGAACAGCCATTTGATCTCCGTCGAAGTCGGCGTTGAAGGCCGTACATGCGAGTGGGTGGAGCTGAATAGCGAGACCTTCGATAAGCGTTGGCTTGAACGCCTGGATACCAAGGCGGTGAAGCGTTGGCGCGCGGTTCAAGAGAACGTGCTTGTCTTTAATAACTTCTTCGAGGATGTCCCACACTTCTTTGGAACCGTCTTGGATAAGACGCTCCGCAGCCTTCACGTTATGTGCAAGTTCGCGGCGGATGATTGTTCCGATAACGAATGGCTTGAAGAGTTTCATCGCCATTTCCTTCGGAAGACCACACTGGTTGAGTTTGAGGTGAGCTCCAACGACGATAACCGAACGTCCGGAGTAGTCGACGCGCTTACCAAGGAGGTTCTGACGGAAGCGTCCCTGCTTACCCTTCAACATGTCGGAGAGTGAGCGGAGCTTGCGGCGATCCCCTGCCGTAAAGAGTGTCTTTCCTCCACGAGCGGAGTTATTGAGCAATGTATCAACAGCTTCCTGCAACATACGTTTTTCGTTGCGGCAGATAACTTCTGGCGCACCGATACTCATAAGCTTTTTCAAGCGTGAGTTACGGTTGATCACACGTCGGTACAAATCGTTCAAGTCCGATGCGGCGAAACGTCCACCATCAAGCTGCACCATCGGGCGCAAATCTGGAGGAAGAACAGGCAGACGTGTGGGGATCATCCATGTTGGGTCGATACCCGCCTGGATAATGCTGTTCACGAACTTCATGCGCTTCATGATTTTCTTGAGCTTCTGGCCGGATGACTTTTCACGGTCAGCCTGGAGTTCAGTCGCAACCTGTTGCAAATCGAGGTTGGCGATCACTTCGCGCAAGCTTTCTGCTCCTGTACCAGCGCGGAACACGTGACCGAATTTCATGTTCATTTCACGGAACTTGAGCTCAGAGAGCACAGATCCTGTATGAAGATTTTTGAGATCTTCGAGAGCTTCTTTGTGGTTAGACTTCAAGCTTTCCAAACGCTCTGCGATTTCTTTATCAAGAGCGTCCATCTGTGCGCGAGTCGCGTTCGATTCCGTTAGCTGCTTTTTCGCATCATCATACTCGCGCTGAACCTGCTTCTTGCGGTTCTCCATCGATGCGTTAAGTTCCTTTTCTGCCTCCTGATTCATTTCATCATTCACAGAAATAACAACGTACGCAGCGAAGTACACGATCTGTTCGAGCGTCTTAATCGGGAGATCGAGCAGCAAACCGATACGTGATGGGCTGGAACGGAGGAACCAGATGTGCGCAATCGGCACAGCAAGGTTGATATGTCCCATGCGTTCGCGGCGAACGATAGAGCGTGTTACTTCCACACCACACTTTTCACACACCACTCCTTTGTAACGAATTCCTTTATACTTTCCGCAGAAACACTGGAAGTTCTTCGTTGGTCCGAAGATACGTTCACAGAAAAGACCATCTGGCTCCGC
Source organism: uncultured Candidatus Peribacteria bacterium (assembly GCA_964391185.1). Taxonomy (GTDB): domain Bacteria; phylum Patescibacteriota; class Gracilibacteria; order Peribacterales; family Peribacteraceae; genus JAKQEM01. The sequence continues at coordinate 35,574 of CAYMIX010000003.1, read as the reverse complement.
ACGCTGCGTGCGATAGTTCACGGTTTCAGCCTTCGTGACTTCGCCACGTGACCAACCAAGAATGTCATCTGGGCCGGCGACGCTGAGAGCGACTGCATCGAAGGAGTCGGTAGCGGACGTTTGCGTAGGTGCCATACGTATATATAAGGAAGGAGGAGAAAAAGTTAATGAGTTAATTCGTTAATTAGTTTTGCTGCTACTCGAATTAACGAATTAACGCGTTAACTCAATGTGATGAAAATTGTAGAGAAAGAGCAATTTAAGACCAGAATTTTACGCATAAAATTCCGCCGCTCCTAGCAGTATTCGTCTGAAATACGCAGGAAAACGTCGGAGATGTGGACCTATTATACGAATCTCGGAGGTCTATGCAAGTTTTTTACGAGGTTATTTTTTTTCTAATTTCAGCATTTCTCCAAGTATCTGTCTTGTTGATCACCCACTGTCCAACATCATCAACATCAATAGTAGGGGGCGCGTTCAATCCCTGCTCAATGTCGGTCACAGTCACCCAACAAATTTTACCTGCATCATCAGATGCATAAAGAACACGTTTTCCTGCTCCTAACTTATTTTGAAGGTTAATGATATTACCTTCTGCCTCAGCAGGCGCTGCTTCAGCTTTCAATATTGATTTGAGAACCATTCTGCCTGGTAAGATAGTCAAATCTTTCAAATACTCATCCAATTTTTGAACAACCGTTTCTCTTGCTGGATTATTCGCAGCATCCTTATTCGCACAGAAAGCATCAGCAATACGCTTTGCAAATTGTTCCTCTGAAACACTATCAATGTTCATTAGTTCCCAACCAGCATCTATAGAATACTTCAAAATCGGTGTCGGATCGTTGTATTTTGCTGCTACCTCAGCCTCACCATCCGGTGCACCACTGGCTACCAGATTCTCCTTGGAATAGCGTGTTTTTAGAGCTTCAGCGCTGGTGTTATCCGTTTTTATTTTTTCTGCAAGAGTCGCAATAGCTTTCGAAAGAGCCCGAGGCTTTTTCACTGTTTCTCCATCATGCTCACACACGGAAGCATCCATGCCATATTTTGTAAGCATCGACTTGAGAGTGGGCTTTGCAGGGTCGACTGGGTCATCAAGCAGTGTTGCATCACCCGCTTTTATCGTGAGCTTATTTGCGTTTTCACCAAGCGTAAGCGTTGTAATAAGTGTACTTAAATCTTTTGCTTCCTTGATATCTTTTACAAGAGGACCGTTCACCTCACTACTCGCCTTCTTTACATTTTTATCTATATCGACGTACATCTTATCGAAGTCTGTTTTAGATTTTGTAAGAGCTTTCTGCTCGTCTAATTTCTTTTTAAACTCTTCTTCTTTAGGTTTCAATAACTCTTCCTTCTGCTTCAAATCAAGCTCCTTAGCATCAAGATCTCTTTTTGCATTCTCCATTGTCGTCTTCTTCGCTGGGTCCTTCGGATCTGATGTATCTTCATTAAATGCTCGCTCAGCAGCAGTGAACGCTGTACGAGAATTATCTGCTGCTGTTTTTGCAGCATCACGTACAGCCAACGCAGCATCACGTATATTTTTCGCACTGTCGAAAGTACCACCACCTCCCGCTTTCAGGTCAGCATCCAACGCACCATAATCTTTTGTCTTCAAATCTTCACGAACTTTTGGGTCCACTGGATCTTCTTTGGAAGCCGCATTTTCTTTTGCTTCGAGCTTTTTACCATCTGGCCCAGCAGGGGTAACGCCCTTTGCTTTATCCGTAATACCCTTTGTAATTCCCTTCAGCTTAGCGCCCAACGCAGACATCCATGCAACGGCACCAGCTAAGCGATTCGTGAGTCCTTCCCATTGGCTCTTTGGATCCGCAGGAACAGCAGTGAGCTTACCACCTGCTTCTTCTTTAATATTCACACCATATTTTGCCATGACAGCACCTTTCTTCATCGCAGCATCTTCCGGTGAAAGGTTGGGATCTGCCGCAATTGTATCGAGCTCGGTTTGTGCATCTGCGGTATTTTTTTCAGGAGAGCTTGCATTGTTTTTCGTAGCTTGTGACTGTAAATCTTTGTTAATGACTGCAATAAACATGACTGTCTCTCTGTTTTCATTTTTTTCCATGAATTGCATCAATTTTGTTATTTTTGCATCTCCTCCATCTTTAGCTGTTTTAAGGGCCGCAAAATCACCTTTTATAATCGCATCCATACAATTTCTATAACCAGCAACAGGTGTGCCAGACAAAATATCTTCAATACCTTCTGTCTTTAAATTCGCAAGAGCATCAATGCGCTTGTGCGAAACATCTACATCACCATCTGCTGCAAGAAATTCTACAAACTGCGCCGAAGAACTAGAAAATGTTTTGAGTTGATCCAACGCTCTATCAACAGCAGTTTTTTGCTCTTCACTTAATCCGCTTTGCTTTAATTCATCTACTGTTGTGAGCTTTGTTTTTGCTGGCTCAATGGAATTTTTCTGAACATTCTTCAAATTTTCACCATCAAGTTCAAGTGTGAATCCTGTATATCTTGCTTCGATTGCATTCTTTGCATCTGCGGCTGTCTTCCCTCCAGCAGTGCGCAACATATTAAATTCCTTTTTGATTGCATTCACGATATTATTTTCAAATTTGTTAATCGTTTGCTTGGCAGTTTCTACACGCTCACGCCGCGCGCCGGGAGGATTTCTTGCTGGAGCCTCTCTTGCTGCATCTGCCTCACGAGGTGCTGCTGGAGCTTCTGGAGTGCGTGCTTCGAAACACAAGCGGCCTTCCGCCATGCGTGCGCCAGTGAACAATGGTCGGCAGTACATCATGCGGCGAGTGTGGAAAGAGTGGCTTCGAGGTTTGCGAGATCTGTTTGCTCCGCCGCGCGGTCTTCACTTTCCAAACTGCGTAGCGCTGTGCGGTGCACTTCATTCGCTTTCGCATCGAGTGCCGCTTGGAACAACGCAAAACGGCGATCGTATTCTTCATATGCTTTGTTGTAACGTTCTTCGCGGGCCTGTTTTTCTTCCGCAGTTTCGTTCGCATATTTTTCTGTCAGTCCATCTACCTGTGAGCTCGTTAATTCCGGCTCGATCGCACCCATGATCACATCGAATACTTGCTCACCCGTCAGCTCCAACGGAATGGTTGGTTCTGGGAAGAGCATTTGGCCATCGGAAGTAGTGTTTGTGATATCACCCATAAATCTAACTATTGTAGCATTTTTGAGCAGTTTTCTCAATGATATAGCCCTTCAATAGGTACATTATACCTGCTTCTTTGGCAGTTTCTGCCACTCTTCATACAGGCTATTAAAACGAGCTGATTCCGTGTAGAAATTCATCGATTTTGATGTGTATTTCTTCACTGCTGTACCTTCTGCATTCACCGCTTTTCGGAACAATTTTTCGCGTCCATCATCTACTTCTACATCACGAGCGATGGTGAATAATGCATCTGTTGTTTTAAATGCATTCAATACACCCAACTTAGCCTGAGCATTGCTCAACGCTGTTTCCTTTTTTGCACGAACATCTGGTGCTTCAAAATTCCACTGATATCGCGCACCGGAAAATTCCAATGCACTCATGCTATCGCTCAATGTTTTCTCTATCTGATTCAGGTCAGTATCATTTCTCCCTTCGAGCACTGCAGAAATAACACGACCAGTTTCATCAGAAGCTTTTTCAAAATCTTTATAAAGTTTTTCGAATCTCGCACGCAGTTCATCATCGATCAACTCTGCTTTTACTTCCTTACCATCAGTACACAACGAAATATTATGTGCGTCTAAGAAGGCACGAATGTTGCGGAGCATTTCTGGGTTCGATTCTCCGCCATTCTGCATATCTTCATTCGCAGCCTGCGTAATCTTGTCCATGTGTTCCGGTGTAATGGGCTCATCGGATGCTGGGAGAACTGCCTGCAATCTTTCCGGGTTCGTTGCCTTGCCATCGCGTACTTCTGGACCATTGGGTGTGCGGCGAGTTTTGCCATCACTCATAAAAAGACGATCGGTTACACTCACGCTTCCTTCGGCAGCTGTCGGTTTTTCGTTGGGATATTTCGACTCGAGGTTACCAATTTCTCCGATAAGCCGTGCCTTGCGACGCTCGTATCGCGATGGTAGTTTTTTGCCATCCTGTTTGAGCTGCTGCTCATAGCGATTGATTGCTTCGTATTCTGTTCGAGCTGCACGAAGATGCGCGATATCGTTTGCTGATCTTGCCGCATCACGTTCGGCAATATTGTTCCGCAGATCATCTGACTGTGCACCAACACTATTTTTTGGATCATCTGCGCTGAGTTCAGGAACCTCAATTGATGTTTTTTGCTGCGTTTGCGCGTATAACTCTTCCAGTCTTTGCTCCGTGTCATTCGCGGGTTTGTACGTCACATCGTTCAATTGCACTGTGTATCTGAATACACCATTTTCTTGCTGTGGCTTGAGAGTATAGGACTCATAACCGCTTCCTTCTTTTTTGATGGTGAAAGATTCATCGCGGAATCCTCCAATAAATTGCAACGAACCGTGAGCAACGCTGCGCAAACGAATGGCCATGGCCCTTCCGATCGCGTCTGCATCCTTCTGCGTTTTTGCGCCCGTGGTTACTTCAACTTCTTTTCCATCAGTCCCCTTCTTCTTGAATGTCGTAACAGCGACAGCTTTATCGAACTGACGTGCAATGAAGTCAGCTGCTTCTACAACTTCTTGTTCATTCAATCCATTTTTATTTGCAAACTTCTGCATGTACTCACCGATTTCATTTGAAGCTGTTGCAATGAGATCTGTATTTTCTTTCGATACATCTGGCTTCTTACCACCCAACTTCTCTTCTTCTTTTTGCATATATTCTTCCACGTTTCCGCGGTATGTCGCCTGCTGTCCAGCTTCATCCCATACTCCAGGACCAAGCGCTCGACTAAGTTCTGTCACACGAGCTTTGAACACGTCACGATCGGGAGCGTCCTTCCACGCATACAAATTCCGCATCAGGAAATCACGTTCTGAATTCATGGATGCCTTGTGCATATCGAAGAGATCTCCTGTGACTGTCAGCTTGTCTTTCTGTGCGCTTTGTGCGCGGGATAATGCAGCATTTGTTCCATCGAACTTGGTCTTCGCTGCTTGGAGAAATGTTCTATATTTCTCCGGATTATCACTGTAAGGATTGTTTGCATCTGGAACAACATTCACTGCTGCATTTGTAAGAAATGATGCGTATTGATCATTGCTCTGACGAGGCATGGCTGGCGCATTTTCTGCGGTCTTTTTCTTCTCTTCTTTTTCGACAATGTCGCTTAAATATTTTTCACGACTCGCGAGCATGTTTTTCTTTGGTGAATTTTCCCAATGTTTTTTAGAAGAACGGAGATATGCCAACTCTTCAGACGTGCATTTCCGATATTCATTGATTTCCTTTTGATCTGGCTTGCGGAATGCTTGCTTCAGTAAATCAATTTTCGACGCAATTGCATACGTTTTTGCATTCAGTTGATTGAGCCTTAGGAGAACAGCTTGCGTCTCACGCTCACTTGTCTGCACTTTCACTTCCTCATTCACATCTTTCTTTGGTTCAATTTCCGGCGTCTTCAAGTCCTTCGGAGGCTCCGGAAGACTCTGTTTTTCCAAGCTTAGCCGAAGAAGACGGTGTTCTCGTTCGACCATGAAAATACGAAGGTATCCAGTAAGTATACCAAAAAACGTCTTCTAACACAATATTGAAGCGAGAATCGGCGATTGGGCCTATTCGATAATTACGCGATATCTTCCTTCGATTCTACAAAGAGGTCACCAAATGAACCACCTGATTTCTGCAGAGCTGAGCGCAAAACTTCGATTTCAGAGTCTTTGAGGCAAAGCGTCGAAGAGGCATTCATGATCGTGTTTTTATCTTCCTTTTTTACCTTTCCAGCCTTAAGGCTTGCGAGAGATGCGTGCAAAACGATATAGGCATCACAACCATCGCAACGGAGCTGCATCAGCACAAAATCGTCACCAGTGAGGCGAACGCTCGCAAAGTCAGCAGGAACTTTCTCGCCGCACTGAGGGCAGCGCATCTGTTGCTGAATTCTCTGAATAATCTGATGAAGAGTGTGGGGGTCAAACTCCATGTTCATCATTGTAGCACAGAGGCCATGTTCAGCCAACAAAATCGGGGTTAAATAGGCAAAAGGAGAATAGACAGTATAAAAAATTAGTACATGACGAAAAAGTGTCAACCATTATTTCCCCTATTCATGCTCAACCCTTTCACTGAGGAAAAAGGGAAGAGTTAGCATTGGGACCAGCGGAACCGCTACACTCCCTCTCCATGCCGAATATGATGTCTATTCACATGAAGATCGGCGGCGTTGTGCTCTTCTTGTTTTGTGCCTGGAGTGCAGTCCATGTCATCACCAATCGTTCAAACGATCATGATGTTCGGATTCAGCTTGCTGTAGAACACACACAACCGGCCACCATCAGCATCACACGAAGCGTCGGTGGACATGAGCACTTCGCCGATATTACCAACGACAATGAGGAGACGGTATTTATCAGTCTGCCAGAAAGCTGGAGACGTGATGAAGTACGCAATACCCCCCTTGCATCCGTCATCGCAGGTGAGCCGAGTCTTGGGTATGCGCGATGGCAATTACCACCACGCGCATCGGTGACATTTCGCTCTCCGTTTAATTGGCACACAATGATCGTGCACAATCCATCAGACGTATTATTGAAAATCCGCATGACCACCATCGACCTCGCAACAGAACAAACAACGTTGGATGTGTATCTTGTTCAGCGTGAAGACCTCACGATAGATTTTTAGCTATACTAAGTGTGTCATGGTTCGTCCTTCGTGGCTCGCCTCGATGTGTCATGGTGAGGTGCCTCCGCGAGGCCACGAACCATCACATCGCTCGCACCTCAGGATGACACGCTCACCATGACAGTTATGCTGATTCTCCCTATCCACACTGGCATCCTCAAACAAGGAGATGATCTTGCATCGATCCTTTTATCATCAATCGCACTGCAGAGTGGCGATATCATCGTGATTTCATCAAAGGCAATCGCAACAGTGGAAGGTGCACATATTGATATCTCGAACATTCACCCATCAGACGAAGCGCACGGATGGGCCAAAAAAACAGGTCGCAGTGCAGAGTTTATGCAAGCGGTTATCCATGAAACGCAGCGACTGAATGGTCACATCGTCAGCCATGCACCTCAAACACTTCTGACTGATGTACGCCCACATGGTTTAACCACAGGAACGATTCTCACGGCCAATGCCGGACTTGATCAATCAAATGTGGAAGATGGTTATGCGATTGGTTGGCCAATCGATCCGGTATCGTCTGCACAACAATTGCAATCGTCACTTGTTTCGCTCACCAGTCGTAAATCCGAAACTCGAAACTCGAAACTCGAAACAAATCTTAATGTTTCACATTTTACAAATTTAAAAATCGACATTGTTTCGGATTTCGGATTTCGTGCTTCGAGTTTCGCCATCATTATTTCTGATTCAAATTGCCGACCCAGAAGACTTGGTGTGACAGCATTCGCATTAGCGTGCTGCGGCATCAATCCCTTGCGCAGTGAAATCGGAAAGAAGGATTTATTTGATCATGAAATGCGTGTCACCGTTGAATCGACGGCCGACCAATTGGCGACAGCCGCAAATATGCTGATGGGAAACGCAGCGCAATCCACTCCAGCAGCAATTATTCGAGATCATGGCTTACCGATGACGAATTTCTGCGGTTGGGTAGATGGGATTGAGCCTGACCAAGACTTGTTTAGCTCGATGATTTAGCTAATGAGTGTCGCCCTTCGTCGAGCTCAGGGTGACACGCTAAGTAACGTGTGTGGTGAGTGTCATGGTGAGCCCGACGAACCACGAACCATGACACGTTTTACTTAGTTCTATAGACTGCTAGCCAAATGCCCGTTCCTAGTTACCAACTCCGCTGCACTCGTAACGTCAAAATTGCGAATGACATTTACGAATTCGCATTTGAAAAGCCTGCAAACTTCCTGTTCAAGGCTGGGCAATTCGTGTTGTTTGATGTAGGTCTGGTCGAAGATCCTGCGAACATCCAGACACGCGCATTCTCGATTGCATCCAGCCCCGATGAAAAAGAATTATTGTTTGTAGCAAAAATGAAACACGGCGGACGGGCGAGCAGGTGGATAGAAGAAGTTCTCAAGCCCGAAACCATTACCCGCACACAAGGACCATTCGGAAATTTTGTGCTTGATCACGCATCCGATAAAGAATTTTTATTCATCGCAACGAGCACGGGAATTGCGCCATTTAGAGCACAAATCCTTGAGTCACTTGCTCGCGGAAATTCACGAAGAATGGACATCGTTTACGGAGTGCGCGCGGAAGAAGATTTATTTTGGAAAGAAGAGCTCGAAACGCTTGCTCAAAAATATCAGAACATCTTTGTGCACATCGCACTCACACAGCCGAAAGAACATTGGACAGGTCACAAAGGACGCGTGCAAACATTGGTACCACTCATCGTGCAGGACTTCTCGAAAAAATCCGTGTATGTCTGTGGCAGCCCGGACATGACGAAAGAGCTTAAGCAGATGTGCTTGGAGCAATGGGGGATGGAGAAGAAGGATTTGCATGTGGAGGGATATATTTAAGGAGGAATCAGAAGAATCAGATGATTCAGAAGAGTCAGAGTAATGATATATCGAAAAAACGAATCTTATCTTTTGCAGTGCGTATTGTATTACCTTCCGCGATATTTGTTGGAACACTTGCACTTGATCGACGCATTTGCGATGTCAGTCCAAACAATTCATGTTTAGGGAAATTATTCGTAAGGCCATATGTCCAAACACATAAAGCATGTGCCTCTTTCCAGATAATCAATTTTTGATAAAGCCGTTCTCGCATGTAAACACTCTATTCGATAAAAATTTGCCGCATCCTCTGAATCATCTGATTCTTCTGACTCCTCTGAATCTTTCCGCAAGAACAAGCCCTCAAACCCGTTCCATTACACAAAAGAACGGTCTCACCTTTAGCAGGCAAGACCGTCTTTTATAGACTTAACAGATTAATACCAACAATCCATCGGACACGTCATGTTGCTTTCGCCAGCTTCACAGATGTAATTCCCGCACATCACCATTTGGCATGTGCTAGAGCAACCATCTCCGTTTGTTGTATTTCCATCATCACATGTTTCTCCAGCGCTCGTATTGGTGTGACCATCACCACACACAGGCATGGTGCAGTTATTATCGCATGTCATGGAATCGTATCCACCGGAATCACATTGTTCACCAGTATCTGTAACGTAATTTCCGCAAATTTCCATGGTGCAGGTAGCACTACATCCATCACCACCCGTGGTATTGCCATCATCGCAGAATTCACCAGCGGATGTGTTCATATGATTATCACCACACACAGGCATGGTGCAGTTATTATCGCATGTCATGGAATCGTATCCA
>CAYMIX010000003.1:0-26039 GCA_964391185.1 uncultured Candidatus Peribacteria bacterium | reverse complement strand
TATTGCCATCATCGCAGAATTCACCAGCGGATGTGTTCATATGATTATCACCACATTCTACATCGGTACAATCATTATCACACATCATGGAGTCTGATGTTCCTCCATCACAGAATTCAAATCCTTCTATCATATAATTTCCACACATCATTACCGCTTCCTGGGTACAGAATTGCGAACAGCCGTCGCCGTTTGCATCGTTTCCATCATCACACTGTTCACCGCCATTAATAGTGTTATCTCCACAGGATCCATCGTAGCCATCTGGATCTGGCACAATGGAATCGTCACATTTCGCTGTTAAATCAATTTCATCATCAACCTTTGTATTGGGTCCAGCAGTTACGCCTTGATTTGGTGCTACAATAATTCTTACAGCAAGAATTTTTTTGTTATCAGCGTTTTTGTAGGTTAATGCACAGGCATTATGAAAAGATGTGCTCAAAGCCGATGTATCTTTTAGCGCTTGCACTCCTCTCAGGTTCGTCCAGTTAGATCCATTGAAACGCTGAATATACAGCTGAACATTTTTGTCTTTATCATTGGAATACATAGCTCTGATAGCAACCTGCAATGGCTGATTAGGGCCTTTGAAATTATCCAGCATTAACTGGTGTAATTGAAGTATCAATTCACCTCCTGCTGGAGCTAGAAGAAATTGAGTAATGCTTGTTTTTACTCCTCCGCCAGCTGGCTCTTTATCTGCTTTTACCGTCATTTCAAAATTGCCGTCATACATGCTGGAAGACTTGAATATATGAGACTTTCCTAGTAAATCAGTAGCAGGAATATTTACTTTTACAGGAGCTAAGGGTGCCTTGAACGGACCCATATCTTTTTTTTGAGATCCTGTTACTTCTACCGCAGCTTGGTTACGGACCAAAGGTTCGTAATGTACCGCACGGAAACCTTCAGCATCTTTTTTTGTTAAGAGTGCCGACTGAAAAAAATAGTCGGTTGTTTCATTCGGTAACCCGCTTACGAGCGTAACATTGAATCCAAATACCAAAAACACACCCAGAACAACCATACTGGGTAGCGAATATCCTACAAACTTCCTATTCATAGAAAATGATTTGAAATAAAAAATAAAAATGATTTCTGTTGTGAGAATAATTAGTTTGATTATTAAAATCCAGCATTGATCAGGCTTGCGCTTGCATCACTTCCACAAATTCATCAAACAAGTAATTCGCATCCTCAGGCCCAGGCGTTGCTTCTGGGTGGAACTGCACTGCGAAGAATTTGCCTGACGCGTGACGGATACCTTCCACTGTTCCATCATTTGCGTTGCGGAACCACACGTCCCAGCCTTTTGGCAAATTTTCATCGACAGCAAACCCGTGATTTTGTGAAGTAATGATGCATTTTTGCTTCGCAGGATCGCAGACAGACCCATCGAGACAACGTAATTCGACGCAGGGTTGATTCATCCCGCGATGTCCATACGGAAGCTTGAATGTGTTTCCTCCCGCAGCAAGCGCCATCAACTGGTTACCCAAACAAATGCCAAACGTCGGAATATTGCGTGCCATCGATTTTTTAATTGCTTCGATGGTCGGCACACATGTCTTTGGATCACCGGGACCATTGCTGATGAACACACCATCAAGCTTTCCTTTGTAGGAATCCAGATCGTAATCCCACGGAACACGCACAACAGTGACTCCCCTGTTCAGAAAGCTGCGGATGATGTTTCGTTTCATGCCGCAGTCGTATGCGAGGACGGTCAGTTTCGAGTCAAGAGTTTCGAGTGGTGCATACGTAACAGGCTTATCGATACTAACTTCAGCTACAAGATTTCTCACATTTGGATCATCAAACGAAACTACTTTTGCATTATCGTCCTGAACAATGCGACCGAGCATCACACCTTCTTCACGAAGTTTTTTTGTCAGCATGCGCGTGTCGATGCCCGTGATTCCGGGAACACCATGCTTCTCCATCCACCGTTGCAAACTCGAAACAGCCGCGAAGTGACTATGCGTCTCGCTTACTTGTGTAACGATGAGACCGTTCACGTGAATGTTTTCACTCTCGAAATTCTTGGAAAAGCCCCATTCATTCAGTTCTTCACTCGGTACACCGTAATTACCAATGAGTGGATAAGTGCTCACCAAAATCTGCCCACGGAAACTCGGGTCCGTCATGCTTTCGGGGTATCCCGTCATTCCGGTGGAAAACACAACTTCTCCCGATCCAAAGGTGTCATCCTGAGCGGAGTCGAAGGGGGCACCGAAGGATTCTCCGGTAAAGCGCGTGCCATCTGAGAGAACGAGAGTAGCCATAGCATGCCCAGCGTAGTCCGCAGACGTAGTCGGGTCCGGCACAGGGTACAAGAACCGCTTGGCGAATGCCAGACTGAAACTCTGCAGACTTATGGCTAATCAGCCTTGGCTCTAGATTGAGTGAACTCTTACAGTGGTTTTATGGTTTCTTTTATCAACTTTTCTGTTTCATCAAGGTTCATCTTCATACCTCCTTTTGAAAGAGCGTCCATGATGCGATTCAATGAATTCTCGTTCAAAATAGGCCGAGGTTCAGCATATGTAATGGTTTTGTTATCAAACCGAATGCCTCGAGCATTCTTTTCGGTTGCTTTGTAAACAATAACCTCTTTGACATCCAATGAATTTTTATCCACCGATAACACGAGGGAATTATCATGGTCTTTGTGATTAATGGAAATCTTTGCCTCATCGTCATTGATGTCACACATCACATTATAATTTGGGAATTTTAGTTTTTCTGAGAATGTATATGCTGTTGATTGACGATCGGCAGCCTCAAGTTCTCTGTAACGTGCCCAACCCTTATCATGAAGTGTGTTCAAAACATGTAACATTTGGGAATATTTCTCCAGTTTGTGACTGTCTACTCCCGCTCTTCGGGCAGCGCCTAACGTTTCACGTAAGTCAGCAATTCGGGTCTGTAACGCTTTCATTTTATCCAAAATTTCTGCACTATTCATGGTGGGAAGCTTTCTTTCGTTGAAAAATTGTACGATTTTATTGAAATGACCAAAAGAAATTTTTACTGATTGCTCATAACTAACAGCTCTTTCCTCTTTTGTTTGCACTGCTGCTCGTTCTCTATAAATCTGCTGAGTCCGCTCTCTCGCTTTGGAGCGTGCAGAGTTGGTTGCGTTCGCAATATCTTCAAGGTTTCCAAAATCTGCATCTATAGCTTTTTCTTCTGAAGCTAATGCACTCAGATAGTCCTTGCGCGTTTTTTCAATCTCTGCCTCGGTGATTATTACCGTTGGATCCGCTCTCAAATCTTTCATTTGGTCATATTTGATCTTCATTTCATTCGAGCGATCGGTAAATACCTGAATTCTTGCTTCAGCCTCTTTACTCTTGCCAATTTTTTCTGCATATTCACTGTTTAGTTTTTCAACCGCTTTTTTCACCCTCTGAAGAATTGGTGTTAATTCTGCGATACGTTCCTGTGTATTAATGTATTCGTCATCACTTTTATCGAAGCCAACGGTATCAACGGTTCGCAGATGATCCATTTCCCGCTTCAAAGCCACATAGCTCAGATCATTAAGCTCTTCACTACCGTATGCATCATATAGTGCATCCACTGATTTTCTCCGTAAATCTAGAGCTTTTGTTGCAAACGTATCTTTTTTAACCTTGAGCTCTTGTTCAATTTCAGCGGGAATATCTTCTTCTGTTTTCTTGCGTGGTGTTGTAGCAATCTCTGCCACCGCAGGCTCATCATCCGCAACAGACACCTTCGTGCTAGGCTTACTAGCTGTTGTAGGTGGAGGGATTACAGTCGTTTCAGCTGGTTTTGGCACGAGAGCAGGCGCTGGAGGTGGCGTGGGTCTAGACCCTTCAGATGCCTCCACATAATCGTTGATTGTATCTATTGGAGCACCGACTTTCACATATGTTATCAATGAATCGAAATTTTTAAATTCCCGATACAGTACATTATTATGCTTATTATGATCATATAAACTGTGATGACTTAAACAAATCTTTCCCTTACCCGTACCCCTTACCATAATTATTTCACTATTCGGCAGGTTAATCTGAATACTTACAGGATTAAGAGAAACTGACAATTTTTTATCAACTAATTTTTGGTATAAAACAATCGTTTCGATATTTGTTGTCAAATCTTTTAGCTCATCCATACTTGGATTCCATTCAATTGACTTATTATCGGCACTAAATCTAAACAACTGCAACCTTGGTCCTACTTTTGCATCATATCTAAATGTACATAAGACATCAGTCTTAACTTGTTTGAATGAGCATGACCATGTTTTATTTATTGCATCAAATGTAACGTTACTTGGACTAAAACTTTTCAGGGCTGTTGTAATATTTGTTGAGACGGAAGCTTTAATAGCATCAGTAATTTGTACAGGAGCATTTCTAATGTCTCTTTCTGTCGCTGCTGGTGCTGGAGCTGGTTTCGCAACGGGTAGATCGGGTGCAGGTGGTGGGACTGGTACTTCTGCAAAATTATCCTCCGAGTTGGGTACCTCTCCAAAATTTTTGGGATTTCCTTCTTTATCAATGTCAATTTTTGTCCAATTATCAGTTACCTTTCTGCGTGCGTATACCCTGATAGTGTCACCGACCTGCGACTGACTAAAAAGACCTACTCGATTTACGTGCATTAATTGAAATTCATCTGCAATTTCAATTATTTTACTCTTCTGTTTTTCCGTTGGTTTAATCGTAGTAGCTGGTTCCGGAGGTTCCGACGTATACAGCTCAAACCTCTTATTATTCAGAGGGCTAGAATTCGTATTCGGCTTTGGATTCTTCGGATTCTTTTGTGCTGTACCAGCAGGAGCATCTTCAAATCTCTTTGTCACATACGATTTTCCATTCGGCTCAACAGTGACTTGATCGATACATTCCTGACCCTGTCCGGCACTGCTGCGGTAGCGAATGGTGTACGTACCTGGTTGAGTGAAACCAAAGTTAAATCCTGCGATGTTTCCGAGTCGATTGTAGTCAGAATCGCTCGCGCCTTTATCATGACGATTGGTTGTAATGCGAATGCCATTTTCGAATATCAATCCTGTTGATTTACCGAAACTCAAATCTACTTCGCCTACGCGATTGCTGCGAATATCGCGCAACGTGATCATCTTTGGCCTCTTTGTGACAGGATCGATCTTATGTTCGAGAGTGACCGTTGCATACCCATATCCAAGCTCACCATTATTGACGATCGAGTGCGTGTAGAGAACTTTATCCTGTGGAATTTCGGCATCCATGCGTTGAGCACCCTTGCGCAAGCGACGGAGCGTCTCAAGCTCATGAACGTAATACTTTGGATTATCATCCATGCCAAACTCCTGGCGACGGCGATACATGCGCATCAGTTCCTCATATTTTGGATCACCCTTGAGGTCATCAAAGTCACTGCCGTTTAATTTATCATGGTTCACTGCATCCCAATATTCATTGATTGATCCCCCGCCACCACCTCCGCGTGGGCGCTTTGGAATATCGTACCCCTGTCGTTCAAGATATCCGCGGAAGGCACCCTGGCGATCGATTGGGCGTCCTTTTGCGTCAAAACCTCCGCGCTTGAGGTAGGGGTTTTCGTAATACGCATATGTGTTGCTCTGGTATCCCATGCGCATACCGGCATTGCGAACCAAGCGGTCCTGGTGTCCCGCGAATTGCACATCGTTCCATGTAACAGGAGCCCGACCGTGATCGATACCCATGTCACGTGCCTGGTTGCGAATGCCCATCGTGTAATGAGACATGGCAGAACCATGTCTGCGCCAGCTAGCCATGTCACGAACTTGGTCTAAGGTATTCGAATTATATTCACGACCAGTAACTCTGTTGCGTCCGATTATCTGTGAACGCTGACGAATTTCCCACATGCGAGCCTGTGCTTCTGGGTTTTGTACTTCGTCGATGCTTCCACCGGAACTTGGTCCACGTGGAATACGTGAGGGACGGTAGCCATGGCGATGTGCGCATTCGCGTGCGCGGGAGGCGGCATGCTGTGGGTAATCATGCTCGTAACGACGACCTCTAAAGCCTTCTTCAACATAACCGCCAGCACGGCGATCAGTATTGATGCGACGCTGTAATTCTGGAGAAGGCGCTGCAGAGCCGTCTGGATATGTGCGAATACCAAATGGACCAGCAGTAACGGCATCTGCATGCTCTTCAAGCTTCTTAACTCGTGCTTCCATTTCTTTGTTACTCTTCAATAATTCCGCATTCTGCTTTTCAAGTTCAGCAATTCTTTGCTGTTCAGGAGATAGTTTTTTTGTGTCTGGTTTAGTTTCTTCTGGGGCCTTATCTTTAAACACCAAACGCTTCTCACATTCTGAGAACATGCGATGTGAGCCATTGGAGAAATGAAACATCATCATATGTTGGGAGTATCAGCTTCGAACAATTCATCAATTCTTTTCATCGCTTCTGCGTCTTCTGCTCCGTATATTTCCGCCAATTTATCGTCGAGAACTTTCTGCCACTGCTCGGTTTCGAACTTCAAATCCATATTGAGTTCTTCCATTGCTTCTGCGCAGATATTTAACGCTTGCGTGAGATGTGCTAGCTCTTCCAAGCGCGCAGCTTCTGGCATTTTTTCCAATTCAGCCTTCGTATTTTCCAATTGATCACTCGTCAAACAAGGTTCTATCTCCCACATCATAATATTATAGAGCTCCAACCCACTGATGAGTGGTTCAGCTACGCCGGAATGTTTGTTGTGTGTATTTTTACCCATTTCATATTATTGTAGCACAACGAACACTTTTCTACAAGAACTATTCTTCTCATTTGGCCAATGCTATTCGTGAACTGCTCTGGAACATGTATTTGACTCACAAGTATATTTGTTATATATTACCATAACCGTGTTCTCTCAAAACACCGATTTAACCCCCACAATCCTGTCTCTTCGACAGCCCCATAACTCTTGTACTTAAGCCCGCCCTGCACCACATTGGATGCAGGGCAAGGGACGGGCAGAGGAAACAGGACACGTGGGGGGACGTCTAATACTTTCTCAGTTCGAAACCAGTTCAAACCAGGAGATTCTCATGACCGAAGCTACCGCAGGCCACGCCGGAGACCATGGACACGCCACCACCACCATCAACCACAACTACATCCCCTCGAAGACCTCGTTCGGTTGGGTGATTGGGGCAATTGTGAGCCTGTTGCTGCTCTTGATGCTCGTGGTGTATTTGGGACGCATGTCATGGAATTGGGCGAGTCCACCTGTCCGCTACTACACGGCGGATGGAGGAAGCTACATTGGCCCAAGTGGGCCAATTCAGCCCTTCCCGTATGCAAATCATACGGAAGGGGCGACTGTGCCCAACGCCGTTTCGCCAGGTTTTGCAGCTCCGGCTCAGTTCTACACGGAGATCCCGAGCTACACGATCGTGAATCGTGATGGCTTCGTGATCGATCGTGGGAGCCAGCCCGTCAATGATATTGGCGAAGCACGGATGTACTCCGCGGCAAGGGATTGCCAGATGGTCGAGGATCGGAACTTCGCGAGAAACATTCAGGAGCCTCGGTATTACATGCCCGCTCGTTGTGGGCCATCCTGCGGCAGGTGCCGCGGCTCATGCGGCATGTATTGCCGCTGTTCTGGAAACGGCCCCGGCCCTTGCCGGTGCCGCTGAGAAAATCCGTATAAGCCGATTCTCGGCTGTATACGGTAGCGCGACGTCCCCTCGCGCTTTTTGCTATATTTGACAAAATTGTATATAAGTTGTATTATTGTAATAGTTGCTCTTTTGACATCTGCGGCTAAATCAGGCTGCTAAAGAGCATTTCAACACACCACGTTCGAAGGAGAGTCTTGCCATGTTTAGCTTTCTCAATGACCTGCCGTTCGTTTGCTGGCTCATCCTGGGAGCACTGTGTTTGGGTGTCGGGCTGACACTCATCTACGCATGCTTCTTCTGGGGGAAGGCGAAGAACCCGGGTGAAGCTCCTCCACTCAACTGGTGGGGCATCATTGGAAATGTGGTGGGGGGAATGCTGCTGTTTGGAGCAGCTGTGATCCTCATGCCTATCATTTTCAGCACGTCTACTCACGCTGAACTCCGTCGCACCTACAAGGTCGACGAAGGCCAGTACACGGTCGCTGACCGTGTGCGCACAGCGCAAGTCGTCCGTCGCAACAAAGAAGACCTTCGGCCATACTTGAAATGGGAGAAGCCGGTGAGTGGCAATCCGCTGTGGTACGCAATCAACGTATTCACGACGGAGAGTGCAAAGCCGAACACGGACACGGTTCCGGGAGACATCCTGGAATACGGTCCTCTTCCGGAGAATTGGACTGAGGTTGAGATCTTCTATGGAACTTCAATGGGGCCTTCGCTCCAACATAAGATCCGGAACTCTGCTTTTAAGCCCGAAACTCCGCCGGGAGAAGCTGAGAAGAAGTAAGCTCAAAGGCACCTGATGAACCGCATGTCGGCGCGCAAGCGTCGAGTAACTGCAGACAGGAGTGCGCATGTCGCCCTCCTGTCTTTTTTTGCATGCCAAAAAATCACTCTAATTAAATGTCTCACTCAAAAATTACTTTTCAACTTTTTCAATTCTAATTTCGTTTCCTTTGCCTCCATTCAATTTTCCTTGATAACTATCTGCCTTATCCAAGGCAGAAAGCATTTCTGTAATTTCAAGAACACTCATAGTGCCTGTGCTTCCAAAGAAACCAACAGACGCACCGATAGAAAGAACTTTTTCATTCTTATCATTTCGTACCACACTTATATTAGTGAACATTGTTTCTTCGAAATTCTTCGATTTCGCAAATGGCTTTGCTCGAAGCTTATAGGTATTTCCACCAATAATAATTTTGTCTTGAGTAAATGTAATTTCTTTCTTAGCTCCTCCAATTTCAACTATAAATTTACCAGTGCCAATTAAATTATCATTTTCCTTTACGGAATTCAGTGCGTTTTCGACTGAATCTTTTAGTGCGTTTTCACCTGGCTTTGCATTGGGCCTGTTCGTTGAATTTTTAGAAAAATCTCTTTCGATATCACCTGCGGATCCACGATTAGTACCGGAATCACGAGAACGAGAAGAATCAGGCGATGTGGAATCTCTATCAGCAGAGTCAGATTTACCACGTTCTGTTCCACTATTTGTGTTACGTGACGTATCGGAAGATGTTCCAGATCTTTCTGGTGGCTTCACGGAATTCCGATTTGTACCACTCTTAGCTGTATCACGATCTGTGCTTGGATCGGACGTACCGCGTTCAGTATCTGAGCTCGCAGTATCTCTGCCAGTCTTTGGGTCAGCTGCACCGCGTGTTGTGTCAGGCGATGCGGGATCACGATCGGTCTTTGCTTCCGCACTTCCTCGTTCTGCCGGAGAAGATGCAGCGTCTCGGTCTGTTTTACTTTCTGTAGATCCTCTCTTAGCTGAAGATGAAGCAGCATCGCGATCAGTCTTTGGATCCAATGTACCACGTTCAGCATCCGAGCTTGCAGTATCCCTGCCAGTCTTTGGGTCAGCTGCACCGCGTGTTGTGTCAGGAGATGCAGGATCACGATCTGCGCCTTCAGCCGTTCCACGACGAGTACTTTCACCAGAAACATGTCCTTCAACTTTCTTTCCAGCTCCTCCACCTGCATCAGTGTTAGTTACGCGATTCTCAGGAAGATTCTGGCGTGGTGAAAATTGTGGCAACTTTGTAATTGAAGTAACTACATCACCAAATGGACGACGATCGGCGGCGGCTGCACCCTGGCCAAGAAGCACAAGCTTTATATACATCGCATTCGCTTCGATAGCTGCTGCGCGCATACTTGGGTCACTAAATCGCGCAATATCAAAAGGTATATCTGCAATCGATTCATTTGCAGGTAATTTTCTCATTGCCTCTTTGTAGCGTTCTACATACTCAAAGTTCGCTGGGTTTTGCGAAGCAAGATTGAAGAACACATAGCCAAATCCACCAGTAAGTTCATGCACACTATCTGGATCCTGGAAGAATCTATTTGTGTTAGATTTCCATTTATTGTTTTTACGAATTGCCTCCATTCCTTTTTGCATTCCTGGCACATTCAATTCCAACTTCATCGATTGACTAATAGGATCTCCATTTACCTTCATGTTATTTGCAATATCCGACATACGCATATCGGAAACTAGGCTGAAGCCTGTTGCCTGCATTTCCAAATTATCGAATCCTGCAGGATCATATTCCTTCAAGAATGTCATCATCGCGTCGACACGACTACGTGGATCGACTGGCCCACCTGGCATTGCCTCGTTAGGAATGCGACCATTGAAATTAATGCCTTTGCTAAGCCAATTCGAAGCTGTCTTAAAAGGATCTGGATCTTTAAAGCCAAATTTCATTCCAAAGTATAAGAGAGCACCAGCACCGGCGATTCCTTTACCAAATGATGACTTCAATGCCCACACAGCTCCTCCTAGGAGAACCAATTTCTCTATGCCACTTAAATTATTAAATATTTCTTTTGCACCAAGAGCATCACGCTTTACATCGGTATTCACAATACCCGTGAGATCATCCAAATTTTTACGCACAACTCCACGCAAGGTACTATCGCGGAATTCTGTGCGTTCGAATGCTTGAGAAAATGGAGCAAGATGTTCATTGCGAACCACACAAAGCCTCAATGCTGCACGTAAACGTGGGCTTGCATATGGACTATTCTGCAACTGAGCAACTGATGTGCGTACATTACGAATTCCTGCAAAGCGAGCACCAGCAAGAGCATTAGTATAATCCTCTTTCAAGCTACCCAATGCATTATTTGGGCCACCTGCTAAGTAATGATTATTAAGTGTTTGTTCGGCAATTATTTGTGCTGTATCAGATGGAATGCGTCGCTCACCACGCATATCAAATATTCCCTTGAGAGCTTCAGTTGTTTTAATTTGTCCTGTTCCAAGGGTAGCAAAGCGGTCCGCTACAATTGGATGTTCTGTAGCTGTCGGGATACCGTTATTTTTTTGAATGTGCTGAGGGATTACCTGGTCAACAAATTCGAGATAAGCATGCTGACGCTCAAGAGGAGTGAAACTCTTTAGCAATTCGTATGGACCTACAACACCAGACTCTGGCATCTTTTCTGCCCCAACAGGATTAACAAAAATATCTGGATCATTAAATGCAGCAACCCATTTAGTCTGATTCGTAAGATTGCGATAACTCTCTACATCTTTAATCTTTATTCCCTCAAAATATTGGCCAATGAATGGGAAATGATGGAAGAAAGAAGATGCATTAATAATATCTTGTTTTAAAGCTTCTCCACTTTCACGATTATTCTGCCACGCCTCTTCCAATCCATTCAAAAATCCTACAGGAAGAGAGATAATTGCTTTTCCCAGAAATGCTCCAGTTTCCGCTGTGAGCATGGTCATCTTCTCAAGAATCCAACCTGGAACTTGGCTCACATTATCTGAAATCTCACGTGCTGTACTACGAGGTGGTGGAAGATCTGGCGAACCAAACGGTCCTGATACCTCATAACATAAACGCTTCTCCCGTTCGAGCGAGAGTGGGTAGAGCCGATGTGAGTGAGTGTGTTTGATCATGAGTTTTTATATTAATGATGACCACCACCGTGGTCGTCTCCATGTTTATCACCTCCTCCACCTGCTATTTTTTTGAAGAATCGCACAACAGCAGCTCCCAATACAGCACCTGCTGGGATGCCACCTGCAGCCACTAATCCTACACCTGCACCAATGGATTCATGTGGATTAGCTTTCACTAAAGCCTTTGTCTTCTGCCAGCCCTTACTAACAAGTCCGAGTATTGGCTTTGTCGTCCAATCCCAGAGCATACCGCGAGGGTAAGTCATAGGACGCGTAATACCCGGCTCTTCCAATGGACTCAACCAATAGTAAGCCATCTGGAAATTCTTATCTCTGGCATCTTGCTTTTCCTGAATTTTTTTCTGATTACTCTTTATATCTTTTTCTACACGACCGTATGTTCGCTCAATGATACGATCAAGGTTTGTTTGATTGTTTGGATTGCTCAAGTAAGTCGCTGTATTTGTTAGTTTCTCACGGACGTCGGTCATGCGTGACGCTACAGATTCGTCTGCTGCAATTGGCTCGTCAATATCAATTCCTATTTCTTTAAGATAGCGAACTTCATTAACCTCAAGTTCGACATTTCCTAGGAGGTGATTCTGGATTCGCTCTAAAATAACTTCATAAATTGATCTTAAAAAATTCTGCACTTTTGCACTTTTAGGTAGGCGAGCTTCATTGTCAGCTGGCAGTTCTGTTAAACACTTCACTCGGAAATACGCATTCACCAAATCTGAAAAGTCTAAAGGATCAATATTTTCAAAATCATTATTAGATTTAGAAATATCGAATCCAATATTTTCTGGCTTTGCTAAGTCTCGAAGATATTGATTAAACTTATATGTAACTTTTTGCTTTGGATTGTGAGCAAGATTATATGACTTGTGATGCTCCCAATCGTGCTCTGCATCATGATCATTACTACCTTGAGGAATGTCTAATCCCGCGTAAACGGATGCACTAATAAGCTGATTATCGCGAAGAGCAGCACGTGCTGCAGCCTCCGCTTGAATTCTTGCAAGTTCATCTTCTTTTTCTTTTCTCTTCCTTTCTTCACCATCTGCCCTTGTCCTTTCTGTATCAATAGCCGCTTGAGCATTTACATTTGCAACAGCTTCTGCCCGACGAACTCTTTCATCTGCTTCAGTCTGAATACGTGCATTTTCTGTTGCAAGTGCACGAATGCCTGCTGCCGCTGTCTCTTCAGCTTTTATTCTTGCCAACTCAATTCCAGCTGCAGAACTTACTGCTAATTGTTCATCTGGGTCAGTGGCGAGTTCTTCCAGAAATGTCGTGAAAAGTAGCACATCATTTATCCTCCTTCTCGTGTCAGTAATAAACTGTAATGTTCTTTGATGAATCTCACGTTCGGTTACATCTGGGCTCTCCAAGTCATGAAGATCCCAAAACTCATTAAAATCATCATGCAGGCCTCTGGTAGTTTGTCCATTTCCAGACATCACGTCATTATAGCAGAAAGTGCATTTCTCTACAATACGACTTAAAGGATGCCAATAGACTAATAGAACTCAAATTCAGACCTACCGAGCCTGCATTTTCCTCCAATACCACCTGAGGATAGAGCAAATCAGTATTACGACGCTACCCAAGGCAATTAATTGCAAAACACTCTCTCTATTCTCCTTATTTGCAGAAATATCCTCCACCCCTTCCAATTGCGAAAATCTCTGATCAATATTTGTACCCGATGCAGCACCTTCAGAGCCGAGTAGCATCGCGCTAAATACTGTCCTCAGTCCAATCTTCGCTGCTTTCATCTTCTTTGAACTAGACGTCTTCTTTTTCGCAGGAGGATTCACACACTCATTTGCCATTCCTGGTGTCCTTTTAGCAGTTTTACACCAAGTATCTCCAACCAATGCATACACCAAACCCTTCGACATCGTCGGAAATCGAATGATATCCTGCACTTTTCCTCCCGGATCGAGCACCGCAGCTCCATCTCCACCATTATTGAAGGCAATGCTCGATCCCGATAGAACATAATATCCATACGCTGGCACTCTGTCCTTCATCGACAATTTCACGCGCTTACTCCCCTTTTCCAATTCATCATCCACAGACCAAAATCCAAGTGATATTTCTTGATCACATTTATTATACAACTCAATCCATTCCTTACCTTCTGCCGGAGATGGATACACCTCTGAAATTCTTAAACACGTAGGATAAGATGCTCTTTTTACAACATATTCACGTGTTAACACAGTGCTACGTATTATGCCTCCGGTGCCAGTCTGTAAGCCATATTCTGCAAACACATTCATCAACGTATCCCGTGTTATCACAATCCCCGTTCCTACATCTACACTCCCACTGGCAGTCATCAGAAAGACCTTCGCAGGAGCACCTGCCTGTCCGGTAGGCAGGTTCGTTTTGAATGTAATGATCGCCCCTGAGCTCACTAATCCTGATGGAGTATTCACCGTCAGTACGAGTCCTTCTTTCTTCACCTTCGCATCCATCTCCTGTTTGCTGCGCCAGTCATCGAGTAGTTCTTCTGCACCTTCGAGGGCCCAGACACCACGCTTATTCTTTCGCGCCTCTTCTTCGTACGCGAAAAATTCCCACTTACGAGCGAAGTCGTACTCACCCGTAACCACGCTAAAGCCAAGCTGGATTAACATAGACGACACATCCACTCCATCAGCAACGGCATATACTGCATCCGTTAATGAATCATTTTGTAGTTCGACTTTTTTGTCTTTAATAAGGGACGAAAGCAAATTTTTTGAATTATTAATAATAGATTCAAATCCAATATCTGAAGGTAAAAGACCGATACCAACAAGCTTCACATCGACGGGAATCTTTTCTTCGACGTCTTCCACAGCAACGGACGCGTTTAGGGTTAGCAGGTCTGTCACTCTCGCTTGTTCTACAAACAAACGTTCCTCTGGTTCATAGCGTTGAATCTGCTTTCCATCTTTGGCTTTTCTCCAGCTCAGAACTGAGCGCACGTTCCCTTCTGGATCAACCAGTCGCAGCGTTCCCGCCTCATTTGTAAGAGTAAATGGCTGTTTCTTGAGCTTTATTCTCAATACTTCTTTGCGAGCCAGCACCATCCCTTGTAAGTCCATCGCATGGTCTCCGGCCATTAATGTCCATCCATTGAGCCATTGCGGGCGCACAGTAAGGTTTTGGAGCTCAAACCATTCTTCATCCGTGTCTAAGCCCTTGGGGTTTGGCAAAGCAGCAGAAATTACAATAGGCGATTCCCCCATCGATGTATCAACTTCCTGAAAGCGGTTCTCCGTTTGCGGAGTCACATAGCGAGTCCATAACCATTCACCATCATTGCGCAGAGCAAAGGATTCTTCTTCCGGTGCATCCTGGAAGAACACACTCATGAGCACTCCCGTTCCACCGCTCGGCAACGGAGCAATAAGCCGTGCAACATCCTGATCATCATTGAGGGCAATACTTGTCTCGCTCCGAGGTAACAAAAAATACGCACCTGATTCCACGTACACTCCATCAAGTGGGTACGGTTTACTTCCACCTTGTTGATCATCGATCGACCATCCGCAGAGCGCGAGTGACCCCGATGAAGTGTTGCGAATTTCTATCCATTCTTGGTCTGATTTTTCGGGATGGGCGAGGAACTCTGTGATGCTCACTCCACTGAAAGAAGTTGGCGTGCACTTATGTCCATTTTTTGCATCATCGAGAACTAATTTTCCTTTGCCAAAGACACGAACCTTCTCACTATGTTTCATCGTATTACCACAATAATCATGCACTTCGACAGATAAAAATAGGTCACCTATAGCCTTCATTTTATGTAACGGTGGATTACATCCCTCATACTGATATCCATCGCCAAAATCCCAATGGCACTGTGCCCCAGCAAGTGACCCTGACTTCGCTGAGACATTAAGGTTCAAGCTCTGAGACTGATCGATACTTGTCACCAAACTATCAATCTTAATACCAGGTGATCGGCGTTCGTTTTGAACAGTAGGAGTCGGCACACAGAATGGTTCGACCTGTGCGTGTTCGGGCATTCGCCCAAAGCTCACGCCATCAACGCTCTGACCATAAGCTAAACGATCAATTACTCGACCCATGAAGATAAGACTCACCTCTCCACCAGCATTTGGCAGTCCAAGATGATGAATAGCTGACGGAAGAGTGAGCACGTCTCCTGCATGCATAACCGATCCAGTGAATACATATTTCGATGAACCAGATTTCAACACCCAGCTATTCATGGGAATATCGAATGTATGTTCATTGTGTAGCTCGATCCATTCATTGGAATCAGACCCAAAAGGGTCTGGCATGAGTTCACTGATAATTGGCTTATTTAAGGGCTGAACCTGAATTATATTTTCGATTGAAGTATTGTCAGAATCGTCGATGGATTGTACTGATACCGAATTGATGGTGGGATTATCTACAAGTACCACACCTGTTGCAGAAACGGGAAGTGATAGCACTTGAACTTCATGTGCTTCGTCGTCCTTAAGACGTAACACCTGAGATGCAAGATCTTCTGATCTACTAGGGCTCCATGATATTAACAAGCTGCCACTCCATGTGTACGCCTGGAGATTTGTTGCCGTCTCAGGAGCGATAAGATCTGGTGGCTCGACTGTTCCGTTGGGATACCCCGGCGTTCCACGTACGAGAGAGTTGGCATCGAGACCGCGAACAGTCGTAGCAGTCTTCCAATTGCTTGCGGTATTGCCTGCACGAATATCAGCACGTTCCATGCTCGCTTTGATACCACCGGTTATAGATCCACCAGCGAACGGATTCCCAACACCATCATCCACTTCATCTACGAGTACTCCCGAGCCATCGCGCAGCCGTAAGAGGAGCTTTGTATTCGCCAGGCTGAGTGCACTTGTTATAAGCACAGGGCTCTTCTTCAAGCGTGATTGTGGAGCATCGTAGTTACTGACGACGAGGTATGAACCCGACTGAATTGTTTGCTGTGTAAATGTAGTGATAACCGTTTCGACGTCGTCTTTTACCGCTCGGATAGTCCAACCATTCAGCGCGAGAGGATTTGTCAGCACACTGCCTGTCATCACAGGGAAAGCAGTGATCTCCAGCCATTCATCAGCGGTGCTAAGGTCAGAGCCAACCCACTGGAGCTCGCTGATTCTGACTGCGAGTGGGGAGGGTGCTATTGGCATAACTGACGAGGAGGATTCAGACGATGCCGAGGAAACAGAAGAATCAGAGGAGGCTTCGGGGATAGAAGAACTTAATTCTTCTGAATCCTCTGATTCTTCTGTTTCTTCCGGCTCCTCATGAAAAGGAACCAGCGCCCCACTCCCCGCCTCCTCAGCAAGTACGGCTGGGGCAAAGATCTGAACACAAAATATGAACAATACGAAATAGTGTGCGAAAGTCATTGCTGTATCTAACGCTCGAGAGCGTTCACTGTGAGCACATACACACGCACTAAAGCAGTAAAGCGCATCGAGTTTTTATTGAGAATAAGGCAAAAAGTCCTGTTCTATGCATAGGAGGAACAACCTCGACATAGGTTCATAGAGACGGCAATGCTACTTTTTGGCTTTCATGAGCCTCGATCGCTACCCCAAGCGCAAAAGTCACACTCGCATCGCATACATCCTTCCTTTATACTTCAAGAGAACTCCGATATCAGCGAGAGGTTCTCCTTGAACTCCCTAACCGCAATGCTTTCACTCTTCCTACCGCTCACAGTCGCTTTAACCGCAGCAATTGCAATCGTTGCTATGTCTGCCCGGCTTTTGCCACAGGAATTACCAGTACGCATCGCATCGTCTCGCCGACGGAGTGCTCTCCCAGCTACTCCCTCCAATTCTTATGCCATATCTCACACAACTACTTTGGCTGATAGCAGGCGCTATCGGTGGAATACTCGCCGGCCGGGCGATCTTCAGTAAAGGAAAAGGAATCAGCCGCAGTTTGCAGGCAGAAATCGATGCACAGAAGCAGGAACTGCAGAAAGCGATCTCCGATGTAGCTCAAGCGAGAGCGCAGATAAAAACTGCCGAATTTGAGGCGAAAGCTTCTGCGAAGGAAATCGTGACTGAAGCACGTCTCCAGGCAAACGAGCTTTCGACGAAGCTCGAAAAAGAGCAGGCTCGTGTCGAAGAGAAAGAAAAGATCCTCGACGAGAAAGTAAAAGAAGTCGAAAAGCAGCGTGAATACATCAAAAAAGAAGAAGCTGAAATCGTCGAACTGAAGACTGAGCTCAAAGATGCTCAGAAGCAGCACCGCGAAGGCTTGGAAAAGGTTGCCAAGCTCAGCACGGAAGAAGCCAAGGTAGAGCTTAAAAAAGAGCTTGAGGAAGAATTCTCCGGATACTTTGCTGACCAGGTAAAAGCGATGAAGGAACGCATGGAAGACGAAGCCGAAGAAAAAGCCAAGGACCTTATGGCTCAGGCCATGCAGCGCTACGCATCAGAAGTCGCAACAGAATCCACCGCAACGGTCGTACAGCTCCCATCTGATGACGTAAAAGGGAAGATCATCGGTAAGGAAGGTCGCAACATTAATGCATTCGAAATGGCTACGGGTGTCGATGTGATCATCGACGATACGCCTGGCGTAATTGTGATATCCGGTTATGACCTCGCACGTCGTTACGTCGCGAAGCTCTCGATGGAGAAACTTATCCAAGATGGTCGTATCCAGCCTGCGAAGATTGAAGAAATTGTTATTAAGATGAAAGAACAAGTTGGCAAGATGATGCTTGAGTTCGGAAAGCGTGCCACCGAAGAACTCGGCATCGCTGGATTCCCACAAGACCTCCTCAAGATCATCGGTCGCTTGCGCTTC
The DNA here is from genome assembly GCA_964391185.1 of uncultured Candidatus Peribacteria bacterium. GTDB lineage: Bacteria > Patescibacteriota > Gracilibacteria > Peribacterales > Peribacteraceae > JAKQEM01. The sequence goes on along the minus strand of CAYMIX010000003.1, from coordinate 7,668 downwards.
CGCACCAGTTACGGACAGAACGTGCTCAAGCACTCCGTGGAAATGGCAAACATCGGACGCATGCTCGCTGAAGAACTCGGTGCGGATGTGCGCACGGTCGTAGAAGGGTGCTTGCTCCACGATATTGGCAAAGCTCTCGACCACGAAGTAGCAGGTACGCACGTGGAGATCGGTGTGGAAATCTGTAAGCGTTACAAGATCCGCCCTGAAGTGATTCACTGCGTCGCCGCGCACCACGAAGATATTCCGATGGAAACACCCGAAGCATTTATCGTCGCTGCTGCAGATGCTATCTCCGGAGCTCGCCCAGGCGCTCGCCGTGAATCGATCGAAGAGTACTTCAAGCGTCTCCGTGAGCTCGAAGAAGTCGCAAAGGGCTTCCCAGGAGTTTCCCGCGCATTCGCTCTCTCCGCTGGTCGCGAAATCCGCATCTTTGTGGATACACAGAAAGTCGACGACCTTGCCCAGCTCAAGCTTGCAAAAGACATCGCTCAGAAGATCGAAAAAGAGCTCACCTATCCAGGTGTGATCAAAGTGAACGTTATCCGCGAAAAGAGGGTCGAAGAAATGGCTAAGTAAAGATCATTCCTAAAAAGAGACACATGAATACAAATGTGTCTCTTTTGTTGACAGATACTAACAAATATATTATAGATGCAAAAATTGATAAAAGGCTCGTTAAATGTATCTATAAGTCTATTCTCAGTGTTATTGTTTGACGTATATGGTATTTGTTGTACAATAAAACACTTATTTACACCTCCCTTTATATATGAGGAATTCCTTCCTCTTATCAGTAGCCGTTCTAGCCTTTGGTGCGGCTTCGTCCGTGGCCTCCGCTGCCCCAGCCAAGCCAGCAGACCTAGAAATTACATCGGTTGCTCCTGCAACGTTTGTGCGACCAACGACAGGATGGACAACGGTCAATTACGCCCTAACCGTCACGAACAAAGGAGGTACCGCCATCAAGGGGGTCCAATTTATGGACGTGATCCCTTCAGAAGCTCATGTTGCATCTATTACAGGCACAATATGTTCATACGCATCAAAGATTGTTAAATGCAATCTTGGAACAATGAATTCAAATGCATCTGTAACCATCAATATTTTGGTGATGGTGTATCCAATGCCTAAATGCAAAGTGATCTCCAGTAAGAATACAGCCCTCGTATGGGCTACAGGCATTGAAAAAAATTATGCAAATAATCAGGTAGTAAACACGACGAAGTTCACGTGCCCTGTCATTACGAGTTCGAGCTCAAGCTCACTCGTGAGTTCTTCTGCCTCGAGCGTTGCTACGAGCTCCTCTGTTGCATCTAGCTCTATCGCAAGTTCTATCCCAAGTAGCTCCTCACAGGCTTCAAGTGTTCAGACTTCGAGTTCAGTCGCAAGCTCGGCTGCTAGTTCTGTACAAAGCTCCGCACAATCCAGCTCCGAAGTAAGCAGCTCTGTTTCTAGTTCATCTGTTCCAGCTTCTAGCTCTTCTGTAGCTAGCTCTGAACAGAGTTCTTCCGTAATCAGCTCTATTGCTTCCAGCTCCTCTGTGAGCTCTGTTGTAAGTTCTTCATCGAGTTCTTCTACAGCACCAATTGTACGTCCAACCCTGTACATAGCTGAAAAGAACATTGGAACAAATGACATCGCGGTAAAGAACCAGAAAAATGTTTCGCTTCTTCGTTTCGAAGCTAGCGCAAATGAAGTAGAAGATCTTCTTCTTACAGTAGTTACATTCAACGCTCGTGCCGGTTCACTTTTGAATGCACAGAACTATGCTCTCTGGGTCGATACTGATGGTGATTTCGCTGTAGATACAATCATCCAAATGGGTGCATTTGCTCAGGGCACTCCTTCCGTCGTTCGCTTTAACCAGATTACCGGCGGTGGATATGTGATCCCAGCTGAAGGAACTGTTCTCTTTGAAGTTCGTGCTGATATTGCATCAAACTTCCAGAACAACCCACAGATCCAGCTCCAGTTTGCAACCAATGGATCTGATTACATCGAAGCTGAAACATTAGACGATGGTGCAATCGCCATCGGTGTTGCGACAAACGGCACATGCGCTTCCTCCTTCTGCCAGATCAACGTAACGACAGCTACATCGAAACTCTGGAACCTTGTAAGCCAGGGATCACTCTTCGTTACAAAAGATTCAACTCCTGTGCGCTCACGCCAACTTCTTGGTGGTGCACTTGGTGAAGCAATCCTTCGCCTTCAGTTCCGTGCTGAATATGAAGACATCGATGTCACTGATCTCCAGTTCACATCTATCGGAAACCAGGCACAGTCGATTGATCGCCTTGAACTCTTCAAAGATGGTGAAACAACTCCATTCACTACTGCAACAGTAGGCGGATGTGGAACAGATCAGGTCATTACGAACTATAACGGCGTAAGTGTTCGCACATTCTGTTCCAACACAGAAAACAGGGAGCTTGTTATACCCAAGGGTCAGGAACTTGATGTTCTTGTTCGCCCACGCATGAAGACAGATGCGAACGGTGGCATCTCTGGCGAAGCTATTCAAATCTTTGTCTCTGGTACTCCGATTTCGGATAATGCGACAGGCCGCGGTGCAGTTCGTGCACGTGGTACATTCTCATCGAATAATCTCGTTGCCAATGATGGAGACAACCTTTCAGAAGGTGAAATCTTCATCGGTACGAATACTCCAGCAGTGAACAACGATATCGTGAGCAATCCGAACGTCACGGTTCTCTCCAAGATCATGTCGATTACGAACGCTGACCCAGATGCAGATAACACAAGCATCCCGACTGGAGTCCGTCCAATTGGTCAGTTCCGCTTTACCGCTGCTACGAACTCGAACTTTCAGAATGGAAATAACAAAGTAGTGCTTGAAGACATTATCTTCAATGTGAATGCAGCGAACGTCTCACTCGCAAATGCATTCAAATTCTATAACAAAGCTGATTCTTCTTCGAAACATTCTTGTTCGATTATCGGTACATCCGGCACAACATCATTCGTTCACTGTGCTGGTATCTCCTCTTCATGGGTAAACAGTGCGATTGATTCTGGTGAATCTGTGACGTTTGTTCTGGAAGCAGATATCACCAACCCAATGGTGAATGCAGGCCAGAACTCTGTATTGCAGGTATCTATCCAGAACTTCAATGACATGGCTCAGACAACGCTTGGAACTAGCTCGAGTCACATTCGCTGGAACGATAAAGATGCGATGTCCGTTCCATTGCTCTGGATCGAATATCCGGATGCAGTTATCAACTCGACGAGCTACAACAACTAATAGCATTTCGAATCAAAAGCAAAAGCTCTGGGCCTGCATGGTTCGGGGCTTTTGTTATGCCAGTAAATACTTATCGGAGCGCTTCGCTATCAATTGATCCGTCTCAAGCTTGATCAATAAAGACATCAACCATTCCCGATGTTGTGCCTCCCAATCGATGCAGATCTGTTTTCCGATTTCTTCGGAAGACATCGGTTTTTCCGCATCACGTAGGGCTTCGACGATCTTCCCTCTAAAGATTCTATTAGGAATATATGTTGATCCAACGAGACGTCCTGGCTCTTTCTTCAACCTTTCTTTCGCAGCACCACGTACAGGTGGCTTCCAATTCTCCGGCGTTGCCTTCATCAGTTTTCTATCTGTGAGAATACAGATGTCCCACTTCGGATTATTTTTTGTTTGAACGAGCGAACCGTAATCCATCAATGCCGCATGCCAGTTGCGAGCATCATGGAGCACGTCATCCTGAGGTGCACCGCCAATGGTTCGAGGTTCATCGTCGCTTCGCTCCGATTCACTCCTCACCATGACGTGGCGGTGCCTCGAAGGATGACATGCGACCTGCAATACCTCTTCCGCAATCTTCAGTAATTCTTTATCACCCACAGCCCATGTCCCATCGCTCTCTTCCGGGCCCACAAATGTGCGATGCAGAATGCGACGAATATTTGTATCAATGCATGGCGTCGCGATATTAAACGCAAAGTTCCGAACTGCCGCAGCCGTGTACGGACCCAATCCTTTGATCGCAAGAAGTTCATCCTCATCACGTGGAAATGTTCCACCATAAATATCGATGACAGATTTTGCTGCATCACGCAGACGTAGTGCTCTGCTGTTATATCCCATTCCGCGCCACGCCATAATCACGTCAGAATTTGGAGCTGCTGCCAGGTCTTTTATAGTAGGAAAAATCTCAAGAAAATTATTGAACACAATTTTTACTCTGCTAACCTGCGTTTGCTGAAGCATTACTTCAGAAACTAATACTCGATATGCACGTTCTGTATCATTTTCTATCTGCATATCGCGCCATGGAAGCGTGCGCTTATGAACCGCGTACCATTCCCAAATCGCTTGCACAAAACCGTTGATGTGAGCGCGATCAATCACAGCCACGAGTATACTCTCCAGACACACTATTGTTCGAGTGCGTAGAACAGAAAATTTCGATTCATTATTATAAGTACTTCGACATGAAGCTGGTTCTCTCCCTGATGGCACAAAGTTTTAAACGGTATCCAGGCCACTGGTTATCCGTATTAGTGCTTGTGCTCCTCACAGCCTGTCTGTGGGTAATAGAACCGCTGTACTCCAGCAGTGCTGTTGATCAACTCCTGAAAATTGCAGATGGTGAAGAGGTAAACCTCTGGAGAATATTCGGATGGTGGGGACTGATTTTCCTCGGGCTTTCGGTCACACAAGCATTTGGAAAATTCCTCGAATGGAAACTCGCAATGAAATTGGAACTCGATGCAACCGAAGAAGCGTTCGATCATGTGTTGAAATTGCCAATCGCATTCCACACTCAGCAGAAATCTGGTGAAGCGATGAAGGTTATCGAAGATGGAAGCACAGAGCTCGCATATGTGAGCCGCATCATTATTGATTTCATTCCGTCGATTCTCTCTTCGATTGCATTCCTTATTATAAGCCTGACGATTCAGCCGATACTCGCTGCGATTTTACTCGTCAGCATGACGCTGTATTCCAGCATTATTATCTTTGGATCGATCAAAACAATGAAGCTACAAGAACGTGCAAACAAAGCCTGGGTAAAGCCAACAGGCCGAGCGTTCGATGTCCTCACCAATATTTTTACCGTGAAATCTGCCGGTCACGAAGACCGCGAACTCGAGCGCATGCATCGCGGACACACAACGGTAATGAAGTGGCAGCTCAAGGTAAACAAACGCTGGGCATTTATCGAAGCATTAAATTTCTTCATGCTCACGCGCATTCTGATCATTGGTATCGGCATTATTTTATTCGTGAAACAAATCCTGACACTGGGAGAAGTGTATTACTTCCAGAACTCGTTCTACCGTGTACTCGTGCCGTTTGAAATTCTCGCAAATGCATTGCCTGGCTGGAACAAGAGTCTCGGCAAAATTCGCATGGCTCGCAATTTGTTCACCATCAATAAAGAAGAGCATGATCACAAAGGAACAAAGAAGCTCAAAGATATGAAGGGCGAAGTAATCTTCAAAAATGTCGGATTCACCTACGGCAAACGTCAGACGATGAAGCTCCAGGCCGATGACGATGAAGATGAAACATTATCGATAGATGCCTTCCTCGAAAAACCAGCAAAGAAAGAAGCAGGATCATCCGCCGAACATCAGAAGAATCGCCATGAGAAAAAGTCTGAGCTCACATCAGCGGATGAATCCGCGATAGAACCACCAGATGTTTTGCACGACGTAGACCTTCACGTACAAGCAGGCGAGCATATTGCGCTCGTTGGCCACTCAGGCGCAGGCAAGTCGACCATCGCAATGCTGATAAATAGATTCTATGACCCAACCAAAGGTGCGATCTTTATCGATGGCGTAAATATGAAAGACATGGACATTCAGTGGTGGCGTTCACAGATTGGATTGGTGCTGCAGGATAACGTGATGTTCAACGATTCATTATTGGAAAATATTCGGTACGCACGTCCAAACGCATCAGAGAAAGATATTATCCAGGCAGCCAAGCGTGCATCGGCCCATGAATTTATCGAGAAGCTTCCAGGCAAATATCTCACGATGGTTGGCGAACGCGGCATCAAACTCTCCGGTGGAGAGCGTCAACGTATTGCGATCGCCCGTGCCATCCTCAAAAACCCAGCGATTGTCGTCCTCGATGAAGCAACGAGTGCACTGGATTCTCTTACCGAGAAAAAAGTACAGGAGGGAATTAAAGAACTTATTGAGGGTAGGACTTCCTTTATTATTGCGCACCGCCTCAGCACTGTTCGGTCAGTTGATAGAATTGCCGTTGTAGAAGCTGGGGAAATAACCGCTTGCGCCCCGCATGAAGAACTCCTTAAAACCAGCCGTATATATAAAGAAATGGTAGATCTTCAAAAAGAAGGAATATTGGCAGAATGAAAGGAGATGGCCTGCCCGATGGAGCTCCTAAAGGAGCGAAGACGGGTGAATTTGCAGAAAGAGGGCATTTTGAATAACGCCATTCCCACCATACCCTCCTTACTCCCCATACCGGGTGGGTAATGGGGGTATCGGGAGTATTGGGGGAGCAGGAAAGTAGATCGAAACGAGTAATATTTCATATTGACCTATTTTCTGGTATTACCTAGACTGTCGCGGCATTAAGGGGGGTTTAATAACTCCCTAAACGTGAATCAATTTTTTTACTCCCTCTTTTCTTTTCCCCCATTGTTATGGCTGATGCAAAGAAATACGAACGCACCAAGCCGCACGTCAACGTCGGAACCATTGGTCACGTCGACCACGGTAAGACGACGCTTACGGCCGCTCTTTCCATGAACTTCTCTCCCGAAGGGGAAAAGAAGGACTATTCACAGATCGACAACGCTCCAGAAGAGCGTGAGCGCGGTATTACCATCAACACTGCTCACGTCGAATATGAATCTGCAAAGCGCCACTATGCGCACGTCGACTGTCCTGGCCACGCCGACTACGTCAAAAACATGATTACTGGAGCTGCCCAAATGGACGGTGCTATTCTCGTGTGTTCCGCAGCCGACGGTCCAATGCCACAGACTCGCGAACACATCCTTCTTGCTGGTCAGGTTGGTGTGAAGTACATCGTCGTATTCTTGAACAAGTGCGACATGGTGAAGGATCCAGAGCTCATCGAGCTTGTTGAATCCGAAGTTCGCGAACTCCTTACGAAATACAAGTTCCCAGGCGACACAACTCCAATCATCCGCGGTTCTGCTCTCAAGGCAGTCGAAGGTGATGCTGAGGCTATTGGTAAGCTTAAAGAGCTTCTTGATACACTCGATTCCTATATCCCTGAGCCACAGCGCCCATTGGACAAGCCATTCTTAATGTCCGTTGAAGACGTCTTCTCCATCAAGGGTCGCGGTACTGTTGCTACAGGCCGTATCGAACAGGGTATCATCAAGATCAACGATGAAGTTGAAGTTGTTGGTCTCCGCGAAACGAAGAAGACTGTTGTGACAGGTGTTGAAATGTTCCACAAGCTCCTCGATCAGGGTCAGGCCGGTGATAACGTTGGTCTCCTGCTCCGCGGTCTTGAACGCGAAGATATCGAACGCGGACAGGTCTTGGCTAAGACAGGATCCATCAAGCCTCACACGAACTTCGAATCTGAGGTGTATATCCTTACAAAAGAGGAAGGTGGTCGCCACACTCCATTCTTCAAGGGATACAAGCCACAGTTCTACATCCGCACAACGG
>CAYMIX010000002.1:0-220266 GCA_964391185.1 uncultured Candidatus Peribacteria bacterium | reverse complement strand
CTTGCACCTTCTGTCTTACCGCGGCTGCTGGCACAGAATTAGCCGGTGCTTTCTCATGAGGTACCGTCAAAAATTTCTTCCCTCATAACAGAAGTTTACGCCCGTAAGGGCTTCATCCTTCACGCGGTGTCGCTCCGTCAGGCTTTCGCCCATTGCGGAAGATTCCTAACTGCTGCCTCCCGTAGGAGTATGGGCCGTGTCTCAGTCCCATTCTGGCTGGTCGTCCTCTCAGACCAGCTACCCGTCATAGACTTGGTGAGCCATTACCTCACCAACTATCTGATAGGGCACAGGCCCCTCCCGAACCGATAAATCTTTACCCTTGCGGGACTATCCGGTATTACTCCGCCTTTCGGCGGGATATCCCTGAGTTCGGGGAAGGTACCCATGTGTTACTCAGCCGTTTGCCGTGGGTCTAAACCCACTCGACTTGCATGTTTTAGGCGCACCGCCAGCGTTCACTCTGAGCCAGGATCAAACTCTTCAAAAAGATAAAGCTTCGCCTTAGAAAGGCTTCGCAGTATCAGAGAGTGATTTGTGCTCGTGTCGATACACCACATAATCGGGTGTATGACGTGATCGAGTGATCACATAGCAATCCACGTCAGATTAATCTGACGAGGCAAGTATTTAGAGTGTCTACACACTTGAGTGTTTTGAGTGACTCCTCACTTTAAATCCAAAGGATTATTGGGGTTTATGCTTAGACCGAAGTCTAAGATATAAACACATCTCTCTACTACACGATGCTGTGAAAGGTCGTATGCCTTCACCCGGCCGATAAGCGCGGAACGAAGGACATGGTCTTCAAAGCGTCTCTCGCCCGTTTCAGAACGGAACAAACCGTCACTGACAAAGCGCAGAGTGGGCACATCTTACTATCCAAAAACGCGGAGTCAATGAGATTTTTGTCATAATAGTTTTCTACGAACGCGTTCGAACCATGTTATGTTCAATTTACTTGACGTTACGCCCAAACCTGATTATTCTCCCGGTCCTTATTCGCTTTCCGTGCATCCTGAGTGACGCATGGTTTTACCCACAAAGCGCTATGGTTTCTTACACACCAAGCTCGGACGAAGTGCGCCTCTACGAGGTAGCCGTCGTATATCCATACCCAGCTAATCAGAAGGAAGAAGCAGAACTTCTGAAGAGCATCGATGAGATCTTTGCTGAAGCAGGTGCGAAGCAGATTTTCAAAGATGTTTGGGGACGCCGCGGTCTTGCATACAAGATCGGTGGTTACCAGGAAGGTAACTTCATCATTTATTACTTCGAAATCGATCCATCCAAGATTTTGGAAATCGACGAACAGCTCCGCATCCTTAAGGGAATGCTTCGCCACATGATCGTGAAGCCACCAAAGAAATATCAGATTCGTTCGTACGCTGATTCCGAGAAGCAGTGGAAGGAGGCTAATCGTTTGGAAGGCGAGCGTAAATTACAGGAAAAAGAAGACAAGAAGCTCAAGCAGGTTGTCGACAAAGCTAAGCGTGGACCAGCTCGCGAGAAGAAAGCAGATGCTCCAGTAGCGAAGCCAGTGACAGGCGAAGCTCTCACACAGCAGCTTGATAAGATGTTGTCTGATAAAGATTTGGAAATGTGATCCCTTGATCACTCGTTACCTCCTTACTTCCCTACTTACGATCCTCCTATATGGCCCGCCGCAATCAGAACCAAAACCGCAGTGATCCTCGCCTCAAGAAGTGTGACTTCTGTGAGAAGGAAGCACAGTACATCGATTACAAAGACTATGGCGTGATGAAGCCGTTCATCGATTACTTCGGCAACATCCGCAAGCGTTACTACTCCGGTGTCTGTCTCAAGCACCAGAAGATGCTCAAGCATTCTGTTGAGCTCGCACGCTTTATGGGAATGCTCGCTTACCGTAAGTAATTCTTTAAAGATTCAGAGGAAACAAAGGATTCAGAGGATTCAGAAGAACTATTTTCTTCGTCTCCTCTGATTCTTCTGAATCGTCTGCACCTTCTGAATCCTTAGATATTTACGTTATACTCCCAGCCATGTCCGGTCATAGTAAATGGCACAACATCAGGGTGAAGAAAACTGCGGCCGATAAGGCTCGCGGGAAGGTGTATACCAAGCACGCGAAGCTGATTGAAATCGTTGCGCAGCGCGGAGGAGATCCAAACACGAACGTCGCGCTTCGTAATGCGATCGATAATGCGAAGGCAGACAGCGTGCCAAATGCGAACATCGAACGTGCGATTGCGAAAGGCTCGGGCGCACTTAAGGGCGATAAGATGGAAGAGGTTGTGTATGCCGGTTACGGTCCGGGCAACACAGCGCTTATTATCGAATGCCTGACAGATAATAAAAATCGCACGCTCGGGAATGTGCGTGTCGCACTGACGAAGAATGGGGGATCGTTTGCGGAGTCGGCATCGGTGATGTGGATGTTCAAACGCTGCGGTGTTGTCGCAGCGAAACTCGAAGCACGAAACCCGAAACTCGAAGAATTGGAATTATCTCTCATTGATCTTGGTGCAGAAGAATTCGAAGTCGATGGCGATACGTTGACTGTCACAACGGATATGGCTGCCTGGACGAAGGTTCGTGATTTCTTGAAGTCAAATAATTATGAAGTGACATCCGCAGGGCTCCGGTATGTCCCAACACAGAAGGCAGAAATAAAAGACATCGAAACTGCACGCGGACTCATGGCTGTTATCGAAGCAATCGAAGAAGATGACGATGTGAGCGAGGTTCATACCAATGTTGAGATCGACGAAGCGATCGCTCAGCAAATATGAGAATAATTCTTCATTATTCTCAATTCTCAATTCTCAATTCGATTTCATCGTCACTCGTGTTTCCTGCCAAGTCTGTGGCGATAGCTTTGAGTGTGTACGTACCAGAGTTGATGGTATCGGGCGTCCAGTCGAGCTTATACGGCGCAGCTGGTTTCGTCGTGAGCAGTCGAGTATCGAGGTAGAACTGAACATATTTGATGCCACCTTCGTTATCTTCCGCATCCACTTCCAGCACAATTGTCTCACCAGCTTTCGTGGTGAGGTCACCTCGCGGAGAAATAAATGAAACATGTGGATCTCGGTTATCTTCCTCAAAGGTGAAGGTTACTTCGTCTTCCACTTCGTTATAATACTCATCAATAAGCGTCACCTTGAGAGTGTGCTGACCACGTTCGCCTACCGATCGCGGTACGTTGACGGTGATGTTATCGGCATCCGCAGTACGAGCGACTTGTTTGCCATCGAGTAACGCGCGGACTTCGCGAACTGTGGAGCCTACACTGTAATCCAAGCGGACCCGGAATGATGGGAAAGTAGCACCGCCTCCGTTGCTAGGAGATTCGATACGCAGCTCTGGCTTTTTCATGCGCCCAGGCGTGAGCGCAATCGAACATTTTTCTGTTGGAGCGAGTGGCAAGGGGAGTGTAGAGCCAGAGAAAGCGCCTAGGGCCGGATCATATGAATTCATTGCTCGCGTTGCCCAATCAATCACCGATTGTTGCCACTGCGGAAAGCGGTCTGCGAGCACCTCCTGTGGCGCAAGGAAGCTGCGTACTTCAGCGGCTTCATCGGGACATTCGTCGGAAGCGAGGAGGCCTGTCACGCGGTCCACTGCTAACCGGACACATGCCGGGTCATCTTGTGATGGGAATTTTTCTTCCAAGAACACATCCGATGCTCGGTAGGCTACCGGCGTGCATTCCGTCGGGAGTTGTCCGCTGAGCGTGGAAATCTGGGGTTGCGCAATGCCTGATGGAACGTCGAACGACGTCTTTGGATTCTTCACGAGCGTATGTGCGCGAATCATATAGTCCTTCCAGATAGGCGAAGCGATGTTCAACGATTCTGCTTTTGCGGAGAGCGGCTCGGCATTGGCATTCCCAAGCCAGATACCTGTCACAAGGTTTGGCGTAAAGCCCATGGTCCAGAGGTTATCCGGCTTACGGTCTGTGCAGCCGCCGTTATCGTCGCGCTTGAGACACTTGTTACTTGTTCCCGTCTTAGCTGCTGCTTGGAAGCCCGGGACACTCAAGACGTTCTGCCAGAATTCATTGGGGCGTGCGCCAGTGTCGCTGAGGATTGACGTGATCTGATACGCAATACGTGGGTCGATTGCTTGCGATCCCTCGTCTTGGTCGTTTGTTTCGTAGAGGATATTTCCGCGCTTGTCTTTGATGCGACTAATTGAGACGAGAGGCTTGCTGATACCACCGTTCGCAAATGTCGCGTAGGCCTGCACCATTTCTGTCAGCGGTGTTTCGCCGGCGCCAAGAGCGAGAGGCCAACCGTATTCGAAGTCAGGATTCTCTTCTTGGATGTCGCGCTTCTGATTCATAGGGGAGACGATACCCATGCGCGAAGCGGTGTCGAGGATGTCATCTTCTTCTCCTGCAAGGAAGTACGCTTTGATCGCTGGAATATTGCGTGAGGAAGCGAGCGCTTTACGAACATTCATGAGTCCCCAGAATCCGCCATCGAAGTTCTGTGGAGCCTCATCGCCAATCTTTGTCGGGACATCATAGAGAACAGTCGCTGGTCCGTAGCCTTTCTCGAAAGCTGTTGTGTACACAATTGGTTTGAAGCTGCTACCAGGCTGACGCGGAGCGCGTGCCATATCTACTTTTCCGTCGTGCTCCTCATCGTTGTAATCTGCATTGCCAACGTATGTGACGATGCGATTCGTGCCCACTTCCACCGAGACCATCGCGAGATTGTACGCGCCATATACCGATGCAATATCGGCATGTTTAGCCGCAATAAGCTTCTCTGCTTCTTGCTGCATTTCCCAATCAAGTGTTGTCTCGATAGTGAGTCCTCCTTGGTTGAGCAGCCCTTCTTCAGCACCTTCCGCGAGGATTTCCTCTACTTGAGATTTTACCCAAAGAACGAAGTGCGGTGCGCGGATATTTTCACGGTTCTGTTTGAATGCAATATTTGTCAGATCTTCCAATGTTTTCTGATGTTCTTCCTTGGTGATGTAGCCGAATTTCTCCATGTTCTGCAACACCTGATCGGTACGTCCTCCGATGTACACGAACGTAGAGCCTGTACCGACCATGTTTCCAATGAGGCCAATCTGAACATCTTCGTCAGGGATTTGAGAAGTTTTTGTTATGCGACCAGAAACAATGTCATCAATCACATCTTGCGAAACAGTGGTGTGAACGTGCTTACCGTATGGACTGTAGTAGGAAGGCGCTTGGGGGAGCGCTGCAAGCACGACAGATTGTGCGAGGTTCAAATCCTTCGCGCCGATGCCAAAGTATGTGCGAGTCGCAAGCTCGATGCCGTATGCATTTTGTCCGTAGGGAATCCAGTTGAGATACAAACTCAAGAGATCTTCTTTGCTGTAATCGGCTTCGAGCTGGCAGCCCAAAATAATTTCTTTGAGTTTACGATTAATAATATTGTCATTCTTAATATTGAGCGCGTTGCGTGCGAGCTGGCGCGTGAGTGTCGATGCTCCTCCTGCTTGGCCGAAGCGGAAGAACACGCGAGCGATTGCTTGAACATCCAAACATCCACGCTCATAGAAGCGCTCGTCTTCGATAGCGACGATTGCCTGACGCATGTGCTCCGGGATCTGTTCTTTTGGAATAAATGTGCGGTCTTCCTCATTATATAGACGATACAGTTCCGTCCCGTTACGATCGACAATCATCGAGCTCTGTGATGCGATCAAGCTTCGCGGATCAGAAATATCAGGGAGGGTGATCCACAAAAAGAATGTATAGAGAATGCCGAGTCCGAATCCCCAGAGGATAATATCTTTTATGAGACGCTTACGTCCGCGTTGGCGTACCCATTCCTTCAGATTATTCCATCGGCCGCGCCAATTCGTCTGTGCTGCTTTGCGACGTAACATATTTAGGCGTGAGGGTGGGATTGATACTGGTCGACGCACAGGAGCTGGGTCATTGGTGTGTGTTCGACCGGCAGATAATTCAGGTGAATGAATATCCTTGTGCAAACCGCGTGTATGAAAGCCGTTGGTATCCGCGTCCTGCGAATCTGGCATGGGTACTCAGTGTAGGCCTCAAAACTGGCCGGGTGCAATACGCTTACTCGACAATCTATCGTTACCGCGTTACTCGATTGCGGGTTACGCGTTATGCAGTTGAACGAGTAACGTGCAAACGTGCCAACCAGTAACGTTTCTTCGTCCTATCCTTTCCATGAAAAAGAGGGTAATTTGTGTCGCACAAGAATGAAACTCATAAAACACACCCTCCGGCTGGTTCTATTGGGCACGCTGGCACCGTTGCCGGCCTTTGCACAGCGAACGCTTAATGTCGGAATTGGCACCGGCCTCAATTTTTACCAGATTGCTGATCGCATCATTACGTATTTAGCAGCCACCATTGGCCCTTTTGCCGTCGTTATGTTTATTGTAGGAGCATTTCTGGTCACGGTTTCCGGTGTGAAAGAGGATTACAAGCAAAAAGGAAAAGACTTGATGATTGGCTCGATTTTTAGTATCGCCGTGGTTACGGGGGCGTATGCGCTCTTGCGTACAGTGGACTACTTCCTTTCCTAAATTCTCCGTAGAACCTATATTTGCGAGACGTATAATTTCTCCCCATGGTTTATTTGCTCTCGACACTTTTTGCCGTACCATCTGGCCATATATGATTGATCCAAGTCAATTGCCACCGAATATCCTCGAGCGGCTGGAGCGGGCTGAACAGCTGAAGCTGACAGGCAAGCATCACGATGCCTTGGAGATTTTGGAACAGTTGGTACTCGAAGATCCATCAAATGTTGCGGCTCTCGAAGAAATTGCGGACAACGAACTTTCTTTAGAACGCTATGACCGTGCTGAGGCTGCTGCACTTCAATCGATTGCATTGGATGCTTCCAGCTATACTGGCCAATATATTCTTGGGTTTATTCGTTCTCATAGTAGAAAATGGGAAGAGGCATTCAAGCGCTTGAAGGAAGCCAATCGTTTGAAGTCGAACAATCCAGAAATTTTGCGTTGCCTCGGCTGGGTACTGTTCAACATGGGGCAGAAGCCGCAAGGAGTCGTGACGCTTGAGCGCTCGCTCAACCTTGATAGCGATAACACGCTCACACTGTGCGACCTTGGTGTTGCATATCTTGAATTGCAAAACTTTTCCAAGGCTCGGGCGTTGTTCCTCCGCGCACTCGACCTCGATCCGCAGAACCCGCGCGCACGTGAATGTGTGGCGGCGATCGAGCGGTTGCAGAAGACGGTGAAGGAGAAAGAGAAGCAGGGGGCGAAGCAGCTCTAACAGCTTTTAGGTGTTGGCTTTCAGCTTCTTCATCGAAATGTTTTTAATTAAGTATTGTCGTAATTTTGCATGCAGATATAAAAAATTCATTTTGGAAGCTGAAACCTAAAAGCTGACAGCCGAAAGCTTGCCGAGTACAATCATCACCATGCCAAGCAGTAACAGCATGGGCAGTATGCAGCGCGGGCTCAAGCGCGGGTTGCAGCAAATCGGACGCGATAGAAGTTGGGGCGCAACACTCATGCTCTTCACAAGCTTAATGGTGCTCGTGCAGCTCTTTCTTGTGTTCCTTCTTGGCGTGCACGGAACTGGTCGTTTGCTCACGTCGCGTGCGGGTATCCAGTTAGAAGTATTGTCCGGTGCACAGGAGACGGATATTCAAGAACTATATGCAACCTTGAATGACCATCCATCGGTGCAAAACGTGACGTACATTCCCAAGGAACAAGCGTACGAACGCGAGAAAGCTCGAGATCCCGAGCTTGTCGCATTCTTGGAAGAATATGATCTCGATAATCCATTTCCTGATACATTCGCCGTCACACTCGCATCACTCAACTCCTACGATGCTTTTATTCAGGAAATCCAAAAAGAAGAATGGAGGAATGTCGTGAATCCATCCTTCCTTTCTTCTGCATCCGATCGTGAGAGTGAAATTCGCACACTCCTCGAAGTAACAGGTGGCATGCGCACCCTCAGTATTGTCTTTGTTGTTATCGCGTTTGTTTTGCTTTTCTGCATGATTCTCGAATGGGTAACACGCAACACTGCGAACCGCGGGCATGAATTGTTACTCGAGCACTTGCTCGGCGCTTCGCCGATATCCGTTTTACTGCCTTTCGCAGCAGAGGTTGGATTACTTCTCATTGCCGGCACTGTCATTGGTACAGCTACCGTCGTTGCGCTTATCGCGTTGCTGCCAGTATTCATGCCGGCAATTGCCTTGGAGTCTGCCTTCCGTCAGCTGCAGTCAGAAATGATTCCATTGCTTTCGACATACTTGCCACTGTTTCTTTTGATCGAACTTATTGCCATGCCGATTCTTGCGTTCATCGGTACGTATATCGGAGCAAAGAAATACCTGCCGACGTCATTCGTTCTCTTTGCGTAGCATCACATGTCTCGCAGTGCTCGTGCAGAGGCCGTCGTGCTACGGACGATTGATATCGGCGAGGCTGACCGGTTGTGTATTTTGTTTACCAAAGAACTGGGGCGCATGGCAGCACGCGCTCGCAGTGTGCGCAAAACTGGGAGCAAGCTTGGTGGAACCATTCTCCCGTTCCGTCATATCACGGTAGAACTTTCCTTAAGCGATTCACACACGGCGATTACAGGTGCAATCAATCGTGATGATGTCCCTGCTGTGTCAGGATCATTCGATACATTTCTCCGGTTAGAACAGGGGATCGATTTATTGCTCGCTCTTACCGATGATGATGAGCCATTGCCAGCGGTGTTTGATTTGATTCTTGAATTCATTCGTCTCTCGATGGAACCTGATCGCAGTCCGCTGACTGCCTTCAAGCTTCGTCTACTCTATCTCCTAGGATTACTTCCCGCTGATGAAACCGATCCTCGCTTCAATGTGCTCACAGCGGAAGGTAAAGCATTTGTGCAGGCGAGTACCAAGATCGCAGATTTCGCACTACTCTCAGACCTGACGATGGCGGAAAGCGAACTCGAAAAGTTTATTCGGCTGATAACGGTGGATCAGTTGCAAAGGCCGCTGAAATCGGAGGGAATGTAGCTTGTGTCGCCCTTCGTCGGGCTCCCACCTTCGCCTCTGAGCTTCGGACGGGCAGGCAGGGTGCCACAACTCGTGTCATGGTGAGCTCGACGAACCATACTGCTAATCCGCAATCACCGCTTCTCCCGCCGGCGCATCCGTCAGGGCGCCACTGCCCGTTGGCAAACTTGCAACACCAACCTGCCAATACAGCGGGCGAGCTTGGTATGTCGAGTACGTTCCCTTTGTTTCTGTTTTGCCATCTTTCTCTACAACACGGAACCATGCAGCGTTCATACCTGGAACAGCTTCGCCCACTTTGCGGCGTGTGCCTGGGGCGATTTCCATCGTCTCTTCGGTGCGAGGTGGTGGGGCTGGAATGTGGTTCCACGTATATGGTCCGTACACATTCGACGTACGATCGTCCTTTGTTCCGTAGTAGATAAAATAAGCCTTGGTATTTGGGATATCGATCGCAGTTTGCATCAACAGTGCTCCCGGTGAATCGTTCAAAAACTTAATATCAACGTTTGGTGGATACACCGTCGCATCTGTTCCTTGTGGAGCGTAATAGTGCACGGCGAAACTATGGTTCTTGCGCTGAATAATCGGAAAGCCGTATTCCCAGATACCGCGGTATGCAGTCGAACTCACCTGACAAAGGCCACCACCGTAGTCTGGCAATGTTTTATCGCCGATGATTGTCAGCTCTTTCCTGTATCCCGTTGTGCCATCGACAGGACCGAGTTCTTTCACGAATGAAAACGTTTCATCTTTCTCTATCAAGTGTCCGTTAAATTTATTGAGCCCAGTAACTACATTGTGAATACGGTTTTGTGTGGACCCGTGGAAATCCGATTCGCCAATTGTCACGAATTCTTTGATGCCGAGTTCACGGAGTTCAGCATCATTCACCGTTACCGTTGGAGGCGTTATCGTTACCGGAAGCGTAATGTCTGTCACACTTTGTTCCAGTGCCTGCACGGTCAAACGTGTAGCGAGCTCCAGATCGATTGTCTGACCGGGGAAACCCTCACCTTCGAATATAATTGTTCCTGAAGCGGTTTTGCTGATGGTCACCGCACCGGCAGAGCGATCGATTGATGGGACAATTTTTTCAGCGATTGCTTGCGCGATAGCAGCTTCGTCCCATGCTACTTCTGTGCTTTTTGCGAAACCATCGGGGAGAGGAATACTTTCGTTGCCTTCCACGCGCAATTCTGCAGGAGGAACGATTGGCTGTCCGCGGTAGGTCCATACTTCTTTTGCTGACTGCCAGTCGGCACCCGTGCGGATGGTAAAGACGTGGTGACGGTGGCGATAGGTCAGGGTTGTGGTGGCTGCTTCTGTCCTCACGGCGAAACCGAAGGAGCCGAGGATTCCGAGGAAACCGAAGATGAGGCGCATGCGAAACATGACGATCGTAGTTTGGCGGAAGAATGTGCGGGCAGCTAGAGCAGAAACCACACTTTTTATAGCGTGCGTCGGTTCACGGATTCTCGGTACATATCACCCGGCCGCTCCGTTGGACGTTGAGAAAATAGTGATTGCTGCTGTTCCTGTGGCGTACGCATCGGGGGAAGGCTTGGGGCAGGGAGTTCGTCGAGGGCTTTATTGACCAAGGCATCTGCGCGCCAGTTATCTTCGCGGGGAATATGCGTAAAGACGACATCCGGCATTTCGGCTGCGAGCTGTTGGATTTCTTCGAAGAACGGCTGAAGAGTCGCCATCTTCACTTTGTATTCACCATTGAGTTGTTTCACGACGAGTTCTGAATCTAAATGACAAATAAGCCTGTTTGGCTGGAATTCCTGTGCAACTTTCAGTCCTTCAATGAGCGCGCGGTACTCAGCGACGTTATTTGTTTCGATACCAATGCGTTCATTTCCTTCTTTTAACACTTCTCCCCGGACAGGGTCCTCAATGATATATGCGATGGCGGATTGGCCAGGGTTTCCGCGTGAGCCACCATCAGAAAAAAGGTGCAGCGTTCCGCCAACCATACGGTTGCCATCCATTTCTTCATCTTCAGGCAGTTGCCCATCGAGCGCTTCTTTGAGGGTGTCTGCAACAAATTTCTCGCGCTCCCGGATTTTGGGAAACAGCTTTGCTAAACGCTTCTCCAACGCTGAAGGGATTCTTAACACGCATCACACAGTACACTTTCTGCTGATTGTCGTCGATACTTGGCATTCCTTCATATGTTTATTGGTTAACTGGTTTATTAGTTTACTGGTTCGTTAGCAGTGATACTTCCGAACCAATAAACTAGTAAACTAATAAACCTACGTAACAATTAGTTTGAAGAGGTGCCCGTACCCGTCCGCACCGTCACTGTCCCTGTCGTCAGGAATTGCAGTGCTGCTTCCAACTGCGGATCGCGCTGAGCATCAACATCTGCCTGCACGCGGTCGACGACAATATCCGGCGTGATACCAAGCTTGCCGATATCATGACCGTCTGGCGTGAGCCACTTGGCGATCGTCACACGGAGAGAGCTGCCACCTGGTAAATCCACCACCTCCTGCACTGTACCTTTGCCGAAACTCTTCATACCAATGATCGTCGCGCGTTCATGGTCCTGCAATGCGCCCGCCATAATTTCCGACGCCGAAGCAGAGCCTTGGTTCTGCAAAATCACGAGAGGAATATCGGGGAGAATTGTCTGGCCAGAAACGTAGTGACGCTGAGGGGCTTTGCCGCGCGCTTCCACACTCACTACTTTTCCTTCCTTCTGAAACATCGAGACTAAGTCCACTGCAGCATCTAAGTATCCACCACCATTGAAGCGCAAATCGACGATGAATCCTTTAAGTTTAGATGCATCGACTCCTGCCATTATCTCGCGCACTTCAGACACTGTTTCGGAACCAAACTGATTGATCGCGAGGTATCCGACAGATCCTGTTGCTGTTTCCTTTACCATGTATTCGATACTTGGAACGGTGATGTCATCGCGCACGATATTGAACTCGAGCACATCATCAGCATTTTCGCGGAAGATCGTAATCTTCACAGACGTTCCTTTTTGTCCGCGGATTTTACTGATAACAGTCTGCAAGTTTTGTCCGGTGATATCTTCATCATTCACTTTTACAACAATGTCGTTTGGAAGAATTCCAGCTTTCTCAGCAGGGGAGCCCTTGAGTGGGCGAACAATTTTGATGACTTCATCATTTTCATCAAGCTCTGCGCCAATTCCCTGCAAATGCCCACTGAGGCTATCGCGGAAATCAACATTTTCATCGGGTGTCATAAATACGGTGTATGGGTCGCCAACAGCTTTAACGAGTCCACTGACAGCGCCGAGAACCAACTGTTGCGTCTGCAATTTATCAGCATCGATATAGCGAGACTGAAGCAATCTCCACGTTCCCCAGAGGAGTCCAAGGTCTACTTCTTCCTCAGGATCCCCCAGAGTTGCGCCACTCTGGGTATCGCCTGAATACAACAATTCTAACTTCCGCTGGAGATCGATTGTCTGTTGTTGCTGGGCATGTACGCCGACTTGCCACCCTAAAAGCAGGGTGAAAATTGGAATAAGTACCATGGAAAGCGTGCGTGAGGTTGCGGAGAGCGTCTTCATAAACAAGGAAAAATGTGTTCTCTTTGCAGTCAAAGAGGTAAACTGAGGATATGTCATCGCACACGAAGAAGCCAGCGTCGCACAGCCAAAATCCTGCCCGAATATTCAATGTAGATCGTCGAATTTCGAGAGAAATGCGTGTGTCAGATATTCTGACACTTCTTCCAAATGCCGAGTCTTTATTGGCTCAATATGGATTGTCGTGTTATTCATGCGCAGCGAATGCGTATGAAACATTGGAAGATGGTTGTCGCAGTCACGGAATGCCAGAGGCGGAGATCGATGATTTGGTCACAGATCTCAATGAACTATTGAAGGATCGTCCGGAGCGTCCGCAGACATTGGCAATCACCGAGCTCGCAGCGTCTGCTCTTAAGCAGCTGATGGAATCTCAAGGCAAAGCTGGATGGGGAATAAAAGTGGGCCTCGATGACGGCGGCGGATTCGCGATGGAATTTGCGGAAAAAGAATCAGATGGTGACCAGATCTTTGCGAATGAATTGGTTCCTGATATTCGATTATTCGCGACATCTCTCACGCTCGCGAGCATTGGTGGGTCGACGATTGATTTGCGAGAAGGGCGATTCAAGCTTGATATGCCTTCAGCACATACAGGATGTGGATGCGGAAGTGCTTGTGCATGTCACTGATTCAAAATCTCTCTAAGAGAATTGATGAGCATATCAATCTCCTCGGGGCTCTGATTATGCCTAAATGAAATGCGCAGGATTTTCGAGAGATCGCTATCGGTTTGTCCGTGAATGTATGAAAGGAATACTCCTTTTTTCGCGAGTTGCTTGGCAATCCGTTTACCGTCTTTTGACGGAATATGAATGGAGAGAATAAAGCTTGTTGCGGGTCCAATTTCCGGAATAACGATATCGATTCCCAGCTCCGTGCTCAATGTTTGCAATTCGCGCTTGCAATATGCTTTCAGTGTGGAACGATGTTCGTGCAACGCGGAGAAGTTATTGCCGCGCAGCCCGCTAGCGTGCAAGTCATCGATGGCCGCGGAAAATCCAGCAATGTCTCCATAGGAAAGATTGTCATCCACATTCGCAGTGATTCCTAGGCGCTCGTCGAACATGCCGTCCAGTATCACTTGTTGATGGAGAGGGTCGAGTGTTCTCAGCGCCTCAAGACGATGGTGAATCCGTGGATTTTCCGTATCGAAATACAGCAAGCCAATCACTTCACTCCCCATCGTTTTATGAGGAGTAGCCACGTATGCATCGCAGCCGAGAGTTGCGAAATCAACAGAGGGAAGATTCCCCAGAGCCTGCGCTCCGTCTACAAAAATAAAGATGTCAGGATCCTCCGGATTCTTTTTGGCCTTTACTGCACGGGCCAACTCGCACAGTGTTTGTACATTCATTTCCCGTCCGGTGTTTCGAAGCACATGGCTGAAGGTTAGTACTTTCGTCTTGGCATTGATGCATGATCGAATGTTCGATTCAATCTCCTCGTCGGTCGCTGCAAGCACGTGCACGGTCGTTGTCTCCACGCCAGTATACGATGGTTGGAAATCAGGATACGTGGCACCGCGTGCGGAATAATGTCTGGTCCATGCGGACCAATAGTCTTCGCGCTTGGGATTACCGTGATCGATGTGTTGTTCGAATAAACGCTTAATGGATGTATTCTCTGCGTCAGTGAGCAGCACATGGTCCCCGGATTGTAATCCGGCGAGCCAGTAGACAAAACTTGCTGCTTCCGTCGTGTTCCGCGTGAGCACTACTCCTCGCTCATCAGAAAGGTTCACCAGCGATGCAGCACGCGTTCGTGCATTTCTCAGGATTATTTCTTTCTCTTCATCTGTGAGCTCGTCTTCTCGCTTCGCAATATTTGTACTGATAGCGCGGACGGCAGCGGAAGGCATACCCACGCACGCACTATTGAAATGCAGGGCAGACATTCGGCCTTCGGTATACCGCTGATACAGCTCGTCATCGAAGTAGAAATCGTTGCTTTCCTGCACCACCGTTTCATACGGTTTCTGCTTCAATGTAAGGCGTTTATATAAGTGTTCGATTTCCAGCAATTCTTCAATGGTCGGAAGTAATGCAGGATACAGAGCATGTTGCACTGATGATTCTGAGAACACGCGCTGAAATACTTCAATGTATGGCGAATCCACTGTCACCCCCCATGCCGTGAAATCTTCTTCGCTTCCATCATCCTGTTGTAGAGGATGCTTAGTTGCCAAGTTCAAACTGACAACAGATGGCAGGCAGTATGTGTCCTGCCACTGTTTGATTTGATTCAGTTGACTAATACGCTTCTCCTGATTTTCACCAAGTCCAAACAATACTGCGACGCCGTACTGAAGTTCTGCATGTTTCAAAAATGCGATCACTCGTTCATTGCGTTTGATCCACGATTCCTTCTTGTGCACGTTCTTCGACATCGTTCCTGCCACACTCTCATCAGCAGTTTCCATCCCACAAAACACATACGATAATCCCACAGAGCGCAATTCGATGATCGCTTGCTGGATTTCTGTATCGAGCAATTGGTCCACCGTAAATTGTCCGCCAAAAGGCATAGAGAAATCTTCTTTTTTCATCAGCGTTGCCAATTGGAGCAATTGGTCTGGCTTCTTGCCTGTTCCGAGCAATGTGGAATCTTCAACAAATGCTGAGATGGATGCAGTTGTATGTTCGGTGCACGCCGTATGTTTGATTGCTTTGAACTGACGGAAAAGTCGATCGGCCGCAGTGTTCGGTTTGTGCGGTCTTCCATTCACCGTGGAGCGTTCACTGCAGAAGAAGCAATCGAATACGCAACCGGCCGATGTATCGCTGAATGCATGAGCAGTCAGTTTTGTGTCAAAAATATCGAACCTGTCTTCAATGCCAAAGATTTCTGCGGGAATGGGTAGTTCATTCGTATCCAATGGTATTTTCAAACTTCGAACAGTATGGCGAACGCCATCCATAATCCATCCTGCCCTCCAATCTCCTTTGGCTTTTTTCGCGATACGATCCATTTCCTCATAAATTTCTCGTGAAGATGTACCTTCCATCAATAAAGAACAGATGCGCTCAGCAATATGTGCGATCATGTCTTCACATCTCCCTGCGCAGACCATGTCGAATACATCCGGAATTTTCCCTTCCTGCATCAGGCGGACAGGGGAGTCCTTCGCATGGTGCATCGTTCCCTGCTTATCCTCAAAAAGCGTTTCGTTCACGTGTTTGCCGCCAAGAAGAATAAACACATCTTCGTTGAGAATTTCTTTTGCGCTCTTCGCCACTTCGATCGCTCCGGGGAAGCTCGGAGTCATCGCACCCAAGAAGAGCACGTTCGGGCGGATTCTTCGGAGCATTTTTTCATAGTCAGCTCTCTGATCAATCCAGTAATTCATCAGTGTTACCGATTCCCGCAGGCTTTTTTTATCAGCCCAGTTCGATTTGCCAAGCGCACCTGTTCCATCCAGTGCGTTCTTGGCAGCTATCCTGATCGCATTCTGGAGAGAGAAGGGAGTCCTGGAATTAAGCCCCATGCTATGGGGGACAGCGCGCCGTATCCAATGGGGTGCCGAGACAGCCATCAGCGCAGGTTTTCTGACTTGTTTCGTGCCTTCTAAGCCTATAGATTGGGCGATTTCTACCATCGCCCAGAATATTAAATTAAAATAATTACTATAATTTGTCTATAAACAAAGAATGGCTCCTATAAAATAAATGTTTGATGTAAGCCAAAAAACCACAATGACGAACTTTATTCGTCAGTATTAAATTGACGAACATACTTCGTCAGCCTATACTTATGGCACATACTCACTCCATGATGCTTCGTACTTTTCTTAAGTCCTTCCAGCTGACAGATAAGGAAATAAAGGTCTTCCTCAAGACGCTTGAATTCGGTGCTCAACCTGCATCGCACATCGCACGTGTGAGTGAAATGCCACGGAATACCGTTCGAAGTATCTTGGATGTTCTGGTGCAGAAAGGATTGATGGTGAAGACGAAGCGCGCGAACACGCAGTATTACGCCACGGAGAAGAAAGAAAATCTGGAGCGTATGCTCAAGATAAAAAAGGTACGAACGGACGAAGAAATCGATACGCAGCTAAGTTTGCTTCAGGAATACGGTGAAGAATTATCATCCCGCCACTGGGCGGCATCGCGTCCGCGTATTACGTTTTATGAAGGCGTCGCAGGATTGGAGAAAGTGTACGAAGATACGCTGACGAGCAAAGAAGGGCTGCGTTCGTGGGCTTCATATGATGCATTGCTCGATGTGCAGCCGGAGTATTTCAATACGTATTTCAAACGCCGCGCGAAGAAACATATCGCGATGAAGTCGATTCATCCGGATACGCCGGCTTCACGCGAAGGGCAGGCACGTGATACAGAAGAACTTCGTCAGAGTGCGCTTATTCCCGCCGATAAATTTGATTTCAAGCCGGAGATTCAAGTGTACGACAATAAGATCAACATCACCTCGTGGAAGGAAAAGCTTGGCATCATTATTGAAAGCCAAGAGATCGCAGATGCGCTCAAAGTGATTTTTGACCTCAGTTATGAGGCAGCAGAGCGGTATGGAGTAGTGACGAAGCCGGTGAAGAAGGATTAGCACAAAAAAGGTGTCTCCCTCGTCCGTGCTCCCACCTTCGCTCTTCGAGTTTCGGTGGGCAGGCAGGATGACACCTTTGTTAAGCTCTTCTCTTAGTACGCAAACAATTCTTCTTCCTTGAAGAAACGTGCAACTTCCTTCGCTGCAGCTTCTGGTCCATCAGAAGCATGAGCGATGTTCTGCATTTTGCTCTTGCCTGGTTCTTTGCTTCCGAGTTCAGCACGGATAGTGCCTGGAGCAGCTTGCAAGCAATCAGTCACACCGAGCATGTCGCGCATGCGGTTGATGATATCTTCACCTTCGAGAACCAATGCAATGACCGGTGCGCTCTGCATGAAGGCCTCCACCTCTGGGTAGAAAGGCTTGTCAGCGATGTGCGAGTAGTGATCGCGGAGAATGTCGCTCGAGAGATAAATCATTTTGCATCCGCGGATTTTGAATCCTGCTTTATCAAAACGGTTGATAACGTTGCCGCATACACCGTTCATCACGGCGTCTGGCTTAAGGAGAATAAGGGTCTGTTCCATAAAAACGAAAAAGGGAAGATGGCGTCATTCTACCGTGGAGTGTGCTCTCGGGCGAATGAAGGTCGCGCATTGTGGCCAAAAACATGATGTAATGCAAATAGAAATGTACTTTATTGCATGTGGATATAAAAAAAGATGCCCGATCTACGGGCACCTTTAGAATGCTTTATTTGTTACGAATTACTGACCGCGCGTTCTTCCAGAAGCCGCACCCATTTGGGAGAGGCCTGGGTTCAAGAGGCGGAGCTGCTGACGGATACAAAGGCGCTTGCCATTGTCATCTTTTACTTTGGCACACTTGAGTGCTGCGGCCTTTTCGTCGGTTGCTTTTACTGGGCGCAGTGAACTCCTTGAAGAATTTGAGCTAGAGCTCAGTCCTTCTTGACGGACTGTTTTCTGTGCGGCGAAGAAAACCTTTTCTGCAGCGCGCTGTTGGTCGCTGAAGAGCTTGCGCTTAGCGGTGACACCAGTGGTGAATTCCTTGAGCGCCTGACTGTATTCTGCACTTACGCCGAGATGAGAGTGACTCTCGTACCATTCCGTACGCTCTATTTCCAATGCGTCGTTGAATTCATCGCGGAGCATATTGATGCGCTTGAGAGCATCACCGATACATTTGCCGTAGGCGCGCTGTGTTCTATCACGGCCTTCGCAGACTTGGTTTACCGTGAATGACTTCTGTTCATCGAGGATTTCATCAGAGGTTTTTGCAAACGCAGGTGTTGCAATGGAAAAACAGATAACGCCTGTCATTGTTGCCGATACAAATTTGGTGCTGATCATAAAAATGGGGAAAGTGCTCTGATTGTGGGGGAATGCTCTCTGGTATGCAAGAAAGATCGACATTCTATTGTTTGCACGTTGGCGCGTTGCTCGTTCGGCAGCTCAACGCGTAACGCGCAAACGCGTAACGAAACTGCGTGGAAAAACAAGTAATGTAGCCTACACTATGTATATGGAATTGCCTTTTCTGCCGTCGCGAACAACCCGCTGGGCAATTGTTGTATTTTTCGCGATCATCGCCTTGGTTATCTACGGTGGCTCTCTCAAGAATGGATTCGTCCGATGGGATGATGGCTTGTTGATCTATCAAAACCCTGCAGTGATGGAAATGTCTTGGGCGTCGCTCGGGCGCGCTTTCACCACATACGATCCTGAGTTGTACATCCCGGTGACACTGCTCTCATACAAACTCGATTATGTGCTCGGTCAGGGGACGCCATTCCTCTTCCATTTCCAGAGCTTGGTGTTGCACATTATGAATACATTGCTTGTGTGCTGGCTCGTATTTCTCCTATTCAAACATCGTTCCATCGCGGTGATCATCGGACTTTTGTTCCTCGTTCACCCGCTGAACGTGGAAGCTGTGTCCTGGGCGAGTGGACGCAAAGATGTCCTTTCAACGGTATTTTTTCTGAGTTCGATTATCGCGTTTTTCTACAGTCGAGAGGAAAGTGATCAATCGAAGAAGTTGTACTGGCTGAGCCTCGGGCTGTTCGTTCTTGGCTTGGCATCCAAGGTGATGATTATCACATTGCCGGCTGTGCTTGTGCTTTTCTTGTGGCGAGAACACGGTCGTCTCAGTCGTCAGGATTGGAGGAAAATTATTCCGTACGTTCTGCTTTCGATTGTTTTCGGGTTCGTCGCGCTCTACGGAAAAATTGGCGTCAACGAAGCCTCGACCTTTTCAGAGAAAGTGCTGATGGCGTTTAAGAGTTCGATTTTTTACTTGGGAAAACTTTTCTGGCCAGCACATCTCAGTGTTATTTATCCGTATAACAGCGATATTCTTCTCTCTTCACCAGACTTCTTTTTGCCAGTCCTGGGTGTGATTACTCTTACGTGCGTTGCACTGATCACGCTGCGCTTCACTCGTGCGATTGCATTCGGGTTTGTGTTTTACATGATCACGCTAGCACCGACATTCATCAATATCGCCAAAGGTGGAGGGGATTATTACATCGGGTCCGATCGCTATGCGTATATCCCATCCATCGGAATATTATTCATCATCGGATTCCTTCTGACGAAATGGATCGAACATGGATCGACGGTATA
Source organism: uncultured Candidatus Peribacteria bacterium (assembly GCA_964391185.1). Classification (GTDB taxonomy): domain Bacteria; phylum Patescibacteriota; class Gracilibacteria; order Peribacterales; family Peribacteraceae; genus JAKQEM01. The sequence goes on along the minus strand of CAYMIX010000002.1, from coordinate 200,539 downwards.
CGCACAAATTTCCCGTGTGAAAATTAGTTCGGCAGTATCGGGGTTATGCATACTCGTTCTTGCCGCATTGGCATCCACACAGTCGCTTGTGTGGTTCAATAGCCAATCACTCTTTGAACACGTGATCGCACATGCGCCAGAAGGTTCATATGCTGCGTATAACAACCTGGGGAATGTGTATCGTTTGCAGAAAGATTACGCGAAGGCGGAGGAATATTTCGATAAATCATTAGCGCTCAAAGAGCATCCTCGCACCTATGTAAACTACGCAGCATTGCGAAATTCCACCGGTGAATACGAAGAAGCATTGCACTTATATGATCATGCTTTGGAGATCGACCGTGAGTTTGCGCTCGCATACTTCGGCAAAGGAATTGTGTACGCGAATATGCGTGACGATGATAAGGCGTTTATTGCCTACGATCATGCGCTTTCGTTCGATCCAAACTCTGCGGAGGTCTATACGAATATCGGAATTCTGAGGGCGAAGCGTGGTGAAACGGAACTGGCTATCGCTGCATATGAAAAAGCAGTCGCGGTAGAGCCATCATTTGCAGATGCCTATTACAACGAAGCAGTGCTCTTTACCAAGCTTGGCCGTTACGATGAAGCGATCACTGCATATGAAAAAGCGATCGACCTTCGTCCACGTGTTATCGCCGCGCGCATCAACCTTGGGTTGCTCTACTCGCAGCAGGGGAATCGTGAGGGAGCGATAGAGCAGTTCCGGCAGATCATTCGGATTGATCCGCAGAATAGAGCGGCGTTGTCGGCATTAGAACAACTCAAAGTGCGGTAGGTTTATTGCCATTTCTTTTGCTCGTCCAAAAGAAATGGCGAAAGAAAAGGACGGCGCGCGCCACCCGGGCGCTGTTGATCTAGGTGTCATGGTGAGGCGCCCCGTCGCGGGGCCAGGAACCATACTGACTATTTCCCCGGCTGCTGATCTGCGCGTCGGTCATGTTCTCCATACTCTTGTAGACGCACTACAGAAGCAGTTCTGACCGAAATATTGTTTACTGGTTAATTGGTTTACTAGTTCGGTAGCATCGCAACCAATAAACTAGTAAACCAATTAACCGATCCTCCGCAGAGGATCAAGCATTCATGAGCTTATGAAAGTGCTCTTTGTCATCGACTTTTCCAATTACTACCAAGCGAAGAGCGTCGCGCGTGAGGATAGACTTCGCGAGGTTATTCACCTGATCCTTCGTGACCTTTTCAATTTCGGTGAAGTATTCGGGAATGCCGCGGACGGAAGGATAGAGGAGGGCCTGCTTGCCGTAGAAGTGTGCGAGCTCTTCGCTGTCTTCCAGGTTCAAGGTGATCTTTCCCTTGAGGTATTCCTTAGCACGGCTGAGTTCCAAATCAGTAATGCCGTCTTTAGCGACGACATCATATTCGTGGATGATAGCGCTGATCGCTTCGTCCAAGCGTGACTGGTCGACACCAGCGCGCGTGGAGAATGCTCCTGCGTCGAGGTAGCTGTCAGTCTCAGTAGAGATGTAATAACACATGCCACGAGCTTCGCGGATGCGTAAGAACATGCGTGAGCTCATGTTGCCTCCGAGTGCGACAGAGAGGAGTTTGTGAGCGAAGTGGTCCGGGTGCATGGAGTGCACGCCTGGAACTCCGATAACGAGGTGAGCTTGTTCTGTATTCTTCGTGCGGAGGAAAATCTTCTCTTTGCCATAATTCGTGAAGGCATCGAACTGGCGGGATTTCTTTCCGCTGAGCGGTGTGAAATATTTCCGCGCAAGTTCCATTGCCTGTTCACGTGTGATGTTTCCAGCAAATGTAAGGACTGTGTTCTCTGGTACATAGAGAGCATCTTTGTGCTTCTGGAAATCAGCCTGTTGAACGCTGTTGATAACCTCTTCTGTTCCGATCGTGTCCCATCCAAGCGGATGGTCGCCGAGGAGAACTTCTTCGAAGTCCCATCCTGCGCGGTACATTGGCGTATCTTGGTACATGCGTTCTTCCTCGATAATCACGCCGCGCTCTTTGTTGATTTCCTCTGGTGGAAATGTTGCGTTCAAAAGCATATCGCTGAGCACGTCACATGCGAGGTCTGCTTGAACAGCTGCAACCTTCACGTAGTATCCTGCATATTCTTTGCCGGTGAACGCATTGAAGTCTCCACCAACACCATCGATGGCTGCACTCACTTCTTCCGTCGTCTTATACTTGTTTCCACCCTTGAAGAACATGTGTTCCAAGAAGTGGCTGATGCCGCGTTCGCTACGCAATTCGTAACGTGATCCTGCACCGCAGAAAACGAGAACGGTAATGCTCGCAGTTCCTGCAACAGGAGCAGTGAGTACGCGGAGTCCTGAGGGGAGTGTATCGATTGTATACATAGCGAGTGAGCTTTCAGCTTTCAGCTGTTGGCTTTTAGGGAGTGATTAAAAATTCAGAATAAACAGGGCGATGAACACTATCACGAGTGGCAGGCCAATCGAAAGAATAAGCCCACGAGAATGTTCGTTGCCGTCGTGGATGCTCGTATACACACTCAATCCGCCGTACAGCATGCCCACAAAGAGCATTGGCATATCGGCAACGTTCATCCACCACGTGCTCATACCTGCGAGAATGTTGTTATGGAGCGCGATATACGCTAGGAAAAAGGTCGATCCTAAGACGTAAAACGCGATAGCCGAAACTGTATGAACGTACTTCATCACAATGTCGAGTATAGGATTCTCGCTATTGATAGACCAGCGAACGTTATTCGAACATGCACGTGCTTTGTTAATTCGTGCATCGCGAACCACGAAGAACGAGAAAACGAATCACGGAATAGTTATTTCTTTTTCTTCGCTACCACCAAACGCTTACGACCTGCACTGCGGCGGCGAGAAAGCACACGACGACCGTCTTTCGTAGCCATACGAGAGAGGAAACCATGTTTGCGGAGACGCCGGCGCCATTTGATCTTTCCTAGCACGTTTAATTGGGGGATGCGAAGTAGGACCGCAGGTTACAGATCCCCTGATTGTATCGTCAAGGGCAAATAACGTTATTCATAGCTAACTTTTACATGTTCTACACCAGAATCTTCATTTGCCTTTAAAGCCGCTAAAAATAGGTAATCACTCAATCTATTAAGGTACATAACGGTTTCGGCGCTGGTTTGTTCTCGTTGGCGGAGCTCCACCGTCCAGCGTTCTGCTCGCCTACAGATGGTTCTGGCCAAATGCAGCAAAGACGATGTTTTGGATCCTCCTGGCAGCACAAAGTAGTTCGGCATCGTCATCGAGCTTTCCAGGGCGGTTATCCATTCTTCTATCTGTTGAATGTGTTCGTGTTCGATTCGTGGCACACGAGCATTTCCTTCGTTCGGAGTCGCGAGGTCAGCGCCCAGGCGGAAGAGGAGATTTTGCGTCTGAAGAACTTGGCCGCGGAGGATTTCCGAGAGGGCATCTTCTGCAAGGACCAATCCAAGAGTTGCATTCAATTCATCGACTGTTCCATACGCATGAATACGCACATCAGACTTAGAGACGCGTTGGCCACCGAATAGTCCGGTCTGGCCCTTGTCGCCTGTCTTTGTAACTATCGACATGCTCTTATTCTAGCTTTAGTTCATACGAAGAGTTAACTGGTTTATTAGTTTATTGGTTCGGCAGCATAACCAATCAACCAGTTAACTAATAAACCGTTCTATAGCACAGCGATAACCTTGGCGTGTTCCTTTTTCGCTTCATCATCCGTCAACGTTCTATCCGCTGCGCGATAGATGAATCGCAATGTGAGATTATATTCGCCGTTCGTCAGTGGCTTGCCGGCATACAAATCATGCACAGAAACATCGGTGAGGAGTGCGCTGCTCTTCCGCATTTTTTCGAGCAATGGTCCGAGTGCATCAGCCTTTGTGCGCTTGATGGTTTCGTCGTATGTGACAGATGGGAACTGCGCGATTGGTTGCTCTCTGCTAATAACTGGAATGTGCTTGAGGAGATTGGTGAGTGAGAGTGTCACAGCAGCTGCGCGATGGGGGAGGTCAAAGTTAGTGCGGACCGATGGATGAACTTCGTAGATCCATCCGATGAGACTGTCGTTCACCAAAATTTCCGCAGTTCTACCAGGGTGAGCGAATGGTGGGACTTCTTTGAGTGCCCGGAATGCAGCAGTGTATCCTGCATCTTGTAGAGCGAGCCTGATGCTCTGTTTCAATTGCAAGAAAGGATCATGGGAGAGATCAGCCTCTTCTTTGGATGCAATAAGTGCGCTGAGCATGAGTTCCTCAGACATATTTTTCCTGAACGTGCGTGCCCACTGGAATGTCTGGAGATTGCCCTTTGATTGAGGCAGATACTTCTGCGCATGTTCGAGCAGTTGTGGCATCGTGCTTGGTTGGAGCAACGATGTTTCTTCTCCGAGAGGATTTGCGAGTGCGATCGGTTCATCGATATTCATCTTCGCACGCTTGAGCAAGCTTGGGCTCACGAGTGAAAGGGGAACGAGTTCCCAGAATCCGTGTGAACGTAATGCATCGCGCAATTGGTGCACGCGCTGGTCGCGCTTTGGTAACTGCACCGGAGCAAGTGGCATTTCCGCTGGAATGCTATCGAGACCATGAATGCGTGCGATTTCCTCGATCAAGTCATGCTTACCATTGATGTCGCGCAATCGGTGGAGCGGAGCAGTAACTGTAAAACCGCCTTTGGATTTCTTCGTTTTGAATTCCAAATGTTCGAGGATCGTTGCGATTTCTTTCTCTTTGATTTCCACGCCAAGCGTCTTTTGAATTTCCTCGTGCGTGAGAGTCATGGTCACAGGCTTTCCTTCATGTCCTTTATTTTCGATCGAAGAAATTATTTTTGCGCCTGGGATCAGCTCCGTAAAAAGTTCTACCGCGCGGATGAAACCTTGTTCCGTAGTGATCGGTGGCACACCTTTCTCGTACACCGTTGCAGCATCTGTTCGGTGTCCTGTTCCGATTATTCCACGGCGAATTGCGACAGGATCCAACGAAGCTGCGTGTACATAGATGCGCTTCGTCGTTGGCTTGGTGCTACTGCGGAGCCCGCCCATAATGCCAAGCAAATCGAAGATGCCTTCATCGTCACTGAGGATGAGCGCACCGTCAGGAAGTGCACGTTCGACATCATCGAGTGTGCGGATTTTTTCTCCTTTTTTGCTTAACCTCAAATGCACTGTTCCTTTGATGTCATCAGCATCGAAGCTGTGCATAGGGACGCCGATTTCCATCGCAACATAGTTTGTAATATCGACCGGCAAACTGACACAGCGCCACCCTGTCGCCTCCAAACGTTTACGCATCCATGCTGGAGTTTCGCCAAGTCCATCGATGGAAATTTCACATGAGAGGTATCGTGGCATGAGCTCCGAGTTTTCTACTTTCATTGTGATAGAACCTTTCTTCGATGGAGCTTTTGGCAGCTTGAATACTGGTTTTTTCTTCCACTTTGCAAGTCCGAGCGCGACACATTCACGCGCGAATCCCAAGTGAGAGAACAAGTCGGGGCGCATCGTAATAGCGGTGTTGTTGATATGTAAGATCGTATCATGCAAAGCGAATGCCTCCTTCAAAGATGTTCCGACGACAATTCGTTTATTCGTTAATTCGTTCATTCGTGAGAGATCCATGATTGGACGTTCGCCATCTTCCTTCTCTGGCGTGTACATCGCATCGAGCCCGAGCTCTTCTGCAGAGCAGATCATTCCTTCACTCGCGACACCGCGGATCTTCACCGGCTGAAGTGTCATTACTTCGCCTCCGTGCCACTTCACGGTGGCTCCCATGTGAGCGAATGCAACCCTCATTCCCTCGCGGACATTTGTTCCGCCACATACAACGTTCTTCACTCCTGTATCAGTCTTTACTTCGCAGATACTCAAACGATCGGCATCAGGATGTTTCTTCGCCGATACAACTTCTCCAACGCAACAGTGATTCAAAAATTCTCCCTGCATTTGCACTTCTTCCACTTCTGCAGTTGAAAGAGTGAGACGATCTGCAATCGCGTGCGGATCTTTCTCCGTCCACGTGATGAAATCCGATAGCCAATCTAAAGAGATCTTCATGGGCGGTAGGGTACAGCAAAAGGCCTCTCAGTTGTAGCTTCTCCTGTATAGCCCGGTTGTCGTCAATGAATTCCGACATTCATTCAGATTACACTTCTCACCTGCCCCACCCCCTAACCCCCTCCCATATGTTCTTTGGTAAATCCAAATCGAAAAATATGTACTGCGACCTCTGCACGATCCTCAACTTGGTGATTGGTGTATTTGCAGCACTTCTTTCCCTCGCAGCACTCGTTGGTGTGTATATGTCACACGTTCTTCCATCAGGATTGGTATTCGGTACAACAAGCGGATCTCTCTCGATTATGGCGTTTGGCCTCAGCTTGTTCCTCCTCAAAAAGGCGATGGCTGCGTGTGTTTGCCAGTGTGAAATTCCGAGGAAGAAATAATCTCTCAGCTTTCAAGCTGTTGAGCTATTAAGCTTTCAAGGGGTGGCTACGGTCGCCCTTTTTTAATTCAATTCTGGCCTGTCATGAACCCGAACGAAGTGAGTGGTTCATGGCGGAGAGGGGGAGATTCGAACTCCCGAGACCCTTGCGGATCTACACGCTTTCCAAGCGTGCGCACTAGGCCACTATGCGACCTCTCCATAAGTGATGAAAATTAAAGGATCAACTGAGATCGTGCTTTGGCGCACAAGGCGCCTCTTCGCGACCTCTCCTTATTTGACGATGAAAACAAAAGGACTAACCGCATCCTGTGCGGTGGACGCATAGTATAAGCAGAATCAGGCTTGTCACAAGCCGAAGAATTAGTGATCTGCTACGATCCAGCCATGAATTTCCCGATCGAACTCCCACCTGATCGTTTAAAAATGGCAGAAGAAATTGGTCTTAAACCCGAAGATGTCGAAGAGAATTTCGTACGGGGGAGCGGCAAAGGCGGCCAGAAGATCAATAAAACATCATCCGCGGTTCAGCTCATTCACCGTCCAACAGGGATGGAAGTGAAGGTGCAGGAGTACCGTGAGCAGAGCAAAAATCGTCTGAGCGCATGGAAGTTGTTGATTCTCAAATATGAAGAGAAGATCAAAGGGGCGGAATCCAAAATTCAACAGGAGCAATACAAGATCCGTAAACAGAAGCAGAAGCGTACAAAGCGCTCCAAGGAAAAGATGCTTGCTGATAAACAGAACCGGGGCGACGTGAAAGAACAGCGAAGAGGGGCGTGGGATGCGTGGCGAAACGAACTCTAAATCGCCTTCGGCGGGTTTATTAGTTAACTGGTTTATTGGTTATGCTGTTGTGATGCTACCGAACCAATAAACTAGTAAACCAGTTAACACGCAAAAATAGGGTTAACTTCAAATAATCTATTTGAAACGTTAAGCCTTCTTTCCAGATTGCATTCTCTTTGCCATTGTGCGGAGATATGCCGTGGAAACCTTGATCGTCTTATATTCTCCAGTAGCGATATCGAATACGCGCTTCTTCTGGATGTTAGCCTTCCAGGAGCGGCGAGTGTGACGCAACGAGTGGCTTCGGGTGTTACCGAAAGCTGTCTTCTTGCCGGTTTTGACACAAATGCGGGACATGGAATGCGGAATGTAGAATGTACAATGTAGAATGCAACTCAGCCAAAAAGCAGTATACTCCCTCTTGCGAGTGCCGGATTGTTGCTGTTTTTGATAGTCATGTCAACGTCTTAATACCCTCGTTTTGACTCGACATTCCGCATTCTACATTCCACATTCTCCCGAAAAATGTCTCAATTTCTCAATCCAACGTACATTATCAGCATTTTAATCGCGATCTCGGTCCACGAATGGGCGCATGCCTTTGTGGCCAATCGCCTGGGCGACCCAACCGCAGAGCGCGAAGGACGTCTCACTTTGAACCCAATCGCGCACTTGGATTTCATGGGCGCGCTTATGTTTATCATCGTCGGATTTGGGTGGGCAAAGCCGGTTCCCGTGAACCCGCTTTACTTCAGAAAACCGAATCGTGATATGGCACTGGTCGCGATTGCAGGTCCTGTGAGTAATCTGGTTCTTGCGCTTATCGCATTCATTGGAATCAATCTGATCACATCGGCTAGTAATCTTTCTGCAATGGATCTCCTCTCAGGAGTACAAACAGGGTCCCCAGCCACAACCGTCGTGCTGCAGATATTTACCAGTTCGCTCTTTGTGAACCTCGCACTCATGGCATTTAATTTATTGCCGATTGCTCCGCTCGATGGAAGCAACGTTCTCCGCAACTTTATTCCACGCCGTCAGCAGGACAAATACGACGAATACCTTCGTATCGGTCCGTGGATTTTGCTTGGTCTAATCATCGCCGAATCCATTCTCCCCATTGCGATTCTTTCCACGTGGGTACACACAATTATGAATGTAGTGCTCAATATGTTTACGTTGATATTGGGGATTTTCTAATTGCTTAGGGAAAACAATCACTTACAATCCGTCGCTTTATGGAACATCACTCTTTGCAATCGGTTGAACCAGTTGAGCATGCTCTTGCGTTGGCTATTCATACGCAAGTAAGTCCGTATGTAACGGTAACTCACATGGGGCATTCCGATGATGCATGGGTGGAAGTGATCGTTCCTGATGATGTGTCTTTGACGGAGGCTAAGGTGCGTGAGTTCACGCGCACTATTTTGAATAACCATCCAGAAATGGATCAAACAGTGCCGGTGAATATTCTTTATACAACCTTCGATTGATCAAGAGCTTGGATCTGGGAACACGATTGAACTGGCTGCGATAAGCATGATGAAATGGAGCCGCCCACCAGGATTGAACTGGCGACCCCGTCCTTACCATGGACGTGCTCTACCACTGAGCTAGGGCGGCTTGTTGGGACGCCATCCTAACGTGATTAGGTGTCATTTCCAACTGTCTCCACCCAGCTTTGTACTGGCTCTTCTTTAAATTCATGAATCGCGTTCTTGAGTGCATGAAGGCAAAGGAGTGCACATTTGATCCTTCTGGTTCCAACAGGAACGCCCAACAGGTCAGTTACATCTTTTGGAGTAAGAGCTGCAGCTTCAGCGAGGGTTTTGCCAATGAGTATCTCACTCAGCAGTGACATTCCAGCTTGGCTAATGGCGCAGCCTTCACCGCTCCAGCCGAGATCAGTTATCGTTCCAGCTTCGATCATTAATTCAAGCTTGAGTGCATCGCCGCAGCTCGTGTTTTTTTCGGTATGCGTGATTGTCGGAGCTGCGAGAACATGCTTCCTCCGCGGATGCTTGTAGTGGTCCAAGATGTTGTCGGCGTAGATATCCATCTGAGTGGGGGTAGCAATTCTTACTGATTCAAATTGTTACATTGTTGTATTGCTCACAAGCGATAACGGTTGTTCTTGCTTGCAACAATTTAACAATACAGCAATTATTTTTTGAGGAGATCGATTGCATTGTTGATGGCGAGAATAAGAGCATCGATTTCTTTGCCCGTATTGTAGATGCCAAAGGATAGCCTGGCAGTTGCGATGATGCCGAGGAAATCGTGCAAAGGCTGAGCGCAGTGATGGCCGGCGCGCAGGGCAAAGCCACGATGACCAAGTATGTCGGTAAGGTCATGTGCATGGATACCATCGATGGTGAAGCTGATAATACCGTGACGTAATTCTGGTTCGCTTGGGCCGACAAAGTGCAATCCTGGGATGTTCGAAAGTTCATCCATCGCTTTTTTCATCAAGCGTTTTTCGTGGTGCAAACGTTCTTGTGCATCGATCTCTTCTAGCCATTCAATCGCACTAGCCAAACCAATCGCTTGAGTGATGGGTGGGGTGCCAGCTTCGAACCGTGCGGGAATATCAGCGGGAGTGAAGCCTTCGCGAGTCACGTCTTGCACCATGCCGCCGCCGCCGAGGAATGGAGGCATGTCCTTCATTTCTGAACGTTTTGCATAAAGCACTCCTATGCCCGTTGGTCCATACATCTTATGTCCCGAGAACGTAAGGAAATCGCAATCGAGCGCCTGAACGTCGATAGGTTCGTGAGCAATACGTTGAGCGGCGTCTACCAATATACGAGCGCCAGCTTCGTGGACCATTGGAATGAGTGATAGAAGGTCGAAGCGTGTTCCCAACACATTGCTTTGCCCAGTGAGTGTCACAAGTTTTACGCGGTGCGTGTCCAAGACATTCTTTAAGTTTTGCTGGTCAAGGATGCCTTCGGGCGAGACATCGAGCCATGCCACATAGCCGCCGATTTCTTGCATCAGCTGTTGCCAAGGAACGATGTTGCTGTGATGTTCGGCAATGGAAAGCACGATGCAGTCGCCACGTTTCATGTTTGCCCTCGCCCATGTGCGCGCGACTAAGTTGATCGCTTCAGTGCCGTTCTTCGTGAAGATAATTTCATCAGCATGTTGAGCTCCGATAAATGCTTGAACTGTTTTGCGCGCACTCTCAAAAGCTTCTGTCGCGCGTTCCGTTTCTTGGTGCTGGCCCCGGTGAACATTACCTGTCACGTGTTCCTCAAATGTTCGCATAGCGTCGAGCACGGCTTGCGGTTTTTGTGTCGTCGCTGCGTTATCGAGATATATGGCCTTTGGTTCCTCCGTGGATTGGAGGAAGGGGAAATGCTTGCGAATGGCTTCTGAATCCCAGGACATAGAGGTCCAGTATAGCGGAAAAATCGTTTGTGTAGGGGGTAAGGAAAACGGGTCATGCAGGTAACCGTAGAGACGTGCGATTCGCACGTCTCTACGCTATAATCCACCCATATTCTCCTTTTTACATGTCTGATAAAGTTTTCAACGGGCTCCGTATTGCACTTTTTAGCACACTCATTGTTTGGGGCGGTTATACCCTCTTGGCGTACTTAGGAGTGCAGGTTCACCAGGCGGTATTGCTCTCGGAGGCGGGCCGCCAAGCTGTCACAGTTGCATGTGGAGCGAATGGGAGCATGTTGTGCCAAGGGTGGAATGCGCTATTCCCATTTATTGGTCAAACATTTACATGGGCAAAACCATTCTTCGGTTACACGGTTTTCAGTGCATTGATCTTCGGAGCTATCGCGATACTCGGATATTTGAAGACGAACAGCTGGCAGATTTCTTTGCGCATCACGCCGCTCAAATTGTTGTTGCTCTTCGTCGGATCAATTTGGTTGTTCTTCACGATGATCACCTTTAGCAATAATGGTAATCAATCATTCACACAGATCATTGAGCCGTTACCGGAAATTTACAAAGGTGTTGATCCTGAAGGATTGCAATCATTACAAGATAACTTCAATGGGCTGCGCGATAACGGATGCCTTACAGCAGCACCAGGACAAATACATGTCTACGACATTAGTCGTCTCTGTATGCAGGTGTCATTTTTCACGCGCGTGTTACCACATGTGATTTTCATCACCTACATACTCTTTGCATTCCTTGTTCTGGGGCGTTTCATATTGGGACTCCTTGGTCTTCGTCAGCTGCGTCCAATGATCGAAACGGTATTTAGCGTGGGCATCGGTGCGTGCGGACTTATTCTGATTTTGTGGCTCCTCGCACTTATTGGTAGCTGGATCCATCAGCCGATTTATTCACAGGTGGCAGGGTGGGCGATACTCCTGGTGATTCCTGCAGCTCTCTATAAGCAGGCACAGTATTGGTTGATGGCATTGTGGCACCGTGAACGTACATACGAGGCTCCTGTTTATGGTGGCGCGCTTGTTATTGGATGGTTACTTGTGAGCTACCTCGCATTGAACTTCCTGAACGTTGTTCGTCCTTTCCCTATCGGCTGGGATGACCTCGGTAAATATATCAACCAGCCACGCTTGCTCGTGAGCTATGGGTACGCGATTCCGCAGCTCGCATCATTTCTTTGGGAATACATTACATCGCTTGGGTTCCTTCTCTTCGGGTTTGATAGTGTGTTTGGCGCAACGGCATCGATGATGCTTAACTGGGCAGCAGGATTGCTTTCTGTACTTGCGGTGTATGCTTTTGGGGCTGTGTACTTGGGGCGTAATCAGGGTTTGCTTGCAGCACTTTTGTATTATGCACTCCCCGTTGTCGGACACTTTTCGTATGCCGATATGAAGGTGGATAACGCGGTGTTTGCGATGGGGGCATTCGCTCTCCTCGCAATGTTTATCGCTCTGTTTCCATCAATAGAAGAGGAGGAAGAAGCAGCGGCAGACGGTGAAACTATTACACGCGCTATTGATTGGAAGCTCGTTGTGCTGGCAGGAATTTTTGGCGGATTCGCATTCTCTCTCAAAGCAACATCGATCATGACGATCATGGCTCTTGGTGTTGTGCTTTTTGGAGCAACAGTGCACTGGACCGCATTTGTTGGAACACTTGCTCTCGCGATGATGGCGTATGTGTACGAAGGCCGCTTCAATGTGGTAGAGATCGGCACGCGTGTGTATGGCGATCCTGCGGCACTCAGTAAAACACTCCTCCTTGTTTCATTTGGTGTGCTCGGCGCGGGTCTTACTGCATATAGCGCATATCTTCGTCCTCACATATTCCGTCGTACACTTATTGCAGCGGGCATTTTTATTGGAAGCTTTGCTCTGACGATCGCTCCATGGTTGGTTCGTAACAATCTCGCGTATGGAAATTTGGCTTTCCGTCCGGTCTTTACAGTTCCAGATACCATCACACCATCATTTGTGATCGGAAAAGGAATGGAGGATCCTGCGGATTACGGGCAGGAAATGCGTCGCCTCCCTGAAGAATTGCGTGTTGATCAAACAAAGTGCGTCGGTACTTCCAAGAGTGAAGAGCTTGATCGCTACTGGGGAGATCACAGCGGATGGTCACACTATCTCACGTTGCCATGGCGTTCGGTCATGAATCTTGATAGTGCGGGTTACTACGTCACGATGTTCCCGGCGTTGCTCCTACTACCACTCCTCCTCCTCCTTCCGTTCTTCTGGATGCGTCAGGGCAAGTGGTTGAGATGGTTGTTTGTGGCAACAGCATTCATGTTGGTTCAGTGGGTGTTCTTCGCCAACGGTATTCCGTGGTACGGCCTTGGTATGTTCTTCGGCCTTGCCGTTGGTCTTGAGGCAATGATCTATCGGTCTCCGGATATTCCAAACAAAGTGGCCGCGTCCTTCTTTGTTGTGATGTCGTTGTTCGTCGCATTTGCGATGCGTTTCTGGCAGTACGATCAACAGCGAAACTTGTTTGAATATCCTCTTGGCAAGGTTTCGTATGAGGCTCTCCGCGAGCGCACGATTCCACACTACGATGACATTCGTGACGAGATTGAACGCCGTCGTGAGGTAACGCCAGATCGTCCATATGTGTATCGCATGGGAACATTTATCCCATACTTCATTCCGAAGAATCTAGAAGTATTGCCTGTGGCAGATCATCAGCTCGACTTTTTCAATTGCTTGTACACAGAACGCGATGCAGCTCTTACGCTCAAGCGTCTTCAGGCACTTGGCTTCAATAGTATGATCTTCGATACGAATACGCACACCATCGAACGTGATCCAAATGGAAGCTTGCATAAAAAGGTCGAAGCATTCGTCGAATTCGTGAATACGCCAGGCTTGGGCATCGGTATTCCGGTGAATGATACGGACAATGGAGTTGCATTCATCTTATTGCCTTAACCTATGTGTCACCCTGAGCCCTTCGCCTCCGCTCAGGACAGGCTCGACGAAGGGCGACACATAGCAGAAACGTGTATGGTTCGCCTCCGCTCATCATGACACGTTTGGTATCCTTATCGTCATTATGAACGTCATCGCAGTCATACCGGCTTATAACGAGGGAACGCGCATAGCGTCCGTTGTTGCCGGGGTGCAGAAGCATGTCAATATCGTCGTTGTTGTGGATGATGGTTCCAGTGACAATACTGTCTTAGAAGCCCAAAAGGCTGGTGCACGAGTCATTATGCACCCACAGAATGGCGGTGCGGGTGCTGCGACGATGACCGGAATCGAAGCGGCGCGTTTTCTGAAGGCGACAGCAGTCATTACGATTGATGCAGATGAACAACACGATCCGCAAAATATTCCTGATTTGCTGAAACCTATCGAAGAAGGTCGTGCTGACATTGTGTTTGCAAACCGCTTCGGACAAAAAAATTCCATCCCCTTCATTCGTCGCATATTTAATGGTTTGGGGAATGTCATCACACTTATTGCTACCGGACGATGGGTGAGCGATAGCCAGTGTGGTTACAAGGCGTTTGGTCCTAAAGCTCTCGCAGATGTGGACCTTCGCATGAGTGGATTTGAATTCTGTACGGAGATTGTTCGCGAATCGGTTCATCACCAATGGAGCATCGTCGAAGTTCCGGTGAAGGTGATTTATTCCGAATACACATTGAAAAAAGGACAATCATTCGCAAATGGAGTGCGTACGGCGTTTAAGATATTATTGAGATCGTTCTTGAGATGAATGCAGAATTATGAAGTATGAATTATGGAGAACTATTTTCCCTTCTTAATTCTTAATTCTTAATTCATACTTCGTTGCAGATGACTCTTACGCCGTATCAAATCGTCGTGCCAATTATATCGTTGATCGCAATCGTCTATGCGTGGAATCTTGCGTTGCGTCAAAAGAAAACTATCTGGGAGGCGCTTTTGTGGACGCTCTTTTGGGGTATCATTGCAGGTATCGCACTTGAGCCACAGGTACTTGGATATCTGACAGCTCTCACGGGTATCAAAGACCAAGTAAATGCGATCTTCGTGACATTGATTGGTATCCTCTTTTTCCTCGTATTTGCCATCATTGTGCGCCTCGAGGAGCTCAACCAACGTCAGACAAAATTGATCCGCGCAGTGGCTTTAAGGCAGGCTGGAATGGAATCTGAGGAAAAATCTAAATCCTAAATTCTAATCATCTAAATAAGCTCTAATAGCTAATTCTCCAAAGTTAGATTTTTGAATTTATTTAGAAAATTAGAGAATTAGAGCATTAGAATTTCATTGGGTACACTATTAAGCAGTTTTATGACAAAAGCGACCATCCTTTTAATAAGTCCCTATTGGCGTGAACCGCACCGTTGGATGGTGAGTTCGTACAAGCTTGCAGAGCTATGGCAGAGGCTTGGTTATCGCGTTGTTGTGGCATGTATGGGTTCTGAAACGAAGACTGAAAATATCAGTGACACACTTACTGTTCACTTTCGCAAAGATATTTTCCTGAAAGATCCGTGGAACTATGGAATCTGTTTTGGGTTCTCTGGATTTGTGAATCGCCTCGTAAGGGAAGAAAAGCCGGATCATATCGTTATCAATAAATTATTGTTCTGGACGTCGCTCTGCGCGATTCCACTTACGCTGCGCGGTCATAAAATTATTCAACTGACGGATGCATTGGTGGGTATTACCTGGAAGCCACGTGGCTGGTTCCCTCAAGTGTGTGCAGCGATTTATGCGTGGACTGCAGGTTGGCTGATTCTCAAGTGCGCGACGAAAGTAATCTTCTTTCATCCGCAGGCTGAACGCGTTCTTCGTCGTTTAGGAATTCAAGAAAAGAGTGATGTTATTCCAACTGGTATCGACGTTACACGTTACGAGTTTGCACGTTCAAACGCGCAACGCGCCAACGCGGAACGAGTAACGATAACGTATGTAGGTCGTCTGGAGTCGGTGAAAGGTGTCGATGACTTCGTGGCCGCTGCAGTTCCTCTTAAGCAAGAATTCCCGGAGATCGATATTCAAGTAGTTGGCTGGTACCCTTCGGCGAGCTCAGGGCAGGCTCTTCATCCTCTCGTCGATTCCTACCAGTCGGAGGTTCGCTTCACAGGTCTTCGCGAAGATATTCCGGCGATTCTTGCTGAGACAGATATCTTCGTACTTCCGAGCCACAGCGAAGGACTAAGCAATGCACTTATGGAAGCGATGGCAAGCGGTTGCGCGTGCATAGCATCAGAAGTCGGAGGTAATGCGTATCTCATCCAAAACGGCGTCTCAGGTCTTTTATTTCCTGCGGGTGACCGTGCTGCATTGCAATCGCATCTACATCGATTGATGACAGATGCACCCAAGCGTCGAGCAATGGGAGAAGCTGCTCGCAAGCGTATCGAGGAGATGTTTTCCTGGGAGATAGTCGGCAACAAATATAAAATGCTTTTTGGCGGCATGGAAGTAAGGGGGTATGGCAGCAAGGAGGACGCTTCGGTACATCCATACCACCATGCATCCTGACCATGCGTCGCGTTGTCATCCTATCGGCTTTCCTCACGCCATTCCGCAGTGGCGCCGAAGCGTGTGCGGAGGAAGTCGCAGGCCAGCTCAAAGACCGCTATGACATTACGATTATTACGGCTCGCTTACGGAAAGACCTTCCACATTTGGATCATCTCCCAAGTGGCGTAAAAGTCTGGCGCGTGGGTATCGGGCGCTCGATTGATAAATGGTTATATCCATTCCTTGCACCTCGTGCCGCGCGTGCGCTTAAACCAGATATCGTTCATGCAATACTCGAGACATTTGCTGGGCTCGCGCTCAAACGTTGCGATCGTCACGCTCGTCGCATTCTCACATGTCAGACAACGAATAGTAGCTTCATGAAAAAGTCGATCGTGCAGTCAGCAGATACGGTGACGGTTATTAGCAATGTTCTTAAAAAAATTGTCGAAGCATGTGGGAAGCAGGCGACCTTGATTCCGAACGGTATCCGTCTGCATGAACTCCAAGAAGCCACAAAGAAGCATCAGAAAGTTCCGGGTCGCATCTTGTTTGTTGGACGACTGGAGGCGATGAAGGGGGTGGATATTCTTTTGAATGCGTTTGCGACGTTACGCGCTGGCACGTTACGCGTTGTCGGTGATGGATCTGAACGTTCACGATTGGAAAAAATTTCTCATGATCTTGGCATTGCTGACCGCGTTACATTCGTCGGGTTTGTTCCGGCAGATCAGGTCGCCAAAGAATTTGCAGAGGCGGAAATCTTCTGCGGTTTATCAAGAAGTGAAGCGTTGGGGAATGTATTTATAGAAGCACAAGCTGCAGGTTGTGCAGTCGTCGCAACGAATGTCGGCGGAATTCCGGATGTTGTTCATGACGGGGAAACAGGGCTTCTTGTCCCCGTGGATAACGTCGAAGCAGTAGCCCAGGCATTGCAGCGGCTTATCGATAATAAACAGCTACGTCAGCAGTTAGCTGAAGCTGGAAAAAAGAATGCAGAACAATACGATTGGAAGTTGATCGCAAAGAAGTATGCGACTATTTACGATCAGTGATTTTTTTCCGTGGGCCAAAGTAATGCTCTACCCTGATAGCGAAATAAAGAATCGCACCAGTAATAGCCATCATGCCCATGAAGATATAGAAGAGCATCATATCATCCATATTCGTTCGCGGGAAAAAAGTAATGAAAGTATCCAGAATATAGTGGTTAAAGTCAAACCAGCGATCCCGTTTATTAGTCCGTGTGTACCGAGAAAAAATGGAATAACAAGTCCTGCTGCCAACACTTGCCCGAGATCTGCAAAGATTGTTGCAAGCATTCTTAGTTGGGGTTTTGTGAACAAGGGTGCAGGAAGCCGAAAGACAATTCTTGATAGAAACGACATAGGATTATTCATCCTAACAGGATTTCTACAAAATGCGTGCTTTAGCTCTGTAAAGCGCTGAAACAAACTATGAGAAAAGCGGCATGAGAGGACTTTAGATCACCTTTACATCTTCGCTTCCTTCGCGAACTGTGCCTTAGAGAATTCATCGAGCAACCATTCTGGGTGCGCGAGGTACCACTGCACGGTCTTCGTGAGGCTATCTTCGAATGTCTTTGGATATTCGAATCCCATACCGCGGAGTTTCTCTCCATCAAGTGCGTAGCGTAGGTCGTGGCCAGGGCGGCTGCCGTGGAAGTCGACGAGTTCGTAGTGGAGTGGCTTGCCGATTGTCTTTGCAATGAACTGTGCGAGAGCGAGGTTATCCATTTCCTGTTCGCCGACGATGTTCACTTTATCTCCTGTAAGCTTCGTACCCTTTTCGTGCTGACAAACAAGGAAGAGCAATGCTTCCATCACATTACGTGCGTGAATATATGAGCGCACACCGGCCTTTGTTTTGCTTGGGTCTGAGTGAATGAAGAGCTTTTCTCCGCGGAGTACGGCGTTGATTGTCTTAGGAATAAATTTCTCTGGGTGCTGACGTTCACCGAACACGTTCATTGTGTGCGTGATAATCAGTGGAAGTCCGTAGGTGTTGTAGTACGAGTATGCGAGCTCTTCGCCACCGGCCTTACTAGCAGCATATGGGTTACTTGAACGGTAACGATCCCACTCCTTGAATGCGACTCCTTCTGGAGCTGGTCCGAATACTTCGTCAGTGGAGAAGTAGTTAAAGAGTTCGAGTCCATCGAGTGTGCGAGCGTAATCCAATACGTTGCATGTACCGACGACGTTATCGAGGACGAATTCCATTGGATAATCGATCGATCGGTCAACGTGTGTACTTGCAGCAAGGTGGAAAACGTAATTCACCGGACCGATGCGATTAGCTACGTATGGATTAATAGGGGAGCGTAAATCGTGGTAGATAAAATCCACGCGATCGCGGTAGGTTGTGAACCATTCCTGCATGTCTGTGAGACGGTGAAGGGTGGATGCCATATCGATCTTGCTCAAACCCACGATTTTCCAATCAGTTTTCTTCAAGATGCCTTCGGCGACGTGGTGGCCGATAAAGCCATCGATTCCTGTCAGTAAGACTCTTTTCATAGTGCGGGGATTATAGACGATAATCTGATTAGGTGAATGCGTTATTTGCCTCAAAAGTTTATTAGTTAACTGGTTTATTGGTTCGGCTGTTGAAATGCGACTGAACCAATAAACTAATAAACCAGTTAACACCCATAAATAGCTTAAAATAGCAGAAAGGACTGGGTTGTTTTCAGCTACAATACATTCATGAAAGTTGTGCTCGCGACAGGCATCTATCCGCCGGATATTGGTGGCCCTGCAACGTACGTTGCTAAGTTGGCTGAGAAGCTGGCCGAGCGTGGTGCACAAGTGACTGTTGTGACGTACTCAGCTGAAAGACCGAAGATACAAGAAACAAACAATAGCTTGTGGTCAGTGGTACGAGTTTCAAAGCGAGGCGGCCCTTTCCTCCGCTGGCGTCGCTATGCGAAAGCTCTCAAAGAACAAGCTTCCGATGCAGATATCGTGTATGCATTTTCATCAGTGAGCGCAGGAGTTCCTCTATGGCTCGCGAAAATGCGTCACACGAAAAAGATTCTGCGCCTCGGAGGGGATTTCCTTTGGGAGCGTTATACCGATCGTGGTGGCGTCCTGAGCCTGAAAGATTGGTACGCTTCCGAGCCACGGTTTAAAAATAAGATGAATGGGTTGCTCCGTCAGTTCGATCACATTGTCTTCTCTACACAGCTGCAGGAAGAACTATTTGAACGGTTCTATGCGCATTTGCCCCTACACAGCGTTATCGAAAATGCATTGCCCGGCGGCGTTCCTGTTCATCACTCAATCCATAAGCCAATGAAGCTCCTGTTCCTCGGACGCTTTGTTTCATTTAAAAACTTGGGCTCACTTATTCTCGCACTCAAAGACTTACCCGAAATGACACTGACACTTGCGGGCAGTGGGCCACTCAAAGCGTCACTCAAGAAGTTAGTTTCCGATGAAGTGCTTACAGATCGTATTTCATTCTTGGAACCACACAGCGGAGATGCCAAGCAGCAGCTTTTCCTGGATCATGATTTGCTTGTACTACCGTCGTTGACGGAGCTCTCGCCCAATACTGCTTTAGAAGCACGTGCCGCCGGAATGCCAGTGTTGCTTACAGAGGAAACAGGTCTCAGTCTCACACTCACCGATGGCACGTCACTTCGTCCACTGCGTTCCCCGCAAGATATTGCAAAGGCATTGCGCGAAGTTCAAGAAGGATACGAGCTTCTTGCCGATCGTGCGTCAGCGCCGATCCCTGCGCGCAGTTGGGACACTGTTGCAGAGGAGCATATGACACTTTTTAGAAGTCTTCTATGATTCCTATCATGCTAAAGCTCGAAATCCGAAACTCGAAATCCGAATCAAATCTGAGTGTTTTTAATTTCGAATGTTTGAAACATTTTGTGTTCAAATTTGTCTCGAGTTTCGGAATTCGTGCTTCGGATTTTTCCTCTGAAGAAATATGAAACTTTTAATGATTTCTGGCGATAGGTCGATGCTCCAAGGAAAGCAGGGAGCTTTCTGGTACACACTCGAGGCGTTATCAAAGGAATGGGAGAGGATTGATGTTATCTGTCCGCATGCAGAATCGATCAATCCCGATCATCTGATTTTTTTTGGAAATGTTTATTTTCATCCGTCACCTAAAGGGTTGATGTATCAGCCACAGTGGATTCTTAAACGTGGAAAACAGCTTATCGATATTCATCACCACGACGTCATGACGGTGCACGAGTATCCGCCATTCTATAATGGCATCGGCGCATGGAGATTATCTCGTATTACTAAAGTTCCATACGCTCTCGAAATTCATCACATCGTTGGATATCCTGTTGGTGCGGATAGCAAAGAAAAGATCGGAAGATTCCTCTCGTGGTTTTATTTGCCATGGGCTATCAAGCATTCGACTGCGACGCGCACGGTAGGGAAGACGACTGCTGAGGTGCTTATAAAGTGGGGTGCACCAGAGCAGAAGCTACACGTGGTTCCATCGTTTTACTTGGATCGTGAGCTTATTACATCATTGGGTCCACCACCTCCTGTTCATTACGATGTGGTTTTCTGCGGACGATTAGTTCCCAATAAAGGTATCGATAAGCTGTTCAGCGCAATTGGAAAAGTGCCGCGTGCTTCTGTGCTTGTTATCGGCGATGGACCAGAACGGAAGTACTTGGAAGCACGTGCGAAAGATCTCAAGATCGCTCACCGTATAGAATTCCGTGGCTGGCTCCCTACTCAGCGCGATGTATTGCAGGCGATACGTTCTGCCAAAATCCTGGTCATGAATTCTCTCAGTGAAGGCGGCCCACGTGTTCCATTGGAAGCGATGGCAGCGGGAATGCCCGTCATTGTTACCCGGGTTGGCGTGATGCCCGATGTCATCGTCGATGGGAAAAATGGCCTCTTCACAACCGGTCATCCAGATGATCTTTCGGCGAAAATCGAGCAACTCCTGGCAGACCAACAATGGCGACAAAACATGGGTGAAGCAGCCAAGAGTATCCTGGATAGGTTTGAACGTTCACTATTGATCGCCCAATATGCACGGTTTCTCCGCACGTGTGCGACCAAGGCTTCCCCTCAGTACAGATGAAGCTGCTCTTCATTACTCAGAAACTTCATGGCCAGGATGCGTTCACCGTTCTGTGGGTGAAAGCATTTAAAAAGCTTGGGTACGATGTCTCAGTTTTATGCTTGGAATGGCAGCCAGAAGAACTCAAAAAAGTACTGAAAGAGCCGGTCGATTTCCCTGTGTTCTCCATGGGGAAAGAAAAGAATCCAAGCAAGTGGCATCAGATTCAACAGTTCCGTCATCACATTCATACACTCAAATACGATCGTGTATTTATTCACATGACACCGGTCTGGATGATCTTCGGGTGTTGGTTCTGGCAACGTAAAAAGATTCCGGTGTACCTGTGGTATACACACTACAAAATGCAGTTGGGACTGCGCTTATTCATGATGTTCGGTAAGCGCGCGTTCTGTGCAACCAAGCAAAGCCTTCCACAATACAATAATAGTCCGAAGAAGATTGTGACTGGTCACGGGATAGACCTCTCGTACTGGCCGATGCGCAAAAATATGTGCGATAACCCGATGCGATTACTCGGTGTCTATCGTCTCTCGCGCAGCAAACGTGTGGAGATGTGCATTCGCGCGATGATGATTCTCCCGGAGGATTACACCTTCGACATTTATGGCATCAAAGCTGAGCCTGAGTACGTCGTAGGATTGGAGCGCATGATCAACGAAGTGCCGGGTCTTTATGATCGTGTTCGATTCCACCACAGCGTTCCTGCGAGTGAGCTCTCTGCATTGTACGTCGAGCATTCATATATCTTGAATATGGCCTCTGAGACGATCGATAAAACGATGCTCGAAGCGATGACATGTGGTTGTTATCCGATAACTACCAAAGCAAACGCCGCTGCGATCGGGATTCCATTCTCACCAGAGGCAGATACCCCCGAAGCGC
Organism: uncultured Candidatus Peribacteria bacterium; assembly: GCA_964391185.1. GTDB lineage: Bacteria > Patescibacteriota > Gracilibacteria > Peribacterales > Peribacteraceae > JAKQEM01. Next base: position 178,432 of record CAYMIX010000002.1, on the reverse strand, counting down.
TCGCACAATTTATCGCTGGTCACACACAAGATGATAATAAACTGATGGACCCACAGGCAATGTATGATGTGGTACAAAAGGGTCACAGCTTGAATTCTCTCATCAAGAAAATCGATACCTACATGCGTCCAGGCAACTAATGGCACACACTATTCCGTGCTCGGCATTAGTCCTTACCCGCAATAGTGCTGCGACACTTGAAGCATGTTTGAACTCGCTTAAAGACGTCGCAGAAATCATCATTGTCGATGGCCATTCCACTGATAACACTCGTGAGATCGCGAAGAAGTTTTCACATGTTCACATCATCGATCAAGACGCTACATATGCTGATGCTGAAGGTCGCATCAATAATTATTCTGGTGTTCGCAACCAAGGCTTAGCAGCTGCAAAACATGAATGGATGATCATCGTTGATAGCGATGAAGTTCTGCCAGCAGAGTTTATAGAAGAAGTGCGTTCGATCGTCGCGGCTAATAAGTCAGCGGTCTATAACGCGTTCCGTCGGTTCGTTATCAATGGTGAACGCGTAATGCATTGTGCTGGATATCCCGCATATCAAATTCGTTTGTTTCACACTTCCTGTACATCAGGGTTTGTGAAGATTGTGCATGAGAGACTAGAGCTAAAACCAGGAATAGAAACGCATGTATTACAGTCAGAAATCCTCACACCACTTCCGGAGGCCTCCAAGCTGTGGCCGAAGTATGAACGATATCTCAAGCTCGAAACCAAACATCTTAGCGATCGCACATGGGGCACATGGTTCACGCGTATTTTGCTGAAGAAGCTGAAAACAATTGTCGGTATTTTAGTTCGCAGTCTGATTATTCGTCTGACTCCGCGCAAAGGATTAACAATGCCATTCGCCTATGAATGGTTATCGGTTCACTATGCTGCAACTCTCATTGTCCGCACATTCCCGATGCGACGCCTATGAAGATTGCATACGTCACCAACCTCCGGCTCCCAACAGAACGCGCCCATGGGCATCAGGTTGCGCAGGTGTGCGATGCGCTCGCAGGGCTTGGTCATGATGTAACAATCTTCGCGCCGTATCGGAACAATCCGGTGAAGGAAGATTTCAAGAAATACTACGGAGTGAAGAATAATCTAACGCTGAAACTTCTCGGTCATTTCGATGCGATTAATCGTTGGTGGTTACCGGGTGTTATTGGTCTCTGGACGCAGAACTGGTTATTGCGAAGTAATCTTCGTATTGCTCTCAAAAATTCATTCGATGTGATCTACACGCGAAGCCCAGCGTTGTTATCTATTCTTCTCGAGACAGGAAAACCAGTGATTCTCGAGCTTCATACGATTCCGTCCCGCGGTATTTCACAGTTCAATCAATGCGCGTTAATCGTGTGTCTCACGACTCCAATGCGCGATGAATTGGTGAAGCTGGGAATCGATAGTCAGAAAATTATCGTGGAAGGGGATGCGGTGGATCTTGAGAAATTTACAGCACATAAGCATAAGTCAGATGTGTTTACAGTTGGATACGCAGGATCTCTGAAGACAATGGGTCATGAGAAAGGAGTAAATTTGATTGTTGAAGCGGTGGACGAATTACGATCTAAAGGAGTGAAACTTGCGAAAATGATTGTTGGCGGACCGTTAGAAGCACTAGAAGCAATGCGCTACAAAGATAGTCACAGGGAAGAGTACAAAGGTTACGTGCAGCGCGAAGAACTCCCTGCATTTTATGCGTCATGCGATGTACTCGTTTATCCTGCACCAAAATCGAATCATCCATACTTCATGCGCGATACATCGCCGCTGAAGATCTTCGAATACATGGCTTCTGAACGTCCGATTATTACAGCGGACCTTCCACCGATTCGTGATGTACTCGATGAATCGACGGCATATTTCTTTGAACCAGGTAACTCACAAGATCTTGCGCGAGCTATCAAAGAAGTGATGGATAATCACGCAGAGGCTCACAAGAAAGCCGTAGTTGCTCGTAAGAAAGTAGAGCGCTATACATGGCCAGAACGCATGAAGCGCATCATGAATTCCGTTACGCTAAAGCCATGAAGAAGGTTCTCTCCGTCTGTTCGGCACGACCAAACTTCGTCAAATTGGCAGCGGTTCATCATGCGTTAAAGAATCACAAAGAGTTTGAACATATTATCGTTCACACGGGTCAGCATTACGATCCATTGCTCTCGGATATTTTCTTTACCCAGCTGAATATTCCACAGCCGAATCATAACCTTGGAGTGAAGGGTGGAGAGAATCGTGAAGCGGTTATCGAGGCAACCGCCGAAGCAATGATTCCTGTTTTAGAAGAAGTAAAGCCTGACATTGTCTTGGTCTACGGAGATGTGAACGGTGCCGTGGGTGCTGCTCGCGCTGCAAAGAAATTAGGAATCAAAATTGCACACGTTGAAGCGGGTCTTCGCTCATTTGATATGACGATGCCGGAGGAATTGAACCGTATCGAAGTCGACGGACTCGCAGATATTCTCTTTTGTACTGAGCCATCGGCAATGGGTCATTTGGAAAAAGAACAGATAAAAGGTGAACGATATCTACCAGGTAATACAATGATTGATACGCTCATTCGAATGATGCCTGCAATCGATAGTGCCGATCTCCCGACAGTTTTACCGCCAGCGTATGTGGTCGCAACTCTTCATCGCCCAAGCAACGTTGATCAAAAGGAAACTTTAGAACGTTGTATTGATTTGCTGAAAGATGTGGCTGCATCCATTCCTGTATATCTACCAATTCATCCGCGACTTAAGTCATCACTGGAACAGCTAAAGATTGATCTGCCATCAGGTGTGCATGGTCTTCAGCCAGTTGCATATTTGTCTTTTTTGAAGCTTTTGAAGCAATCAGCATTCGTAGTCACTGACTCTGGTGGAATTCAGGAAGAGGTGTCGTATCTCAAGAAGCGTTGTTTCACACTGCGAAAAAATACAGAGCGCCCGATTACTGTCGATAATGGAAGCAATGTGCTGATCGATCTAGAAAAAGAAAGCGATCGGCAACAGATTATTGATAACGCAGCGAACCCAAAGAAAATCGATGTGACCATTCCTCAAATCTGGGATGGCAACACTGGTAAACGCATCGTCGAAATTCTCACGAAAACGCTCTAAGCACTTTGAGGAATCCCTGTTTCACCGTCTTGCGGTGAGTGGTTCCGGTCGTGCTGTCTGCTTTGTCGTGGTTCTTCAGATACCAATCGTATGTCTCTTTGAACATGTCGATGTTGCTATCGCGTGGTGTCCAACCAAGGATTGTCTTCGCCTTCGTGATATCAAAGAAGAATGGCTTGTGGGGAGTTTTGTAGTGCCAATCCACAAGTGGGGAGATGCGGAGTTTATCTGCCAGCCCAAGCACTGTGCGTGCGAGCAGCGGGCTTACGGGTTGTACCTTTGCCGTTGTCTTCGCGTATTCGATCAATCCTTCCAGATCTTCTGCCACCGTTCCAAAGCGATCAGTGCCAATATTGAAGTCTTCGTTCTTGCATGGCTTCGCGGTCATCAGCCAGCATGCGTTTGCGAGATCGTAGGCGCTGACAAGTTGGAACAAGTTCTTTCCATCGCCAATCACGTACACGCGCTTTCCGCGGCGAATCCAATCGAAGAGTATGCCAAAGATTCCCAAGCGTCCGATGCCGCAGATGGTGCGCGGGCGAACAATCGATACATCGAGGTCATGTTCGGTACGGAACGCCTTCACGGCTTGTTCAGCGTCGTACTTTGCCTGGCCGTATTCCCCAAGGGGAGTGAGGACAGTTTCCTCGTTGATCGGCACGCTCTTTGGAATGCCGTAGACGGCGCTTGTGGAGACGCTTAGTACTTTCGTTACACCATTTGCCAACGCAGCTTCCAGGACGTTTCTGGTGCCTTCTACGTTGATGTCCCAGTACTCTTTGCCTGAGCGCGCGATCGGCAAGACTGCAGCGTTGTGGTGCACTGTGTCGCAGCCGCGCATGCCATCGATGAGTGCTTGTTTGTTGCGCACATCACCGTGGATGTACTGCACGCCTTTTGCGACATATGCATCATCAAGCTTCGCGACGTCGTAGACGACAACTTCTTGTTTTTCTTCGAGGAGCCGATCGATCAAGTGAAGTCCGAAGAATCCGGCTCCACCGGTAATAAAGTGCTTCATATTTCGAGTTTCTGGTACTTGCGAGCCCAATCAATCGAACGCTTCATGCCTTCCTCGAGTGATACTTCTGGGTTATATCCAAGCTCCTTCTTTGCTTTGCTCACATCACATGCGATATCGCGATCCATCTCTCCTGCGACGTGGAATTCCGTGATGTACATGTTCATCGATTGCAGAATTTTATCGACGATGCGGCAGATAAATGAAGCCAATCCCGGGATTTTGCGTGGCTTCAATTTGGTTCCAAACACATTCGCAATCGTCTGATATACCTCGATGGTTTCGTATGGCTTTTCATCAGCAATCCAATAGATCTGTCCGTTTGCTTCTGGTGTTTTTTCTGCGAGGAGCATTCCCTGAATCGTGTTATCGAGGTAGCTCATCGAACGCAGGCTCTTGCCATTTCCAAACATAATTGGATTACCCTTTTGGATCATGCGGAAGAAGCGAAGCTGGCGCTCTGGCTGACCGTTACCAGGTCCGTAGAACCAACATGGACGGAGAATAACTGCTTCGAGCTTTCCTTCGCGGACAAATCGCAGTACATGTTCCTCAGCCTGAAGTTTGCTGCGGCCATAGGCCATGTATGGATGTGGAGTGTCGCTTTCCTTCATTGCCTTTCCAAGCCCTGCTGCGGAGTTACTGCTGATGAACACGACGCGCTTCACTCCTGCTTTTGCTGCAGCCTCGAGCATGTTCAATGTACCTTTCGTATTGATGTCGAACAGCTGTGGGATTTTCTTTGGGTGAATAATTCCTACCAAGTGGAAAACAGTGTCGACCCCCTCCATCGCTTTATCGAGTGATGCAGTATCAAGCACATTTCCTGGAATCAGTTCGACATTCTTTGGAAGCATCGATGTGTCCATGCTGGGAAGAACCAAAGCCTTCACCTTGCGGTGTTTGTGCCCTGAAAACTTTTGCAGTGGATCATCAGGATTTGCGAGAGCTTCGACCAGCTTGGTTCCAAGCCAGCCCGGAGCGCCCGTAACGAGCGTGGTAAATGTGTGATGACTGTGTCCTTCAGCGTGTTCCATAAGGAAAGCGGAAAATCGTGCACGGACACTACCATTACAGAAGGATTCTATCCACTGCCTGAATCACAGATTCTAGGCTGGTATCGCGAGCGGCAGCCAATTGTGCCTGGGTTGCAGTGCGCGGAGAGCGAGCAACGAACATCCAGGGAATTGTTCCTGGTGGCGGGGGAACATGTTCTACGTGTTTACCAGCAGGTGGAATCTGTTCGTTTGGATCAATCGGCCCCATGATAATCACCACTGGGCAGCCAACGGCATACGCGATATACATCGGGCCGGTATCTACGCCGACGAATGCTTTTGCTTCTGCATAGAGCGCGCCAGTTTCTTCGAGGCTGATTCCTGAGCCATTCACAACAAGAGGTCCGCGTTCGATGTTTGCGATGATACTTTCAGCTGCCTGTTTATCCGCAGTTGAAATGACAACGTGCATGTTTTTGTTATCAGTAATGTGACGCGCCAATGCGATAAATTTCTCTTCGGGCCATTCTTTTACTTTATTTCCCGCAGTTACATTCAGGACCACAAATGGTTTTCCTGTGAGATGATTCGCGGTGATCAGTTCATGAGCTTTGGTTTTAGCAGCATCGCTATAGAAGTAGTCGAGCTTGTGTGGAATGCGCTTGAATCCGGCTTTTTCTGCGAGTGTCATGTAGTGTGCAAACGTATTCATACCGATGCCGTATTTCGTATTATTCGTTTGAAAGAGCATAAGTATGTGCACCATGATGCCGTGAATATCTGAGAAGCTATTCACGTTTGTCTTCGCGAGCACCCATGGCCCAACCATCGATCCATAGGCATTTGGTAGTGCATTGATGACGGTATCGAAGCGTTCTTTCTTAAGAGCATGCATCACGTTCCAACGATCAGTCTGATCATCGAGTGTATGGATCTCTGTAATAAATGGATTTCCTTTGAGGACAGATGCAGAAGATCTCAAACACAGCACGTGCACAATTGCTGATGGATCTGATTCTTTGATCGCACGAAAGAGAGGCGTCACACAAACTGTATCTCCCAGTTTCCCCAAGGTAATGACAAGAACTTTGCGCGTCGTGTTTTTCTTTCTGAATGCAGTCGCTATCAGGAGAAACGGCGAAGCCAGGATTGTGAGGAAGAAATAGAAGATCGTTTTCATGGTCGGTCTTTAAGAATCTGTGTGGTAGAGCCCAATTCGGCTTTTACCGGAATCAGTACCAGTGTTGCGCCGATTTCTTCTAGGACACCAGCTTCGATGCATTCATGTCCGTATGTTTCTGCATTGGCGTGAATATCTGGTTGAATGAGTGGAAGCCATGGTCGTGGGTCAGCGTCATCAAAAATAAATACGGCATCTGCGTATTCTGCGACTTTTTCTGCGCGCTTCGCCTGGCCATCGATTGGCCTGTCGGGTCCTTTATAGCCACGTACAGATGTGTCACTGTTTACTCCGACAATTAGGACATCACCGAGTGTTCGTGCTTCCTGGAGCAAAAACTGATGTCCTGGATGGAACAAATCAAACGCGCCGTTTGTGGTAACAATCGACATTCCTTTGTCGCGCATTTGTTCTGCGAAAGTAATCACTTCTTCGATGCTCAAGATTTGTCCGCTCATAAGGGGAGAAGGGAAGCGAGTTCGTTCAAATCCTTCACCGTGTAATCCGCTTCAATCGTCATTGGATATGCATCGGTGATAATGCGCGCAGTCGTGCAGCCAATGTTTTGGCCGAACTGAATGTCAGCATCTTTATCCCCAACCATCACGCAGTCTGCCGGTCGCACATCGGGGAAATCGTTTTGTACGTCAGTCCACATACCTACGTTTGGCTTACGCCGATGCGCATCTGGCTCGGCATTCGGGCAATAGTACGTGTGCATGATGTGAATGTCGTGTGCGCGCAAAAGGTCCTCGATGCACTTGGCAACCGTTTTATAGTTCTCCATCGTGTCCGTTCCTTTCCCGAGCGCGCCTTGGTTGGTGACGATATAAAAACGTACGCCAGCATCGCGGAGCTTTGCGAGTCCTTCTACCACGCCTGGCAGTAGCTCAATTTCGTGAGGCTTCTGAACATAGCCGCGGTCACGGTTGATCGTGCCGTCTCGGTCGAGGAGCAAGTGTTTGATCATAAAACAGAGAGGAGCTCTTCTGGTGTGAGCGTTGCTGTTCCTGGCTTTGTGACCACAACCGATGCTGCACGGTTTGCGAGGTCAGCTGCGTATGTGAGCTCAAGCTTGGCTGCAATGGCGAGTGCGATGGTTGCAGCAACCGTATCACCTGCGCCAGAGACGTCGATAACACTGTGTGTGATAGCAGGGAAGTCAGCAGTTTGGCCGCTGCCTGCAAGTACCATTCCTTGCTCTCCTGCAGTGAGCAGCACATTTGTTTTTGTCTGCTTCGCAAGATTTGCTGCGAGGCTCACAATATCTTCCACCTTTCGTCCGTAGAGGATTTCTGCTTCGCGGCGGTTTGGCAAAATCAACGACACACCACTGACAGATTTCACATAGCTAGCATCGTGCGGTTTTGGGTCGAGCAATACGGGGATTTTCTTCGCTTGTGCGAGCGTAATACATGCTTGCAGGAACCTCGGAGAGAAGACTCCTTTGGCGTAATCTGAAAGGAGTAGTACGTCGTGCTTTGGCAGAATTTGTTTGATATGTCCGAGCAATTGCTTCTCGATTTTTGCAGTAAGGTGATGTGTTTGCTCGGCATCAAAACGGAGTAACTGTTGCTTCCCGTGGCTAACGATGCGCGTCTTCTGTGTGGTGCAACGGCTGTCATCGCGTATCAATATCGAACGCGTGCCTGTTTCTTCCAAGAGTTGTGCGAGCGTGTTGCAGCCATCGTCATCGCCACACACACCAATGAGTGTTGCGTGGCCACCAAGCGCGGAAATATTTGCTGCGACGTTTGCTGCACCTCCTGCGACTGCTTCTTCATACTGATACTTCACAACTGGTACAGGTGCTTCTGGCGATATGCGGTCGACTGTTCCGTGTAAGTACACATCGATCATGACATCACCGACGACCAATACGTTGATGTTCTCAAATCGTTCAATCGCTGCGGATTGCTTCTCATGACGCTCAGGCTCTATGTGACCCGATTGCTCGGAACGGTAGCTATCTTCTTCTTTGTGTGTTGTAGAAAATTCGATGATCTCGCTCTTCTCCAATCCCGTAAAACGATGCGGTGTGTTCTGAGGAACATGAATGGAATCGCCTGGCTTAAGGGTGAATTCTTTTCCTCCGATTTCCATGAGCACTTTGCCGCTCTGCACGTAAAACACTTCATCTTTTTCTTTATGCTGATGCATGCTGCAGCGGTGGTTTTTCTTGAGGAGAAGCTTCTTCCCGCAGTATTCCTTGTTTACGATCCAGTGTTCTTCGCCCCAAACTTTGGGCATGACGACCATATCCTTCGCGTCGAAGAAATACTGAGCCGTCTCTTTCTTTGGGTGCTTTGGCATACGGGTAGTTTACTGCACTTTTTACCGTTCGTCTCTATGCAGTTCGAGCGTTGTTTATTGCGCCAAACAGGCCAAACGGATACTCTCCACAACGATGCATGCACATGCTTCTTCATCGCATACTCATTGTTTCCTTTGTGGAACTGAAGGTGTTCCTCGTGTCATCAAACAGATGCACGAACGTGTTTGTCCCAAGTGTGGACTCATGTGGCTGGAGAAGAAAATCCTCGATGAAAAATATTACGATAGCCTTCCGATTTTGAAAGATCCGGAAAAACTCCAGGCGCGTGAACGTAACTCTCGCGATCGCATCAGGACCATTGCACGCTTTGTCACACCTGATCATCTCTGTGATATCGGCACTGGAGAAGGAACATTCTTAACTGTTCTAAAAAAAGTCGGGTTTATCGGAGGATTTGGGATTGAGCCGAGTGGCGAAGGTGTCGAGCTTGCGCACAAAGCTGGGCTAAATGTTATTCGCGGTGGTATTGGAGATCTCCCACAGATTCTCACAAAACAACCAGCAAGCGTCTTCACCATGTTCCACGTCATCGAACATTTGGATGATCCACCTGCGGATATGAAGTTATTGTTCGATGCGATGCCGTCGGGCTCACATCTGTTTATCGAAACACCAGATATCAATGGTTACTCGCCATCAAAAGTTGGTGACTTGTGGAAGCTCTTTTACCCAGAGCATCTCACATATTTCAGTCTAGAAAATTTACACACGCTGATGAATCAAACAGGATTCGTTACTGTTGCTCAAGGCCGTCGCGATTTCGACCGTTGGCATTTGCCTCTGACAGATGCGCTCTTCCGATTGGGTTTGCGAAAAGTTTCGCCGAAGGCATCCGTGGAACGTCAGGAATCTTCGTTCACACAACTCACAGAGCCGAAGCCTGCAAAGAAATCCAATGTCCCAAAGTGGATTCGTGAAGCAATTATCCGGCTCATGAGTATCGCTATCTGGGCGCTGCGTCGGTACGACTACCAATGGATTCTCGTTCGTAAACCATGACAACTTCCATTCTCGCCGTGCTCTTCATTGCCATTCTGATGGCGGCTGGTTATGGCGTGGGCGCAGCAGTACTTGGTTGGCGCGATCGCCTCGCACTTACCGGCATGACATTCACCGGCGGAGTTGCAATCTTAATGATGGCGGTAAATATTCTCGGATATGTGATGCCGATCGAGTCAGCGTTTTATGTAGGATTTTGCATCACAGGTATCTTCGCTCTTGGTGGGATTATCGATCTTATTCGATTTGGGATTCGTATTTCTGATCCGCCACCAAAGTGGCTCACATCAATTCTTTGGTTCATCACACTGCTCGCAGGGTTCATGGGCGCACGATTCCTCGGAAGTGATCCATTGCTGTGGACGTATTTCCCACTGCCAGCGACCATTATGCATGGGAATTTCCCTGTGATGGAACCGATGAACCCATGGCAGATCGCGGGATACCATTACATTCCTGCACTCTTCGTTGCGGTGATGTCATCGCTTACAAAAGTCTCACTGATGACTGCATATGCATGGCAGCCATTCCTTGGAGCTGGATCGATTTTATTTTTCGCTGCGGCGATCGCTCGCAAGCTTGGAGCAACATGGAGAACTGCATTCATCGTTGCATTGCTTGCACTTGCTGGTGATGGGCTCACATGGTTCAAAGGTTTCGATCTCATCAAGGATCTCTGGCAGCACTTTGTGATGGGCAACTCTCTTGATGTCCCATTCCGCAACCTCACACCAATGCTCACGGGTTGGTCGAACCTGCGCTTCATTGGGCATCGTCCCACGATTACCGGAGTGCCGTATGTATTTGCGTCACTCTATTGTTTACTTCTTATTTGGACGCCAGGAATCCAGACGAGACTCAAGCATGTTGCAGGAATGCTCGTCATATTCCTTCTGTGTGCTGCGCTCACAACCGAAACAAGTTTTGCACTGCTGATAGCCGCCATCTCGCTTGCAATTGTTTGCGGATTCTTTACGAAGAATGTCCTCAAGCAATCAGTATTTGCACTCATCGCAGTGGTTGTCGTATCGCTGATCATCGCACGATTCCAGGGTGGGCTTTTCACCGCTTTCCCTCAGGGAGATCATCCATCATTCGCACTCGCACTCGATGGGCGCTTGTACACATACGGCTCCAAAGAATTCATGATGATTTGGGATATTCGCTTCTGGCGCGACTTCGGGTTCCCGGTTCTTCTCCTTCCATTCGCATGTGTCTTTGCCTGGCGTAAGCGCACAGAACAGCCGTTCTTTTTGTTTATCGCATTGCTTGCGCTGATGCATCTAAGCGTTCCATTCATTGTCCGCTATGTTCCACGCCCAACAGATTTGTATCACTTGTTCCATGCAGGCATGGGACTCGCTTCATTCCTCGTTGGCTATTGGCTGCTGACTTCGTGGATGACACATAGCAAGAAGCATTCGGTCGCAGGGTCCTTCATTATTCTCTCGATGCTCGTAACCGGAACGTCGTACCTTATCGTTCGCAGCATTGTTCCAAACTTCCGCTTCGTCTCAGAGCCACTCTTCGCTCAAATGCCTCAGCCCTCAGAGGAGCAACGCGCGATGGAGGAGTGGGTTCGCTCAAATACAACCCAAGCAGATTGGTTCTATATGGGTTCGCTCATGGATCAACCTGATGACGTACTCGAACATGGAAACGTCGACGAATCTCGCATGCTCTTTATGGGAAACACCGGCCGTTTCACAATCGGTCCGACATCGTGGGATAACACAACAGAAGAGACAAGAGTGAATTTGCGTTTGATCGAATGGCAATGTGCCACATCTGCATTCGTTGATTTACATATCCGTTATCTGATTATCGCAACAGAAGAACGTGCGCAGTGGTTCCAGAAATACTGTTCGACGGCGCCATGGGTTTTGAAATACGGCACACCAACATCGGTGCCACGCATCTACGAGAAAGCGTTTTAAGCCTTCTCCGCTAACACAAAGAATTCATGCCCTGCGTTTACTGCGCGCCTGAATGCATAGAACTGAATCCAGTAAATAAGACGCCAGATTGGTGTGATGCCATTGAGAATTTTTGAGAGTACTGGAATATCCCACGCGTTCACCGTTGCGCTTTCTTTCGTGCGGCCTTCCTTGTCGGCTTCGTCTACCTTTGGTGCGCTCTTTACCACGGTGTATGCCCTGCGCATGATCCAGAAAATTGGGAACGTGAAGTCCCAGAAGAAGATTGGCTTCAATCCTGCGTTGGTCATTTTTCTCGTCATATCAGCCACGGTGTAGCGCCTGAAGTGACCGTAGAATTGGTCATCCCAACGCCATTCGCGTGGGTTACTTGGAACAGCAATCAAAATTTTTCCACCTGGTGCGAGGAGCGTAGAAATCTTTTTCAGTGCCGCTTCGTCATGCTCGATATGCTCAAGCACATCCCACATCAGTGCAGTTTTATATTGGCCAGTCATCTCTTCAAGCGCTGTCTTTTTCACGTCGATGTTTGGATATGCTGCAAGATTTTTCTTGGTTCGTTCAATCGCAATATCAGAGTAATCGATCGCTGTGCCGGTCCATCCTTTTTTGGCTAAATACAAACTAATATCCCCAATACCACATCCGATATCCAAGAATGGTCCTTCGAGCTTTTCCATGCGGATGCACTTCTCCAAACAATAGAACATGTAATTTTTCAGTGGCAGAAAATTTGCCATAGGTGAATCAGGAGAAGAGAGGGGATTTCAAAATTCCCCATGTATGTAATCGATAACGAAGCGAAACACCGAGCACGCCCAAGCCGTACTTCACACTGCGGCGGAAATTGATCGACGATGCTTCAGGGAAATACTTTGTAGGAACGGAAATCTCGCCCACGAGGAACTTGTGGTAGTACACCTGCGCGAGCATTTGGTTATCGAAAATAAAGTCATCAGAGTTCATGGATGTATCGAGTTTTTCCAGGAGCTTTCGGGAAAAAGCACGATATCCAGAGTGATATTCCGAAAGCTTTTCACCAAGTAATACGTTTTCGGAGAATGTGAGAAATCTGTTCGCAATATACTTATACAGTGGCATTCCTCCAGCGAGCGCATGTCCTCCGAGAATACGCGATCCGATCACTGCATCGTATGGCCCATCGATGATCATCGCTGCCATCGCAACGACTAGCCGAGGTTCATATTGATAGTCTGGATGCACCATCACCACGACATCTGCGCCATGTTCCAGTGCTGTTTTGTAGCAGGTTTTTTGGTTACCACCGTAGCCTTTGTTTTTCTCATGCTGCACAGTCGTAATGCCGAGTTTGCGTGCAAGCTCTGCGGTGCCGTCATGGCTCGCATCGTCCACCAAAATCACTTCATCCACGACGTCGTGCATTAAGTTTCGGTAGGTGACCTCCAGCGTTTTTTCTACGTTATATGCTGGCATCACCACGATGACCTTCTTGTCGTGGAACATAGACGCAGTATAGAGATATACTGAGCCCGAATGCAGTCTATTTTAGATTGGGCTAAAAACCATCCGCGCGTCGCGTTGCTTTTATCGTATGCGGTGATTTTTTTGCCCTTATATATTTTATTGATGCTTGGCATTCGCGTATATGCGCCAGGGGACACACTCGGTTTTAGCTATCCTGCCCTTGGTGCGATATGGCCGTTTAATATTTCGTCACTCGTTGCAGATCCATTAAGCGGCCGAGGGTTCCCGTGGATTACTACGTATGGAACGTTGGATCCGATTGCACATCTCGCACGCGTATTCTTCAATGAATTCTTAGCACTCGCTTGGATTTGTTATTTCTACACGGTCCTCAGTGGATGGTTTTTTGCGCTGTACCTCAAGCGTCTTGGGCGCAGTGACATCGCTTCATTTATCGGAGGGCTCGTATATGTCGGCGCATTCTTTTGGGTAGCTGATGGTGATTATGCGTTCCCACTCACACTCGCATTATTCCCTGCGCTTCTGCTGAATGTTTCCTTTGGTCGTACGAATCCTTGGCGAACATTGCTTTTCACTATTCTCCTTGTCGCAGATGGATGGCTTGCGGGTCACTTTAACTTCGTCCCATTGTTGATTGTTGCAACGGGTGTCGTGCTACTCGTCGATGCATATAGATCATCAGGAACAGTATTCAAACGGTTACAGCCAACAGTTATCTACACAATCGGAACGATCATGGGGTCCCTCTTCGGTCTTATTCGATTGGTTCCTGCATTCTCATATCTAAGCCTTTCTGAGCGTTCTGGCGGACTCAGTGTCGATGCCGCCGGGAAGGCTGCACTTACGTTATCGAGTATCTATACAGCACTCTTCCCGTACATGACGATTCCGTTTGTTCCGGGGGAAGTTGGCTTACTATTTTTCGGTGCAGCGGGGCTCGCTTTACTGAGCGTTGGAATTCTCCAACGTGATCGAAAGCTCAAGTGGACGCTTATCGGGCTCGCGCTGTGCTTCATTATTGTGCTTCCACATTCTCCGCTCTACGCACTCATTCAATCGCTGCCATTCTTTAGTTTCCTCCGTGCGCCACGCAGGTGGCTCTTTGTCGCATATGCCGCAATCGGCGTGGTGATTGCCACTGCCGCTGATGACATCCAAGATGGCCGCACAACATACGTACGTGGCATCGGGAGTACTTTTCTCACTATCGGAAGCATTGTCGCCGGTGCCGCAGCTATTGTGACTGTTACCGATCTCATCTTTGGTCAGCAGATTATCGCTGCTGCACAGCAATATTTTGATGCACATTACTACGCGCAAACATCCGGTCTCTCACTTGAGTATTATCATCAATACATCGTTCAATTGTGGAAGCAGGGAGCTGAGAATTTCTCGCCATTGCAATTACAATTCACATTCCCATTAGCGGGACTTCTTGTGACGGGTTGGGCATTTAAAAACATTCTTCCTACGGCAAAAGAAAAGCTTCCGGTGCTCGCAGTGCTCTCGGTTGTGTCGCTTATTCCGTCGTTTTTCTTTCATCATCCACAGCCAAAATACACTGACCTTACTGAAGCTCTAGATACGTGGACTAATGCTTTGCTTGGTGAAGCGATTGTCTTCCCCATTCTTCCAGGCATTGCAGATCAAACAGTTCGTACGGGAGTATATGGAGATGATCCACGTGAGCGCATTCGCTATCAAATTGGTTTGCTTGTGCCAAATACTCAGGCGCTTGCACATGTTCACAGTATCGATTTCTATCAGCCGATTCAGCCAACACGCATGGCGAGGCTACTCGCAGCTCTCGGGAGTACGAGTGCACCGGCTCCATCTGCAGAACGTCTGACGCTCGAGAAAATCACTCCTGAAGAAAAGATTCAGAAGATTGCACAGCGCCTCCCATTACTTCAGCGCCTCGGTGTGGAATATGTTTCATCGGTGTGGGACATGCCGTCGCCATTTATCTATGAGAAATCACTCTCATTCGTAGAGCGTCTCCCCGATATCAAACTTTATCGATTGCCTGACACGATGCCGATCGCATACATGCCATCACATATACGCATTCAAAATGTGGATGAAGATGCTGCTATCGCATACGTTCGTGATGCGCAATCCGTCGACCCGACAATTATCGAATGCAACAGCTGCGCATACGGCGAACGTTCACAAGTACCGGGTGAGGTGGAAGTGATTGAACATCTGAGCACGTCTATTGATATCGCTGTCGATACAGAAGTAAGTGGCTATCTTTCGGTGCTCCTTCCACGACTCCCAGGATGGCGCGCATATGTCGATGGCGAGGAAGTGCAGACAGGCATTGCCGATGCAATGTTCTTCGCTGTCCCTGTGCCAGGAGGAAAGCATGCAGTCACGCTTAAAATTACCTACGCGACGCTCTTTGCAGATAGTCTGCGTATGCTCATCGAGAAGACAGACACGCGATTACTCTAAGATCGAGTGGATCGTCTCAGCAATCGTTTGAGCGACCGCCTCATGCACGCTCGCACGTGGATGGTAATCCCAGCCCAAGTGCGCGTAACCGTTGCCCAGCGTGTCATACAAATCGATGACGACGAAGTTATGCTCCTCCGCGAGCTCGCGCAAAAAGTGACGTGATTCTTCGTGCAGATTACTTTCCGGCCAGATAACAAAAATCTTATTTGGCGTTTCGATAGCGGCATCAAGTTCTGTGAACCATTCATCATAGAATGCGAGGTCCTTTGCAACGATTGGATCTGTTGTATCTACGGTCTTTTTACGGAAGGGGAGGCCTTTGGTTGTGCGTTCGATAAAGTTAAAGACAGCACTGTGCTTCTGTAGGAAATATTTTCCAGGGAAATTGATCAATCCTTTCTGCGTGATTGCTTCTTTGAGATTCGCATCCTGTTCTTCTTTGGTTCCTACGCCGACATTGATGGTGCCGTCATCATTTACAAATCCTTTAGGAACCATGTCGTTAAACACGAATTCCACGACTACCACTTCTGGTTTTAATGGTGCGATTTTGCTGCGCATCGTGAGCGCCTGTTGCTCAATGTTATAGCCATCAACACCTGCATTGAGCACGTAGTATTCCGGGAATTCTTTCTGCAGATAGGCAGGGTTTGTTTCGTCATTATTCACTCCGTGTCCAAATGTATAGGAGTCTCCCACCATCGCGATGATTGGCTTCGATGGGTCACGCTCAGGGGATCGATATCCAGCGCTATTCGTTTCGATATGTTCTTTGCCATATCCATCAGTATTCACATTTGGTTTCAGTTCATACACGAGCCCCTCGACTGCACTCGCCTGGTGGATGCTCGGTTGCACGATATTCATCGGTTGAATAAACGTCACACGGAGAGCTACTTCGAGTAATAGTTCAATCACAATGCATGTGATGAGTAGAACGCTGACATTCAGAGCCAATGATCGAAGCTTTGGAGACATTTCTTAGGAGCGGAAGTACAGCAAGTATTTCGTAGGAAGACGATGGGATCCAGCACAAGGTGGTCTTTGTGTCGTAAAACCGTTCATGTCTAAGTAATACGCGGCTTCATTATAGTTGCGTGCATTTTCTATAAGCACGGCCATTTGGCCCGTCGTTAAGCCTTTATTGTAGTACTCATAAAGCATTGGATGATCATCCGACATGAACGGGAGCTGGAACGCGAGCGGTCCCATTGGGGAATAGTGTGTGTGACTGGTAAGAAAAGAGCCGTCGCCGATCACAAAGTAATCTTTGATTCCGCATCCTTGCATAATGTTATCGAATGCTTCGCCGAGTTCTTTGTTCGATTCAGCATTATGCGGAATAGATTTTTTTAGTATCTCGTAGTGATCTCCAGGGAAAGTAACAAACGAAGTCGCAACGAGAATGCTGGCGAATATCACCTTAAAGAGTTCAGGGCGAGAGAATTGCTCGAACTTACGGAGCATGACAAAAAAGAGTGCACAGTAGAGAGGCAGTGCGAACAGCATGTGCGAACCGAAAAATCCTCCGACTGCTGCAGCGAGTGAAACAAGGTAAAAGCTCGCCATGAGAGTAATAAACCAGGAGCGCGTTACTCGTGGAGCAGCGAACAATGCTCCTACAGACAGGAGAGCGAGAACACTGACAACTATTCGCCTCCAGATAGTCATCAATGGTCCATCAAAGAAATTGCGAATTGTCTGGTGGAGAATGTCAGCCTTCAGCCATTCCATTCGTGGAGCGAAATCTGAGATCTCCAAAATGTACCAAATACACGTAATCGCGATGATGCTCAGCAAAAAATACAGAGCAGACGAGGCATTCTGTTTAAGTGAAATATCTGGTCGGCGCATTGTGTAGTAGACGATGAATCCCATCAGGATTCCAAAGAGCGACATCGGGGCGATAAACGTATCTATAAACACATGGCCGACTGCGAGTCCGCGCAATGGAATAGGCAGTCCTTCGCTTAAGCGTGAATTGAAAATAAAGGGCAAATGAACGGTGAAATATCCGTGCAGATATCCGAGCATCGCCATAATCGCGAGGCCGCTTATGGCTGCGATAATAAATGGGATGATGAATTGTTTGAGGAATGATTTCCATGTGGAGAGTTCTTCTTCGCGTAGAACGAGCGCTGCTGCAATTACAGATAACAAGAACGGCTCTTTCATTCCTACAGCTCCAAGAATACCGAGTGCAGCAACGAGCGTTCGCACGAGTGTCATTCGTCCGGGGAGCACGATGCTGATGATGTAGATGAGCGCGAAGAAAATACCGAAGCCTTCTGTTTGGAATGCGATACTACGTGATTCCGCATAGAGCGACACAGTCAGTCCAAATGCTAGCCCACTGAGTAACGCAAATGTTGCCCATTGTTCTGCAGTTTTTTTGACGATGGCATATGCAGCCCATGCAAACATGACGGGGATCGCGAGCTGTAAAATTACTTGAATCCATAAGCCAAACCGCTCGTCATCAGTCATGAACAAACTGAGTGCAGAAATCAAAAATATGCCCGGTGGCTTTTGTTCGTACAGCCCCGTGTACGGGAGCATTCCATTGAGAATTCCACGTCCGATGGTCAGGTATACCATTGAATCCCAGTTGATAGGATTGTTCGCGAGATAAAACCAAATAAGGCGGCCAAGGTCCGCAAAGCCTTTAATAATGGATGCACTCAGAAGCCAGGCAATCCATTTTTGTTGTGCGAAGAATTGGCGCAGGGCCTCAAGGATGCGTTGCATAGGGCGCATCGTATGCAAATTTGCACATGAGCGCCATTGACTATGGTGTCGATACTCGGGAAGCATGTATCTGTTATGAATACATGGATGCGCACGCACCTCGGGCAAATAATAAAATTTGGTCTCGCTGGAGGGACAGCATTCATCGTTGATTTCACAGGATTCAATCTCATTATTGCCTATACGTACATCGACCCTCGTTTTGCGAGCATCTTCTCTGCGCCACTCGCACTCGCCACAGTGTTCCTGATGAACAAATTCGTCACGTTCCGCGGAAGAGGAGGGAAGACCACTGCGCAGGTTGTTCGTTTTGGAATCGTGTACGGCATCGCGTTTTTGCTGAACGTCGGACTGACGGCGCTTTTTATTACATTGGGTGTGCATCTTCTGAATATGAATATGACAACACTCCTTTCAAATGCGTCAAAAATTCTCGCAGTTGGCTGCGTGATGTTCTGGAACTATTCAATGCTGCATCTGTTTGTGTTTGCGACATCTAGTACTATACGTGATTCGTTAACTCGTGATTCGAACAACGAATTAACGAATTAACGAATTATACATATTTTCTAATTCATCTAAGAAAGTCGGCAAAGCAAAGCTCTTTATCATATGCTTTCGTCCTTCTTTCCCCACGCTTCCGAGCGTACTGCGCTGCTCTACACACCACTGCATTTTTTCAGCCCACGCAGCTTCATTCATCGGGTCCATCACCCATCCGGTTTTTCCATCGATCACTGCTTCTTTGGAGCCGCCCCAGCTTGTTGCAAGGATAGCGCGCTCACAGCTCATTCCTTCCAAGCACATCGTTGGGAAGCAATCCAAGCAACGTGATGGGACGAGTACGGCGTCGCATGCAGCATAGAGATCGCGCATTTCTGCTGGGCCTTGGTTTGCAAAATAATGTAGGCGATCTTTGACGGGGGCGAAGTTTGGGAGATGTGCGCGGCCTGCGATGATCAAATGCGCATCTTTTGGCAGTGTCTTCACAATCAAGTCTGTTCCTTTATCGATGCCCAGGCGCCCTGCGAGGAAGAACATAGTTTTTTCATACGGAAGATCGAGTGTGGTTCTAATCTTCTTTTGATCCTCTGGTTTCCAGAAGTTTGTATCAATTCCATTGTGCACAGTCGTGAGGTTTGTGAAACCATTGCGTGTCATGAATTCGCGTAGTGCATCACTGACTGTGAGCACCTTCACATGCTGATTCAATGTCTTTCGGATGATGGATGTTCGGAATGGATTCCAAGACCATTTGCAGCGTAAAAGGTCCTTTAGCCAGAGCGCTTTTTCAAATCCTGTTACACGTCCACATGCGACGTTCACTACATCGTGCGCAGTCATAATTACTTCTATGTCTCGTTCACGTGCAGGCTTGATCCATCGATATCCAGCCTGATTCGCAATGGTGTGTGCGTGGATGATGTCTGGTTTTACCGTTTCAATAACTCTCAATACTTCCTGTTCGCGCTTCTTCGAAAAAACACTGCGATAATGCATCCATCGCGTGCTTCGAGCGGGGAGTTCGAAGTGTTGCTTCGATTGCTTTGGTTTATCACTGAAAGATAACGTGCTCACATCGTGTCCATTTTTGGAAAGTCCCTTTGCAATCTGCATGACGATATTGCCAGTGCCTCCCAAAACCAGCGGTGGCAAGCCGTCTGTTACCAAGAGTATCTTCATAATTCTTCGGGCGAAGCTGCGTGAGGTTTTATTCCAATACCCGTACGAATCACATTTGAGAGACTTTTGAAGGTTGGCAATCGTTTAAATACCTGCTGCCACACGTACAAGTAAATGAGAATTCCGTGTGCGTGCACGTACAGAACAGCGATGCCAAACGCGAGAACAGGGTCGATAATGGTTCTGAGTCCAAGGAATAATCCAATGGCAATGCCAAGACCTACCACGAAGTTGATCGTGTTCATGTAAATCTTCTTCGTGATACGCAGTAATGGTATCGAAATCACATGTGAGGATGTGAAGAGGTTCAACGGCAGCATAATGAGAAATGCCGGAACAACGGCGATAAATTCTGGTCCATATACATACGGAACCAATGGTGGAACGCAGATAGCAGCGCCAATAATTGCCATAGCATGAATGCCGACAGAGCCGAGAATAAGTCTGATAGCTGCCGGTCCGAAGTTTTTACGGTCTTTTGCGAGTAATTGTGGAACAGTAACAGCCGCCACACGTGAAATACTTCCTGTGAGGAATGTACTTGGGAGTTGTGCTAAGCGCAGGGCAAGGCGTGCAATACCCACCACTTCTAGTGGCGCACTCGCATTGATGAGCATGATCAAAATGTTTGGGTGCAAGTTGCTCGTTACGCTGCGATCAAGAGACATCCATAAACCCTGACCGAAGTACGTTCCTGTTTTTCTGTCAGTCATACTGCGAATGGTTTCAACAAGTCCTGGGAGACCTGCTTCAGGTGCATAACGTGCATACAGTACAAGTGAGAGCGGTACGTAGATTGCAGAAATTATCGCAGTTCCTACAAGAATTCCCATCATTCCCTGTCCTTGAATAATGAGAAAAGTAGAAAGCGCGAGTTGCAGAATCACGCGAAGGTTTTCGAGGATGGTAATCAGTTTGATGCGATGTGCGAGCTGGAGCGTTATGAACAGAAGTACCGCAGGAGCCTGCAAAGCGGCATTCAATAATATCCATCGCGTATACATTCCGATATCTCCTTCGCCTCGTAAGTTGGCAATCCATGGAGCGAGAAGCATCAGTGCAATATAAATCACCGTCGAAAGCAGTGTGACTTGGGCGTAGTACGAAAGCACACGACGGATGGCAGTTGGATCTTTCTTTCCTACAGCTTCAGAGAGGAATGTCGTGAGTGTGTTTTCTTGGCCAAATGAAGCGGCAATCGAAAGCAGTCCTGCGAACGCAGAAACCACCGCGTACAGTCCATATTGCTCGAGCCCGAGTAACTTCGGATACACGACGGATGACACCATTCCTACGGCCAAACTCACAAAGAATCCCATTTGAAAAGTCGCAACCTTTCGTACAAAAGATGATGCCGAAAGCTGCCGCAGCACACGCTTGAGGAATGACATGCCAACCTATCATAGCATCTCTATACTGTGTACATGTCCTCTTTTGCGGGTCGCCTCGGCAAAATCGCGGCCAATGTTGTGGTTCTGGTCATCTCACTGGCCATCATGGGGCTTTTGCTCGAAGCATTTGTGCGTATTGCTGGCCTGCAGCCAATGCATCGCAACCCCGATCTTCATCAGGCATCAGATGTGGATGGCCTTATCTTTGAGCTCATTCCAAACAATCAGACGCGTGGCTATAACAAAGAAACCGTCACAACGAATGATCTTGGTTTCCGTTCTCCAGCACTCGATCCTTCCAAAAAGAATATCGTAGTCCTGGGTGATTCGATGACGTTTGGGCTTGGTGTAGAAGACAATGAAGCAAATCCTGCAGTGCTTCAGGAACATTTTCCTGAATACAACGTGGTGAACATGGGTGTGAGCAGCTACAACATCGAACAAGAAACGAGGAATTACCTGCATCACGCAAACGCATTGCAGCCTTCTTTGGTGATTCTCGAATTTGTGATTAATGATGCGGATCCCAAGGCGCAACTCGTCGGAGATGTATTCACGACAGACGATGCAAAACTGAAGCAGCAAATAACGGGCGAGGGAACATGGAAAATCCCAGGCAAAGTGTTTCTTCATAAAAACAGTGCACTCTTTACCTTTATAGAACGTCGCACAAAGGGCATGTCATTCCGCGCGAAGTCGAGTGTGCTCAGTACGGAATGGACTCCCGATCAGTTGGCTTATTGGAAAACATGGTTCGATCAATTAACTAACGCAGTCGGTGTTCGTCCGAAGTTATTTGTCCGATGGCCTGATAATTGGCTGCACCCGGAAACAGTTCTCGCGATCGATCGCTATGTGCAAGACAGGGGATGGACGGTGCTCGATCTTGGTGACCTCTTTGGAACCACGTATCCAAACCTCGGATGGGACCAACATCCTAATGCAGATGGTCAGCGCCAGGCAGCAGATGCAATGGCGGCACTCATTGAACGTGAAAATCTGCTCGATGCAACTTTGCGCACAGGCACTGGTTCGGTACGATAAGCGCATGAACGGTAAACTCTCCATTTTTAGTGAATTGTGGCGCTTCCTACGAGTGAGGAAAAAATGGTGGCTCGCGCCAATTCTCATCGTACTTGTGCTCTTTGCGTTCTTGCTGATTTTCGCTCAGACATCGGTACTCGCACCTTTTATCTACACTCTGATTTGATATAGTTAACTGGTTAATTAGTTAATTTGTTAACTAGTTTTGCATGCATTCCAATTAACTAGTTAACCAATTAACAAGTTAACAGAATGGTAAGTTTTGGTTCTGTACAGGAAAAAGTTCGCTATAGTAGAGGCATGAAGCTTCCGGAGTGGCTACAGGCCGTGAAAGATGTGTGGATGAAGTTCAGTCATGCCATTGGTTTTGTCATGAGTAAGATTCTTCTCACGGTTCTCTGGATCGTGGTGTTTGGTATCTATGGGATTGTTCATATGATCGGAAAAATGTTTTCCGAGGCGCCAGCGCCAAAGTGGCTCGATATGGATCCTGAATTTGAAGATTCGATGCGCCATCAATTTTAATTATGAACGACAAGCCTGTGTACATTCTTGGCCTCTCGTACCACTACCACGATAGTGGCGTTGCACTCATCAAAGATGGCGAAGTTATTTTCGCTGCGCAGGAAGAACGTTATACGCGCAAGAAACAGGATGAACGTTTCCCGGAGAATGCGATCAAACATGCATTTGAATTTGCCGGTATCACCATCGCAGATATTTCTGCCGTTGGTTTCTACGAAAAGCCTCTCCTGAAGTTTGAACGTATCCTCAAGACAATCTTCGCAGTATGGCCACGTGGCTTCTTTATGTATCACCGTGCGATGCAGGAATGGATGATGAAGAAGTTGTGGATTCCACAGGAGATCAGCAAAAATCTTGATTACGAAGGAGATATTTTCTTTGTTCCTCATCACGAATCGCACGCTGCTTCATCCTATTTCGTATCCGGATTCCCTGATGCTGCTGTCGTCACTGTGGATGGAGTTGGTGAATGGGCGACCACAACGATTGGTCATGGAAAGGGGACAACACTCGAGCTTAAGAAGGAAATTCACTTCCCGCATTCGTTGGGTCTTTTGTATTCCGCAATCACGTATTATCTCGGGTTCCGTGTGAACAGTGCGGAATATAAGGTGATGGGCTTGGCTCCATATGGTGAGCCAAAATACATGAACGAAATGCGTCAGCTGATAAACGTGGCTGAAGATGGCAGTTTCACGCTGAACATGAAGTATTTCAATTATGAATACGGAGATACGATGACAGGTTCCGCAATCGAAAAACTCTTCGGTCACAAGACACGCAAAGGTGAAAGTAAGCTCGAGCAATTCCACAAAGATGTCGCGCGTTCGCTGCAGGAAATTACGGAAGAAGTGATGTTGAAGATCGCCGCACACGCAAAGAAAATCGCACCATCCGATTGCCTCTGTCTCGCTGGAGGTGTGGCGCTCAACTGTGTTGCGAACGGAAAGATTCTGCGCTCAGGTTTGTACAAAGATATCTTTATTCAGCCTGCAGCTGGTGATGCTGGTGGAGCGCTCGGTGTTGCACTCGCAATTTGGCACAAGCAGTTCAAAGGAAAAGCCGTGCCACGCTTGAGTCATGTGTTCTTAGGGAATGAATATTCTCAGGAACAGATCGAGCAGTTCTTGAAAGATCAGAACATGCCGTACGACAAATACGGCGATCATGAACTTATCGAAACTGTTGCAGGTCTCCTCGAAGGGCACAACGTTATCGGTTGGTTCCAGGGACGCATGGAATACGGTCCACGCTCACTCGGTTGCCGCTCGATCATTGCGGATGCCCGCAACAAAGAGAACTGGCAGAAAGTGAACCTCAAGATCAAATTCCGTGAATCATTCCGTCCGTTTGCCCCAACCGTATTAGAGGAACGCGCGAAGGATTACTTCGAGTTGGATCGTGAAAGCCCGTACATGCTCTTGGTTGCTGATGTGCATGAATCGAAGCGTTCCGAAATCCCCGCTGTCACCCATGTCGATGGTTCCGCTCGCATCCAAACAGTTCGCCGCGATCAAAACCCACGGTACTACGATCTCATCAAAGCGTTCGAAAAGAAGACGGGCTGCCCGGTGATCATCAACACATCGTTCAACGTGCGTGGAGAGCCAATCGTGGAATCACCAAAAGATGCACTGAATTGCTTCCTCCACACGCACATGGATTACCTTGTTCTCGGTAACTGTGTGCTCAGGAAGGAGAATATTCCGGAGGATCGGATGAAGGAGAGGGAGGCGTATCTTAAGCAGTTTGCGTTGGATTGACAATTTGTGTAAAAATTCAATAGTATACGCGCCCTATGGACGCGGATCTTCCAGATTCTTTGGCATCAGTTCAAGAACAAGCTGATAGTCTCATTGAAGGGATTGATGCTATTATGAAGCCGGTTCTTGAAAGGCTCAATCGATGGTTTGCTAGTTTGGAGGGGCGAAAATTTCCTATAGAGGCTTCTGCAGAAGAAATTGAAAGGATTCGTGAAGTTATCCAGCGATCTGGATGTAAGCTTTTTTTCAAAGAACACCAAGTGGGGATCCATCTTGTTACTAGAGTTAGAGCGAAACATTTCTCTATTCAGTTGCGAACTCAAAATGATGGAAGTAAGCAGAAAGTAGTTTATGCAGCTGCACCTTTCCCACCGATGGCTCTAAAGATTCCCAAACGTTCTTAAGCGTCATACACCCTTCGCCGCGCTCAGGGTGACACGTCTTGTGTCATGGTGAGCCCGACGAACCATTCTGCTAAGCGTCATACACCGTCTCAAACCAGTTACTTAGTTGAATAAGTGCTTGGAGCGTGTGCAACCGATACACCTTTTTCTCGCGGTGTTCATAGAATTCTTTCTGCAGTTCCTCTGCATCAAACAATTCCTGGATGCGTTTGTTTGCGATCATTTCTTCTGCGAGCGGTGCAGCTTCGCGGCGGAGCCACTTGGCGAGCGGGGGATAGAATGAAGCCTTCTTCAATGTATAGAGATGATCTGGAAGAATTCCGCGGTACGTATCTTTGAGTAGTGCTTTCGTCTTCGTTAGTGTTGCGTGCCAAGCCGCAGGCGTTGCGTGCGATGCGGCAATGATTCGCTCGTCTACAAACGGAACGCGTGCTTCGACGCCGTGTGCCATTGTTGTTGCATCAGCGAGGCGTAATGATTCATCGATCAGCCACAAGTGACGATCGAATTCCATGAAGGCGCGGACAGGATCAAAAGTCTTAAGTGCATCGAACCTTTCTGCGAAGAGTTTTGTCGTCGCTGATTCATCGAGCCATTCGCCTTTGATAATCGGTGTGAGTTCACTCATTGGCCGTGCGAGTAATCGTTCCGCAAGTCGTGCACCAGGCGTCATCGCCAAGACATCATGCGGATAGCCCATGATCTTTCCTGTTTGCGATCGAACCATTGATGGAATCAGGCCAGTTGCCTGGAGCACACGAGCAATGCGATAGCGTGGATAGCCGCCGAATAATTCGTCACCTCCCGCGCCGGTGAGCACAACGTCGACGTGCTTCTTTGCTTCACGGGAAAGCAATACCTGAGCCACTGACACAGAGTCTGCATTTGGTTGATCGAGTGCTCGAGCGGTTTCTTTATAGAGATCTTTATAAGCTTCCGCTGTGAGGAATATTTCATGATGATCTGTTCCGTAATGTTCTGCGGTTTTCTTCGCCAGTTCGGCATCAGTATTAAAGCGCGCAGAACCTTCTTCTTCCGTTGCATCAAAACGTACAGTAAACGTCTTGATCGGCTTTGCTGCGTGTTTACTCATGTGGTGCAACACGACCGATGAATCGATTCCTCCACTGAGATAAATACCAACCGGTTTATCAGAAACTAAATGTTGATGAACAATATCGTCCATTACAGTCGGGAAGTGTTCCTTAAAATCGTTCTTGGATGCATACGAGGCCTCTTCCTTTGGTTCAAACTTCTTTCGGGTCTCAGTACCCTCATGCCATTCCAAGATTGTTCCTGGGGGCAAGGATTCAATTCCTACACACAGCGTTTGAGGACCCGGAACATACTGCAATCGCATATATTGCGAGAGCGCAGTCATGTTAATTGCAGGCTTACTTGGCATTGCGCGCATCAGTGCTCGCATTTCGGATGCAAAAGCTAATTGATTATTCGGATGTGCGATGAAGAGCGGCTTAATTCCTTTGCTGTCGCGAGCGAGCGTCCATAGCTTTTTCTTCGTATCGTACATACCGAAAGCGAACATTCCGCGGAGTCGGTGAATGAAATCTGTTCCGTACTTTTCGTAGAGCTTTAGGATCACTTCTGTATCAGTTGTGGTTTTACACTTCAGATTCTCGATGTCGCGGAGTTCGCGGTAGTTGTAGATTTCTCCGTTGTAGACGATCGCAATCGTTTTATCGTCATTCCACATTGGCTGATCACCTTCAGGGCGAGGGTCCAAGATTGCGAGGCGAGCGTGGCCCAAGCTTGCTCCGTTTCCGGTCCAAATCGCATTACCGTCAGGACCGCGATGGACCAGACAGTTGGTCATCGCTTCAATCGTTTGCCGATGTTCTCCGGAGAGTCCGGCGATACCGCACATACAGGGATTATACCTGCTTTGTGCGCCGAAGGGGTGTCATCCTGAGGTGCGAGCGATGTGATGGTTCGTGGCCCCTCGACGGGGCACCTCACCATGACACATCGTCGCGAGCCACGAAGGACCCCAATCGGCGCGCTCCCACCCGTTTAAGCTATTGATTACTTAGGATTTGAGATCTTTCTTTGCTATTTGTTATTTTGATTTTCTCATGGGTTTATCGGTGTATGCTGGCTAGCCAATGTCCCGTCTCACTGTCATCCTCCCGGCTTTCAATGAAGAACTAGCCATCGCTGGCGTCATCGACGAGATCCGCGCTGTTGTTCCAGAAGCAGACATTATCGTCGTCAATGATGGTTCTACGGACAAAACAGCGGAAATTGCTCAAGCATCTGCAGTTGTAGTGTTGCATCATGGTTTGCCGCTCGGTGCTGGCCGCAGTATCAAAGACGGAATTGTCCGCGCATCGGGCGATATCATTATCATGATGGACAGCGATGGCACGTATCCTGCAGACCGGATTCCAGAATTCGTAAAAATGCTCGAAGGTGGCTATGACTTGGTCGTCGGAGCGCGAACAGGGAAGTATTACTGGGGCTCACCATTCAAAGTATTCGCACGGTTCATCTTCCGTTTCATTTCCGAATTCGCAACTGGTCGTCACATTCCAGATATCAATTCCGGTATGCGCGCTTTCCGCAAAAGCCAGATCACGGAGTATTTCTCGCACCTCTGTAATGGCTTCAGTTTGCCGACAACCATGACGCTCGCGTATTTCTTCACAGGAAAAATGGTTGCGTATCTCCCAATCGATTACCGCAAACGTATAGGCCACAGCAAAGTTCGCATCTTCCGCGATTCTCTTCGCACCCTCCAATACATCACCGAGTCTGTCGTGTACTTCAATCCGATCAAACTCTTCCTTCTGCTTTCACTCATCGTCTTCATCGTTGGAACAAGCACAGCGTGGTGGGTTCATTCCCCAACATTATTCGTGATGATCTTCTGCATCGCGATGCTGATCTTTGCGATGGGGCTCTTAGCGCAGAGCCAACGACGACGTTAAAAAAGTAAGGATGTATGGAGGCAAGGAGGGACATCCTTATCTCATTACTGCCGTACCTCCTTACTTCACCGCAACCGCCACATCATCGCTATCCCTTTATACGCATCCTTCCAATTGATCTTCTTCCCTTCTTCGATGGTTCGGGGTTTGTATGTCACTGGAACTTCATGAATTGGAATCTTTTTCTTGAGGCACTTTGCGCAGATTTCTGCTTCGAGTTCGAAGCCTCTCGAGGTTAGTTCGAGCGATCGGAACAAATCCGTCGGGAGAAGTTTGTAGCAGGTATAACTATCAGTGAGCTTCGATCCGTAGAGAATATTCAGCCACGCCGTGAGCACTTTGTTGCCCATCAGGAAGATCTTATAAATGTTCGGATTCTGTTTCAGAAAGCGCGAACCGAAGACTGCAGATCCTGGATTTTTCTTTGCTTCATCGACGAGCATCGCGATCTCCGCAGGATCATATTCCAGGTCAGCATCTTGAATGACCGTGTACATTCCTTCAGCGCGTTCAAGTCCCATGCGGATTGCAGAGCCTTTGCCACCATTTGGTTTCGTGAGCACTACATCGTCCGATTTCATATGATCACGAAGAATATTCAGCGATGCATCCCTTGATCCATCATCCACATAAATGATCTGCGCATGTGGGCACTTCTCCGCAAGCGCATGCATGATCGTCGCGAGTGTTCGTTCCTCGTTATAGACGGGCACAATGATGCTCAAGTCAGGTGGCATTAGGAAAGTGTGAATGGGTGAACAATGAATGCGAGGCCAAGCCCAGCTCCAAGGCCAATCAGTAGGATTGCCAATGTGATTAGTTGAGCAATGCGAGAATCTGCATTCATGAAAGCGACGATAGCGAGTGGATACATTGGCGTGATGACACGACCAACGCTTGTAATAGATCCCCAAATGTAATCAGCCAGCGTGAGCATCAAGCAAAGGAATAGAAAGAGTCCGAACGTCGGGAAGCTGCGATCACCTTTTATAATTCGATAGATCGACCATACGAATGCGGGGAGCGTGAAGCCGAGGAAGAGTGCGACAGAGGAAAGTGTGTACATGTCGTAGCCGCGCATACCGAGTAGGACTTTTAGTGGAGCAGAGAAGGGGAACTGTCGAGCGCCAGCACTTGTAAGGAATGGAATATCGCCAAAGATTTGGTACAAAAGTCCGTGCAATGCGAGGAATACAGCGATTGGAATCAGCGCCAACGCAGCATCTTTCCATTGCTGTTTGTAGAGTGAATACACGAGGACAATTCCTGCGAAAAGAATGTTCACTTCGCGTGAGAGCACGAGCAAAGCAAGCAGGAGTATATCGATCCAGCCAAGCTTCTGGAGTTTGGTGTATCGCGTAAGGAACAATGCGAGAATCAAAAGTGCTAAGGGTTCAGCGAGCACAAAATGCAGCCCAACCATTGCCGAAGGACAGAAGGCAAACGCAAGAGTAGGGAGCCATTTTCCTCCAGAATGTTTGAAAATAATCCACGTAGCCAGAACTAACGAAAAAATATTAATAATGAGGAATGCATATGGAAGCGCGGCCTCTTTTCCAAATGAAACGCCGTATGCGACGACGGGGAGGAGAATGCGTTGGTACGCATACGACAGTGGAATATGTGTGGTGAGCTCACTCCATCTACTTGGTGCAAAAAGCATCGGCAAATTGCGTGCGACTTGGTAGTACTGCGCACCGTCGTAACCTGGCATTTCGAGTATAACAAATCCTGGCTGGAGTGGGTGGACATCAGCAATTGTGTGATCCAAATGGAACATAGAAGTAATGTTCCACTCGTAATACGAAATGTTTATCGCGACGATTGCGGCAATGCCAATTGCAACCGCAACGAGTGCCCAATAATTTCTAAAAAGAGATGCCATGTGACCGGTGCATAGTACCTGTCATCTGCTCTATACTCCATTCGTGGAACATCCATCCATCCCTTTGTGCGTAGACCTTGATGGGACACTTCTCCGCACTGATGCGATGTGGGAAGCAGTTGTATTGCTCCTCAAAAAGCAGCCACACTTATTGTTTGTGCTTCCGTTTTGGCTTCTGCAAGGGAAGAGTGTTTTCAAAGAACGTGTCGCAGCGCTTGTCGCGCTCGATGTAACTGTTTTGCCGTATCACGAAACACTGCTCGCGTACCTTCGTGAACAACGCGCAGAAGGTCGTCAGTTATTATTGGTCACAGGAACACCAACGCTCATGGCGCAACAGGCAGCTGATTACGTTCGTGTATTCGATGAAGTAATTGGTTCAGGTAGTGGCATCAATCTTACAGGTAACAACAAAGCAAAGCTGCTCGTTGAACGCTTCGGTCACAAAGGGTTTGATTATATCGGCAATGCAAAAGTGGATATGAACGTATGGAAAGATGCGCGCAAAGCGATCGTCGTAAATGCGCCTGAAAGTATTCGTCGTGCAGCCAAAGCTTTGGGTTTTGTTGATAAAGAATTTCATGATAAAAAGTCTGTCGTACGAGCGTTTGTTCGCGCGATCCGTCCGTATCAGTGGACCAAAAATGCGCTGATTTTTGTGCCATTTGTGACGGGTCACGCATTGGGAAATGGTTCGATTATGCTCAATGGCCTTATTGCGCTTATCGCTTTCTGCTGTTGTACATCGTGTGTGTATTTACTGAATGATTTGCTCGATCTTGCATCCGATCGCGCGCATCCACGTAAGCGTTTTCGTCCTCTCGCTTCGGGGGATCTTCCCATTCCTATTGCGATCACTGCTGTACCGTTATTGCTCATAGGTTCTGGCATTGCTGCATCACAATTGCCAGCGAGCTTTAGCTTGGTACTTGTTGGGTATTTCATTCTGACACTTGCATATTCGTTGTATCTCAAGCAGCTGATGTTTATCGATGTCCTCGTACTTGCAGCACTTTATAGCGTTCGTATCATCGCTGGGCACGAAGCATCCGGCCTGCAGTATTCGGTGTGGCTACTTGTGTTCGCCATGTTTTTCTTCTTCAGCCTTGCACTTGTTAAGCGCTATTCCGAACTTGAAAGTTCTGCTCGCGAACAAAAGCACACGATCGCCGGTCGTAGCTATGTGACGGGCGATAGGAACATGGTTCAGATACTTGGTGCGGCGAGCGGGTTTATCGCTGCGGTGGTTCTTGCGTTATATATCACCAGTGACCAAGTGACGCGGCTCTATGCCTATCCGGAATATTTATGGGCAGTGATTCCGCTCATTCTCTATTGGATTACGCGTATTTGGATACAGGCTCGTCGTGGCAAAATGCACGATGATCCTATTGTGTTCGCACTGAAGGATTACGTGAGTTATGTCGTTGGCGGCATTGTCATGGTCGTGCTCACTATCGCAACCTGATAGACTCCCGTTTCAGATGAATTCTTTAGATGACCGCCGGCAATATTTTGATCAACTCGCGTCTAAACGTTCTCGTGATGCACGGCGTCATGCAGTTCTTTATCGTGATCGTATTCGATGGTTGAAGTCACTTATTCCCGAGGATGCATCTGTGATTGATCTCGGTTGTGGAATTGGCACAGTACTTTCCGCACTTCCTCAGGCGCATAAAGTCGGTATCGACTTCTCTGAGAAAATGATTGAGAAAGCAAAAGCAGATACATCTAGCACCTACGATGTTGATACAGTTGGAGCTCTTCATCACAGTCAAAAGCATGAGTACGTGTTGCTCCTCGATACGATTAACTATGTTCCAGATGTGCAGATTGCCTTGGAAGATATTCGTAAAAAATTATGTGAGGATCGCACACGTCTTGTTATCACCACGTTCAACTTTCTCTGGAGTCCTATCTTCAAAGTTGGTGAATGGCTGCATATAAAAACACGGTTCCCTGCGCAGAACTGGCTCTCGTATCATGCGCTTGAGAACATGCTTTCACTCGCAGGGTTTGAAGTCGTCGAACACAGTGGGCGTATTTTGTGCCCTGTCTCGATTCCGCTGATCGCCGGTTTCTTCAATCGATTTATCGCAACACTGCCGGTGTTCCAACGTTTGTGCATGATCCAAACAATCATCGCGCGGCCGATTCCTTTGCAACATCCTGAGCATTCTGTGACGGTTCTTTCTGCTGTCCGTAACGAAAAAGGAAACGTTCGTCAGATTATCAATGCAATGCCGCAGTTTGGAACCAAGACGGAACTTCTCTTCATCGAAGGTCATTCCAACGATGGAACGTGGGAGGAGATTCAACAAGCGATCTTAGAATACAACGGTCCTCTGACCATTCGTGGACTCAAGCAACCTGGCCGTGGAAAAGGCGATGCGCTGCATCATGGTATTCGTGAATCCACCGGTGATGTGCTGGTGATCTACGATGGCGATTACACCGTGCATCCAAGCGAATTACCAAAGCTCTATCACGCTCTGGTCGCGGGAAAAGCAGAATGCGTGAATGCGTCACGCCTGATGTATCCGATGCGTGGAGAAGCGATGCCAGCTCTGAATCTCCTCGGTAATAAAATCTTCAGCATGATGTTTTCCTGGCTGTTTGGGCAGAAGATCGTCGATGTACTTTCGCCTGTGAAAGCGTTTTATCGAAGCGATTATCCACGAATGACGACGCGTATGGATCCTTTCGGAGATTTCGATGTCTTCCTTGGTGTCGCGCGTCAGCACCGCAAAATCCGCGAAACTCCTGTGCACTATATGGAGCGCTCATATGGAACGACTAAGCTCAGTCCATTTGGTCACGGTTGGTTACTTACCAAAATGTTCTTCAAAGGTGCTCGCATTATCAAATGGTCGTAAAACGCTCCATCATTATCGCGCTCATCACCATGATCGGTGCGATCATCATCGCTTGGCAGCCGTTACTCGCAACGCGTCAGGCAGATTTCCGTGGATTAGTTCCTTTTGGCGGAAGCGAAGAGGGGATGTACATGATCCGCACACAGCACGCGCTTCTGCATCCTTTTTCCGATGCATCTAACGGTGTGTGGACAGGTGCAGATGCACCCAGCGGTCCGCAATCTCCAGGCTTAGAAGAAGCGATCGGTGCGTTGCTTTTCTGGACGGGAATCTCCGCGCCGTTGCTCGTTCTATTCTTAAGCATTTTTATTACACCCCTGATGATTCCGCTTGGATTTGCTCTCGCTCGTAAGTTTGGCGCAAGCTGGTGGCTTTCGATACTTTCATCGATCTTCTTTTTCTGGCTGATCGCGTTCGGCAAACGGTACTTCCACCCGGGCTTCAGCATGCCGATTGTCATGAGTACACTGCTGCTCTTTTGGCGATGGTACGAAGTGCCAACGAAATGGCGCGCGCTCTTCGCAGGATTGCTCCTTGGGTTTACCACCGGCGTGTACCTCTGGGCATGGACATTTCTCTATGCGTTCGCAGCACTTCTGTGTATTGGCATCCTGATCGACAAGTCAGTGACGAATAAATCTGCTTATTGGAAAACGCTGCCGTTCGGCATTCTTGGAGCACTGATAACAGGTGGTCCGACGGTGTATCGCTTGCTGATGATTCGTTCGCATCCGCTTTTTCAAGCAGTATCTGATCGCATTGGCTTAGTTCAGTCGCACATGCCGGAGTCAATCATTCGTAGTGTGCTGACAGTTCTCATATGCATTGGTGCCTGCTGGCTTTTCCGTCGCAGCGACGTTCGTCGGAGAATGCTGCCTCTTCTTGCGATGCTTGTTGCACTCGCCCTGATGTACAACCAGCAGATTATCCACGGAACCGTGATGTCGTTCTCGTCGCATTATATTCAATATCTATATATCGCAGTAATTTTATTGATAGTCGCGATCATTCACTATCGCATGTTCCGATGGGATGCAGTTGTAGTCGTCATGCTCTGTGTATTGCCACTGATGACAGGTATCTCCGATCAAGGCGGACGACTGTATGCATTCCAAGTGCCGGATGAATCAGCGATGGCATATCAACATCTTGCCTCATCATTCGATGCCTTGGGTACGGAAAAACAGACGGTTCTCACAGACCGCAAATCAGCAGATATCATTGCATCGTATACGAATCACGATGTGGTATTTACGGAATACTCAGGCTTCTTGCTAGTGACGGATGAAGAATACGAAGAACGTGCGTGCCTCTCGGAAGTATTCGGTGAGCCTATCGACTACGCGGGTCTTGTTGTGCATGCGGAGGAACGATTGAAGGTGATTCGCAACCAAGAAACAGAAGCAGAATTTCAAGAAAGTATCGCGAAGGCGAATGCTGTGTGCGGTGCAGTTCGTGCAAATCCTCGTCCATACCTGGAGAAATATCATGTGACGAAACTTTTGTGGAATGAGAAGGAAAGGCCGGATTGGGCTATCGACGAGTCCTTGTTTAAGATGATCAAAAAAGAGGAGGGATGGAGCTTGTGGACACTGCAGTAAGGCGAGTGTTGGGGGTAATGGGGGTATGGGGAGTATCATTCGGTTATGACTTCAGAAGAACTTTTCAATCAATTCGACTGGCGCGTCACACTCGATACAGCACCTCTTCCTGATGGTCGTATCAAGAAATCCGTACGCGTACATCGCAATGATTCTGTTCATATCATTGCTTTCAAAACACCAGGAACGATTCTGATGCTCCGCGAATTTCGTGCGTTTTATGGTGAATATATTTGGATGCTACCGAGTGGAAAAGCCGACAAAGAAGCGGATCTCCTTGTCGCAGCACATCGTGAACTGCGCGAAGAAACAGGTTTCGATGCCAAGGATTTGAAAAAATATTGTACGGGTAATCTGTCTGATTCGATCGTGATTACGAATCATATCTATGTCGGTCATGGTCTCTTCGAGAGTCCGCTTGAACAAGATCATGATGAACTTATCGAAGTGCATGAAATGCCTTTCGACGAAGCCATTCAGAAAGTTCTCACATCTTCAAAAGTGCATATGGTGAGTGCGTATGGGCTGCTGCGATATGCATTTGAACGACGCTAGCTATTTCTGAAGCTCACTAAGTGTCCATGTACAGACTCCTTTCGCTTCTGGATCCACAATAGAATCGCAAATCACTGCGATACATGCAGCGTCGCCGGTGCAGTCGAAAAACGCATTCTGAGCTAGCCATTTGATGCACCACTGTTTATTCGGTGCCGGTTCGTAAGGATTGTTGAAAGGCATTTTGCTGCATAGTGCAAAGTCTCTCGCTGCCCATGCTGCACTGTTGTAGCACTGATATCGCTGCATTTCAGATTTGATTAATTCGCAATCCGCAACATTGCCGGCATCTTTCGGAATGAAGCTAAGACAGTAATCTTTTGCCTGCTGACTTTCGTTAAATGCATTACAAACACTCGCATCCTTTGCTTCGCTTGCCACATATTCAGTGCACATTCTAAGGAGCGAATCGTTGGATGAGAGCAGCAAACATGTCGCGGGATCTGGAGCGAAACGCCGGTAAACAATGTCGATACACGTGATTTTACTGTGTTCATCAGGTTCTTTGTCGATGCAATCTTGAACCGTGTAGCCAACACGTTGGTAAACATCGGTTTGCTTTTGTGCGCCCCAAGTAACTGCTGCGGCAGCAGCAAATAATGCAACGATTATTAAAGCTACAGCCAGCTTCCTGCCGTTAGGACTAGGAATTTTCTCAATAAGCATCCCCAGTACACTTCCTACAAGTGCATAGGACAGAAATCCAAAAATAAACATGACGATCACCATTGGCGTGAAGCCTCCGGTTCCTGCTGCGAATCCAGCCAGCCACAGTGGCATTAGCATTATTTGTATCGTTTCGTCATATGAATCGATGCCCAAGAAAGCAGCGGCAAAAATAATCACAGGGAATAGCAATCCAGCCAGCGCTCCTTTTGCCCAATAGGGAAGTGAACGGTTATTCATTTATAATTTAGAGGCTTAGATATTGCCTCTTCTGATTTACAATCGTATTCGCATCAAGCAGCGACTTCAAGTCGTACACCACACCTCCCTCTTGCGTCGCATTGATGATCGTTTGAACAGGAGCTTCCAGATATTGCTTGTGAGGAACCAGGAGCATCACTGCATCATATGGTCCTTTTTCGAGTGAGCCTGGCGTCAGCTTCATGGCTCCCAACGCTGCATCTGTCAGGAATGGATCATGCGCTTCTACCGTTGCTCCACGATCTTTGAGAGCGTTGATCACGTCGTGCACTTTGCTGTTGCGCGTATCTGGCACGTCTTCTTTGAAGGTGAGTCCTAGGACGAGGATGCGCGCGTTATCGATCGGTGTCTTGAGCGCGCCAGTTACTCTGTCAGCGATGAAGTTCGCCATGCCATCATTGATGCTGCGGCCTGCGGTAATCAGCTGCGTGTTCATGCCGAGCCGACGTGCTTTTTCTACCAGGTAAAAAGGATCAACGCCGATGCAGTGTCCACCCACAAGCCCTGGTTGGAACTTGAGGAAGTTCCACTTGGTGCCTGCGGCATCGAGCACATCTTTCGTTCTGATACCGAGGTGATTACAGAGCATCGCCACTTCGTTGATATATGCGATGTTGATATCGCGCTGAGCGTTCTCGATTGCCTTCGCCATCTCTGCTACTTTGATGCTTGATGCGCGGTGAATTCCTGCGCTCACAATCGATCCATACAAATCACACAAAATGTCCGTCGTCTTTTCGTCCTGTCCGGACACAATCTTGATGATCGTTTCCACCGTGTGTTGCTTGTCTCCGGGGTTGATGCGTTCAGGCGAGTAGCCCAACGTGAAGTCTATTCCAGATTTCAGTCCTGATTCTTGTTCGAGAATTGGTCCGCAAATTTCTTCGGTGACTCCCGGGTACACTGTTGATTCATACACGACGACCATTCCTTTTTTGAGCTGCTTTCCAACAGTGTGTGTTCCAGCCTCGAGGATTTTGAGGTCAGGCTTGTTGTTGTCATCGACGGGAGTTGGCAAAGCGATAATCACCACCTTCGCATTACCAATGACGGATGGATCGGAACTGTAGGTGATGCTTACTGATGCGAGCTCTTCTTTGCTGAGCTCATTCGTTCGATCAAATCCAGACTTCAGTTCCTCAATGCGCTTTTCGAAAATATCAAAACCCGAAACAGGGAAGCCGTGCTTCGCAAAGGCGTAAGCCAATGGTTGGCCGACGTATCCCAAGCCGACGATGCATACTGACAGCTTCTCCATGCGGAAATTGTAGGGTAGGACGAATTTTTCGGCTAGTCATTGGAATGGGTCTTTTGCCACCTTTGCTAAGCACGCCGTCACCCTTCGAGGCCCGCACGTCATGGTGAGGTGCGAATCGGAGCGAAGCGACGATGAGCCCCGAATCCATAGTGCGGGCACCTCAGGGTGACGTCGGCGGCTTATCTATGCGCGAAGAACAATGACTTCGCCGGCTCCATTACCTTGAATCCTTTGTCCTCCAAGAACTTCTTCAAATGCACAGGCGTATGTGTCGGATCTTTCGAAAAGTGATGATATTCCATCGCGATGAATCCGATCTTTTTAAACTCTTCATCGCTCAGATTATAAAACGCTTCATACTCCGCACCTTCGCAGTCGATCTTCAAAAAGTCACAGTGTTGGATGTCTTTGAGAATCGATGAAAGTGACACCATCGGCACCTCGATCGTCTTGGCATCAGATGTATAGGAATAGATGGAATGTCCTCCGCTTCCACTCGCTTTGGTCATATTGAGCGTGATCGTTCCATTCGTTCCACTGACTGCAGCTTCGACTGCCTTCACACGATTGCCGAGATTATTGATCTCGATATTACGTCGCAACATTGCTGCATTCGTTGGCTCCGGTTCGAACGCAGTGATGTGCGCATTCGGGGCTTTAGCAGCTGCATACAATGTAAATGTTCCAATGTGAGATCCGATATCGAGAATCGTTGTGCATGCCTTCCAATCGAAATGAATTCCCGACTGATTTGGTTCGTAACATCGGTCCAACCACTCTTCATTAATGATCGCACGGTCGATGGAAAATGGTCGTCCGACGATGGTCATGCCGTTCCACAGATGAAAATGAACCTCGCTTTTATTGTTCATGTAGCCAAATCTATTGAGGAAATAGACTGGCCAGTTCCTTACTGTTGTAAGTAATCGCCAAAGCAGGACGAGGTTTTTCATTAAACTGAGTCTAACGTTAATTTGTTAATGCGTTAATTCGAAGAACGAATTAACGAATTAACCCGTTAACTGAACGCTGTTTCGTGTATCCTAAACCCGTGAAGATATTAGTTTTAACACCCTGGGTCCCTTACCCCGTCACTGGCGCCTGCCAGCAGGACCGCTTTAATGGTTTAAAGCAGATGCAGAGCTTGGGGTACGAACTCCATGTAATTGCCAAGATTCATAAGTGGCAACCACGTGAAGATGTCGAACGCGCATTTGCTGAGCTGAATATTCCGCTGACGCTTCTTCCCTATGTCCAGCATCCATATCAATTAGCTCTCAAAAGGATTCCACGCATCCTCGCATCTCCAGCATTACTCGATGGTGCGGCTCTGGAATACACCGATCCTGAATACGAACGTGTTGTGAAAGAAGAGGTCGAACGATTCAAGCCAGATCTCGCATGGATTGAATACACCTTGCTTTGGCCAACGTTGAGACTGCTCAAGCCATACGGCATTCCAACGATCATGAAGTCGTCACTCAATGAACCTGCAAACTGTCGTGATGAAAATGGATGGTCACTGAAGTCCATTATCAAGTCCCTTCCGAAATATCCGGGTGAGACGATTGCTGCAAAGGAATCGGACTTCATCTTTGGCATTACTCCAGTAGAAGAGGATTGGTACAAGAGTCGCGGAGCCAAGCACACGGGTACGTTGCCGCTGCGTGGTTTATCCAAATGCTTTGCGCACAAAACGCATCAGCATAAAGAAGTTCTCGATGTCGTGTTCCTGAGCTCGAACTACAACATGGGACACAATCGTGATGCGCTTGAATACATGATCGAAAAGATTCTGCCGATTGTCCGCAAGCGTGCTCCGGGGAAGTTCCGGTTCCACTTCACGGGCAGCAAGTTCCCGATGGATCGGTATAAAGAATATCTCGGTGACGACGCGCAACCTGTTGGGTTCGTTCCGGATCTCGGTGAATTTATTTCCAAAATGGATATTGCACTCTGCCCGTGGATTACTGGGCATGGTATGCAGCAGAAAGTATTCGAACCATTGTGTCGTTCCATTCCTCTTATCACAACGAAGATTGCCGGTTACCACTTCGAACCAGGGAAAGAAATAATGCTCGCAGATACCCCTGACGAATACGTCGATCATCTCATAGAATTATCTGATTACGTTCGTCGCCAGAAGCAGGCGGATGCCGCTTATGCCAAAGCTCATAAACTATTTTCAGAGGAGGCGGTCAAAAAGATTGTATCTGATGCGATTACGAGGTTGATTCGTTAATTCGTTCTTCGAGGCACGAATGAACGAAGAACGAGCATGTTCGATATGTATTTGGTATCATATGAACATGACAAGTATCAGAATTCCATTGATGCGCTCGACTTTTTTTGAGGAAGAGCAGACGAAAGATAAGCTCGCGGATTTCATCAGAAAATCATCGCGTCTGAGTATGGGCGAACATTGTGTCCAGTTTGAACGCGAATTCGCTACGTTCCAGGAGCGAAAATATGCGGTGCTTGTGAGCAATGGCAGCACAGCCAACCTCGATCTCATTCAATCGCTTATTAACCTTGGTCGACTGAAGCGCGGCGATAAGGTTGGTGTTTCCGCTCTCACATGGGCCACAAACGTCATGCCTCTGATGCAGTTGGGATTGGTGCCGGTTGCCATCGATTGCAGTGTGGATCACTTAAACGTTACGGCTGACGAACTCAAAAAGCACATCAACGATCTCCAGGCATTCTTCATTACGAACGTGCTTGGTTTTTGTGGTGATATCGATGCGATCAAAAACTTGTGTGACGAACATCATGTGATTCTCATCGAAGATAACTGCGAATCGTTGGGGACACGTTACAAAGAAAAACTCCTCGGAAATTATGGTATTGCATCCACCTGTTCATTCTTCGTCGGACATCATCTTTCTACTATCGAAGGAGGCATTATCTGTACCGACGATGAAGAGTTGTATCACATGATGGTGATGGTGCGTGCGCACGGTTGGGACCGAAGTCTTCCTGTAGAAATGCAGAAGAAAATGCGTGCCGAAAACCATGTCGATGATTTCCATGCGCGATATACATTCTACGAATCTGCCTACAATTTGCGTCCGACGGAGATCACCGGATTCCTCGGATCAGTCCAACTGCCGATGCTCGAAAGCACGATTCAAAAGCGTGAAGCAAACTTCAAGCGTTTCCATGCGGCTGCAGCAAAACGTCCAGATCTCTATTACGCTCTCAGTGCTCATCACATAGAGCGCGTCTCCAACTTTGCCATGCCACTCATCGCGCAATCTGAAGACATCCTTGCATCTATTATTCAACGGTTTGAAGCTGCTGGCGTAGAGATTCGCCCGGTGATCGCTGGCAACATCGCAAACCATCCCTTCTGGAAGAAGGTGTTACCAGCTGCACATCTTCCACATGCGGATTTGGTCCATGCACAAGGGTTTTACTTCCCCAACAATCCTGAACTCACGAGCGAAGAAGTTGATCTCCTGTGCACGCTTGTCGAGGCTTCTGCGTGATTGTAGAGGTAATATTCCACCAATTCTTTAAGCCCCTTTTCCAGTTCGATTGTTGCTTCGAATCCTAGGAGTGTTTTAGCGCGCGCGGTATCCAGCTGGCGTCGTTTGGAACCGATTGGTGCGGTAACATCAAAAATGATCTTTCCTTCGAATCCAAGATACTGCTTAATCAACTGTGCAATATGTGCGATGGTGATTTCGCGACCTGATCCCAGGTTGATTGCATGCGGGCCAGTGTCTTTGCATAGGCCGAGTAACAGGGCGCGACTCACGTCTTCCGCGTGAATAAATTCGCGGGTTTGTGTGCCACTGCCCCATACGGAGAAGGTTGGGTCGTTACGCAATTTTGCTTCGTACATACGAGCGATCATCCCAGGGATCACATGTCCGTTGATAGGATCAAAATGATCGTGTGGTCCGTAGATGTTCGTTGGGATTAAGTGCGTGATGGAGAAGGGGAGAACTTTTTCAAACTCAATGCCGTAGTAGAGGAGCATGCGCTTCGCCATTCCATAAGCGCCGGTATCGCGATTGGGTAGTCCATTCCACATAGTTTCTTCTTTCAGTGGAACTGGCGCGGCATCCGGGTATTCACAGACTGTTCCAATCACGAGGAGTTTGCTGATTTTTTTCTCCGCACACACGTCTAATACCGCAAGACCCATACGCAAATTTCGTTCAAAGAGATCATGTGGGCGTGCGGTGTTTACTCGAATACCGCCGCAGAGAGCGGCAAGGTGCAGGACATAATCACCTTCACGGATATATTTCCGCAGGTCATCGGTATTTTCCGCGTCCATTTCTGCGTGGGTGGGAGCCACATATGAAATGTTCATTTTATCCAAATATGCTCGCACATTTGACCCCAAAAAACCGTGTCCGCCGGTAATGACGATGCGTTTACCCTTGAGGAATGCACGGCAGTCTTCTGCCAAACCTTTTAACGCAGCCATATGCCCAAAATATAGCATATAACTGCTTTGTGCACGAATACCCCTGGTGTTTGTCGTGAGAAGGATAAATCAGCTATACTATAACCTCTTTTTGCTCGTCTTACATGCCTAAAGCTCTTATCACGGGTATCACCGGCCAGGATGGTTCGTACTTGGCAGAGCTCCTGCTCTCCAAAGGGTACGAAGTGCATGGGTTGGTCCGTCGCGCTTCCACATTCAACCGCGGACGCATTGATCATCTCTTTAGCGATCCACATACAACCCGGGTGAACCTCACATTGCACTATGGAGATTTGGGCGATTCCAGTTCGTTGGTTCGCGTTCTTCAGATGGTCCAGCCCGATGAAATTTATAACCTTGCAGCGCAGAGTCATGTCGGAGTGAGCTTCGATATGCCGGAATACACCGCAGATATCACGGGTTCAGGAACTGTCCGCTTACTCGAGGCAATTCGTACGACAGGTTTGAAAACAAAGTTCTACCAGGCGAGCTCGAGTGAATTGTATGGAAAGGTGCTTGAAACTCCTCAAAACGAAAACACGCCATTCTATCCTCGTAGCCCGTATGGATGTGCGAAGGCATATTCTTTCTACATTACTAAGAACTATCGCGAGAGTTACGGGATGTTTGCGGTGAACGGAATCCTCTTCAACCACGAATCTCCACGTCGTGGCGAAAACTTCGTTACACGCAAAATTACCTTGAGCATCGCGCGCATGCTCGCAGGGGAGCTCGATTGCCTCTATCTCGGTAACTTCGATGCCAAGCGCGACTGGGGGTATGCCAAAGAGTATGTCGAAGGAATGTGGCGCATGCTTCAGCAGGAAAAAGCAGATGACTTCGTTCTTGCTACAGGCCGCACGGAATCAGTTCGTTCATTCGTAGAGATCTGCCTCACAATCGCAGGCATTCCCTTTGAACGCCGTGGTGAAGGTCTCGAAGAGCACTACATCGATACGCGCACAGGCAAAACGATCGTCGCGATCGATCCCTCATATATTCGTCCTGCGGAAGTCGATTTGTTGATTGGTGATGCATCAAAGGCGAAAAATGTTCTTGGTTGGGAAGCCAAGACGCAGCTCCATGAGCTCGCACACATCATGATGGAGGCAGACTGCAAAACACACGGTGTGTTGCTTCCGGCGAACGTGAATCTAGATTCACATCTTTCTGCAGCAGGAGGTTTATCTGCAGCATTGCAGTAAATCCTAAGCACTAAATTCTAAGTTCTAAACAAATTCAAATAAATAACGTTTTTCCAAATGAGGATTTGTTTAGAGTTTAGTGCTTAGGATTTAGAATTTCCTGTGATACCCTTTGGCAGTATGACAAAGAAATGGAAAGGTAAGTCAGTATTAGTAACGGGTGGCACAGGTTTTATCGGCAGTTTTTTTGTCGAACAGCTTCTTGATCGTGGTGCGAAAGTCCGCGTGCCATTGCGTGCCCAAAACTATCGCCACCTTTCTGCTCGTCGTGCAGAAATCGATTGGATCGAAGGAGATTTACGCAGCGCGGAATACTGTGCTGAGCTTGTTGATGGTGTCGATGAAGTCATTCATCTTGCTTCCAGTCGCCGTAATGTGGAATATCACCACAAACGTCCAAGTGATGTTACCAACGATAATGTTCGCATGACCTTGGCGTTGCTCGATGGTCTTAAAGAAAAAGATCGCAGCATTCCGGTGACATTCTTCAGCACGGCAAACGTGCCACCTACACTCGATCCCATTGCTATCGCACAGTCAGATAAAATCGATGGGTATGTTTTGGGCAAAGCGATTTGCTGCACCTTGTGGCTTACCGCTTCGCGCCAGCGCCAATTCCCATTACTGATCCTTCGTCCGGTCGGTGTATATGGTCCCCGTGATACGTTCAACGAAGAGGGTAACGTAATTCCAGCTCTTATGGTAAAGACACGCGATGCGAACGATGCGCTCAAAGTGTGGGGAGATGGCTCACAAGAGCGGGCATTTTTATATGTAGAAGATCTCGTAAAGGCCGTGTTCACACTCATGGATGAAGGTGCAACCGGCATACAATACATTACCTCCAATGATGTTGTCCCCATGAAGGTTTTAGCGGAAGGTATTCGCGATTTGGTGCGTCCCGATCTTCCGATTCAATACGATACAAGCAAGGTTATTGGTTCGCGAACTATTCCCATGCTCCCAATGCATCCTGCATTACAAGCAATGGATTGGACATCGCTGAA
Organism: uncultured Candidatus Peribacteria bacterium; assembly: GCA_964391185.1. Taxonomy (GTDB): domain Bacteria; phylum Patescibacteriota; class Gracilibacteria; order Peribacterales; family Peribacteraceae; genus JAKQEM01. Next base: position 134,655 of record CAYMIX010000002.1, on the reverse strand, counting down.
GGATGGACTTAAAAAAACGTACGACTCATGGAACGGCCTTCCTGACTGATTATCTATCTTCACATTGTTAAATTGCTATATTGTTCGCAGGCGATAAAGGATGTTTTTTGCTTGTTAACAATGTAACAATTCAATAGCTGTCGTAATGTATATAGATATTCGTCATCAATAGTTCCATCACCCAATTTATGAAAAAAGTATTGCAGAACCAACATGTTCGGACACATGCTTCGCAGCTGTGGAAGTTTATTATCTGCGGCGGCATTGGCTTTGTGTGCGATCTTACGTCTCTTACATTCTTTGTCGAAACTTTTCAGATTGATGAACGCATCGCGGTTATCCTTTCATCGCTCGTTGGCGCTACGTTCGTGTTCTTCGCAAATAAATTCTTCACCTTCCGCAATCGTGAGAAGTCGTATGGTAATCAATTGGTAAAATTTGGCATTGTTTATGGTGTTTCGATTGCTTCCAATGCGCTGATCTCCAATGCGTTACTCTGGATTGGCGTACACTATCTGCCTGCTAAAATCGCAGCGGTCGGCGTTGGTGCGGCGTGGAACTATGCGCTCTCACACGGATTTATTTTTAAGAAGAAAGAGCAGGTGGATGTTGCGATTGTCTAAGCTATGATGACTAGGATTTATGTCCGGTAAAATTTTAGTTATCATCCCTAGCTACAACGAGCGCGAGAATATTGCGCAGTTAATAGATGCTGTTCTTAAACAATCTCCGGAGATTGATGTCTTGGTTGTGGATGACGAATCGCCCGATGGAACATCGACACTGATTGCAGATCTCATTCCATCGCGTAACGGTCGATTGCATTTAATTTCGCGCAAGGGGAAGGGGGGTCGCGGATCCGCCGTGCTTGCAGGTTTTCGTTTTGGTTTGGAGAAAGGATACGATTTATTTCTTGAGATGGATGCAGACTTCTCACACAAGCCTGACGAAATTCCGATGATCTTGGAGAAAATTAAAACCTGCGATTTCGTCGTTGGGTCGCGATATCTTCCCACGAGTGAAATCCACGAATGGGGATGGAGACGCACGTTCTTCAGTCGATGGGCCAATAGATATGCCCGGTTGGTTTTGGGTATTCCCATGACGGACTACACGAATGGATACCGCTGCTACACACGTAAAGCTATTGAAGCTATCGATATGGATCGTATCGATGCCAAAGGGTATGTCGTTCTCTCAGAAGTGGCGTATCAGCTACACAAAAAGGGCTTTAAAGTGCACGATGTTCCAGTTGTTTTTGTAAATCGCCGTCGCGGCATTTCGAACCTTTCGGCGCACGAAATCAAAGAGGCATTTCTCTCTGTGCTCCGCATTCGTTTCCCGTTGGTTAAGCGCTTATTCCCTTCATGAAACGTCTTTTTTCAAAGCCGGCGTTTCACCTCATCTGCATTCAGATAGTCACAGCCATTGTTTTTTGGCGCACAAACGTTATACCACAAGATGATCACGGCCATTATCAAAAGTTCATTGATGCACTCGCGCGCGGGCAGCTCGATCTCTCCATTCCTGGTTTTCAGGGGTCATCATTTCTTGCGCTGCCCTTTTATCTGATTGCGCCTTCCTACGCATTAAATGCCTACTTCCAAGTAGCGTGCGCATTCTTTTTGCCACTTGCTGCCTATTTTGCAGCAAAACATCTTCTGCGTGATCGACTGCAGTCAGTGTTCTTTGCCTATGCGACGGCGTTCATGCCATTTTTTGCTTTTATGGCGTTCCAAGGCTTTACCTTTGCATCCTTCACGCTGCTCACACTGATAACCATCGGTCTCCGTGGGCGAGGTTCAGCGTGGGCCTGGTTGCCGTGGGCATTTGCAATTCTGACGAAACCATTTGCCATCGCGCTGCTTCCACTGTTTCTTTTTTGGAAGCCGACCATACATGAGTCTGTCATTCGTCGCGGCTGGATGCAGATTCTCCTGATGTTGCCAATTCCAATCGCATACGTCGTCATGCAGTACCTGCAAGTTGGTCACATCATCGTCGGTGCGCACCCAGACATTACGCAGGCAAATGTATTTGTGTGGTGGCGATTCCCACTCAATGCCGCACACGGTGTGCAGATGTTGTTCTCCATTCACAATTTCTATTTCCCAGATCCGGGGAAAACGGGGCAGGGGAATCTCGTTCACTCGTCACCAATCCTGATGTTACTCGGAGTATTTTCGTTGCTCTATCCGCGTCAATTCTGGAAGGATATTCGGTTGGCTCGTGCGCTTGGTGTTGCGTTCCTGATAGCCTACATCCTCGCCGCATTGCTCGATCATATGGACCACTTCTACATGGAGATGTCCGTGCTCTTTTTGGCATTGGCCAGCATCCCATTGCTGGTGAAGTATCGGTTACTCATTCCGATTGCGATCGTCACATTGCACTTCCAGTTCTTCTATTTGTTTCTTTCGTGGAAGGGGACATTTCTCCCTGATTATTCGATTGCTGCACTGCCATTATTTATAGATATGATGGCGATTCTTTCATGGATGATTCTCGTTGTTCCAGTTATCCCTGGCGGCATCAAAGGATTCATTCGTGATCAGTGGGGAACGCACAGTACATCGTAGGATAGAAGCCAACTGTATGGTATGGTTCCGCAACTTATTATGACGAAGAAGGTTGCGACTACCCGCCTTCGCTCTGTGGAGCTACGGTGGGCAGGTCGCCGGTCTGGTTATACTCTCTACTATGTCTAAAGTTGCTATTATTGCAGGCGCAGGACCAGCAGGGCTCACAGCTGCGTACGAACTTCTGAAGCGTTCTGACGTTCATCCGATCGTTTGTGAAACGACAGACGCAATCGGTGGCATCGCCCAGACATATAATTACAAAGGCAATCGTATCGATATCGGTGGTCACCGGTTCTTCAGCAAAGAAAAACGTGTGATGGATTGGTGGTTCAATATTTTGCCACTACAAGGCGCACCATCGGCTGATGATATTGAAAAGGGACATGAAGTTGATTATCCCTCCACCGAGGAAGGACATGGGACGTCGGAGGTAGGACTTAGGGATAATCCCAAGTCCAATGTCCTAAGTCCTAAGTCCCAACCAAGAGCACCAGATCCTGAGAAGGAAGATGCGGTGATGTTACAGAGGCCGCGCATGAGTCGCATTTTCTATCACAAGCATTTCTTTCCATATCCGATCGGCATCACGTTTCTGGTGGCGAAGCGTTTGGGTATATGGAATACATTCCTCATTGGCTGTAGTTACATTAAGCGTCAGATCGTTCCTCTCAAAGATGAAACGTACCTCGATGCGTTTTATCGAAATCGCTTTGGCGATCGTTTGTATAAAACATTTTTCGAAGCCTACACCGAGAAAGTGTGGGGTGTTCCCTGCAGTGCGATCCGCGCAGATTGGGGCGCACAACGCGTGAAAGGCTTATCGCTTAAGCGCGCCGTTGCACATGCATTCAAAGATCTCGTCTCGAGCGATTTTAAGAAAGCTCAAGAAGAACGTGAGACAAGTCTTATCACACGATTCTTTTATCCTAAGTATGGCCCAGGACAAATGTGGGAAGAGGTCACAAAGCTCGTAAAAGAAATGGGTGGAGAAGTGCGGATGAAAACGCGCGTTTCCGGTGTGCGTGTACACAATGGTCGCATCGAATCTGCGACATTAGAAAACGTCGACACGCATGAAACTGTCGAAGTCGCATGCGATTACTTCTTCTCGACGATGCCGATCAAGCATCTCATTGGCATGATGACACCGCGTCCGCCTGTGCCAGTGGTGGAGGTGGCTGAAGGCCTCCATTATCGCGATTTTCTTACTGTCGGTTTGCTCCTCAAAAAATTGAACGTCCAAGAGGGTGGAGTAAAAACTGTCACCAGTGTTCCAGATAATTGGATCTACGTGCAGGAAGGTGGCGTACGTGTCGGTCGTATTCAGATCTTCAATAACTGGAGCCCCTACATGGTGGCAGATTATAAAAACACGACATGGATCGGTCTCGAATATTTCGTCAATGAAGGTGGAGATTTGTGGGAAATGCATGATGAAAAACTGATCGAACTCGGCATCAGCGAAATGGAAAAAATTGGTTTCTGCAAAAAAGAAGATCTCATCGACGCCTGTGTCCTCCGCATGCCCAAAGCGTATCCAGCCTACTGGGGAATGTATGATCATTTGGATGTTGTGCGTGATTACGTGAATACGATTCCAAATCTGTACTTGATTGGCCGCAACGGCATGCACCGTTACAACAACCAAGATCACAGCATGCTCACAGCAATGATGGCAGTGGATAACATTGTCGCAGGAAAGACGGACAATATGAATTTGTGGGAGGTGAATCTAGAAATGACATATCACGAATCCAAACAGAAGGATTCGTGATAGTTCCTTGAAAACCTGTGGTGAGCCCGACGAACCATGGCGTATCACGAAGAAAAGAAAGCATGATACATTTAGAGCATGGTCCTGGAAGCAGTTCTACTGATGGCTTCTCTTGTTCTTGCGATTGCTCTTGGGCCGTCGCACATTGGTATTTTGATTATCTGGGCAGTCATTGTCGTCATCTGTCTTCCGGTTATTCGCTTGGTGATGCAGGGCGCTCCGCCATTCGTTCCCACTTCCAAGAAAACTGCCGATCACATGATCGAGCTCGCAGTCATCAAACGCGGTGATACAGTCTACGATCTTGGATGCGGTGACGGGCGTTTGCTTATTGCTGCAGCAGAAAAAGGCGCAGTTGCCGTTGGCTACGAACTCTCTGTTCCCACTCTATTGCTCGCAAAGTGGAAGGCGCGTCGGTACAAAACAGTCGAAGTCCGTTATGGAGATTTCTGGCAGAAAGATTTCAGCGATGCGGATGTGATTGTGTGTTATCTATTGATCCAAAAAATGAAACTCTTTAAAGAAGTTATCTGGCCTCAGCTCAAACCAGGAACACGCGTGGTGTCGCATTCGTTCAAAATACCTGGCATCAAACCGACGCAGGTGAAAGGAGATGCGGTGTTGTATGTGAAGTAAATTATGGGTGAAGAGCATCTACCACTTTTTCGCGTACATTAATCGTGACGCCTTCAGCAGCACCTCTGGAAAATTTTACGAGTGCAACATATCGTGTAGTTTCCATGTTCCCGGTAGCGCGATTACGAAATTCCATTGTACAGACGAATGATCCAGTTCGTATTCTTGGATTGCTCGTTTTCGCAAGGCCAATGAATTTCCCTTCCTTCAGACCTGCCTTGCGAATGTCTTGCACAAGAAATGTTGGTTTTTGCATCTTTGGTGGATGACCGCAGAAGTGTTCATTTAAAAATGACACCGTTGCAATATCAAGTGGGGGATCAAACGTGTATGTTTTTTCTCCCTCGAATGAATCCGGATTACAAATTTTTATCTGTTCCTGCCCTTCGTTTTCGGGATAAATTCCGAGAACCATATTTGCATTTTAATAATTTTATGTTTTTATGTCAATGCGTCACGTATTCGCCTTATACCACTCCACAGCCGCTTCGATTCCTTGATCGAACGAATACTGTGGGTTGTAACCGAATGCCTTCTTGGCCTTGGAAATGTCCGCGATGTAGCGCGTTACTTCACCTGTGCGAGCTTCTCCGTAAGTGAATTCTGACGTGCTTCCAAGAAGTTCTTTGATGCGTTCAGCGAGGCGTACCACTGTTGTTCCTTCGCCGAAAGCCAAGTTGTACGTATCATTTTTTGCGGTATCGAAGTGATCAAAAGCAGCCATGATTCCACCCACGCAGTCATCGATGTATGTGAAGTCCAAGCACTTTTCTTTCCCGAAGATATGCATCGATTCATTTGCACGAGCTTTGCGGAAGAAGAGTGGGACCACGCGCTCGGAATCATCGTAGGCGCCGTACACATTGGAGAACCGGAATGTGATCTGATCAATTCCGTAGCAACGTCTGTAAGCCTCGACCAAAGCTTCTCCTCCGACTTTACTTGCGGTGTAAGGGCTTTCGCAATTCTCTACGCGCACCATATCTTCACGATATTTCTCAGCTTTGATATTGCCGTAACTCTCGCGCGACGAAGCGAACATGAACTTCTTGATATTGTTCTTCCGGCAGAACTCGAGTGTGTTAAAAAGCGTGATGAAGTTATCGAGCGCCCTCTCTGGATGTTCGACGAGTTCGTACACGCGGGCGTTGGCTGCGAGGTGAATACATACGTCAGCTTTCAGCTTTTGGCTTTCAGCTTCTAGGGCCTGTGCATCACGGAGGTCGACGATTGTCGTCACTTTTTGTACTGATGGCTGCCATTTGTTCGGTACCCAGTCGACGCCCATGACCTCATCGCCACGTTCGAGAAGCTTCTCGCAGAGGCGGGTTCCTATGGTGCCGGAGCTGCCTGTAACCAAAATCTTCATTGTGCGGTGGATTGTAGCAGTGAACCGAGAATTACGAATTATGAAGTGTGAATTACGGGATTTCCGCTTTAGCTTCATAATTCTTGATTCATACTTCATAATTCGACCGTGTTATCCATTATCCTCCCTACATATAACGAATCGGCGAATCTCAATGAACTCCTTAAGCGTATTACGGAAGTGATGGGTAAACGGCCTTTCGAAGTAATTATTGTTGATGATGATTCACCGGATAAAACCTGGGAAAAGGCCGAGGCGATGATGGCCGATTATCACATGCTCCGGGTCCTCCGACGCGTCGGTCGACGTGGCCTTTCATCTGCTGTCGTCGAAGGTTTCAATATGGCCAAAGGTACAACACTAATAGTCATGGATGCAGATCTTCAGCACGATCCTATCCTCATTACACAGCTCGCAGACAAAATCGAAGAGGGTGCAGACATTGCCGTTGCATCGCGTTACATCGAAGGGGGAAGTGTGGGAGAGTGGGAAGGTAGTCGTCGTATCGGCAGCCAAGTGGCAACGTTCTTTTCTCGTAAATTACCTTCAGTAGAAGTGAGTGATCCGATGAGTGGATTCTTCGCGATCAAAGCAGATGTGTACAAAAAGATCGCGACGAAACTGCGTCCAACGGGGTTCAAAATTCTTCTCGAAGTCCTCGCGCATCTTCCGAAAAATGCCAAGACTGCAGAAGTTCCTCTGCACTTCCACATGCGCAAACATGGCGAGAGCAAACTTTCAGCTAAGGTTACATTCCAACTTTTGTGGCAGTTGATTCGTATCGCCCTGCATCGGGTTCAGAAGGTATTATTTTTTGCTGTCGTCCTCTTTCTTTTTATCGTTCTTGGAGCAAAAGCGTTCTTACTATTTCCGTTAATCAACGATTATGCGCGCATTCAGGAATCACTCAAGCAATTAGAAACTGAACAAGGTTGGCTAATTTCCGATATGTCTCTGGAGTCTGTTACAAAAGAAGGATTCACATTTATGCATCGTCAGCATCATCGTGGTAATGATGAAGAAACTTGTTACGAATGGCTTTTTGGAAATTCTAAACCAATCCCATGCGCCGACTAAAAGCGATCATCGGCCTGCAAGTCTACGCGTTCATCCTCGCTGGATGGCAGACGTATCTTGGGGTTCGCACGGATGAAGCAAAATATCTTTTGGATATTCCCTATCCACATCCACCACTTGCACGGTGGATTCTGAGTTTGCTTGATGGCTGGCAGTATCAGGAAATATTCTGGCGCATCGTCCTCGCAACGTTACTCATCCAGGCAGTGTGGCTGATTCTGGATGCTGCGCGGAACTATCCGTTGCTCTCACGATTGTCCTTGGCGTTCGGTTGGCTTTTCTCTGCATCGGTTATCTACGCCGCAGGTACAGTCATGATGGCACCACTGACCGCGCTCCAGATGCTCGTATTCGTCTGGTTGTTCCTCAAGCACAAAGACGACGCCACACACGCATGGCTCATTGGCCTCCTATGGCTCGCCAGCCTCTTCACGGCGTACCAGGCCGTACTATTTGGTCCGCTAGTCCTATCGCTTCTCTGGCGGTCTTCTATTAGCAAATCACAAGCGCTGACTATCTGCATCGTCCCAGTCTTATTGCTCGCGCTGTATACACTAACAAATCCACTCGCAGCTGCGAGTATGTTTATGCACGCTGATAAAGATGTCTCCCAGACATTGATCCAGCGTATCGCGGAGACAGGATGGGTATGGGCGCTCGGTGGCAGCATTGTCCTGAGTCTTTTTGGAACCATTGGATTGCTACGCAAACCAACATTTGGGTTGCTCGGAAGTTTTGTCCTTGTTGGCGCGTACATCTTCCTTTCTCGCTACGACTACTACGCGATACTGTTCACGCCGCTCTTTATCGCGGGAATGTTCCCTGTTCTCAAAAGTCGTCCAACTATCCGTGCAGCAATTGTTCTCGGCGTACCGTTTATCACCATCTTAATGATGACGGGATTGCGTCCGCCACAATACGCACCGTCTCTTGCTTCGTCTGTGATGAAGACTATCGATGAACAATCGGGCTCGGGCGAACTCTTGATCAATGGTTCTTTTGGTCATGAGTGGCAGCACGCGAGTAAAACCCCGGTGCGGAGGTTTGTTATGGATTATCTTGATACTGCGAGGGCAGTTGTTTGTCTCCAGTCCTGTAAGGAACTAGAGCAGCAAGCCGGATGGGAATCCATTGCCGGCCTGCCCCGAAGTACACACTTTGTGTTACTTCAGGGCCTGCCGTTTGAAGTCTGGGTTAGAAAGTAGTCGCGGCGTAGCCCGTAGGCGAAGCCGGATTACTTCGTCTTACAGAAACGATAGTTATTCGTCACCAAGCGCTGGTTCTTATTCTTGATAACGAGACAGCCATTACGGTAGTTCGTCATCACAGCAGGGTGGCGAACCACTTCTGCAGTAACAGTATTTGCCTCGTGCTGCTGGATGCTCAACATCGTGAGCAGAGCGAAGGCGGAAGCGGCAAATCCTGCGACAAGGCGCTGGTACCGGGACTGTGGCTTAGTAGCCATAGTAAGGGGGGAAGGATGTTTGTTGTTATTATAATAACATAGTATTGATAATTTAGCAATAGTCTATATACTACCTATTATCTGCTCATTTCCAGCCCTTCGGGGCAAACCCTTTCTGGAGTTGGTCATGTCGAACGGTCTCTTGATTCTTGCGGCGCTGGCGGTTGTTCTCTGTGTCTGCGGCTTTGTGGTCGCGCTTCGGCGCTACCGCAATGCCTTGAGGAAGAGGGCACAGCTGGCCAATGAAACCAGCACCTGGGGTCCGACGATTATCATCCCAGGCGCACCCCCAGCCGAGAACTTTGGGTCCTCTGTCATTAATAGATTGATGGGGGCCACAAGGCAAAAGCGGGGATGTACGAAGGAGGCGTTCTTCTGGCGCCGGATCATGTGTTGCTTGGTGTGGGTCATCCTGCCACTTCTCGGAATGGTGGCAGAGGCCTTGGCCCGACAGCAGATGGTCGAAGATAGTCTGGTGCCCAGGATGATCTTCTGGGCATCCGCTGTGTCGACGTTGCCCGCAGTGATCTGGCTGGTCCACTACTTCCCGGACCCGCACTACAGCAGCCGCTGACTCTTTCAAGACACAACAGAAAGGATTCTGTTGAGCAGTATTCGCTCCCTTCATAGCATGATGCTGTGAAGGGGGTTCTTTCGAGTTGCTTAAAACCGGCCGACCCGCGACGGGGTCGGCCTTGTGCGAACGCGTGTTCAGAGCAGGGTAGATTGCATACCCTGCAAGGCTGAAAACGAGGAAGGTGACCAGGATCGCGAGGATCCTGATTGCGACGTAGCGTCGTCGCTGCTTCGGACACTGGGTGAGCAGCCATGCGAATATTGCGGCTGCGGTCGTCAGCGTCGTCAGGACGGCTTCAACCGGTGACATGTGGAACGACCTGCACATGATTCCGCAGGCCAATCCCATCACTCCCATCAGCAGCTTCAGCCTCTTCGTTAATTGCTCGTGATTCATCAGCGCCTCCGTGGTTTCGGGAAAGAACGGTTCGCCGCTGCATTATGCGAAAAACTGCTCCCCGGTCAATGTTATAGAATGAAGAAAAGCCCGGTTCCTCTGATTCTTCTGAATCGTCTGCATCTTCTGAATCCTACAACCCATAATACTCCCTATACCACTGCACGAATTTCGGCACACCTTCTGAGATATGCGTCTTTGGGTCGTAGCCAAGCATCTTCTGAGCCTTCGAAATATCTGCTGATGTAGCCACGACGTCACCCTGCTGCATCGGGAGATATTCCTTCTTCGCTTCCTTTCCGACAGCTTGTTCGACGGCAGAAACATAGCTCATTAATTCTTCTGTTTTTCCACCTCCCAGGTTGAAGATTTCATAGTCATAGTTTTTATCGAGCGAAGCGACGATGCCCGAAACAATGTCATCCACGTACGTGAAGTCGCGCTTCATTTTGCCCTGCCCGAAGATCTGCATTGGCTCATCTTTGAGTGCCCAGCTCGTAAAGAGGAACAGCGCCATATCTGGGCGTCCCCATGGTCCATAGACGGTGAAGAATCGGAGCCCAGTGCACTTGAGACCGAACAAGCGGTGATAGCAATATGCCTGGAGTTCATTCGCTTTCTTGCTCATACCGTACAAGCTGATCGGGAGGTCCGTCTTATGTTCTTCACTGAAAGGGGACTCTTTGTTATCGCCATAGACGGCGCTTGTCGAAGCATAAATAAATCCTCCGACTTTGTACTTGCGGCAGCATTCCAACACAAAGTTCGTTCCATCGATGTTATCTGCCACGAAGATTTCTGGATGGTCGATGCTGTGGCGGATGCCCGCTTGTGCGGCTAAGTGGCACACACGTGTATCGTCGCCGCCTCCAAGTAATGCAAATGCCTTTTCAAGATCCTCCATGTTTTTCAGATCTCCTTTGATGAACGTAAATCCCGGGATTTCCTTGAGCATCTCCAAACGCTTTTCTTTAAGTTTTGGGTCGTAGTAAGGGTTCAGGTTATCAAATCCGATCACCGTATCACCACGCTCAAGCAAACGCTTGGCAGTGTGAAAGCCGATGAATCCTGCAGCACCAGTGAGGAGAACTTTCATAATTGAGAGGAAATACCGATGCCATAGTATCGCAAACCAGCTTCTTTTACTTCAGCTGGCTCATAGATATTACGACCATCAAAAAGGAGGTCACCGCGCATCGATTGTTTGATAGCTTTTAAGTCTGCTCCTCGGAACTCATCCCACTCTGTTACCACGATCAATGCATCCGCTCCTGGGATCGCTTCCATTGCAGAAGGGGTATACACGAGGTTTGGTGGCATCAGTGGTTTCGCACGTTCCATCGCTGCTGGGTCATACGCTTTCACGGTATGGCCTGCGCCAATAAGTGCGTGGATCACATCAATACTCGGAGCTTCGCGCATATCATCGGTCTTTGGTTTAAATGCGAGACCCCAGACTGCAACCGCTGAATTCGCTGGGAGATTTTTCAGAATCAATTCGATGAATCGCTTCCTCTGATAATCGTTCACTGCATCAACTGCTTCTACTATCGGCATCGGCACGTTGTATTCCTTTGCCGTCGCCATCAGAGCTTTCACATCCTTAGGAAAGCAACTTCCACCGTAACCAATTCCAGCATGGAGGAATCGTGGTCCGATGCGACTGTCTAATCCAAGACCTGTGGCGATGTCGCGAATATTTCCACCAGTCTTTTCCGCAAGCTCTGTGAGCATGTTGATAAAGCTGATCTTCGTCGCGAGGAATGCATTCGCTGCGTACTTCACGATCTCCGCACTCTCGCGGGACATAAAAATCAAAGGCTTACCGACGCGGGTGATGGGGCGATACAGTTCCTCCATTAAGGATTCAGAGGAGTCAAAGGAATCAGAAGAATCAGAGGAGCCTTCATTCTTCTGATTCTTCTGATTTCTCCCATTGATTCCAACCACAATCCTCTCCGGCATCATCGTGTCTGGCACCGCCATTCCTTCACGGAGGAATTCGGGGTTACTGACCACAGTGATATGGAAATCTTTTCCACGTTCTTTCAGTTTTGCGTTGATGCGATCTTCGCACTTCTCTCCTGTTCCAACAGGAACAGTCGATTTATTGACGAAGAGTAAAGGTTTTTCTGCATACGATGCGACAGTTTCTGCCACCGCAAAAATCGCACGCAGGTCGGCTTTGTGATCTTCACCCTGTGGAGTCGCAACAGCGGAGAAGAGGATGGATACATGTGGAAGTGCTTCTTTTAAATCAGTCGTGAAAATAAGTCGTCCACTTGCGAGGCCCTGCTTCAGAAGTTCTTCGAGTCCCGGTTCGTAGATCGGGCTTTTTCCTTCCTTAAGCATCGCAACTTTTGCCGGGTCGATATCCACGCCCCACACCGTGTGCCCAAGCTCCGCGAAACATGCGGCGCTTACGAGCCCAACGTACCCGGTACCAACTACGGCTATAGTCATTTAGTAGAAGAGGGGAAGTAGCCGGCCTGCCCGGCGTAGTTCGCCCGAGGTGAACGAAGACGGGTGCCTACAACAGCGATCGTCATTGTTGGCATAGTTTAGCGGCTTTGCTCCACGAAAAAAGCCCCTTACGGGGCTTTATTTCTAGCTTTAATGAAGAGATCTATTATAGATCTTCTCCGCGGACTGTCTTGCGGCCGTTAGCACCTGCGCGCTTTACTGCCGTTTCGAGAAGCCATTCAGCAAGACCACTGACGTGCTCGGCGAGGTCGCCAGCAGACATCATGTTCTTGCCATTGACGAATTCCTTAACCTTGGAAGCAACTGTAAGTGCCATCTTGCCTGGAGCGAAGACGAGCAAATCAGCGCCGCGAACTGTCTTACGGTCATTGGCCTGAGCAGCCTTGATTCCCTGGCCGAGCCACATCTCAACGTGCTTGCTGAGGTGTTCTGCGAGGTCACCGGATGCCATCATGCCCTTACCATTGACGAGTTCTTTTACCTTGGAGGCAACTACGTAACTCATGGATCTGGGGGTAATGAATAAATGTGATAGGGATTCTAGGGGCCTTTCAAACCCTTTTGCAAGCCTCAATCGCAAATTCACGTTGAATTGTCGAGTGAATAAGCAATTGACGAGGTCTCTATTTGCCGTCGGATCGCCTTATGACACATGCTTGCCAAAGCTCACATCATGGCTTCACAATGGCCTCCGCTCAGCGCACAGGGTGGAAGGATTGTGCGTTGCAGCGGAACTGGAGAGATGGCCGAGTTGGTCGAAGGCGCGCGACTCGAAATCGCGTAGGCCCCAAAAGGGTCTCGAGGGTTCGAATCCCTCTCTCTCCGCCATTGCTTTACATACTAAATATTTGTGCAATAATTATATTATTATGGTCAGTAATCTTGCTGCGGCTGGGGGTAATGAGGGGCAAAACGAAATTGCGACAGGTCAGTTCAACCTGAGGCACGAAGGCAGAGAGAAGAATATGAAGTTTTTAGATAAATTATCTCAGCTGCAGTTGGATGCTACGCGACTCAAATTCGATATTTTGAAATCGGGAGATGCTAGCAGACAAACAGATGCTGGAATGACGCTTCAGAATTTTGCAAACGTTGTTGGTGAGGATGAAGTAGTTACATTGCAAATAGGCAGTCCCTTTCCTAATGCCATACGATTTGCTTATAGCATTTCATGTCCAGAAGGTGTGAGGATGGCCTTTCTTGATTGTCCACTAACATCGGAAAATTGGGCAAAAGTATGTACGGCTTTTAAAGAAATTTATGGACGCAATATCGAAGATTCATCAAGCTCTCTTGCATTAATACAAGCACAAGAGCTTTGGTTGCAAATGTCTGTATTTGATCCGAGGGCCTACACATTTCGAACACAATTACTGCAGATATTGGGTTTGCTCAAAACAGCTGGTAAAAATCCGGAGGACATTGGTATTCCCCCTGCGAGTATTCAAGTAAGTAATGAGACATGGCCAACTGTCACGGCAGTAGCAACTGCTTCAGGCGCTTCTGCTGCCTCGCCATATGTACCAACAGTCAGTGGATCTAGAGGCCTTGGAAGTGTCACTATTTTTGATTTAAATCGTGATCGTAAAGATGTTCCAAGAGTTACAGAGCGTCCGCAGGAAATTGGTGTAAATGAAAAAAACGCAACAGCCGCGATGTTCTTGCTGCCCTTACCTATAAAAGATACTTTCGATACGGTCGATAATGTGCTGAGCACGGTTCCCAATGGAAGAGTTCTTATTTGTGCCTTTGGTCCAGTTGGACATCAAAAATTACTCGTATGCACTAAGCCCGAACACGTTGTCTGGATTTATCAAAATTGCGGTGGAGCGAATGGTTTTATTCATTGGCATCATGGAATTGGGCAACTCGCGACTGATCCAAGGAATCAATAAGAGTTCAGTGCATAAGAAGTGTACAATTTCGCCATGCTCCACGTCATCGCCATCGGAGGAGGAAGTATTCATCGTCCCAAGAACAAACCTGCAACCACATTGATTGACCAGGAAATTGTGAAGATGGCGAAGAAGAAACATCCACGAGTGTTGTTTATTCCGACTGCGAGTGAAGATTCTATTCCGTATACCGAAGCATTTATCAAACAATATGGAGATCGTTTGGGATGCACCGTCGAAACACTTCTCTTATATCGTGATCGGCCGTCATCCAAAGAAATCGCGGCGCGCATTAAACGTGCAGACATCATCTATGTTGGAGGAGGAAACACCATGCGGATGATGAAACTGTGGAGAAAATTGGGAGTTGATAAACTTCTGATCGCAGTTGCAAAGAAGGGAACTGTTTGTTGCGGGTTATCCGCCGGGTCCATCTGTTGGTTCCGCGAAGGAAATTCTGATTCGCTCAAGTTCAGTAATCCCTCAGCGGATTATATTCGGGTGAAGACGTTAGGACTGATTGATGCGCTTCACTGTCCTCACTACAACACCGAGAAAGATCGTCCGAAGAGCCTCAAGAATATGATGAAGAAGGTTCGTGGGGTTGCGATTGCACTCGATGATTGTGCAGCGCTTCAGGTGGAAGGGGATCGTTGTCGCATCATTCGATCAAAAAAGTCTGCGAAGGCACGGAAAATTTATTGGAAGAAGGGGAAATATTATGAAGAACTTTTGAGTGATAAGTGGGAAGTGGTAAGTTCCCTCATATGCACATAATCATCACATACTTCGCGACCCTCGTTTCATTCCTAATACTCGACGGTTTGTGGCTCGGGTTAGTGGCGAGAAATTTCTACAAAACACACATCGGTTTTCTGATGTCTGAGAGCCCTCAGTGGTGGGCGGCCATTCTTTTTTATGCATTGTATGTAGGGGCGCTTTCATACTTTGTGGTAACTCCACATCTATCTGATTCCGTGCTTCGTATTTTCTTGAATGGCGCATTCCTCGGTCTTGTGGCCTACGCTACGTATGACCTCACGAATCAGGCTGTGGTTAAAAACTGGCCATTGGTTGTCACTGTTGTGGATCTTGCATGGGGCGCATTTCTTTCGGGGGCAGTTTCAGTGATTGCCGTGATGATCGTTCGCTTCTTCGCACGTTGATCATGATCTTGCAGGTAGCACTTCTCTTGGCGAGTCTCACATGCGCGTGGTTTATCATTTCCCTCATACTCAAAAGAAATGATGTGGCTGATATGGCCTGGGGTTTTAATGCGGTGTGTATCTCAGCATTCTTGTTTGCATCGTATGCTGCTGAAAGTGTCACAGCACGCACGATCGCAACACTTATCATTGTGTGGGGCGTGCGTTTGTCATGGCACATTGGTCGTAGGATTGCTCGTACAGATGAAGATCATCGCTATGCAACATGGAGGAAACAATGGGGCACATGGTTTATCGTGCGGAGCTTTTTACAGGTCTACGTGCTTCAGTCTGTTCTGTTGTTTATTGTAATAAGTCCACTACTCATCGCATCGCGCTCCTCTGATACGCGCATAGGCCCGGTGGCCATGGTAGGTACGGCTGTATGGATTATTGGTTTTATTGTTGAGACGATGGCAGATCGCCAACTTTCTGCGTTTGTTCGTGATGCAAAGAGCAAAGGGAAGCTGATGATGAACGGTTTGTGGCGTTATTCACGCCATCCAAATTATTTCGGCGAGGTGGTGCAATGGTGGGGTATTGGAATCATTGCTTTTGCGGCTGCAAGTGCATGGCTTAGTTTTGCTGGACCGATATCAATCACACTTCTTATTTTGTTTGTATCAGGCGTGCCCCTTGCAGAAGCGCGCATGGCAACCAAGCCTGGCTTTGCGGAATACAAAAAGCGCACAAGTATATTTGTACCACTCAATCCACGCACTAAATGATGGTTATCCCTCGCGGGCGAGAAGTTTTAGTTCTGCATCTATAAAGCTTTGAATGTCCCCGTCTAATACACCCTGTGTATCCGATGTTTCATAATCCGTGCGGAGGTCTTTCACCATCTGATACGGATGCAATACGTACGAACGAATCTGCTGACCGAAGTCCGCGGATTGTGATGCGCCTTTCAGTTCATGTTTTTGATCGAGCTCTTCCTGGCGCTTTTTTTCGAGGAGCTTTGCGTAGAGCATGTTGAACGCGCGCTCACGGTTTTGGATCTGGCTTCGCTCTGTCTGACATGCGACAACAATATTTGTAGGTAAGTGCGTGATGCGAATCGCAGAGTCAGTCTTGTTCACGTGTTGTCCTCCCGCGCCTCCCGAGCGATACGTATCGACACGGATATCTTTCGCTTCGATTTTGATTTCATCGGTGTTCTTTATTTCCGGCAGCACTTCCACAAGCGCGAAGCTTGTCTGGCGCAGACTTTTTGCATTGAAAGGGGAGAGTCGTACCAAGCGGTGTGTACCCTTTTCGCATTTCAGATATCCGTAGGCAGGATCTCCTTCCACGAGGAACGTTGCAGTCTTGATGCCCGCTTCTTGTCCGTCTGTTTTATCGAGGAGCGTCGTCTTCCATTCCATGCGTTCGCAGTAGCGTAAATACATGCGCAGCAAGAACCCGGCCCAGTCTTGAGCTTCTGTTCCTCCAGCTCCTCCGCTGATGGTGACGTATGCGTTGTTGTGATCGAACTCTGCGCTGAGGTACAACATTGGTTCTAGTACCTGCCAACGCTTGAGCATTGCTTCGTAATCAGTTTGCATTCCCGCGAGGTCATCTGCTGATGCCATCGGAATCATCTCGACCAAACTATCAACATCACTCTTGAGTTCTATCACCGGTTCCCATTGCTTCTTGAGTCCACGAAGCTGTGCGAATAATTCATTCGCAGCTTTTTGGTCATCCCAAATAGTCGGCGCGGCTGCCTTGGTTTCCAACGTGGCTATCTGCTGAGGAACTTGTCGTGCCTCAAAGAGAGTCCTTTCCCATGTTCACTGCCGATTGCAATTCCTGAAGCTTCTGAAGAAGTTCGTCCATCGGAAAGGGGGAAATAGAATACTGGAATAATAGAGTACTGGAATAATAGGGAGTGTCTACGGAAATACGGCTGATGCTTTAGTGCTTTAAAGCGCTAGGTCTTGTTTTTGCAAAAAGCATCACATAGCCTCGGAAGTCCTATGAAAAAAGATGAATTTCAAATTACCTTCGCACAAGAATCTGATGGAACGGATAAAGAATTCGATCATCTAAAGAATAAAATCGATCAGATTCTGATTCATCTTCATAATATAGATAAAAATATTTCAATCATGAAAGCCCATGGTCGCCAGATCACACGTTTAAAAAAGAAGGTGGGAGTGCGGTGAATTTTTAACAAAAGAAAAACCCTAGTCCATCGACTAGAGTTCGGGGTGCTCAGGCCGCGAGGGCTTGAGCGGATCATTCACCACATGCGGATCGTGTGGGCCACGATGATTCCAATCACGATAATTCCGAATCCGATAACGGTCACCAGAAGCATCAGCCCAATCTCGTCGTGTTTCATTGCGTTATTCCTTCTTGAAGTGAATGACTAGTGCACGTCTCTCACGTTGATTGACTGTGCAATGCCATTATGACATCGAATATGTATTTTGTCTATTAAACTAGACCAACAAATAACATCTAATATAAGCCCTTTCTTTACTTATAAAGTCGTAATGTCTATAATTATAGACAACATATGCCACGCACTTCTTCCGCCGCTTCAGACTCCATTCGTCCTCTTCTGCGACGTATTGGCTTAGATGATAAAGAGATCGAGATTTACCTGGCTGTATTGCCGCTCAAAATGGCCCGTGCCACACAGGTGGCAAAGGCAGCCAAGCAATCCCGCAGCCATACGTATCTGATACTGCGTAGCTTGGGAGAGAAAGGATTAGTCTCCGAAATCGAGCGGGGAGCGGTGATTCACTTCGTCGCAGAACCGCCTGAGCGGCTGCTCACATTCGTGCAGGACCGCGAGCGTGAATTGAAGTCCTTGGAACCGCTTATTCAAGGTGTGTTACCGATGCTCTCAGGCCTCACGTCGCCATTGCCTGGGAAACCTCGGGTCACCATGCTGCAAGGCTTGGAAGGAATGCGCCAAATCTATAAGGAAATCCTCGTGCATGATTTCGTGGGGATGCTCAATGCGGAATCAATGTATAACACCTTCGATGGAAACATTGTTGCGCGCATTTTTGGTCAAGACATTAATCTCCGTGGACGGGATCTCATGGTTGATAATCCCATGGCTCGTGAGTACATCCGTGATGTCCCGCAGCATGAAGATTACGAAGTTCGCATCATTCCAAAGAACATTCAGTTCAAGACTGATACGGTGATCTTCGGTGATGTGATTGCGCTCTTCGCCTATGACGATGAATCGACCATTGTGCGTATCGAAAATGCGTACTTGGCTGATGCGTTTAAAGCGTGGTTTGAAGTGTTGTGGGCGATGAGTTCTTCGTCGCAAAAAAAGAAATAAAAAAGAAACCCCAGCCGGATGGCCGGATGGGGATTCGTATGTTATTCAGTTGATGATCTTGTCATGCTTCAGCGCGTCGAGCAGCTTCTGCTTTGCCGTATCGGGATCCGCAGGCTCATCTTTGCCAAATTGCTCGCAGCAGGTGATGGAACCAAATGCGAACTGCCTCTTGCTTGGGAGCATCGTCCCAGCATAGAGAAAGGCTGATCGATCAAGGTCCAGGCTCTTCAGCAGGAGCGAAGCCATGGAGGCGTGCTCGTTGCTTGTCGAAAAGATCAAGCCCAGTTCTTCCTGAGGTCCCTGGATGACGCAGAACTTGGCGAGGTTCCAATGTGGTCCGCGCAGGTACGCCTTCCAGTTAGTCTCCATTTCCGGATACTCTTCGCGTTCCTCTGGCAGGCAATAAAGCAATTGCATGCATTAGCTCCTTCGGGGGGGGGGGGGGTGTGAATGGTCTGCTGAACAACTTTGACATTATTTCACCCTTTTTAAGTATGTCAAATGTCCTTCCATAGTCGAATATGACTATTTATGCTATAATAAGGGGAAATGTCTGAACTCGAACAAACACCAGAAACGGCTCCTCTCAAAGCTGCAATCGTAGAGCGAATGGCCATGCCAATGCTCACGTTTTCGGGTGTGCTGTTTACGTTGTTATTGATCTCCTATGTATTCCTTCTGCCACGCTTCACGCAACTCCATCAGCAGAGTGGTCTTTCGATGAACCCACGTCAGATCGTTGCATATCAGAAACAATTGGCAGCGGACCTTTCTCAACAGGAAGGCGAACGCGTGCGTTTGGTTTTGCCAATCACCGATGAAACGTACACCGCTCTCAAACAGGAAAAAATCGGACAGCTTTCACTTACAGATATACGTGAAGAATTGCGCCAGGCAGCATCGCGCTTGGGTGACGAAGCAGACGCCGTAGCAGTCTCCAAAATCTCGATTGATGGATTAAGCGTCACCGTCGAAGGTGATGTGCGAAATATCGGTACTCGATCGATGACGGTACTTGCTGCATTTGTCGAAGAAGTTTCCAAACTTTCGTTTATTTCCGATCTCGATAAACCTTCCTTCACTCGTGAACAATTGGACGATGGTTCATTCCATTCGCCGTTCGTTCTTCAGTTCGTCATCAACCAAAAAGTGTCACCCTGAGCGGAGACGAAGGGCAAACTTACTATGTGTTTATCTTCTTATGAAATCGCTTCTCTCTAACCTTCAACGGCTCACTTCTCAGCATCATCTGATGATCGCTGGAGGCATGCTTGTGAGCTCTGCAGCACTCCTCTGGATGCATGCGGGAGCTGTGCGCGATATGCGCGAAGTGGGGTTGCCTGCAGCAATTGCTCTTCCACAAATGGAAAAGCGTATCGCACTTCTTCAGGAACAAAATGAAATTGCCGAGGTGCAGGCAGAAGTCCGTGGCGGGTCACAACTCGATCTCCTTCATTTGTATGTGCTTCCTCAGGAAGATGACATCGATCGCTTGCTCGCAACATTCGACGTCGTGTTTTCCTACTTGGAACAGAAACGTTTACTCACATCTTTTTCTGATATCAGGATAGGGGAACGCGAAGATGTTTCCGAGGGTGTTCAATCATTACCTATCACATTTGAAGCCGACCTCACGCCAGACGGTCTGAAACAGCTCCTTCTTTTCAC
This sequence comes from uncultured Candidatus Peribacteria bacterium, assembly GCA_964391185.1. GTDB lineage: Bacteria > Patescibacteriota > Gracilibacteria > Peribacterales > Peribacteraceae > JAKQEM01. The sequence goes on along the minus strand of CAYMIX010000002.1, from coordinate 114,235 downwards.
AGATATTTCGGGATTGCTCACAGTCGGCGATCTCCTTTCGCAGGATGATATCGATGCTGCACTTGCCCTGACAGAACAGGAAAACCCTGCAGCCATTGCGGCACTCGAGCAGTTCCTCAGTACCGATCTCTTGCGTTACGCCGAAGAGCCAAAGCCGTACGAGGAACAATTGAAGAAGTCATTCGTGTCTCCAGCATCGGAAACTGCTCTCATGAACTTCTTCTATTCTGATGAGTTACGTGAGGCAAAAGAACTGATGAAAGACTTGGGTCCTATTTTGCGCGAGCAGAAGATGTGGCCATCCCGCTTGCTGACAGTCGATACTGCTGCGTACCGTGACGCGGGGAATGGACTTGTTCATGTGGCGATGACTCTAAGCGCGTACGTACGTGCACGTTAACTCGTTCTTCGTTACTTCGACTTCGAAGAACGAATCAACGAAGAACAACGGTCAGAATATTGACCATTAAGCCAATTTCCGATATGTTTCTGAACACATCCATTCCCCATTTTTTGTTTGCGCCAGCGCCACCCGTACGGAAAAAATCAGCAGAAGCTCGAAAAGCGACCTCGCATGAATGAGCAAATCACGGTACCTGAAGTGTTGCTTATCAGCGATGAAGGCGACGCAGAAAAGCTCCCGATTGCCGAGGCTATTGCTCGTGCGAAGGCATTGGAGATGGATCTTATTGAAGTATCGCCTAAAGCAGTGCCACCGGTGGTGAAGATCGGGGATTTCGGTCACTTCCTGTATCAGCTCCAAAAGAAGGAAAAGAAGCAGAAGGCACACAGCAAGCAGTCAGAAACCAAAATGTTGCGCTTCGGTTTTCGTACAGAAAAGCACGATTTGGACCGTTTGATCGATCGTGCGAAGGAATTCCTTGGTGAACGCCACATGGTGAAGTTCGCCGTTCGCCTCCGCGGACGCGAGCTTACAAACAAGAACTACGCGATCCAGAAGCTCAAAGGCCTTATGGAAAGCCTCAAAGACGTCGCAGAGGTAGAACAGGACGTAAAGATGCAGGGGAATCAATTTATTGCCGTCATGCGGCCAGCTGCTAAATAATTCTTGTGTTTAAGTAAGGGGAGTATGGGGTGTATTTAGGGTGCCCTCCTTACCCCCAATACCCCCAATACCCTTATTACTTAGTAATTTTCCCTTTGCACACTAGTTAGATTTCCGTATACTGCCGCCCCGTTCGTCCGAATTTTTCCTATGGGTAAGCTTAAGTCACACAGCGGCGCTAAGAAACGAGTTCGCAAGACTGGTTCTGGCAAACTCGCCATGAAGCGCCACGGCCGCAGTCACTTGCTGTCGCAAAAGAGCAAGCGTCAAAAGCGCAAGAACCGCACGTTGATGTTGCACCCGACGAACATTGCCAATATCAGACAACTCCTCCCGTCTCTCTAACATGCGTACTAAGCGCGGCGTCGTCCGTCATCGCAGGCACAAGAAAGTAAAGAAGCTCACCAAGGGGTATCAGGGCCTTGGCCACAGCACTTTCGTGAAAGCTAAGGAGCGCATGATCAAGGCGGGTCAGCACGCATTCATGGATCGCCGCAAGAAGAAACGCAACTTCCGCTCATTGTGGATTGTTCGTCTTAACGCAGCTATCCGCGAGGCAGGTGGAAAGTATTCCATCTTCATCAACCAGCTTTCTAAGAAGGGCATTAAGCTCGACCGTAAGGTTCTCTCCGAGCTCGCTATTCACGAGCCAGAGACGTTCAAGAAGTTGGTAGAGCACGTATCGAAGTGAGGACATACATTCATCTCACACGAAAAGTGGGTGTGTTTATGAAATGAGTTTTTTGATATCCGATAGCGCTTGTTCGACAGCCTCTTCGCCCGCCTTCACAAATTCTGCTGCTTTATCAAACCTGAATGGTGCACCGGTCATTGCCGGTGAAATGACAAGGTCACAAGCATCTTTGCTTATCGCCATTTCGTTGTAGCCACGCTGCATGAATTCTTGCCAGCCTTGCGGCAAGTACTTCATTAGATCTTTGTACACTGGCGTCGTATTTGTTCCGATGATGACATCAGGATGATAGACAGCTCGAAGTGAGCGAGCGGGGATCGCCCCAAAATGCACGAGATCGATATATTCCTCTTCTGCGATCTTTACTGGTGAGAAAATGACCGGAATCGCACTCGTTGCCATCAGAGCCTCGAGCAGTTTTGTCTCAGGTTCAAACGTTACTGGTTCGATGCTCGCAGTCACTTCATCAGCAAATCCTGGCATGACGATCTTGTGCCACGTGATGGGAGCTTTTACGCGTCCCGCGATACAGACGAAGGGGATTTTGCAGTCTCCAATCGTCGCATCGCCCACAATATCGTGGATGTGTTTCGAAATTTCTTGGCTAAAGATTCCGCCGTGTAAGCCATTCTTGAGTGGCTCATCGCTCCAGCGCGCGACATTGCGCATCGTGAGAGATGATGTGAGTTCATCGAGTACTGCGGTCGATCCGGTAAATGCATACAGCGCCCCGACGATGGCACCCATACTACTTCCTGCAATGTAGTTGGGCTTGAGTCCTTCGTGTTCAAGTACTTTCAATACGCCGGCATTCGCCAAGCCATACGCTGCGCCGCCAGATAAAGCTAAACCCCAGGTCATAGAGGATGAATTGTATTCTTTTTTTGAGGAAATTTCTCTATCTTAACGTCATGTCTGAAGCTCAAAGATACGTGCCAGATGAAAATTTTTATCCTGAACTTCTTGAGAAGTTTTTGGAGCGCAATGATCTTGATGAAGCCATAAAGCAGAAAATTCGTTTTCGGCTAGCACAACACGAAATTGGTGAAACGCCTTTAGTTGATCGTATGGAGCAAATTCCGTACATGGTCGAAAGTCGTTTTATTGAAATAAGTGAAGGCGTGGATGGGCATAATTCATCCGTTGATCTTGTTCAGGATAATCAGGTGCTATGGGGCGTGACGAATCGTGAAACATTACAAAGAAATATGGAAGAGTTATTGAATGGGGTAAGCCAAAATACGATTGCTGTTCGCCAGCGCATTGACGATATGATTAGTATGGAAGTATTTATCGGTTCGGGTTTTATTGGAACAGACGTCGTCCGTAATCAATTCGACACCGGCCCCGTAGGTGGACGATAGTAATCGAACAGTTGAATCAAGCTGAGCAAATAAAGTACGAGTGCAAACGATGTGAGGATAGATGATGCGACATTCGCGGCGAGAAGTATGGCGAATGGTGCGTTTGTTGCAATGTGCGAGAAGATGAGATCCAGTGCGACGGCGGGGAAGAAAGTTAGTACGGTGAGGCAGAGAGCATTTAACAATACGGACATCGTGTGTCCGCGGACGATCTCTTGGCTACGCTTGAGAGCGGGCCTGTACGCGATGCCTTCACAGATAACGATAACGGGGAAAAACAGCGTACGGACGAAATATATGATTCCTGGGACTATCAAGAGAAGGGTCCAGAGCATTGTGAAGATACTTCGTAAAATACTCGTGAGCAAAAAGGGGATGAAGAATGGCCCCGCCTGCATGCGAACTGTTTTGAATGACGACCGTGTTCGGCCAGATTTTGCCTGTAGTAAGCGCTTCCCAATGTGTAGTACGCACACCGTTCCCCATACGATCATTAAGCTAAATGCGACGTATGCCAAATTTAAGAGAATATTTATTTCCGGGCGCTGATGAATGAATGCTTTATTGATCAATGCATAATCAGCTAAGAGTGCTGTCGCAAGCGATGGCAAAAACAGAAACCAGAAGGTCGCGTGCGCGATGGCGTGTTGCTTCCTGCAAAATGCGTACGACTGGCCGATGATAGAGAAAAGCGACGACATAACCCTTCTTCAGATAGCTGAGATTCTAGCGGAAGATCCTTGCAGTGGTAGCCGATTCCGCAGAGAATACACATATTCTTTACCTTTGATTTTCTATGGAAGACACGACAACAGAACCAGCAATCTGCGGCTCTTGCGGCCTAACAATCAACACATGTCCTGAGTGCGGTGGAAAAATTTGTATGGAGGGTTGCGTGGACCGTATGGATGATGGATGCACTTGTGCGAAGTAACTTGGTCGAAGCGGTAGCTAATATTGCTTTTACTGAATAGGTAAGGAGGGTAATGAAGGTCTGGGGAGTAATGGGGGTAACCCCCAAAACTCTCCTTACACCCCATACCCTCCTTACTTTATTACTTGCGTGCGACGCGGATAAATCCTGATACAGGAAGTATTTCTAATTTTTTCTCTTCTTTGGAGAGGATATCGAAGAGCAAGTTGATACCAATTCCGTCAGAAGCCATGTGGGAGCACTGGATCATATTTACGTGATGCTTGCGTGCTTCTTCCAATGTCTTTTCTGTGACGTGCATGGAAAGGATTGTTCCTACCCCAGCGCGTGATTGTTCTTCCAAGAATTCCTCTGGTCCGTTTGTTCCTCCGGTGAATTCTGTCGCGACGATTTTTCCTGGGCGTGAGCTACCGGAACCGTTCACAATAATTGGTGGGTTTCCGCGCTTAGCGTAGTATTTGTATTCAGGAATGTCGTAGATCGCGTTGATGATTTCATCCAACGTATCGAATGGCTTAGCGCAAATATTTTTCTCCATGAAGCGCCAGACCAAGTTGTCTGTCACCGTGTGGCAGCTGAACATCGGGAAACCGAGGAGCTCAGCTACGCGCTCTGTGCGGAAGAGGTTATCTGCGTGGATGGAGCGCCAAATACGTTCCTGACGTGGGCGAAGCTGTGCTTCCGTGTGGTTCACTGGTACCCCTACGGAAGCCATGATATCTACCTGAAGGCCCATCACTTTATCGAGGTCCGCAAGTCCACGGCCCTCTGGGTGGTGCGTCATGATACAGTCGATTTTCTCCCCGCGTTCGCGGAGGCGATCGGCCAACAGCACTTCCTGAGATTCCATGTCGATACCCACAAGGATGCGTTTGATATCTTCTTCGCCGGTACCGTTGATGAGACGAGAGTCGCTGTATGGGTTCCATGTGCGCTCTTCGTCGAACATTTCTTTCTCGCGTCCTTCGAGCTTCTTGTACTTATCAGCTTGTTTTTTAAGCATTTTTTCGAGCTGTTTCTTGCCGCGAACGTCAGCGTCCATGCCGATCTCGATTGTGCGGCGGTACAGGGTTTTGAACTTCATAAACGGTGAAAAGGGGAACAATCAAAATTCCTCGTTAGACTAAAGGGCCCTGTGTAAAAGTAAAGACTTCTTCCAGAGAAAAAGCATGTTCCATGATTCGTTGATTCGTGCTTCGAAGCACGCAGAACGAGTTAACCAAGCACGACTTTCGCATCCGCCACTGTGAGTCCATCACTTCGGACAAGAACGGGGTTGAGGTCGAGTTCTTTTATCTGGGGACAATCGATGACCATTTGAGAAACGCGACTAATAAGACCGGCGAATGCTTCGATATCTGACTGTGCTTTGCCGCGCATACCAAGCAGGAGCTTCCATGCTTCCAGGTCTGTGAGCATGCGGTACGCTTCGTCTGTTGTGACAGGGGCAATGCGGAATGCGGTATCGCGGAAGAGTTCTGTGTAAATACCACCGAGGCCAGCCATAATCAGCGGACCAAATGATGCATCGTGGACAGCACCGACGATGAATTCATTTCCAACAGGTAAGAATTGCTGAACCAAAATTCCTTTCACGTCTGCAGTCGGAGCATTTTCCTGGACTGCACTCATGATGTCGCGGAAGGCGAGTGTAACCTCAGCTGCATTCTTGATGTTCGCACGCACGCCACCCATGTCCGTCTTATGCAAAATCTGCGGAGAACTGATCTTCATAATCACCGGATACCCAAGCTGTTCTGCGATGCGCACAGCATCTTCTGCGGTGTGTGTGAGTGCGGCCTTTGGCATCGGCAATTCGTACAGTTCGAAGAGTTTCGTCGTGGTTTCTTCGTCCAAGAGCCCGCTGTGATTCTTTAGTAATTCTTGCGCGGTGTCATGGTGAGCTCGGCGAACCATAGAACCGCGTGTCTGCCCTTCGTCGCGCTCAGGGTGACACGCTTTAGCGCGCAACGCAGCAAGTGCATTGATTGCTCTTTCGGGTGTCGCAAATGTTGGGATTCCTGCTTCGCGCAGAATCTTCTTTCCTTCACGCACAGATTCTCCACCCATGAACGCAGTCACCACTGGCATTAGTGGCACATCCTTCATTACCTTTACAATTGCACGTGCAGCATCTGCCACCGGCGTCATGACCTGAGGTGTGAGGAGCACAGCGATACCATCAATATTTGGATCCTTTTTACATGCGAGAATTGCTGCTTCGTAGCGGTCTGCTCCGGCATCACCAATCACGTCAATTGGGTTTGCGGTGCTCGCAGCTGGAACGAGTTTTGTTTTGAGGTCGGCTTCTATGAGGGCAGAAAGCGCAGGCATTTTCAGTCCTTTCATTTCTGCCGCATCCGTCGCGAGGATGCCAGGTCCACCTGCATTGGTGATGATTGCAATGCGGTTACTTGGGAGCGTTGGTTCCAATGAAAGAACACTGAGGAGATCCAAGAATTCTTCCGTTGAATGTGCACGATGGATTCCTGTCTGTGCGCACAATGCCTCGATAGCTGCATCGCTTCCAGCAAGTGCACCCGTGTGCGAAGATGCGGCAGCACGACCATGTTCAGAAACACCTGCCTTGAGCAGCACGATCGATTTCTTGTTGTGTGCATAATCAATTGCTTCCAAGAATTTCTGACCGTCTTTGATGCTCTCGAGATAGAACCCAATCACTTTGGTTTCTGTGTCATCCGCCATCATGCGGAGCATTGCTGATTCATCGATGACTGCTTTGTTGCCAACACTCACGAATGCAGAGAATCCAAGTCCGAAACCAATCGCTCCGTCCATGAGTGCTACACCCATCGCACCTGATTGTGAGATAACCGCGATGTTCCCAGCAGGTGGAAGTTCTTTCGCAAACGATGCGTTCATCTTGATGCCTGGTCGGACAATTCCAAGACAGTTTGGTCCGATCAACGTGATACCGTATTGATGTGCGATATCGATGAGTTGCTTCTCTAATGTTTTTCCTTCTTCTGTATGCACTTCGCCAAATCCTGCGCTGATGACGATCACGTTTTTGATGCCGCGTTCACCACATTCTTTGAGTGAATCTGGAACCAGTTTTCCGGGGATCACGATCACTGCGAGGTCTGGAACAATTGATGTGTCTTTGATGGAAACGTACACAGTTTTTCCCAAAATCTCTCCACCTTTTGGATTGATGGGGAACACTGGGCCTTCATACCCCTGCGTGACCAAATTTTTCAGCACATCATGCCCAACTTTGCCTTCCTGGGCAGAAGCGCCGATCACGGCGACCGATGTTGGGTTCAGTAAGGACATCATGTAATTATACCTTAAAAAAAGCTTTAAAACCATCAAAACATATATTTTAAGCAGTTTTAAGCCAATTTTTACGATTGACAGAATGGTGGATGAATGTAAAGTATGCATTACTCTCTGGTTGTTCTATCACCCCCCCCCCGTCTGACCTCCTAAAAAAGGACCCTGCTGTGAAGAAGATCCTGACCGCAGTCGCTCTGACCTGTTTTCTTGGCGCCGCCGCACCGATCGAGTGGATGGAGATCATCAACTTCAAGGTTGGTGTCGAAGAGCTCGAGCCTAGTGCCAAGATCAAGGACGGAACCGCAACAATCCGCAATCGCGGGACGCTGGTGTCCCTTCAGGACTTTCCCGATGGTGCGACCGTCACGGCGACATGGAAGTGGACGGAAGGCGATCTGGAAAAGAAATACCCAGACCACCTGACGTTCGCGTTTTTCGCGACAGGTAAACAGAGCAAGGCGAACTTCTACGAAGCTGAGAACGCAGTGCTCGTGCGATTCAATCCGTCGGCGCAGCACGTCATCGTGCAACACTTTGTCGATGGCAAGGAGGTCATGCCTCGTCTCGGAGAAAAGGGTGGAATGCCCTTCCCGAAAGGAGAAGAGTTCAAGATCAAGATCGAAGCTACGAAGGCGACGATCACAGTCTCGGTCGACGACAAAAAGACGCTTGTCGCCGAAGTCCCCAAAGGGCTGACCGGCGAGAAGCTCATGATCTACACGCGCGAGCCCAATGCGGGCATTGCGAAGGGGTCGATTCTCGCCGATCTTAAGATCACGAAGAGGTAAAGGCTCTGTTGTCGGATTCCAGAGAGTGAAGAGCTGGCTCGTTGTCAGCTCTTTTCACATGCGCGAGCTCCTCAAAAAGGCTAGAGTAGCGGCAACAATATGCCTTCACTTCATATCATCTACGCATCCACCAGTGGTCACACCGAATACGTAGTGGGGCAGGTGATAGAACAGCTCAAGGCGGTTGCTCCACAGGTGTGGGTAGAAGTGCAGCGTGCTGAGCTCGCACAGCCGGAAGACTTGGCGAAGGGTGACGTACTCGTTTTGGCATCGGGCTCATGGAACACGGCGTCAGTCGAAGGACAGCCGAATCCGCACATGTTTGCATTCTTGAAAGATCGTGCGGCCAAGGTAGATCTCAACGGCAAGCGTGTTGCGCTTATGGGACTTGGTGATGACCGCTATCATTTTTTAGTCGGTGCACTGACTCATTTGGAAGATTATGTGCATGCTCATGGGGGTGTCATTATTGAGCCGTCATTGCGCGTTGTGAATGAGCCATATGGCCAAGAGGCACACATAAAGAATTGGGTCGATCAACTTGTACCAAAACTCTGATGCCTCGTATCTCAATCAAAATCGTCGGCGCTGCGGGGCAAGGGCTAATCTCTATCGGAGATATTCTTGCCAAGTCATTCAAGCGCGCGGGCTACTGCGTATTCGGCTATCGCGAATTCATGTCGCTCATCAAAGGTGGCCACAGCAGCTACCAAATAGATGTTTCATCGAAGCTTATTCGTTGTTCGGAGGAAACGGTGAATATGGTTATCGCACTCAATCATCATGGTTTCGAGCATAATATTCGCGATCTTAAAAAAGGAGGGGTTCTTATTCACGACACTGCCGTGTGGGAATTTTCTGTTGATGATCAAAAATTTTTAAAGGACCACAATATCACCGTCATTTACGTTCCTATCGGTGAAATGTTGGAAAGAATTAATGCAAAACCAATCCTTGCGAATGTCGTCTTTTCTGCATTTGCATGGGCAGCTGTCAAAGGTGATAAAGAGCATTTCAAGGCGGTGGTTGGCGAGAAATTTGCACATAAGCCAGATGTTTTGGAGGCAAACATGAAAGCCATCGATGAAGGATATGAAGCGTTCAAAGCATTTGAAGACGAGGTGAAGATCAAGCTTCCAAAGCCCAAAAAAGAGTGGGAAGATCAGCTTTTTCTTACAGGAAGCCAAGCAATGGGATTGGGCGTGGTGAATGCTGGTGTTCGTTTGTATGCGGGCTACCCGATGACGCCATCTTCGCCGATGCTCAATTACATCGCGGAGATTCAAAATGAAACCGGGATGGTTATCAAACAAGCGGAAGATGAAATCACCGCGGTGCAAATGGCGAGTGGTGCGATGCATGCGGGAACGCGCGCAATTACTGCGACATCGGGCGGAGGATTTGATCTGATGACGGAGACACTGTCGCTCAATGGCATTATCGAAAACCCATGCGTTGTTGTGCTCGCACAGCGCCCGGGTCCAGCAACGGGTTTGCCAACATGGACCACGCAGGGCGATTTGCTGCTTGCGATCAATGGAGGACATGGAGAATTTTCACGGTGCGTCATGAGCGCGAGCGATAGTGACGATGCATATTCTTTGGTGAACGAAGCGTTCAATATCGCAGAAGAATATCAGACGGTGGTGATTCTTCTCACGGATAAGCAAATCGCCGAAGGGATGTACACGCAGCGCCCGTATGATCAGAGCCCGGTCATTCGCCGCGGGAAATTGATTGTCGACCCTGCAGAACTTCGTCAGCTCCGCAGCATGGATCGCTACGATCCTGCTGCAAAAGATGGGGTCTCCAAGAGATGGTTGCCTGGAAGCGAAGCTGCAACGTATGCCGCGCAGGGTGATGAGCATAATGGCGATGGTTCGGTGAATGAGACATCCAACAATGCAATCGAGCAGATGGACAAGCGCATGCGAAAATCCGAAACTCTGAAAGCTGTGTTGCCGGAACCAGAATTGTACGTCGATGGAAAGGTGACCGAAGAGGATCCCAAATTGGATTTGTTGATTGTCGGCTGGGGATCAACGAAAGCGACATTGCTCGATGTATTGCCAGATTTTGATGGTCAGAAAATTGGATACTTACACTTCACGTACTTATGGCCACTGAAGGGTGAGCGCTTTGAACGTCTGCAGAAAAAAGCGAAGAAGATTGTGCTCATCGAAGGCAATCATAACGGCCAACTTGGTCAGGTGATTCGTCAGGAAACAGGTATCAAAATCGACGATCGCATTCTCAAGTACGACGGTCGTCCGTTCTTCTTGAATGAAATTCATACGCAACTTACAGCTCACCTTTCATAACCATGTCGATCCCCTTGGATACAAACAACGGCTCTTCCAACAGTGCAGGGCAAGCGCCGAAGATGCAGGATTACTATTGTTCCAACCCGTGTACGTGGTGCAATGGTTGTGGTGATTATGGGATCTGGACTGCGACGAAGCGCGCGCTTGTGGAATCCGGTTATCACCCATGGCAGGTACTGCTCTGTTACGACGTTGGCTGTCACGGAAACACATCTGACAAACTGCTTGGGTATCGCTTTCATGGTCTCCATGGTCGCGTGTTGCCGTTTGCCGCCGGCGCCAAGCTTGCGAACATGAATTTGCCGGTGCTTGCATTTGGAGGTGATGGAGCAAGCTTTTCTGAAGGCGTTGGTCACCTGGTGCATTCCATTCGCTCAAACTATCCGATCGTTTTCGTACTTCACAATAACGGTAACTACGGGCTCACGACGGGCCAGGCGAGTAGCCTGACATGGCAGGATAAAAAAATGAATGCGTCGCCAAACGGAATGCCGGAGCACACACTTGCGAGCATGGATTTCGTCTTCTCGCTGGAGCCCACATTCGTGGCACGTGGCTTTTCGGGAAACATTCCACAGATGACAGAGATCCTCAAAGCTGCGATCAATCATCGCGGATTTGCGTTCGTCGATATGCTCCAAGCATGTCCCACCTATAATTACTTCGCGACACAGGATTATCTCCTCGAACGCTGCTATCAGGTAGAAAACCACGACACATCAGATTTCAATAAAGCACGTGAGCTTGCCGTCAACACTTCTGAAAAAATTGCGACAGGCATTTTATATCAGAACGAAGAAGTGCCTCACTTCTACGAGCGCTTGGTTCCACGTCAGGGCAAGACAACAACCTTGATCGAAGAGGTGGTGCCGCAGAAGATTGATCATCTGATGGCGAAATTGATTTAATTTTTTTTATTATTTGTCGTTCCATTGCGATGGATTATCGACGATGTATTTTCTGATGCGGATCATTTCCGATTCTGAACGTATCAAATGTTCATGGTATCGCGGTTGCCACGCAAAATTGTCGTGGCCCATTTGGCGAATGCGTTTGGTGCACATGGATTTATATTGATTGATGATGGATCCCAATGATCCGGGTTTGGGACGGGGGATATGATGGGATGAATTATCGTTCGTATCGCCCCGTGCCGTCGTTGGCCGCATTGTCGTAGAGACGTGCGATTCGCACGTCTCTACAAACGATGACGACGGTCCAACAACGGACGGCGCGCGGTTTTGCATGATAATGATTCCATGGAAATGATCGGGCATTACCACAAATTCATCCAATTTAACGTGCGCAAAATGATTTGGTATCGATCGCCAATATTCATCAATGGTCATCCCAATCCCCGACAACCCCATCACCCCATGTCGTATTTCCCCAAACCACGGTACCCGCCCATCGGTACAGATCGTAATGAAATATGATCCGGTTCCGGCGTAATCCCACCCGCGCATGCGAATGGTGTCATTTCTGTATTTTTGACGGTATAGACGTGGATCAAATACGGGCATAGCCCACGATGATAACCCACATAATCTGTTTGTCGCGCTTTAGCTTGTTAAAGCGCTGAAGCAGATTTCCATGCACGTATCATCGTCCTTCCTATCAATAATGGATGCCGCATCGCAAATTTCTTGAATGCTGATCCGCCAGACCCACCTGTCTTTGTCGTCTTTCCACTTTTCCTGCGTGCGAGATATTTGCGCGCCATGTCGTCGAGCGCGCGGTTGCGGGCTCGCATGGCAAGCTCCCGATCTTCGCCTGCGGGTAATTTCTTCAGGATTTCTTGGAAGCAGCGAAACCGGTCAAACACACCATAGCCTTCGCGTTGGTTGATGGCCGAGGTCGCCTCGTTGTGCACGCGGAAATAGCCACAGTTATCGGTGATGAAATGCCAGTTGCTTTCCAAGAGCATGCGCATCGCATATTCCATGTCCAGGTTCTGCGGCATGTCTTCTAGATATTTCCCAGCTTTCTCCATCACGCTCCGGCGCATCATCGTGAAGTCTGGCTCGCCGACGAAGTTCGGATGCAATTCTTTTTCGAGCCAGAGTTTAAGCACCGAACGCCCATCATGTGTGCCAGGTTTATATTCTTTTTTCCGGAATTCCTCGAGTGCGTTGTATCCCTTCATCAATTCATTATCAGCGTCCGATACGTACCTGTGCCCGAGTGTCACGATGCCAACGGATTCATCCTGCATTGCGTGGATTCCTCGCTCCAAAAAGTTCGGTTCCCACCAATCATCCTGAAATAAGAATTGCACGAATGGTGCAGTGCCAAGTGCGACAGTAGCATTCCAGTTTCCACCGATACCCAGCTTCTTGCGATTCGGGTGCCAGGTGATTCGCTTGTCGGTCAGGTATGGCTTCACAATTGCTTCTACATTGGTAGTAGACCCATCATCATGGATGTACATATGCCAACGCGTCTCCGTCTGTTTCTGTGCGCTCTCGATGGCCTGCTGCAGGTATGCAGCTTTGGAGTTACAAGTGGGCACGCAGATGTCGATCAGGATCTCGGACATTGGTTAGGAAAGGGTATCTGAAAAAGTGACATAAGAGAAACCTCCTAGCTCAGCCAGGAGGGAGGTGCTTTGGTACGGTGGCCCTTCCAAAGCATCCTATCGCAACAGATACGATTTCACGGTATAGCCCGGTAAGCCATTGATTATCTGATGCTGAAATCAGCATAAGGCTTTTACCGAATTTCGTACAGTTTATTTGTCACTTTTCCTGTATAGTAAGCCCCATGCGCGTGGATGTTATTACACTCTTTCCCGGTATGTTTGAGGGCCCTCTGACTGAGAGCATCCTCCAGCGTGCGCGTGAAAATGATCTTCTCGATCTGCGTTTTCATGACCTCCGACAGTTTGGCCAGGGGAAGTACAAGCAGATCGATGATCGTCCATACGGTGGCGGCGCCGGAATGGTGATGATGTGTGAACCGGTGGTGAAGGCTATCGAATCAATCGAAGCAGATCTAAAAGCCAACAGCCAACAGCTAAAACCTCACCGGATTTATTTTTCTCCACGTGGTGCCAAGCTCAAACAGACGCGTGTCGAAAAAATTGCGAAAAAAGATTGGCTGATTCTTCTCTGTGGTCATTATGAAGGAATCGATCAGCGCATTATTGATGGTGGATGGATCGATGAAGAACTGTCGATCGGGGATTATGTGCTTACCGGTGGAGAACTTCCTGCGATGGTTCTCATCGATGCCGTTGCTCGTCACATCCCAGGCGTGCTCGGCAAAGAAGAATCCGCACAGGATGAAAGCTTTAGTAAAAGCCTCGGTCGCAAGAAAGAATATCCGCACTACACACGCCCGGAAGTGTTCCGCGACATGAAAGTTCCAGACATTTTAATCTCTGGGAATCACGCCAAAATCGACGAATGGAGGAAGGGAAGCGTAAAGTGAAGCAAGCATACTTGACTTTACATTACAAATCCGCATAAATAGCGCATTCTCACGGAGCGTCCGTGAGTAAACCGTTGCTCATTTAAGGGTTGAATGCATGGAGATTTTGCCCGCGGATTCACACTGGGAAATCTTGGCGGTGATGCAGGCTCGGCAGCATGTTGCCAGCGGCCAGGGATACAACCCCCTGCAGCCGACCGACAACAGGTTCAATCGTGGACCGGAGACTGTCTACCTTCACGGTTATGCGCATTACTTGCGCATCTACCGTGCGACGTGGAAGGAGCTTGGGGGTGGTACCCTGGGCCCGGTCCCGAGGCTGGCCGACTACGGTCTCAAAGCCGCTTGATGCCTACTGTGAAGGTTCAATGAGCACCTGTGCCCGGCGCGTACTACACGCGCCGGGCCTACTTTTATGTGTATCAATGTTTATCGTATATTTTCTTTCGCTATCATGCGCGCATGATAGATGCCTTGCGCCAACGACTCGAGAAAGAAGGACGCATTGATCTGATGTTTCGTGTGCGTCCGCACGCTGCTCAATCGCAATTCATCGATATTCTTGATGATGGCAGCGTGAAAATAGACATAGCAGCACCTGCGGAAGATGGCAAAGGCAACATCGCGCTGTGTAAATTTATCGGAGAACTGTTTGGCGTGCCTCCGTTGAACGTGAAAATACTTTCGGGGAAAGCGGCACGATTGAAGTTGGTGCGGATTACTTTAGCTTAACACATAGAATTGATATTTTTGTTGCGAACATTTTGAAATAAGAATAATATTTCCCTCTTATGGCAACAAATGCTGATTCACATCTGCAAATCCTTGGAGAAAGAGAGATAGATCTTACTGGTTTAATTGATAGGTATCCTTCAGGCGAAGAAATCCAAACGGATCATGATAGTTGGCGCTGTTTTCCTTATGGAATTAAGACAAGTGCTGATTTATATATGGCAGATTTTTTTCAAGAAAGAAGGAATAGAAAGGCGCATAATGCCTATCTAACTGTTATTCGTAATCTTCATACAGTGCGTGCAAAAATATACACTTCCGATCTTTTGCCTCATAAATTAATAACGGAAGAAGCTTTTTATCCAATAGCTTCCTCAGAAGATGCGCCTCGATATTTTGGCGATACTACAAATTCCCAATCACCATACGACATTTCCCAGAAGGCATTTCAGTTTGCCCATACTGTTACTACTGCAGGATTAACACTTCCTTATATTCATGATTTAAAAAAGGATGCAATGTTACTTGCTGAAGAGGCATATGCATGGAGACCCAGAAAATACGATGGATCGACACTTGATGTGTTGACTGCCCATTATTTGGCTTACCGTTTACTCGGCGGAAATATGAAGATGGGCGAAAATGATTTTGAAAGTAGTACTCTTAATTCTGGGTCATAACCTCTTCGATCTGTCCTCTCAGATCTGCGTATTCAGGTAGCCCCGTAAACCTCTGACCATTGATGAAGTAGCTTGGTACCACGCTCACACCGAGTGACTTTGCGACAGACTGCTGTGCTGCGATGGTTGCGCGAATGTTATCCGAAGCTGCACATGCTTCGAGCTGTGCGCGGTCCATCTGCAATATTGTGAGCATGTCGTTGTATGGCTTTGAGTTCATCTTTTCCGCAAAGAGAACTTGGTGCATTGGCCAGCCTTTGCTCAATTGTCCTGCGCAGAGAAGTGTTCCCGCAGTCTTCTCGCTGTCTGTATATTTCTGAAGTGCAAACGGAAGAATGCTGATGCGCACCTTGTCCGAGCGAACGTAATCGGTAATAACGTGATTGATGAGCGTGCTCTGGAATTCTTTGCAGTACGCGCATCCGTAGTTTGTGACTACAACGAGAGAAATGGGAGCATTGGCATTGCCGATTTCCACCATACCCGAAGGCAACAAGCGTTCATTCGCCTGGTAACTTCCTGTTCCCGTGATAGGCATATCGTCGCCTTCAGTTGTTCTTCCGCGGGAGGACACAGTTGCTGATGATGAAGAATCCATGTTTTGTGGCTGTGCAGGGAATGCACACGCACTGAGCAACAACGCGATAATGGCAATCGACTTTTTCATCGCGTGGATTGTACCGCTATTCTATTGGTATGTCTCGCGTCACCATTCTTGGCGTCCCGCTCGATCCTATAACCCGAGAAGGCGCAGTTGAACGTATCCGCGCGATGCTTGCATCGAACCAACAGCATCATGTGATGACACCGAATGCCGAAATGCTCGTGGAGGCGTCCACCAATGCATCGTTCAAAGAGCTGATGAACCAGACTGCCCTGAACCTTCCGGATAGCGCAGGACTCCTTTGGGCAGCCAAGAAAACGGGGCAACACCTGCCTGAGCGCGTGACTGGCATTGATACCGTTATCAAACTCTGTGAAGAACTTGCCAAGAACGAGCCAGTATTTTTGCTCGGGGCAGCCCCTGGTGTTGCAGAAAAAGCAGGGGAGAAGCTGCAGCGTGCAAATCCGTTATTGCAACTCGTTGGAACGTACGCAGGCTCTCCACGCGATGACGATGCGACTGCGATTGTGCGTCGCATCAATGCGAGTGGTGCGAGGTTATTACTCGTCGCGTACGGTGCTCCCAAACAAGATCAATGGATCGATCGTCATATGAAAGATATGCCATCGGTGCGCGTTGCAATCGGCGTGGGTGGAACATTCGACTTTATCGCGGGCACCAAAAAGCGCGCGCCGCGTTTCATGCAAAACATGAAGCTCGAATGGCTGTGGCGCTTACTTCACGAGCCGAAGCGGTTCCCCCGCATATGGCGTGCTGTAGTTACATTTCCGATTCTTGTTCTACGTTATCGCTGAGACTAAGCTTTTATTGTTATATTGCTCAATTTGTTGCAAGCAACATCGCGCGTAACCACTTGCGAACAGTATAACAATACAACCATGCGTATACTGCATAGCATTGTAGATGGGCATTGGTGATGCGATCATTTCTTTCCCAATAATCTACCGAGAAGTTTGCTCCAAAAACTGCGACTCTGTTCTATCGTCTCTGCAACTTGTTTTCGCTCAAGTTCCCGTTGCTTGCGAAAAGCAGCTATTTTTCCTGGTATGTCAGCACTCTGTTCGACTCGCCAATCTATCCAGGCCGCCATGCTATCGAGGAAAATTTGGCGTGCATGTGGTGGTAACTCATGAATACTCTCTGATGCCTGCCACTGTCGGCATGCATTCACATTTGTTAGGCTGAAGGGAATTGATACGCTGAACGACGTTCCCTGCTTGTCGATGTCTGCGGGGAGAGATTGAATATTGCCAAAAGCAATGATTTGTCCGGTTTGTGGATTGATGTAGCCATTCACAGTTGTGCAAGAGCATATCTCTCCATCGATGGTCATGGAGCCTGCGTTACCTCCCATTGATTCGTCTCCTGATACTTGTTCTAACTTGTGAATGATCAGGTGAGTGTTATGTTTAACGATCTCATCGCGTGATTCCGCCGATTCTGTCGTGTGCGTTGTTTCGCTCATGGTGTGTTTGTTTAGAGTATGTTTTAGTGGTGCAATTTTTCCACCAGCGACACAAACCACTCTTCTTTGCCCTTCTTCAGTTTAATCAGCTTTGGTCCGTCTTTAGTTTCAGCGAGATAGTCGCGTTCATTATCAAATTCACGAATGAGTGTTGTGTTCCCGATTTCTTCATCTGGAAGCAGCAGATAGATCGCTACGTCTGGTTTATCGGTGAGTGCCGCCCGAAAATTATGTGTCGCACGGCCAAGGAGCGCAGTGCCGATTACTATCGCAATACAGAGGACAACGGACCATCCAACGGTGTGGCTGTATTTGCGGCGCGACAGAGAATGAACGTGGAATTTGTGCATATATACTGATGTTAGTATCTACCTATTATAGCAAAAAGACGTTTGACAGTCGATACCCTGTGGTAGGCTTGTGCTCATATGGGAACCCTTATTCTCGTCCGTCACGGACAATCGCTATGGAACGTTGAGAACCGTTTTACCGGCTGGACCGATGTGCCTTTGACCGAGCAAGGGGCTAAGGATGCCGTGTTATGTGGTAAATCATTAAAAGACTTTACCTTTGATAACGCATTCGTTTCTGCGCTTTCACGTAGCCAACTAACGCTTAAAGGAATTCTGGAAGGGCATGGGCAGACTAATGTACCTACGGTTGCAGACAAAGCATTGAACGAACGTCACTACGGAGATCTGCAGGGGTTAAACAAGGCCGAGATGATGAAAAAATACGGCGAAGAGCAGGTTCATCTCTGGCGACGCAGCTTTTCCACGCGTCCGCCACATGGTGAAAGTATCGAAGATTGTGTGAAACGTGTGTGGCCGTATTTCCAAGAACATATTCAGCCTCTTCTGAAAGAGGGAAAGACAGTCATTGTCGCAGCACACGGAAATAGCCTCCGCCCAATCATGATGCATTTGGATAATCTTGATGAGGAAACGACAGCAACTCTCGAGATTCCATTCTGCACACCGTACATTTACTGGTTTGATGGTGAAACCGTCACCAAGAAAGAAGTGCGAAAGGTTGAGGGAATGGAGCAAAAGAGCACGGCGAAGATTGTGTAAGTCGTACACGTTGGTTGACGTCCCAATGGTCAAGAACTAGAGTCTCGCACCTTCATGAATCACCCAGGACTCTTCGTCGGCCTTATTCCCGATAAAAATCGGACGTGGACCAAGGAGCATTTCCGGACAGATAAACCAACGCTTGAACAGTATTTGGAAGGATATTTCAAAGGCAGCGAACGCGTGAAGGCTGTCATCACAGCGTCGCGTGAAATGTGTTTTGGAATCATTGCGCCATGGGGACTTTCAACCGACAACATGGACAATCGTGATCCAAAGGAGAAAGAGATTCTTTACTTTGTTTTCGATCACTATCTTAAAGATCTTCGTGATAATTTCATGCATCGGCCTGAGAATAAAAATGTGCGTTTTGTGCACATGGGCCGTCGTGATCGCTTAGGAGAAGAAGCTCCTAAAATCGTCGAACTTATTGATGAAATCACGAATGACACGCGTGAGCGAACGGGAATGGTAGTAGCTGTTGCGCTCGATTACGGAGGTTTAGATGAACAAGATCGTGCACTGAAGTTATGGCTTGATGCAGGATGCCCCAATGGAATCGAAGGTATTAAAAATTTCTTAGACCTTCCTCAACAAGGCATCGATTTCCGTCCTGTTGATTTGATCGTTCGCACTGGCCACAAATCAGGAACCCCGACACGTTCGAATGAATATTTGTATCCATATCTGAAGGAAACACGTGTAATCAATCGCTTAGAATTCTTACCAGATTACACAAAAGACATGTTCCATGACGATCTTACTACATTCGGAGATGAATCGCAGAACAGAGGATCGTAATTATCCGATAATCATGTTGGTCGGACGAAGTTCATTGAGCAGTCCTTCGATCTTTTCCCTCGGCCCTCTCACGCGTACCTCTCCACATTGAGCTTGTCCCCCGAAGTAAATGCCTAGATGGACACATCGCTCTCGGATGATACCACTGCTAAGCGCGAAATGATCGAGGATTCTTTGTGCTTCAGTAGGATCCTGCGTAAAGAAGCGAGTGCCTACTGGTTCTTTGAGCATGATTCTTTCTTCTACTTCTATCCCAACGGTTTGTTCGGGCGTGATTGTCGCTTCCATAGCACTATTCTACGCTGTCCTTTCGCTTCGTCCAGCGCTAAACTGCCTGTATGAACGAGATTACTTACCGCTCGGCAAGCTTCTTCAGTGACATTGGGTCTCACAAGGATACCAACGTGCACATTATTTTGATTGCGACAAAGCCCGACATTATCAAGCAGGTGCCTTTGTACAAAGAATTGAAGAAGCGTGGTCATCTCGTGCTGCTTGGCCACACCGGCCAGCATTATGATGAAAACCTCAGTGGGGGAATGCTGAAAGAATTCGGTGTCGAACCAGATTTCAATCTCAACGTTCGTGGGTCGATGCATGAAGTTGTGAGCCAGATTATCGGTCGCCTTGGTTTTGTGATCGCTGAACTTAAGAAGCTCAATAAGATCGTCATCCCATATGTTCACGGTGATACGACAACAGCGATGGCCGCGAGCAATGCAGGCTTCTGTAATGGATTCTCTT
This sequence comes from uncultured Candidatus Peribacteria bacterium, assembly GCA_964391185.1. GTDB lineage: Bacteria > Patescibacteriota > Gracilibacteria > Peribacterales > Peribacteraceae > JAKQEM01. The sequence continues at coordinate 94,213 of CAYMIX010000002.1, read as the reverse complement.
CTGTGCACGTAGAAGCAGGAATTAGAACGCTCACACCAAGCTTTGTGAAGTTTGGATTTTCGAAAGATCTCGATGTCGCCAAGTGGCGAACATTTCTTATGGATCGAAATAACTGGGAACGTGGAAGCCTTGAGCCATACCCAGAACAGTTCAACACACGCGCGAGCGAAGCAGCGACAGGTGTGCACTTGGCTCCGGTCGAACTCGATAGGGAATTCATGCTCGGCGAAGGCTTCTCCAATGATCGCATCTTTGTTGTTGGTAATTCAGTTGTTGATGCGACACACGAAGCGATGGAGCGCATCAGTGAATCAACAGTGTTTGAACGTCATCCACAATTGAAAGACGGGAACTTTGTGCGGTTCTGCATTCATCGCCGCGAAAACTGCGTAAATGAAAAGCGCTTCATGTCTATTTATAACGCGATGAAGAGTTTGATTCTCGATGGTCGCACTGTACTTCTGATTAACATGAATCAGACCAAGTTCGCTTTCGAGAAATTTGGACTCACCACAGAAGTAGAGCAACTCGCGAAGGATCACTCGAACTTTATTTTCTCCGATGTGTGGCCTGAATACGTGGATGTGATTGCAGCAATGAGTAAAGCTGCGGTGTGTGCAACTGACTCTGGTTCCATGCAGGAAGAAATGAATGTGATGGGAATCCCATGTGTCACCCTTCGGTATGGATCTGATCGTTCAGAATCTATCATCAATGGTGGAAACTTGATCGCTCCTCCAGAGGATGCAGGTGCCATCAAAGCGATGATCGAATTCGCATGGGACAATGCGGAGATGCGAAAAGCGCCACAGCTCTATGGTAAAAATGTCAGTGCAGCGTGTATCGATGCAGTGGAATCAGTCCTGCAAAGTGGTGCGATCTTTAGGCCAGAAGATGAGAGACTTAAAGCGAGCTTTTAAGTTTGCCCAAGCGCCCGAAGCCACTTCGCGGAGATGTGGAATGTTTGATGTAGGTTCTACTGGCAACGGCGTCTTGGTCGCCATAAGCATTTCCAAGCGAACGATCGTACGAGCAACGCGATCAACAAGTTCTTTAAAACTTTGTTCGGTTTTTATTGTGCGAACTTCTGCCAGTTCTTTTTTGAGTAATGCACAAATATAAATTCGAGCGTCTTCTTGGCAGCGAGTGAGCAATCGATCACAATATTCTTCGATCAAAAGGGGATTAGTTTTGGCAGCTTCACACCATCGTTTGAAATGTTCATAATCTGGGATTGGAACATTCTCTGGCTGCTCCGCCGATGATGATTCTGGGGCAGTCATGCGGGGTGTATAGTGTAAGAACTTTTACAGCCGACGCAATGCTACGACCTCTTCGAGAATGGCTTTCCTTACTGCTTTTTGTGGTGCTGCCGTTTCATGCGTTTTTGGTCACTGTTGGAACACGAATCATTGTCGGGCCAGACCAAGGACCTCTCAGTTGGCTGGCTCTTTGGAAAGAAGGACTGCTCGCGCTGATTCTTATCATCGCTGGTATCGAGTGGCTGATGTCTCGCCCGAAAATAAGAATCGATAAAATCGACGCAATCATTCTCGCACTGCTCGTTCTATCTGTTGTCGTCACAATGACGACGCACAAAAACTGGAGCCTCTACACCTTTGGATTTCGCTACGACTTTGTTCCGCTTGTCGCATTCCTTGTTTTGCGTCGCGTGCCGTGGACCGAACTCTTTTTCATCCATGCAAAAAGGACGCTCTTGATCGTCGGTTCGATTGTCGCAGGCTACGGAATCATCAGCTTCTTCCTTCCATCTGCATTCTTCCACTGGCTCGGGTACTCAGATCTCCATTCGCTCTATGTTCCTGGTAAGCCAATCGCTGCATTCCAGATGATTGGGGAAACGGGACTTCGCAGAATCCAGTCGACCATGAGTGGTCCCAATCAGTTGGGATTGTGGATGCTTATTCCGTTGGCTGTTGCGATTACGAGAAAGAAAGCTGTCTCTATTGTATGTTTGATCGCGATAGCAATGTCTTTCTCACGCGCCGCATGGATATCTGCATTTATCATGGTTGCGATTGTCGCATGGCCATATATCAAGCAAACATCGCGCCGCATGCACTTCAGCATCGGTGGAACGATTGTTGCCGCGGCAATTCTCCTGAGTATTTTCTTCCCGTCGATCATCGTTCGTATCACATCGTCACGCGGTCATATCGAAGGTCCTATCCAAGCAATTCATACAATGATCCGTCATCCGTTCGGACGGGGATTGGGCATGGCGGGGCCAGCGAGCAATCGTGTGAGCGATGCATGCGTATTACTCCGTGAAACAGACGATCCATCGTGGGCGGCAGCTCGCCCGGACCTCTGCGTGTTCCTTGGCGATACGCAAGTGCAGCCGGTGGACCGTGTATGTTCCTGTCCGTTCCTTCCGGAAAACTGGTACTTACAGATAGGAGCTGAGATGGGATGGATTGGCTTCGCGCTTTATATCGCTCTTATGGTGTTAGTGTTCCGTGGAATAAATCGAGTTACGAGAAACGAGTTGCGAGTCGCATTCATCGGGCTCAGTGTCGCAGCACTCTTCCTTCACGCATTTGAGGATGCGGCTGTTAGTTACGGACTGTGGGTGCTTATTGCTACAGCAGTTACGATTGCCAAAAAACGCCAACATACGTAAACTTCCGCCATGGAAGCCCACCCGACTTCATCCAAAGGTACTTCGCCGGGTTCAATCCACCCCGGCTCGATCGTCATTCTGGATTTCGGAGGTCAATACGCTCACCTGATTGCTCGCCGTGTGCGCGAAGCAGGAGCGTTTTCGCAGATTCTTCCGCCGGAGACTCCTGCTGCGGATCTCAAAGACGTGGCGGGAATCATCCTCTCGGGTGGACCTCAGAGTGTGTATGATGCAGGCAGTCCGCAAGCTGATCCAAAAATTCTCGAACTCGGTATTCCAGTCCTTGGAATTTGCTATGGTCATCATTGGATTTCCCATGTTGCGGGTGGAGAAGTGAAGTCAGGCAAAGTGAAAGAGTACGGTCACACAGAAATCCGCGTCATGACACCTGGTCCGCTCTTTGATGGTCTGCCACATAACTTCGTCGTATGGATGTCGCACGGCGATGAAGTAACGAAGTTGCCACCGGGATTTGTGGTGTCTGCGAGCAGCGATACGTGCGCAAATGCAGCACTTTCCAATGAAACGAAAAATATTTACAGCGTGCAGTTCCACTTGGAAGTCGTGCACTCTCAGTATGGTGCTGACATCCTCAAAAAATTCGTGAATCTCTGCAAGGCGAAGCCATGGTCGATGACGGGGTATGTACAACGCATCGGGAATCAAATTTTGAAAGAAGTGGAAGGTCGTCGCGTATTTATGATGGTGTCTGGAGGAGTAGATTCCACTGTTGCGTTTACATTGCTCAATGAAATTCTGGGTCCAGAGCGTGTGCAAGGATTACTCGTCGATACGGGCCTTATGCGCAAAGACGAAGTGCGCAATATCAAGAATGCGTTTGATCTTTTGGGTATCGAAAACTTATACATCATTGATGCCTCAAATGAATTTTTTGAGAATCTCAAAGGTGTCACCGAACCAGAACAGAAGCGTCAGATAATCGGTGATACGTTCCTGGAAATTCAGAAACGTGAGAGCGATGCGATGGGGCTCAAAATGGAAGATGGATGGATGCTCGGACAGGGAACGATTTATCCAGACACCATCGAAACAGGTGGCACCAAACATGCCGATAAAATTAAAACGCACCACAATCGCGTGGAAGCAGTGCAGAAAATGATCGATGCAGGATTGGTGATTGAACCTCTGAAAGACCTCTATAAAGACGAAGTACGCACACTTGGCGAAGAGCTGCGCATTCCACACGTGCTTGTTTGGCGTCACCCATTCCCGGGCCCAGGTCTTGGCGTTCGTATTCTTTGTGGCGCTGAACCATTTGATCCTGACTTCGATGCTGCGGGTATTCCGCTCCCGCACAAAGTGCTTCCGGTGAAGTCTGTCGGTGTACAGGGAGACGGTCGCACGTACCGCCATGCGGTTGCACTCTTCAGTGATAATCCGTGTTTGGTCACGCCAGAACATCGCTCATGTGCGACGAGCATCCCAAATAAAATCCATGCGTTTAATCGCGTGCTTCTTTGTACGTCACATAGTGCGCCAGTCGATTTCGTGTTTACTCCAATGACACTGACACGTGAGCGTGCTGCGCTTCTCCAAGAAGCAGATTTCATCGTCGATGAAGAAATGCACCGCGCAAAACTTTACGAAGAAATTTGGCAGTTCCCAACAGTGTTGTTACCGTTTGGAATCAAGGCCGGCGGCCAGTCGATCGTTCTCCGTCCCATTGATTCACAAGAAGCGATGACCGCAACGGCTATCCCACTTCCTGAAGATGTTCTTAAGCGCATGACCGATAGGTTGCTGCAACTACCGGGAATCGATTGCGTGTTCCTCGATATGACAAATAAGCCGCCAGCAACTATTGAGTGGGAGTAAGTGTGATATATTCCTATTCCCATGACTTTTCCGACGTTACCGGAGGCTGACTTACAAGAGCTCATTAAGCGTGCGCAAGAGGGGGATACCGAGGCATTTGGAAAAATTTACGATAATTTCTTCATACCGGTGTATCGCTATGCTGCGTTCCGGTTGCCAAAGGAAATGGCAGAAGACACCACGGCGGATGTGTTCGTGAAAGCATGGGAAAAGCTCTACACGTACAGGCTTCACAAAAACGTTCCGTTTGGTGCGTGGATTTTCCGCATCGCGCGTCATGCGGTGATCGATGTGTATCGCTCGCAGCGTGGCTTTGAAGAGGTTCCGGAGACGGTTCCTGACACCGACACGTTTAACCGCACCGAGGCTCGAATCGAACGCAAGGATACTCTCAGGATAGTCCGTCAGGCCTTGGATCAGTTACCGCGCAGATATCGTGATATTTTGCTCTTAACATATGTTTCTGAGCTTCCGTATAGCGAAGTTGCTCGGGTGCTCCGGATATCCGAAGGAGGAGTGCGCATACTCAAGATGCGAGCATTGCGCAAACTAGAGCGTTTATTGCCCCCAGAAATGCATGTTGAACTGTAACAGAAGCCCTTTCTCCCCGTTTTACCAGTAGAAAATGACACCAGAACCGCTTTTGCGCCGGCTCCGTGAAGATATTGCTCCCTCTGAGGAGCAGCGCGCACGCGTATTCTCACGTATCCAGAGCAGAATGAACGCTGCGGCAGTGTTTGAAGCAGTGAAGAATGAGCTCACGCCGAGCGTGCATCAACGCTCTCGGCTGTGGAATAATGTACTCAGCCGGATCGATGTGCCACAGGTTTCGAGTGTACTCGATCGTCTGAAGTCATTCTTCGAACCTTCTGGCTCCCAGCAGTATCTACTCCGCGATCGTCTGATGAGTCGCTTGGCTCCAGCACACGTTCGTTCATCGTACGTACGTACCAAGTGGGTCGCAGCAAGTGTACTCGTGCTCGTTGCATTGCGTGCGAGCCCAGTGTTTTTCCTTGCACCAAGTACGATCGCTGAGTCTACGGTGATCGTTGTTCCGACAAAAGGGGAAGTGGAGCTCGCTCTGCACGATTTGTGGCAGCCTGCGACGGGCGAGGTTACGATCAATCATCCTATCCAGCTTCGCACGGCTAATGGCGAAGCAACGGTTCTTCTTCATGATGATGGTACTGTCCGTTTGGATATACACACGACACTCGCATTGCACGATCTCTCTGATCGTCCGGAGCCTGCGCTCGAGGGTCCAACAATGACGCTCTCACATGGTCGTATTTGGTTACAAGGTCTTCTCTCGAATCATTTGCGTGGTATGACCGTCGCAACTCCTTATGGGGATATCACGGTGCACGGAGGAAGTGTTTCGATTTCGTTGGATGAAACATCGGCAATGGTGCGCGCCTGGGATCGTCATACGGTTATTGCGCATGCGGGCACTGAGATGATACTGCTGGCAGGTGAACGTGCGCGTTTTGGTTCAAGTAATGACATGAGTGTGACGACTATCAATGATAATGAATATGATGATGCATGGGTGACACAGAATTTACAACGTGATGCGGTCCATCAGCGCGAAGTAGCGCAGATGCAACAGGAGCGTCGTGCGGCACAAGCAGGAATCCTGCCCAATTCGCCGTTATATGCTGTTAAACGTGTGGCTGAGCAGGTTGATATGCTCCTCACATTGGACCCAGAAAGCAAAGTACAGAAGCAACTCGGCCTTGCATCTACACGCCTCAATGAAGCTGCTGGACTCATTGCAGAAGGTAGTGAAGGCGCTGATGTGCCGCTTGGAGAATATAAACAGGCGCTCCTCAACATCGCGAGTGGAACAGGCGGTGATAGCATCACGCAGTTCTTGCTCCGCCAAGAAGTGGCAGAGAACACTGCGGACGTATCTGCAGCTCTCCCCGATGATGCGATGTATCAGATCAAGCGCACAGTGCTTGAAGCAAGCGCACAGCTCCCAGTCGACACAGTCGATGCATCAGATGTTGAAGGAATCGTGCTCGTGGATACGCTCGACGTTTTGCATCAGGCAATTGAAGTAGGAGACACTATGCGCGCGCAAGAAATGTATGACTCACTTGAGCCATATCTGTCTTCGCTTGAAGAAAATGCGCTCAAGCCAAACGTGAAGAAAGAAGTGTTACTCCTTCTTTCCAATGCTGCCGAAAAACTTGAACAGCAATCGGGAACAGGCGTTATTGCCGACGAGCTTATCGATGAGCTTAAGCCATACTTGCCAAGCAAGACACCAGTGATTGTTATGGAGCCGCTGACAGACGAGCAGATCGATGCGATGATCGAGCGCATCCGCGGACGCATATTTGTTTTCACGCAGCCACGTTCACGTTGGAATCAGCTCCAGTATGAAATCAAGCAGCTCAGCGGCCACCCCGACGAGGGTCGCATTCTGCGTCGCTTGTACCACGCCTTGCCAGAAGATGGCCTGGGACGGTACGTACGTCCGGCGATTCGGGAATTGAGAGAGGAGACGGAACAGTAAATCTCGAGCATGCACGTTCTTCGTTTATTCGCGCTTCGAAGAACGAATGAGCGAGCCTGTTCAAATCGGCGATTTGCTTTGAAGTTGCATGAATTCGTCACCAGGGCTAGTCTAGCGGCCCTATGTACGAAATTACTGATCTCAAGCCAGGCCGCGCTATCCAAATTGATGGAGAGCCATATTTAGTTATTAACTCTGTATTCGGTCGCAAAAGCCAAAGCAAGGCGAATATGCAGTGCAAGCTCAAGAACCTCAAAACAGGTGCGGTTATCGCCAAGAACTTCCAGGGAAGTGAAAAAATCGAGGAAGCAGATGTTGGTTACCGCAAAGTGCAATTCTTGTACGGTAACGGTGAAGCTTATACATTCATGGATTTGAATACGTACGATCAGTTCGATCTCTCAGCAGAGACACTGGGCGATCTTGTTGGATACCTGGTGGAAGGCAGTGATGTTGATGCATTGGTGTTCCAGGAGAACCCAATTGGTATCAAGCTCAAGGCTACGGTGGATCTCAAAGTCATTGAGACCATACCTGGCGTAAAAGGCGACACGGCAACAGGTGGGAACAAGCCTGCCAAGCTCGAGACAGGAATTACCGTTAACGTTCCGCTCTTCATCAACGAAGGCGACAAGGTGAAGGTGAATACAGAAACAGGTTTGTATATGACGCGTGTTTCCTAAAGTTCTTCGCTCGGACGCGTAAGTTTTTAGGTGTCAGGTTCTAGTTTTCAGCTTCTTGATCGGAATCTTTTTTATATGCGCCGGAGGGGTTGCGCGCCACGGGGGGGGGTGCTCGGGGAAGGCCCCGATCGTTTCGCCGACGCCAGCGATGCCGTCTACATCCTCCGGCATCGCTGCGGAGGCACGGGGCCGGGTGGAGGAGAATTGGCGCACAGGCGCTTTGGCTCCACCTTTGTCGCGGACAAAGGTGGAAAAGAGATATAAGGAACCTGCTCAGATATATAAAAAAGACCCGAGCTAGTCAGGTCTTATTTATGTTTGTCTTCCAGCGAGAGCTATCGCCCCGCTACACGGGGTGAGTCTTCTCGGTGGTGGAACTCCCTGAACCACGTTGGGTATCAGGGCAAGAAGATGAGGGATCTTCAATTTCTCTGCCTTGTTCTGGTCTCTTGTTTCTCCTCGGGACCGTGCCGAAGTCTCCGTGACGGTTCGCCGTAAGTCTCTTTCGAGCCAAAGGGAACACTGGAGAGTGAGGGGTTGTGCCCTAAACCACCTCGGGGTTCAGGGCTTGTCTTTACAGAGCAGAGAGGGCGGTAGCCACAGGTGTATGAGTCTTAGAAAGACTCTGTGGAACACAAGGGCGATCACGTTGCCATTCCTCAGGAAAATGCAAAGGAAGCAATGTGTGGCTGAGAGGAACGTGTCCGTATTCCGGAGTATGACTACCGCTCTTTCTGCGATGTGAGCGATCAATGATGTGAAAGAAGAAAGTGTTTGTGAGAGTTTTTGTTTCCCCCTGCGCTTCAGGTTTCATATCATCGTACGCAGTGAAGGTTGTAATAGCAATAAATAGCAGTGTTGTGTTTTCCACATTCCGTGTATGAATACATTTTATACTCAGTTAATAAAATGTATTTGCTCTTTTATGATAGGCGCTATATTTATTGCTGTGTTAATCATTTATTGTGAAAAGTTATTTATGATTCCTATCGAGACTTCAATTGAAGCTTTGGTTGGTCACGTACCGTGGAGTGAATCAATTCAAAAAAGTCCTGTTTCGATTCAAGCGAGTATTGCCGGTAGAAGTCTTCACATTCGCGCTTTGGTTGATTGTAAGGTGGGGAGCAGCCTATTGCATACAATATTAGGTGAATCTGCGCCGGCTGGGTTGGAATCAAAAGAAGCTATTTTGGATGATTGGCCGTTGCCTGACCGCAAAGGGGAAGCTTTTTTATTAGCAATTCATGATCCACATGAACCTGAGTGGGGGCATTTCCGCTTTGGATGGAGAACATTTTTAAATACCCGTAGTCAATTTATGAGTGTTCTTAGCTCGTATAAGGACCAGGGTGTGCGTGATTCAATGGGCGGTCTTGCGACGGCACGGCCAACGGACGTCAGTACATTTTTGGTTGATTGGTACAATCGCAACAGGCGCATCTCGTTGAGCGGAAACCAGCGAAAACTCTGGAAGAAATCAGGATTGTTGAACGGGCCACATGGAAACTGGTCGCAATGGGAGCCTCAATTACTTTCACGTTTTTATAACGATAGTTGTGAGAATTTTGGTATCAACCCGGAAGAGGGAGTGGTTTTCCGACCTGCCATGGAATGGACGACAGAAGAAAATGGGAAGCGGACCTGGGTTTATGATTCAAAAGAGGAGAGTGGAAACTCGCTTCTAGGAGCCGTTCTCACTACCTCACTCACGGGTACAAAAAGCCAGTGGCCCGAAAAGGTTCGTTTGCCGCGCGCGCGATATGCACAAAGAATCGGCGGCGCACAAGTGCCTGTTATGGTTCCGATGATGGAAAAAACGTGGATCGATAATGCACCGATCCTTAAGGCTATTGAAGAACGGATTACTGAATAAAAAAGACCGCAATCCGAAGATTCCGGCCTTTTTCATGGTTCACTCAATTATTAGATTGCGAGAACATTTGCGGCGCGCATGCGGCCGTCACGAGGATTTGCTTCCGTATCAAAGGAAACTGCCTGACCTTCGTTCAGGTTATCGAACTGTCCGTTTGTGGCAGACATGTGGAAGAAAACATCTTCTGCGCCTTCGACGGCGATGAAACCGAATCCTTGATCGGTTTTCTTTTTAATTGTGCCCTGAGGCATAACAAGTGGGGGAATATAAAGCTGCACGCGAAAGTGCGTACATTAGGTAGACTATAATGAAATACTATTACAATAGCAATAATATTCCACTTTTATTTGAAATGACTTAAAAAACGGGCCAATGGCCCGTTTTAGATGCTTATAGGTATTCAATAGCCTTAGTTCATCTCTTCCCATTCGCCTTCACCAGACTCTTCATCGATAGTGCGTGTATGTGGCACTGGGACGCCATCTTCGAGGAGCAATCCGTAGTCGGTTCCTCCACCAGCCCACCAGCAACGAATCATCGTTGGGCTGCCATCAGGAGCGAGGACAGATACGACGCCCGTGCATGTTGTCGTGGAAAGGATCTCTCCTTCTGCATTAACGAGGTTCACTTCGGAGATAGGTTCGCCAGATTCGCCAGTTCCTGTCTGTGCCCATGTCCACTTGGATCCGACATTTGCTGAGGAAGATCCACAGGCTGCAAGTGCCAATGTGAGGCCGACAATCGATAGCAATTTTTTCATAGGGTTTGGAAATAAGATTACTCGCCAAGCATAGTTGATAAAAGCGCATTCTGCACCTCTTCGCAGAGAGTTTTTAGCGTGCGCAATGTCTGAAGGCGTATTGTCATCCAACCGATTTGATTGTCAGCATTTGCTTCAGTGATACTCGTGCCTTCCTCAATGCGCCGAATCTTGGCAAAAACGTCGTCACGAACATGATGCCGTTGCTCCATAGTGATGCAACGAAGGTCCTCCCACATTTTGGTACGACTGACAAACAGCGCTTCCACTGCTTTTTGGTAATCGTTGTTCAGTTGTTTGTTCGGATTTGGCGATAAAGAAGGTGTGGCACCTTCTGTTGTTCTAGCCGTTAAGTTTCGCGAGGAGGAGCTCATTTATCTTCTTCGGGTTTGCCTGGCCTTTCGTCTCTTTCATGATCCATCCGACGATCGCACCGAGGGCAGCTTGTTTTCCGCTACGGAAAGCGGCGACGGATTGTTCATTAGCAGCTATGGCCTTGTCAACAATTTCACCCAAAGCGCCGTCGTCAGAAATTTGCTTCATGCCGGATTCTTCAATGATCTCTTTTGCCGATTTGCCGGTTTCTACCATCTTTGTGAGCACTTCCTTACCGGCGTTACCAGAGATAGTTCCGGCATCAATCGCCTCGACAAGCTCGAGGATTTCCTCTGCTGTTGGCCCTGCGTCGATAGTCTTCTCGGAAGCCTTAAGGGATCCAAGTAGCTGTGTGAGGATCAATCCTGAAGTCCTCTTCGCGTCATTTGTCTTCGCAAAAACAGTATCAAAAATAGAGCGCAATGTTGCATCGTCCATCAGCTGCATGCCCTGAGTCGCAGTGAGCCCCATATCCAAGTATTGTTTACGTTGTGCACGAGGCAAAACTGGAAGTTCATTCTTGATCGCCTCGATATCTGCAGCCTTAAAGTGCAACGGTGGAATATCTGGCTCTGGGAAGTAGCGGTAATCCTGCGCATCTTCTTTGTCACGGAGCATGCGCGTCTTTTCCTGATCGTCCTGCCATCCGACCGTGATATTCCCTTTGAGAGGTCCGTTTGTCTCGGCCCACAAATCGCGCAAGCGCTTCTCTTCGTAAATAAGTGCTTTCTCGAGAGACTTGAATGAGTTCAGGTTTTTGATTTCGCTGCGAGGATTTAATTTCTCCGTTCCCACTTCGCGGAGTGAGATCGACGCATCGAAACGCATCTCTCCTTTGAACATATCTGTGTTCGACGCATTCACGCTGATGAGAATACGGCGGAGTTCCTGTGCAAACGCGACGGCTTCATCTGCGTTGCGAATATCTGGTTCTGTCACGATTTCCATCAGAGGAGTTCCCGCGCGGTTGTAATCGCAGAGCGTGATATTTCCGCGATGTGTGAGCTTTCCAGCGTCATTCTCCATGTGCAGGCGTGTGATGCGGCAAACTTTTTCTTCTATTGCCTGTCCCGAATTATTCACCATGTCGTATGTGACGACGCCAGCTTTTGCGAGAGGGAAGTCGTACTGAGAAATTTGGTACCCCGATGGCAAATCTGGGTAAAAGTAGTGCTTACGATCGAAATGGTTTTCTTCACTGATGGTGCAGCCGAGAGCGAGACTAGCTTTGAGAGCCTTCGCAACAGCCTCAGCATTTGGCACAGGAAGTGTTCCCGGGTGGCCCATGCAAATAGGGCATACGGTCGTGTTCGGAGCTTTCTCAAACGCATCGTTATCACAGCTGCAGAACATCTTCGTCTTCGTGCTCATTTGTGCGTGAACTTCAAGGCCAATGATTGCTTCGAGTTGTGGCATTTGGGCTTAGGGATGCTATTGTGAAGATACAAGATACAAGACGCAAGAGACAGAGAAGATACATTTTTTAATGATAAACACAGTTGTTCTTATTGAGGCAGGAACGAGGATTTTGTTTTACTGATGCCATTATTACTGATATCGGCTGGTTAAATTCTCAGAATCGCATCTTGAGATGGTATTAAATCGTTATCGTAAAGGTATGACTACTACTTTCGATCTTGAAGAGAGAACACTTACATTCGCCCTAAATGTCCGGAATTTTGTTCAGGCTATAAATCAAACTCAAGCAAACAAGACTTATGGGGAGCAATTATTGAGATCTTCAGGATCAGTAGGTGCTAATTACATCGAAGCGAATGATGCTTTAGGCAAAAAAGACTTTTTATCAAAAATTAAGACAAGCAGGCGCGAAGCAAAAGAGTCCCGATACTGGTTACGACTTCTGCAAAACGACGCATCATTGGATCAGAAGCAAGCGCATGAATTGCTTATCGATGAAGCTGGCCAACTGATTCGCATTCTCAGCGCTATTGCCAGCAAAATTGATATTTAATGAATAGAATTTCTTTGTCTCTTGCGTCTTGTATCTTGTTTCTTACTCAAAGAGGCTTTGAGTGGGGTCCATAGTCCACAATAAGCTTGCCATCGAGATGATCTACTTCATGTTGGACGACGCGTGCATCCATATCGCGGAGCATGCGCTCTTGTTCTTTCCCTTTACCATCGAGGTATTTCACCGTGATGCTCGTTGAACGAGGAACCTGGAGCCAGATGTTTGGCAGGCTCAAGCAGCCTTCTTCTGCATATTCTTTTTCGGTACTGCGGAAGGTGATTTCTGGGTTCACCATTGGCATGAGTCGGCCGTTCATCTTCACAATACACATGCGCATACTCTGGCCTATCTGAGGTGCAGCAATACCAAGGCCATCAGCTTTGATGGTCGTCTCTTCCATATCCCTCAGAAGTTTCAGGACTTCTTTGGTTACCTTCGGCACAGGTTTCGTCTTTGTGCGAAGGATGGGGCTATCGGCGCCGGTGACGATGGGAAGAATTGCTATGTGCCGATTATAGAGTCATTTTGCCGCCAATGCAGCTAATCCGGCACGTCTTTTGAGCTCATCCACCGACATAATCTTCGCATTCTCCACCATTTTCATCAGCACTTTTGCGGTCTGGATAACATCCGGCAGCGCACGGTGGCGGTTCAGCGGCAGTGGAATACCTAAGTGTTCGCTCAGCGCATCGAGGTTATGGCGGAAGATTGTCTTATGCAGATTTTGGCTGAGGCGCATGGTGCAAAGGCATGTTGGAAGCTCGACGTATCCCCAACAAAAATCCTTTTCACAGTTCAGGAATTCCATATCGAACTGCGCATTGTGTGCGACAAGAATCGTGCCTTTCGCAAACTCCAGAAATTCCGGAAGCACCGTCATGATTGTAGGAGCGTTTACGACATCTTCATCCGCAATGTGATTGATCTGCTTGGCTTCCCACGGGATATCGCGCTCAGGATTTACAAAGGATGTGAAAGCTTGGTCTTCCAAAATGATTCCATTCTCTATGCGCACCGCGGCAATTTCCACAATGCGATGACCTTTGTGTGGATCGAGTCCGGTTGTTTCTGTATCGAAAACTGTTAAGGGCGGAAGGGAAGCCATGGGCGCAGCACTATATCTCAGCAGGTCTCCAATAAAGAATTTTCTGTGTACATTTTTGCTCAGAAAATTGTTAAATTGCTGTATTGTTAAATTGTTAGCACAGAGCAAGCAATTCGCTTGCGAGCAATATAACAATTTAACAATAGAATAGTCTTATGAAGCGAAGTGATGGCATCCCTCTGAAGCAAGTCCTCAAGGAGTTAGATAAGCTGTATGACCCTCCGAAGACATTTCTACACTTTCGCACGCCGATCGATCTCCTCGTTGCTGTGATTTTGAGTGCACAGTGTACGGACGCCCGCGTGAATATCGTCACGGAAACGATCTTGTATCCCAAGTACAAAACGCCGCAGGATTATCTTGATGTAAGTCGTGATGAACTCGAGAAAGACATCAAAAGTTGTGGAACATTTCGCATGAAAGCGAAGTCGATTCAGGAAACGTGTGCAAAAATTATTGCAGACTTCGGAGGAAAAGTTCCCAAGACCATGGATGAATTGCTGACATTGCGAGGAGTTGGTCGCAAGACTGCGTCTGTAGTTCTCTCTGCTGCATATGGCATCAACGTTGGCATTGCAGTCGATACACACGTGCAACGCTTGGCTCAAAGACTCGGAATTTCGGTACATCATGATCCAGGAAAAATTGAATTAGATCTGATGGAAGGGGAGCCCAATCCTCAACACTGGCGCGAAGTCACCACTCTTCTGATCAGTCACGGTCGCGCGGTGTGCACTGCGAGAAACAGAAAGTGTGGAGCGTGCGTGTTTAAGAAAGACTGTCCGTCGTCGCTTGTGATGGGAAGGAGCGATAAAGCGGTGCCGAAGAAGTCAGACATGGGTCGAAAATAAAAAAATCCCACTCGCGGCAGAGGCCGGGAGTGGGCAGGACGTGGGCAAGCGGGTTCTGACTGAAGTCCGACTACTTCGTGTAGAAGATGTAGAGATGTTGGCTGCCGGAGCCTGATCCTGCGCCGGAGGCAGTGACCCTTCGAATACTCGGGCGTTCTTCCTTGAGCCAGGCGTTGATCTTCTTTTCGCTATCCTTTTCACCGCTGACGTAGAAGATCTTCACCTGTTCGAACGCTTGAGGATCTTCATCCTTGAGCGTGCGTTGGATTGGGCCAGGCGCTTCCTGCGCCCAGGCCGTCTTCGGGAACGACGGAATCGAGATCGTTCCGTTTTGAACCGTGCCTGCGAAAATGGTCAACATCACACCGAGGAAAATCCATCGAACATTCTTCATCTGAGAACTCCTAAGGTGGCTGAAAGAGCGGGTACTTGCCCTGTGCAAGAACGCTCTTGCAAAGGATACTTTACATAAATCATTATCAAATGTCAATGTGCTAAAGCATGAGAAAGTGCTTTTTTGGACCAAAAAAACGCCCCGTCCTTCGTCTGTACTCAGGATGACACGGGGCGTTGCACTTACCACTTATCACACACCACTCCGTTCACACATCGTAGTACTTGAAGAACTCCGAAGGCGTTGGGTGCATGTTTTCTTCCAGAGCTTCTGCGCGCTTACATTCGATAAACCCGCGAATAAATTCTTCGGTGAATACACCCTTGGATGTGAGAAATTCATGGTCTGCTTCGAGTGCATCCAATGCTTCCAGCAAGCTGTGTGGAGCGTGTGGTATTTTTGCGAGTTCTGTTGAATCTAAACTGTAGAGGTTCACATCGGTGTGAGCACCTGGGTCTATGTTCTTCTCGATGCCATCGAGACCTGCCATGAGCAGCGCGGAGAACGCGAGGTATGGATTGCAGCTCGCATCGGGCATGCGGAATTCGATGCGCTTCGCTTTTGGATTCTGTGAATACATCGGGATACGAATGGCTGCCGAGCGATTGCGAGCGGAGTAGATGCAGTTCACCGGAGCTTCGAAGCCCGGGACCAAACGCTTGTAACTGTTCGTCGTTGGATTGCACAGAGCGCACAGAGCGCGAGCGTGCTTCAACAATCCTGCGATATAACTCAAAGCCATCTTGCTGAGTCCAGCATATTCATCACCGGCGAAGAGTGTCTGGCCATTGTTCCATAAGCTCATATGCACGTGCATACCCGAACCATTGTCACCATATATTGGCTTCGGCATAAATGTCACTGTCTTTCCAAATCGCATCGCGACATTTCGCACGATGTATTTATAACGAATCATGTTATCGGCCATCGAAAGAAGATCTGCGAATCTTAAATCAATCTCCGCTTGTCCGGCTGTCGCCACTTCGTGGTGTGCAGTTTCAATTTCGATACCCGCTTGCTCGAGTTCGCGCACCATCGCTGTGCGTACCGTCTGATGACGATCAATAGGGTCGGCAGGGAAGTAGCCTTCTTTGTGGCGGATTTTGTATCCCATGTTCCCACCTTCGCTAAAGCTTCGGTGAGCAGGTCCCTGGGTTTCATCTTTTCCTGTATTCCAAATCGCTTCTTCAGAGTCCACAGCATAAAAAGCGCTACCTGCTGATTGATCAAATTTCACACTATCGAAGATAAAGAACTCCGCCTCTGGGCCGAAGTATGCGGTATCTGCGATACCGCTTTCTTGCAGCGCTTTCACTGCGCGTTTTGCAATTGTGCGCGGACTATTGCCATAGGGAAGTCCGGAAATTGGATCTTTTACATCACATAAAAGTGCGATCGATGGTTCACTATTAAACGTATCGAGGAATGCAGTCTTGATATCTGGCATCAGGAGCATGTCACTCTCATTGATCTGTTGGAACCCACGGATACTCGAGCCATCAAACCCTGCACCGCTTTCGATCACATCAGCCAATTCATGGAGAGGTTTGGTGGTGCGTTGCAATGTTCCGGGGACATCGACGAAGGTGAAGTCGGCCATCGTTGCTTGATGCTTCTTCGCGAATGCGAGGAGATCTTGTGCACTATTGAATGTTGGGCAGAACGACAAATCATCTCCTGTGTGATTCATCTTTGTTTGATGGAGGAGCCCTGGTCGCAACAGCGGTGACATCAATGGGTTCATAGGAATATGCAGAAAGTAAATAAACATCACATCTTCTACGCATTGGTAAGCCATCATTCAACCATTCAGCGATCACAAGAATGCTCCTGTTTGATGTTTGTACGGCTGAACAGAAGGTAGACTTTTGTGTATGCGTTTGATGCATCATAGATCGAACAGAGGTAAGCCAAAGCAGCATGTTACGTTCTGTTGTAATTTTTTATAACAAGTTGCTATACTCCGATTCCTATGGTTAAAGATCTCCTTCACATACTCCGGTCCGCAGGTCTCGATGAAAAGGAAGCGCATCTGTATCTCTCCGGTTTGCAACTGGGTTCTGCTCCGGCCTCTGACTACGCGAAGGCAACTGGATTGAATCGCATCACGGCATATAACACACTCGAAGGCTTGGTTCATCGCGGGCTGTTTACGCTCATCAAAAAAGTGCGTGGCAAGTGGTACACACCTGTCGCGCCGGAATATTTATCGATCGAAGCGCAGAAGAACGCGCAGGCGTTGCAGCGCGTACTTCCTGAACTGCGCTCGATGCAAGGTCGGAGTTATCGCAAGCCGCACGTTCGATTTTTTGAAGGATGGGACGGTGTGCGTAAAGTGTATGAAGACTCGCTGACCGCAAAAGGGGAGATCCTTAATTTCGCCAATTCCGCCGCAGTCCGTTCGTTTTGGCCGGAATATGATTTGGAATATGTGGATGAACGTGTAAAACGAGATATTCGGCTACGTGGGATTGCTCCCGATGACAAAATAGGCCGAGCAGTACACGGGCAAGATACAGAGCGTTTACGCGAAATTCGCCTTATCCCCGCGAAAGATTTTGATTTCACGAATGAAATCAACATTTACGATCATAAAGTGGCAATCATCTCTTTTGATTCCGGTTTAGAAGGTAATGAAGATATGTTTGGCGTTATTATCGAAAGTAAGGAAGTGGCTGAGACCCAACGTCAAATATTTGAGATGGCTTGGAGGTATGCAGGTAGCAAACGATAGATGACAAGCAAACTTACCTTGCGGGAGGGGTAATGCACGGTAAACTACGATTTCCTTCATTTCTTTACCTCTTTTTTCCATGTCCAAGAAGATTCTTGCAGCGTTGTCCATGTCCTTGTTCCTCGCAGCTTGCAACTCCACAGCAGACGTCACTGTTGACGACGAAGCTATGACAGACGATTCATCGTCCAGCGTAGAAGCTATGGTCGAAGACACATCCTCCAGCGTAGAAGCTATGCCAGAAGATTCTTCTTCCGAAGCAGCTGTGGAAGGTTCTATGGATGCAGAAGTTGAAGTAGCTCAGTAATAGTGTTGAACATTGAACAAGGGCGGTCTCGGCGGCGTTCGCCGACGAATCGTCCTTTTTCGTATATACTGCATTCCATGACGCTCGCTTTCACATTGTTTGTCGCAGGACTCCTGACGATTTTTTTGCCGTGCATCCTTCCGCTCATTCCGATCGTTCTTGGTGTGTCGGTGACAGGACGCAATCCGTGGCGCGTGCCTCTGACGATAGTGGGCATGCTTATGAGTTTTGTTGGTTTCACATTCTTGCTGCAGGTGATTCTCATTCGATTTACGAACATTGCCGATATTGTGCAGATAACGACGTATTACATTCTCCTGTTGTTCGGCCTTGGCTTTTCCACGCGTCACCGAGTAATCCATGTCATTGGAGCGGTGGCGGGAGCATTTTTCTTTTGGGATAAAGGTTTGATCATAGCAGTTGTTTCTGCTGCTATCGGTGTGATTGCGATGCTTGCCGGCGGATCCATTGCCGCACGCATTCAACAAATCGGTACGAACATTCAAACAAAATCACGTGATGAATTTGGGAATGAATCGCCATTTACCGCGCTGGTTATTGGTCTGACACTGGGGCTGGTGTGGGTGCCGTGTGCGGGTCCTGCATTAAGTTTAGCTCTGGCATTAGTACGTGATGAACCGAGCATTAGGGCTGCGTTTTATTTGTTTTGCTACGGATTGGGCACTGCTATTCCATTATTGTTGATTGGATATGGCGGACAAAAAGCAGTGCTTAAAGTTCGCGTAATCAGTCCATACACGGGCATCATCAAACAAATAGCAGGCGTCGTACTTCTATGCACGGCAATTGCATTGCATCTGCATGCCTTCGAAAAATTGCAAATCTGGCTTGTCGAAAATACAAGTTTTGGCGACATCGGAACGCGGCTCGAACAAAAACTCTTTGGGGAAGACATGCCTGGGAGTATGTTCGAAGACGATCTTGATTCGACTACATCTTCCATGGACCTCCCTAAACTTCCAAAAATTACACGTGCTCCTGAATTCCAGAGCTCGGGACCCTGGCTTAATTCCGGTGAGTTGTCGTTAGCGGGATTAAAAGGAAAGGTGGTGCTTATCGATTTCTGGACGTATAGCTGCATCAACTGCATCCGCACACTTCCGTACATCGAGGGCTATTGGGAAAAGTTTAAAGACAAACCGTTCGTGCTCATCGGCGTACACTCTCCTGAATTTGCATTCGAACATTCCACCGACAACGTGAAAGATGCGATTGAACGACACGGGCTCACGTATCCAGTGGTGCAAGACAATGACTTCGGCACATGGCGCGCATTTGCAAACCGTTACTGGCCGGCGAAATATCTCATAGATGCCGAGGGGTATATTCGTTTCACGCACTTTGGTGAGGGTGCATATGAGGAGACAGATCGAGCTATTCAGAGTTTGTTGGCGGAGATTGGAGTGGAGACGGTGGATTCAGAGGAAGCAGAAGATTCAAAGGATTCAAAGGATGTTCGTCGTGATCAATCGCCGGAGACGTACCTGGGTGAACGCAGTTGGCCAGCTCTTGGTAATGCACAAGGCGAACCGTCAGATGACACAGTGACGTATACAGCACCTGTATCGCTATCGTTAAATAAATATGCGTTGGTAGGAGATTGGCAATTAGTGGATGGCGAACGCCAAGTGCTCCAGAGCGATACGGGTGAAATCCACATGCGATGGGTTGGCGGGGAAGCGAACCTGGTGCTTGGCCCGGGTGAGTCTGACACACCGGTAGAGGCAGAAGTGCTCATCGATGGGCAGACTTTCAAGACATTTACTATTGATCGTGAAGATGTGTATAACTTGTACAAAGGTCCGCATGGCGAATTCAACCTCGTACTGAGGCTGAAAGGGAAAGGAGTAGAAGGATATGCATTTACCTTTGGGCAGTAGGTGTGTTCTGGATTTATCGAAGGATGTTTTGTTGGTTTGAAAAAACTGGCGGTCCGAAGACCGCCAGTCGCAATGTGCCAGAGTGTGACTCCGAAGAGTCACGTTCCATCAGTCTCCGTCATGGCTTCGGGAGAAGCCAGACCTTTACCACCCTGCCGTCTGAGACAGCAAGCTGTGTGCCGTCTGGTGACAGCACTGCAAAGGTCGGGTTTTTCATCGCCACGTCGAAGACTTCCTCTCCCTGGAGACTTAGGACGCGAACCCCCTCGTAGTTTCGCAGGAGAATGCGGTTTCCGTCCGCATTCAGCGCTGCATGGCCTCCTTCAGTTTTGAAGTGGATGGTCTCCTTCCCACTCCTTAGGACGGCCAGGCTGTCACCACTCCGCTGAAGCTCCACCTGGCCCCTCCTGTCGAGGAACCAAGTCTCCGGCCTTCCCGGGTATTCCACCCAGGTGCGGGGCCGATCCGGGAATACCCGGAAGGTCCCTCCTTGGGCTGTCACCAACATTTCCTCAATGGTCCCATCCTTGGCAAGTTTCAGGTCGTAGACCTGAGGCGCGATCGGCAACGGGTCCCACTGAAGTACCCTTGTCCTTGTGGGCCAGTGGACGACTTGGATGTGGGCGCCTACCTCACATGCGACCAGGTGATCTCCGAACCACCTGACGAAGTGGACGGATGCGATCCCTGCGTCCAGTCGACTGCGCTTTAACGCAGTTGTCTTGAGCCTTGCGTCAAACAACCTCTTACCGTCTTCCGTGACGACCATTACCCGACCGTCCTTGCCTCCGTAGGCGAGAACGGTTCCGTCCGGCGACCAGTCGATTCCAATCGAATGGAAGTCCCCCGGGATCTTTACGGGGGACTGTGTCCAATCCTTAATGATCAGCACCTCCTGCTCTCCCGCGGCGGCCAAGTACCCCTTCTTATTGAAAGAAAGATTGTTCCCCACGTACCCAAAGACCGTCACCTGGAAGTCGGGCGGTGGCGGCGAGGCGCGGCGCGGAACTTCCGCGACGGCGATGCTTTCGAGTTCGACGTTCGGGTTCTGCCCGAACACAGTCGCCCCCTGGAGAGCGATGAGGGTGGTGAGGACGAGTCGCTGGTACATGATGGCTCCTCTTTTCTATGCTTCTACAGAACAGCTGACGGCGTTCCTGGCACGGAACGCACTCCAGGCCTTTCCCAATAAAGGGAATGATTGGCACGTACTGGAGTTGCAGTATTGTAAATTTATTCTTTAATATGTCAATTGTACTCTACAAGATCTATTGAGCAGGAATTCTTGAAAATGGATTATTCATCATCCATCCATACCGTTTCTCGTGCGTTTCATTGACTTTTAGCGCTTGCTGATTCATGCTTGTAAAAGATTCTTCTCATCATTGTTCGATTTTTTCCTCTTCACGAGCTGTTCCATGGGAGCGACTGGTGGAGGGCGAAACAGTGTGTTTCTCCCATTCTCTGCATCAGTGGAGTTATTTATGACGAGTTGGCAGCGGGACGTCTTGAAAAAGTATGCCATGCAACAGCCGCTGACGTTTGCTGAACGTGCAGCCGTTGCGCGTCTGTTTGTAGAAGAGCAGAAGCGGCGGGAGTATCATCAGTCATTTATTGGCTGGCTGCTCCGCCTGATTCGGCACACATAGGCCCTCACCACCCGGATTCCTGCGAATCCGGGCATTTCTCGATATTACGATCATATTGCAATATTTTAAAATATATGTTAAAAATATATTAACTGTCGGTCTTTCACCCCCCCCACAGGAGAGAAACATGTTGAAGGTCGCTTTTGATTTGGCTGTGTTGTTTGTAACTCCATGGATGGTCACGTACCTGTTCGTTCGCTTTGTCGTCTGCCCCCTCGGCAGGTGGCACCTGCGGAGGAACCCGCTCCCCCCGCTTAACAGGGGAGATGCGCTCATCCTGGCAAGGCACGGTCAGGCGGTCCAGGAAATTGGCGCCCCGTGGGGCCTCCCTGAGGGGACCACCGAGCGCGATGTGGGTGTCGCGCTCCACATTGCGGTGGAGCGGCACCGTGATGTGGATTGGTACAATGATAATGTTCGTGGTTACAATGGTGGCTTTGCCACCAATGTAAACATCGCGTTTGGATTTACTTATGGCATTTTGGCGTTTCTCGCCGGGCTGCTGCGCATCGTGATGTATGTTGACGGGTATCTAGGCTGACGGTTGAGGGTCTTGGACGTTGCTCCAGGACCCTCTTTCTTATTTCCATTCCTAAAAAGAGTGCAACAGTGACAATCAAAAGTCGAATAGTAGCAAAAAACCCGGCCACGCATAGCGCGTAGCCGGCCCCCTGCACCACAGTATCGTTATGCCCAAATGATCCAAATGCGGTAGATGACATACGCCATCACCGCGATAGTACAGAGGAGCCCGTAGCTCCTGCTTGTCTTTTCGTTGGCCTCAGCGGCCTCTTGGTAGGTAGACCGCGGGCCATACACCTTTTCAAGGCGTGGCTCATCCTCCCTGTACCATACGTGATGTTTATGATGGAACTGACAAATCCAAGCGTCGTCAGACTTCCATTGCATCATACAAAGGAAGTGCCCAGCGGCGATGCCGTACGCTGACAAGAACCATTCGTGCTGTGGTACCACCAATCCCATCGTCGCATAATACATGATCGGGCACAGGAGGAGCCCGATATGCATCCACAGGGTCCCCTTGGCACCCTTGTGCATCGCGACGATTCGGCTCTTATCCTCTCGGCCAAATGGTGTGCACGCATTGAAATACTGAACGATAGCAAGCTTCTTAACAGTCCACACCGTTGAGGTACAGAGGTACCCCGTTAGAAATGAAAATACAACATTGAGGGTAGCCGCCATCACATTTCTCCTTTTTACTTCCTCCACACTCCACCCAACAAGAGGGCGAACGATAATGTGAAGGTACAGATGTGATATTATTTAATTAAAATGATAAAATGTCAAATATATGTTTATTTTACATAAAAAGCGATGGATAGCTCTGTTTCATTCCCTTTTCACTTTGCCTCCTTCTTTTCCTGCGCGCGGCGCATGCGGTTCATCACTTTGACCAGGAAGAAGAGGACGATGGCAACGATGAAGAATTCCAGGATGTTATTGATAAATGCGCCGTAGTTCAGTGTGGGAATTCCCTTCGTTTTTGCTTCGGCAAGTGATGTGACTTCTGTATCACTCAGGTTGATGAACATGTCGTTGAAGCTGACACGTCCGAGCAATGCTGCGATCGGCGGCATGATGATATCGTTCACGATCGAGTTCACGATCTTCTGGAATGTGGCACCGATCGCGACACCAATCGCGAGGTCCATCACGTTGCCTTTCACAGCGAACTCTTTGAATTCTTCGATAAAGCGCATGCGACGAGCTTATAGCTTTCGGCTTTTAGCTTCCAGGGTTATTTGTAGTGAGATATTTTTTCCATATCTTGATCTTTTGGAATCGCAACGAGTTCATTCGAATAACTTCTAAACATGGTGGCAGTTATTTCTGAAGGCTCCTCCACTGTCGTAATAACATATGTATATGTGCGTAACTTAACAGTCATTTCACCTATTGAATGTTGAATCACTTCTTTCTTTTTGTTCGTCACAATCATTCTATTTGTTGCTGCAAATTGGTAAAGGGGCGTGTCTTGCTGAACGGATGTATCGGGCCAGGGGACATGCTGAAAAATTGTGCCACCACATTTGATGATCCACTTGCCATCTTTTTGTTCGATCGCATCAATCCATAATTGTTGTGGGCCAATCTCCAGGTTTTCTTTTTCCTTCACTAACATAGTTTTTGTTTCCGGGTGCGAGGCGTAAGACAAGCGAGTTTTATCGAAGTCTGTCCCGTGTGACTTAAGTGGCTTTGGAGTGCCTTGGCCTGAGCTTGCAGTCCATGGAATGTCGTTTGCTTCGGTTGTGACATTTGCCACTATCTTTTGCGTATATTGAGGGATGAGCGCGTCACTTGATTTCACAAAGCCACTTTTGAATGGCGCCTTCGGTTCCATATTTAAAATTTGATGCTGATCGAGGCCGAACACTTTATATTCTGGCATAGACTCTGCATGCTCTGTTTTTACCCAATAAAATCTTCCATCAAAACACATGGATTGATTGGGGCTTGCCGGTGACAGCTTTATGCCTTCAGCGGAAAGAGATGGAACAGTGCGTGTTTCAAAACAAATGGCTTCGAGCGCCTCGCCGCAGCTTACACTTTGGCCGGGCGCAAGAAGTGGTTCTTCTGCGTAGGATTTGTCATCATTCGGATAGCTTATGCGTAGTCCCAAATGAGCTTCCAAAAGAGGGCGTATATGCACATGTGCATTCGTGTCATTTACTATTCTTGCAGGCGCATATTTCATTCGTTCCATGATGATGTTGTTGTGCTGACGAATAGCTGCGCGCTGTTGCGCAGAGCCGGCTTGTTTCCACCTGATGAAATGCTCAGGCAGTGGGCACTTATAATTTAAGGCTTTAATCGCGGCGGTGCGCGCATCGGTATATGCTTGATGTCGAACGAGGGAATCAGGATTATCCAAGAGAGGGTAAGCTCTGTGTCTCGTCGCGGCTAATCGTGCAATGGGATTTGTTGATTGGATGTCTATTGCTTCGGCAGTGGCTGGTTGGTCTTGTGCATGACCTGCTTCCGCCATCAGTCCTGCGCACGCCAAACTAATTGCCTGTGCCCATTTGAGGAGAACAGGAGAACGACTGGAAGTGGTTTCAGTTTTTTCTGAGCCGGACGACAGAGAGTCCACCGGGCGCATTGGGGTATGGATTACGCCTGGTAGATATAACTGTCAAATGCCATGCGAGATTGGTAGAAACAGTCATTTTTTTGAGGTAGTCTGCACTGACAATGAAACAGTATCACGATCTTCTCTCGCCTTCGCTCTCGTGCGACTCGAGCTACGGTGGGCAGGCCGGCACCCCCGTTACACTATGAAACAGTATCTATCGTTGCTACATCACATACTTGAGAACGGTCATGAGAAATCCGACCGTACAGGAACGGGAACCATCAGCGTGTTTGGGTATCAGATGCGCATGAATTTGCAGGAAGGTTTTCCACTGTTGACGACGAAGAAAATGGCGACGCGCGCGATTGTTCATGAATTATTGTGGTTTTTAAAGGGAGATACGAACATTAAATATTTGGTTGATAACGATGTACACATTTGGGATGAATGGCCGTTCCAGGATTATCTGATTGCGAATAACTTCACGGAGAAATTCCCGATGTATTCCGACGCATGGAAATTGGAGAAGGCGACCTTTATCGAACGCATCAAAACCGATGCGGAGTTTGCGAAGCAGTGGGGCAACCTTGGGCCGGTGTACGGCAAGCAGTGGCGGCGCTGGGAAGGTCCTGATGGCATCGCCTACGATCAGTTGGGCAAGGCAGTGGAGATGATCAAGAAGAGCCCTGACTCACGAAGAATCTTAGTCTCTGCATGGAACGTTTCCGATGTGTACACGCACACGAAGACTGCACCACCGCTGTGCCACACACTCTTCCAGTTCTATGTGAATGCCGGGAGGCTTTCGTGTCAGCTGTATCAGCGCAGTGCAGATACATTCCTTGGTGTGCCGTTTAACATCGCATCGTATTCACTCCTCACGCACATGATCGCGCAGGTGTGCGATCTCGAAGTAGGGGAATTCATTCACACATTCGGCGATGTTCATATTTATTCCAATCATATTGATCAGGTGAAAGAACAACTCAGTCGTGAACCAAAACCATTGCCGACTCTTAAGCTGAATCCAGAGAGGAAGAAGTTGGAGGACTTCACGATGGAGGACATTATGATAGAAAATTATGATCCGTATCCCGCGATTAAGGCGCCAATCGCTGTGTAAATCCGAAGCACGAAATCCGAAATCCGACACAAATATGAATGTTTAATACTAAGGATTTAAACTCTCAGTATTCAGATTTGTTTCGAGTTTCGTGCTTCGGATTTCGGGTTTCATCATCTATTCTTAGAATCATGATTATATCCTTAATAGGCGCAGCATCGGAGAACGATGTCATCGGCAAAGACGGTTGGATGCCATGGGATCTTCCTGCGGAGCTCACATACTTTCGCACTATTACGCGTGGGAAGACGGTGATCATGGGTCGCAAATCATACGAAGCTGTTGGTCGACCGATGCCGAACAGACACAATATCGTCGTCTCGAGGAACAAAGATCTTTCGATACCGAATGTTGATGTTGTGAGCTCGGTGGAAGAGGCGATAGAGCTCGCGAAGAAAGATAACCTCGATGAGATTTTTTTGATTGGTGGAGAAGGGATTTATAAAGCCGGACTCCCGTTAGCAGATAGGATGTACCTCACACGCGTGCATACGATGATCGATGGCGGAGAGGCATTCTTCCCAGAGTTTGACGAATCTGCTTGGAAAATTGTGAAGAGCGAACGTCACGAAGCGGACGCAGAAAATGCGATTCCGTTTACGATGATGGTATATGAAAGAAGGTCTTGACCGGCCAACATAGGAGGTGTACGTTCGTTCACCAATGGTTTCTATCTCATTTACAACGTAGCTCCGATATCTATCGGGAATCTTCTCTGATTTGTCTGTGGCGGGGTTACTGGCCATGATGACTTCTTCGGACACATTTTCCTTGATATACAGCATGCTCCTTACTATTGTTTGTGCAGTCGCAGCCCTTATGGCCGATCAGTACCAAAAGCAACTATGAACTTTGAACAGATTGTAATCCGAGGGCAAATCATAACGGGGGTACTCCTTATCGCAACGTTCCTTTTCTTTATTTATTTGAACTTCAGGAAAAAAGACCGTTGA
Source organism: uncultured Candidatus Peribacteria bacterium (assembly GCA_964391185.1). Taxonomy (GTDB): domain Bacteria; phylum Patescibacteriota; class Gracilibacteria; order Peribacterales; family Peribacteraceae; genus JAKQEM01. The sequence continues at coordinate 67,432 of CAYMIX010000002.1, read as the reverse complement.
AATTTATGACTCAAGAACAGCTAGCAACGGCACTACTGGTTATCGCAGTAATTCTGTGCATTGTTGCCATGAGCACGATGAAGAAGAAGGATCGGCCGAAGCACAATTCTTAAGTTTGCTGCTCACAACCCATCATTCTCCTCCCGTTTTCCCAAATTGCAATAAAAAAAGTCGCCTATTTTTCCTCTTGCGTAAGCCATTTTCGGAATATAATAGGGGCATGGAAAGCAACACACTAAACACCGGCAGCGAAACCATCGGCGAAGTATTAGTTGATGCTGCAGTCGACCAGCAGATCGAGTCGAAGGACGTACAGACGGTCGGAGAATTCACCGACGGCGTGGAAGAGAATGTTAAAGGGAAGGTGGATCAGTTACGTGACGTTTTCGGTGATCAGGTCGAAGCGATCGCGGGGCCTGTGATGGAAGAGGTAGCAAGTTATGCGGGAGCAAAACGTGACCTCTATCGTGAAGATTTCGAAGTACAGGATACGCAGGCGGAGGGTGCTGCGGCATGGTTCGATACGAATTCGAAGAAGATATCCGTTGGGCTCGATGGAATGGAACGCACTGCCAATGAAGAATACTGGGGACGTGTTTCCGAGCACGAACAAGTCCACGAGAAAGATCAGGCGATTGAATTCAATCTCGATAAAATCTGGTATCCAGGAGATACAGTGGAAGTGAACCCAACGCTCGTTGAGTGGCAGGCGATCACAGACTCTGGTCAGCCTGATAGCGACCTCACGCCAGACTATCGTGAGCACAAGGAACGCGGTGATGCATTGGTTGCGTACTTGGGTTCGGATAAACCTCTTCGTGAAGCGTTGAAGACAGGTGATATGGAAGCTCTCCAGCAAGCAATCTTGAAGAAAGAACTTGAGGATCCGAATAAGCTTGAGACAGTCCTTCGGCAGCGCAATAACATTGATGCGAAGTTCGACTGGGCTGCTTCACTTGCAATTTAGGCCTCAGCCTGTTCGCTCTTCAGCCACTTCACGCCGAGGTATACGAACGGCGTTTCGATCACGGACATGAGGCACTTCACGATCCAGTATGGGATCATGAGGCTGAGGATGAAGCTGACGTTGCTTCCAGCTGTTTGATCGAATGCCCAGAAGGCAGCGAACATGAAGATAGCGGTGTCGATAAACTGTGCGACGAAGTTGCTCACGTTATTGCGGAACCAGAGTCCCTTGGCGCCGAGGGCTTTGCGGAGCTTGGCGAAGATGTAGACGTCGGTGAACTCAGAGAGTGTGAATGCGAGTAGGCTTGCGAACGAGAAGCGTGCGGAGAGTCCGAAAATAGTATCGTAAGCAGCTTCTGTTCCAGTGAAGCGAGCGGAAGCTGGTAGGCGTGTCGCAAGAAGAGAGAACAGCATAATCAATGCGACGACCACGAGCCCCGCGCGGATAACGCTGCGTGTGCGCTCTTTGCCGTAGACTTCGGTGATGACGTCGTTAATGGTGAACACGAGTGGGACAGTGAAGATCGAGACGCTCTGGTTGAGTGTCCATCCTCCGATAGTGAGGAGTGGAAATGTTTTAGCACCCATCAGTTCAGAGGTCGCGACACAGAAGATGTAGATGGCGATGAGGAGATCGAGTTTGTAAAGAGTTTTCATAAGCTTACGCTTGAGTTGTGACTTCCGATGAAGGCTTCATACCTGGGAAGAGTGCTGCGTTTGTTGCAAGCTTCCACGTTGCGACTTTCTCCGCCATCCACTTGGTGATGATCATACCGGTGAACATGGAGACGATCACGCCGAGACCGAGCGTGACGGCGAAGCCGCGGACGATCGATGTACCGATAATAAAGAGGAGTACACAGGTGATGATCGTCGAGATGTTGCTGTCGCGGATGCTTGGCCATGCTTTGTCAAAGCCGATATCCACAGCAGTCTTGAGAGACTTTCCTTTGCGAAGTTCTTCCTTCACACGTTCGAACACGAGCACGTTTGTATCCACCGCCATACCGATGCTGAGGATAAGACCTGCGGCACCAGCGAGCGTGAGCACAACGTACTGGTCTGTGACGAGGAAGAGTGGGAGCTTCATCATGGCGATGAAGAACGCTGCGTAGATAATGAGCGCAATACTCGCAAGGACACCAAGGAAGCGGTACACCACAAGCATATAGAGCATCACAATAAGAATGCCGAAGAATCCTGCGATGACAGACGTGGAGAGCGCTTGAGCGCCAAGTGTTGCTTCTACGGTGCGCTGGCCACTGAGGTAGATAGGAGCGGGGATAGCTCCGGTGTTAAGGTCTTGCGCGAGGAGCTGAGCTTCCTGAACGTTTGTGCTTCCGGTAATGACGGCAGTACCTCCCGAGATTTCATTCTGCACTGTTGGTGCGGACACCAATTCTCCGCCAACGAAGATAGCGATGCGCTTACCAATGTTGCGCTTTGTAAGTTCCTGGAAGAGTTTGCCTCCTTCTTCATCGAAGACGATCTGCACAACGGGAATGCTTGTTGTTGGGTCCAACACAGCGGATGCTGACCGGAAGTGCTTGCCATCAAGCTGAGTGTCCTTCCATCCTGTTGGCTTGAGAGAGAAGAAGAGTGTGCGGAGGCTGAGAGCTTCTTCCATGCGCTTTACTTCGCCGTTCTGGAGCTTGGCGAGCAAGTCGTTGGCGCGGTTCTCTGCGTTGTCACCGGTGACAGTCAGCATATCGTAGTTTGCTTTGTCTGCTGTCTTGGTTACGGCTTTGTCGACGCGGATGAGGTGATAACCGAAGGGGGTTTCTACTGGCTCGCTGATAATGCCGACCTGTTGCGTGAATGCTACCTGCTCGAATGATGGCACGAGCTGGCCGCGCGTGATGGGGCCAAGCCTTCCTGCGTTCTGCTTAGATGGTCCATCGGACTGGGTGCGAGCGAGCACTTCGAAGTTTGCGCCAGCAGTGAGCTGCTTCTTGAGGTCCTGAGCGCGAGCGAGTGCTTCTTCCTTTGTGCGTGTTACTTCAGCTGGAGCAGCGGATGCACCTTTGTATGCGATAAGGATGTGGCTGACATCAGCTTCTTCGCGGCCTGCAGTGAACAAGCGGAGGAAGAGGAGCTGTGCTGTGCCGTCTTCCTGTGCGACCACTTTCATTTCGCCAGCCTTCATCGCACGGAGAGCTGCGATGTTGCGAGCGGACATCGGCGTGTCCAATGGAGCATCAGCATAGTACTTTGTGCTTGAGCCGGGGTTCTCTTGTGCGAGTACGCCGAATGCACTTGAAGCGTCTTCGATGACGCGACCTGTCTGTGTCTTAGGAGAAAGGACTTGTACCAAGAACACGCCTTTTGCTGTCTCGATACTTTGCTGGCCCTGTTCATTTGTGACAGGGACGTCGATGGATCCTTCGATCATCGAAATGCCGCTATCAACGCGCTTGTTCCAAACGGATTCCAATCCCTTTGGTAACTGATTCTGGAAGTAGAGGCGGTTATCTTCATAGCCCATGCCCAGGTCGTCGCCCAAGTCCTGGCCGACAACTGCGAGAGACTGGCCGCTTCCTGTGATGCGGCGCAAGGCAGCCTGTGCTTTTCCGCGAACTTCATTTTCAAATTCTGCAGTTGCCTCTGTGAACTCTTCTTTGAATTCCAACTGGATGGTCTTTCCAACGGTCTTGATGCATTCATCTACATTCACAACGCCAGGACATTCCACGAGGAGATGCTTCTCGCTTCCAACGTATGAAGGAGTGATGGTCGCTTCGCTGACACCAAGAGAATTGATGCGGCGCTCAAGGACGGTGCGAATAGCTTCGACTAAGTTTGCGCGTTGCTGCTCGATAATAAGGCGCTCATTGCGCAACTGTGCGATACGTTCTGACCCCGCTTCCTGCGCTTCGGCTTCGGTAATCTGAGTTTCGATATTCCTGAGTTGCTCCTCCATTTCGCTTTCTGATATGCGGAAGTCGAGCTGCGTACCTCCGGCAAGATCCAGTCCCAAGTGGAAATCTGGATTGAGGAAGTCCGGTGCCCATGTCCGCTTCCACGAAGAAGGGAGTGCGAGGATAAGCACGAGCACGCCGATGGTCGCAGTGACGACTGGCCAGAATGATGAATTGCGGGATGACATGGGGGATCGGGGGATTATTGAGCTGGAGTAAAGGTAACGTGAATGCCGACGTTTACGTCTTCAGCGAAGACTTGCGCAAGCTCAGCATTTGGCACATCGCGAATAACAATGTCGTCTTTGAGTTCGTCCGTATCAACCATGAGCTTGCTGACGAGTGTGTTGCGCACAAAGATAGCGATAAATTTACCTTTCATTGCCCTGAAAAGTGCACCCATTTTGGTGCGTCCTTCTTCGGTGAATACGAGTTTCACTTCACCTGTTTCTTTTCCGGGTTCTTTGTGGCCTTCCACCCAGTTGAGGTCCTCGCCGGAAATTCCCGTGCCTTTGAATCCACCGTGACCTTCGACCGTGAGTTCTGCTTCTTCATCTGAAGATTCCTGCATTACACGCATTTCAAATGGCTCCTGTAATTGCTGCGTAAGTGCATCTAATGCCTCCTGGCTTTCGGATGAAATCGTGATGATTGCACCTGAACCTTCTATAGAAGTTTTTGAATCAACAAGAATATCTCCCATACTTTCCAAACGACGTTCGATCACATTCACACTTTGATCAACAAGAAGTTGGCGTTGAGTGGCGTCAGTAACGTCCATCGAGAGGCTATATGTGACTGTCGGCGTGCCGGAACAACCAGCGAGAACAACAAGAGCTGCAATAGAAAGAAGTGCTTTTTTCATAGTAGCGGGAGTGTAGGGGAGGCTTGCGCTGTTTGCAATTCTATCGAACGATGCATAACTTAGTGTAACACCTGTTTCGCACCAGTTAATTCGTTAACTCGTTAATTAGTTAACTAGATTTAACATACTCTCACGAGCGCACGAATTAACGAATTAACGCGTTAACGTCGTATTTGCCCGCAGCATCTTCCCCGTCAGATCAACTTTCTTCATGGTGCATCCATCATCAATGATGCAGTGCCGTAGAACACAATCATCTATTCGGCAGTTGCCGAAGAGGACGACATCATGGAGTTGGCAGTTGGTGATGTGGCAGTTTGGCCCAACGACAATACTCCCCTCTGTCATAGTTCCTTCCATGTGTGATGTTGCGTCGATGAGGTTTTTTTCGCCGATCAATTCTTTGGTTGCATCGATGTACGCCTCAAAGGAACCTATATCGAACCATGGTTCTTTAAAGGTGAAACATTCGACAGATTTGCCCAAGCGAAGCAGTTCTTCAAAAATTCCTCCGACGTTATCAGGTTTGATTTTCGCAAACGCGCGCAGGTCGCCCAATGTTGATGCTGGAAGAATGGAACAGCCTGTACTTACAAGTGTGCTCTTAGGTTGCCTCGGTTTTTCTTCGAAGCCTTGGATATGTTTTCCGTCAGAATCAAGAATAATTGTTCCAAATGCTTTGGCTTTTTCTGTATCACCAATGTCGAACGCAGCCACAAGTGCTTGCCCAGAAAACCGATCAACAAATGTGTTCATGTTGAACCCGAAGTAGTTGTCTCCTGTGAGCAGCAAAATGTCGTCGTCGATTCCTTCATGTTCGATCCACTGTGCAGTTGCACCGAGTGTTCCCAGTTTTTCATCATCAGAACGTGTGTGTTCGATGCGCACGTCGATATTTGGTCGATCAATCGTTTGCTTCCATTCGTGAAAGCCACCTTCAAACGCGGCGTTCGTGCTCACGGTCACGGGAATGTGCGTAGGAATCTGCTCGACGATATGAGAGAGGAGAGGCTTACCTGCAAGCGGAAGCAACGGCTTGGCGCGCTTTTCGGTCAATGGCCACAATCTTGTAGCGAACCCGCCTGCTAAAATAAAAGCTTTCATTGGACGTATTCTTGAGTAAGTAATGCTAAAAGTATACTCATTGTTTTATTGCTATATTGTTAAATTGTTTGCATGCAAAAAACGTGCGTTTCGCTAGCGAACAATATAGCAATTTAACAATTTCGTTAGCGGAAGAACCACTTGATAGGAGATTCCTTCGGACGCACAACAGTCATCTGCCTGCCTTCGAGTGCTTCCATGCGTTCATCACCTTCGACAATTCCCAGCACAGATGGAAGAAGCATGTATGCGATTTTGTGATTGCGACATGCGGAAAGAAGATTCAATGATTGTTCGAGATCACTGCACTGGATCAAGTGAGTGATGTGTTTCTCTCGTAGAACATCTTCTAACTTGTTGAGTTTACCAACGACGGGTACCCCGCTTATTTCTTTTTCGTGCGTTCCATGACCATCAAGAATCGCGACAGGAGTGAGAGGTGATTTGTTATCCGTCATTGCTTTGATGAGTGCTGCTGCTTCACGCGTCGCACCGACGATAAGAGTTGGATATTGTGGCTCACCACTGCGCATCATCGATCGTGAGATCAATCCAAATAAGAGATGCCAACCCCATGTGAAGACAGCGCTCAGGATCAATGCTTGAATCAAAAGAAGACGGCTGAAGAAGAGTCCGTAGATGAAGTAATATGTAAGGACAAAGAGTGAGACAGCGACAATGGATGCGAAGACGATGTACGCAAGAGTTCTGATGCTCATTTGTTTGCGCATGAGTGCGAATGTTCGTGTTCCAATGAGAATCGCGAGCCACACCGGTGCTACGAGGATGGCGATCTTGATGTAATTGCTGAAAGGGAAGTCGCTCGAAAAAATCCATCCGACGCGGATGAAGTACGCGAGTGAATACGTTCCTAAAAAGACTAACAAGTCTGAGAGCAGCCAGATGATAAGTAAGATGCGGCGGCGCATGCTCGATAGCTTAGCGTACTGCAGCCGAAAGCGCATATGGCAGCTTCGTCACATCCCATGGTACCTTTTTATCCCAAGAATATTGATCCGTTCCAAGAACGTTTTCAGCAATAGGGAAGTTCGCTTCCATCCATGCGAGCTTTTTTGCCATCGCAGTATTGGTTTGTGCACGTTCTTCGAAGGCGTCGCGGTGGAGAATATAGAGAGCGAATGTTTCAGCGAAGTCTTCGAATGCATCAGACTTTCCGTAACCAGAAGCGAAGTCTGCATCTTTGGATGCGTATGTTCGGATGGTTTCTGTCGTCCAAGAAATAGAGAAGAATGAAACAATCGCAGAGTCATTGTAGAAAATGCTCTTTCCATCGCGGAAGGCGCTTTCGCCAGAGCTGACAGAACCAAGCATGTTTGCGTGTGTGACGTGTCCACATTCATGGACGAGCAATCCAACAAATTCTTCATCAGGCGCAGTACCATCGATGATGACGGTCGTTTTGCCACCAAGTCCGCGCTGCTTCATGGTGTCATACTGTACGTAGAAGTTCTTGAGGTGTGTACGGCATGGAGCGGGAATTGCGCGGAGAACGCTGTCTGCCAATTTCTGATGATGAGCGTTGATACCTGGCTGGTTTACTGCAGCCAAAAGCGCAGATGCAGACGCAGCCGGTGCCTTTTCGAGTTGAATGGTTTGAGCAATGAGGGGGGATGTCGCTGGGCGTTTTTTCTTTTGAGATGAGCGCACCATGAATTGTCGCACAGCCTTTTCCAAAAGCGTCGGAGCTGGCTTCGTAGACTCAAGGATCGTGTCGTTCGCGCTTGTCATAGCGGCCTTCTCTGGTACACTTCCCGCAAGAATCAACGCCACGAGGAGTACGCAGAGCGAGATAGCGCCGGATTTGGTAACGGAAGAACAGCGCATTTGGTTCGTCATAAAGGAGATATTTATACTATATTATCTATAAAATGTCAACATCTGCCACCCCGGTTGTTCATAATGGACAGCAGTACACGGTGACCATCGAGAAAGTGACCCACGGAGGGTCTGGTTTAGCTCATATCGAAGGTTTACCGGTGTTTATCCCTGGAACGGTTCCTGGTCAGCAGGTGCTTATTGTTGTTTCTAAGCAAAAGGACACCTATGCCGAGGGAAAGGTGGTCAAAATCCTCCGTAAATCGATAGACGAAATCGCGCCTCGTTGCCCGCATTTTGGCGAATGTGGCTGTTGTACGTGGCAAAACCTGCCGTATAACAAGCAGCTCTCGTATAAGGAGGATATCGTTCGCGAAACCCTTGAACATCTCACCCCTGGAGACGAAGCCCTCAGGAAACAGCTCCCTGGGCGCGTTCTCAAGATTATACCGAGTCCACAGGTGTTTTATTACCGTAACAAGCTTGAAATGAGCTTTGGTTACACAACCATGCGTGTGGAGGAAAAAAATGGAAAGCGCATTCACATCGATGAAGGCCCAACTCTCGGTTTCCATCGTCCGAACGATTGGTCAACGGTCCTCCCCATGTCCGATTGCCATCTGTACGATGAAGCATTGCCTTCGCTCCTCGCAGATATCAAGCGTTTCATGGATGAGACGAAACTCCCAGTCTATAACCCAAAAACGCACAAAGGATTACTTCGTACATTGTTGCTTCGCCGCGGAGTGCACACGGGCCAGTACATGATTGCGTTCATGTTGAATGCGAAGAAGAAAGAACTCGAGCCGTTGTTCCAACACTTCATGCGTTTCGGTGGTCGTCCAGGCCTTGCATCACTGATGATTATCGAAAGTACGGGATTGAATGATAAACCAGAGGCGCCAAAGGTGTATCCACTTATCGGCAAGGAGACGATTACTGAACGTTTGTTCGATCTTGAATTTGATATTTCTCCATTCTCATTCTTCCAGACAAATACACTCGGCGCGGAGAAGTTGTATCAGGCAATCTCCGATGCGGCAGACCTCTCCAGTCGCGATACCGTGCTCGATGCATATTGTGGCATGGGCACGATTGGACAGTACCTCGCACGCTACTGCCAAAAAGTCGTTGGTATCGAAAGTCATCCATCGGCCATCGAAGATGCGCTCAAGTCCGCAGGAAAAAATCGCATTGGCAATATCAGCTTCTACAAAGGACGCACGGAACAAATCTTGAACGATCAGGTAAAGGCAGGAGGGAAGTATCACTTCGATGTCATCATCGTTGACCCGCCACGCGCCGGTATGCACCCAGACGCATTGCGTGCGCTGATCGCTCATAACCCTGCGAAGTTGGTCTACGTTTCCTGTAACACCGCAACGTTTGCTCGCGATCTTGGAGAATTATTGAAGGCTGGTTACGAACTCCGCACAGTGCAGCCTGTCGACATGTTCCCACATACGCCGCATATCGAGACGGTGTCTGTCCTCCAGAAAAAGTAAGCTAAGCGTGTCACCCTGAGCTCGACGAAGGGCGACACGGCATCATGGTTCGTGGTTCGTCGGGCTCGCCATGACACTAGCATGCAAAGAATTGCCTTAATCACCGTCGGCCGACTCAAAGAAAGCTGGGCAAAAGACGCCTGTGCGATGTATACCGACCGCCTCAAGCATGCGGCGAAGTTCGATGTTGTTGAACTTATCGCAAGTCGCGAAACAGATCCTGTTCGCATGCGGGAAGATGAATCGCGCCGCATGTTGGAATTTATCAAATCCTACGACGCGGATATCTGGGTCCTCGATGAACGCGGGAAGGGAATGACCTCACCGGAGTTTGCAAAGGAAGTGGAGAAATCTCGCGATGCAGGACGTTCAATGTTGTTCTTACTCGGAGGTTCCTACGGATTCAATGATGCAGTCCGCGCAAAAGGAAAAACACTGAAGCTCAGCGATATGGTGTTTCCACATGAACTTTGCAGAGTGGTTATTCTTGAACAGTTGTATCGGGCGATGGAGATTGCGAAGGGGAGTGGATATCATCACGAGTAAACAAAAATTAATTCTGTCGACCAAGCAAACTGTGCACATCTGCTTGTCAAAATGACAATTCTGTCGAACAGGGGAATTCAACTGTGTACAAGCCGCAAGCCAATGATATGAAAAGAATATCATGCGTCATAATTTTTAACATTGTGACAAGTTTTTCGGTCATAAAAGCTCCTACAATTACGTCCTCTAATCCTGACAGTCGACGGTAAAAAAAGATCTTTGATTTTACTTCACGCACGGGAGCTAAACATCGATCGTTAGAACACCGTCTGACGTCCGTGATCCTTCCGGATCATCCATTACTTCTTTCCTTTCCATTCCATGACTATCCGCAGACTCGCAATGTTGGCAGCATCAGCATCCACCATCGCTATGATGGGTGCTACATCGTCCTTTGCATTCTTCGACAGTGTTCAGGTAACAGCGAAGTCAAAAGCAACAGGAACTCAAACAATCACATCAGTTTCAGGAAACACAACAGGTATCGTGCAAATTGGAGGTTTCGGAAACCAGAAGGCAAAGAGCAATAACACAGCTACATCCACGGTGATTGCAGGACAGAATGTTCAGTCTGCAAACGTGATCATCATTAGCCAGTAATTCTACACCGCTCGAAACCGTGCGCGGCGGGCCGAAGAGATTCGGTCCGCTGTTTTGTTAATGCCCCATCTGCCATTCTCTCAGCGAATCAATCGGAACCAATAACATGATGATATTCAGTGTGAGATTATCGCGGATCAGATACAGAAGAATCAGTTCTACTGCGACGACAAATGCGAGTGTCCACTTCCATGAAAGTTTGTACGCCATCCAGAATCCGAACATCTGTGCGAGCAGGTCGCCGGTTGCGTTCAAGATGCTATCGCCAAAATAATCGAGCGATGCGGTATTGGCACGGTAACGTTCTATGATGATGGGGGAGTTCTCCAAAATCTCCCACGCAACTTCGATAATGAGGGCGATGTAAAATCGAGTGCGAAGGGAAAGCTTGTTTCGGAATAGCCACAGTACTGCGAAGAAAATTATACCGTGGAGAATGTGCGAGAATGTGTATGGGTCGCCAAAATTTTGCGATGTCTCGGTGCTCCATGCACTGATGGTCCAAAGTCCGAATCCAGTCGGGTCCATCCATACACGACCCATCCAATGCAGAATGATGGCGGTGACTGCGATGATAACTGTGACTGCCGCGATATCGAGAAATTTTGAACGGGAAAGCATGTTTGGATTGTAGCGGACTCAAAAGGAAAAGTGCCCCTTAGAGTCTTGATTTCCGGAGTGGCTTATTGTACTCAGTGCGCTCTTAACTCTATTTCATATTTTTTTATGAAACCATTTATAGATTCTATGGAAGACGCGCAGATCGATAATGCGGACCTGGAAGCATATTGGGAGCAAACTGGCAGGGAGATGTTGGAAGATAAAGCGCAGCCGAATGTTTTCGGTTCAGAGCAAACAATTGTTGATATTACTCAGACGGAAAAAGGATTGATCGGACGCTTACTGGCAAAAATAAGCCGAGACCCGGTGGCGCAGCGACGTAGAAGTATCTACAGGGAGAAAGGATTTCCTATAGCAGCGATGGAATTGGAAAAGAGGAATTTCCTTTCTGGTACAAGTGGTGCTGCAGTGGTTGAAAGCGTTTCTGTAAGTGTAGATTCGGCTCCCGCTCCTCAGTTTACTGAGGCTCAGGCAACAGCGTTGGCGGAGGCGATCATTGCAGGTCAAGACGCTGAGCAAGCGCCGGTTGCACCGGAAGTTCCAGAGGTGCAGATGGTGGCGGCTTTGCAGGAAAATGGAGGGCACGAAGATTCAGAAACGCACGAACCGCATATCGAAGCAAAGCTGAATCCAGAGAATGATCATATTGTGGATCTGCATATTGAAAATCTTTCTGACGGAACGGTGCTTTTGCAGGATGAACAACATCATATTTTGGGTTCAAAGCATGTTGCTGCAGAGGTTCATGTAGAAATCCCGAAAGAGCATGGAAAATACGTGTTGGAAGTTCTCGATGGTCACAATGAAATCGTTGCAACAATTGATGTTGAGGTGGACGTAGAAGGCGTGCATTTGGGTGAAGTAGAAATGCATGAAGGTGAACACGGACACGAAGCCGAGCATGAACACGAACATCATCATGCACATGAGGCTCATGGAGAACACGAGGCACATGAACCTCACTATGAACACGGTCATCTGCATGAAGAACATGCACATTCTCACGATCATGCAGAGCATGAACACGAGCATGCTCACTCACATGACCATGCTCATGAAGAGCATGAGGAACACGACGATGAGCATGACGAAGATGCTGCAATGGCAGAAACATTCCCTGGCGAATTCGATGATCTTCTAGAGGATGAACATGATCATCACAAGAGCGATGCGCATGAAGAAAAGCTGGCCGATAGTTCGTCCGATGATGCGGTTGTAGCCGAAGTCCCCAAAGAAGTTCACCCAAGCGATTTACCGAAGGGCGAAGCGGAAGTGACTGAGATCAAAGCATATCGTCTGGGCACACCCTATAAACCTCAGAATGATGACGCACTATCGCACGACGAACAGATTATTATCCTAGACTCTGCGGGGCGTGCAGAACCTGGCGCGAGAGCTTCGTGGGGGATAGTGGCTGGAGTCACAGCACTTGGTGCCGCCTTCAAACGTAGGCGTCAGAAGAACGTGCGTGCGTAACCGAATAACCCTCCCATGGCCTTATCGCCCTTATTTTGAGGGTTCTTGTGACATGCGTGCATTATTCAGTATACTTTGGCTCCGCCAAGCGGCGGACCGATCTTTAACTGTGGCCCTATCGTCTATCGGCTAGGACACTTGGTTCTCATCCAGGAAAGCGGGGTTCGATTCCCCGTAGGGCTGCCAACATTAGCGCGTGCAAAGCGTCGCCTTAGGGTGACCTAAGGGGGCGACCCCTGTCTCCGAAGGGTAGGCCGTTTTGCATTGTCCATTTTCTCCACTTTTTTCGTAACACAGAAAACCATTCCTCGTTTTTAGGGATGGAGAAAGAAGTTCTGGGTTGGCCTTCCAATTGCATCCCTATGTCCCGCATTCAACCACCTCCAGTCTGGATCACTCGTCACCCCGAAGGGTGGCAGGTGAAACGCGAAGGAGCAGACCGAGCATCCGCTATCACGGACACTCAGGCTGCTGCTATCGATATTGGCCATGGAATCGCCCAGCATCAGAGAACTGAAATCTACGTCACTGGCAGAAACGGTCAGATCCGCGAACGTAATTCGTTCGGACATGACCCAGCCTCTCGGCGCGGCTGAAATGTAGCCCGATTTTATATTTCTGCCAACCCAGAACCTCTCTCCGCACCAGATACGTCAGAACGCAAGTACCGTGTATGATCGCTGCATGCCAAAAGTCCTGAGCGAACGTGAAGTGCGGCGAGCCATTCGGCAATGGCTGTTTCGGAATGACTGGGGTCGTAATTGCATAGAAAAAGAAACTCATGAACAGGGCGTGGATCTTCAGGTATGCCACAACCGATACTCTCGCTACTTCTTGATTGAAACTAAGGGCGAATCTTCATCTGCCTCGGCAAAGTCTCAACGAGAGACTGCCTTCGTCTATTCGCTGGGTCAGATCATCACGCGTATGAACGTGGGGAAGGCTCGGTATTACTATGGTCTTGGATTACCAGCATCGAGTGCAATGATCGCCGTGCGTCGTATCCCATGGCAGGTTGCCAAAAAACTTTTGATGTGTGTTTTCTCTGTGGACTCAAAAGGCAAAGTGACGAAGTACGACTGGAAACGCATGAAAATATTACAATCGTCACTAAAGCGATAGTCACAAAAATCGCAACTCTAACTTCTCTTTTAATTCTTTCCAGTTCGGACATTTTGACTGTAGGAAGCGAAAATACTTCTCACTGTGATTCTGATACTTCATGTGGCAAAGCTCATGAGTAATCACATAATCGATGCATTCTTTTGATGCCTTAATTAGCTCTGGATTAAGCAATATCTTTTTCTTTACTAAAAAGCTTCCCCAGCGTTTTTCCATTTGCCTGATCGCCAATGTTGGAACGAAGTCATAATTAAACTTTTGAATCATCAGTTTGTATCGCTCATTAAATACAGACTCAGCCCGACTCTGGTACCACGATTCAAGCAATTTTCGGTTATGTGCTGTGTCATCTAACTTCTTCGTGGATTCAATTCTTATGCGTCCTTTTTCAATCCTCACTGCATCCCTGGCCGCTTTACAAACTACGAGCTTGTACTGACGGCCTAGGTACAAAAATGCCTCTCCTGAAACATACTCTTTTGGCGTCCTCTTGATCTGGAATCGTCGCAGGTCGCGCAGCTGCTTTTCCATCCAATGCCATTTCCTCTTAAGAAACTTCTCAACATGAGATGATGTGTAGTCGTGTGGGCACTTCAAGATGATATTCAGGCTTGGCTGCACTGTTAGGCTGACTGTTTTTCGATCCTGCTGTACCAAATAATATTGGTACGAGTAGTCGCCGTAGAGGAAGCATTCTTGTTTCATGAGAAGTATTCGGGATTTTCTAGAGCCAACGCGAGTGCGCGATCAAGGATGTCACGAATGACATCACTATCCAGAGCAACACCCCGCTTTTTCTGCACTTCGTCATACAGATAATCGTCAATTTTGCTCTTCATGATGCGCTGGGTGTCAATTTGCCGTTGCCAGTCAATGATTGCTTCCTTTTTAAGAATGGCAAATATATCCAGAATAATCTCATTGAATGCATCCTCAGAAATACCAACTTTTTCAAAGTTCACTCGAAGGTTGCGATAAAAAATATCTGCTCCCGGAACAGCTGTAATTGCTACGGGCAGTGAATCATCTTTTTTATCTACAAGTTGATCCCGTGCCTCCTTCATCTTCTTCAGCGCCTCTATATCGGCCAACTTTCCGACATGCATTTCTGCCAGAATCTTCTGAATCTTCTCAGAAAATCTACCGTAGAATTCCGGATCAGTATGAGCTTTTTCCGTGATTGTGCGTTGCATCTGTGCGGCGATAGCCTCAGCCTTCGATTTGCTCGAACCCAGATCCTCAAGTGCCTCATCAAACGCGGCCTTATCATTGATGTTAATCTGCCCAGTGAGCATTTCCACTTTGTCGGCATCGACGTATTCATCCAAAATCTTCACCAGCTGAGTCTTATAGTCTGAGAGGTCTTTTCTATCTGCATATTTCAATTGAGCTGACTGGCGCAACTCCGCATAACGCTTTAGTTCGCGCTTGTAGGTGTCCAAACTGCTGAATTTATGGGCAAAGTCATGCAGAGATAGGCACTCATCCAAGTTTTTTACGAACGCCCTGAATTCTTTATAGAATTGGTCACGCTTTTGCTCGTCGGACAAATACTGGATATAACTTTCACTGTCCTTCTTGTTTTGCACCCCTTTGAACAAGGTTTCGAGCGCGTCATAGCTTTCTTCCAGTTCCTCTATTTTCTGTGCTGTATCAATCAAAGCACGCCGGACATCCTCCTTGTCGTAACTTCCGAATAGATCCATCGCCGTTTTGATATTCTGCGCGTTCTGGGAGTAGTCGATAATAAAGCCCGATGTTTTCGGTCGTTTCGTATTATCAAAAAGACGGTTCACACGAGCGATAGCTTGTAGGAGGTTGTGGTCACGAAGGTCTTTCGTGAGGTACAAGACAGTATTTCTTGGCGCGTCAAATCCGGTCAGAAGCTTATCGACCACAATAAGCATTTCTACTCCATCTGGATTATCTTTAAAGCTATCAATGACTTCTTTCTCGTAAGCTTCAAGATCCTTGAAGTTTGCAGCAATCTTTTTTAGATAATCGGTTACATCTCTCTTGTGATCGTCTGTCTCCTCATCCTTTGCCTGTGTTTCCGAGATAACAACCGCCGAGTTGATACGGCCGCTAGCTTCAAAGATTTTCTGAAACAGAATGGCTGAATACTTTGATGGAGCTACTAGCTGCGCCTTCAATCCTGTCCCTTTGAATTGGCTAACGAAATGATCCTCAATATCATAGGCAATTTCCGAGATGCGATGCGGATTGCTCTTAATGACCTTACTGTTAATGAATTTTTGCAATTCACGAACTTCTGTCTTATTCAAGCCAGCCGTGATGCGCTCCGTGTGCCGATCTACTTTCTCTTTGTTCTGATTCATCTCTGCGAATCGACCCTCATAAATAAGAGGCAAGATCACTCCATCGCTTAGTGCATCATCAATCGTGTATTTATCGATGAAGCTGCCAAACTGATTGTTCGATTTTTCGTTCTTTAGGAGAGGCGTTCCTGTAAACGCAATAAAACACGCGTTTGGAATTGCCCGTCGCATCTCGGCATTGGCCATACCACCCTGAGTACGGTGCGCCTCATCAATCAGCACAAAAATATTCTTATCTTCATCCGTAAAATCGGAGCGTGTCTTGCTGGCGCTCTCGAATTTATGTACGAGAGATGTAATGACAGCAGGATTTTTCTCTTTGATGAGTGTAAGGAGATGCTTCCCTGTACTTGTCTGTATCACTTCCTTTTTAAGGTTACAGTTACGGAACGTCTCAGAGATTTGACGATCAAGATCTATACGATCGGTAACAACGATGACCCGAGGATTCTCAATATGAGCAGACTCGATAAGAGCTTTTACGAACAGAACCATGGTGAGCGACTTCCCTGAACCTTGTGTGTGCCACACAATGCCACCCTCACGCTTGTTTCCGTTTATTCCGGGGACTTCATGCTCCACGCGCTTAAGCATGCTGTAGAGCGCAAAGAATTGCGGATAGCGAGCGATCTTCTTCGTCCCAGCATCAAAGAGCACAAAATGACGGGAGAGCTGCAATAGTCGTTCTGGCTCCAGCAGACCGTAGATTCCGCGATCCTGTTCAGTCGTAAGCCGCTTTGTGAGCTGCTTATGATGCGCCGTAGTTCCATTCAAATCACTACAAAGCTGGGCGTACAGCTCTGTCTCTATCGGCTTTTTGATAAGCTTTTGAACCTCGGAATCCAATACTTTGGGATCGCATCCTTTCTCCTTCCATGCTGCGTAGAACTTATTCGGGGTGCCAGTTGTGCCATACAGACACTGTTCCATATTCGTCCCAATCAACAGTTGGGGGTACACAAAGAGCCTTGGCGCTTTTTCCGGACGCTGATTACGGTTCATCTGATCCAAGGCTTCTTTCACATCTGTACCGGATTTCTTATTTTCAATGATGGCAAACGGAATACCGTTCACAAAACACACGACGTCAGGACGAATATTTTCCTGTTTTCCATTTACAGGAAATTCGACGGTGACATGGAAGACGTTATTGGATGGAGTTCCAAAGTCTACAAACCGGAAGTTATGAGAGCTAATCCTCCCATCTACCATCTCGCGGATGGTCTTTCCACCATTAGTCATCATCATGTGATAAACCTTCTTTGCCGTGTCTTGCAAGCCTTCCAGCTGCACATTCTCCAGTTCATCAATGGCATCATAGATGTTCTTATCACTGAACTTGTGCTGGTGCCCTTTATGCTCAAAGGAATTGATCTTTTTGAGGGTATCAAATGCAATATCACGCAGAATAAATTTCCCATCGTCTGCACCTCGCAATCGCTGAACTTCGCTACATGGGATGTAGATATAACCCATGTTGATCAGCATCTCCACTGCGGGGAGCTGACTTTGCCGTGCTTCATCAAAATTTGCTTCCATGATTAGGATTTGGGAATAGGCATGTTTTCTGGTGTTCGGATACGTCCGGTGATTAGATTATTAAGAAGGTAGGCTTTCTGTTCCTTAAGTCCTGCAACCTTTTTTTCCAATAGATTAATTTCTTTATCAGCAGCAGTCAGTGTTTTTGCAATTGCAGTTTGTTCTTTGATCGGAGGGCAAAGTACCGTGCACTGGAAGAAGTCTTTTGCAGAAATATTTAAGAGTCCATTTCCTCTTACACCAGAAGTAATAAGTGCCTTGAGCTGTTTTTCTAAAAATCCATGAAGAAAATACTGCTTATAAAAATCACTATCGACCTTCCCCTTATTTTTGAAACTTATATACACAAAAGGCACCAATCCTTCGGCGTCTTCAAATACGTAAACACATCCATAAGGATAGGTCAGTGAATTACCCTTATTATAAGAAAACTCTCCTTTAAGCAGATGTGTATATTTTTTTAAACTACTTCCTGACATAACACGGCTGTATTTAACTTCCTGAGTTTCAAATCCAATTTTCGATGATATGGAATAGGATTTTATCGAGTCTGTGTTTTTCGTTGTTCTTTTTATTCGCTCAAAAATATCGCTTAATTTAACCGTTTTCCATTCTTCATGAAATCCAGGCAGACGTGCTGCTCCATTCAGCAAAGACTGCATTAGTTTATTTTGTAAATTCTTCTTCAGATCAATTTTTTTCTCTAAATTCATTATGGCCTCCTCCCACTTTTCGATAACTGCCACAATACGGTACTGCTCTGCTAAATCAGAAGGAAAAGTAATTTCCAATTTCTTTAACTTACTTGATTTAATACCCTTTGCAGTTGAACCAGTAGACTGGAAATCGATAGTTCGTTGACCGTGCTTTGAAAGAAAGAAGTAAAGCAAAAAATCAGGGCTTAAAGTTTTCGTATTAGCTCTCAGTGTAATTGTCCGCTGCCCGATTGCATATTTCCCTTCCTTTGGGTAACGGCAGACACACCCAAGAGGAGCCTCTGTAGTAAATAATATATCCCCATTCATTGGAATTCCTCTAGTCATCCATTCATCATATTTTTTTTCATCCAGATACTCTTGGTTGGTAAAATCCAAAAAGCCCTGACGAATGTTGCGTGCGGTAATAAGGGGGATACCACTCTTAGCCTTGGGAACAGACTTACCACGATAATCTATGATCTTGATCATTAGATCTTCAATTTTTTTTCTTTGCCAATGCTGAGGAATGGGATGGATCATATTGCTTCCCAGGGATTAGTAGTTCTGTAGTCGTAGAGGATGACGCTTTTCTGTTGATGAGCCTTCAACTTCTTATTCCTTTCGCTGACCTGCGCGTGGAGATGGTCGGCCGATTTGGTATCAGAAACACCAACAAAAATCCTTGTCAGATTACTCTGCAAAATCGCATCGAGGATGTGCTGATCGTTTTTCTTAAGATTGGTGCCAAAAATAATGATGTCACCCCCTCCCGTGGCCTTGCCCTTGCTCCTGAGAGATTTATAGCAATGGTTGAGGTACGCGCTGTGGAGGATTTTGGTCATTTTCTGAGTGCTATCACCCTCAGAAATGAAAATTGGATAGGTTCCATTTTCCAGTGCCTCCTTCACCTGCGTCACCAGCAATACCCCTGAGTTGCTGTAAGTTTTCTTAATGATCTCATCCCCATCATCAAACAGATGCATCGCTCCATGGAGGTAGTGGATATCAAAAGACCCTTTGTTCTGATACACAACATAGCCTTCATGTCGGCTTTCTTCGGTGTTGGCAAACCCATCCGTATATGGCTGGCTGGGCGCTGCCAGCGTTGTCCAATATAGGAGTAGATCGTAGTTCAGTGTGTAGACCGTTTGGTATGGCTTGAGCCACTGCAAACATGCCTTCTTTTTCTCCTCCGGCATCTCATGCATATGGGCTGGATGGTTGTTTGTGATGATCTTCACCAAATACTCTTTTAGATTTGCCGCATCAGTCGACAGCTCCTTCTGCAAGGACTTGTCACCTTCGTATACTTCGACGACCTGACGAGACTGATCGAGCAGCTTCATGACACTCTCAAAATCGGCCGTATCAAGGCGCTGGAATAATTTATAGATGTGGCTGTCTTTCTTCAGGATTTTGTCTTTCACAGCAGAATCAAGAAGACTCGTGAACGAAAAGCGCTCCTTGTCATACGCCATGCAGAAGCCGTTGCCCAGCAACAGAGTCACATTTGACTGCGCCTCTTGTAATGCCTGTTCGTATGTCAGAAGCATATCACTCATGGGGATCAGGAAATTTTCAAAAGCTTCAAATAACCGTCCATCTCCTTTTCCAATTTCTGAATTTCCGGCTCCAGTTTTTTCAATTCCTTAAGGTTCGAGGAAATGTCTATTTCCTGCTCATCTTCAAAGGTGTCAACATACCGTGTGATATTCAGGCTGTACTCGTTTTCCTCATTTGAGATTTCTTTGATGGGAACCAGACGAGAGAATTTGGGAACTTCTTTTTTCCCGATGTACGTGTTGTATATCTTTTCAGCATTCTCAGTGCTGAGATTATTTTTTGCCTTTTCCGGCACAAATTCCTTGCTGGCCTCAATAAACAGAATGTCCTTTTTTCTCTCATTAGCACCACCTTTTTCCCGTGAACGGTCAATGATGAGAATAGCCACAGGAATGCCAGTTGTTTGGAAAAGCCCAGATGGTAGACCGATGACGGCATCTATCAGATTCTCATCGATGAGTGTCTGACGGATTTTTCCTTCCGTGCCACCTCGAAACAGCGCTCCGTGTGGGACTATCACCGCAACGCGCCCCGTCATTGGCTTGGCAGTTTCCACCATGTGAAGAATAAAAGCGAAGTCCCCCTTGTTTTGCGGAGGAACGCCACGTGTAAATCGCTTGTAGTGGTCGGATTCCGCATTTTCTGCGCCCCATTTCTTCAGGGAGAACGGCGGGTTCGCAACCACAATATCGAACTTCATCAGTCGATCGTTTTCCGTAAGGAGAGGATTATTCAATGTGTCGCCCCATTCGATACGCGCAGAATCCTTCCCGTGTAGGAACATATTCATCCGTGCCAGCTGGTAAGTGCTGCCTGTAGATTCTTGCCCGTATAGGGCATAGTTCTTCGATCCCTGCTTTTCCACTTCCTCTCCCGTCATGAGAAGCAAACCTCCAGAACCACATGCGGGATCACAGATGCGAGCGCCATCTTTTGGCTGTGCCAAACGGGCAACAAGACGTGCGACGGAGCGAACTGTAAAGAACTCCCCAGCCTTTTTCCCAGCATCAGCACCGAACCGCTCGATAAGATACATGTACGCGTCTCCGATTACGTCGTCGCCGTACCGCGTAAGATCGATACCGTGGAAATCGTGCATAAGATGCCGGAGCATCTTGTTTCGCTGTTCCAGCTTCCCCAGCTTGTTTTCGTCGTTAAAGTCCACAGACGTGAGGATGCCCTCCATTTTTTCTTTGTTCTGCTCTTGGTCCTCGATCTTGTGGAAAGCCTTATTGATGACCTGACCTAGGTCATCACTCTCGATTTTCTTGTATACCTCATCGAATGAAGTTCCCGGCGGGAGGTAGAACCGGTCGAGCTTCATCTTTTCTTGAATACGTCCTTCATCATTGCCGAATTTCTCGCGGTAATGCTCATGCTGTTTCTGGGAAAGATCGCTCAGGTACTTATAGAACAGCATCACGAGCACATAATCCTTGTACACACCTGCATCAAGGTTCGTGCGCGATGAGTCGGCGGCATCCCAGAGAATGCGATTGAGCTGATCCTGCGTAAGCGCGGTCATAGAATTATTGGGAAATGAGGGAGGCAATGGTCTGATTTGCGATTTGTTCTTCGAGGCGCAACTTGCGTTCGTACAGGTAGGCACGAGTCGCGTAGTTCTTCTGTACATCGATCACTGTTTTCTGCACATGCAGAGCGGGGAGCGGTATGGCGAGTTCCAGTAGGCTTTTCTTGGGCAAGGATTTAATGAGCGTTCCTCGGTTCATACCCTCAAGTAGCGTCTGCCCAGTCTGTGAATTCAGATAAATGGTCAGATACTCCGGCAGACACTTCTCTCGGTTGTTGATGCGGATGATGTAGACCGAAGAAGCCGCTATCACGTTTTGCTGACGACCGTAAAAAACGCCCGCTCGGAATGTTCCTCGGTTGGAAAGCAGCACATCCCCCTCTTTCACAAGTGCGTTGACCTTGGTTGTTTCAAGCTTGGTTCGAACCATTGAGCCATCTTCCACTGATCCGTTTGATCGGACGTTTTTAGCTTGTAATACAAAGAAATTGCCATTCGGTTCCTCAGTGATGGCACCTCGGAAAGTATGGCCAAGGATCGTGTCGCCGATGTTATTCAAATACACACGCACGGGGGCAGCTTACAGGCTGAATTATAAAAAGTCAACAGTAGGACGGTGGTGTGTAATAAAACCGCATTATAGGACTAGCTTAATGCCGTTCAGAGAAATGGCTCTTCATGCTCGGAAAATATAGAAAGTAACGAACTCGATAAGTTTTATTACAGATACGAGGACTATTCCAGCAGCCTGACGCAAGAGGTTCGCGCCATCAGCAAACCAACCGGTTACCCAATCTGGTAATGAAAATGCAGCAAGGACTGCCGTAATAATTGTCAGCGCAAGTACCGATTTTTGCATACTAAAATCGAATTTATCACGATAATTTTCACGTAAAGATTCGAGCTGCAAGTTTGCATAATTCCACTGTCTTTCTAGCTCGAATTGCAAATCGTCCAGTAGCTCCCTCTTCTCATGAGGCTTCCACTCGCTGACAAACCCTTTGAGGTCATCAACGGGATAAATGTGCAATTTCTTCAAATCAATTTCGATTCCTGTTCTCCTGATTTCAAATTTTATTTGATTCAATTTTTCCATGTTCACCGACATGCGCCGGCTAATACTCTGACTGAAAAAATTCTGCTTAGAGGCAGTTAATTCAGGAGCTATCTCGCGCCGTATTATGGTGATGTTTTCAACTAAGCGACGGATATGCTCTTTAATGCCGATTGCAACGAAATAACCCACAAGATGGTCATACTGGAGCAGATGCTTAAGCGCCGATTCTGGTGATGCATATCCATCCGTTGATTTACCGGACATAAATTGCTCTTTTTCTACTACGACCTTATAACCTCCAGATGATTTTTTCCGCATATCATCTTGGCGAAAGAGTGTGATCCCACCCCTGCGATAGGCAAAAAAATCTGCAAGCTCAATACCAATACTGCCCCAGAAATGTCTATCGACAGAATTTGGTTCCGGTAGCTTACCCCTTTCTAAAGAGATCACTTCTATAGTCGGTAATGGGCCATCCAACGTCCATCCCTTGCCAATGTTGTTCTGTAAAATAAGTGAGATCTCTTGGTTAAGAGAAAACAAAAGTTTTTGCAATTCTACTTCTCTTTGCATTGCTCCATGAGCATGGCTTACGCGCCAAGATTTTTTCCGTACAGCTGACCAAAGAGCAGATGGTGAAACACTGATCTGATCAGGAAAACTCTTTGTGAGGATATTTTCAAATTTTTCGTGAAATTGGGCAGATGGCTCTACTATTAGAGCTAATATCAAAAAGGATGGGCTAACCCAATAGAGTTGAACCAGCATTGTTTCAGCAAGATGAATGTTTCTATCTTCCCCCAGCGCAAGTGAGTCAAATTCCATCCATCCAGATCCTCCTGCTTCATATCTCTCGAATTGAGAAAAGCTATTTTCTGTATCTCGGAAATGGAAAGCAGATTTATATCGCTTCTGCATTTTTCTTAGTCCATCTTTTACTTTTTCAAAATCTTCAATGCGAAAAAAATCCAAAAAGACAATTTCTTGCATTTTAATCTCTGTGTTCTCAGGTTTGGGGGCATCCAGTGTAGGTATATTCCATGGATGATTAACCGAGTAATCAAGGTGCTCCAATCGTTTCTTTAACCCAGGCACTTTGGCGAGCGCTCGTATGATTTGCGGGGCAAAGTTTCCCCATAGTTTTTGAGTCATTGTGAGCTCTTGTGATGGCCAGTATTTAATCTTTCGTGTCATTATTGTTAAAATATGCCAAATATCGCATTTAGTCACCTTGGCACGATGTTTATATCGATCCAGTTTCTGGGCTACCAATAGAACCATCTCTCAGTATTAACTTGTTCGTAAAGCATTCCAGTAATTCTCTTTTTTCTTCATTTCTTCCATTCCGCAGTACGAACAGGGCGTACTTTTTCATATCCACCTTCGGCATCGCCTTCTCTTCCGTCATGCCGAATACCCCCGTCGAAAACCTCTGGAGGTGGTCATACTCGGCCTGTATCCGCTTTTTGACGCTTGATGCATCCAGCGTCACGTCGTCGATCATCTCTGCCAGTTGCTCAATAAGATGATCCTCCCGAATCGAACCATCCTTGCACTCCCGATTCCTCGCGTGGGTGCATCGGTAGTAGACGTACCGTTTTATGCTTCCGTCCTTCAGGTGCTTGTGTTTTTCTTCGGCGGTCACGCCTGAACCACAGTTTCCGCAGGTCATCAGCTTCACGAAAGCGAAGTCCTTCACGCCCCACGGCTTCTTTGGAGCTTCTGCAAGAATTTTCTGAACGTCATCATAGAGTTTCTTGCTCACCAGCGGCTCATAATCGCCCTTGAACCACTGGCCTCCTCCGACGGGGTACTCGAACCTGCCCGTATAAAACTCGTTATGGAGGATCTTGTAGACCATGCAGAGCGGTATGGTCTTATTAAGCCGCGTGACGAATCCCACCTCCTGCATCCAGCGATGGAGCACCCGTCCACTTGCGCCATCCTCCACGACCTTCTCGAACATCTGTCGGACGAACGTCGCCCGCACAGGGTCGATGATGAGGTGACTCTTCGATGCGCCCGGTGCCCGCATCGTGAGATAGCCGAGAGGAGGTTTACATGGGCGGTATCCCAGCTCCGCTCTTGATTTCATACCCCGCTTGGTATTTATCCCACGATTGTCATTCTCTAACTTCGCTTGGCTACACAGGATCATGAGCAAGAATTTTTCGTTCGGGTTATTGCTGAACCGTTGTCCGTGCGTTCGGATCTCCTTCAAAAGACCCTGATCCATAAGATCAACGAGCGTACCGAGGTCACCCGCGTTACGACTCAGGCGATCCGGTGCCCATGTAAGGATGGCGTTGAAGTTACCGAGTCGGACATCTTCCAGTAGTTGTGCATACACTGGCCTCGCTCCGGACGCTTTAGCTGAATGACTCTCGCGTCTGATCTCGGTCACATTCAATCCCTCGCGCTTCGCAACCTCCTGCATCGCTTTGATCTGCGAATCGATACTGAGGGCTTGGCGTTCATCATCTTCTGATGACTTGCGCGCGTACAAGCAGTACCGATCTGGTTGCACCCCCGAAAGGATGAGATGTGCCATCGCGGGGGGAACCGCCTGGCTGGCTCCCCGCCGCTTTTTCGCCGGTGCTATAAGAGTGGAAGTGGTCATATTGCCCCGGAAGCGTTGGCATCCCAATCAATGACGCTGACTCCGTTGCGTATCCAGAGCAATTTTCCTCCCCACTACAAAGGAAAGGAGGACGAGAGTCACAACAAGCCGAAAGCTCCCTGTATCCAGTGTTAAAGCTTCCAGAAGCGCTCTTTTCTGCTATTCTTTGGTTGCCAGGCATCATTGTTCGTCATTTAGGGTCTTTCATGACCCGACCCATCTCCAACGTAGAAAGGGGCGTTTGCCTCGGAAGCGTTGGTCGATGGGCAACCTGAACACCGATGCCTGGCCCGCAGGTGAACGTCCCTTTGTGGGATCTTCACCCGCCTCAGGCATATGGGTGAGATCTCTTCTCAAAACAGGCAAAACCGAAAAATTACCATCATGGAGTGGAACATTCGGCACGGTGGATCGACGGGGAGACTTCCGAGCATTATCAAAACAATCCGCGATCATAATCCCGATATTCTTGTTCTCACGGAGTTCCGGAGAAATACGTGTGAGCTGATCTTACGAGCGGCGCTTTCGGACGCGGGATATGGATTTCAAATCGTCTCCGACGTGCCGGAGAAAACGAACGGCATCTTCGTGGCATCGAAAATTGATATGCAGCAGGAGGCAGATCCCATCACCATGCATAGACTCCTCCCGATCTATTTTCCCTCAATCGATCTTCACCTGCTCGGCGCTCATATCCCCGGTAGTGGAGATAAATGGGACAAGCGGGAATGTTGGGATCGGGTGCTCGACTACGCCAAGCGCCATGAAGACAATCGAACAATGATCATTGGGGACTTTAATACGGGACTGCCCGAAGATGCAGAGGGGGCACCCTTCGCGCTGCCGGAGAAAATGGAGGAGCTGCGCTCCATTGGTTACACCGATGCGTGGCGATCCCTGCATCGACTGGAGCGCGGATATACGTGGTGGAGCACGGCGGGGAATGGCTTCCGGCTGGACTATGCCTACTTGTCGCCGACGCTTACTTTGCAGCTCTCGGCTGCCCGCCATTCACACAGGGAAAGACTCGAAAAATATTCCGATCATTCCTCAATCATCATTGTCATCGGATCCGTCGACAATCGCACCAAAGAAACCGCCAAAAGTGCGCTCGCTGATGGCGAGAAGCAGAATTGAAAACGCATCCGCTAAGTCCTTGTCGGCATCGATGCCGAAATCAACCAGCTGCCGAATCAGATCTTCACAGCCCTGCTTCGGAAAGAGCACCCTGCCGCTTTCGATGAGATGAGTAACGAGCCTCAGCCGCGCCGCCTTATCTTGGTTTCTGACCGGAAATCCTACTGCCCAATACCCATCAGCTTCGAGGGATTCCACAACCGCTCTCTGGTACCCGACATCCTCCACGACAAGCCGTGCTTCCCGATGCACACCGTAAATATCTGCAAGGTGCTTGGCGGTTTCCAGTGTTTCCAAGTGGCTCAGACGGTCATTGACCGGATGCGGTTGGATGTAAATCAGTTTCTTGCTGTTTTCCGTGTGAACTTTGGCAACGATCATCGCTGTTTTACATGCGTTCTCGTTTTTGGAGATCGCCAAGTCTATGCCGATCACAACCTCCGACAATGTTTCGTCAGAAGGTTGCTGTTCCCAGTACCTGATCCACCCCAGTTGCACGATACGCTCGCTGTCATCGATGAATCGCAGCAGGTATTCGCGGCTGAACGCAATTCTGTCTCCCCCAATTCGCTGAAGGAGCGCGTCGATGGACTCGCTTGTCGGGTACATCGCTGGCCATAGGTGTTGGCTACTTGCATCGACCAAAGGAAATTCACGGTAGACACCCTTGATGGAACCGCTTTCAATATCGGCCTTGAGCCGTGGGATGAGCGCATCCCGATGCAGCAGGTTACCGACGACAATGGTTCGGGTGGTCGTCGTACCGGATGGCAGCAGCTCACCCGTGACCCATTTTCGTGTCTTCTCCCTTGCCTCCCGCGTGCGGGTTGATTCCAGATCCTCAATATCGTCGCAGATGATGAGCTGCGGTCGGTAGGGGCCATGGCGAAGACCACGCACGCTCTGTCCAACAGATACCGCCATGATCTTTGCTCCGAAATTGGAAAGCACGATGGAACTGTTACGCAATTCATCCTCTTCATCTCGGAACGGTCCAAGATCGGCTGCCAGCACGGGATTGGATTCGATCTCGCTGCGAATGTTGCGGAGCATCTGACGTGATTGCTCCTGCGTGAGACCGACCAGCAACACAAACTTCACCTGTTGAACTCCCATAATCGCCCACAAGACGTGCGCGAGGCTGATGAGCGTCGATTTTCCGGAGCCACGGAACGCAAGAACGACGGCAATTGGAATCGATGAGTCCTGCGTAATCCGGTAGATCTCCTTATGGAATGGCGGCGATTCCACCGTGATGTAGTGGTTAAGATAGACCGCGCAGAAGAGCGCGTGCGACATGCGGACGGCGCGGACGCGGGCTGCCTTGTCCTGCAAAAGCTGCCGGATGATGTCTTTGTCATTCTCCATTCGGGGAAGGGTCTGTAATGCCCGTAAGTTGCAGGGCACGCTCAACCAGAGCCTGCTGCTCGGGAGTGAGCGAATCATCCATTCGCCGCAGTTCGGCTTTCACTTCCATCTTCGTCGCATAGGCGGGGTGACGGTGCTTGAGCCAATAGGTAATGGCACCAAGGTTGCCGTCACGCACCGCGCTTAGGAGCTGCGATTCCGCAAGGTCGTTCATCAAACCCGTGCCATCAGACAGCGCGGCATCGACGGCCTTGGCGAATTCCTGATCCTTTTTGCACCAGTCGTAGAAGGTCGTCCGTGCGATGCCCAGTTTCTCGCAGCAGACTTGCACGATTGGGGTCTTGCGAAGCTGCTCAACCATCAGTGTCTTCTCACGCGTCTGGCGGGCGGCGACAGTCTGCCGTCGTTTGGTCGAGGACGATGTGTCAGTCATGGCGGGGTGTGGGAAGTTTTTCAGGAGCGATGCCCGTCAGTTTCTCGAATCGTTCCATGATCACGCGGCAGTATTCCGGTGAAATCTCCGTGCCGATGCACCGTCGCCGTGTCTGCTCGGCAGCAAGCAGGGTGGAGCCAGAGCCGAGGAAGGGATCGCAGACGAACTCATTCATCCGCGAACTGTTAAGAATCAGCCGCCGCAGGATGGGGATGGGTTTTGTCGTTGGGTGGAATTGGCTTCTCTTGGGCTTGGGATAGATGATCACGCTTTTGTCCGGCGACTTGTAGAACTCATGGGTGCCGTGCCAGCCATACACCATGCACTCGTGCTGTATGGCGTAGTCGAGTCTTCCGATGACGGCCTGATTCTTTACCCAGAGGAGCAGTTGCCCGTACCTCCACCCTGCGTCGAGCATCCCATCCCGAAGAGCGAAGAGCATCTTGTCGCTAATGAAAATGTAAGCGGCATTCTTCGGCGTAAGGTGCGGGCGTATTGCCTCCAGCCATGCGCGAGTGAAGGAACGGAACTCGTCATCAGTCTGGTAATGGTCATTTTGGATGGAGGCATGCACACGTTTTGTCTTCGTGAATTCCTCCTTTCCTTCAACGTAACAAACTCCATATGGCGGGTCTGTGAGCAAGAGAGCGACATGATCCTTTCCGATAAGGCGGCTCATGAGTGCAGCGTCACGGCAGTCCCCGCACGCAAGACGGTGCCTGCCGAGCTGGAAAATGTCACCGGGGTGGATTTCAAGTTTTTTCATGGCTTGAGGAGGGAAGCCTTGGTGCCCGTGAGGGCTTCAAAGCGGCGGATAATGAGATCGCAAAAGACTGGCTCAATCTCAGCCATGTAGCAGCGCCGCTTCAGCTGTTCGCAGCTGATAAGGGTAGAGCCACTGCCGCCCGTAAGATCGAGCACGCGATCACCGGCCTTCGTGCAGCGCCTTAGCGGCTTTTCCGCAAGCGTCAGGGGCTTCTGCGTTGCATGTTCATATTCGTTTCCGGGGATCCGTCGCTCCAGCCAGATATTCAGGATGTCGAGGATGTCATCAATGGCGCGGTTCCCCGCACCGACCTCGCGATTAAGGATTTCACTAAGATTCTGATGTGCATTGGAAAGATACGGGCTGCCCCGCGTGGCGTAGACGCAGGATTCGTAGCACTTTCCGAACGCTACACCCGGTACGACATTGGCCGCGCCCTTGATCCAGAGGCATGTCCTACGGTTCTTAAGTCCGAGTTCCATGAAGACCGTTTGCATGAGTCCTACATTCGTTTCGTCGTTCCAGCCAAAGACATGCAAGTCCGGCTTCCCGACCGCTATCGCATTCGCATACACCGCGCGGAGGAATGTTCCGTACTCCTCGGGTGACTTGCGATCATTCGTCTTCCCGCCGTAACCCTTCGTTTGGCCGATGCCTTTGTCGTAGTCGAGCGAGATGTTATAAGGCGTGTCGATATAGACAATGTCCATTCGCGCCTTGCCTGTAAGCCGCTCCACTGTTTTCACGTCGGTCGCATCTCCGCAGATGAGTCTATGGGAACCAAGCTCGTAGATATCACCCAACTTTGTCTTCGGTTTCTTGATCTTTTGTAGTTCCTCTTCGACATCGAACTCATCTTCTTCGACGCTCAGTGCGTCATCCCAGATATGGGAAAGCTCATTCTCATTGAAGCCGACATCCAGCAGCATTCCGACATCGAACGCCTTCAGTTTGTCGAAATCCCATTCACCCTGATTACGATTCAAACGCATGTTGAGTTCCTTTTCGCGCTTGATATCGGGAATATCCACGAAGACCACGGGTACGGTTTCAAATCCCAATTCCTTCATGCATTCCAACCGAAAATGGCCGCCGATCACGATGCCATAGCGCTTCGGAGCGGCGTTCACGATGAGCGGATCTATGGCACCGAACTTCTTGATGCTTTCTTTCAATTTTTCCTTGGCACTCTCCGACCACTGACGGGGATTGTAGGAGGCGGGGTGAAGATCAGTGACGGGTACGTCTGTGATCTTGAGTTGCGACTGTGAAGAGCGTGCACGCGGCATGAGAAGTTGGGGAAAATAACCAACAAATACTCACGTACGTGACACCTCATAAATCCCTGATGTCGGAAAAACTCTAGCCTTTCCGAAAAGTGCGGTCAAGAGATTTTGGCTTACAGAAGCCATCTGCTATAGCTTATAGCAGGGTATAACGAGTGATGGCCGGAGAGAATTTCTGCTCTCTCCGGCCATTTTTCAGTGCTCATCATGCGACATTTTCAGAGATCGGAGCCTGAATGTCTTCGGCAGGAACCAATCTGATGAATCCATTTTCCAGAAGAATCCGATTCTTCAGGCATGCCAGCAGATCGCGCTTCTCTTCCGGTGCGCCTTCGGTAAGGAGATAGACAGCGAACTGCTTGGCTTGGACCTTCTTGAAAGAAATCCGTTCCTGCAAAGGCATGCCGAGAACGCCCTTGGCGAATTTCTCGAACCGCGACATTTCCGATTCGAGCTTATCCGTGAGTCCTATCGCATCAAGATCGACCTGATCCAGAAGTAGGAGCAGCTGGTCGATGAGGCTCTCCTCTCGGATAGCGGGCTGCTTACAGATGAGCGTCTTGTTCTGGTTACAGCGATAATAGACGTAGCGTGCAACGCTTCCATCGATCAGAGATTTTCTCTTTTCGACGGGCGTGACACCCGACCCGCAAAGGCCGCACTTCATGAATCGCACGAAGCGAAATTCTTTCACACCCCATCCTCCGTTGCCACGCGAGGAAAGCTGAATCATTCTCTGTACTTCGTCGAAAAGTTCCCGTGAAATCAGTGGTTCGTACTCGCCTTTGAACCATTTCCCGCTCTTCTGTGGATACTCAAAAGAGCCTGTGTAGAAAGCGTTATGGAGCATGCGCTGGAGGATGCTCATCGTGACGAACTTGCCTTTCCGTGTACGGAATTCGACGACATCCCGTGACCAGAGTGCCAGCTGGCGGATGCTGATGCCCCGCTCTGCCACCATCTGGAAAATCTGGCGCACGATCGGTGCGCGTTCGGGGTCGATAATCACACGACTTCTGGTTTCGCCAGCGCGGCGTTCGATGGTGTAGCCAAGCGGCGTGAGACAGGGTCGATAGCCCGTTCCTGCACGCGCCCGCTGGCCGCGTTTCACATTGATACCTCGGTTATCGTTCTCCAGTTTCGCCTGCGAACCGAGGATCATAAGGAGAAACTTGTCATTGGGATTGCAGGTGAATCGCTGGCTGTGTGTCTGGATCTGTAGGAGATGCCCTTGGTCCATGAGATCCACAAGGGCACCGAGATCCCCGGCATTCCTGCTCAGACGATCCGCTGCCCATGTGAGTATTCCCGTGAAGTGATGTCGTCGTATGTCCTGCAAGATCTGATTGAAGACAGGCCGCCCAGTTGAGTTCTTCGCGGAGTGGCTTTCTTGCCGTATCTCAACAACATCCATGCCGTCACGCTTGGCGACCTCCAACATCTCTTTGACCTGCGAGTCGATGGACATTGCTTGTCTCTCATCCTCTTCGGAGGATTTCCGAGCGTAGAGGCAGTAACGCACATGCTTTGGGTCAGTGGGCAGCGCTGCCAACGGAGGCGTAAGTAAAAGCGTCTGTATTCCTGATGCCTGGCTCATCATAGGAAGAGGGGGAAGAAATAGTATGTATATCAAACAACTGCTGTATGGCTGACGCTATCTGGATGGTTTATACTTCATCTGATGTTTACTAGGCGATTTCTTACCTCGGCCATTCTTGCCAACATTATTCTTGGCAATTTCTGCTTCATGCCGATGGCTTCGGCAATGGACGCGATGCCAGCGGATCATGATATGCCGGAGATGGAACAGGTAACGGAAATGGTCATGACACCGGCAAACGCAATGTCGCCTCTTCACTGCGAAGGATGCTTAACTATCGAGCGCCCGCGCCATCATGTTCCTGATATGGGCGGCGGGATGCCCTGCAATGACGGCCACTGTTTATCAGAGCACACGCCATCTACTGCTGTTGTCACGCAGTCCGCACAAAAAGATATGATGAAAGTGGCTCTGCGCCCCGTGCCTCTTTTTCTTGAATTGCCCGAAATAGACCATGCGTCATTCATGCCACGAGCCGGACCTGATTACCGTCCTGTTCTTACAAAAACCGTCGTCTTGCGGGAATGAGAATGAAGTCATGTTTGAGCGAACCGGTATCTGACTGGCCGCTTGCTTGTACTTCATTCTCTTTTCTTTATGCCCGACTCATCACCAAAAGAACGCTACGCAACCGTCTGCATCGGCGGCATGACGTGCGCGAGCTGCGAGCTGCTTCTCGAA
The DNA here is from genome assembly GCA_964391185.1 of uncultured Candidatus Peribacteria bacterium. Taxonomy (GTDB): domain Bacteria; phylum Patescibacteriota; class Gracilibacteria; order Peribacterales; family Peribacteraceae; genus JAKQEM01. The sequence goes on along the minus strand of CAYMIX010000002.1, from coordinate 35,255 downwards.
AAGAAGCTCAAAGCCGTGCCCGGCATCAAGCATGTCGACGTGGATCACAAAAGTGGCATTGCCCGTATTACGGCGCAAGGCGACAGCTTGCCAAGTCTTGAGCATATTTCCGCTGTCGTTACAAAGGCGGGCTACAGCCTTCTTGATGAAGGTGCTCCATCCATATCTACGCTCTCACCCGATAAAAGGAAGTGGCTGGAGATCGGCGGCGCACTGCTCATCATCTTCGCGCTGTATAAACTTCTTCAGGCATTCGATCTCATATCACTTGCGCCCTCGACTTCTGGCGCACTCTCATTTGGCGGGATCTTCGTTATCGGCCTTGTTGCGGGCACAAGCAGCTGCCTCGCGGTCACGGGGGGTCTGTTGATCGCGCTTGCCGCAAAGCACAATGAAATCCGCCAAGCCGAAAGCCCGTGGCAGAAATTCAAGCCGTTACTTCATTTCAATCTTGGGCGGCTGATTTCCTACTTCGTCCTCGGTGGACTTGTAGGTGTGCTCGGGCAGTCCATCACTCTCTCCACGAGAATGAGCGGCTACATGAGCATCATCGTCGCGTTTGTCATGCTCTATCTGGCACTCACCATTCTTGAAATTATTCCGAAGGGCAGCTTCCCGATCCGACCGCCGAAGAAGCTCTCGCGCTGGATCGCCAATCTTTCAGAGAGCGATCACCCCGCCGCGCCTTTCGCACTCGGTGCTTTCACGTTCTTCCTGCCCTGCGGATTCACCCAGTCACTGCAACTTGCCGCGCTCGCATCGGGTAGCTTCCTCACGGGCGCACTGACAATGTTCGTGTTCGCGCTCGGTACGCTTCCATCGCTCCTCGGAATCAGCGCGATTTCTTCAGCAGCGCGTGGCAGCTTCTCCAGAATTTTCCTTCGTTTCTCTGGGGCACTCGTTTTGCTCCTTGCACTCTTCAATCTCAATAGCGGATTCGCGCTTACAGGTATCGATCTTTCGTCGGCCTTTGCCGGAGGGAATCAGCAGGCAGACTCCGCACCGAGCGTAAGGGGCGGAGTGCAGGAAGTATCGATGAAAGTGACCCGTAATGGCTATGAGCCGCGAAACCTCACTATCAAAGCGGGCGTACCCGTGCGCTGGAAAGTTGATGGAACGGAAGCGGCTGGCTGCACGAGCATCATGACTATTCCTTCGTTGAACGTGTCCCAAGCCCTGCGCAGTGGCGAGAACATCATTGAATTCACGGCTCCAAGCAAAGGGCAGCTGGCCTTTATGTGCTCTATGGGCATGGTACGCGGATCGTTCACCGTCATTTAACTTTTTTCACCTTTTCCACTTTTCTCATGACAACTCTCAAATGGCAAGACTCGCCACAGCAGTCACAGCCGCATTCCCATGCGTCATCGGGCAGCAATCCGTGGTTTGGCATCTCAATGGGGCTGATGGGGGTGATCATCGGCTTCGGTCTGGGTTCTTTTAACTCCGGTGGCTTCTCGCTGGCTGCGGGTAGTCCATCTCCCCAGCAGGTTGCACAAGCACCCACTCCCACCGCTCCCGATAGCGCTCCACAACCACCGGCCACCCCGGCAACAGTCGATGACGATCCGGTACTTGGTGAAGAAGATGCACCCGTGACACTTATTGAGTTCACGGATTATCAGTGCCCCTTCTGTGGCAGGCATTTCACGGATACCTACGGCAAGATTAAAAAAGACTACATTGATACGGGAAAGGTGAAGTACGTCGTGAGGGATTTCCCGCTCTCGTTCCATCCTCATGCACAAAAGACCGCCGAGGCGACGGAATGCGCCGACGATCAGGGTAAGTTTTGGGAAATGCATGACAAAATCTTCGAGACACAGGCGACGTGGAGCAATGCAACGGACATCGTTCCCGTACTCAATCAGTACGCTACCGATCTGAAACTGAACACGGGCACATTCGCTACATGTCTCGACAGCAGTAAATATAAAGATGAGGTAGCGAAGGACATGGCCGATGGTTCTGCGTCAGGCGTGAATGGCACCCCCGGCTTCTGGGTGCTTGGCCCTGATGGCAAGACGCAGCAGATCAGCGGTGCCGTTCCCTATGCAAACTTCCAGCAGGCTATTGATGCCATGCTTCCGTAATTTTCCCCACCTTTTCCCATGCATACACGATATTTCCTTCCATCGGTTCTCGGCTCTCTTCTCTTTCTTGCGGCATGCAGCGTGGATACGACCGGCATTGCCACGGAATCGAATCGTCCGCCGCATCCGAGAAGCAATGCCAATGCCGCAGTCACCGTTACCGAGTTTATCGATCTGCAATGCGAAGCCTGTCGCGCGGCGCAGACAAGAGTCATTCAGCCCATGCTTCAGCAATATGGTTCACAGATTCGCTATGAGGTGAAACATTTCCCCATCTATCCGAATCACCGCTACTCCAAGGAAGCCGCTGAGGCCGCTGAGTGCGCGGCAGATCAGGGGAAGTTCTGGGAGTTTGAGGAAATGGATTATGAAAACCAGGACGATTTGAGCCCTGCGGCGATTTCCAAATGGGCGACTGATTTGGGTCTGGATATGGATCTTTTCGAGCGATGCAGGAAGTCGAACATCAAGATGTCCATCGTCGAAGCATCCCAGCAGGAGGGTGAAAAACTCGGCGTGAACGGGACTCCGACGTTCTTCGTGAACGGCAAGAGGGTGGAGAGCACGATTCAAGCGATCGGTGCTGCGATTCAGGAAGCCGCAAGTGGCTCCGCAATGCGCCTGTGATGGGAACTTGATTTTAGGGGGGTACGGGACTACAGTACCCCTACCCCCTACCCATTCATTCTATGAAACAGGACTCCAAAAAGAAAACACTTGAAGCCATCAAGAGGCTTGAGGGACTCACGGGCAAGCTGCATCAGCTTGTGGATGATGATGCCTATTGTACGAAAATTTTGGAGATAGCCCTCGCCATGCAGGGGCACTTGAAACACATCCAAGGGATGGTGCTTGAATCTCACCTTCACACTTGCGGTCCGAAAAATCTCTCTTCGACAAAGGCCAAGGAGGAATTCATCACCGACATACTCAAGGTGATCGGACTCTCGCAACGCTCATAAATCCCTTCCTTTTTCTCCCATGCAAACAACTGTTTCCATCCCCGGTATTCATTGCGCATCCTGTGCCGCTCTCATTAAAGATGTCAGCGGCGAATTCACGTCGATTAGCAATGTCGATGTCGACGTAGATACAAAAAAAGTGACACTCGATCACGAGGAAGGTTTTGATTTCCAAAAATGGAAGAAGGACATTGAATCGCTTGATCCGAAGTACACGGTTTTTTCTCTATAAAGCTTATGAGTTCTCAATGCACCCTTTCAATCTCCGGCATGCACTGCGCAAGTTGCAGCGCCCTCATCACCCGCAAGTTAAAGAAAACTCCGGGGGTTGAAGATGCGAGCGTGAATCTTGCATCCGCAAAAGCAAAGATCACCTACAATCCCCATGAAGTTCATGAGCAAGATCTCGTCAATGCAGTAAAGGCAGCCGGTTACTCCGCCGAAGTCCGCGACCCGCACAGTCATCATGGTGTCGAGCTTGATCAGAAACGCCAAGAGGAGGAAATGGACGGCTACCGTAGGAAATTCTTATTGGGACTGCTCCTCAGTCTCCCGATGGTGGGATTTATGGTGCTGGCATTTTTCCCTCATACATCCCTGCATGAGGGACTCATACCATATATGGGCATTGTTTCCCTCATTCTTGCGACACCCGTGCAGTTCTGGCTGGGAGCGGGGTTTTTCAGGGGATTTTGGTCGAGTGCCCGCATGCTGAGTTTCAGCATGGATAGCCTCATTGCCATTGGAACGCTTACTGCGTATCTCTACAGCGTCTACAACCTTCTTGTACATGTTGTCACGGAGGGCACGATCATTGGCGAGGTGCACGATCTCTATTTTGAGGTCGCGGCGTTTCTTATCACGTTCGTGCTCCTTGGAAAGTGGTTGGAAGCTCGTGCGAAGGGGAAAACCTCCGCAGCGATCCAAAAATTGATGAGCTTACAGGCGAAAACAGCACGTGTTCTCCGCAATGGGCAGACCGTCGACGTACCTATTGAGGAAGTGCTGGTAGGAGATATCGTCGTCGTCCGTCCGGGTGAAAAAATCCCCGTGGATGGAACCGTGCTCAAAGGCCTCACTTCCGTTGATGAAGCCATGCTTACGGGAGAGAGCATTCCCGTGGAGAAAAAAGAGGGAGATCGTGTTTTTGGTGCGACGATGAACGGCAACGGCTCGATAGAATTCAAGGCCGAAAAGGTGGGCAGCGAAACGGCGCTCGCGCGTATCATTCATTTCGTCGAAGATGCGCAGGGCTCCAAGGCACCCATTCAGGACTTCGCGGATTGGGTATCGTCGTGGTTCGTTCCCGCCGTCATAATTATTGCCATTGTGACCCTTATCGGATGGCTCCTCGCAGGGGCATCCGTCACATTCTCGCTGCTGGCAGCCGTATCGGTTCTCGTTATTGCCTGCCCTTGTGCGCTTGGCCTTGCAACTCCTACGGCAATTATGGTTGCCACCGGTAAAGGCGCGGAGCACGGCATTCTGATTCGTGGAGGTGAACCGCTCGAAGCGGCAAACAAGATCGGAGCCATCGTTTTTGATAAAACGGGCACCCTCACAAAAGGAAAGCCTGAAGTAACCGATATTATCGCATTCAAAGGTACGGAAGACGACGTCTTGCGCCTTGCTGCCAGTTTGGAACAGGGGTCGGAACATCCACTGGCAGAGAGCATCGTTCAACATGCAAAGGCAAAAACCGTCGCATTGTCTGCTTCTGAAAAATTCCAAGCGATCCCCGGTCTGGGCATCGAAGGGACGTTGCAAGGAACCGTGTATTTCCTCGGCAATCGCAAGCTCATGGAGCGAGAGAATATTCCTCTCGGAAATATCGAGAGCAAGATGCAAGAGCTGGAAGACGCGGGGAAGACCGCGATGCTGCTTGCCGATGCGCATACAGTGCTGGGTATTATTGCGGTCGCCGATACTGTGAAAGAAACATCGAAAGAGGCGGTGGAACAATTGCGGAGCATGGGTATTGATGTCTACATGATCACGGGCGACAACAAGCGTACCGCCCAAGCGATTGCGAGGACTGTTGGCATTACCCATATTCTGGCTGAGGTATTGCCGGAGCAGAAAGCACATGAAGTGAAGAAGTTGCAGGAGACAGGCAAGAAAGTTGCCATGGTTGGCGATGGCATCAACGACAGCCCTGCTCTCGCCCAAGCGGATCTTGGCATCGCTATGGGTGGCGGCACGGACATCGCCATGGAAACAGGCGGGATCGTTCTTGTAAGGAATGATCTTCGTGACGTGGTGACCGCAATCCGGCTAAGCCGCGCCACGGTGAGCAAGGTGAAACAAAACTTGTTTTTTGCATTGTTCTATAACGTTATCGGCATTCCCATCGCCGCACGTTTGTTTATGGATTTCGGCATCGTCCTTCGTCCCGAACTCGCGGGACTCGCGATGGCATTCAGTTCCGTTACCGTTGTCACGAACTCATTACTTCTTAAAGGATTTCATCCGCAGAAGCGAAATTGGCTGTCGGATGTCGCGCCGATTTTCATGGGGCTTTTCTTTACCGCTCTCTTCTTTGGCTTTGTAACGATCAGCTCTGCCGGGACGGCTGTAAATCCTGATCCGAACCACACGCATGCGGATTTCGCCGTCTTCATTGAGGGCGATAGGATCGATTTCTCCCAGGAGAAATATATGTCCACGGATACTGATCCCAAGCATCCCTACACGCATGTCCACGATGGCAACGGCAACGTGATGCACCGCCACAAGCCAGGGGTCACTGTCGGGGAATTCTTTGCCTCGCTGAACATCACACTGACTCCCGATTGCTTCACGCTCGACACGGGCGAGCAGTATTGCAACGACGGCGAAAAGCGCTGGACGATGTTTGTAAACGGAGAGGAAACCCCTATTGATCCCGCTTTCGCCTTCCAAGACATTGACCAGATCCTTCTTACATACGGCTCGTCTGACGACGAAGCTGCTGCTCAATTAAAACGGCTGACTGATGACGCGTGCCTTTATTCGCAGACATGCCCGGAGCGCGGCACGCCACCGAAGGAAAACTGCATCTCCGATCCGACCGTACCGTGCGTCGCTCCTTAATGCTTTCAGCATTCTTTTATGACAAATCATGCTCATGCATCGGCAACCTTGGAAAAGCGCTTCATGCGTGCGCTGATCCTCAATGGCGGCCTCGCCATTGTCGAAACTATCGGAAGCATTATCACGGGCAGTAGTGCGCTTTTGGCGGATGCCCTGATGAATCTGGATGATGCAGGGGCACTTATCCTCAGTATCTACAGCGAACGTAAAACAAAGCAGGGCCCCGACGCCCGGAGGACATTCGGATACGCGCGCATGGATGCCTTTGCGGGATTCGTGAAGGGGTGCCTGCTCCTCGTCACAGCGTTTATTGCATTCTTCCAAGCAGTACGGTTGCTCTTGGAACCGCAGGAGATTGCCGGAGGACTCGTCATCCTCTTTGGTTCCATCGCGCTTGTCGTGAACTTGGTATCCGCTCTCTGGCTGAAGGAAGATGCCTGTTGCAGCCTCAATGCCAAAGGCACCTATGCCTGCATGGTGTATGACGCAGTGGGTTCGGCTGCTGTTGTCGCCAGCGGCATTCTTTCCCTATTCATCACGACCATCTACGTCGACGTTGCTGTCGCTCTCCTCATCACGTTCTTCATGGTTAAAACGGGCTGGGGCATATTCGTTGAAGGAATGGGATATTTTCTTCAATCCGCACCCGAAGGATTCAATTACGATGATTTTGAAAAAGAAGTGAAGGCAGTGACAGGAGTTTCTTCCGTAGGCGATATCCATGTATGGAGCCAAAGCGCGAACGAGCACCATCTGACGTGCAAGGTCACCATCACCATCGACGATGCGTGTGATTGTGACAGGATTATCACTACGATTGAGGAAATCTGTCGCAAGAAGTTCCGCATTCAGCATGCGACGATCCAACCAGTCTACGCACAGGAAACATTGCAACGTTTTTGCAGGACGCATCCATAAATCTTTCTCCTTCACACTTTTATCATGAAATATCTGATCTTCATCGCACTTCTATCCGTCACGCTCGCTTCCTGTGCATCGCAGCAATCTGGGACATCGAGGGGACAGATGGATCATGGGATGATGGCGCAACACGGGACGCAGCAGGACACGTCTGGCTTCCTGCCCGCAATGGATATCGATATTTCACGACTTCCAGAGGCGAAAGCTTCGGAGACCATGGATGTAGAAGACGGTGACACCATCTCATTGGAGCCCACGCTTGTGCGCAAAACTATCAATGGGAAAAGTCTGCCGATGTACGGATACAACGGACAAATCCCCGGACCAATGATTCGAGCAAAGCAAGGCGCAGAAATTATGGTTAACGTGAAAAACAGCATCGACCTTCCGACAACGATCCACTGGCACGGTATTCGTTTGGAGAATGGCAACGATGGCGTGCCGGATGTTACGCAGGATGCTATCCAGCCCAACGGCACGTTTCGTTACACCGTGATCTTCCCCGACGAAGGTATTTACTGGTATCACCCGCACGTCCGCGAAGATATCGAGCAGGACATGGGCCTCTACGGGAACTTGCTTATCACTCCCGAGGAAGATGGCGTGTATGCGCCGGTCAATGCAACGGAAGTCGTCGTTCTGGATGATCTTCTCCTTGATGATCAAGGCAGCGTTGTCCCGTACGGCGTAAAAGATGCGAACTTCTCCCTTATGGGGCGGTTCGGCAACACGTTCCTTGTCAACGGTGACACGTCCTACGAACGTACCGTGAAACAGGGCTCAGTCATCCGATTTTTCTTCACGAACGTAGCCAATGCCCGCCCCTTCCGTATCAGCATTCCCAATGCCCGCATGAAGCTTGTGGGTGCAGACGTGGGACGCTATGAGAAGGAATCCTTTATCGATAGCCTGACGCTTGGCCCTGCCGAACGCGGCATTGTTGACGTGTATTTTGAGAAGCCTGGTACCTATGTCCTGCGTCACCAAAGCCCCGTTCGCACGGAAGACCTCGGTACCATCGCCGTAACGGGAGAAGCTGTAAGTCCCAATCTGAAAACCGCCTTTGAGGAACTGCGGGAAAACGCAGACGTGACTGCCGATATTGACCAGTTCCGTCCTTATTTCGATAAATCTGTGGACAAGACGCTGCGTCTCACAATTGAGATGGGAATGATGGGTGGCGGAAATATGCAGTATGGAAACATGATGGGAGATATAGGAACCGATGGCATCGAATGGGAAGACAACAACACCATGAACGCCCAGATGTCTGCGGGGATGATGACGTGGAAAATGACTGATGAGGCAACAGGCAAACAAAATATGGATATCAATTGGCAGTTCAAGAAAAATGATATCGTCAAGGTGCGCGTCATCAACGATAAAGATTCTGCTCATCCAATGCAGCATCCCATGCACTTTCATGGTCAACGATTCCTAGTCCTTTCAATCGACGGTGAGGCGAATGACAATCTCGTATGGAAAGACACGGTGCAGATTCCGGCAGGCTCGACTGCCGATCTCCTGTTCGATATGAGCAACCCCGGCGACTGGATGTTCCACTGTCACATCGCTGAACACCTGACGGACGGGATGATGGGGATGATGCGAGTAAAATAATTTACCATACTATATTATTTCACTATGTCCATCATTCGCAATCCGTGCTTCCGCAGCCCCCTTGTACTGTTCGGAATTGTTCGTTTTACACCCCCAGACACCGAAGGGTAGACCCCCTCAAAAACCGACCTTGGGGATGGTCTGGTAGACTCAACTCTGTGGTGTCTAACACCGCTGCTCTGCCAGCATCAAAATATTCAAATGCCTTTGTAGATGGGTGCAAATCACCAATGGTCAATTTCTCCTTCGCTTCTTCTGTGCAGGATCTGGAAGAAAATCCCACATCATCTGCCACCAGAGCCTATAGCTCTCTGCAAGTCGCGGGCTGACCATAACGAAGATTGTCAGATCATCTTCTACTTTCCCGAAGCCAAGTCCGGTGAATGTGACCACGTGGTCACCAAAAATCTCAATCGCCGAGTCACTTGTGTACTTCTTCGGTGCAAACTTATAAGGCTTGCCCACCGCCTCTGGCACGTGTGGTGCCTTCTCCTGCACTTCCCAATCAAAAATGTGATGGAATTTGATATTTCTCTGTTTTGCCTCTTTCATGAACCATTGCGTAAAAGACCCGAGTCGCGGATCGAACCACCCTCCCTTAGCACCAAATTCATACATATCTGCGCCTACTTTCAATGCTTCGCGGAGATAATTTTTCATGCCTTCCACCCCCTTAAAAATATACGCTCGCTCTGGTGAGCGATGTTTTTTGTATACCGATAGCAAAGCAGGTAGTTCATTTTTCAAACGTATTTGTTTTTCCTCCATGAACTCCAAAAATTTTCCTGGGTCTACTGCTTCATAGAGCGTTTCACGTTGTCCAAACACTTCGTACACTACTCCCTTTTCAATCAATCGATGAAGCGCATCATACGTATTGCTGCGGTGAACCTTTGAACGCAGAGCGATAGTCGAAACCCCCGACCCTCCATAGGTAAGGAGGGCATTGTATATCTTCGCCTCATTCATGCTCAGCCCAAGGTCTTCAAAGAGTTGAGTGCTCATTTGTCGTAACTATATATACATCATTGTAGCCTTGGCTACAAATAAGATAAATACGATAATTTGTCTGTTTTGTCTTCCTAGCGAGTAATGCCATTCATCTCTCCCATCATGGGCTACTGGTTCTTATTCGTGTTTGCTATCGCGATCACCCTTTTTACCTATTACTTCGCTCGACGGAAAGGATGGCAGACCAAAGAAGGATTTCTGCTCGCAAACAGAAAGGTAGGTTGGGTCTTGGGAGGTTTTAGCATCGCTTCATCGTGGATCTGGGCACCGGCACTCTTTGTTTCCGTACAGGTTGCGTACCAGCAGGGCTTAGCGGGCATCTTCTGGTTCACGCTTCCGAACATTCTTGCTCTGCTGATCTTCGCAGTGTTCGCTCCGAGGATACGGGCGCGTTTTCCGGCAGGATATACGTTTACCCAATACATACGACATCGCCTTGAGAGTGACCGAGTTCACAAAGTTTTCCTCTTTCCGTATCTCTTCTACCAGCTGATGGCCGTAGTCGTTCAGTTGTTTGCCGGTGGTAGTTTGCTCTCCCTCCTAACTGGTATTCCACTCACAACAATCATGCCAATACTGGCAGTCATTGTGTTGATCTATACTTCGATTTCCGGCTTTCAGGCTTCAATCGTTACAGACTTCGTCCAGCTCGGTTTGATCTATGCAATCGGCATTGTCGTTCTTCCATTGGCTTGGAGCGCAGCAGGGGGAGTCAGCGCAATCAGTGCGGGTTTCCATGGCGTACAGAACATTCAAAGTATGTTCGATCCCGGAGTGGCATTATCCTTTGGCATCGTCACCTCGATTGGACTGATAGCAGGTTCGATCTCTGACCAATCCAACTGGCAACGTGCCTTTGCTGTGCGGGAAGGGCAGGTAGTGAAGGCGTTTATCGTTGGCTCCATTCTCTTCGGTCTTGTTCCTATCGGCCTCTCCACGCTCGGGTTCTTGGGAGCTAATCCTGCCCTATCTATCGCACTGCCCGAAGGCGTCGATGCTTCGATGATCGGTGTACAGACAGTGGCCTCTCTACTGCCTTTTTGGGCTGTGTCCTTGTTCGTGTTGATGCTGCTTGCCGGCCTTTCGTCTGCCCTCGATGCAGGATTATCCGCTGCCAGTTCGCTTTGGGTGACAGACATTGTGAACCCGAAGGACGATGCCTCAGCAGTGAAAGCAGCTCGTTACTCTATGGTAGGAATTACTATTCTTGGACTACTGGTGTCTTTGGCAGCGCTCTATATTCCTAACTTCGGCTTACAGCAACTCTGGTGGGTGTTTAACACGATTGCGGCATGCATCATGGTGCCGACAGTTCTGAGTCTGTACTGGGATAAGCTGAGCGAGAGAGGCGTGTTCTGGGGCGTGCTGATTTCATTTGTGGCTGGCATTCCACTATTCATTTACGGAAACATCATCAACAAGCCGGTTTGGATTGCTGGTGCATCTTTATTCATTGTGGCGATAAGCACTCTTTTCTGTGTTTTGTTGCCTCGCAAGACTCCTTGGAAGCCGATGTCTTAATGAAGCGTTTGCGAAAGTCGCAGCGCTTTTCAGCACTTTGTACCATCCGAGCACTCCCTCATCACGGAGTTTGTTATCGTGAGCCGTGGGGCTGCCTGTTTCATTTTTGCTCCAACACATCGCAGTACGCGTTCATTGCATCCCGCATGAACTCCGGCATTCGAGGATCATATTTCTCGAAATAGGCGCGGAAGCGAGCATCGTCGACGTACATCTGCCCCAGTGCTCTGTAGAGTTCGGGAGTAGGATTATAAAACGCGCGCAAACTTTCGTGGTGTTGGTGAATAAGTTTCTGCGTTTCTTCACTCTTTGAGCCAGTATCAATGGCCTTAGTCAACATCCTCATCAAAGTATCTGCATCTTTTCCCATGCGCGCGTAATCCTGCTTCTTCAGATGCTTGGTGCGCTCTTTCGACTGCCTATACGCTTCGGTATTTCCCCATCGCTGCTCTGCCTCAGGCACGTATTCCGTTACGTGTTTTTCCCAGAACGCCTCAAACAATTCCTCATCGGTCATCTCTTTCTCTCCAGAGATTTTTGCAAGTGTCTTGTCTATGGTGCCAATGAGCCCGGCGAGACGAAGACGCTTGCGTTCGATCTGTGTCCGATGCTCTTTGAGTGCAATAGCCATATCGAAATCTGGTTTACTAAGGATCGTGGAGATTTCCTCTAGCGGAAACTCCAACTCACGGAAGAAGAGAATTTGTTGTAAGCGGAGGAGCTCTGCTTCCCCGTAGGTGCGGTAGCCGTTTTGCTGTCGCTTCGGAGAAAGCAAATGGATCTCATCATAATGATGAAGCGTGCGAACGCTGACGCCTGCGATCTTCGCCAATTGATGAGCGGAGTAAGACATGGAGATAGAGGGAATAAGTGTACCCTAAAGCCTCACGTAACGTGAGGGTCAACAAGAAATAGTCCGAAGAAGAACATTCCTTTCAAATAGGTGTGATGTTTTGAGAGCTTAGTACCAGTGTTTCATTGCCGCAGAGACACCTGTTTGAGAAAGCTTTCGGGCTGCCATAAACCACGGGCTCGCTGTGGTTCGCTTGGGTTCATGGCTTGCTGATAGTGGCACTTCCCCGTTGTACACATGCAATGTTTGCTTCTCGCATCGCTGAAATCACGAAGAAGTACTATCAGTCTTCTTGCTTGCCCATGACGGATGTCAGTAGGCTTCTTGTGCATTCGTGAATCTCCGCGATGAGCTGTGCTCTTGCCGGTTCTTGTTCATAGGAGACCGGTTCAGTGGTGCGAAGAGTTTGTTCTAAATCATCGATAATCCTTTGTTTATTCTTCAATCCATACCCAAACGGTAAACGGATATTATTCATCAAATTTCCACCCCCTCCATGACCGCTATCGTATTGTTCGCTATATGTACTCACCAAACGACGTAGACGCGAGAGCACTGTGCACTGTGCTCTATCAAGGACTGTTTTTGTAATCTTCAGCGTTTCCCTTACGCTAAAAGCAAATGTTGGTTCTCTCGTTTGAATAAACACACCTTTACTATCCTCAACCTCATCGCCCGAAAAAATGTTGTACCCTGTCGTTGTCACCAAGTATTCACCTCTGTCATAGCAGTGAGCAGCAAGGCATCGTAATCGATCTGATGCATTCAGTTTGTATTTTGCGTACAACGGATGGGGGATCGGCCCCATGTATTCTTCGGCGTTTGTGAAACAGCTTCCATCAGAATTGCGGTCTGCCGTATTGCCGAAATATGTGTATCCGTCTGCTTCAAGCTGTTTTCGTTTTTCATAAAATTGTTCATAGGTGTCACACTCAAAGAAATCTATTGGTGGGAGCTCACTTGTTTCTAAAGGAATGTCCGTTACCATATACTATCATTATAAAATATTATCTTTTTTATTGCAAATAATAGGCCCGGAAGCTGCCCATGCTATTGCTTCCGTTAGACATTGTTAGAGTATCAACAGCGCACAGCAAACGGTGATCGACGTAGAAGTGAATAGTGTGTTATGGATGGGGTGACCTCGATTAACTGTTCTGCGTCAAAAAATTCACCACAGAAAGCGGCGTTAACTGCGGGTCTGTACGTTCAACACCAACAACCTTGATGAGATGAACGATGACGAAGCGTGTCCCATCCCTCACCGTTTGCACCCCTCTGGATGTGACGCGACTCGCCGCGCCCCGATCGATTCTGACATCATGTAAAAGAGCGCCCCTCATACCATCATCACCCATTTTATATGCGCCTCGACTCCAAGAATGACCTGACTCAACAAAGTCCTCTTCTTTCCTTAAGGGCATTATTGGCTCTGCTACAACGACAAAGCTGCCTTCTTGTGGAAGTTGGAGACCATCCGATGATCCACCGATTGTTCTTGGTGTTGCACGGAAATACGTATGTGTACCCGTTGCAGGATCTTTTTCTCCCATAATAGGTGTATCGGGAGATGCGACCCATGTGATGGGCGATATACTATCCCCTGTAATGGTTCTGAATTGAAACGGTTTCCCCATATGCACTCTGTATCCAGGACAAAAATTTGATTCGTACAGGGGAGGACTCTGGTCGTTGCTTTTGCGTGCGACAGGAACAAATGTCATCGAACGCTTCACGACTGCGGATTTCGGCAAAATTTGCCATTCCTTAAACACATCTCCCAAATTCATATCGACCTTGCTTTTTCCCATCTTCCGAATTTTCCATTCATCTAGACCTGATGTTTCAAAGGGTGTGCTGCCTCGTGCAGTGATTTGCGGCAGTGGAAGTCCGCCGGCGAACTTCGGCGTGAACGTAAGAGTCTGTGTCATTTCCGCATCGCTTGAAAACAACCTCATCGCTTCTACTGCTATGGGGCTTCCTGTTCGATATCCATATTGATCATTTGCTTGTGCCAACTGATGCGCCCATACGACTCGATTGTCTTTAATCAAAGCAGCCAGGTTCCAAAGTGTTTTGTAATCTTCTCTAAATTCTTTACCAGCTAAAGCAGCGAGGCCGAGCTCGCGTGAGATACTATCGAATTCAAATCCGTGCTCGCTCCATCTCCACTCTGGCCGAACGGTATCAAGCATGTCAGGCGTAATAATCGTACGTTCGTTCATATGTGGTATTATAATTACATTGATTAATGTGTCAAAATAGCCACTATACATACCATAAACCGTAGATTCTCTTAATCGATTTTCAGCTTCATCACCCGTTTAAATTGCCTGTACGCCCGCGCATAACTTTTTGCCGTTCCAGCTTTTGCATTGTACGCGAGCCACGATAGGCTACCGCGCTTGCGCAGGAGAAGGGAGCGTTCCAGGAGGGAAGCATCTTTCTTTTTGTAGCGTGCGTACACCGCTTGTGCGAATGACGGATCGATATCCAACAGACCGTTAAAATCTTTGGCTGGGTCACCAATGGCTTTGTCGCCAAAGTCTATAATTCCGGCGATATGGTTATCTTTCTTAAGAAAAATATGACCCCCTAACATGTCATTATGAGTCATAACTTGAGGATGCTTTTTGGTGTTGTACGTTTCGGATTCGGACAATATTTTCTGGCTGTAGACTTTTTCTACGGGAGTTATCTTTGGCTCTACATACCGTTTGTATTCTTTTTTGAGCGTAGAGAGATATTCGGCAGGATCTTCTGGTGGAACGCCAAGTGCGCGTGCTTTGGATACAGGAAATGCATGCAGCTCATTGAAAAAATTGCCGAGCTCCGTTGCGATAGTCTTTCGTGCTTCCACAGATATGCGTTTGTAGCCAGCGCGCGTGAGTGGTTTACCCTGAATCTTTTTGTAACCGCCAAAGCTTTTATCTTTCGAAACAAACTCATAGTGCGGAATTGGAAGACCAATGCGTTTGTGTAGAGCATCGAGCAGCTTCACCTCTTGAGGAAAATGCGCGATATATTCTGCATTCTTCGGAAAGCGAAAAACCCATGTGTTATCAAGGAACAGTGCAACATGATCCATGCCCTGGATGGGCAGCGTCGCACGTTTAAATTTCAATGTTGGGAACTCACGTCGTATCCGGTCGATGTATGGTTTGAGGTTCATTATGCAGAATTCTAGCGGTGTGGTGGGCCTATCAACAATTGTCATTCATCACCAGCGACAGGTACACTACACAACCAATGCGACGTGTATTTTTGATTGCATTGGCATGGATGGTTTCTGTTCAGGTGGGGTTAACACAAGTTCCTGGTGGTACCAATGAGCAGCAAGCATCGAGTTCTGTGGAATCAATTCCTGGTGACCCACAGGCATCGAGTAGTTTTTCATTGGAACCATGTCCACCGATTGAATGCCCGCCATCTTCTTCGAGTGAAAGTACTGAAGTACCTGCTTCATCGTCAGCTGCATCATTACGAGAACTCCCATCATCATCTGCACAATCTTCATCAGTTCCTGCATCGAGTTCTGCGCAAAGCTCGAAGACACCGGTGAGGCCAGTTGTGACGCCAACAGCATCATCCTCTGATTCTTCTGAATCGTCTGCATCCTCTGAATCCTCCAGTCCGTCATCACAAACTTCTTCCACCATCTCCGAATCAAGCTCTGGCTTCGGCTTCTGGGACCGTGAAAACTTTGGCTACAGCGTCCCGTTTATCGATCCATCTGTCATTGCATCTCCATCAACATTTTCCTGGGGAGCAGTGCCCTCAAATATCTTCCTTTCATTGCTCTTCACCGTCGTGATTGCGTTTTCGGGATTCATACTCTTCTCGATTCTCCCGGAGAATACATCTTTCTCGAAGGTACTTTCAGTGTCTGCACTGATGACCATCATATTGATCGAATTATTCGAGATGCTGGTCCCGAGCGCATCTGCACAAAGCATCGAATACACATCAGGCGTCTCGTTCCTGCGATTGCCGTGGTACGCATTCCTGTTTTTCATCGTCACAGGCATCACGGATACCTTCTACGGAAGCCTGCGCTCGATGCCGATTAAAGCGTTGGACAAGTGGCTCAAGAAAAAGATTGGCAAAGACGATCTGCACCAGGCGACGTGGTTCCTGATGATTCTCCTCTTCGTCTATGCAGTTGTTTCTGCGTACAGAAATCGCAACTTCGAGCTACTCCCTGCAGCGCAGATTGGGTTGATCTTCGTCACGATTACATCGATCCTCATTAAAACCTACTCCACTGATTTCTTCAAAATGTTCATGGCGCGTCGGTGGAAGTATCCCTCTTGGTTCCAGGCGAACATCGGGGGATTGGTGTGCGCGATCATGTGTGTCTACGTCACCCGCGCATTCGAGCTCAATCCTGGCTTTATGTACGGATTGCCACTGGGGTTATATCTGCTCATCAAAGAGGCCCACAAAGAGAACTATTTGCAGAGCCTGAGTATTTGGTGGTCACTCGGCGTTGCGACTGTTATCTGGTTTGTTGCGCCGTTCCTCAAACAGTACGAAGTGATTTTCGATGTACTCGTTGCGATTCCATTTATTTTGATTGAAGGACTTTTCTTCGACCTTCTCCCAATTCCATCGATGACCGGTGGGTCGCTCTTTCAGTGGAAAAAGCTGCTGTGGTTCATCCAGTTTGCCATCGTCACATTCCTCCTGTTCCAGATTATTTTCCACCCCGAAGGTTCTGTCGGGAGTATCCAGGAATCACCGCCAACAACCTTTATGCTGATGGGTGTGGCGTGCTACGTCGTTGGAACATGTGCGCTGTGGGCGTATGTAAAGCTCAGAAGGCGCGGATAATATTTCTATTCCCATTCCTGCCAACGAGTATCACAATGCGATCAGATGATTAGTTCCTCAGCAAAATACTCGTTGGCGTTTGCCCTTGGTGGAATGGTGGTGTTCGGAGCTTACAAACTGTGGGACAACTTTGCTTTCTGCCATCAGGAATACAATTTACTCAGTCCTATCAGGAGGTGCAGAAGTACTCTTCCACAAGGGGAGTGGGATTATGAACAGCTGCGCGATGCGCTTTCTGCAAAAAAAGAAGAGCTGAAATCCACCGGGGCATTGTCACATCTATCTATTTATTTCCAAGACTTGGACTATGGCCCGCGTTTTGGCATTGGAGAATATGACAAATTCCAACCGGCGAGTTTGCTCAAGCTGCCGCTTGCAATTTTCTTTTTGCATGCAGCAGACTTAAATCCTGATTACTTAGATAACAAGCTTATCTACAACGATAGCCTGGGAATTCCTGATAACCTTGAATCTGCAAGTGAGACTATCCAAGCTGGTGAGCCGTATACTATTCGTGAGCTGCTTACGAAGATGATTGTGCATTCGGATAATCGTTCGTATGCGGTGCTACTCCATGAAATGAATAGGTTATCGAGTATGCCAAACTCTGTTGCGTATGAGACCTTCCGCGACCTTGATGTGTTGCAGATGATGCTGAGAGCTGACACGAATTACATTTCGATTTCTTCCTATGCGAAGCTGTACGGCGTGCTCTATAACATGGCGTATTTATCCAAAGACATGTCATTGTTTGCACTCCAGTTACTTTCAGAAGCGACGTTCAAAGATGGAATTGTTGCTGGCGTTCCGAGTGGCCTGACAGTCGCACACAAGTACGGGTTTGCAGTCCTCGAAGATGAAATACAACTGCATGATTGCGGTATTGTGTATCACCCAAGAATGGCGTACATCCTCTGTGTCATGACAAGCAGTGCAGATCCTAAACGTGCGAGTGAAAGTATCAGTGAAATTTCCACGATGGTTTATGACACCGTCACGGGATTGGAAGTAGACCGCTGAATGACATAAAAACGGCGCCTTGCGGGCACCGTTTTAGCATCAAAGATCATCATGACCGTTTACCACCAAGGCTTAGCCTCGATGAAGAGTGCTGGGCTGCGGAGGATTTCTGGGAATGTTTCCATGTAGCGATCGGATGAAATGTTCAGTCCGTGTTTGCCGCCATCTTTTGCGATCTTAGCGTCATACGTTACCCAGCCGCCTGGACCGTCGAATTCTGGGTTTGAGAGTTCCAATGAGATCGCATATTCCTTGCCATCAACAGTGCTGTGAGACATAAGCACTGCGCTTGGTGCGTGCTCTGCAAACTTCGCTTTGCCTGCTGCCCAACGCGTAACGAAGTCAGTCATCGTCCAGCTGCCAACCATGTTCTCTTGGCCACCAGAGTAAATGAGCGTGTGTGGCTTCACACCGATCATTGTCAGTGTGTATGAGCCAGATTCACTTGTAGGTCGCAGTGAACCGGTGACTGCTTGCTGGGTGAAGAGCATCGCGGACTTCTTATTTTTCTGGAAATGCGTGCCTGCGACAAAGCCTGCAAGAAGCAGGATGACGACGGCAATGGCGAGTGAAAGGTTTTTCGAAATCTTCGTGGAGGATTTTTTGGAGGGCATGGCGCACAGTTTCCTCTGGCGGAAAGCATTGCGTCAATATTTCTGTACATTTCTGACTGGACATGTTCGGTCATTATAGGAATGTTATCGTGAGAAGATTCCTGTTTACTGCATCATTCATGATTTTCATCAACTTGATCTGGCTTCCATTCACTCGGGGCATCAAATGATGGCTCGTCGTAGATATCAATGCGTACGCGTTTGTCATCGGGAGAAAATTCGCTTAGGTCTATATGGAGCCAAGTTGTGCCATGTACAGCGTCGAGTGCAGTCTGAATCGAGTGGAGTGCGCCCTTGTCATCAATCGAGATGGTGCCAGCTTGGTTTTGATTATAAGGAACACCATTTATGCTTCTGACAAAAGAAGCTTTTTCTGGGATTTTCTCTCGAAAGAGCGTGGTGTGATCTTTGGCTACTCCTGATACATGAGCAACGCTTTCGATGAATTCGCTTGCGCGCTGTTCCATGCGATGAAGGATTTTTTGATCAACAAAACAGAGAATATTGTCGATGCCAGGTCGTATCGTCGATTGGATTTCACGCGTGTACAACGTGAGATGTGGCTCATCGTCTGTCTTCCAGGTAACACTAATAATGCCCGTTTGTTCATCTACCGTGAGAGTTTGTGGGTTGAGCCCAAGTTGTTCCATGCGATGATGGAATGCCTTCCTCATAGCATCAGCTACTTGAGGGCCATTATCTGGCATCCAACGTCCTTCAATAGGAAGCTCCTGCCGGATGTTTCGGTGTCCGCCCCTGCTTAACATATCTGCATTGTACCATAAATATGCTTTCTGTACATAATAACCGGTGTTTTTACGTGTGACTTTCGTGCGTTAATTTCCGCTCTATGCGCGAATCTGGTACTAACCACATCAGTGCAACGAGAGCATAGAGTGTGAGTGCGATCCAGGAATGGACGAATGCGAGGGGGATTGCAACCAGGTAGATCACCATCGAACTTTTACCTTTCCAATCGTTGCCGAGGGCCTGCTTGAGGATGCTGTTTGTTCCATGATGTGCGATGATCGTTTGTTGCACAATAAAATATGAGATAGCACTCAAGAGCAGGATGATTCCATAGAGCGCCGTTGGTAATGCAGCGAAGTGATTTTCATCCATCCATCCTGTTGCAAAGGGAACGAGTGAAAGCCAGAACAGTAAGTGCATGTTTGCCCAGAGCACCCGGCCATCCACGTGTTGCGTCGCATGAAACATATGGTGATGGTTGTTCCAGTAAATACCGAGGTAGAGGAAGCTCATCACGTACGCGAGGAATAGTGGAACAAGTGGGCTGAGTGTGGACCAATCTGTTCCGTGTGGAATTTTCAGCTCCAATACCATGATGGTCATGATGATGGCGATGACTGCATCGCTAAATGCTTCGAGGCGGGTAGTGTGCATGCTGACTAGTGTATCATGTGTGTTGCATGGATAAGCATCATTCCCTTTTTCATACGCGTGCAGCTTTTTCCATCATAACTGTGGTGGCAGTTGTTGCATTTATCGAAGTGTTTTCGTGGCTTGGGCTTTCGTATCTCCACGGACACGTGATGACACATGGTGAGCTGCGCGCGTCACAGCGGGAGATTGCGAATATTCCTATGGAAATGGGGCAAGAAGAATGGCTCGAGGAGTCCGATACGAGAACACGCGTGGTGCATCCTTTCGTCGGCTACGTACATAGCTTTAACCACATCGAAGAATACATAGACTCTGGGTCTGGCGGACAAGTGGTTGTAGGGATTACTGGAGGTTCGGTAGCGCGGCATTTCGCTGTGGATGGGACAGCTCGCAAAGCGTTCTTAGAGCACCTGAAGGAAATACCGGCTTTCAAGGGAAGAGAAATTGTTTTGGTGAATCTTGCCGCTGATGCCTACAAGCAGCCGCAGCAATTGATGGTGCTCCAATATATGTTGGCGGCTGGAGCAACATTCGATGTATTTATCGAGCTCGATGGCGTGAATGAAATTTGGCATACGCATTCAAATTTTTACAACAAGACATCGTATTTGTATCCGCAGCTCTGGCCGCTGCGTATGAATATGTTGAGGAAGCGCATCAGTGGGGAACACATCGAGAATCTTATGAATAGACGCCTGTCCGCAGCGAGGCAGATGTATCAGTTGCCGATCATTGGGAGCAGCTTCACACTCAATGCTTTTTGGTCTGCATATGACGGATACCTTGTGCGTAAAACACAAGAGCCCTTGGCTTTGGAAGATGACGAAAAGAGGCCGTATGAAGTATATGGCCCAGAGCATCCGGAGCATTCCACGTGGGAGCTGGCAGTGCAGGATGAGATCGTATTATGGGCGCGTTCATCAAAAATGATGAATGATCTCGCGAAGAACAATAATATTTTATATGTTCATTTCCTCCAGCCAAATCAATACATAGGATCAAAGCCATTCAGTGAAGAAGAGCGTGCTATTGCACTGTGGAACAACGATCATCGCAAACAATTTGCCCAATGGTACCCCGTGCTGCAGGAGCAGGGGGAATTGTTAGAGCAGCAAGGAATATCGTTTAATGATCTTACAATGATTTTTCGTGATGTCCCACAGGTACTTTATAATGATTCGTGCTGTCACTTAAATATTACAGGCAGCACGCTCCTTGGTCATGCGATGGCAGACCGCATCATCAGCGATTGGGGAAAGCAAAAATAAAATGAGTACTTACCCTCGCGCTGCCTTCAGTGCTCGTGCGTACCATGTGACTTGTTTAAGCATGCCCGTTGCTGCACCGTGGAAGTTATTAAATTCTTCCAGTTTTCCTTCGCGTACTGCGACGGTCGACATCCATGGAATATGCACAGCGGTGCGGACCGGTGCCATCTGGAGCTCGATCGCAACCAAGCGAAGTTGTTCTACCGCGCGTCCACCTCCGACGCCTCCGTAACTCACAAATCCGATTGTCTTGTTATTCCATTCCTTATAGACCCAGTCCATTGCGTTCTTAAGCACTGCGGAATATCCGTGGTTGTATTCTGGAGCGACAATCACGAAGCCATCAGCTTCTTCAATTTTCTTTGTCCACTTCTGAACAACTGGATCAGGATACGGTTCTGTGATGTAGCTCGGTGATGTCGCACTATTGAAGAATGGCATTGGATAATCGCGGAGGTCCAAGACTTCCACTTCCACTCCTTCGAGTTGTTTCATTTGTTCTGTGATCCATCGTGCAGGATATTCACTGAAACGATCTTCACGTGTGCTGCCGATGATGACGTTGAGTTTAATAGGTGAGTTATTCATATCCTTTCATCCTACGGATATAACGCAATACGTCAAAGATTATGTCGATTATGTCGAGTTGGGCATAATGAGAATAGTGTACAATGCCACCCATTCCTTCCCTTATTCCTTTATGATTGATTATGTCTCGGTTCTCGTTGCAGCTGTTGCTGCATTCGTTATCGGCTTCCTATGGCATGGTCCTTTGTTCGGAAAACTTTGGATGAAGCTTTCCAATATTACGCCGGAACAAATGGAAGCTGCTAAAAAGCAAAGCATGCTGCCACGCATACTCGGTGCGTTCGTACAGCAGCTCGTGACAGCATATGTTCTCGCAATTTTTCTTGCGGGTATCAGCACGATGGACTGGGTGATGGCTGTTCGCGTTTCATTCTGGATTTGGCTTGGTTTCATCGCGATGACACTTCTCAATGGAGTTCTCTGGGAAAATCGCACTATAAAGCTGTACCTCTTCAATATCGTGTACCAATTGGTCAATCTTTGTGCGATGGCATTGATCATCGGATTGTGGCGTTGGTAAATCTGCACAATATTCTTTATATATTTTTTCCCATCGCATTCTATGCGTACCCGCTCTCTTGTTCTCGTAACAATGTCGCTGCTTCTCATTGGCTGTGGTCAGAACATTGCTGAACGTGCGATGGAGCGTGCAATCGAAGAAAAAGCTGGCGAAGATGCTCATGTGGATATCGATGTGAACAGCGAATCAATGACATTTGAAACGGATGAAGGAACTGCCACTTTGAACGTAGATGAATTACCTGAGAACTGGCCATCAGATGTGCCTGTGTATCCGGAAACGGCCATCAATATGGCGTCTGCGATACATGATGCGGATGGTTCGCCATTGTTCTCGTTATTATTGACATCTAAAGATGCCGTTGCCGAAATCAAAGCTTTCTATCAGCGTGAACTTCCTGCCAATGGCTGGTCTATGGATGCGCGCGTAACAATGGACGCCGGAGGGGTGACGATGATCGGCGCGACAAAAGGCGATCAGCGACTTTCCATCATGATCGGTGAGACTGGCGAAGAAGCTACCATCACGATCGGGGTTGGAAAGGACAATCTGTAATCAACCTTTTTTCTTCGTTGATACAAGCAGGGGAATCGAAAAAATAAGCGCCGTGATACATGCGATGAGTGCGCCCCATAGCATCGGCCGTCCAACGTACCCGATCGTTGCACGAGCAAAGGCTGTATAGGGAGGTTGAACGGTTAAGTTCCACGCCGTGATGAGCCATGGGACAACTCCTGCCAGGACTATGATAGGATGCAAAATGCTCACTCCTCGGATGCGCATCCTGCGTCGAATGAGGTTCAAGATGCTGATGACAATAAGTGAAAGAATGCCGATTACTGGTCCAACCCCCCATCCTATAAGAGAAAATGCGCGAACGATTTGTTCGTTGTCGACATCACGTCCATCCGGATGTAGGGACGAAAATGCAGACGTGGTTGCAGCCGCCATTACAATGCAGATGGCAAGCGGAAACCAGGGAGAAGCGAGGAAACGGCGCATATTTGGGCGCATTCTGTCCTTTACTATTCTAAAGTGCAAGCGCGCGCCACGTCATCCTGAGGTGCCCACACTATGGATTCGGGGCTCATCGTCGCCTTGCTCCGATTCGAACCTCACCATGACGTGTGGGCCTCGAAGGACAGTGGCGCCCACCCAGCAAATGTCGTATATAAAGTCGATTCGCCTTCTATTTCGTAGTACCATCATTCACATTCTTCCCACTCCCATGCGCAAATATTTATCACTCACACTCTGCCTTTCCCTCCTCGCTTCGTGCACTCCTGCCACCGATGACGGCCAATCGCAGTCATCAGAAAATGGTCCATCAGGTGATGTTGTTGTGGCGGAAGAATATAAGCCATTCGGTTCTTCGGTTAGTTATAAAAAGCCGAACGTAACGATTGACCCGGCAGTCGCACAGGATTTCCAAACGAGCATTATCACGACGCTCCCAGCATTCGAGAAAGAGCATGGCTTTACATTGAGTGAGGTTCAAAAGAAGTTCCTCGCAGATAACAAATTCATTGTCCTTCCTCCAGGAAGCATTACTGATTTAGGAACATCAGACATCGATCATGAATTCTATGCGCTTTATCAAAAAATAAATGGTTCCAATAGTTATAAGGAACGCACACAGGCAAATGCACTCTTTTTCACATCTGATGTGTTCATGTTTGCCTTCGCCCGTTTGTACGAGGAAACATTGAAGGAGATGGAGAACAAAGTGTTCTTCCCAGCAATGAAGACGCTTTCCGAAAAATTCTTCCAGCAGGCTGACGCAAAAGCAAAAACTGCGACCGGCCTAGAGAAAACGAAATGGATGAAGGTGCGTAACTACGTTGCGGTTCCATATGCATTGCTCTCCACTGCGAAGCAGCCGCTCATGCGCGATGATTATCTGAATGGAGGTGGTGACCCGGAAGCGTTGAAAGCCGCCAGTGCAGCAGATGATAAAACAGCTGATACGATCGAAAAGGCAACTGCGTTCGTACAAAGCTTGCTCATCGATGATGCGAGCAAGAATGTGATTATCGCTGACCTTCAGACAGTCTTCAAAGCTGAAGGTAAAGGTCAGCCAAAAATCTTCGAAGCGGAATTCAAGGAATACAAGGAGCTGACGGACATAGATTTCTTTGTCGACTTCACGCAGTTCACGCCGCGCAGTCACTACACGAGCAGCTCGCTCCGCCGCCAATACTTCCGCGCGATGAACTGGTTTATTCAATTGCCATTCTTCATCAAGAGCCCGGCGCTCACGGAGTACGCATTCGGACTCACGCAATTGATGTCCGAAAATCCTCAACAATTGAATGATTACAACAAGCTCGAAGCGGCGATCAACTTCATGGTGGGCTCCAGCGACGATCTGATGCCTGTGGACTATATGAGTGCATTACATGCTGCGAAGGGTTCTGCAGATAAAGAAAAAGCTATCATGGAATATCTCATCAAGGCTCGCCCACCACGCATCAAATCTCTGTCAGCTAGCTACCCAACAGCAGGCGACGTGCAGAGCGACGACGTGACATTGCTCACCAAGGGCATGCGCTTCTTCAGCGGAAAGTTCATTATCGATTCCTACTGGACCGATATGCTCACGCAGGGCGATGAAGCAGTGCTTCCGGGTTTCACGCAGAAGCTTCCGCCAATGGCGTCGTCACTCGAAGTAATGACGTTGTTGGGGTCCGATTATGCGAAGAGCAAAATCCCAACGCTTGATTTCTATAAGCCAGAAACCAAAGAGGCGATCGACCAGATGATGATGCAGCTTGTAGAGGAAAATGCGATGCTCGATGCATCGTACTGGCAGAACAGCATCTACAATTCTTGGCTTTGGACAATCCAGGGGCTCTTCAGCTGGCAGAAGACGAATAAAACGCAGCTGCCGACATTCATGCAGTCTCCGATGTGGGATATCAAAACCCTCATGACTGGTGCGGCGTTTTGGACACATGGGCGCCATGCAACACTCCTCTACGCGAAGCAGTCGTTTGCAGAACTGGGTGGAGGCGGAGATGCATGCGATCCGCGACAAATCCCACCACCGGCAAAGTCGTACATCGAACCGCAGCCGGAGGTGTATGCACGTCTGCAGTACATGGCGAAAAAGATGAAGCAAGGCTTGGAGGACCAGAAGTTCGAGCTCGATAACCTCTACAAGCTCGATTTGTACGTCACGCTCATGGACAAGGTTCAGAAGTATAGCAACGGTCAGCTTGGCAACATGGAACTCAAAGAGACAGTGAAGAAAGAAGAGAGGCCGGATCCAGAAGATCCATCCAAGAAGTGTACGGAATACTGGATCGACGGCGAAAGCCCATGGGAAGATTTGCGTATGACCCTCGTTGGAGAAATTGGCAGCGTGATCCCAACTCCTGCTGAAGGCCCGATCATGTCTGCCAAAGACAAGCGTGCAGCTATTTCGGCTGATGTGCATACGGGCGGTGATTCAACGAATCCAACAAAGATTCTCTACGAAGGAATCGGCGTCCCGATGCCGATCATCGTCGCAGTGAAAGATATCAACGGCGCGCGCTTCACCATTGGATTCATGTATTCACACTACGAACAGGCGGAAAATTATGGCGGCCAGCGCCGCACCGACGAAGATTGGCAAAAGAACTTCTATGTTGGTGAAGATGGCTACGATCCATACAACTACACGAACCGTGCTGCATGGCCGACGTTCAATAGTTGGTACTTGCCATTCGCTCCCGTGAGATAAATGAAATCGCGTTTACTCATCGCAGTATTGATTGGGGCCGCACTTGTTGCGGCTCCTTTCGTCATACCTGAAACTCCGGACCAAGAATTGCCCTCATTCAAAAATCCTTACAGCGATCCGTATGAATTAGTAAAAGGAATCTACGATGCGGATCATTGGTCACTGACTGGAAGTGAGCTCACAGTAAAAGGTGTCATCGTTCCGCATCACTTAGTCGCAAGCCAATCAATGGCGCTTGGCATTCGTGCTTTAGTCGAACATAAGCCGAGGCATATTGTTTTGCTCGCACCCGATCATTTCGATCAATGTCCGACGGTGCTTTGCACAACTGATGGCATCTTTCACACGGAGTTTGGCGATGTACAAACTGATGCAATCGAGTCTGACTTGGTGACGAAGCAATCGAATTTATTTATCCGCGAACACGGAATCTTCTCTGTTGTTCCATTTATTGCGAACTATCTTCCTGGTGTCCGCATCACGCCGATTGTGCTTTCGCAGAAGCACGGATGGAAAGCATACAAAGATCAATTGTTATCGGTGATTCGCGATGCAGTGGGGGATGGTGCACTGGTCGTCAGCAGTGATTTCTCGCATTACCTACCAGTTGCAGAAGCTGATCAGAAAGATGTTCTGACTGAGTGGGCGCTCATGTCGTTCGATATGGAAACGATCGAAGATGTGGATAACCCAAGCCAGAGTGATTGTCCGGGGTGTTTGTGGTTGATGGCAGCGTTGATGAAAGAGCAGAGCGTCAGTCCGGAGATCTTGTTGCACACAAATGCTGCGAGGATTCTTGGGGATCTATCGGTGCAGGAGACGACCAGTCATTATTCGATTGTGTATCGATAGAGGGGATGCTTTTCCACCTTTGTCCGCGACAAAGGTGGAGCCAAAACGCCTGCGCGCCAGAGCTCCTCCGCCCGGCCCCGTACCTCCTCAGCAATGCCGCCTCGGTTACGGCAATTGCTTCGTCGGCAAACGATCGGGGCCTCCCGCAGCACCCCCCGTGGCGCGCAACCCCTCCCGGGGGGTTTTGAAAAACTGATATATACGAGCAAAAGAAATGGCATAGAGATCCAAAGGAACCAGCTCTGTGTTACAGTAAAACAGATGTCGCACTTTTTCTATCTAGCCCGCTGCTCCGACGGTTCTCTCTATGCAGGAACTTGTATCGATGTGTCTGCACGTGAGGCCAAACATAATGATGGCACAGGAGCGAAGTACACGCGTGCGCGCAGGCCCGTCAAAATCATCTACACGGAGACGTTTGAAACGTTATCAGAAGCACGCAAAAGAGAAGCGGAGGTGAAGAAGTGGAGGAGGGGCGCCAAAGAGGTGTTAGTGAAGCATGTCGGCCTTCGTCGGGCTCAGGCTGACACGGTTAACTAGCTGTGTGCATGGTGAGCGTGTCATGGTGAGTTCGACGAACCATGAACCACGAACCATGACGTGCGGGGCCTCGAAGGACGTACTATTTATTACTCGGCAATTCTCCCACGTGCTGCATTTCCTTCATATCAGCATCAGCGAACTGCTTGCGGACGAAGTTGTCTGCTTCCTCTTGTGAGCTAAAACAACGATCCTTCCATTGTTTCGTTTCCATCTGTTTACGACCGGCATATACGATAGCTCCTGGCACATACTCAGCTGTCTGGCCGTTCTTACATGTATCGAGGATAAATCCATCAATCTTCTGCTGCATACAATAAGAGGGTATGTGAGTAGGTCACTCTAGGAGAGATATCAGAAGAGCGGAAGCATTTTCTTGCTTTCAATGACGTATTCGGAACAAATTATGACAAAGAATGAACTAGTATATTGTTCAGTCTTCCTCTATAGTGCCCGGACATGAACAATGAACCACAGCCGCATCCTCATACATTCGCGGATCTCGGCATTCTACCGGCTATCTTGGAGAACCTCGTACAACGCAAACTTGAGACTCCTACTCCTATTCAACATCAGGCAATTCCACCAGGACTTGCCGGACAAGATCTCATCGGCATTGCGCAAACAGGAACAGGAAAGACATTGGCGTTCGGTATCCCGATGATTCAACGTTTGTCACAGAGTCCAGGTCGTGCGCTTATCCTCGTGCCGACACGTGAGCTTGCGTACCAAGTAGATGAATCTCTTTCGCGCATGGCACAGGCATTTGGCATTCGTACCGCTGTGTTTATCGGCGGTGCTTCCATGCGTCTGCAGATGGACATGATTCGCCGCAATCCACGTATTCTCATTGCGACTCCTGGTCGTTTGAATGATCACTTGGAACAGCGCACGGTCACGCTCAAAGAAGTAAATATTCTCGTTCTCGACGAAGCTGATCGCATGCTCGATATGGGCTTCAAGCCACAGATCGAACGCATTCTTCAGCACGTTCCGAAGGAGCGACAGACGATGCTTTTTTCCGCAACGATGGCTCACGAAATCGTGAAGCTCTCAGCTCAACACATGAAGTCGCCACTGCGCATAGAAGTGGCTCCGGCTGGAACAGCTGCGGAAAAAGTAGAACAAGAAATCTTCATTGTTCGCAAAGATGAAAAGCTCCAATTGCTCGAAGCGCTTCTCACAGAATACAAAGGAACCATGCTCGTGTTCTCCCGCACCAAACATGGTGCTCGCAAGATGACCAAAGCCCTTCGTGCGATGGGTCACACGGCTGCAGAAATCCACGCTGACCGCACACTTGCCCAACGCAAAGAAGCTCTCGAAGGCTTCAAGCGCGGAACGTACCGCGTGCTCGTCGCAACAGACATTGCCGCTCGTGGTATCCACGTTACCGGTATCGAAGTGGTCGTGAACTACGACATCCCTGATGATCCAGCGGATTACGTTCATCGTATTGGTCGTACCGCGCGCGCAGGAATGGAAGGACGTGCAATTTCATTCGTCTCACCAGACCAGGTAGGAGATATCCGCCACATTGAGAAATTGATTCGTCGTCCATTGCCACGCAAGGCGTTGCCGACTCTTCCGCCCGCACGTGTTACCCCCAAGCAATCTCCCGCCGAAGAACATTCCGCTCTCCCACGTCATCAGTCAGGACACTCCCAATTCGGTGGTTCGCGTCGTCCATCATCACACGGTGGGCGCATTGGCGGAAGTACGCAGCGCAAAGGTGGTCCGCGCGGGGGACAGAGGTTTAGGCGTCGCCCTCGGTAGTCTCTACTTCAATTCAATCGTATCCAACATTTCCCGGAATGTATTAAACAGTCCGGTTTTGTCATATTTCGTTACTGGTTTCGGTCCGCATTCTTCGAGTCCCAAGTTACAGCTGTGTGCGTAGAACGTGACCATCGCGCATGTGTTTCCATCGGGGAGTGTATAGGTAGAGCCTTCATAGAGATTCCCGGCGCCAACACCACTCCAGTTATGTTCCAGCCACATTCGACCATTAATAATCACCGTTTTACTGTCTTCTTGGATGGGACATGTCTGCTCAAGAGCGACATGCATTTTTCCTTCCGTCAGGGTTGTTGTATCGCGTTCTGACGGGGCCACAAATGACGTGCCTATTACTTCGTATGATTCCGTCACGATGGTATCGTTTTCTTTCACCGTCCATCCCGCGGGGAAATCTATCGTGAATCCACTTCCATCATGATGACGAGGCAATGCTGTATTTTCCTCAGGACCACTACTGCTTGCTCCTTCTATTTCCATTTCTTGCACGTGGATTCCTGCATCTTCGTCAGATCCGCGCACTGTCACGCGCAAACCTTTCTCATAAATAGACCGGAGACATGGTCCGCTCTGGCCGTTTCGGATGCATACAGTGTTTTGGTCAAAGCTCAATCGTTTGGTGAGTGCTGGCGTTCCCGGTTCTTCATAGAGAACGTACCAGACACCAGGTGTCAGCCCGGGATCATTGCGCGTTAGTGTTCCAGTTTGTTCGACATCAAATATGCGTGTTGGTTCTCCGGAGCTACAAGCGGTCAATACGAATAATCCAAGCGCAAAGCCGATGCGTGACAATCGTGAAGCTGACATAAGGGAAGAACAATAACAGAGTTATGATTATTGCCCAAGCGAGACTGTTCCTTTTTCATCGAGCTTCCAGAATGGGTTCCAGGCAATCTCCCACAAGTGTCCATCTGGGTCTGTGACGTAACTGCTGTAGCCTCCCCAGAACACATCTTCCGGTTTCTTCACAATAGTTCCACCGGCATCGACCATTTCTTGGAACACCGCATCAACTTCCTCTTTGCTGTCGACATTATGAGCGAGGGTGATTCCATCGAATGAACCATGATCGTCTTTTATTTTTGCATCCTTCGCGAGTTCTGAACGAGAGAATAATCCGAGCACAGTATTGTTCAATTGTATGAAAACCACGCCGTCTTCTGCTTTTGATTTCGTCTGCCATCCCAATCCATCACGATAAAACGTGAGAGAACGTTCCAGGTCCGAAACGCCGAGGGTAATGAGGGAGATAGAGGGTTTCATAGATATTAGTTTACTCCTGCAAAAATCACTTAAAATCACTTTCTTCACAATATTATTTAGCTACTATACGCCGGAACCAGGTTTATTGTTATTTAATGTAAATATTTTATAATTATAATATGGATCAGTGCCCTGTACGAGAATTCCACAACTCTGGCTGCGAAGTAGATATTGATAATCTGTTAGATGGATTGTTTGAGATGGCTGAGGGTCTTCCAGAGGCTGAGGGTCAAAAATATGTATTACTCTATGCAATTTTCTCGAACTTTCGTGGAAATGTTACTGCATTCGATCAGGATTTTTATAATCGCGTTTTTCATCATCACATATTAAATGGTATGGATGAGGTAGGACGTGTGGAGATTGCACGTACAGCTGTGCATCTTCTTTCTAAGAAAATGACTGATGCTCTTGCGATTTTGCACTTGCAACTTGGAGGCACAGTTGCTGAAAACATTGCTGATGCAATAACACGAGATGATAAAAGAAAGATGCAGGCGATTACTGATTGTATTGATCAGTATCAATCGGCATTGCAGGAATGCTTCACTGGCCACCGCGTGAGAATGCCTTCGACAGTCTTAAATTAATTTTATTCAACCCACAGCAACAAGCTCTTCAGGTAACCAAGACTTGTCTTGAATACATATTATTCAAAGCGTACGTTTTGTGTATGAGCGTTATCCTACCAGGATTTGAAAAATGGTTGGAAGATCACAATGAGTGGCTGAATGAACCCCTTCCTCTACATAAGCTATTGTATGGAGTATTTGATCGTACCGAGGGTGAATTCGCTTTTGTCACACTAACGGATGAAGAGGGAAGGTCACACCATCTCCAGCTTGAGTGTCAGCAACTCGATCAGGCGGGAGTGAAGGAGGGATGTTCATTTCATCTAACCGCTAGCGATGCCGAGCTCAAACAAATTCATATTGAGCGTATTATTCCTCGAGAGATAACCGAAGAGATAGTGAGAGAAGTCCAAGAGAGAATCAAACGGGATTTCAAAGACTATGACTTCTCAAGCGACTATTAACTACTCGACCCACAGCAACAAGCTCTTCAAGTAATCGACTTCTGGGTGATATAAGTTCACCGGGTGATCGAATGCTTGGCGGTGGCGCTGGATGATGCGCACGTTTCGCTTCGCCTGGCGTGCAGCGTGGAACACGATAGTTTGGAAGATTTGCTGGTCCACCTGGTACGAACACGAACATGTTAGGAGCAAGCTTCCTGCTGGTAGGTGCTGCATCGCAAGACGGTTCAGGTCTGTGTATGCCTTCTTCGCCTGGTCCAAGTCTGTGGAGCGCTTCGCAAATGCTGGTGGGTCCAAGATGATGAAATCGTACTGGCGAGGGAGTGGTTTGCGGCGGAGGTAATCGAATACATCCTGCGAGTATGCGCCAAATTTTTCTGCATCGATTCCGTTGATCGCAACGTGTTCGCGAGCGCGTTCGATCGCAGCTTGGTCGTAATCGACGGCGTCAGCGGCGATAGCCCCACCCATGAGTGCATTCACAGAGAAACCTCCGACGTAACTGCAACAATCGAGCACTGTGCGTCCGGCTGAGAGCTGACGAACCATTGAGCGCATTTCGCGTTGATCGAGGAAGAGTCCTGTCTTTTGGCTTCCCGTGAGATTAATCAGATACGTAACGCCACGTTCTTTGATCTGAATAGGTTCTGCAACTTGTCCTTTGATCCAACCTTCTACCGGTTCCAGGTCTTCTTTCTTACGTGCAGGACCAGAAGATTTTTCGAAGATTGCCGCTGGCTGACAGAATTCTTCGAGCACATCAATCACCCAGTCACGCAGGTTGTCCATTCCGCGTGTTGTTAATTGAACCACAAGCACATCACCGTATTTATCGACAATGAGTCCTGGGACCGCATCACCTTCGGCGTTGATCAAACGAAACCCTGTCGTGTCTTCGTTCTTGAAGAATGTTCCGCGCAAGATAATAGACTTCTGAATGGTTGCCTTGAGTTGTTCGAGTGGATCGCCTTCCTCAAATGCAATCGCGCGTCCGCAGATGTACGACTTCTTACTGAGTGTCGCATAGCAGAGGAAGCTTCCGTCATGTGCACGCACATCGACGATCGATCCGTTCGCACAGTCGGGGAATTCCGCCACGGCGTTCATGAAGATCGCGTGGTGACGGTTGCGGAGGTGGACGTCTTTCTCTGGCTTTAATCGTAGTCGAGGGTAGTCGCTCATTGGCTTATTCTAGAGGAAAATTCATAATTGTGAATATTTATTTGACGAATATATGAGTATGTTGCTTCCTACGTTCGTAGGAGTACCATCTTCCCATAGAGCAATCCACTGTGGATTGCATTGTCGTCGGTCTTTCAACGCAGAGGAGGTATACCGATGACCCGCTGGCAGCATATCGAGTTCCAGAATCTTGATGGGGTGCTCCATGTAAAGACTTTGTTGTGCAAGCTTTTGGATGCACAGGGTATTGCGGTGTGGGGACAGGAGCTGATCACTGCCTACGATGAAAGCGGCCTGAAGAAGGTGATCTTGGACTTTTCACAGGTTGAGTTCATGACATCTACGGCCATTGGGAGGCTCTTGGCGCTGGCTCGCCACATGAATGGTTCTAGGGAGAGCAAATGCCTCAACCTTGTTCTGAGCAATCTGCGCGAGGATATCTTGTCTGTTTTTGAGCAGACCAGGATTGTTCCACTGTGCTGGCGTCACTTTGCAACAGTGGACCAAGCACTCGCTGCTCTTCGCGGCGAGAACGGGTAACTTTTCTGTGTTGATAGTCGACAAGTGCGCCAGTCCTAGACCCATCGTGGTTTGGGACTGGCTTTTCTCCGTGCTTCTCTCCAACGGATATTTGCTTTACCATACGTGCATGCTGTTATCTGAGCTTTTTACGAGAACCACCAAAGACGCCGCTTCCGATGCGAGCAGTCGTAATGCCGACCTCTTGGTTCGTGGAGGATTTATCCACAAGACGATGGCTGGTGTGTATTCATACTTGCCGCTTGGGTTGAGAGTTCTCCGTGCAATCGAAACCATTGTTCGTGAGGAGATGGATGCTATTGGCGGGCAGGAAATCTTGATGTCTGCATTGTCGCCAAAAGAAAACTGGGCGCAAACAGGACGATGGGACACCGTCGATGTGCTCTACAAAATTCAGGGTGCCGATGAAAAAGAATATGCGCTAAACCCAACACACGAAGAATTAGTATCGCCGATCGCGAAGCAGTACATACAGTCATACAAAGATCTGCCGTTCGCTGCGTATCAGATTCAGAATAAATTCCGCAACGAACTCCGCGCAAAGAGCGGCATTCTCCGCGGGCGCGAATTCCTCATGAAAGATTTGTATTCGTTCCACGCAGATCAAGCAGACTTGGATCGCTATTACGAATTGGTTCAGGGTGCATACAACAAGATCTTCGAACGTCTTGGGCTCGCAGAAAAGACGTATCTTACATATGCGTCTGGTGGAACGTTCTCGCAGTACTCACACGAATATCAGATCGCTCTTCCCAATGGCGAGGACCTTATCTACATCAGTGAAGAAGCAGAAAAGAAAGGTATGCGCATCGCCATCAATAAAGAAATCTACGAACCAGGAAAGACCGTCTGTCCTGTGACTGGTGGCACGAGCTTCCGTGAAGAAAAAGGATCGGAAGCAGCGAACATCTTCAAGCTTGGGACAAAGTTCAGCGCCCCATTCGATGTCGCATTTACCGATGCAACTGGTAAGCGCCAGAACCCTGTGATGGGTTGCTATGGTATTGGTATCTCCCGCCTCATGGGAATCATCGCCGAAGCATTTTCTGATGACCGTGGTCTGATGTGGCCAGCAAACATTGCTCCTGCAGACGTGCATATTGTTCCTGTTGCTCGAACAGTCGATGATGAATCGTTTATCGAAGCGCAGAAACTGATGAAGAGTTTTGAGAAGCAGGGCAAGCGTGTGCTGTTCGATGATCGTACCGAGGCCTCCGTTGGTTTTAAGCTCGCAGATGCAGACTTAATTGGTATCCCAGTGCGCATACTCGTCTCACCAAAAACACTCGCAGAGAAATCATTCGAAGTCGCAGTGCGGGAAACGGGCGATGTGCAGTTGGTCCCAATGAAGGAATTCGGTTTGTAAGCTATACTCGATGTATGTCCAAGCAGTCACCATTGTCGACGTCCAAACAGCGCCGTGGTTTCTGGGGATGGTATGAACGTCATTATACACTGAACCTTGGAATCACGACGGGATTGTTCGCACTCCAAGTGGTGCATTTATACTGGCTCGCGGCACACGTGATCGCATTACGCCTGACAGGCACGAGTTATTTCACACCGTCGGAGCTTGTTCAATACACTATCATTGTTGTTGATTACACGGAGATCCCTGCGCTCATTTCTACGTCGGTGTTATACATCTACGAATTGCAAAAGAAGTTCTCATGGAAGGCGGTTTTCTTCCTCATTTTCTTGAACACCCAATGGCTGCACCTGTTCTGGATTACCGATGAGTTCGTCGTGAATCAGTTCGCTGGTCGCCCGAGTACGATTCTTCCGATGTGGCTCGCGTGGGTAGCAATCCTCATCGATTACCTTGAGATTCCTGTGATTATCGATACGGTGATGAAGTTCGTAAAAGAAATACGCCATGGAGATTTCAAGAAGGCGTTGGAGCAGTTGAAGGACTGACCTCTTAGCTTTCAGCTGTTGGCTTTCAGGCCTGCCTGCCGACAGGCAGGTTTCAGCTTCTTTGGTGAATCTTTAGTTTAATAATCATGGCATTCAACATC
>CAYMIX010000001.1:0-237308 GCA_964391185.1 uncultured Candidatus Peribacteria bacterium | reverse complement strand
CACGGAGGATAGAGGCCAAACTGTCTCACGACGTTCTGAACCCAGCTCGCGTACCGCTTTAACTGGCGAACAGCCAGACCCTTGGGACCTTCTCCAGCCCCAGGATGCGATGAGCCGACATCGAGGTGCCAAACCAGATCGTCGCTGTGGGCGCTTGGATCTGATCAGCCTGTTATCCCTAGAGTAACTTTTATCCGTTGAGCGACAACCCACCCACGTGGTAAGAGCACTATAAATAATGCTCAGGTTGCCGGATCACTATCACCGACTTTCGTCCCTGCTCGGCTTGTCAGCCTCACAGTCAGGCCCACTTGTGCGATTACACGACCGTACCGATTTCCATCCGGTACTAGTGGACCATTGCGCGCCTCCGTTACACTTTAGGAGGCAACCGCCCCAGTTAAACTACCCAGCAAGCACGGTCCTCTGCCCTGTTTCAGGGTCAGAGTGAGTTTCGTCCGAATGCGAGGGTGGTATCTCAACGATGACTCCACCTTGGCCAAAGCCAAGGCTTCGAAGTCTCCCACCTATCCTGCGCACGCTAACGAACAAAACAATGCCAGCGTATAGTAAAGCTTCATAGGGTCTTTTCGTCCTTCCGTGATCAAGACGGCATTTGCACCGTCAATGAAATTTCACCGGGCCTTGCGTCGAGACAGTGCTCAGATCGTTATACCATTCGTGCGGGTCGGAACTTCAAATGGTTCCTGCTGATGGTTAGTCAGCAACTCTACTAGGTAGAGCGCACGGACCAGAAAGGGGTATGGGGTATGTATTATGCGATAAGGGATTAACCTTAATACGTAATACTTTTCCCGTGTTCCTTCTACGAAAGTTTTTTAACAGCATCTCGAGTTTCGATGCACCCTGTATCGCTACAGGGATCGGACTATATCTTATTCTGAGGAAACAGATGATGCCGATGATTCAGAGGACGCAGAGGAATATTATTCTTCTGAATCGTCTGTTTCTTCTGACTCTTCTGAATCTTTCAGAGCGTCGCGTGTAGTCTCTGAGGAGCCCGCGGCGTAGCCGTTAGGCGAAGCCGGGTTTCCTGCTGATTGTCCGCAGGAGGCACATTTTCACATGGACAATTTTACTTGTCAATGTAGTGCTCCATACTCGGATGTTCCAGCATATAGCGCTACGTAGTAAGCGCTAAAGCGCTACTACATGGTCCTGTAGTCGTCCGAAGGACGTACTACGGGAACGTTTTACACTGATGAACCAGGTTGGGTTCAAAAGTACGATCGTTCAAACACGTTGTCTTAACAAATTGTTATAGTTCTCGGTGCTTAAGAGGTATCAGTTGCGACGACATTTAGTCTTCCTCAGTGCTGCACCTTGCAGTGCATTCGGGCAAGTTATCACGGTGTGACCAATGCCACATTTCGTGAAACGCTATGACCACCCGACAAGGAATTTCGCTACCTTAGGACCGTTATAGTTACGGCCGCCGTTCATCAGGGCTTAGGTCGGGGGCGTAAACCCCCTCCCGTGACCTTCTGACACTGGGCAGGCATCAGCCCCTATACATGGCCTTGCGGCTTTGCAGGGACCTGTGCTTTTGGTAAGCAGTCGCCTGAGCTCTTTCGCTGCGCCCCTTCTTTCGAAGGGGAGTCCTTATCCCGAAGTTACGGACGCTTTATTGCCGAGTTCCTTAACGCAAGATGACCCGTTCGCCTGGGTCTACTCGACCACCCCACCGGTGTTGGTCTGCGGTACGGTTTCGTACAACTCTCGGTTGCGACGGTTTTCTTGGAAGCAGAAAGGGACAGACTTAGCCGCCTTGCGGCGGGTGATTGGTATACGCGCTCTACTCAAGTGGGGGATTTGCCTCCCACTCTCAACGTCTTACGCGTTACACGTCCAGTCAATACAGACGCTCTGATCTTCCCACTCCGTCACGCCGCACCTAAATGCTAGAAATCCTGTCCCGTCGACATGCTCCCCGAAGGGAGTAGAGGCCAACAAGACGATCAAACTAGAACCTTTGGCGATTTGTACGAAGTACAGGAATATTAACCTGTTGTCCATCGGTTACGCCTTTCGGCCTGGCCTTAGGACCGACTAACCCCACGCCGATGACCGTTGCGTGGGAAACCTTGGGGATTCGGCGGGTAGGATTTTCACCTACCTAGTAGTTACTCATGCCAACATTCTCACTTCCCAGCGCTCCACCATCGCTCGCGCGTTTGGCTTCAATGCTGCTGGGAACGCTCTTCTACCAGACGTATCTATAACAGATACGAATTCACTGCTGCGGTGTGTAGTTTTGCCCCGTTACATTTTCGGCGCATCGGTGCAATCGACCAGTGAGCTGTTACGCTATCTTTAAAGGATGGCTGCTTCTAAGCCAACCTCCTGGTTGTTTACGCACTGACACTTCCTTTACCACTGAACTACAGCTTGGGGACCTTGGCAAATGATCTGGGCTATTTCCCTCACGACTACGGCAGTTCGCTGTCGCAGTCTCACTCCCGTTTCTGCAAAAGATTGGTATTCGGAGTTTGGCTGGATTTAGTAGGTCGAGAAGACCCCTGCATCCAAACAGTAGCTCTACCCCCAATCGTATGAAACGAGGCTGCCCCTAAAGGCATATCGAAGAGAACCAGCTATCTCCGGGTTCGGTTAGCTTTTCACTCCTATCCACAACTCATCCAAAGGTCTTGCGACACCCACTGGTTCGGGCCTCCAGCCGCCTTTCGGCGGCCTTCACCCTGGTCATGGATAGCTCACCCGGTTTCGGGTCTCGTGCTAGCGACAATAAAACGCCCTATTCGGACTCGGTTTCCCTGCGGCTCCGGGTATAACTCCCTTAGCCATGCCACTAACAACGAAGTCGTTGGCTCATTATGCAAAAGGCACGCTGTGACCGTACAAGTACGGCTCCAACTTATTTGTACGCATTACATTTCAGGTACTATTTCATCCCCCTTATCGGGGTACTTTTCACCTTTCCCTCACGGTACTATCCGCTATTGATCTCTGCATCTGTTTAGCCTTGGATGGTGGTCCACCCGGATTCGGGCCGGATTTCACGTGTCCGACCTTACTCAGGAATCCCGCTGTGTCCTCTGCTATTTCGCCTACGGGGCTATCACCCTCTATGGCCGACCTTTCCAGGTCGTTCGTCTATAGCATTGGAATCACGTATGCAGGTCCTACAACCCCGATAGTAAACTATCGGTTTGGGCTGTTCCCCGTTCGCTCGCCACTACTAGGGGAATCTCTTATTTGATTTCTTTTCCCTTGTTACTGAGATGTTTCAGTTCACA
Source organism: uncultured Candidatus Peribacteria bacterium (assembly GCA_964391185.1). Lineage (GTDB taxonomy): Bacteria > Patescibacteriota > Gracilibacteria > Peribacterales > Peribacteraceae > JAKQEM01. The sequence goes on along the minus strand of CAYMIX010000001.1, from coordinate 234,030 downwards.
AGGTCACACCTCCCGCGTGAACGCGGGTCCCAGAACATAACTTCTGGTGGGTTTCCCCATTCGGAAATCTCCGGCTGGTAGCGCCTGTCTAGCGGCTCACCGAAGCTTATCGCAGCTGACTACGTCCTTCATCGGAATGCAGAGTCGAGGCATTCATGTAATGCGCTGAGTAACATTCTTTTTTGCCACGTCAGATTAATCTGACGTGGTAGTACTGTTCACGTGCCACTGAGCGGGCAGGACATGCCCACATCGTACACATGAACAATAAGTCATCTTTTTGAAATTGAATTTAAATATGTAGTTAATTGAAATTTAAGATTCATGATGGATTGAGAAAAATCCATCACGTGTCGGCCGATGCTGTGAATGACCGGGGTGGGAAAACCAACTGCTTATAACCCATTGCTTCTGCTGTTTCTCGCTCGCGAGAAAGGCAGTCACTCAGGGCTTGTACCTACTTGCGCAGATACGAAAAGCGGGTGGCTCACGCACACCCGCAGAATCAGTTATCACGAACCGTGACTGATCCTACGGGTAAGCGTGGAAACGCATAGAGTGGGGAGATTCTACACGGCAAAAGGGCAGGGTCAAGGATAAAAAATGCAATTTGCTATTCAATTTGCATGATCGGAGCCCTTCTATGAGCCTCCGGTTAATAAGTACTATAAAAATGCCTTATAATCCTTTTTAAGCAAGTGTATGTTTTATTTGTCATCAAAATAAGCTCTATCGAAATTCATAAATAATACGCACCAGCACGCTAGAAATTTACGCATATATAATTATCCCTTCCATCATTGATTAATACCTGTAGATTTTATTCATATGGAACACTCTCAACGCGACGGCACAGGCATGGATGAATTTCCTAGATTGCAACCTGGGTACTTTGGGAAAATACATAAACAACCTCGGTTATCAGAAAAGCCGCTCCAGATCGGATACTTTTCTCTCTATGACGAAAACACTGGCCGATTAAAACCTTCAAGCAACGATACGCTGCCTGCAATGCGTGATGTGTTAAATGGTCACCAATAAAAAACTTTCCCGCAAAGAAGCTGAAAGCTTAATAGCTTGAAACCTTAGAAGCCGTCACGCCGGCATAACCTCCCCTTCCATCATTCTTCCTGCAGCGATGGAAACTGGATGATGTTCATCATGATGATCATGCAATTGCTCAGGAACATGTCCTTCTGTTCCATCACGCGGGCCGAGTAAGACCAAATTTTCTATCACTATTTCCGTGCGGAATATCTTGGAGCCCTCCGGACCATCCCAGCTGCGCGTTTTTAAATATCCTTCGATGTACAGCGGCTTCCCTTTTCGCACATTCGTCGAGGAAAACTCTGCGAGGCCTCCCCACGCCACAAGGTTGTGATATTCGGGAAGACTTTGTTTTTCTCCTGATTGATCTTTCCATACACGATTTGTCGCGAGACCAAATGTCGCAACACTCTGTCCGTTCTGCGTCGCTTTCAGTTCTGGATCGCGCGTGACGTTACCAAGTAAGATCACTTTATTCACGGACTTCATGGTGATTGGGGAAGCAATAGAGCAATTCCCACTATACCAAGTCTCTTTTGCTATGCTACTTAATATGAAGCTTTTAGTTGTTGGGTTTTAGCTTTGAGCTTCTTGATCGGAAATTTATTCAAAAGGACGTCCTTGCGGACGTCCCTTTGAAAGCTTGATGTCTGTAGGGGCGTAGCATGCTACGCCCCTACAGAGTTACGCATCATTCATCGCATCTTCACTCACAGAATCTTTCATTTCATCTTTCTGCGTTTCACCGCTTGCTTCCACTTCAGCACCTTCTTCGATACCAGCGATTACTTCCTTCTCTGGCTCAGTAATGATATCACTGAGTTCGGCGATTTTGTCGCCTGGTGGCACCGCAGCTTCGCCTTCGTCTTCTGCATCGACACGTGAAGCGAGTTCAACGGCTTCGATCTCTCCTGGTTCCATGGTGACACGCTCTTCTGGGGCAACATCATCTTTGAACTTGAGGAGTTCTACTTTGAGACCAAGAGCCTGAAGTTCTTTCACAAGCACATTGAAGGACTCTGGGATGCTTGGGCGCTGAATGGTTTCACCCTTTACGATTGCTTCGTATGCCTTAGAGCGACCAATCACGTCATCGGACTTAATGGTGAGCATTTCCTGAAGCGTGTACGCGGCACCATATGCTTCGAGAGCCCACACTTCCATTTCTCCGAAACGCTGACCACCGTGCTGGGCTTTTCCTCCGAGTGGCTGCTGCGTAACGAGAGAGTACGGACCGACGGAACGTGCGTGAATTTTATCTTCAACCAAGTGGAGGAGTTTCAACATGTACACCATACCAACTGTTGTCTTGTGCGCGAATTGATCACCGGTGCGTCCATCGAAGAGCTGCACTTTTCCTGTTTCTGGAAGGCCTGCTGCCTTGAGGAATCCTGTGATTTGGTCTGGGCTGATACCGTCGAGAGCAGGTGTCGCGATCTTGATACCGAGTAATTGGCATGCCCAACCGAGGTGTGTTTCAAGAATCTGTCCGATGTTCATACGAGAGGTCACACCAAGTGGGTTCAAAATGATATCAACTGGTGTTCCATCCGCCATGAATGGCATGTCTTCTTTGGGAACGATACGCGCAACAACTCCTTTGTTACCGTGGCGACCGGCCATCTTGTCTCCGACCTGCATTTTGCGCGTCTGAGCGACGAAGACTTCGATCTGTTTCATCACACCGGTGGAGAGTTCATCTCCTGCGGCACGATCGAAGATGTGAACGTCGACAACTTTTCCTCCAGCACCTCCTGGCAAACGCAACGAGGAATCTTTCACATCCTTCGCCTTGTCTCCGAAGATTGCCTGGAGCAAGCGCTCTTCTGGCGTAAGTTCTGTTTCACCCTTTGGCGTGATTTTACCAACGAGGATGTCACCTTCATGCACTGTTGCTCCGATGCGAACGATACCGTCTGCATCGAGATCTTTCAGTTTGGCTTCACCAACGTTTGGAATATCACGCGTGACAGTCTCAGGGCCAAGCTTTGTTTCACGCACATCGGTGATATAACTCTCAATGTGAATGGAATCGAAGTAGCCTTCTTCCACCACACGATCGCTGATGATGATCGCATCTTCGAAGTTGTATCCCTGCCACGACATGTACGCAACGAAGAGGTTTTGACCAAGAGCAAGTTCTCCCGATTCCACAGCGGAACCATCGGCAATAGACTGACCCTTGTGCACCTTCTGACCGCGAATGACGCGCGCGCGAGTGTGGAAACATGTTCCCTGGTTGGAGCGAACGAATGTTCCGAGCTTGTACGTTTCTTTGCGTCCAGATTTATAGATAATCGTAATCATGTCGGCATCCACATATGTCACTTCTCCATCGTCTTCAGCCACGATGGTATGACCTGATGCACGAGCGGCCAAAGCCTCGATACCTGTACCAACGAGTGGTGCATGTGGCTTCACAAGTGGAACAGATTGGCGTTGCATGTTCGTTCCCATGGATGCGCGCGTGTTGTCATCGTGCTCAAGGAACGGAATAAGTGATGTGGAAATTGAGAGGATTTGCTTGGGAGATACGTCGATGTGCGTAACATCGCGTACGTGTGCAAGAGTCGCTTCACCACCCTTGCGTGCGGAAACGCGCGTCTGAAGGAACTCTCCAAGGCTAGAAAGTTCTTCAAGAGTCTGCGCTTGGGAGATAACAATGTGACGCTCTGCTTCTGCATCCATGAACATCACTTTGTTAGTGACGTACGCACGGACTGGAACTGCATCGCGATCGTCTTTCTTGAGTTGTGAAATAACCTGACGTGCGAGCTCTTTTGTATCGATCACATCTCCTTCTTTGGCGATGATCTTGCGACCATCCTTGATGGTTTCATCGAGAATGCGCCCCTGCAATGCATCTACATCGAGCTTTACCGTGTGCTGCACTTCTTTGTACGGAGTTTCAAGGAATCCGTATGCATTGACGCGGGAAAAGGCGGCCAAGTGAACAACGAGACCGATGTTCGGACCTTCCGGCGTCGCAATCGGACAGATACGACCGTAGTGGGATGGGTGCACGTCACGTACGTCGAACGATGCGCGCTCACGGGACAAACCTCCAGGACCCATCGCGGAGAGACGGCGCTTGTGCGCAAGCTCAGAGAGCGGGTTCGTCTGGTCCATGAACTGAGACAACTGTGACGAAGCGAAGAATTCGCGCATTGCAGCTGTGACTGGGCGGCAGTTAATGAGTTGTGTCGGCGTTACAGTTTCGAGGTCCATGACCGTCATACGATCTTTCACGATGCGCTCTGTACGAACCAAGCCAACGCGATACTTGTTCTGAACGAGTTCTCCAACGCTGCGGACGCGACGATTGGAAAGGTGATCGATATCATCAGCTGTGCCTTCACCGTTGTTTAAACGAATGAGCTCTTTGATGATGCCGACGAAGTCGCTGACCTGGAAAACGCGGTGTGCTTCGTCGCTTGGAGTATCGATATGAAAGCGACGGTTAAGCTTATAACGAGCAATCGCACCCATGTCGTACTTCTTGAAATCGAAGAACAATCCATCGATGAGACTCTTTGCATTTTCTGGTGTTGCGTAGTCACCCGGACGAATACGACGGTAGATGCTCTGATATGCATCTTCAATCGTGCTCGCAGTGTCTTTGTCGAGCGTCTTGAGAATGTAATCAATCTCCTGTCCTTCTGTGAGATCTTTGAACAAGTCCATGATCTGACTGTCTGTCGTGTAACCAAACACGCGGAGCAACTGCGTTACTGGGATTTTGCGCTTGCGGTCGATTTTGCAGGTGATGATGCCACGGCGATCTGTTTCGATTTCGAGCCAAACTCCGCGCTTTGGAATGATCTTCGCAGCATGATACTTCGGATATTCGGGCATCTGCGAGAAAAACACGCCTGGGGAGCGAACCAATTGGTGCACAACAACACGCTCGATACCTCCGATGATAAATGTTCCGGAGTCCGTCATGAGTGGAATAGAACCGAGGAACACGTCTTGCTCCTTGATTTCTCCCGTCTCTTTGTTGATGAGCTGAACATGGCCCTTCATCGCAGCTTCGTATGTGAGATTGCGACGCTTGCATGTTTCTGGGTCGTACTTTGCAGGGTCGAACGTATGTCCGAGGATGCGCAGTTCCATTTTCTTCCCCGAGAAGTCTGTGATCGGTGTGAGTTCTTCGAGCAATTCCTTGAGACCTTCTGTCAGGAACCACTTGTAGCTTTCGAGCTGCATTTCGATGAGTGAGTGCACGTGAGAAACACCCTGGTCATCGACAATGAAGACGCGATCCCCCACCACTTTCTTCGCAGCGATATCCGCTGGAAGATCTTTAATAGATGCAGCGATGCGACCCATCGGTGGAACGAGGTGCGGATGAACCTGTGGAAGAATCGATTCTTCGACGTCCATTTGGTACGTAGCGCGCACTGCAGTCGCCTTTTTTACAGGGCCGGACTTAGGCAAACCCTTCGTAGAAGAAGTTGCTGCTGGCTTTTCGGCCCGCCCGGCCAGTGGGCCGTTCGGACGGGCACGGACAGCTTTCTTCCCTGCCGGCCGTAGTCCCGTCGAACGGGACGAAGGCTGGGGAGCCTCTTTAACAGGCGCTTCCTTTTTCCCGCCTTCGCTCTTGGAGCTACGGTGGGCAGGAGGGGCGGCCTTCTTTACCTCTTTTTTGGAGGCTTTCTTTGGTGCTGCTTTTTTAGGTGCAGATTTCTTCATAGGCTTTTTCTTCGCCATAAAAGCGTGAGGATTAGAAAAATAAGAAATGAAACCTCAGCGCTCAAAACACAATCAAAGCCGCTGTGACCGGGAAATTGTACCCCGTTGGAGGCCTTTATCAAGGTTAATTGGAGGAAAGTGTATTATTTTTGACATACTTATTATTTCATAGAATAATCGCACGTCCTTCACAACAGCGGTTACGGAGTTGCAGGATCGTGGACACCCATCGCGATGTCTACAGTCCTGCAGCTCAACTATTTCGGAAGAGTGCAGAAACACCCTCTCGGGAGTTGATCAGATGAGTCCACGTTTTCAGACCTGGCAGTTGGTTGTATTTGCAACCATCGGTACTATCTCCTGGGTTCTCTATCAAAAGAACGACCGACCCGCAGCCAGCCCACTCGCCGTTCAGGAGAAGAAAGATTCGGCTGAAGAGCCCGAGGTGCCTGGCGAAGTGCTCCACAAGCTCCCAGCAGAACAGGAGCTCAAGAAGATCGACAAGATCGCACAGCTCCTCTACGGGGTGCTGGAAGAAAACCAGCTGCCCGTCCTTGAACTCGAGAGCCAACTGAAGACGGAACAAAATCGGTACACCGAGGCAACCAAAAGGTACCTCCTCGCACAGCAAAATCTGCTCTCGGAAGATCGTGAAAAGACGATTGCAACGCTCGACGATGAGTGTTCGCGTATTCGGGAACAGTACCGCGCACTTCAGCGCACGTACAAGGACCTGGCTGAGAAGCAAGCGAAGCGCGTCAAGGAAGCGGGCTTCGATGTAAAACCACCCAAGGGAGAGAGTCTCTTGCGGTCGGTGTTTCCACGCTACCCTGAGTACGCAACGGAATGGAATCCGACAAACTCCCCGGAATAATGAGGACAGAACACGCCATGAAGGAAGCTTCATGGCAAACCCAGACCCCGAGTCGCACCATTGCGACGAGGGGTTTTTCTATGTACAGGCATGGTTAACCCTCTGCTCCTTTCACAGCAGAGGGGTATAACACGAGAGTGGAAAGATGTGAGAAGACAAAAAACGCATCAGAGCGGGGAGAACGGGTGCTTGGCACTGTCCTTGTTGGCCAGCATCTCGGCCACGCTCGGTTCGCCCTTCATCGCACGAGCGATGCTGAGCTTGGTCGCATCGTAGTTGTTCTGGTGGATCTTCCTGTCGTCCGCCGCCTGCCAGTGGATGAACACGCCGCAGACGATCACGAGGTCCTCGGCCTGATCCTTCGGAATGACGCCCTCGGCGACGCAGTCGGCGACGGCCTTCGCGACTGCGGCCTGCGCGGGCCCGAACATCTGCACCGCCTGCTTCTGCCCCTTGATCGTCACCTTCGTGATCATCACGGTCGCCGGCTTCACCGCGAGGTTCGGCGCCAGAACGGCCAGCAAGTTGCTGTGCCCAGCCTTCTGATCAGCCAACGCATTCGCGAAGGCAGTACCGACCGGGCCATTCTTATCGCCGATCACGAGATCGATATGAGCGATCTCGTCCCCATCACCAACCAACGCTTCACCGATGAACATCGACATGGACCTACCTCCATCATGGTTTGAGATCACGTACCGAAATTGGCCGCGCATCCCGTGAAACTCTCGTGCTTTGAATGACCATCAAGCGGCAAGCCGCTTGAAGCCGCGGGAGAATACTTATTTTTGACTCTATCGCAAGTAATCTTTCGTATAAAAAAATAAAGAAGCAAAGGCATATTTCAATCACTCGGAAACGAGAATGCACTAGAGAAACCACCGAGAATGGGCAATTCACAGCATTGCCAGTATTGATAGAATATTGAAAGTATGTTATAAATAATAAAGACAGTCATGTGACTGTCTGCCCTTTCCAATTGTCGGCTCACCAAACGAAGGAGAAGAAAGTCATGCCTACGACACTCCAGAAAATCGACGCCCAGCGGGAAGTGTTCGTGCAGAATGGATTTACGAAGTGCGCCTTCGACTTGTGCGGAATCCGCTTGGCGTACTACGTCATCCCAACGGCGTTCGCTGGGCTGCCCGAACCGCTCCAGCACTTCGCCATGCAGATGGTTCCGGACCTGGAAACGTTCAACATTCGCACGCCAGAGCATGTGACACTCTTCGGCGTCTCGGAAGCGATCGCACCAGAGTCCCGGGAACTTGTCGCTGGCCACGAAGCCTACGAGTACCTGTGGCTTCCTATGCAATCCCCAGCGACAGGACCCATCTCGCAGGAGACCGGAACAGTGCCCTGTGGTTGCCGGCGCGCCAGCGAGCATGAATGGCTCTGCGCAACAGCCAAGCTGAGTCCTCAGCACGCCCTTGAACATGCGGCAATGCGTGCTGGATTCTTCGCGAACTTCGTCCCGTTCGCAGAATCGAAGCCCAAGAGCTACCCCCCAAGCAAAGTGGAACTCTTCCGCCAGTCCCAGCTGTTCTGGGCAGACAAAGTGCGAGGAGGAGTCTCATAGCCCTGTGTGAGCTGAGAAGCCGACCCTGTACCAGTGCGCTTAGGCGCTCCGGTACAGGGTTTTATTGAGCTTCTGCAAACCTGCGTGCGACTTCATTCCAATTAACAACATTCCAGAATTCTGCGATGTAATCAGGGCGCTTGTTCTGGAACTTGAGATAATACGCATGCTCCCATACATCGAGTCCAAGAATTGGCGTCTTACCTTCCATTAATGGTGAGTCCTGATTTGGCTTACTTTCGATCGCTAACTTTCCATTATCCATCACTAACCATGCCCAACCGGAACCAAACACGGTCGTCGCTTTTTCGGAGAACTTCACTTTGAAATCTTGAACGGATCCAAATGAATCGATGAGTGCCTTCTCCAAATCCCCTGCTGGAGCTCCGCCATCTTTGGAAAGAATCGTCCAAAACAAACTGTGATTCGCGTGTCCCCCGCCATGATTCTTCACTGCTGTCTTTTTATCTTCTGGAACGTTGGAAAAGTTTTTCAGCAATTCATCAACAGACATATTTTCCCATTCTGTTCCGGCGATTGCCGCGTTCAATTTATCAACATATGTCTGATGGTGCTTTGTATGGTGAATCTCCATCGTTCGAGCATCGAAGTGAGGCTCGAGGGCTTCATAGGTATATGGAAGGGCTGGAAGCTGGTGTGGCATACAAGAATATTGGAGTAATGGATTACTAGAATACTAGGACGGATCTATAAGGCAAATAATGACCGATTTACTCGCTTTTCCTAGTATTCCAATAGTCTAGTACTCTACTACTCAGTGATCGTTCACCAATTAACATCGGCAGAAGAATTGAACAGTTACAACGAGTGGATCAAGCAGCATCGACAGGGCAGCCTGTGGCAGTCGTTGGAATGGAAGCAGTATCAGGAAAGCCTTGGGCGCGAAATGCGTTTCTACGCAGCTATGGAAGGCCAAGAGATCAAGGCTTCGGCACTGGTGGTGATAGATAAGACAATTATGGGTCTGAGTACGTGGGATATACAACGGGGGCCGCTTTGGGCTATGGGCGATGAGCAATGCGCAACCGAACTGCTTCAACAAATTAAATCTCATGCATCGAAGGAAAAATGTATATCGATATATTTTTCTCCTTCTACACAACTCAAAGCCCACAACTCAAAGCCCACAGCACGCCACGAACAACCAGAAGCTACCCGCATTCTTGACCTCACATTGAATGACGAAGCGCTACTGGCTCAGATGCACCAAAAAGGCCGCTATAACATCAAAGTCGCACAGAAGAATGACGTCCTTATAAAGAAGTCTGACGACATCGATGCATACTATGAGCTCGCGAAGAAAACTGGCGGGCGCGATGGTTTTGGGATTCCTTCCAAGAAACAGCTGAAGGCCTTCCTAGAACATCTTCCTGGAAGTTTCTTACTATTGGCATATTCCGAAAAGATGCAGAGGATGCAAAGGATGCAGAAGAACGAAAGTTCCTCTGAATCCTCCCCCATTGCAGGATTAATCGGCACCATCTACGACCATACAGGTATCTACTACTACGGTGCTTCTGACTATGAACACCGCGCACTCATGGCTCCGTATTTGCTGCAATGGGAAGCTATTCAACACTGCAAAAAAGCTGGCTGCACGCACTACGATCTCCTCGGAATCGCACCGCCTGGAACGGGGCCTCATCATGCATGGGCTGGCATTAGCAGCTTTAAAGAAAAGTTTGGAGGAACTGTCGTTACGTACCCACCGGAGCAGCAAATTGTATTAAAACCTATAATGCAGAGGCTGCTAAAAATAAAACGGAGATTGTTCTGAAACTTGAAATCCCACACAACAAAGAAAGGCTTCAAATATTAAACATCAACGTACAAATTTATCTTTTGATTCATTGTTCCTGTTTGGAATATTTCTTTGTTATTTGTTATTTCTTTCTTACATAAACAACAAAAAAAGCCCCACCTTTCGGCGGGGCTTTTTTCTCGCTAAGCGTAGCGATCCAGAAGGCTAGAAGAGTTATTAGCTCTTGTAGCTTGTGGAGTTAACGACAGTGTCTGCGTATTCAACCCAGTAGAATACGGAGGTAGCAGTGTCCTTATCCAACCAATGGATGGAAGAGGTAGATGTACCGAATGTCGTGTCAGCAATGTCAGAGAAGTCCTGCAAGGACACCTGCAACGTAGAGTTGGAGGATGTTACTTGTGGGTTCGTGACAGATCCTTCGAGAACGAATGTGACAGACTCACCAGAGTCAAGCGCAGTGTTCACGGTGGATGCTGCAAGCGACTTACACTGAACCTTCAATGATCCAGATGAAGCAAGTGCGCTCAAAACTGTACAGTCAACTTTCGTGGAACTGTCAGCCTTGTTGTAGAACTTGAACAAGCTGGAATCAAGGTCAACGTTCGTAGCAGCAACAGTGAAGATTACACCGGAAAGTGTAGCCTTGTTGTTACCGTTAAGAGAGTTGGAGTTTGTAGCTGCAGTAAACTTGAACTGACCAAGTGGGCGTACGCCTGTTGGAACGTTCGTATTGTCTGCATCTGGGTTTGCATTCGTGATCGATGTGATCTTCGAAAGCACAACCTCGTTCTTGTTGCTGACCACAGCAGAGTTGCTGTTGGCTGGAGCGTTCGTACCGATGAAGATTTCACCGGATGTAACAGTCGTGCCTCCTGCAGCATTGTTTGCGATCAGGTTGTTGCTGGACTCAGCACCACGAGCGCGGATTGCTCCGGAACCTGTTGCGTTGTCAGAAACAGCGTACTGAGGCAACCAGAGAACGATGTCTTCGTTTGAAGTAGCACCGTTTGTGTCAGTCTTCAAGCGTGGGCGAACCACAACATCAAGTTCTTGACCCTTCGGCACAATGAGCTGGCGGCTTTCCATGTTTGCACAGAATGTGCGGATGGATTCGCTGCTCTTGCCTGGGTTCGTCGTCAGAACATCATCCGTTCCACATCCTCCGACCGTAGCAGTCGTGAAGGCTGTTGTTTCGCCATCCTTGTAGAGTTCAAGGCGATCGATAGATGTAGCCGTGGAACCGGAGGAAGCGATCTGGATGTCCGTAACGTCGACGTCTTCGTTCTGAGCGCGGAATTGCAAGCGGAGAACGGTGTCGCCGAGCGTACCACCAAGAAGTTGGCGTGAGCGGATGGATGTTGAATCCTTGGAGACGAAGAGGTCTCCCTGGGAAACCAAGCTCCAGCGCTTGTTCGTAGCAGTCGTGACAATGATGTCAGCTGTCGTAACGCTTGATGGGAATGTGTTGTTCGTCTTGATTCCGGAGAGGCTGGAGCCATCGTCTACCTGTTCAGCTTCGATATAATCGTTGCTGAGGGTGGAACCTGTAGCAAAGCCAAGGCGGAGTGATGGGTTTCCCTGGAAGTTAGAAGCGATGTCGCCATGAACTTCGAAGAGAACTGTTTCTTCAGACGGAACAACATAACCACCACCTGCGAGTTCATCGAAGGTGATTGTTGATGGGGAACCCTGTGCAGATACACCCTTTTCAAGGATTGTATCAACAACGGAGTCGCCATCTGTGTCGGCCCAAAGAGCGTAGTTCTGTGCATTCAAGAGTGATCCTGAGTGTGCATTGAACGAAGCCTTTGTGAGGAGCACATCCTCAGCTTCACCAGCGCGAGCTTCGAAGCGGAGAAGGTTGATGTTCTTGGAGTTCTTTACTGCTGTGTCTGTGCCGGAGTTACCGATAACGGCAACGTTTAGCTCAGGAGCAGAGATACGGTGGAAGTTACCTGTGATGGAGCCGCCTGGGCGAACGTCCGTCACTGGATCACCCGTGGAGAGACCTTCGATCTTCATGTTGTATGTCTCAACCTCTGTGATCAAACCACCGAACGTACAGCCATCTGTTCCAGAAGCTGTGTTCGTAGGTTCTGCACAAACGTGCACGCGGAACTTGTCTCCGCTTGTTGGGTGGTTGCCTGCGCCGTTGTCGATGAAGTCAGCGCGGACTTCCCATGACTGATCGGAGTCGATGATGAAGTCATCGAAGCGGTAGATCTGCCATGTCTCAGTGTTGTTGGAGAAGTAATCACCAGCTGTTGCAGATCCAGCCGTTGTAAGGCGGGAAGCTGAGATAGTCTGGCCAGTCTTGGTGTTGCGCAATTCAACGTCTTCGAGAACTTCGCTGACGTCGGTTGCGGAACCGAGACCAACTCCGGAAGAGCTCTGTACTTCGATAGCCATGAAGAGTTCCTTGAGGTCAAGGGACTCGCCGCCAGTGATCATGTTGACCTTAGCGAGCACGGCATCGTCGTCATCGCGTGTGTACTTCTGCTGAACTGGACCATCAAGTTCGATGGTAAATTCACCAGCCTGGATCGTCACAGTGTCAGCATCGTCGGCTGTAGGCAATGAAACCTGGGAGCCGTAGAGCTGGCCGTTGACGCCGTATCCGTAGAGGGATCCGACAGCAAAGAGGTCAGAACTCTCTTCGAAGTGCATAACAACTGTTTCGCCAGCACCGCTATCGACGTCAGCCACAACCTCGAGAGTGATCTTGTCACCTTCGAGTACAGTGAATGGAGGATCGAAAACGAGTGTTACGAAATCGCCAACAGTGTTAGCAACAGTGTTCGTGAGAACAGTGCCATCTGTGCGGCGAACCATGATGTTCGAAATATCGCCATCTGAAGCAGTACCATTCTGTTCCAATGTCATGGAATACACAGTCTGGTCTTCAACAGAGTTCGTGGAAAGTTCGAACTTACCAACAACCTTAGCATCATCACCAACGTCAACTTCGTCTGGAGATACAGCGCGGTATGCAACTGTCATTGTTCCAGAAGTGACTGCAGCGATGCGGAACGTGTTACCGCGGAGTGGGAAGTTTCCTTCAACATCCAAAGCGTTGCTCTGGAAATCGGAAGGAAGTTCAACAGCAATGTTGTGCTCAGCACCAGCCGTGAGGGAGGTGTCGAAGTCAGCAACGATGTCAACTGTCTGTGTTTCACAAGCTTCGACTGTCAAAGGCTCCGTGAAGCGGAGGTCTGACGTCTGGTCCTGGGAATCAAGAGAACGCTTGCGGGAAACGCGGCCTCCATCGATAGCAGCGTAAACGCCGCTGATGTCGCCTTCGTCACCGAAGCCTTCGTGCAAGACAGTGAGCTCTGAGATGACAACGTCGTCATCGCAAGAAGCCGTGAGATCAAGAGAAGCGAGCACAACTCCTACTGCACCCTGTGGAACAGTGTCTGCAGCTGGGTTTGTGGAAGCGAGGGATACTTCGAGAGTACCGTCGCCACGCTCAATTTCTGTGTAGCCATCAAAATCCATGGAGTCAGAGAACATGTCACCATCAGCCGTTTCCATGTCTTCAACGGAGAGTGTGTACTGTCCATCTGGGTCAGTTGCCTCTGCGAGCGTGAGCTCAACAGCCTGCTCATCGACCATTGTAACGTCTGACACATCAATGTCAGCGTCACCACTCACCATGTACTTTGCAGCGTCCATAGCAGCGTCTTCATCGAGGTTCTTGTTGAATTCAACTTCAACAGTGTTCTCGGAAGTAGCCATAACGTCGACGATCATAGCTTCAGCTTCGCTGTCGGCAGAACAGTCTACACCATAGGTGAGACCCTGATCGACGCGGTGGAGCATGACCACCATTTCTGCACGGTTCATGAAGTCAGCTGGGCGAGCGCGGCCTGTTGCGTCGTCACCCTGGAGAACGCAGTGATCAGCAGCCGTCTGAACGACGTCTGTGTACCACTGGCCGGATGGGACGTCCACAAAGGACGGAGCATTTCCAGTTGAATCAAGACCGAATGCGCGAACGATGAGCGCAGCTGCTTCAGCGCGATTGATGTTCGCAGCTGGGCGAGCGTTACATGGGTGGCTGCCGTAGCAGTTATTGTCACCCTTTACCCATCCTTCTTTACCAGCTTCCTCCATGTATCCGTAGTACCAGGCACCTGGCTTGACGTCGTCAAAGCTAGGAACAGCTGGCGGTGTGGATAGGATTCCGCCGTTAAGCTCGACAACGAGCTTTGTGAATTCCGCACGGTTAGCGTTTTCGCCACCGCGGAAGCGAGTCTGAGCAGCGTCAAGGTAGCCAGCGTCCGTAAACGCTTCGACTGCCTCTTCGTACCAGACTCCTGCAGGAACGTCGCTGTACGCAGCAATTGCCGTACCAACTTGGGTAAGGGTAATTGCCACAGCAGACATACCTGCGAACAATTTCTTCATACGAGAAACGTCCATAGGGAGATGTGGAATGTAAGAGATAAAAAACAAGGGAAACAGAGGGGCTACCGGTTGATCTCACGAAAGGCCACCACTCATCTGTGTTGATGGGGAGCAGTGACATAAACGCACTCGTCTCCTTACAACTAAAGAGATGACACGTCAGAGAAGCAGCTGCATACGATGCACAATGAGAAATCAAAAGCGGAAGCGAACACGACCGGGAAAACTTCCCTATATAAGGAAGTAGGAACGAGGTGTGTAATCTCGGCGACACCGTGGGAAGAAAACCTAACAGCTTTCTCGTACGGGAAGCGAGGGTGCCGGTATGTGAAGGATCCGTGCACAGATCCCACCACTCAGGAAAGAGAAGTGGAACTGGGAGATGCTACCGAGGACACTCACATATGCGCAAGATTCCTCTATCTCCATATGCATCTTCTCAAACGGGTATGAGCAGCCTCCGTTACACATGGATGCACACCGTACTTGACCAATTCTCACGTGTTAATAACCCTTAATAGGCTATTCTACAAATGAATTGTGGAGCCGTTTGGCGAATGGAATGTGCCAAAAAAGGCCTCCAAGTCATGTTGATAAAACAGAGGACTATGGTTGAAAAACGTATTTTCATCTGAAGTTGGTATACAGGTTTAAACATTATGTATATTAAACTTAACATTATTGATCATAATGCCTATAAAAACAACCTATAAGCTGAATGGCACATCAATGAAACGATCATAAGGCGTTTTTACTCGAAAATGAACCGTTATATGGCAAATAAACTTTACTAGTATTCTCGCGTAACAGGCTAAAACACCCTCAGGAGGACCGAAAAACTCCTGAAAAAGCGTATATATGTAAAGAATACCTCACTTCAACCGCTACTTTGCCATACAAACCCGGAGTTATGCACAGGACCTGTGGATAATGTATTTCGCAAAAAAGCCGGTGTACCCATTGGGGTAAACCGGCCCGACACATAGTGTGGAGGCTTGGCGCTTGGGTAACGATCACTTGTCGAGAGGCAATTTGCTACTCTCATCGTGCCCATGCTCGCGCTTGATCGCTTCGTACACCTCCTGGCGGTGCACGGTGACGTCTTTCGGCGCATCGATCCCAAGGCGAACCTTATCGCCACGGATTTCGACGACCGTGATGACAATGCGCTCGCCAATAATAATCTTCTCATCCTTTTTCCTACTCAAAACAAGCATGTCTGTCTCCGTTGGAGAAATGACCACTCACATCCATGTGACGGATGTATCCCTCATGAAACGCTTCATTAGGGAAGCTTATCGTACGCGATCTGCACGAAGACTCAAATAAAAAAACGCCGGCAATCCTCAGTGACAACCGGCGATCTCACATGGCGTTCTGCCGTGTTATTGCTTCTACTCGGGAGGCACTTCCTTCTTGCCTCCGAGCACCGCGGGGATTTCCTCAGAGAGGCCCTTTTTCCTGAGATACATCACGAGGCGGCCCTTGGCTCCACGAGACCTCGGGTCGATATTCGCAACACGGTAGCTCCTGAGAAGCCGCTCCTGGCAAATCGCTACATAGAGCTCCTGCTTGTAAATCGACACGTCCCTGTCTGCCTCAATCCCTAGGCGGACTTTGTAGACCCCTTTGACCTCTACCACCGTCACAACGATTCGCTCATCGATGACGATGGACTCATGTTGCTTGCAGTTTAGCACGAGCATTTCGAACCCTCCCGCGGCGATGCCGAATTTGAGTCATGTGAGAGAACAATTCCTCTAGCACTCTGTCGTGTTAGAGAGGTTCATCGTACACGTACCGTGCATAGACTCAAGAGAGCATAAACCGCTACTCCCTTACAACTTCTTAATCTTCGTCCCCTCTCTTGTATCGCGCACTTCGTAGCCCATACTTTCGAGCTCAGCGCGCAAGCGATCTGACTCTGCGAAATCTTTTTTTGCACGCGCTTCATCGCGTTGTGTTGCGAGTTTTTCTGCATCATCAGAAATGGCTTCTGTATGAGCTTCGAAGCATCCAAATGTGTGCTTGATAAATGTAACAGCCATCATGAGATCTGCATGTACATCCATACAGATTTCTTTTGCATTTCGTTGCCACGACATCATCTCAAAAATTGCTGCGAGCGCACCGGATGTATTGAGGTCACTATCCATCGCGTCACGGAAATTTTCGTATAATTTTTTGAATGATTCATGTTGTTCATCGCTGCATTCTTCTGAAGCTTTTGCGTTCTCTATTTCGCTCATCCATTCTGTGATTTTTGCGCGTGCTTTTTTAGCATCATCCATCCCCTTCCAGCTAAATTTTAAATTTGTGCGGTAGTGAACCGAGAGAAGGTAGTACCGAATGTCCTGTGGAGAGTACCCACGATCGATTATGTCAGGAATATTTAACACATTGCCAAGACTCTTTGACATCTTTTCTCCCTCCAAATCGATGCGTCGCTTGTGGAGCCACATCTTCACGAATGGTTTCTTCCCCGTCACACATTCACTCTGCGCAATTTCACACTCGTGATGCGGGAAAATATTATCTTCACCACCAGTGTGGAGATCAATCACATCACCAAGTAGTGCACGCGACATCGCGGAGCATTCGATATGCCAACCTGGAAAGCCTTCCGGCTTGTTTCGAGTTTCGAGTTTCGAGTTTCGAGTTTCGCGCGGAGATTCCCATCGGAGCGCGTGATGTTCATTTTTTCCAACGCAGAATTTCCAGAGAGCAAAATCCGCGGGATGTTTTTTTTCTTCATTTACATCGACGCGTGCACCGGCAGAAACATTTTCTAGTGTGTTGCCAGAAAGGGCTCCGTACTGCGGAAATTTCGATACATCAAAATAAATTCCATCAGCAGTGACGTACGCAATTTCTTTTTGTAACAAATCTTCAATCATCACTTTCATCTGTTCCACGTACTCACTTGCACGTGGACGGTGCGTTGGCTCGAGCATGTTGAGTGCACGTTCATCTTTTAAATATTGCTCTTCATATTTGCGTGCAATTGCGATGACACTTTCATGTGTGACACTCCCCTGTTCTTCGCGCGCTTGTTTCTCAATTTTATCTTCACCTTCATCAGCATCACGAACCAAGTGTCCGACATCTGTAATATTTTTTACGTGAACGATATTGAATCCCTTCACCTCCAACCATCGGCGGAGAAGGTCTGCCATCAGGAAGCTGGAATAATTTCCGATATGCGGACGGCCGTATACCGTTGGCCCACACGTGTACATCGTCACCCTGGAGGGGTCAGCTGGCTCGAAAAGTTCTTCGCGCTTTGTAAGAGTGTTGTAAAGCTTGAGGGACATGTGCCGATGATACTGGAGGATCGCTGGATCAGCAGCATGAAAAAACCGGCAGAGTTCCCTGAATCCTCAGGAATCTCTGCCGGTGGAGGGTAGCGCTCTAAACTGTCGTGGTGGGTCAGTTGAGCTTGCCGTTACCCTCGAGGGAGTAGAGATGCTTACGGGGCACACGATCCTTAACCTTGTGCTCTTCAGCCGCAGCAAGCTGCTTCAACTCCCAGAGGATCGTCTCGCAATCCGCAGCCGCGAGGTCGCGGAGAGACGATCCAGACCGCCGCAACAGAGCGGCGATCAATTTGTCTGCGTTGATCTTCATGATCAACATCCTTCCGTGAAAAACAGACGGTGTTCTCGTCCGCCAATACCTCCGGCATCAGCTCGAGAACATAGGTAGATTACTAATTTTTGGCTTCGTGTCCATGTTTTTGACCATACTGACGAATAAAACCTGTGTTTCGACTGCGAACGTTCCCAAATTGACACTTTATGTCTAATATATCATTCAGGTGTTCTTTCAGAGCATTGTTATGGTTTTGGCCCGCCCACAGGCATGAGGTAAGTGCTCTGTGCATTCCACGTGCATAGTGTGCTTGCCTCGTTCCGACGCATGCCCGAAGCCAGCGGTGTAACTGGTTCCTCGTAACTCCAGAAAGGAGTATTGGTAATGGACCTTTCTCTTGGTGAACGCCAGAATGTGCGAAAGATTGCACTCCAGATCCTCGCGGACGCCGGCTTGAATGAGGAAAACTGGTTCGCCTTGTGTGTGGCGAAGCCTGAGGCAGTGCAGCGCGTCATCGACGCTTGGCCGAAGCGTTGTACGTCCTTCTCCTACGACGCAGCAGCGATCCTTGGCCTCGGCGAGGCCAGCAGCGTTCCACTGCCCGAGCCCGGCCCCGATGAAGTGATCATCCACGTCGGTCCGTGGTCTCTGCAGGACCTTCTAACGTGCGATAGGGTCGCACAGCAGAACCTCTTGCAGATCGATGAAGGCTACAGGCAACTCCCCTTCCGCTTCTTCCGTAGGCAGTTGACCCCCGGCATCTATCGCCTACGCGTACCCATCCCCGGCAGCAACAACAGGCAGTTCCTTGGACAGGAAGTACTCTTGCGTGAGGGCGAAGGGGTGGCGCCAGTTGCGCTCGTGGCCGCAGCGCTCCTCTGTCACCTAATGGTAGAGGGGAAGGATCTCCTCTACGGTGACGTTGTGCGCTGCGAAGAGCGGATCGTGAGCGAGGGACGGCTCCAAGGGTCTCGCCCGGTGCTCAAGGTCAACGACGGCCGTGTGCAACTTTCCATCGACTGGGACAAATTCATGCAAGTACGTCTTTGGCTCGCATCGTCTGTTCTCGTCAGTTAGCTCTGAAACCCAACACCTAACTGCCCACCGAAGCTCCCTATAAGGAGCGATAGTGGGCACTCTTGAACCTCCGCGGAACTTTTCGCGGAGGTTCCTCTTTGAAGTAGTCTCTCGTACACTCGCACTCTATTGACACAAAGAAAAGTTATTATATATTATACAACATCCAAAAACGACCTTTGGCACCACCGACAAGCAAGAAATGACCTGCTTTTTTAGTCCATGGGACTAAGAAGAATGCAGGAGTTCGACTTCTATTTGAACGACGGAGTGTTCCACCATGGCGACCTCGATGCCCGGGAAGAAGATGTTGCGCCGCAAGCCGAAGACGCGACGTGCGATGCCGCAGCGGTCGCATAACGATATGCGCCACGCTGAGCCGCGGCAGCAGAAGTTCCCCCGCCGGATGTACATCCGGCGCGGCCCCTTCCTCGTCCTGCGTCAGGACGACTTCGCGACCTGTGGTCGCGGCTGACGGAGCGAGTTGAAGTCGACGGACCTCCGACGCCCACACTGGGCGTCGGAGAGTTCTCTTAAAAAGCAGATCATTTCATGTCACACCACAGTATCCATCACGAGTGTGAGGGGATTTTTTTATATGAAAAAATACTGTCCTACGCGCGAGCGCTCGTAGGACAGCGGGGGTTGTGTCAGCGGGGACGCTGACGCTTCCGAGAATGCTCGTCATCCGGGAAGTTGAGACTTCTCAGATGTGGCATTCCCTTTGTCCGCGACGATAGAATGGTGAGCGCAGATGCACGCAGCGCGGACGGGAGTCCAAGATCATCAATCACTTCACGAAGGACAATGATCCTTCGCAAGCGATCGAGGGACTCAGAAGAAAGGGTTCGGGCGCTCATAATGTTCCTTTCTTGTTAGAGCGCCATCAGAACGGATGAATGACTCCATGTCGTTCACCCTGCGATTGCGGGCATGGTAGAACTCTTTTGGCTGCTGTAAAGGAGAAACAGGATGTTTCCCAAAAAGTGATGCACTATGTTTGACAGTGCGCAGAAGCGTACTAGACTGACATTAGTGAAATTCATATACGTCATTACCTGCCTTACAAATATTACCGTCAATCGACGGGGGCATGGAGTGATGTGCGCATAAAAAAGCTTCACGAACGAACTCCATAACGCCCCCCTCAGAAAAAACGGGGCGTTTTTTGTGCCATTCGACTCCGCTCAGGCTGACAACGATCATTCACATCAATGAGTAATGCAGACCCGCCTTCGCTCTATGGAGCTACGGTGGGCAGGCACGGACCTGCGATGGATCCAATAGGAATCATCTTGTTGCAGGGAAGCACTCACATCTTCAGATGGAGAAAGACATGCTCACGCTCATGGAAACTCGTCCTACCACGTTTGATGGCACAAAAGACCCGCGGGCAGCGCGGCAGGAATGCGCTCAAGGCTCACCGCCTCTCCAGCAGCACGCGCCAGAGTTGGAGGCCAAAGAACAGACGTGGAAAGACTCCCATGATGATCATGGGAACGGTGACTAACAGGAAAAGCTGAAGATGAACCTTGTCAGGAGCTCCCATCGTGGAGCTCCTGACTATTCTTACAATCGCAGATCCGTCTCTGTCCTTTTGCCCAATATGTGCTAAATATTCTCTTTATATCGCGAAAATGAGGGATATGATGCCCGAGATCAAGTTGTACTGATGCATCAGTACAGAAACGTTGGCCTTTGAAAGCAACGTATAGAGCAATAATGCACCTGCTCTCATAGCATAATGGTCATACCAAACTGAGTGTGGATACCCAAACCATGAAGCAAGAGCAGATGCCTTATTGTTCTCTCACATCATCACTCGCAATCACTGATGTGCGTTCTGTGTCTTACCATCTCATCTGGATCTCCTCGTCTGGAGAACCGCACAGAGCCACTACCTTGGAAGGGACGATCATGACTCAGGTCATCGGCGCGATGCGGCAGAAGATTGAGGGACTGATCCGGGAACCCAAACAGAGGGACCGGAGGCCGCTCAAGCGGAACCGCCACAAGCGCCGGAACCAAAGCCCCAAGCGGTAGGACGTTCCTACCAAACAACCTTCCACAACTCGCACCCGGGACGATTCGTCGTTCCGGGTGCATCTCTTAAGAATGCAGATCGGTGTTTGTTTTTTCACATCATCATCATCCAACGTATATCAACCTGCAGTCGGAAAATGGATTTGTCACACGCGTGACATAGCCGATTGCAAAGGTCAGTCCGGGAAGAAAAGCTATGACGTCTCAGCCTCATCAGTTTCGGTCGACTCCGGTTGGCAACAACAATCAGCCGTTGCCCAGGCGGCCACTCACACAACTTGAGAAGTGGCTGCTCCGCGAGAGGAAGCGTCTTGAAATCCTCCGCGGCAAAAAGTAATTCTTCCTGCTTGTTCTGACACCCGCCAACCAGCTTGCTTTCGAGCTCGCTGGTTGGCATAACTACGAATGCAGATTGATGAGCGTTGATCATTGAAACCACATGGTCAATGCAGATAGTGACCCGTCCTTGTGTTACGAATAACACATGCAGACGAGTTCGATTTCCACCCTACTCAAGAGATAAGGAGCACCGCATGCTGAGCCATTGTTCACTGCAGTTCTCATTCCTCTAGACGGGAGCGTATCGAGTGTCCAGCCGAAGTGCTCGATCGTTTCGGGCATTAGGCTGGCTACGACGTCCACAGAACGAACGTAGTCGACGATAGGATGTCGCCGGTTACATCTTCTTAAAGGACTTCGTCACGGCGGCACTGGGTGAGATTTTCTCACCTGGTGCCGCCACTTCAAGAGAACGGATCACTGCATGCAAAAAAAGACCCCACCGCACGTGTGTGCAGCAGGGTCTTGTGCCATCTACTCAACGAGCGCTCGTGCGTTCGTTTTCAGCGAGCAGACGTGACCAGCTTTTTCTCCCTCCTCGGCCGCTGCGCCTTGAGCGGCTTCGGGGTCGGCTCCGGGTCCGGAACCTCAACCTTCATCCAGCCATGGAACTCGACATGGCTCCCCTTGTGGGTCGCCGTGAGCACAGCCATCCCAACGCTGAACTCCTGCCCGTTGCGGACCTCGATCGACTCACCGTTGTCGAACTGGAAGATGATCTGGCTCACGGTGAGGAGTTTGAACTCCTTCCCGTCGACCATCGTCCTTTCCTTCGACCGGAGCTTGAACGAGATGCGTTCACCCTTCGTCATCATGACATGCCTCTGTGAAAAAGCTGTGACCCACTTGGCACCCTAGGTAAGGGTATCCACCAAGCGGAATGCGCGTAGTATTCGTATTTTTGGCTACGGGTCAAGGAAACACGACAAAAAAACCTCGCTAGCCACCGGGGAGGCAACTAACGAGGGGTCTTCCCATCCAGGAGTGTATAAAGACGATGTCCTTATACGTTCCAGCTATAGAAACTAGACTCCCATGGCTGCAAGAGCGACGGATGGGAAGGGACGGCGACTATAATCATATGTAAAACAAAATCAACATAGTTTCAAGAATTTCATCCTCGATATGGTCGAGATAATTCATTCGTGCTAGCCTAACCCCCGATCTTTCCCCTGTTCACACATGCTTGGTTACAAAGAAATCGAAGAACTTCTCGGCTCACACAAAGACCTTTTGACGCATAAATGCGCGACCATCTCCAAGAAGAGCCTCCACCTACCCTCCATGGATACAGTGGAAGAAGTGTTTGCTGCGAGCGATCGCCCAAGCAAGGTGCAGAAGCATCTGAAAGATTTGTACCATCATGGACGGCTCGGAGGTACGGGCTATCTCAGTATTCTTCCGGTCGACCAAGGCATCGAACATTCCGCAGGTGCAAGCTTCGCCAAGAACATCGAGTACTTTGACCCGGAGGCTATTGTGAAGCTCGCCATGGAGGGCGGATGCAACGCCGTGGCGTCTACCGTCGGTGCGCTCGGCATCGTCAGCAAGAAATATGCGGATAAAATTCCGTTCATCGTGAAGATCAATCACAATGAATTGCTCACATACCCTAATAAATTTGACCAAATCATGTTCGGCACTGTTCAGCAGGCCAAGGACATGGGTGCACTTGGTGTAGGAGCCACTATCTACTTTGGATCCCCAGAAAGCACACGACAGATCACCGAGGTGAGTGCAGCTTTTGCTGAAGCACATCGGCTCGGGCTATTTACCGTGCTCTGGTGTTACACACGAAATCCAGGATTTAAAAAAGATAAAGATTATCACCTCTCCGCAGACCTCACCGGACAGGCGAACCATTTGGGTGTCACTATCCAAGCAGACATTATCAAACAAAAGCTTCCGGAAAATAACGGAGGCTACCTCGCGCTCGGACAAGAAAGTAGCTACGGAAAGACCGACAAGCGCGTGTATGAACAGCTCACCACAGATAACCCCATCGACCTTACGCGTTACCAAGTGGCTAACTGTTACATGGGACGCATCGGGCTCATCAATAGTGGCGGTGCCAGCGGTGATAACGATCTCGCTGACGCTGTACGCACGGCGGTCATCAACAAGCGTGCAGGAGGCTCAGGATTGATTTCTGGACGCAAGGCATTCCAGAAGCCTATGGATGAAGGCGTGGAGATCCTCAAAGCGATTCAGGATGTTTACCTCTGTGACAAAGTGACTGTCGCATAATACGTGGTTCGTTGATTCGTTCTTCGCAAGTTGCTTTAGTGCACTAAAGAGCTAAAGCAGATTTTGCGATAGAAATGTGCTTGAATGACAGATATGACTCAATTCCGCGATTTTGAAGAAATGACTGTATGGAAAGAAGCACGCATCTTAGTAAGAAGCATTCGTGAAATTTGTAAGCGTGCTCTTTTGAAACATGACTACACATTTATAGACCAAATAATACGATCGGCCCGCTCTATTACTGCAAATATTGCCGAAGGTAACGATTCTTTAACTTCAAAAGAATTTATTCTATTTCTTGGCTATGCGAAGCGTTCTTCAGCCGAAGTACGTGCACATTTATATGATGCACTTGATGAAGGATATATCTCAGAACAAGAATTAAAAGAAATATCTGATAGAACAAAGAAGGTCGGCAGTATGCTGGCCAAACTGATACACCATCTTCAGTCTACAAATGAATCACTAAAGCGTACTTTTAAGAATGCGAATGCTACAGAACACCAGGCAGTTTAATGCTCTCCAAGGAGACAAAAAATTGCTGACCGAGCATTATCATGACACGACTGAGCACTAGGGCCCTTCACATATCCAAGCGTCTTTTTTATCTCTAAAATCTGCGATTCAGTAAGTCTGGATAATATAATTGCAAATCTTTTGTCAGTGAATTCCTGAAGGAATGTCTCTTCAAAGCAACTTAACATCACTTCACTGTCAGGACGAAAAGTTAATCCTTCTTGCTTTGGCCATACCACAATAGTGCGAAGCGCTCGGTTTGAATAAGGAGTGCCCTTGGCATACTCATGGTTTTCCATCAGTTGAAGATTGTAGAAGTTTCATAGCAAAAATAAAGATATATACGAAGAACGAATCAACGAAGAACGATCATTTCGTTAAGCACGAACGTTGATATGCTCGCGGTTGACAATAAGCTGTTGCCCGATCGCAAACACCGTCGATATTCCCCAATACACAGAAACCGCCGATGGGAACTTGATCGAGAAGAATCCAATGACGAGTGGGAGCAAGTAGAGCATCAATCGCTGCTGAATTTCTTGAGGAGTATCAGCCTGAGGAGTGGTTTTCTCAGCGATTTGCTTCGCCTTCTTTTTATCGGCAATCATGAAGCTGAGTTTCATCTGTATAAACTGCAATGCGACCAGCAACGGCGGGAACAAATAAACGTACGGTTTTGTAAGGTCTAAGCCAAAGAATGATGTATTAAACGTCCAGCTGAGGTCTTGATACAACGGATAAATCAAATGTTTGCTGAGGCCTAAGTGCATTCCGTCGCGGATCACATAAAAGAGACCGATAAGCACGGGGAATTGCACAAGCATCGGGAGGCACGCCTGGAAGGGATTCACTTTGTGCTCCTTCCATACCTTCATCGTTTCTTCCTGCATCTTTGTTGGATTATCTTTATACGTGCGGCGAATTTCCTCGAATTTTGGCTGCAGTAACTGCATTTTCTTTTGTCCTTCGAGCGCGTGTTGCGTCGGGATAAAGAGCAACAACTTCACGGCCAACGTGATGATAATAATCGTCCAGCCGAGACTGTGACCGGGCAAATGCGCTGCAACGAAAATAAACGCATTCAGGATCGGCTTACTGATGAATGCACGGAAGATTTTCACGAAGAACCCAGGCTCACTGATAACAAAGCGTGTGATAATGCCTTCGCGATATTGGCTATTGTCAGATGCCATCGCACCACTTCCTGTAGCCAATGATCCTGTACCCAATTGAATGGGAAGCTCAACCTCATATGTTCCAACCGTGCTGAACATCGATTGCTTCCACGCAGCAAGATCTACCTTCACCGAATCCCCTGCTTCGATCGGCTCTACTTCCAGACAATCTGTGACGATCTGATCCGATGTAATGTCTTTTAATTGGTTCTGATCCCCTACGGTAAATACATCGAAGACTGGCTTCGGGCAGCGGTTTGGAATCGTCAACGTTTGGTTCGTATTATTTTTGATGACCACAATCGGCGCGTTACCCACGCTCAATGTTGCATCCTGCATCTGTAACATGACAGGCGCTCCTTCGGTTCTCGCATCTTGCTGCGGGAAAATGTATTTGAAAATTAGCTGCGACCCAAGGAAGGCAACGGCGAGGATGAGGGCGAAGTCCCAGATGCGGGAAGATCGCTTTGTTGTTTCGGCCATGGTGATGAGAGCGTAGAGAGGAATAGCCGAATATCCTTTTCGATATCGGCAAAAGGAGCTTTGAGACTAGCAGTGCGCGGCGCGAGCAACAACTGCACGGGGCCTATTTCGTCGTTTTCTTTCACGGCGATACGCAGCGCTTCGCGTACGCGGCGACGCATGCGATTTCGCACGACGGCAGATTTATTCAGCTTCGCAGAAGCAATCGTTCCCACATATATCCCCTTCTTGATTGGGTCTATGTTTGGATGACGTGGCGCACCAAGTAGCCAATGCACGTTGAACGTTTTACCCTTCCACACTCTCCCCTTCCGCAAAAGGAAACTATTTACTTTTCGCCCTTGGAGACGGGAAAGGTTCACTTTGATGAAGGGATAGAGGGGATAAAAGGTATAGACGGTATAGAGGAACAGACTGCGGCACACTATACAGTAAGAACATCATCCGTTTATTCTCTATCCCGTCTATCCCCTCTACAGCCTTTATTTCCTTACTTGTAAAAGCTATCCTCGCAGCCACTCATGACTCAGTTAACAGCAGACCAGGTCCGGCATATCGCGAAGCTCGCACGCCTCACTATCAACGATGATGAGGTGGAGAAGTATGCGAAAGAATTAAGCTCGATCCTCAAGTACATCGATCAATTGAGCGAAGTCGATACCAAGAACGTCGAACCAACGGCGCAGGTAACGGGATTATTTAATTCACTGCGCGCGGATAAAATCTATGATGAGCCACTGGCGTCTCCTGACGATTTGCTCGGCACCAGTCCCCTACCTATTGAGGATCATCAGATAGAAACGAAATCTGCCCACGGATAACCGTAAGCGTGATCCGTTGATTCGTTCTTCGAATCACGAATCAACGAAGAACGAATAACAATGCTATGATCAACTCCCTCACAATCGCACAGGCACATGAGAAACTTCGCAAGAAGGAGATCAGCTCCGTAGAATTGGTGAAGGCCTGCATGGAGCGCATCAACGCTGTGGATGGCAAGCTTAACGCGCTCGTCTATCAGAATTTTGACAAAGCCCTAGAGGAAGCCAAAAAAGTAGACAGTAAAGGAGACTTCACAAACCCTCTTGCAGGCATCCCGTATGCCACCAAGGATGTCTTCTGTGAACAGGGGGTGCAGACCACTGCATCGAGCAATATGTTGCGTGAAAAAAACTATGTTTCACCCTACGACTCAACGACGATTAAACGTTTGAAGAACGCGGGCGCCATCAGCATCGCAAAAGTAAACACCGACGAATTCACGATGGGCGCATCCACCGAAACTTCAGCCTATGGCGTCACACGTAACCCATGGGACACATCACGCGTTGCAGGAGGTTCCAGCGGAGGATCTGCTGCAGCTATCGCCGCCGATGAATGCATCTTCGCACTTGGAACAGATACTGGTGGTTCCATCCGTCAACCTGCTGGATTCTGTGGCGTTACAGGCATTCGCCCGACGTACGGCCGCACAAGCCGCTTTGGGGTTATGAGCATGGCAAGCTCCTTGGATACAATCGGACCATTTGGAAAAAGTATCGAAGACCTCGCGATTATTTTACAAACAATTGCGGGCCGTGACCCACTCGATGGAACAACAGGGGATGTGCCAGTGCCAGATTATCGCGCAGCACTCACAGGAAATGTGAAGGGGATGAAGATCGGTTTGCCCCGCGAATATTTTATCGAAGGACTCAACGCAGAAGTAGAAGGTGCGGTAGTGCAGGCCGCAAATGTTCTTAAGTCATTGGGCGCAGAGCTGGTGGAAATCAGTCTGCCGCACACCAAGTATGCGATCGCAACATACTACGTGATCACTCCCTGTGAAGTAAGCTCGAACATGGCGCGCTATGACGGGATCCGATATGGGCATACCGCGAAAGATGTCGAAAATTTGGTCGATTACTATCACCAAGCTCGCAGTGAAGGTTTCGGACCAGAAGTGAAGCGCCGCATCATGATCGGAACATACGCGCTCTCCGCTGGTTACTACGACGCGTATTACAGACAGGCACAGAAAGTCCGCACGATTCTCAAGAATGAATTTGATGAAGCATTCAAGCAGGTAGATGTCATCCTTTCGCCGACGTCTCCAACGCCAGCATTCAACGTAGGTGCGCACGCTGATGATCCGGTCGCGATGTACCTCGAAGATGTTTTCCTCTGTGCGCAGCCGATGGCCGGAATCCCAGCGCTCGCATTGCCCTGTGGATTCAGCAAAGAGGGGATGCCTATTGGACTCCAATTAATGGGACCACACTGGGGTGAACCTACAATTTTGCGTGCTGCTCATGCCTACGAGCAGGCGACTGACTGGCATACGAAGAAACCGGTTTTATAGGGCTAAGGGGCACGTATTAGGTATTATGGGATGTTGAATCTCGTATCCCTTAATACATAACCCTTAATACTGACACATGCGTCGATAGAAAGATTGAGAAAATCGGGTTGCTTCAAGGTTTTCTTCCCCTATTATGCCCGGGCTTCCTTCCCGTCCATTCATGTCGTACACCCCTCTCCGACGTGTTTACCTGTTCTCGGATACCTACGGACGTAGCAAAAATCCATTCCTTCAAGATGACGCCGATGCCTTGATTTCGACGGATTTTCGCTCGTTCCCGTTGGAAGATGTCCGTCGTGAATTCGATATCTACGGACGTGAGACAATCACGGAACACGTTCTCCGTTTAATCTTCGAACTCCATGAATTAACGCTCAATTCGACGTACTTGAGCGACGAGGTGAAGGAGGAATACAAGAAGAGTCACACAGGCGTGTTTATTAATGCCGCACCTCGCGTGAGCAAGGAGAACGGCGCGCCTTTCTATGTGGCAATCGCCGACGGCATTCGCATCGTTACAACGAACCCTGCAGGCCTCGCAACGATCAAGGACAAAATTAAGTCCATCCACCGCTTGAATAACGACAAAAACCCGATCTACGGAAATACCGAACAGTTCCGCAGCTCATATACAGCCTTCCTTCTTCACCACGATCATAAGATTGATCTTATCGAAGAGAGTGTGGACGATGTGATACCAGACTACGCAGACGACAAGTGGGAGCTCGCATACGTCGACCGTTTCGGAAACATGATCAGCTACACCAAGGATGTCGAGAAGCAGTGGGCCAGAATTGAAGCTGCTGCAGACGGCAACGGCATGGTGAAGATCATCGTTGGAAACGTCAGCCAGAACGCATACCTCGGCACGAGCCTGCGCGATATCGAACCAGGCGCACTCGCTATCTACAAGAACAAGAACATCGACGTCGTCCGCAAATGGATGGCAGGAGAGGACAGCTACACGCGCCTCTACCGTTCTTCGTACTTGCAGTTCAGCAAGCCGGAGGTTGGAGCTATTCTGAAGATTGCGGACTAATCGCTTGTTCTCTCGTTTTTCTAGTTAACGCGTTAATTCGTTAATTCGAATCCACGGTATTTTTAAACGTGCGCTTCATATTTGGATCTGCGGATTGGAGACTGTGAATTAATTTTGCAAGCATACGCGCAATACAGTCAGTTTGATCAGATAACTGCTTAAACTCTTCATCTGAAATATATTTCTCATCTAAAGCATCGTAGAAGTGTGATCTAACTTCAGAAGATGATCTTTTTGCATACCCAAGAAAATTAATGAATTCCGGGATAGTCATAGCATCACTACCTTCTGCAATATTTGCCGATATTGATCGTGCAGCACGCGTTATCTGATCAATGAATGGCCAATCTCGTCGAACATTTTCTTTCTTACAAATAGCCCGAACAGATCGGATTAATTTTCTAGCCTCCTGCCATACACGCATGTCTTCGAAATTGCGGAAATCTGTCATTCCGCAAGGATTGCATACAAAATTGATTTTGTCTGCTTTAGCTCTGTAAAGCACTGAAGCAAACGCGTCGAATTAACGAATTAACGCGTTAACTGAGGGGATAATCAGCGTCGTAGCCACCCAAAAATCTTGCGCTTTGGAGCCTGAGCGGAGGTCTCCTTGGAAGGCTTCGAGGAGGAAACAGTTGCTGCTTCCATCACATTCTCAGAAGGGGATTCTGCAGCTGGAAGTGCGAAGTGTTTCTGGAGTGAACCCATGAGGATGTTTCCTTCGCGCAAACGATCGTTGAGAGCGTGGATAACCTCCCACTGCTTCTCGATTTGCTGATTCTTGAGAGCAAGCTCATTCTGGAGAATATCCATGATAACTCCTTTGCTTTCGGCGACTTCTTTTTTCTCCACCTTTGGGGCTGCACCGAAATTCTTAAGGACGATATCCTCACTAATGCGCCAGGTGAAGTTTTCATTCTTTTTCTTGAATGCAGCGACCTCCTTTGGGGTAGGCTCGATCGATGCACGGTCTGCATGGTTATCATCGTCTGCAATACTCTTAATGAGACGACGAACAGTGGAAGCGGAACGACCTGTCTTTTCGCAGGCCTCGGCGATGGTGAGGAAAGTTGTTTGCATACCTCCAGATTAATACATCTGACACCCTCCGCGAAGGACTCCGTGATGATGTCTCTCATAATTTATGTTGTTACAAACAATTGAATCCTACCAAGCAAGTATCGAATATTCAGAGCGACCTGATGAGAAAAGTGATTCTGAGAAGATCGATTTCATGCTATAATAAAGAGCGACGTTGATATGTCACACACACATCGCTCACCATGGTTAACGCAGCTTGCACACGATAGACCAGGCTTTCGCTTGGAGCACGATGTAGACACTGATGTTGCAATTGTCGGCGCGGGAATTGCAGGTGTCACAACGGCATACATGATCTTGAAACACACTCCGTTAAAAGTTGCGCTCGTAGATGCTGGACGCATTGCACACGGAGCAACCGGACATAATGCAGGACAAGTGGTGAGTTATTTTGAACGACCACTGACAGAACTTGTTGAGGAATTTGGCATGGAGAAGACAATTCATGCGCAGAAAGATATTGAAGATGCGTGGTTTTTGCTGGAAGACATGATGAAATCTTGCAGTCTACAGACGCCATTATTCCGTTGTATGGGGCATGCAGGATTCACAGCGGTCTCCATGGTGCTGAATCACTTGGAACAAATGCATATCCGTTCCAAAGCAGGACTTCAGATAGAACCGATGCTCGTTGTTGCAGACCCTGCGATTATTAAGCACATCCCACAGAAATATGAAACATTGTATCTCCCGATGCCACGTTCAACGATTCTGAATATTCTTGGAACCGATGACACGGAATTTATTGCAGCACTCAATGAACCTAAGGGCTGTATGAATAGTGCATTGTTCTGCGAAGAATTAGCAGGATACCTCGTCGCGAATTTTGCCGATCGCATCGTCATCGCAGAGCATCTTCCAGTGGAAACAATTACGCTCGAAAAAGACAACGTGTTTATCAAAACCAATGGTCCGAACATTCACGCCAAAAAAGTTATCCTTTGTACGAATGGATTTGAGACAGTAAAAATCGAAAATCATGCCGGAACCCCGATCGACCAATCACAATATTCTCTCATTCAAGGAATGATCGGCTATATGACAGGGTATTTTGATGCACCAGAAACATCGACAACTGCCATCAGTTATTTCCGTCAGCAGAAATCACACTTGGACCCGTACGTGTACCTCACACGCCGACCATTTATGATAGCCAGCGGCAAGCAGGGGAGTCTCATTTGTCTTGGCGGACCCGATCGCATTCTTCCTGACCGCGCAGATTACGACCCGGATGTACCGTTTCCTGCGGATATCGATGAAGAATTGGAACGCTCATTGCGCATGACATATCGCAACCGCGGAGAGCCACCACAGCGCGCATTCGCTTGGCATGGCCTCATGGGCTACACACGCACCGGCGTGCGATGCATCGGCACTGAGCCACGGAATCCTGCACTTCTCTATAACCTTGGTTGCAATGGCGTTGGCATTCTTCCGTCTATTCACGGAGCTAAACGCATCGCCCAGATTCTCGCGGGAAAGAAATTGCCAGCGTCGATTTTTGATCCGGTGCTTGCTGAAACTACTAACTAATAACTATTCGGTTTACCAATTATACGAATAATACATTGTTAAATTGCTATATTGTTCGCACGCGACAAAGGTAGTTTTTGCCTGCAACAATTTAACAATATAGCAATTCAGGATTCAGCTAACGTAGCAGTAACTAAAGAAAAAACTAACCAGGAGTGAGTCCTTAGACCATTGATTTTCTAAGTACAGTCCGCTACACAGGGCCCGATTTTTTCTCCTTACGCAATTTCACCATGGTACGCGCTCTGCAATCATCCAAGAATATGCTTCGCTCTGTAAACAACCTTTCGAAAAATTATATTTTCATCGGAATTCTTCTTCTTATTGGTTGGGGATTATCGCGTGCCATGGCTGATATCGTCGCAAATAACTTTGAGCACGCTGGAGCAAACGCACCGACGCTCTTGGTGTTCTTCGAAATGATCATCATCGCAGCATTCGGATTCCTGGTGTACGAGCTCGCAAAGCCAACCGTAATCCCCTCGTTTGTGCTCGCGATTTTCCTCGGAATGATGGAACGCCAAACGCTCGCACCACTTATTGGCAACTCAACCATTTTAGGAATACTCACGACAATGGGGGCCGCCTTTATCTTGTTCGGTGGGGGATTGGATACACCATTCGCACGCTTTAAGAAATTAATCGGCCCAATCCTGTCGATCGCATTCTTCGGCACATTAATCACTGCATTCCTTCTATCCGTATTCTTCTCATGGATGGCAGGTGCTGCTGTATCGATTGGCGCCGTTGTTCTTCTGGGTGCCGCACTTTCTTCCACTGATCCTGCGGCCATTATCCCGAGCCTGAAGTCCCTCGTATTCCCTAACCCCCGTGTAAAAGATATTGCCGTAAGTGAAAGTGCGATCAACGACGTCGTTGGTGCGGTGCTCACCGGTGTGTTTTTGACAGTGTTAACTGCGCAAGAAGTGATGCCAGGTTCTATCGGAGAAGTGTACGCACACTTAGGAAACATGGAGACCTTGATCGAAGTAATTAAAGAACTCGTGATCGGCTGCGTCGTTGGATTCGTTGGCTTCCTCATCCTCCACATGTGGAGCAAATGGAAAGCAAAAGTCGGCGAAGGAGGCGAAGCTGATGCAGCACTCTTCCTCGCAGTTCCACTTCTCTGTTATTTGCTCGCTGTGTACTTCCACGGTAGCGGTTTCCTCGCAGTGTTTATTGCAGGACTCCTTTTCCAGCTCGAAGATCACGTCTCGCACGTCGAACACTACTTCGTCCACACGATTGAAGGCTTCATGAAGCCGCTGATCTTCATGCTCCTTGGTGCGACTGTAGACCTCAATGAATTAATTAGTGTAGCAGGCCTTGGAATATCTATTGGTCTGCTGTTTATGTTTGTTATCCGTCCAATCGCAGTCTTCGTAACACTTTCTCCATTCATGCTCGGCAAGCACAAGATGACCGTGCGCGAGCTGCTCTTTATTTCGTTTGTGCGTGAAACTGGCGTCATCCCAGCAGTACTCTTGATGGGCCTCGGAGCCTCTGGCATTCCAGGAACGGAAACTGTTGTCCTCGTGGGACTCTGGGTGATTCTCCTCACACTGATTATCCAACCTCCACTGACGCCACTTGTTGCAAAGGCATTGAAAATCGCTCAACCAGCTGGCGCATTCCCTAAGCGTCACGCAAAAGGCCCTGTCGCTGTTCTCTGCTCTCGTGGACGTTCATTCGTCACGCGTATTGATCGCGTTGTTGAATGGTGCGATGCACATCATGTGACGAACATTGCCCTCCTTCACTCACCGGAAGGGAAGTATTCGACGAAGTTCATCAAAGAAATGCAGAAAATGGCGGAAGATCTTTTCCAGAAGATCAATAAAAACCGCAATGCAGATGGCAAGAAAACCTTGAACTTCGAATTCATCGGACGGCCAGGTGCCCTCCAGGACAATATTGAAGCGATGGTTAGCCAAGACGACGTTTCGATTGTCTTCGTTGGATCGAAGATGCTTGATTACCGCATTGCCGATGTGAAGCGCTTGGAAGTACCTTTTGTGTTTGTCGCGTAAGTGCGAAACGTGTAGAAAGGATCTCTATGAAAAATATTCCGAATTGGATGCGCGGTGTGTTTGCGATCATCATTGTGATGGGCATTGCGATGGCCGTAGAGACGTTACCAGGACATGTGTGGGCCGCGATTACACCAGTGCAGAAGACGAGCGTCCTACGTGCCTCACAACCACGCGCACGATGCACAGGTACAACGGTCCAGACGATTCTCTCCTGGAGACGCGCAGCCGCTGGAGCAACGTACACAATTGAACGTACGTCAGGATCACGAGGCTGGGTAACAATTGCATCGAATATCAAACAGACTCGTTACACTGATAAATCAGCAACTGCTGGAACAACGAGCTATCGCATAAGTGCACGCAGTCCTAAAACTGTTCTTTCTATAGCGACGATGAATGTCACCACTCCACACTGCGGAACATCTGTATCGAGCCAAGCCCGATCCTCTGCGGTAAGTACAACGAAACCTTTGTGGGGAGCATTCGTCGGATGGCGCGGAGAAGACGAAACAGCATTCGAAAAACAGGTTGGCGCACAAATGCAGATGCGCGCAGTGTTCGTACACTGGGGAAACGAACGCGATTTCCCGATGGAACTCAAACCAAGTATGGGCGGCAAGCCATTGGTTATTTTCTGGGAAGCATTCGATTATGAAGTGGAAGGCGCGGAACAACCTCGCTTCTCGTACGATGCAATCTTAAAAGGGGATTGGGACGATTACTTCACTGAATTTGCAAACGATGCAAAGAGATATGCCGACCCGGTCGTCCTGATTCCTTTTGAGGAAATGAACGGCGATTGGTACGCATCTTCAGGTGTCAAAAACGGCAATACTCCTGCCAAGCACATCAAGGCATATCGCTATGTCCATGACTTTTTCAAAGACGCTCCGAACGTACAATTCGGTTGGGCAGTCAATAACACGTCTGTGCCAGAAACTGTCGAGAACGCGATAGAACACTATTATCCCGGTGATGCGTACGTGGACATCGTCGGAGTGGATGGATTTAACTTCGATAATCCGTGGATGACATTCAATGAAATATTTGGCGAAGCAATTGTGACACTCAGGCAGTACAAGAAACCTATCTATATCTTCTCGATGGCGAGTGCCGATGGACCACAGAAAGCCGCGTGGATAAAGGACGCTCTCACTGTTCAGATCCCACGGTATCCGGAGATAAAAGGATGGATTTGGTTTAACGAAAACAAAGAACAAGACTGGCGCGTCTGGTCCGACGAAGCAGCCCTGAACGCATTCAAGGCTGCTGTCTCGTCGCAATGATATAGTAAGTAATCTTGGCGTACCGACCGAAGGGAGCGAAGCCGGATTACGGCATCATCTGGATTCCCTGCTGCGTCGTGATGACAGAGATGTTGTTGTTCTTGAGGTAATTCACAACGTCCTGAAGAATCGCTGGCGTTGTGGAATAGTCTTCCTCATTTGGATCGTGAGACATGTTGTCGACCTGGTGGAAGACAATGTTCAACCATGTCTTGTCCGCAACAGCCTTATCGATCCATGCCTTCATTTGAGCGGCTGTGGTACCCATGAGAACGTTCTGAACCTTGAGCGTGAACTTGTCGCTGTTCTTCATGTTGTAACCGCCGTCGACGCTGCGTGCTCCTTTGAATCCTGCGTCTTTTACCCGCTGGATAGCAGTGGAGTCGTAATCACCAAATGGATACGCAAATGTCTCAACAGGCGTGAAGCCCTGTCCAATGAGATCGTTACGTGATCCGTTGATTTCGCTCTGAGCCTGAGCATCGCTGAGACCAATGAGAGACACGTGTGTGCGAGTGTGCGCTGTTACTTCGTGACCTGCATTCTGCAATTCCTTTAACTTTGCATATGTGAGGTACGAATTCGCATCGTTGTAATCGGATTCGCTCGCGTTCTGAGCTTCTGTGCTCATCACGTAGAACGTTCCTTTTACAGCTGCATTGTCGAGAATGGGCTTCACTGTGCGATGTGCCGATGTCCAACCGTCATCGAAGCTGAGCGTTACATAGCCCTTATCGAACTGTGTAGCGGAGCCCGTTGAAGCTGTAGAGAGTGAGAACATATCGACAGTAAGAGTTCCAACAGTCGAAAGAATATGGAAGACAGTCACAGACTTAGCATTCGCTGGAGCTGTGAAGGACCCGTTGAACTGCAACCAGTTGGAACTTGCACCGAGCGTACCAATTTGCTGGTAAGCAAATGTGTTGTCGGTGAGCGTGTACTGGACTGCGACGCTCGTCTGCACGTTGCTCTTGTAGTAGTTCGAGTAGTTGTACGTGACACCTGGCGTTACGTTTACATCGTCGAAGTACCACTTTGCATCACCATCTGTGTATGTGTTGATGGCGACAGATGCACCAAATGCATCATCAAAGCCTGCAACAGGATACGTCAGCTGACGATCGTTGTTTCCGTAGCCGCCTGGATGCCAGTTAGCGGGAGAGCCGATTTCACCTTGCGTCTTGAGAGACGGGTTCAAAATGAGGTTGTTCACGCTAGCCACAGACGAACTTGTGCTCGACATGGATGATGAACTGCTCACTGAGCTAGAGGATGAAACGCTGCTCACAGAAGAGCTGCTGCTCACGCTCGATGACGAGACGCTACTCACGATGCTCGAACTAACGCTAGAAACAGATGAGATCGATGAAGAGCTCACGGATGAAGAGACGCTGCTAGAGGAAGAGGAACTCATGCTGGAGCTCGAGGAGCTAGCACTGCTTCCTGTGCAGAAAAAACTTGATCCGAAGAACTGATCGAACAGATCATCGAAATGATTGCAGAAACTACCATCAAAGATATCCAATGGATCGCCTGGCAATCCTGGCACATCGGGAATGGAAATTTCCGGAAGGTCGAGATCGACCGACGGCATTACATCCTCAATAACCGATGGAAGTAATGGTGTGTAGGAACCGCCAACATCAACACTAGTAGTGCTCGATGGCTGTGGGCCATGGAACACATTGAGTTGAGGCACCTGCGGCATATTGATGGACGGCACGTCCACTGACCACGAACTGGGCAGTGTCATAGCGGCGTGCGCTGTACTTGATAGGGTCATTGATCCCATGAGAGTCAATGCGAGCATGCGTGCGCTCGTGCACGTGGGGAGATTTCTCATGGTTGCAATCATAGTCAGATATGCAAAAAATCGTCGAGTGAGTTTGGTTGTCGCAATGCGCAGAGAAATTAACAATAGAACATTTCCGCGCGTACTAGCGACGTTTCGAAATTATTCCTTCACTTTGCCCCACTTTCGACGTATTTGTTGCACTATTGTAAGCAATGCTGCAACTGGAATCGGAAGAAGAATAAACATCATGTCCCCTGTTGCACCATGCGCAAAACCAACTCCATCACTCAACCAATCACGCACACCTTGCAACACAATCATGAGCACGTGGAAATTGGAATATGGATCGGCAATACTCACAGCAATCACAAGCATGCCTATCACGCAAAAAATCCACGCAACAACGGTAACGATCACCAGTGATAACCACTGCGCGGCTTTGTTGCGTAAACGCGCACGGGGAGTCGTTGGTTTGCCCTTGCCTTTGAGCAAAACAACCATGTGAATCAGCAGCAATGGGCCGATAAGCTGGGTAAATGGATTCATGTGATCGGCGTGCGCTCAGGAGTGAACCACGTGAGCTCTTTTTTGCGTAACAACACTTCTAGAACAAATTGTTCCATGAACAAGTACGCATTTACGTGCACGAAAAATAAATACGGAATGGGTACGAGCAGCATATCAGCGCGCCGTTCACGGAATGCGGCGTAGATGCTCAGTATCAACGTAACGAACAAATACGGACCCATG
Organism: uncultured Candidatus Peribacteria bacterium; assembly: GCA_964391185.1. Classification (GTDB taxonomy): domain Bacteria; phylum Patescibacteriota; class Gracilibacteria; order Peribacterales; family Peribacteraceae; genus JAKQEM01. The sequence goes on along the minus strand of CAYMIX010000001.1, from coordinate 196,293 downwards.
AAGTACAACGCGAACCGAATGTTCAGGAGCGGCACAAGAATCGCGAGCGTGGAGAACAGTAACCCTTCGGTGTACATCAGTGAAAGCTCAAGAGTTTGCGCAGGACGCTTAAAGACATTGTAGTGCTTGAGCAAATTCTGCCAACCTCCTCCGTACCATCGACGCATTTGATTGATATATCCATGCAATGTCGAGGGATCTTGTGTGTACACAATCGCCGAGCGATCGTACACAAGCGTGCGGCCAAGCTTGTGGAGCTTGTAGGTAAAATCTAAATCTTCCGCGATGGTGTCATGTTCGAATGAGAGGTGATGGCGAAAGACATTGGTACGGAATGCACCCGCAGCACCCGGGATCACAAACAAACAATTCAAGTAACTCTGCGCAAGCTTGTGAAAATTCTGCCCAATTGCATACTCGAATGCGCGATGACGCGTAATCCAGTTGTGCTGCAAACTCTTCACATATCCACCAACTGCAGCGACTGCAGGATCTTGAAAGTCTGCTTCGATACGTTCGATAAAGTTCGGCGTGAGCAATGTATCGGCATCGGTAGAGACAAACACTTCACCTGTAACAAACTGCAGCCCGAACTGCTGCGCGTGGCTTTTCTTTCCTAAATTCACATCGGTACGAACGGTTTTAATTCGATCTTTATACTCATGTAAAATCGCAGCACTGTTATCGGTACTGCAATCATCGACGACAATGATTTCATCTGCGGGACGTGTTTGTGCGAGCCATGATTCGATCGACTTTCGAATCGACTTTTCTTCATTGCGGCAGGGTATGAGTAAAGTAATTTTCACAAGTGCAAATGAAAAAAGGAGGAGTTTATATCGCACTAAAAATTTATTTTCAAATTGACGGAAAATTTTCACCTCAAAAAAATCGCATCACACAGCGACGAAAAGAATTTCACAAAAAAATAAATTTTTTAAGAGAGTTAACATTGGAGATGATCGAAAAATGTTACAAAAAAGACCGCTGGTATTACCCAGCGGCCCTTGCACATCTGTCATCCCTGACAGAAGCAACACGATCCTTCTGCAATCACAACACGCCGATGAGGGCGGTGACGGAGCGGGTGACGGCCTGCTGCAAATCCACCTCGGTCATCTGCTGGTCACGGGGGGAACCCGCGATACCGGCGTGACCGCCTGCCTTCGGACCCCAGAGCGACCGTACGATGTCGCATGCGCTGACACCCGGAAAGGGATCTGCGAGCGACACGGTGATGCCACCAGTATTCGTGTACATCACCACGCACATCTTGCCGACCTTTCCGGTCGGGGTGACGTACAGGTGATTCACGGGGCTATTGGCCACACGGACGACGACACCATGCCGGAGTTCACGGAAGCTGCTCTCGTTGAGCTGCGTCTCCGCTTCCCGGTACGTATCGCCACTCACCAGCAGCTCGACGTCATCGGCCAGCACGCGCTGGAGGATGACCAGCCCCTCCATGACCTTATCGGTCACGTCGAGGACAGCACCGTCCCGCGGGGTCATCACGCCGTTCGCCTGGCTCCACGCCCAGAAGGCGTAGAGCCGCCGGACGTCCTCGGGCGACGCACCGCTCTGCGCGAGCTTGTGCGGCCCGTTGATGTCCACGAACGCAGCGAGTTGCCAGAACGAATCGCCCTCCGGCTTCAGACCGGCCACAGCGAGTGCGCCTCCGAGGTAGTCAAGATCGTAGTGGCTTCCGCCGATGACCTCGACCTCGAGCACAGTACTGTTTGGGAACAGGCACGGACACGGGTTGTGCCTGCGGGAACCATGGTGAGCCAACGTGGCGACGGAGCCGGGGACACAGTTGTCACCATATTCCGCTTCCACCGTCGCGCTCGTCACGCCAGCGAGAGCCTCAGCCAACTTGCCCGCGTTGTTCGACAGTATGAAACGCGCCATGAAACACCTCCTTGGGTGTAGAGAGAAGATTCGCAGGCTTGGCGAGCCTACGAATCGGATTCTGTAATGCATACTCCAATGAGTAGCTTCTTCTCCACCATACAAGATGAAGACGGTGCTACCCACGGGATGAAATCGTGTAAAAGATCAGAACCTGACACTTGCGAATAAGGCTTATTTGGTATATAATATAACTAATGATTAAGCAAATAGAAACACATGCAATCCACCCTTCTAACCATGAACAGGATATCGCTGTGGCGGTTGTCTTATGGGTGATGTTGGCTGGTTTCTGCGTGGTAGCTGCCAATGCTTGGGCAGCGAGTGTGATCTTATAAATTGATCAGGAACAGAATTTCGGGTTGCAGTCACTTAGGAGCGCTGATAGAGTTTTAGCGCCTTCGTAAGCGAAGGTACACGAAGTGACCCACGGGTACTCACGGTGACAGCGGGTTTCGTACGTGCTTTAAAATCACCTGGATGGAGCCGTAGCTCAATTGGCTAGAGCGCCACACTGTCACTGTGGAGGTTGCGGGTTCAAGCCCCGTCGGTTCCGCCATAAACCACTCATCCGCTTCGGCGGATTCGGATTCATGGCTCACCATTAATAAAATCCATCCAGAAGCTAGAAGCTGACAGCTAAAGCCTGAAAGCTTATTTCAGATACAACAGCGGATTCTTCTTCACACCGTTCACGATCACTTCAAAGTGCACGTGGATACCTGTTTTACCGTACACACGTCCGGTATTGCCCATGAAAGAAATATTTTGGCCACGTGTAACCTGGTCGCCCACCTTCACATACAATTCTTTGTTGTGCGCGTAGAGCGTTATCAGCCCATTGCCGTGGTCGATTTCGATCACGTTTCCGTAGCCTCCATTCCAGCCGGTGTCTGCACGAACGACCGTGCCTGCTTCAGCTGCATAGATAGGACCTCCACCCTTTTGCTGAATGTCGACCGCATAGTGTCCTGGGTTGTAGTACTGCGTGTAGGAGCATCCGCTACATGGCATCTGGAGGACCCCCGCTGTGACTGCTGCTGCAGGTGCTGTTGCCTTGCCAGGTGATGCTGGTGGCGTGCGACCTGGTGCTGGAGGCTTCACTGCGACCACAGGCGGCTTCGCAACAATCGGCTTGGCGCCCGGAATGATCAATTCCTGTCCTGCGAGAATAAATCCGCCTTGAATATTATTTTGACGGGCAATGTCCGCAGACGGAATATCGTAGAGCTCGGCAATACGAGAAAGGGTTTGGCCACGCGTGACCGTGTGGAGCACTCCGTTCACTGGAAGAATAACCAGCTGTTGACCTGGCTTGAGTGTTGCATTCGCATCAAGCTTATTTGCCCAACGGATCGTATCGATACTGATGCCGTACTTCTCCGCGATGTGCGCAAAACTTTCACCTGCACGCACATCATGAATGATTCCTTCCGCGTAGGCACGACGCGAACCTTGTTGTGTAAGCGAGCTCGACTTCATCAAGAAGCCATCTTCTACAAGCAAGAATTGGGGCTGATCGGTTGGCACATCTTCTGGCTCTGCGTAGGCTTCTTTGGGAATGTACGGAGGAAGTAACGTGCCAACCAAGAAGATGCTGACGCATATCACACGAATGCGCACGGACAGCCAATGACGAATCGGATGTTGCATCATGCGCATTTATTGGCTGAGAATTTTGAGAACCTGCTGCATGTCCGCATACCTGTCGCGAGAGTGGAGAAGGATGGCGATGTACCTTCTACCGTTGGCTTCCACGATCGAAAGCAAACACTGTCCCGCCGCATCCGTCGTTCCAGTTTTGCCCGCCCGGACAAAAACACGGTCGGACGGGCCCGCTTGCACAACAGTATCGACGCCATCGTCTTCCGCAAGCGGATTTTCTTCGCCAATGAGCTGGTGTGTGTGATACAAGCTGATGGTCTTGCCTGCGATGCTTATGATGTTGACACGAGGGGAGGACATGCGTTCCTCTATTTCCGGGAAGCGCATGGTGAACATTGCGAGCCACGCAAGATCGCGCGGGCTGGATTGTTGCAAAGGCGCATCAAGCCCCGCCGGGTTTTCATAGGAAGTATCACTAAGCCCAAGTTCGACTGCGCGCGTATTCATTGCATCAACAAAATTTTCGACGGAGCCACTGTGGAATTCCGCGAGTGTGACAGCTGCGTCATTCGCGGACATAATCAGCAATGCTGAAAGTAAATCGCCGACGGTGAATTGTTCTCCAGCGGGAAGATGTGCCACAGTGCCTTGCACATCATCAATGTCACGAGGGACAGTGACAATCTCATGCAGACCATGTTTTTCCACGATCAGCAGAGCTGTCATGAGTTTGGTGAGGCTCGCCATCGGACGTGGAACATCGACGTTTCGTTCGAACAACGTTTGGCCACTATCAAGGTCCGCAATGACAACGCCCGATGCCGTCAGGCGAGCATCGAGATCAGCGAGATCTTCCGGTTGAGTGGCTGCCGGAGCGGCGATGCGAATCTCCTGTGAGAGAGCCGCCTGTTGCCCCTGCATTCCCCATACCGGAACTATGCCCATCAATAAGACGGATAAGATTCCGTACATTGCTGAAATTCTACCCGAAACCTTGTCACTTATCACCTATATACGATCTTATCTTTCAGCCTCAAATCCACATATTGCGTCGCAGCTCCCGGACCTACTGATTGCAAAAAGAATCGATATCGTTGGAGCTGTTCTGGCAGCGGCGAACGCGTATCGAACCACAACGTATGTTGCTGAATTTGGAGATGAAACTCACGCGCACGAAGGTAGATGGAACGGCTCTTCGTTGCGATGCCAAATTGCGTTTCGAGTTCTGCTTCTGCACTGCGCATCAGGTCGAGCATTTTAGGATCAACAAGTTGTTTCCATGGTTCAGGACGTACACCCCAATCCACCATGTGCAATTGGAGTAATCCGGATCCTGTTTCTACTTGTGATGGCTGATACACGACATACAACCCCTTCTGCGTGAGGAATTCACCTCCTTCCGGGATCACCACTGCACCCGTAGCCGCAACTGCTGCGCCTGTTCCGGTTTCCTGAGCAGATGTATCTGGCTCATCGATAGTCAGCTGCGCGATGATTGGATCTAGATGCACACGAATGTGTAACGTCGACGGATATTGCTTGATGATGTCCGCACGGACGAGATCGGGAATGGATGCTTCTAAAATATCCTGTACTTCTTGTGTGGAAATAAAGAACAAATGCTCTCCATAGAGAGAACCCACATATGAATGTACTTGTTCTGCATCAATGCGCGGGTCGCTTCGAGCAATACTTATTTCACGGATTTGCAAAATCGGAGAAAACATCGCAAGACCAACTCCGAGCAGCAATAATCCCACGACAATAAAAATGGCAAACTGCATCACCATTTTCCTCAGTGACCCTACACGACGACGAATACGCTGAACGGCTCGTTGCCACTTCTGTATGCGCAATTGGCGCTGCCGCTGATGACGCCGTTCAACCAGATTTCGCGTTTGTGGCGCGACAGGTCTATTAAAGCGTTGTGGGAGCCGGCGAGGCTTTCGGAGCATCGCACACTATTTTAAACTAATATGTCCTGCTCACCTACTTGTTCGACGATACTGCGGACGATTGCTGTATTGTTATATTGTTTGCATGCAAAAAATAATGAGTACTGATTGCAGCAATATAGCCATACAACAATACGACAATTTCTATAGGATAGTGTCAGCATTCCTCCTAAATATTTGAAGTTAGCAATAGTTGCAGATTGGCTCGTAACGTACGGCGGAGCAGAGCACGTGCTCGAGCAAATCCGTCAGCTATATCCATGCGCACCATTTTTTACGACGGTCGCAAAACCGCAATCTCTCGGACCATTACGTGATGCAGAAATTCATACGACGTATCTTCAACATTTATACAATCTGACTGGTAACCATCAAATCCTTTTGCCATTCATGTCGCGTGCGATCGAAAGTATTGATCTCACAGGATACGACGTGATCCTCAGTTCATCTCACGCAGTGGGAAAAGGGATTATTCCGCCATCAAATGCGCTGCATATTTGCTACTGCCACACGCCCGTGCGTTACGCGTGGGAAATGGAAGATGAATACCTCCGCGACTTTCATGTGCCGCACTTCATCAGACCATTTGTAAAAAAGCAGCTGATGAAACTCCGTCGATGGGATCTCACGACAGCGAAACGTGTTGATGTGTTTATCGCGAATTCCACGACAACACAGAATCGCATCAAAACAATTTATGGACGAGACAGCATAGTCCTACCTCCGCCGGTGGAAGATCGATTTTTTGAATCAAGAATTATGAATTATGAATTAGGGGATGGAAGCTATTTCTTGGCTCTGGGCCGCCTTGTTCCCTACAAACGCTTCGACCTTCTGATTCAACTCGCAAATGAATTACAACTTCCATTAAAAATCGCCGGACGCGGACAAGATGAAGATCGCTTGAAAAAACTCGCAGGACCTACGGTGGAATTCCTCGGATTTGTGCCCGATGAAGAACTTGTGAGTGTGTATGCAAACGCTGAAGGATTTTTCTTCCCGCAAATGGAAGACGCCGGTATCGCGATACTGGAAGCTCAAGCATGTGGAACACCAGTCATCGCCTACCGTGCAGGTGGCGCAACAGATGCAGTTATCGAAAATAAAACGGGCGTATTCGCAGAGAAGCAAACCACTGAAAGCCTCTGTGAAGCGCTCAAAAAATTCCGCACAATGAAGTGGGATCGTGAAGTTATTCGCAATCATGCTCGCTCTTTTAGCGTAACTCACTTCCGGGAGAAAATGCAATCTACTATTCAACAGGCTTACGCTTCCTTTGCGAAGAAAAAACCTTGATGGCTGTATTGTTGTATTGCTTTATTGTTAGCAAGCAGAACGCAGGATTATCGCTAGCGAACAATACAACCATAAAGCAATATAGCAATAATGAGCCGTCATCCATCTTCACATAAAGGCGAGAATGGCAAAGTAGCGATCATTGGTGGCTCGCGATTCATTCATGGTGCTCCAATCTTTTCAGCTCTCGCTGCAGAAGCTTCTGGCGTAGATTTACTCTTTCTGTTTGTACCACCTGCGCACGAAGACGTCACAAAACAAGCTTCACTCAACTTTCAGGTTCGCACGTTCAAAGAAGATGAATTGGGAACCAAAGATGTTGGCCCCATTCTCCAGCAGCTCGCGAGTATGGATTGTGCTGTTATTGGTCCGGGATTGGACCGATCTGCTGCAGCGCTCAATGTGATGAAGCAAATTATCACCGGTGCGCCGTGCCCGATTGTTCTCGATGCATCTGCGTTGCAACCAGAAACTCTTGAATGGGTTCGCGGAAAATCAGCCGTGCTCACACCGCACCTCGGTGAACTGGAACGAATGAAAGTAGACGCTGATCATCTTGGAGACGTTGCTGTCGCATACGGCATCACGATTCTACTTAAAGGCCCAACAGACATTATTGCCGGACCCGATGGATCACTGAAAAATAGTGACGGAGGAAATGCTGGTTTAACTGTTGGAGGGACAGGCGATGCACTCGCAGGGCTTACCGCAGGATTCATTGCGCAAGGCATGAAGCCACAAGAAGCTGCATATAACGCGAGCCAGACGATTAAGAAAGCGGGAGATGCGCTATTCGAACAACAGAAACATTCCTATACGACACACCAAGTTATTCAAAAAATTCAGTACCTGCTTTAGTGCACTACAGCGCTACGTCTTGTTTTATGGCTGTATTGCTGTATTGCTTTACCTTTATTCTAAATTCAACCATGGACAAACGATTTTTAGAACTACATGACATGACTGCTTATAAGAAAGCTTTCAAACTATCGAACGACATCTGGAAGATAACACTCCAATGGAATTATTTTGCTAAGGACACAGTAGGCAAACAATATGTCAGGGCAGCCGACTCGATTGCAGCCAATCTTGCAGAAGGATTTGGACGATACACAAAGAAGGATAAAATTCATTTTTATCGTTACAGCTATGGATCTATTCAGGAAACCATTGATTGGACCAATAAAGCATTTACAAGAAATCTCATTACTCAGGAGCAATTTCAATCTATAAAAGAAGCATTAACTACACTCCCAAAAGACGTGCACCATCTGATTGCATTTACTGACCTCAAGCTAGCAATATAACAGTACAGCAATACAACAATTATGATCCACGAAGCCTTCAGCATATTCAGTCCGTTCAAAAATAACCTTGAAATAAAGTTTTTAATTAAATCAGACAGTATTTCCCATGACGCAGATATCGCCAAAGCAATCAGATCAGAGGATTTAGTATCGCTTAAACAAGTTCACGGTAATCGCATTATTATTGCAGATAAACCAATGCGACGATCGGAAGAAGCCGATGGAGTTATCACAAGCCGATCCTCTTTGTGGCTTACAATTCGCGCAGCAGACTGCCAACAACTTGTTGTCTACGCACCGCAGAAAAATGTGATTGGCGTCATTCACGCTGGATGGAAAGGATTAAAAGCTGGAACAATCCTCGAGTTCTTCAATGCACTGATGCATGAATACGATATCAACGCTTCAGAAACGTTCGTTGGAATAGGCCCTTCGCTGTGTGAGAAATGTGCAGAGTTTACCGATCCTGTCTCGGAACTCGACGGTCTCAATCCTCGATTCTTCAGCGGCCGGCATGCAGACCTGCAAGGAATCGCTGATGAACAATTGGACCACATCGGCGTTCCACGACATCAGCGCGAACGAAATCCTGACTGCACGAAATGCATGCACGAAAAATATTGGTCGTACCGAGGAGGGGACAATGAAAAAGTAGCAGCCGGATGGTGTAATGTTCTTTCGTGTATGGTTCGTCTCCGCTCACCATGACACGCAAAGAATAATTCTCCATTATCCATTTTCAATTCCGAATTTTACGAAGTAGAATTCGGTTTAGTCTCAGGTCCACGTCAGTAGCAGTTATGTTTCTTCTCTAACATCGCACTCGGGAGGCTTAATCTCCCCAAGCTGAGGCTTCGGGATGCGGCCACCCACCTGGCACAACCAGGGATGCGACATACTGTTACAACGGTTCACTGGGATTATAAAAAATCAGATTTGTTCTCAGCTAACGGTTTTCTGGTCTGGGTCGGGGATTTGTTCTTCGTGACATCGTTCTTCGTATTTCGTGAAGTGCGAATCAACGAAGAACGTGACTGTTCGAATTAACGATTCAACTAAGTATCGTTAAACCAACAAATAGAGTATGATGAACCATCAATGAACATCCACGATCGCATAATAGAGGCCAACAAATTATTGCATCCAAACGCTGTCCCTCACGAAGGGCGCCTTGGACGCAGAGTAGAGGAACCACAAGACGAAACACGTTCGACGTTTCAGCGTGACCGCGATCGCATTATTCACACGACAGCCTTTCGTAGACTTCAAGGAAAGACGCAAGTATTCGTTTCCGGAGAAGGTGACCACTTCCGCACCCGACTCACACACACGATGGAAGTGGCCCAGATCAGCCGTGATATCGCGCGGGCACTCGGCCTCAATGAAGACCTCGCAGAATGTATCGCGCTTGCGCATGACCTTGGCCATCCGCCATTCGGACACACCGGCGAAGAGGCGATAAATTTGTGGATGCACGAACATGGATCGCACTTTGAACACAACGAACAATCCTTCAGAATCATCACGATCTTGGAGAAGCGTTCGTCGCAGTACATAGGGCTAAATCTGAATCGTGAAGTGGAAGAAGGACTCCTGAAGCACTCCTTCAAACATCCGGAGTTCGGGCATACATTAGAGCCATCACTGGAAGCTGAAGTGGCAAACCTTGCCGATGAGATTGCATACCTCTCGCACGACTGTGATGACGGCCTCATGGCTGCATTGTTTAAAGTGAAAGAATTGATCGAAATCCCACTCGCGCGCGAAGCGTACGACCGATCAAAAGCACGGGGAACGTACATGCGCGGCTCACTCGTCCATCTGATCGTGAAAGATTTGCTCGAAACGTCCGCTCCATTGCTTGGCAATTCATCCCCGGAAGCACGCATTCGCTTTACGCCTACCATGCGCCAGGGACTGAACCAACTCCGCGAATTCCTCGCAACGCGCATGTATGCTCACCCTAAAATCCGCCTGAAGGCCGATGAAGGAAAAGAGATCGTGATGCTCCTCTGCCGCAACTATTACAGCCATCCAAACGATAAGATTCTAAACATTCAAGAGCGCACAGGCGGCACGCTGATAGAATCGGTGAAAGATTACGTCGCAGGAATGACCGACGGATTCGCCTGGCTACAAGCTGCTGAATTGGGCGTTCTACCTGTGGTAGAATAACATTCAATGGACCTCACCCGCACCGAAAAACGGCGGATTAACAGGCAACACATGTGGGCCATCCTTCACGACGGCAAAGGACACCTTGGCCATGCGTTTAACTTTGGATTGATCGCGCTTATCCTGGTATCTGTCGCGCTTGTGCCGTTGGAATTCCTTCCTGCCTATCGCAGTTACGCACAAGTGGTACACAGTATTGAAGCCGTACTCGTAGCGCTCTTCACCGTGGAATACGTTATGCGCATCTATGCAGCTCCAAGCAAATGGCAGTACATATTTTCGTTCTTCGGCATCGTCGATTTACTCTCGATCATTCCATTTTACAGCGGCATCTTCGGCACAGAATACGTTCGCATTCTCCGACTCGTTCGTCTCTTTAAGCTCGGGGAAATCGAAGCAGCCGCGCAAGGCGACGAAGTAGAAACCATGCAGCGCGAGATCGGCTTGTTACAGGGCGAAGAAGTTCAGTACGTCGTCACCAAAAGCCCGGTCACATTAATCTTCGGGGTGTTGCCTCCCATTGTGTCGATCATCTTCGGTCTCGGGATTTTATTAACATTTGAAGGTTACGCTCCACTCGCGATCTCGGTCGTGTTATTTATTTTCGCACTGATCTTCCTGTGGAAATCATGGTTGGATTTCAGTTACGACGTTATTTACGTCACCAATTATCGCTTAGTTTTCCAGAACCAACATATTCTCGGACGCAGTATCAACCAGGTGAATTATCCATCGATAACAAACGTGAAACCCTATTACCCAGGACCACTCAGCTACATCTTCCGTTACGGTTCACTCGTGATAGACACTGCCGCGGAAAACCCGGGACAGATCGGCCTCCACACTGTTCGCCATCACGAAAAAGCTGCAAATATCATCATGCAGAAGTCCTATGAAAGTAATCAGGAAATGATGACGGGGAAGCTGACTTCTCGCCCTTCAAATGCTGGCGAACTTCAGAGTTAATAACAACTTACTGGAGTAAGGAGGTATCGAGGTATGGCAGTGCCCTCCTTACTTCCGTACTTCCTGACAGAATATTTTCAGAGTGATGGCAGATAATTCAGCGGATCAACTTGTATTCCATTTTTCAGAAGCTCGAGATGGAGGTGTGAGCCGGTCGTCATACGACCTGCGCCTTTTGTACCTGGTTGTCCTCCAGAGAGCGCTACAGGATCACCCGCGCGCACGTGCTGGCCTTCCTGGACGAGGAATCCACTGACGTGCCCGTAGAGCGTCGCGAAGCCTCCATCGTGGCGAATAATCAGCGAGCTAAAGCCCATGCCGTTATCTGTTACTTTACTGACAACACCATCTGCCGCTGCGCCAACGATGCTGCCCTGCGCGACGGGGATATCGATCGCATGATGTTCCATACCGAAGTGCGCTTTGTATCCATCATCATCGAAGTGTGCGGAGATTCCGAGCTCTGGTTCCACTGGCCATGTGAGTTGGATGAAATTCGCTGATATACCATCGCTTTGTGACGCCTGCATCGCATACCCCTGTGCTTCCCAAATCTGATGAAGCGACGCAAGAATTTCCTGCTCTGCTACGTGCTTATCTTGCATGAGAGCAATCAGCCTGCGACGCGTTTCATCGAGCTGCGCACGTGCGTCTTCATCGCGAATATACCGTCCTTCTTGTTCAAGCGTTGCGAGCTCTTCACGGAGAATATGTTCACGACGACTAAGCACTTCCTGCTCTTCACGTACGCGTTTTACATTCTGTTCCGCATCGAAGACGGTCTGTGCCTGCGTTCCGCCTGAGCCTCCAATTGCACCCATGAACGATGCGCCGGCATTCGTCTGCGTGAGCACAACGAATGCACCTCCAATAAGCATCAACGTAAGAAATGGCCGGGGAACGTGAATGTTGATGGAAACCATAGAGACACTGAATCATAGCGATGATCAGCAACGTTCTGATAGTTGTGTAAGAGCAGATAAAGATGTGGAACATTAAAAAAAAGGCTGCCGGCGAACCGGCAACCTCGTTGCAATGAACCGCGTTGGGTCCACTGCTTACCAATCCCATGGACTGGCGTATATGGTCTGCGACGCTCCCCAGAGCAATCGCCTAGTTCATAAACCCACCGGGGTGGGGTAGCCCATCTCAGAGCGCAGGGATGGGCTGATGAGCGGCGAAGAACAATCCGCGACAATGGTAGTCGCGGCACTTCGCCGCAGCGGCTGTCACCGCCTCACGGCACTGGTCGAGCTCGACAGACAGCTCGCCCGGATCCCCTTGATAGAGGATTTCCGAGACCAGCCGAACCGTGAGGCCGTCGACCACCACCTGGTGGGTGGCCAGCTCGACCGTCACCGGCACTGCCGCCTTCGACCACCAGCAGGCCTGCACCGTGGCAAGGCCTTCCAGCTCCGAGAACCATCCGTGGTTCCCGTTGACCAGATCCCCGCGGTGGCCGGCGGTCGCGTACGGGGTGAGGGGTTGCCCCCTCAGACCCGCAACGATCTGCGCGTGCCCGGTGTTGGTGTAACCGCCACCGGACTCGCATGATTCGACGCGCAACTCGTGCCGCGGCAGGTTTGCAGGAAGGAGGAACACGTCCTGCTGATCCTCCACCCGCTTGAGCCGGACGAACACGCCCTTCTCCGTCAGCTTCGACTTGAAGCCCTCGGCGCTGAGCCGATCAACCAACTCCGACTCGGCGCCGGGAACGAAGAGGGTGAGCCGGGCCAATCCGCTTTCGCGGAACCCCGCCTCTTCGAGCGTCGCTTCCGTGCGTCCGTAACGCCAGCGGCTGTTGTCCTGCCGAATGATGAGCGGATGATCGTCGTCGACAATCGCGACGATCGTCGCCCCTCCATGGGCACCAGAGCGTGAACACGAGGTGAGCATCTTGGACCAGTAGGACCGGTCCTCAATGACACCTCCGCTCGCGCTCTTGCCGCCCTTGAGCGCCGACTTCTGATGATAGGTCGGGGCGCAAAGGGTGACCGCGGGCTCCATGCCCCAGTCGTCGCGTGCAGGCGGCTCGAGAACGAGATAGACGTACGCGTTGTGCGCGTCGTCGAAGATCAGCATCGTCTCGCTCTTGGGTCCAAGCGGCGTTCCGCTCTTCACTTCAACCTTTCGGACACCCTCGTGCCGAGCCTGCATGATGCGGACTCGAGCGAGTGATCCGGCGTGGCGCTCCGCATCCGGACGGTAGTCGTAGATGTCCAGACGGCCTTCGTATGACACTCCGTGCTTGTCGCGGATGCTGAGGCGCCGCGCGGGGACTCGGCCATCGTTGGCCTTCCCCTGCGGGTCACAGATCTCAGCGAACCTCATGTCGATCTGCACCCGCGCCAGCGGGAACAGATGGAGCAGCTCGCGCTCCTTCACGACCGGTTGCTGCGGGTTGGCCATCTTGGTCAACCGATCAGTACAAGTCGGGCAACACATCTGCGGATGGTCGGGGTGTCCGACGATCCGCGCGAAATGCTCGTGCCAGATGAAGGACTTCGAACACACTGCGCAGATCTTGGGGATCCCTTCCCGCTTCAGACACGTCGGGCACTTGCCCTTGCTGGAGCGCACGAAGCGCTCCGTCGACTTGAAGCCGCGAGCGCACGCCGTGTTGCTGCAGACGAATGAGAGAGCCATGACAGAAAACCTTTCGATTGAGATTGAGACTGTGGCACTGTGCACACCACACCGGCTTGCCACATGGCCGGTGTTGAACATCTACGAGAATATCTATGACTGCTGAGCCGCGGCCTTCCTAGCCTTGGCTTCGGCGCGCTTTGCGCGCATACGCTGGCGGCACTTCTCGTTGTGCCGCTCGCGGTTCCCCGGTTGCGAAATCCAATTCGCAAACCGAGTCTTCGGGGAGTCTGAAGTCTTGGTTCGCTTGGAGTTCCCGTTGAACTCTCCAACGACCATCACGTGTGACTCAAGATCGACACCGAAGAATTCCCAGAGGCGATGGATGATGCGCCGAAGCGCCCGGTCCACCGACTTCTGATCCTGGAGCCAATCGATCTCCGGTCGGCTAGCAATCTCCTTGGGGGAGTGGCCATCGACCCAGAGACCGAAGACGATGAGATCCCTCTCGCCCTGCTCCGGATCATCGTGATCGAGGAGGATCCCCTCAGCCAAGCCGAGGTAGTGGTCGACCCACTCCTTCGTCTCGACTTCAACTTGGGGAATCGGTTCTTGCCGCTGCTTTTCGAGGTATGCAGCGGCGTCTTCCGCGCTGTCTGGCTCCGTAGCCAGCTTGGCGGAATTGAATGGGCCGCGGCAACGGGTGAACATGCTCGGGATTCCGTAATCCCGCCAGAGCATGCTCCCCACAGCCTGACCCACTCGCCACCAATACCTTCCCGTCGTTTCGGGAGTGGCATCTCCATAGCGCAGATCTTGCGCCAGAAGAGCCACCCGTCCCTCATGCACAATGTCTTCTCGACTGACCCAGCGGGGCAGCGGCGAAAAGAAGTGCATAATCACTGCCCAGATGAAGGCATCTGGCTTATCCAGCCAGACCCCATATCCAGACTCGTTGCGAACCATTGAACACCTCCTTAAGAAACGCGTATTGAAACTTGGCTACTGCCCGAACATAAACATGCCTCCGTTCGCTCCGTGAAGAGCCAGGTGGAGGCAAACCTGTGTGAGAACCAAAGCCGTTAGGCCTTGGTCTCGTGGCGGAGGACGATGTCCGTCTCCGCCGCGATAAAGAACTTGTCATCACAGGGAATGCGGATCACGTCCGCCTTCCCCTCGAGCACCGCGCTGAAGTCTCCCTCTTCGAAAATCGGGAGCAACCGTGCGGTCTCGAACCGTTCCTTCCCCCCGTAGAGGCCCAGAATTCCAAGAAATTCAGCGCGCCCGAGCTGGTCCCTCCGCGGGCGATAGGGAATGATCACCTCCTTTCCATGCCCGTCGACGAGGATCAGCGTGATCTGCTGCTTGCGGAGCTTCTCCGCCGCCGCCAACGACTTCGCAGTGCGACGAGCCTGAACCCAGGCGAACGCCGCGAAAATCGCGCTGACGAATGACACAACTGCCTTCGTCTTCTCGCCGAACTCGCCGATGAACTCGAGAATGCCCTGGAAGATTTCGTACATGACTTGAACCCTTGTTTGATTGAAACTGTTTTGAACACAATGAGGACACGCACATCCCTGTGCACATCCTCACGCACCAACCCTCAGCATCCATGCTGAGGCGACATCGACTATTCGGTAACCGTGAAGATCGAGAATTCGAAGCTTGCCGCCTCGATCTCCTCGTGGGTGTACTCGTTCCGTCCTTCCAGGCGGTCGAGACCCACAACTCCCATCACGATCACCGAATCAGCGATGCCGAGGACGACCTTCGGGGCCTTGGGCGGGATCGGCACGTCGATGCCGAAACGCTCGCGCATGGCCTTGATCGTCGCGGCATGGAAGGGATTCAGGCAGGGCACAACGCCCTCCCGAACCTTCGCCTTCACCTCGTCGACCGTGAGCTGGCACCGAACGATCTTGCAATCCAACGGGAACATGCTCGGCGCGATACCGAATCCGAAGTACGTCGTCATCAGAAAATCTCCTCTGAGTTGTTTTCTCTCTCACCATCCCCTTCATGGCTGATAGGGGAAGAGGCTTGTGATTGAAACGAAAGAACGATCATCCGCGCAGGTGAGGAGCACGAATGAGATGCGTGAAGCTAGATCAGATCATCCTGATCTTCTCCAGCTTCTTGAAGGAGGCGCATCGCCTCCGCTTCATCCTCTGGAGCATCGTCAAAGCAATGGTTCCAGAGGGACATCCGAGCAGTTTCCAATGTCATTGGTCCGTAACAGACCCTCTGACAAATCTCGACTGCCCGGTCGAATACGATCTTGGCAGGCGTCCCATCCTGGCAGATTAACTTTTCCGCCCAATACTCCCGCATGGACGGACCGGTTGCACATCCACCCCGCCAACCGGCCACCGCGTAGGCGACCGAGTTGGCGAAAGCGAAGTGGTGTTCGATAGGAGCGTCTCCGTGACGCTCCTGCCCCAGCGCGAGGGCTCTGTTGAGCACCTCGCGATGTTGGTCCATATGGACCTCCTTTCCAATTGCATCCGCGACCCGAGCGCAGATGCGAAAAAAAGAACGGACAGCAGTTGGGGCTGCTGCGGCTCCACCTTGGAAACCGTCGTCCAGACCATCCGCCCCGGATGGCCCTGATGACGGCTCCGTTTAGGGAGCCGATTTAGTGATCCAATGTTGTGAATGAACTCGTCCGGCTGACAGTTGCCATTTTCCTATAATATGGTATTTATGACTATTAATTACTGTCATGTATAATCCAAGAAACATATATTTAAGTACTTAATGATCAATTCGACACACAATTTACTGCCAACCAATACTTGTCATTTTTAGGAAAAGTTCAAAAAGCGCGCGCTGCTTTTCTGGCGCTCCTGCTTGCAACTGTGGAAAGAAGAACCGAATGATATTCAGATACACAGAAAAAAGAGCCTCATGCATGAGGCTCTTTGATGCGCAATCACCCTATTATTTTCATACAGTCTTCATGCGTTTCCTTCCAACATTGTTTCGTGAACATCACTGCGAACTACCCCTCCCATCGCCTCAAAGCGTGCTCTCAATGCATCATTTCTTTTTCTCAGATCTTCCTCTGCTTTATAGAAGCAATCGAGTTCCAGCAATGCCACAATACAACCAGGGGGTGTTGGCGTGGAAAACATACTTTTACAAGCTTCGTACAGCTTCGAACGTGTCCAACCATCCAAAATTCCTACTCCAAGAGAAAGTTTTTGCAGCTCCGATTCGGCCAATTCTAGAGCACGATTTGGGCCTAATCTATGGACCTGTACTGCAAACCAATCAAGCAAAGAACGCCTGCTCTGATCATCGCATGAATTGTTTTGCCAATTGTTATTCTCCTTCATGGGTACAATCGTCCAACGCTCCGGAATATTGACTCCATGAATGCGAAACCATCCAGCTGTTTGCTCGTCAATGATTCCCTCAGGATTTTCTTCGGCCAAACGCAATGTATTCTCAGCGGAACATGCTTGAACTACTGGTGATCTCTCAAAGAATTTAGGCATTGTTGAGGGGAGTAAGAAATATAACCCTGTGAATGACCATGTCGATCAGACATTGCCAGTATCTATTAATATGGTATTTATGACTATGCATATCTGTCATGCAAAATGACTCATATTCACTTTTAGATACTTATTGATCGATTTAATTAATAATTTGCTGCCAACAAATACTTGTCATTTATAGGACAATTCGGCTATACTAACCCTATGTCTGACGCTCAAACCCTCCTCCAAGTCCAAGAAGTCCTCGCAGATCTCGATCTCAATGAGAAAGAGATCAAAATCTATTTAGCACTCCTCACCGTCGGAACTTCGCCAGCATCCACCCTCGGCGACCGCACAAGTATTCAACGTTCAACGGCGCAATACACATGCCAGCAATTGGAAAAGAAGGGGATTATCCGGATGATCCAAAAAGGAAACACGTACCTCTACACACCGGAACAGCCGGAGAAATTATTGCTGTTGCTCGAAAAAGAACGACAGGAAATTACGCGCAAAGAAGAAAAAGTGAATCACATTGTCGGTGCGCTTAAGAGCATCATGAACCCACACGCAGTGCTCCCGGGTGTTCGCTTTTACGAAGGACCCGATGGCATCATGGATGGATACCTCCAAGCCGTAGAAGAAGCCAAAAAGTCAGGAGAGATTCTCAGCTTTCTGCATGCGCTCGATGATGTATCAGACCAGTATGGTCTCACCAAAAAATTCGAAACCGTAACCAAGAAAATGGAAACCTTCGGCATCAAAAACAGAATTATCAGCCCGGATTCCGTTACGTCGCGCGCATGGAAAAAAAGCGATGATCCATCAAAAAGAGAGACTCGATTGGTAGCTGCTCAACCGGATTTAAATCCAACGGAAATCATGCTTTTCGGCGATAGCTTGTATGCGATGGCCGTAGAGCAACAACAACTCTTCGGATTCTACGCGAGGAATCACTCCATCGTATCGATGTTCCGGATGGCATTCGAACTGCTCTGGGAATCCTCCGCCGCCAAGCGCTGACGTGTGCGGAATTCATCGAACGCACGGTGAATAGTCTCGCGTTCTTCATCAGACGCACGATCATGCTCGAAGATGCACAGATATCGTACTTTTTTTGACTCCGAAGATGGCTCACGAATCTGCCGGGACATCACCCATGTTCCATCCCCCCATTGATGGCGAGCGTTATTGAAAAATGTTTCGACCGAATCAGATTCCGCGATGCAGGCGGCGTATTCGGTACCGTCAATGTCTGATCGTACAACCTGACCATTGCCGTTTTGTGCAAGCGTACGCAATACGTCGATTTGCTCAGGATGTAGGGCTCGGCCATGAAGACCTGCATCCGAAGATACGCGACGCAACCGGAGATATTGCCCTTCGTATTCGCCAGGTTCTGTGACGCCGCACGCAACCATACCGGCGTGCTCAATGAATGTCTCACAAGAGGCGCTCTCCGGTGAGGCCACGCAGGTGAGCATCTGCGATTGATCGATGCGATGAAGGGCTGTGCGCAGTGTTGGCTCTGCAAGCCCGCGAACCGGTCCTTCTTTGTTTGTACAGTACCAATCGATGTGACGTACGCGACCATCTGCAAGAGGCTCGGACCCGAACATGCCAAGCGCATGATCTTCACAAAGGCTTACGGTAAGCACCGCTCCTTCTCGTTTTATAAAAGCGGAGAATTCCTGCTGGTCTGTCTCTGAAGGAAACGCCGCTCGTGTCATACCGCGCACAGCAGGCGACACACCAATCTCTGAGACTAGACCTTCTGTAATTGTTACCAACGGTAATTTTATGAGATCCATTGATGTCACCTCTGCTCGTGGCAATGTGCGTACTATCGCATGAAGAAGTCCGACTCGATCTTGTGAGAAGCGCACGTGATCTGCACACAGTTGCCCTACTTCTTCGGCCTTCTCCGGGCTCTCGTGAATCATCCGCACTGCATCGCGCAACGTACGATTACTCTGCACAATCAGCTGACGATAAAAATGTAACGAATCAAATTGCGACTTACCTGTTCCATGCGTCAGTGACGCAAGGTTTGCTGTGAGTGCTTCGGCATTTTTTGCCATATCCCCGTACCGATCTAGCGCTACCAGAAGCTCCGGATATGCTGCCAATGCTAAAATAATGTTTCCCATTTCCTGGTCTTCGCTACAGGCGAGGAATGAAAGAAGAATATTTTTTGAATGCGTGGGATGCTTTTGTAGGACAGATCGAAGCCGATCAAATATCACCGAATCTTTATCCGCCAAAAATCTCAGCAAATGAATCTGTGAACGAAGGGGAATATCTGCCAGGGAAATCCCCAAATCCCCTTCGATTTTTTGTCTGATTGCCGGACGATTCATCTGCTGGATAAGCGCTGTGCTGATACCAGCCTCGCCGAAAGGCAGTAGTGTCTGCTCTTTCTTCAGAGTGGAAACCGGACGCGCATGCAAAACAGGCATGACGCCCCGCTCTTCTGCAAGACGCTTACGGAAGTAGTCACGCATATGCGTTCGTAGAGATGCGCTTTGACTCAAAGATTCACCAATCTCCTGCATCCATGGAAAATCTGCATGCTGCGGCATATCCATTGCCTCTTTTTTTACATTCAACTCCACCGCAAGTTCATCGGCACCTTTCGCCACGAGCGCCCATGTTTGCTCAAGCAATTGAAGCACGCGGGAAAAATTTCGGCCAGCCAAACAATCAGGCGCGAGTATCCCCATCATCTGCCCACGGCTCTCCAGTATCAGAGCAAGGTTGTACGCATGTTCCAGCGCGTGGAGATGATCTCCATACCGCATGGCTGCATCAAAATCTGCAAGAAGATCCGAATTGAAAAGCTCCAAAGAAGTACTGATATCGGGGTGCTGATGCAGAAGCTTATCGAGCATCGAACAACTTGAAACAATGTTTTCCCTATTACGCTCCGCCAAAGCACCATAACGTTCAGTCACAAGTTTCTCATATTCTTCCTTGATACGTCCCTCCTCGCGTATGTAATGCACAAACCTGCTCCAGTCCTTGTCACTGAATGATGTGCCCGATTCTGCAATGGCGTATCTCAGAAAATCTGCTGATGCGGTCTTTTCGCACTGTAGAGCTAAACCTAGATATCGAACTGGCGATTCATCCTCATGCCTCAAGGCACGAATGGCCAGCAATATATCTTTCACAGGTGCATGCGTTTTTTCAGTGAGTTGTTCGGGGCGTACATCGATGCACATTCTCTGCAGTAACCCATGACGGTCGATGATGCCAATGGCATCGCTGGATATACGGGAAAGAAAAGAATCATCTTCTGCTTCCGGAACATGAATGCAACGTTTCAAATGTTCATCATCCTTACGGATAGATCCGAAAACGGGCAGGCCACTTTCAATAACACGATCGCTCACGGCGAAACCATCGTCGCTATGCGCCTGCTGTACATACCACAAGGCATCCGCAGCGGCATGGCGGACAAGCACACATGAATGTCGCAGAAAATGATTCAGTGTTTGCTGCAGCACATGGACAATATCGTCGTCGCTGGGCGCCTCATTTTTTACCGCATAAGCTGCAAGACTCCTGATAAAATCAATAGCGTCCAAAACGGAAACAGGATCTTCCTGATGCTGGAGTACATGACAAATATCAATAGCAGTCTGATCAGGATTTGCCTGGCCAAGATTATAGAAAACATCTTCCAGCATGTGCATCCTCCAATTTTTCGATACGGCAGGCTGAGCCGAAAAGAGTGATGCAAATATCAGCTTGTACGGGCCGCGAAGCTGCTCAAATATGCTCGAGGGATATTTGTTACCAGATGTAAAAAACTGACGCTCAAATGCGGCAATCATCTCACTCGCATGAAGATCATCAAGCTCTTCCATCTTCACAACACGTTCGAGGATCACATCAAATAGAAGCCAAAGCGCCTCCTGCTTCTGCATCTCATTCACTTCATTATCTGTGCTGATCAGCGCATCGAGGATCATGCTCGTGCTACTAGGAGAACGTATGCATTGCACAGGATTTTGCATAATATTCTCACACATACACTCCGCATTTTGCCGTACGCGAATGCGCATAGATTCCGACAGCCCTTCCTCTCTTGGGTTTTCATCCATCCCCGCCGATGGCTCCTGATGGTCTGAGGGCATCATGACATGATACCACGAAAGTGCCTTTTCAGTCGATAGGAGTTCCTGAAAATTCCATACAGAGACTTGTCTTAACACGTCCCATCAGAGCTCCCCATACGGCTCCGCTACATTTGACAGACTTCTCCCGATGTCGAGCGGCTTTTTCTGTGACATATGCTTCGTAATAGACAAGTCGAACAGGAAGATACGGACGAAGCGATTCCGTTTCACCGGATTGGTGCTGCATCAATCTCCTCTGCAGATTGCCGGTAGATCCTTTGTAGAAATAATTTGAATTCACATTGCTTTGAAGAACATAGAAATACCACATACGTGCATCTTAGAAGTCCTAATTGTTATTTGATGCAATGTGCGCGCAAGAAAAAAACATCGGCGCCTACTTTTCCCTTTCTATTCAACAAAAAAATATGTTCTATGCCCTTATAGAACAACCCCAACACGATGATGTTTTGTGGGGAAAATGATAACTCGCCCCCTTCATCGATTACAGAAAGATATCAAGGTATCCCAACGGGACGTGCTCACCGGAAAAGACGAGGATGAAGAAGCAAAATCGCACGCTGGCAGATGAGAGCTGGCAAAGTGGCAGGCCACGTCAGCTTAAGGTGTTGGAAGAGACGTCAGCTTAAGGAATTGGAAGAGACGTCAGCTTAAGGTGTTGGCAGGCCACGTCAGCTTAAGCTGACGTGGCAGGCGCTGTAGGGATCGAACCTACGACCTTCGGTTTTGGAGACCGACGCTCTACCAACTGAGCTAAGCGCCTATAACCATTATTTCCCCGTGATATGAATACAACCGAGCGTATTTCTCTTCTGACGCCTCGGGCAAGCCCTCGGCGGTCAACTGAGCTAAGCGCCTTCGTGTATGGCGAATTGTAGCTATCTTGACCCAAAAAAGCAGCCTTATTCATGATATTATATCAAGCAATATAAATATATATTTGCAAGTTTATACCCAAGACAAAGAAGCTGTTTTCGGCTATAATAAAGGGATTCTCATGCAAACAAACACACCCATTCATTCAGGGCTCATACGCCGCACATCCACAGTACTCACTCTCTCGCTGTGTGTGTGGATGGCGATGGGGGATTTTTCCATCGAAAAGGTTGGCGCAGCTTCCTCATGGGGCCCCGCGCTCTTGGTGAATACGGAATCGTTTCAGGTGATCGACGATGCTGACACAAGTGCGAACGTCGTGCTGCGCTTCGGAGAAACGATCAATAAATCGCTCACATACAACCGCAGCTTATTGCGCTTCCAGTTTGATGATGACTTGTATGTCCAGGGAAATGCGGAAGCAACGGGCACCTTCTCTGGTACAACAATCTTTGCACAAAGAGCACTACGTTCTTCCGGTTCCCTTGTGTGGGAAGGGGCGGGATCCGGCAAAAGTATTGCTATCTCAGGCACGTCGAGTTTGGTGGGAAACGTCAACATCGGCACCATGACTGCGGCGACCGTCCCCTTGGAAGTATGGGCGGAAGCAAGCAATGCAACTGTACGTACAATTTTTAGCGGAACTCCCGTGACGAACGGCGGAGGGGGCAGCTTCCAGGGATTGCTCCGAAAAACGCCGACCGCAGCAGACCAACGCTTGGGCGATATGAGTTTTGGCGCCTACGATTCAGCAGGAGTAGTTCGGCTCGGAGCACTCATACGAGGCTTTGCGGGAGAGGCATGGGGCAACCTTGCGTCGCGCGCGGCCTATCTCACGTTGGAAACAACTCCACTCTCCTCGACTACGCGCGAGGAACGAATGCGTATCACCACGGAGGGTAATGTGGGTATTGGAAGCACGGCTCCAGAGACAAAGTTGGAAGTGGTGGGATCTGTTTCCGGAAGCATGCTCTACGGAAATACGAGCGTACGGTCCTCGGGATCGTTGGTCTTTGAAGGAGCGGCTTCCGGTTCATCTCTCTACCTCGGAACATCGCTGGAAGGAGCTGGCCTCCAGGATTGTGATACATCCGGTACCTCCAAACTGTTGTGGGATGCCACGGCCAAGCGCTTCTCATGCGGCACGGACCAAACGGGCGGCGGCACAACAATTCAAACGGTCACGAATGCCAATGCTTCCGCCACTGACTGGGGCTACACCGTCCTCGTCACGACAGGTGCTGCAAATCGCACGATCACACTGCCAACGGCAGCTGGTAATACAGGTGAATTTATCGAAGTGAAGAAGGTTGACTCTGGTACGGGCACCATCACTATCGATGGTTTTGGATCGGAGCTGATCGATACGAGCAGCAATGTCACGATCCTGAACCAACACGGTTCCATCACCTTCCGTAGTGACGGAACCAATGTTCGTCGGGTATCAGACAATCTCTCTGGTGCCGCACCGCCGTCCACGTCAGTCATCGTTGGAGGCGTGCAGGGTGCAAGCTTAGCCGGTATATACTCCATTGCTGTCTCCGGCCGCTACGCGTACACCGCAAACTATAACGATGACTCGCTCCGCATCATCGATGTCAGTAACCCTGCCGCACCTGTCTTCGTCGGAGTTGTGCAGGACGCGACGAACCTGGACGGTGTAAACGCTGTCGCTGTCGCAGGTCGCTACGCGTACGTCACAAACAATGAAGACGACTCGCTCCGTATCATCGATGTCAGTAACCCTGCCGCACCCGTCATCGTTGGAGGTGTGAAGGACGCGACGAACTTGGACGCTGCAAACGCTGTCGCTGTCGCCGGTCGCTACGCGTACGTCGCAAACTCGACCGACGACTCGCTCCGTATCATCGATGTCAGTAACCCTGCCGCACCCGTCATCGTTGGAGGTGTGAAGGACGCGACGAACTTGGACGCTGCAAACGCTGTCGCTGTCGCCGGTCGCTACGCGTACGTCGCAAACTCGACCGACGACTCGCTCCGTATCATCGATGTCAGTAACCCTGCCGCACCCGTCATCGTTGGAGGTGTGAAGGACGCGACGAACTTGGACGCTCCACGCTCCGTCGCTGTCTCCGGTCGCTACGCGTACGTCGCAAGCTTTGTCGACGACTCGCTCCGCATCATCGATGTGAGCAACCCCACCGCACCCGTCATCGTCGGAGGTGTGAAGGACGCGACGAACTTGGACGGTATCACTTCCGTCGCCATCGCCGGTCGCTACGCGTACGTCGCAAACAATATTGACGACTCGCTCCGCATCATCGATGTCAGTAACCCTGCCGCACCCGTCATCGTCGGAGGTGTGAAGGACGCGACGAACTTGGACGCTGCACGCTCCGTCGCTGTCTCCGGTCGCTACGCGTACGTCGTAAACAATACAGACAACTCGCTGCGCATCATCGATGTCAGCAACCCTGCCGCACCCGTCATCGTCGCAGGCGTGAAGGACGCGACGAACCTAAGTGGTCCAATCTCTGTCACCGTCTCCGGTCGCTACGCGTACGTCGCAAACTTTGGCACCCCCTCGGTCCGCATCGTCGATATCGGAGGTACCGAGCTTTCCACACTCCAAGTAAGTGCACTCGAAGCAGGTTCCATCCAGAGTAAGACCGATATGATCGCACAAGGACAGGTGCGCGGCGACAGCATCATGGCCGGCGCAGGAGGTCTCCAAGCACAAGGACAGAGCGCCATCTTTGCACAGTCCGGTTCTGCGCTCGTACTCCGCTCTCAGAACGCAGGAGCGAACCCTATTCTGAAAGCGTTCGGCACTATCTCCGGTTCTGCGCTGCGCATCGACGGCAATGCTGATGTTCACGGAACTCTCACCGCCAGCGGACAACTGATCGTGGATGGGAATCTCACGTTCGGCGATGCAATCGGCGACGCGATTACGGTGAATGCGGGGGCATGGACATTTGCCAACGACACAAACTTTGCATTGAGCGGCGGAGTGAACGGACTCTCGTTCGATACGAACACGCTCTCGATTGACGCGCAGAACGATAGGATCGGTATCGGAACAACCGCGCCCGAAACAACACTCGAAGTACTGGGAAGCATGTCCGGAAAATCTCTCGTGATTTCCGGCAGTGGCGCAGTACCGCTCGTCACCACCGATATCACGCGTCCCGCATTGCGCATTGGCGGCAGCGGCATGTTGCTGCTGGGATCCCGCAGTGATCCTGGTTCACTCGTCCCAGCCAATACAGTAGGGCTCTACGGCGAAAACTTGGCAAATCGCACGATGGCCATGGTGCGTAACACATTCAGCGGTGCCGCGAATCCGCTACAACCGAGCCTCTTTAACAACATGATCATGACCCTCACAACCGGCGGCGGCACCACGGTGAACGGCTATGGAACCACCGTCACCAACGACACTACCGTATCGCACCCTGCTGCGGACCAGACGTTCGGCTACATGACAAACTTCGCCACAACTACGACATCAGGAGACGAAGCGGGTACCAGCTCGGCAAACACAACGTGGTTCCGCGGCAGCACGACAGGCGCCAACGGATTCTTCTTCGCGGGGCGTGTCGGCGTAGTGGATACGACAAGCATCCGCGTGTACGCCGGCATGGCTGACCAGACAATCGCCACCATGGTCGGTGCCGACAACCCCGCGGGCAACCACATCGGATTCCAGTTCAGCACCGCACGCGGCGATACCAACTGGCAGTTCCGCACCAAAGACAACACAACTGCCAACGTAGTCAATACCGGCGTCGCGTTCACTGCAAACAAAGTCTATGACCTGATGTTTTTCTGCGAAAAACAATGCTCGACGGTCACATGGGAAATCCGCAACGTGACCGACGGCACGAGCGCCACGGGCACGACGGGTAGCAACTTGCCGACGACCAGCACGGCAGTACGCATCGTTCTCGGCGTGGAGACGCAGACCACCGCCGCAAAAAATATCCGCATGCAACAGTTATACGTCGAAGCGGACAGATAATTGTTTAATACAAAATATTATTTGATATACGCAAGAAATTTTTGTGTTTGCAGGAATGTAAACATGTTTTGCAAAGTAAATTCGACAACGTACGTTGATGCAACATATCTGAGTGTTTTGCAAATCATTACACGGGATCAAACTGCCATTTTGTGCTATAATGATCGGATTCCATGGTACACACATACAGAACACAACGGCGGGTAGTGGCGAGTATGCTCGTGATGTTGCTCCTGGCTTCCAAGGTGAGCCTGGCAACAGCCATCACCTACGATTCAAGTACGAGCGAGTACTTTGAAACAATCGATGACTACGGCTTGGCATCGGGATCCGACACAATCAGTTTGCGCTTCGGCTCGACGTTGGGAGAGTATCTGCGTTTCAATCAAACCTCTGGCAAATTCGTGTTCACGGATGATCTGGATATCCAAGGTACTGCATCGGGTAGCGCGCTAACGATCATGGGAGGCAACTCCTACTTCCTTGGCAAGCTCGGCGTCGGTACAAGCAACGTACCTGAAACGCAGCTCGAAGTAGTGGGTACTATTTCTGGGTCTGCCCTCAGGTTGACAGGTGGCCTTTCTGTCTCCGGCTCGCTGGCGATTGAACAAAACACGACACTTTCTGGATCGATATTGCAGGGGTTCGGCTTAGTGGACTGTGACACAGGTGCCACGAGCAAGCTCCTCTGGGACAGTTCAACCGGCCGCTTCTCCTGCGGCACGGACCAGACAGGTGGTGCTGGCACTCCGGAAGTTGGCACATCATCATTCTCCGGTGGCGTGTTGCGCTTGAGCGACACTCGCTATGTGAACACAGCGGGAGACACGATGACGGGCACATTGGTTATTCAGAATGGCAGCACACATTCGCCGACGGGCACAGCACTTATGAACGTGCGCGGCGTGATGTCTGGTGCGACGGTGTATGGCAATGACGCTCTCCGGTCCTCTGGTTCTCTTGTCTGGGAAGGATCGGCATCGGGAAAAACATTGTTCGTCTCGGGAAACGCGACATTTGCAGAAGACCTGACATTTGGCGATGCAATCGGCGATGCAATTACAGTGAATGCTGGCACATGGAGCTTTGCGAATGCCACAAACTTTGGCGTGACGAATGCAGCGAATGCCTTCTCGATCGATACCGATACATTCTCCGTTGATGCACTAAATAACCGCATTGGTATTCGTACGACCGCACCGGACAATCCGCTCGAAGTAGTAGGAACGATTTCCGGCAGCGTGGTGTATAGCAAAGATTCCTTCCGTTCAAGCGGCTCGCTCGTGTGGGAAGGGCAGGGCTCTGGTGCATCGCTCTACATCGGGGGATCGCTGCAGGGAGTAGGGCTTGCAGACTGTGACACGGGCGCCAC
This sequence comes from uncultured Candidatus Peribacteria bacterium, assembly GCA_964391185.1. Lineage (GTDB taxonomy): Bacteria > Patescibacteriota > Gracilibacteria > Peribacterales > Peribacteraceae > JAKQEM01. Next base: position 168,626 of record CAYMIX010000001.1, on the reverse strand, counting down.
GAGCAAGCTCCTCTGGGACAGTACAACCGGCCGCTTCTCCTGCGGCACGGACCAGACCGGGGGAAGCACCGGAGGCGGAGGCGGATGGACCGATGACGGCGGCGTTGTCCGCTTGGATACGGCGGGCGATCAAGTGGGCATTGGCACCACGACTGTGGACAGCGGCGTGAAGGCGGAAGTGATCGGCACCATATCCGGTGCAACCATTCATGCCTCAAGTAGGCTTGCGAGCTCCGGCGTTCTTGTGTTGCGCGCCCCGGGCAATGCGGAGCCAACAATCTATGCCAACGGGACGAAGAAAGTAGGTGTGAATACCGCTTCGCCCCATTCCAGCCTCACCGCCAGCGGAACATTCGCCACGTCCATTCGCATCGCGACAGCGACGGGTTCTATCAATGAAAGTGATCAGATTATCTTCGCATCCGGATCATCGATGATCACGCTTACATTGCCAACGGCCGTGGGCATCAATGGCCGACAGTACACGATCAAGAAAACGAGCGCGTCCGTGGGAAGCAATATTCGCCCGGTTGTCATCGCCACCACGTCGAGCCAAAAAATCGATCGTCTTACCGGTTGGCGCCTAACAAATCGCGGCCAGCAGGTAACGGTGATAAGTGACGGCGCAAACTGGCAGGTCATCGACTCATCCAGCTACGGATTGAACGGCGGCTACACCACCGTCGGTACGACAATGAACCAGTGGTACACATCGCCAAGTAACGGAACGGCAACGGCCGCGGCGACATTCACCACGACCGCGACAATCCGCGCGTTTCCCTTTATCGCGCAGAAAGTAATGTCCATCAACGGCATGGCCGTATCCGTGCAGACGACAGCAGCATCGTCGGAAGTGCGCGTGGCGCTCTATCGCGATAGCGGCAACGGATACCCCGATACGTTGATCTTTGACGCGGGAACCGTCACAACCACCACAACAGGTATGCGTACCATCTGCGCGTCTGGTTGCACGGCAACAAACTCAACCTTCCCCTTCCATATTCAGCCAGGTTTGTACTGGCTTGCGGTGAACAATAACAGCATCGCCGTCACACTCCGCGGCTTTGCCGTCGGTGGTATCAACCCCGTACAGGGATTCCCCTCGAACTACACCACGGTCCGCAACTTCGGTTGGAGCATCGCCAATACGTACACATCATTCCCCAGCACATTCCCGGCGGCGGCGGCGCTCGTAACGGCAGTGCCTCTCCCGCAGATCTTTATGAGGATTCTGGAGTAATGAAGAATGTGATAGGCTGGAAGCATGTCGATCGTCGAGTACGCACGCAACACCTATCGACGGCATCCTATCGCGATCGCCACATGTGTGTTTTTTCTCATCAGTTTTTTATGGTATGGCAATACGCTGAGGGGGGAATTCGTGTATGACGACGCATTTTTTTATCAAAATGCGGATCTGAGGAATATATCATACCTATGGAAAACATGGTTCGAACCCTCACTAGACCGATTAACAAGCAATGCACATTATCGCCCTCTCACATTCGTCACATTCTCACTGAACTACCTCTTCACCGGTGAATCCCCGGTGTGGTTTCACCTGGTGAACATCTGCTTGAATGGCATCGCATGCACACTGCTCTTTATTGTGATGCGCAGGTTATGGAAGAATGACATGCTTGCATGGCTGACTGTGATTTTTTTCGCGCTGATGCCCATTCACGTCGAATCCATTGCATACATCAAAGCGCGCGACGAACTACTCGTTGGAGTGTGTGGATTCGCGGCTTGGAACGTCTTTCTTGCATCAATCGAAGGAAAAAAGCACAAGAACGCATATGCGTTGTTCGCTGCTGTCTTTTCCCTCTGTGCGTTTTTGAGCAAAGAATCCGCGTTGGTGCTTCCCGGCGTATTTGCCGGCGTTTTGTTTTTAATGCGTGGCTGGCGCATGACGCTCAAGGCCTGGCTTCCGATTATGATGCAAGCGTGTGCGATTGTCGTGTTTTTCGTGCTGCGCGATATCGCCGTTGGCCACACGATCGTCCCCGACGGAGAAATTCTCTATTTTGGACAAAACCCCCTCGGCTATATGGCGCCGCGTTTCGTGCCATGGACGGCGGTGCAGCTCTTTTTTATCGCCGTCGGACAAACTTTCGTGCCATGGAATTTGTCCGCAACGTACGGCTTCGCGCACGTGCCTATCATTAGCTCTCCGTTCGAATCATGGATGGCAATACCGGGCGTTCTGATCGCAATCCTCTTGATCACTTTCGTATGCTTTCCGCGAACACGATCGTCACCCTTGGGCGTGGGAGCGTTGACCTTCCTGGTACTGTACTTCCCATTCTCGAAAATTCCGTTTTACCACTCGATTGATTTTTTTGCCGAACGATGGCTGTATGCTCCTTCCGCGGGCTTGGCGATGATCGGCGGCTACGGGGCATGGCACCTGTGGAAAAACGCGCGAACAGCCGCACTTACAGTGTTACCTGCCATCGCAGTTGCCTACCTCTTTGTCCTGATACCCCGGACATACGTATGGCTCGATGCGACCAGACTTGGCGAAAGCATGGTGAGGGACGCTCCGAATAGCGTCATTTCCTACGTTTTTTTGGCAAACAATCGACTGCAGTACGGTCGCATTCAGGAGGGGACTGCGCTCGTAACCCAAGGGCTCAGCATTACGAGAGAACATGTGCCTATTCACCACGTAGCCGCAGCACTGGCGCTCAGCGCGGGTGAATTGCAGGTTGCCGAACTTGCAACAGCGGCTGCGGAAGAATTGGGGGGTGACGAACTGGCAAATGTCATTCTTCGTTCCACGCTCCTTGCGAAAGAGCATCGTTATCAAGAAAGTCTACATCACCTGCAAGGCAGCAAATGGTTTGATCCACATGAGCATCGCACGCGCATGCTCCTCGCGCTCAATCTTTGGATGCTCGATCGACATGATGAAGCACGGCAATATTTCGACTGGGACAAGAATTTGCCTGTCATCAAACTTACCGACGAAGAAAAAATTTCCATGTTCGAGACCTACTGACATGCCCTCACCCACACGGGGCAGCGGCTTGTTGGAATCATGGCTAGCACAGAAGCGGGTTGCCATGGCGCTTGCGTTGATTCCATCCACTCTTGAACATGGACACATCGTCGACATTGGATGCGGCTTGCCACCAATGCTCCTGCGCGCATCACGCGCTTCGCAAAAAACAGGAATCGATCTTCGACTCGCAACCACCGAGTACGAGGGTATTCGTATGATTGCGCACGAGTGTAGCTTGCACAGAGTCCTACCATGCGCAAACGCCAGCGCCGAGGTAGTGACCATGCTTGCGATGATCGAACATGTGGATGCAGATGTTGGCGCATGGCTGCTCACGGAGATCCATCGCATCCTAGCGCCTGGAGGAATGATTATTCTCACAACGCCCACACGATGTTCTACTACCGTGTTGCAACTGATGGCACACTGCGGGCTGGTAAGCGCACAAGAAATCAACGATCACTCACATATGTACAACCCTCACACTCTCAACAATGCACTACATGCTGCGGGTTTTGTTGATATTCGTACAGGCCGGTTCGAATGCGGATTGAATGTATGGGCTACGGGAAGCAAGTCACGATAATCGGTGTTGCACATCCGCATATGAAAGACCATACTCGGCGACAATGAACCGATTGCTTCCGGTCATGATGGCATTCTTCCTGGGCGCTTTGTGCGTGTGGACCGTACGCATCGATAACACTTCCCGCACCACATCGTCCGTCATCGGAACAGCAGAAGACTGTGAAGGCGCTTACCCGCTCATCAACCCATGGCTTCGCTGCGAACCGGAGCAAAACTTGGCACAAAAAAAAGAGTTTTCAGACTTCAAAGAATCTTTGGAATCGCAGATCCGCGCATGGTCGTCACAAGGACGTATCACGCACGGCTCCGTGTACGTGCGCGATCTCGAGTTCGGTCCGTGGATGGGTATCAACGAAGATGAAATATATTCTGCCGCTAGCCTGCTGAAGGTGCCGGTCATGATTACGATCCTGCGTCTTGCTGAGAAGAACCCAGCTGTCCTGGGGCAACGCGTAGAAATCACGCCAGAATTGATCGTCCCATACAATCAGGAATTCCCCGCCGAAAAAACAGTCGAAGCTGGGAAGGTCTACACCATCGATGAGTTATTGGAATACATGATCGTCTATTCCGATAATCACGCCACGAACGCTCTGCACGCCTACCTGCAAACCATAAGTCCAGCAGAGCCGCTCTTTTTGGTGATGATGGAAGAGATGGGACTGTTCGGAGAAAATCGAACCACCGATGACGGCATCACCGTCAAGCAGAGTGCCTCTATGTTCCGTCATCTCTATAACGCATCGTTCCTTACCAAGGATTATAGCGAGAAGGCGCTTGAACTGTTGCAACGTTCCACATTCAACAAGGGAATTGTGGCAACGCTGCCCGACGATGTTCAGGTCGCACATAAATTTGGCGAGCGCGAGGACGAAACTGGTATTAAGCAACTGCACGACTGTGGCATTGTCTACCATCCGGGCAGCAACTACTTGCTCTGCGTGATGTTGCGCGGACGCGATATGGATGTGCTGGCAAATACTATCTCAGATATATCGCGAATGATTTACGATGAGGTCTCCGCTCGAGATAAAGAAGGAAAGATCTAACACAAAAGCGGCGGCCCGAAGGCCGCCGCTTTGCATCTCAATGTCAGGACCATTAGTTTGTCGTTTCAAAGTTGAGGTTGATATACCCTGCCTCAGCATAGGCATTCGCGGTGTTATTCGCCGCCACTTTGACGTAGAGGGTGATATATCCCTTGGGCGCCCATGTACCCGACGCTTCCGGACCGGTGATGGTTGCCGTGGTGAAGGCGACGTTGGAGAGCCCGCCGGCACCGCTGAGAGCCACTGCTGCTCCCGATGTATCTTTGATACGCACCGTTACGTGGTTATTTGACGCAGAAGCAACACCTGTGCGGTAACGGAGCTGGATCGGCGCAACTGGATCCCAGCTGGAGAAGTTATTCGGAAGGCGCACACGAACGGCTACCCAGTAGTCCTGAATGGACGATCGCGTGGAGGACCAGTGATAGACGTTCTCCAGTCCCGCTGTGCCACCAGATCCTACCATTTGTCCGACGAATGTGGATCCGGAGGAGAAGTAGATAGCATTCGGATATTCAGGATGCAGAGACAAAATACCTCCAGAGCTTGAACTGCCTGCACCTGTCTGATCCGCTGCACATTCAAACTTACCTGTTGCAGAATTCCAGCGAAGCGCATTCGTACCTGTACAGTTGCTCAGCCCGAAGCCGTTGATGGTGGCACCAGTCAAGTTACCTTCGAGGTTCAAGTTACCGCTACCGGACAAGTTGCCCGTCACGCGGAGATCGTCAGAAACCGAGAACTCGTTAAACGTATCGCTGAACGTGATAGTTTCGTTGCCCGCATCGTTACCGAAGGTCAATGAAGCATCCGCAGCACCCGCATCATCATTGATGGTGATGTTGTTATCCGTACGGAATGCACCCGAAGCTGTCAAAGCACCGTGCACATCGGCATTACCATCCACACGTAGCGTGGAACCGGAAATGTTGCCCTGCACACTGACACTGGTGGAGAACTGGAACTTCTGATTGGTGTTTAAAAACTTTATCGTCTGATTGGTCGTGGCATTGCCAAAGGTCAAAACAGCATCAGCCGACGTGCGATCGGCATTGATCGTGGCATCGCCATCAGTGGAAATTGCAGTTTCTACGGAGAGTGTGCCGCTGCTGGACAAGTTGCCCGTCACGCGAAGATCATCACTGAGTTCAAACTCATTGACGGTGTCACTGAATTGTAACGTCTCATTACCGCCGTCGTTACCGAAGGTGATCGTTGCGTTGGCCGCAGTCTGATCGTCGTTGATGGTGAGGTTACTGTCTGTACGAATAGCGCCCGTTGCGGAGAGCGTTCCATTGATATCGGCGTTGCCGTCCACGCGCAAGAGGGAACCGGACAGGTAACCTTGTACGCTCAAGTCATCGGTAAATTCGAAGCGCTGTTGCGTACGATCAAAGATCAATTTTTCATTCAACGTTCCGCCAAAGCGCAATTCCACATCCGTAGTGCCATCACCTTCATCGACTGTCTGGAACGACTCCGTGTTCACCAGGAGCGTTGGACTCCATGAGGAGGCTGCGATCGCCGCATGCGGAGCAGCCACGATGGCTACGATGCTCGCGCTTGCAAGCAGCTTCATGCGAAGCTGACGACGGAAGGAGACAAAGGTATTCATAGGATGTGTGTGAATGTTTCTAAGAAGTATAGCAAATTTTGCATAAATGCGCAAGCGCAGCTTCCAGAGCGGATCCGCAATAGATCGGATGGAAAGGAATGCGATCGTCGGCAAGACAAACTGTTTCTTGGTGCCGCACACTTTGCGGCGGTGTTGGATGGATGTGCGGCCCATATATAAGGAGGAAAAGAAAAAATAAAAGAAAGCATTAATGGTCTCCAAGCAGCTCGACGAAGCGAGTTTTGAAGTCGCCAATCTGGACCTGGTAGTTGTCCTTGGCAGACATCTTGAAGCGAATGAGGAACTCCATACCCGGCGTCCACGTCGGATTGCCGGCAAACTCAATTTGTGTCGTCGCCCACGAGGTGGACGCAAGATCCGTCACTGAACCGGAGAGTGTGACAGGAACGCCGTTTGTGTCATAGACCTGAATATCCAGCTTGGCATTCGTCGTGTCCGCGGATGTCGTGCGATATGTGACCGTCAACGGATTCATTCCTCCGGACGTATCCCAGCGTACGAATCCGGCAGGCAGGCTCACGCGTTGGATGATGTCGTAGTCCTGGAGTGAGGTGCGCGTCGTCGTCCATACGTAGAAGTTCTTAAGGTTTAAGTTGTCGTGGCTGACGGAAAGCTGTCCGACGTTTTCCAAGCCATCGCCTTGGTAGCTGGCATTCTCAAAGGATGCGTTATATGCCTTCAAAATAGTGTTTTCACGGTTATCGCTCTGGAGAACACGACGGTCGGTGACGCTCTGGATGCTGCCACCGCTCGTGACTACCTCTGCAAGAGGAATGAAGGATTCATCGGTAGGGAATGACATTTGACGCACCGTCAAACCGCCGGAACCGAAGAAGATGTAGCTCGTAGCATTGTTCGCAACGCCGACGCCACTGCTACCCGCATAGTTGGTCGTATTGCCACTGATCTGATAGTTACCGCCGGCGACATCCACGTTCAATCCGGCTCCGGACGATACCTTCAAGTGCGTGGCAGTGGCTTCGCTCAACGATGTAATATCCACGCCATTGATGAGGCCCGTCACGGTAAGATTGCCTTCCACGCGGAGGTCGTCGCTAAAGACGAAGCGGTCATTAGCGATATCAAAGGACAACTTCTCGCTCAGGGTGGAGCCGAATTGCAGAGCGACTTCTGCGGTTGCGGAATTGTTGCTATCGATGACAAACGAGTCACGATTGGTGCCTCCTGGTACTGTACTGACGGGCAGGAGTCCGCCACTGAGGAGATACGGAATGGAACCACTACCAGTGCCCACTTCACGCAGATCGAGCAAGTCAGCATTGCGTGCAGAAGGAACAGCGTTCACCGGCGTGCGATCTATCGTATCGCTGTTGCGATTAACATCCAGTGTTTGGAAGGCCGAGAATGCTGCACCATCTGCTTTTACATCCACTTGCAAGTACAAACTCATCGCTTGCTGTGCCGTGAGATTCTCTACATTGCCAAGCGGGCTCACAGAGCCAAGCTGTACGTAGAAGTTACCCTGTGCATTCGGCGTCACGGTATGGAACTCCTGCCAGCCCAGGTAGGTGGTCGCCGCTCCGTTGATGGAACCGGTGCCCGTGAGATCGCCTGCCACCATATCTGACGTGTTCCAGTAGCTAAAGCGGATCGTATGCGGTGTCGTGATAGGCTGTCCTGCGGCCGTGCGCAATTGGCCGTTGTAGATGCGATACTGCGGCACGGTGTCCTCTGCAACCGCTACCTCTGCGCGTGCAAAGGATGCAAGCATCACGAGAATGATCAACGCACTGAGTCCGCGCTTTCCATGCTTCCTTTGTGCACGTTTCTTTTGGTGATGCTTTGCACTGCCAACTGCATTATATGTGTATGTGTCTAACACGAAGGGCCACATGCGCACTCTGCGTACGCTGCCAAGCAGCATGCCGCCGTACACTGCGACCACAAAGCCGACAATCATGACAACCAGCATCACACGATGTTGCGTTGCCCATGGGGCAGCTCCGTGCATGCTGGCATCAGCAGGTGCATTCGATACACACTGTCTCTGAATGCACGGTTCGCACACAGGCTCAACCGCACCGAAGAAATGAATCGTTGAGGTGCGACCGTACTGCGTGACAGGAAGAGCAAGTCCGACAAGGCTCTGATGGTGCGTGCTGAAATGCGGTGCAGTGATCGATGAAGGAGCGTCAGCAGCTGGACGCATTGCATCAGATGCACGCGATGATGTGACAGGGCGTGACCTGCGCGATACAGCTACCAAGCTCGACGCACTTGATCGTTGTGATGAAACGCGTGATGTGTTCGTTCCCTCACCGCGATGGCCGCCACGGTCGTCGCCAGCGGCGGCGGCAGCAGATGAAGCAGCCCCCGCAGAGACACTGCTCGATGCGCCAACAGGGAACACATTGACCTGATAAGCATCGCTCTCTCCCGTTGTGTACCACATGATGTTACCGCTCAGCTGGTAGTCGCTGGAATCACCATGCATTGCGGCTGCGCGCCCGGCGTCATCGGTGAGAGAATATGCATCACTCTCTGCTGCATATGCAACAGGTACAGCTCCCCACAGCATTGCTGTGAGTGAGATCAGGCCGATCATGGTGAATGTGCGTCGCATGATCAGTAAGCGAGTTTTGAGTCGGGAGGTAATGGGAGGAATCCCTCATCGGAATCGGAAGGTGAATGTTCTTTGTTGATGCGCACTTCTTGCACGCGCTGCGCCGCCTCCAACTGCAAAGCATCCTCACCGCGCTTGCGCAGGTGGGACGGACTATTGCCGTAGAACATATTGTGACGCGCGATCGTGCGTCCGATGGTGGATGACGATAGTGCAATGCCGTGATGGTCTTGGAGAATTTTTTGAATCTGTACCTTGCCCATCTCGGTGTGCTTCATGCGCAGGTCACGGATCAGCGCAACAATTGCAGGATCCAATTCAGACGTTCGCACGGTGTGCGGACAGCGTGAATGCTCTTCCAGTGATGCAGGATTGCGCGCGTCAAAACGCTCGGCCCATCGCACGAACGTGGTACGTGCAATGCCGAAGTGCCTGCATGTCAGACTCACATTGTTATTGTTTTCGAGTGCGAATAACAACCACTTCAACCTCTGCACTGCACCCACGCTTAACTCAAGCTCACGACTCCGTGCAAGGAGGCGACGCACATCAGCCGAGCGGATGCTTGTCAGAAACATGGGTTGTATTTTTTTGTTTGAAAGACAATGTCTAGTTACTTGATTGCATTTTAGCAAATATGTGTATAAATGTCCATAGTTCGACCCTATGTATTTGAACTTATCTCTTGATCAAATGAGTATTTTCCATAAGCGCAAATCCACGATATGAAGCGAATCTTCCTGATCTTTCTATTATAATATTATAGAATATTTTTTACACTGAGAGAAATATAGTTTGCGAAACTATTCAATGATAATGATTTTTTGGCTTCAGTAAGGGCTGCATCAATATTCCGCACACGCAATCAAGGTTGATGATCGAATCTGAATGATCTTTGCTTGGAAAAAGGAGCAACATAGTACGCATTCAATGGATATTGCATGCGCGCATGTGTGCGAACATTTTTGCCTTCGCCCCTGGGGAGTTGCGCGAATATTTCCAATGGCTCGTTCGTGCTGGAGAAAACTGGAGTTGAACTCGATAGTATGCAGCGCGTCTACCTGATCTTTCGCTCTATGACCGCGAACCATAATGATCAGTCGGTACTCACACATGTTTTTCTGTAGCAAGAGTCAGCGATCTTTTCTCCAGAACACATGCCGTGCAATAATAGACAACCAGTATTGATGATTGTCGCACATGTATCTGAATTTTGTCTCTGTAAAGCATTCGTCGGTCATACCCCCACACTAGGTAGAGCACATGTATGTGATCTTTTGTTGCGGAATAGGGCTGACGCAAAATGGGCGGCAGTAAGCCTGCAAAGAATGCCCTATGAAAGCCATTCTTCACGTATGCACACATGATCGGATGTTACTGATCTTTGGCAGCGTATGATTGTCTGTACAAAATCCGCCGCCCAACACAGAGATGAAGCGAATGTTACTGATCTTTTGTCCTCTCTCTGGGCTCTTATAAAATTATGTCAAAACGTCCTCGTTACCCCCCATGCGCATCTATGTGATCTTTTCTTGTCTATAAGCGGCGTTCCTGTTACCCTTGCCACCGCTATTTACCTTTCGCCGCCCAGTACTTTGTATGCGCACTTCCACCTCATCAATCCTCCTCCTCTTCGCTCTTTCTTTGTTCCCATGGGACGTCTCGGCGCAAGCAGGACAATCGTTTACCGATGTGCCCGCTGACCACTGGGCGTACGAAGCTGCGGAGTATTTGAAGGAAAGAGGCGTGCTACAGGGATATGAAGACGGCTCCTTCCGTCCAGACGCGCCGGTGAAGCGCGCTGAAGCAGTGAAAATATTAGCAGCTGCCCTTATTCCAGCAGACAAACTTTCTACTTTTACATCCACGGTATATGCGGACGCTCCGGCCGGCGCATGGTATATCCCGTACATCGAAGGTGCACGGCAGACGCTCGGCATCATCGATGGGCCACCAAAGACGTCGGCATTTAATGGCGGCAACAATGTAAAAAAAGTTGAATTCCTGAAGATGATGCTTCTCGCAAACAAGATCGACCCTAATGCCAGCTATAGCGAAGTGAGTTTGCCTCTGGCAACAGACGTACCGAGTGCCAGCGAATGGTATTACCCGTACATGCGCTATGCCATTTCCGCGTCAGTCACCATGGTCGACGCATCGGGGAATTTGAGTCCGGCAAAAGAGCTAACGCGCGGAGAAGTGGCGCTGCTCATGTATCGCTTGGAAATGTACAAGGCCGGCCGCCGTACACAGGCATTGCTCTCAGAAACGGAGTCTGAAATTCTCAACATTCTTACGTTACTTGAGCAAAAGCAGCTCCCCCAAGCGCACTACTCATCTGCTCGCGCGCTGCTCGCGGCCCGAGGCGCTCTCGCAAGTAAGCCAGATGAAGCGCTCATCAAAGGTGCGGTAAAAACTGCCGAAGGCTTTCGCCTCTTGTTGCTCGCCTATGAAGCCGGTGTTTCCGGACAATTGGATAAAGTAATCGAACATTCCAGCAATGCTTGGCAGCTTGCGCAGAAAGCACGCGAATTTAGTCCTGGACTGGACACGCTCGCCACTCAAATGCAAACTCTCGCAAAAAATATGGCGGATGAAGCGCGAGCATTGCAGAAATAGTGAAAACACTTGCTTACTTTTTCTTCCCCCGCCAAGTCCTCTTCGGCGCCACGCGCTTCTTCGCGAGTAACTCGATCGCTTCTTCAAGTGTCACGGCATCTGGCGTGAAGCGCTTAGGAAGGGACACGTTCGTCTTGCCATCGGTGATGTACGGACCATAACGACCATCTTTCACATGAATATCACCACCAGTCTCCGGGTCTTTTCCAAGGGTCCGCAGTGGCTCTGCAGCCTTCTTCTTTGCCTCTGCGAGGTTTGCAACGGCTGCCACCGCTTCATCTAATGTTATCTTCGTGTAATCGAATTCTTTTGGCACCGCGGCAGTCTTGGCATCAATTTTGATATAAGGACCAAAACGCCCGAGGATGATGTGCACATCGTGACCTTCGTGTTTGCCGATTACTTTCGGATACTCGAGCAGCGCCATCGCCTGTTCCATTGTCACTGCTTCTGGTGATGTATCTTTTGGAAGAGAGGCTGTGCGAGGTCCTTCGCCTTTTTTTTTCTTTTTGCCCTTCTCGAGCTCTAAACGACCGAGCTGCACATATGGTCCGAAGCGTCCCGTGCGCGCGATCACTTCCAATCCCGTGGCGGGATCTTTACCGAGAACAGTCTCTTTGAGAACATCACTCTTTTTGATCTCCTTCGTTTTGCTATCAACCAAACTCTTGAATGGTCCGTAGAAGTTATGCAAAAACTGGTTACCCTGCTTCGTGCCTTCGGCGATATCATCTAAACTCTGTTCCATCAACGCCGTAAACGACAAGCTCACAACATCGGGGAAGTGTTCCGTGAGGAGGTCGGTCACGGTGAATGCGATTTCTTCCGGAAGAAGATTGCGTCCTTCTTTGCGAATATATCCGCGCTGTTGAACGGTAGAAATGGTTGGAGCGTACGTACTCGGACGTCCGATACCTTCTTCTTCGAGCTTCTTCACCAGTGATGCTTCTGTGTAGCGCGCAGGTGGCTTGGTGAAATGCTGCTCTGGCTTAAGCTCATCAAGCGCAAGATCTTCACCCATCTTCAGGGGAGGCAAAATCTTTTCCCCATCGTCGGATTGTTCTACAGATTCTTCATCGCGACCTTCCATATACACACGCATGAAACCATCGAAGAGCATTGTCTGGCCTGTCGCGCGGAAGCCATATCGCTTCGCGGTAATGTCCGCAGCAATGCGCTTGAACTCTGCAGGAGGCATTTGCGTTGCAAGCGTGCGGTTCCAAATAAGTGTATATAACTTCAATTGCTGATGATCGAGTACGTCTGCGAGTGAATCTGGCGTGCGACTCACCTCTGTTGGGCGAATAGCTTCGTGCGCTTCCTGCGCACCCTTCGCCTTCGTCTTATAGGTGCGCGGCTCACTCAGGACATATTCGCGACCGTATAATTTCTGGATCGTCTCTTTGGAATCTTCGAGCGCTTTCTTGCTCAAATTTACGGAGTCCGTACGCATGTAGGTAATGAGACCCACTTGGCCCTCGCCCGGGACATTCACACCTTCGTAGAGCTGCTGCGCCACCACCATCGTTTGCTTTACGGAAAAGCCAAGTTTGCGCGAAGCTTCTTGTTGGAGCGTTGACGTCGTGAATGGTGCGGCTGGATTTCTGCTCACTTCTTTCTCTTCGATATTCGCGACGGTGAACGTGGCGCCATCGATATCTTTAAGCACCGCATCGGTTTCTTCTTTGTTGTGCAATTCGAATTTCTGTCCATCTTTTTTCTCGAGCGCCGCAGTGAAGGATTGCTTCGCTCCATTCTCCAGTTGCGCTTCCAGTGACCAATATTCCACCGGATTGAACGCGCGGATTTCTCGCTCACGATCGACAATGATGCGCACTGCAACCGACTGCACGCGCCCTGCAGACAAACCGGAATACACTTTCTTCCACAAAAAAGGCGAGAGCGTATAACCCACGAGACGATCTAGAATACGACGCGCCTGTTGAGCGTCGACCAATTTCATATCGAGCGTGCGCGGGTTGTTCACCGCTTCTTTGATGGCACTCTCGGTAATTTCGTGAAACACGATGCGCTTAATCGTCGATGCATTTTTGATCTTCAACGCTTGTGTAAGGTGCCAACCAATCGCTTCTCCTTCGCGGTCTTCATCCGTCGCTATCCATAAATCATCAGCTTCTTTGTAATGATCACGCAATTTTTTGATGACATTCTGTTTGCCCTCGGCAATTTCGTATGTCGGTTCGAAATCTTTCTCTATGTCTACACCAAGACCACTGCTTGGCAGGTCACGCACATGTCCCATGCTCGCTTCCACGATGTAGTCCTTCCCCAAAAATCTCTTGATGGTTTTGGCTTTGGCCGGTGACTCAACAATAACTAAATGCGTAGGCACTTCCTTAATGGGAATGAATCGAGTGAGGCGGAGAGTAGGGAGTCGGGAGAGCTATTGTCAACCATCCTAGGCGCTTTACTTCACTGATGTACTGTCGCATCGAGACATAAATGTGAGTAGTACTTTCCATCAAATTTTGTATTAAAACCAGTGTTTTACATCAGAATTTGGCCATCTTTGATCATTGTTTGTACTCAGATTTTTTGGCTTGCTGGAGCCAAGACAACTATTTTTTGGCTTTATACAGCCATTTTAACAAGTCAGATGGCTTGCACTAGCGATGCTCCCGGGTAGACTGACAGCCATCTCGGTTTTACCACTTTCCTCCCAACTGTATGTCCAAGCAGGACCTTATCTCCAACATTGCGAACGCTGCAGGCATCACAAAGCGCGCAGCATCCGATGCTCTCGAGGCCATGACGGGCCTCATCACGAAGGAGCTCAAAAAGGGCAACAACGTGACGATCACGGGTTTCGGAACGTTCCGCATTTCCAAGCGTGCAGCACGCCAGGGTGTTAACCCACGCAATCCTGCACAGAAGATCTCCATTCCCGCTATGAAGGTTCCATCCTTCAAGGCAGGAAAGACTCTTAAGGACGCAGTTCGATAATCTCTCGGTCAATCTGAAAAAGCCCCGTGTCATCCCGAGCCTGCCTGCCGGTAGGCAGGCGTAGTCGAGGGACGGGGCTTTTTTGTATTAAGGGAAATGTATTATGGGATAGGGGCTGCTCATAATACGTAATACATACCCCTTACCCCTTTGCACGATTTTTATTGAACATGAAAACAGTATGCTATAGTCCAAACCACTCCCAATCCGAACAGATGAATTACGACTTTATCCAATCAACGCTGGCGAAAATCCTCGATGAACTCAAGCTTCAGCATGGCGATATCAAAGTGTTTGCCGAAGGTGACGTTACACGCGTCGAAATCGCATCGAGCGAAGCGAGCCGCATCATCGGATGGCACGGCGAAACACTGAACTGCATCCAACACATTTTGAAATCGATCGTCCGCACGAAAGAAAAAATGGAACGCACGCCGTTGATTATCGTCGATGCTGATGGCTACCGCAAAATGCAGGAAGAGAAGGTGAAGAACATTGCTGAAGCCAAAGCAGACTTTGTTCGTCGTACCGGAAACCGCATCGCGCTCAGCCCAATGTCTCCCTACTTCCGCCGCATCATTCACTTGCACGTTGCGAACACGCCTAAGCTCGCTGACCTCACAACGGAGAGTGTCGGAGAAGGCGACTACCGCCAGATCGTCCTCAAGCTCAAGGAAGAGCGAAAGGGGAAGTTCAAGACAGGTGAAGAGCTCGCTCCGATCATGCCAGCTGATGATGGACTAGAAAACCTCGATATCTGATTTTACGACCTAACTACTTCACTACTAAAGATTCGGAGTGTTTACTGGTTAATTAGTTTATTGGTTATGCTGCCGAACCAATAAACCAGTAAACCAATTAACCTCGTTCAGAGCGCCACTGTTCCAAAATCTTTCTTTCAGCACGTGAGAGCTTTGTCGGAATTGCGATTCCTACTGTGACGTAATGATCTCCATGATGACGGCTACTGATGTGCGGCAAGCCTTTCCCACGAATACGGAACACTTGCCCTGGCTGGGTCCCATCAGGAATGTGCACAGTCGATTTTCCATGAACGGTATCTATTTCGATGGTGCCCCCCAGGATTGCATCGATCACCGGCACATCCACTGCCGAGCGAATATCCGCTCCATCACGATCGAAACGTGGATCTTGGCGGACTTCGATATGAATATAGAGTTCGCCAACTTTTCCGCTACGCAAGCCCGCATCGCCTTGCCCCTGCACGCGCACCACCTGTCCTTCTTGGATGCCTGCGGGAATCTCAACCGTGACATCGCGGCTCTCTGAGTAACGCCCTTCTCCATTGCAATCACTACATGCTTTCTCTGGAATTTTTCCACTTCCGTCACACTTTTCACACACGCGTCGCTGCTGAATTTGTCCAAAGAATGAACTCGTTGTGTGGATAGTTTGACCAGTGCCATTACATGTCTGACACCTCACAATTTTTGAGCCACTATCGGCACCATTTCCTTTGCACTTCTCACACACAACCAACCGCTGGAGTTTGAAGGTATGCTTTACGCCAGTAACAACGTCGTGCAAATCAATCGTCAAACTTATTTCACGATCCACGCCTTCGGCAGGATTTCTTCGAGCGTGACTGCGTCCCCCGCCAAAGAAATTCTCGAAAATATCACCAAAACCGGCGGCACCTCCCATGTTATTAAAATCAAATCCTCCGAAACCACCCGCACCTGCTGCCCCCGGTCCTCCGGTTGTGCCGAACTGATCGTACATCTTCTTCTTATCAGGATTGCTAAGGGTTTCGTATGCTTCGTTGATTTCCTTAAATTTATCTTCTGCTTTTTTATCACCCTTATGTTTATCGGGATGCCACTCTTTGCTCATGTTTCTGTACGCCTTTTTGATATCCTCCGGCGCTGCTTCACGAGAAATGCCTAAAACGGAATATGGGTCTTTGGCCATGCGCCTATTGTAACCTAGTATTAGGGGAAAAGTATTATGGTATAAGGGAATTTTGTGCCCCTTTAATACATAATACTTAATACTATTCCCATATTTTCGCAAGATGCCTGCATCTATCAAGAATTAGTCAAAAATGATATAATAATTCGATGGCTTCCTCTCGCCTACACAACACACGCACATTCCTCGGATGGACGACAATGACGCTCGCGATGTTGTGCGTGAGTATCGCTGGCATTGCAACGATGCAGCGTTCGGAAACACTTCAAGGAATCGTTATCCGCAAACAGGAAGCATATACATGGAAATTCATCACGCCAGCACAGGTGGAAAGCGGAGCCCTCATTCCAGGAAATACACATACCGTCTTTCATCTCCCCGAAACTTTCACACGTATTTCGCGTGAAACACTTTTGGGACTCAAAGGAAAGCATGCGCGATATTGGGGCTATTGCTTCCCGGCGAATTATGACCCAACGATTGTTGATAAACGTCGTGGTTTCCCGGGTTTGATCTTTCTCTCTGAAAAAGAACGAGCAGTTCGCACAGCGGAAGAAGCTGCACAAACGCCATTGTTCAATGTGTACGATCTTCCAACAGACAAAGAAATCCAGATGGCACAGGCACGTGCGAACTCCACTATTCGCCATCAGTTAGAAGTCTTTAAGCCAAGCACCATGTGCTACATCATGAGCAATGAATCACTCGCTATTGGCTTGGACCACGACGGTGACCGCCTTAATACGTACCTGGAACGTGAAGTAAGTACGAATCCCAAAGCTCCTGATAGCGATGGTGACGGTATTTTGGATGGTATTGAATACGCGAGTGGCATCAATCCTGCGACGCGTGACACTGATGGCGACGGACTGGTGGATGGCATTGAAGATGCTGATTGGGACGGCCGATTGGAATTCAGTGAAACGGATCCCCGCAATACCGATTCAGACCGTGATGGCCTATGTGACGGTATGTGCCGCGTGAAAGTCCAGAAAAAACATGTATATACGGGTGAAGATAAAAACTTGAATGGTCAGTTAGATGACGGCGAAACCGACCCACGTAAATGGTCGACAAAAGATGATGGAATCAGCGACCAGGTGCCGTATTACAAGTGTCTAGCTGCAGGGGGAACAGACTGTCCGTAATATTGTACTTCGCCGCAAATTCCTGTATAATACTATGATGTCTCGCATCTTCCTCGCTCTCGGCATTCTCCTCACAAGCATTGCCTCGCCGCTCACGGCGCACGCGTATGTCACGCCAGAAGAAGCATTGGATGATGAAGAATTTACAACGCAGTTTTTCGAGCCGCCGCCATCTCCTCGCACTACGCAGGATGTCGTGAACGACCAGCAGGAACGCAGTGCCCAGCGCCGTGCAGCTGAGCAGGCAGAGCTCAATCCATCTTCTTCATCCTCTATTCCCATGGATGATGGCACGCACAATGCCGCCCCAGACGAAGAGACTGACGATGACGAGATACAGAAGCTCATTGATGCTCTCAATGAATTGCAAGGTGATGAAGGCACAACCGACGGAGAAGATGAAAGTGATGTGACTGCAGAAGAACTTCGCCTGCTCCAACGCATCCGTTCGCAAGAGGTGTCCGGCAATATATCTGCGAGAAGCGATACCGATGAGGTTTTGCACAGCGGTGCGCCACTGTCTGATACTGGTCCTGCAACTATTCTTCTGACTCTTGCTGTCGTTGGTGCAATCAGCGAAACACTAAGACGTGTGTTTAAGGCTGATAAACTAACACGCTAAATTGTTATACTGCTGTATTGTTTGCATGCAAGAAACATGCGTTTTGCTTGCAGCAATATAACACTACAACAATACAGCAATCGAAGATGCTTTAGCGCTTTAGTGCGCTAGTGCATGGATGATTACTCAAGTTCTGATAGGCTCATTTTATCGAGCCGCGTTTATCACTCACCGGCAAACGTTGGACCATCGCACCATCTGATGGACGAGATGATATGACCAATGATGACGCGGTCGCACTTATAGCAATGCTTAGCCAAGCCCGTGGAATCGAATTAGGCGCGTTTAGAGCAGATGGAAGCTACCATGACGCACACTGCCTATTTCCCGACGCTATAAAGGCTGCCAAACGTGTGCACAAAGCAATTGAGGGACGGGAAACCATCGGGGTATTTGGCGATTACGATTGCGACGGCATTACATCCGCAGCGCAGATCACGCGTGCATTGCGTCGGAGGAACACAGAACCCATCGTACGTCTGCCGCATCGCGTGCACGATGGCTACGGTCTGAAGCCCGCTCATATCGAGGAATGTGCAAAGGCAGGCATCACGCTCCTCATCACAGTCGATACCGGCATCAGCGCACATGAAGCTGTGGATGCTGCAAATGCGAAAGGGATTGATGTGATTATTTTGGATCACCATCACATTCTCACCGCACCAAACGCGCACGCGATTTTGCACCCCGCACTCTCACCACATTTCCCACACCCTCACCCGAGTGCCGCAGGCGTTGTTTTCATATTCCTGCACGCGTTAGAAAACGCTGACACATGGGCCGACCGCGAGACCGACCTCGCGCTTGCAACCATTGGAACCATCGCAGATTTAGTTCCATTGCGCGGGCATAACCGCAGCCTTGTTCAAGCAGGCTTACGTGCAATGCAACACTTGCCGCTACAGAGCCCACTGCGACTGCTGATCGATCAACTTTCTTCCGGCAAGCCACTCACAAGTTCGGATATTGCATTTCGTATCGCACCGCGCATCAATGCCGCTGGTCGCATGGCTGACCCAATGCTCGCACTGCGTGCACTACTTGAAGGGGGATCACTTCTCCATGACCTCGACACCCTCAATAGCATTCGCCAAGATGAAACACAGCGTGCACTGGAGAAAGCTCTCACTGAACTGACGCCAGATAAGAATGGAACCCTGCCAGCATTTCTTTCGATCGCGAGTGCGTCGTACCCGCACGGCATTTTAGGATTACTCGCAGGAAAGCTAACGGAGAAATTCGGTCGCCCAAGTATGGTTGTGCACATCGCGGAAGACGTATGCACAGCATCGTTCCGCAGCCCAGCGGCTTTCAACATTACCGAAGCACTCCAGCGTAACGGAGAAAAGCTCACGAGCTTCGGCGGACATGCTCAGGCTGCCGGAGCAACCTTCAAGCTTGATGAATACATCGCGCTCACCGAAGCATTGGAGCGTGACGTCGCAAAGCATCTGCAACCAGAGCTGCTTGTTCCAACGCTCGCCGTGGATGCGATTCTTCCACCATCAGCAGTGACGCATGCGTTCTGCAATCATCTCTCAAGCCTCGAACCATACGGCATGGGAAATCCTGAGCCATTGTTCCTCATCGAAAATATCCAGCTGCAAAACATGCGACGCGTCGGGGACGAGGGGCGACACTTACAAGCGACAATTAACAACTGCAAAGTGATTGGGTTTAATCTCGGCAACTTGATGGACGATGCCCGCGCACCAGTCGACGTCGTATGCAGAGTGGGAATGGATTCGTGGAATGGACGGGAGACGCCGCAGTTGTTTTTACAGGATATTCGTGTGGCTATAAAAGTTACGACTAACCGTTAACTGGTTTATTAGTTTATTGGTTCGGTAGTATTTCAACAGCCGAACCAATAAACCAGTTAACTAATAAACCCTGAGCACAAAAAAACGGCCAGAGCGGCCGTTTTTTAAGTGCGAAGATAAGTGCTTTAGACCGGAGCGAGCTTTCCTTCCATGTCGAACACGTCTGTGACTGGAACAGTGAAGGCTGCTGCAATTTTGTACGCGAGGAGAACGGAAGGGTTTGTCTGGCCACGTTCGATCGACATGATCGTCTGGCGGGAAACGCCCGTGCGGAGCGCGAGTTCTTCTTGTGTCATACCGTGTTCAAAACGAAGACGGCGAATGTGATTTCGGAGCTGAACACCAGACATAATGGAACGGGGAAATGGAGATCAGGAGGGATAAGGTACTCCTCGAAAGGAGAGAGCGCAATTCTACTGTGATGAATGATGTGTGCAAGCTGAAATGCACAAGTTTTTTTACATGTAGAGAAGAACTAATCCAAGTGGGATCAGATACCACGCGAACACTGCGAGGCTTTTTTTGACGACGAACATCCGTAGGAAACCGATCGCAACCATGCTCACGATGAAAGAAATCAAGAACCCCGTTACAGATACATCGAGCGGGGGAAATACAACTTCTCCAGTGAATGCATCGAGCAATGTCTTTGCAACTGCTCCGGCAATAATCGGTGCTGCCATCAGGAACGAGAAATCCAACGCATGAGTACGCGTCAGCCCGAGCGCGCGGCCAAGGCTGATCGTAGATCCCGAGCGCGATACACCGGGGAGAATCGCAATCGCCTGCGCGCAGCCGATAAGCAATGCGCGGCCGATACCGACAGAGTGCATGGGGATATCGGCAGACATCTTCTGGCGGCCTGCATATTCCCCAATGATCAATACCGCAGCGGTTATCAGGAAACCCGTACCCGCTGCCTGCAGAGAGCGCATGCCGCTTACCACATCCTCGAAGAATAATCCCGCCATCACTCCGGGGATCGTTGCAACAATAAGTAACCCCATCACAGTCCATGCATCACGATCTTTTTTGAGCGTTGCAACAATCAACTTTTTCCATGTAACCCAATACACCAGGAGAATAGCAAGTAAACTGCCCGCATGAAGCAAAATATCGAACCCCAATGCATCGCGACCATCAAGCGGAAGTTCGAGTAACGCGTCCGCAAGCACTAAATGCCCATCGCTCGAGATAGGGAGAAACTCTGTGATACCTTGAATGATTCCGAGCAATACTGCGTGCCAAAGCTGCATAGGCTGAGCATATGTCTTCATTCAATATGTGTCGACTGAACGTTCTTCGTTGATTCGTTTTTCGAAGTGCGAATACACGAAGAACGAGATTGTTCGAATCAACGAACGAAGAGCGATCACATTTATTATACTAAAACTACGTTAAGTCTACGGTTCATTTTTGCCCCACAATCGCCAAAAGAAGTAGAATAAGTCCCGATCCATGTCATCTCAGTTCCCGTTCCACGGCATTTTTTCATCGCTCGGACAAGAGCCGTTGGAAGAGCCAGCCATGGATGACACCGCACCTTTTTCGGAAGCACCAGCGCAGATGCCGGCATTCCGTGCGCCAGCAACGCAGCCGACCATGAAAGCACAAAGTTCTTCCGGACAAGGAACGAAAGGGCAGATTGCTGTGGATATTTTCGAGCAAGATAACTACTACATCATCCGCGCGCCCATCGCCGGCGTGCGCTTAAGCGATTTAGATATTGAGATTACTGATAACATTATCACGATCCGCGGTAACCGTCAGCAGACAGAGGCGGTGCCGAACAATCAGTATTACCTTCAGGAATGTTTCTGGGGTGAATTCTCCAGAAGTGTGACGCTCCCGTTTACGATTGATCCAAAGAAAATCAAAGCGACGTTCAACAAAGAATGCATCTTGAAGATTCTGATACCCAAGGAAGAGAAGGTGAAGATTGTCAGGATTAGCGAGGCGTAAGCATGGTTCGTCGAGCTCACCATGACACAGCTATTTAGCGTGTCACCCTGAGCCCGACGAAGGGTACACGCACTAAACAAAAACGCTTCCCTTTCCAAGAAGCGTTTAAGTGTGAAGTATATGACGCGATGTTAAGCAGCTATCTGTGTTTTTGTAGAAGGTGCACTTCCTTCTTCCTCTTCGATTACATCTGCTTTAAAGACCATTTTCTTTCCGTCGAGTTTTGCTTCTGTGTTGACGATCACTTCCTCAAGACCATCGATGAGCTCTGGAAGAAGATCTTTCTTATTATCCAAGACGATCTGCATCATGTCCTTCAAACGATTAACCTCTTTTCGAACGCGCGTCTTGAATCCTTTGTCCCAGACAACAGATTTATCTGTAAGAACTGCATTCAGTTTTCCCTGGAGTTCAAAAGCAGGGGCAACTTGATCCTGGAAATTGGATTTGTCTGGTGACATAGGACGGAAAGGGAATTTGTATAAATGTTTCTCCCCATTATAGCGCCTTTGATTATTTTGTCAAAACTGGGTTTTGCACATACACTAGGGCTCCATGCGTCTTACCCAAGCAATCTTGCCCGTAGCTGGCCTAGGAACGCGGTTTCTGCCGTGGACGAAGGTCGTGCCAAAAGAGCTTTTACCCATCGGCAATCAGCCGATTATCGCCCTTCTCGTGGACGAATGTTTGAGCGTCGGCATCGAAGATATCTGTTTCGTGATCAACCCGGGCAAAGAACTCATTCCGCAATATTTCAGCGAAGACCCAAAGCTGGAGAAAGAACTCGCCCGCCGCGGGAAGGCAGATCTCCTCAGCAAACTCAAGGGATACGACCGCGTAAACTTTCACGTTGTGTATCAACACGAACAGCATGGTGACGGGCATGCAATCATGCAAGCGTCGCAATGGGTGAAGAGCGACCACGTTGCTGTGCTCTTCGGCGATGACTTGATCGTGCATGAGAAGACTGGATTGCAGCAGCTGGTAGATGCGTTCGACATGATTCCTATGGAAGAGAGTAGCGAGTCTGCGATGCTGTGTTTGCAGAACGTTCCGCGCGAAAAGACCGGGCATTATGGAATTGTCGAAGTGGAACATCAGCTCGATAACAATCTCAAAAGAATCACGGGCATGGTAGAAAAGCCACAGCCCGACGTTGCACCCTCAACATTAGGCATCGTCGGAAAGTACATCATTCCACGTTCGACATTCGACATTCTTCCAACCGTCGGGGCATCGCATGGCGGGGAAGTCCGTTTGATCGATGCGCTCATAGAACAACTCAATCGTGGTAATAGCGTCTACGGATGTGAATTCGAAGGCTTACGTCTCGATACTGGGCATCCAGAAGGCTATAAAGAGGCAGTAAGAATGCTTGGATAACATAAAAAGTAAAGTATTATTGACTTTTTACAGAGATTACTCCAATATCTCGCGCTTTCTTGCGTTTCAAGAAAGGTGTTCATTGAACAACATCAGCCTGTCTTTGGTGGATGGGCAAAACCTCAGTTGGGAGTGAGACATGGATCGGTTCAAGAGCTTGATGAAGAAGATCGAGTGGCCGCGCGTGCTATTCATCGCGGTCTGCACTGCGTTCAGTGCATGGCTGAACCCGAAGGTGGGACCCATCTGGGGGGTCTGCATGACGATGGTCGCTGCGGCGGGCATCATCGCTTGCATCGACCGCAAGAAGCTGTGGAACTGGACGCGTCTGCTCACCTGGGTGGGCATCATCGGCCTCTTCAGTTGGGCAACGCATGACTGGATGTCTGCCTTGACCGTCCTCGGCCTGATCATCTTCGAGACCGTGTCCTCGGTGGACAACGCAGTCGTCAACGCTGACGTGCTGAGAACGATGGGAAAGAAGGGCCGAAGAATCTTCCTGACGTGGGGGATCTTCGTGGCGGTGTTCGTCGTTCGCGGCGTGCTGCCGTGGTTCATCGTGTGGATGTCTTCGGGGCTCGGCCCCTGGGAGAGCTTGACGGTCGCATTCAGTGGGGACCCGCGAGCGACGGAAGCGGTTGAGAAGGCAGCGCCTACCTTGCTCGGCGGAGGTGGTGTGTTCCTCTTCGCGTTGTTCCTGCACTGGCTGCTCATGGAACCGAAACACCTCGGGATCATCGGAGAACGGCTCTTCAGTCGACAGGGAGCGTGGTACTTCGCGATCATGGGCTTCATGTTGGCAGCGATCTGCTATCCCTCGTGGGTAGCGGAGCACAAACGGTTCGTGATGGTGGTGGGGTATGCGTTCTTCACTCTTTCCCACGGCGCAAAGCAGTGGGCTGAGGGCATGGAGAACAACCTGGCCAAGGGCGGCGGGGGAATGAGTGACTTCGCAAAGGTCTTGTTTCTTGAGTTGATCGACATTTGTTTCTCGATCGATGGAGTGATCGGGAGCTTCGCGTTCACCACGTCGGTTCCGTTGATTCTTCTGGGCAACGGCATTGGTGCCATTGTCGTCCGGCAGCTGACGATCAGCGGAGTTGATCACATCAAGAAGATGCCCCTCCTGAAAAATGGGGCAATGTGGTCGATCTCGGTGCTGGCACTCGTCATGATCGTCGAAGGCTTCGAAGTGCACGTGCCGATGTGGGTTTCGCCGGTGTCGACGATCTCTGTGATGACGCTCTTCGGAGTGCTGACCTACCGCGACCTGAAGAGCGGCCGAGTGCGTGAGCACGTTGGCAAGAAGTCACATCATGAAGAGCCGGCGGAGAAAATCGACAAACACGCCACTGTCTGACTACATCCACTATTAACCTGAAAGGCTGGTGACTGAACACATTCGATCCCGAGGCGCGCAAGCGCTTCGGGATTTTTTTATGCACGGATTTTGGGATTAGAAACTTTCCATTAATAGAACTGATACTGCTCCCAGGACACCGGTGTCTTGTTGTGCTCTGAAATACGAATCTGTGAACCAAGATGTGCATCAATGTGCGTTGTATGATATAATATACATATGAGGCCACCCGAACAGCACAACCCCATTACTCTTGGCGAAATACTGAAGGAAATGGAACGCTTTGCTGTATCAAAAGATCCTCGCGTACAGGCTGACGTGCAGGATTTTCGAAAACTCTACAAACAAATCGCCATTCCTGAAGGAGTGGAAAGAAAAGATTTTGCTATCGATGAGGATCTAGTGCCTGTTTTTGGACAATTTATTGAGCGTGTTAAGAAGCGGCAGGAGGAATGGCAGGCAAATAAAGGACATCTGAATTGAACATGCATGATTGACACATCATCCTAAGAGTTCTTAAATCTGCGCATGTATTGGTCGAGTAGAGAAGCAAAAGAATTGGGTTCTCTTGTAGTACAAGAAGAAATAGCCCACCGGAAAAACTGCAGAGATTGTGAGCCTGAATGCCAGGCACAGCTTTCATCGTGGGTACCACTCGATCCAATAGGCGAAGAAATGGTTGTAGAGGCTGCCTTAGTGCATTTGGAATGGGAGCTCCACAATGTAGAACAGGACATGCGAGAGCAATATGCATCGCTTCTTTCCATCAAACAAACAGTAGTCAGCGTGGTTCTGGGCGCGATGCACTATTCACTTTCGGTCGCATGGAACGGCCTTCGCGCGATGAAATTCCGGCAGGAAAGCTGCAATTTGCGAACGCAACAAAGAGAATTACATCGATTTAGAATGAAATATTACCAGGCGTTCGCTGACCGATGTATGGCAGAGGGCGCCGATCCTGCGTTGCGCTATGATGGCGTGCGCGAGGAAGGACGACGTTGGTCTGAAATCAATGCAGATGGCAAATATGGAACAATGCCAGGGGATTTTCACGAGGCACTCTCATCATGCGCTGGACCAACGCTGAACGATGTATCGGATGTGGTGCATACGGGCACCCAAGAATCTACGCGCATCGATCGCCAACGACGCGAAGAGCATCATGAGTATCGATCAACGACAAGGAACGACGGGGAATGGGATGCACATCCACGTCACACCAACCAACGATTGCTTGATAATGAATTACGCGATAAATCCGTTCCTCCGTCAGACATAAAACTGCGGGAACTTATGAGAAAATCTACGTGGGAGCGTCCATGTGGAGATCACCAATAATTATGCCTCCTCCCGCGAGAGCACTTCCACATGTCCGTAGCCAGCTTTTCCTTGACGCTTGCCTTGCTCAATCGTATAGAAACCAAACTTTTGATCTGGATTATTGGAATAGGGGTAACCATGTGTCTGACGATGGAATACTTCTGACGTAACCAATGGTTGTTTTGTAAATTTAAACCGCTCGATTGCAGTCTTTGTGAGTGTATCCGTTGATGATTCTTCGTGTTGTGCTACTTTCGATTTCTTTCCATTTTTCCGTCGCCGTCGCATCATCTCCTCTCCCAACACGGGAATATTTTTTGCCATGATGATAATTCCTGTCCGCACACGAGCAATGAAATACGTTAGTTCAATATCAGACGTGTCACCCACTTCGAAATCAGGTTCTACTTCCACACCATCTTCCATGTGTAGACCAAAAAAACCTTGGTGTGTTCTTGTTTTACCAATTGACGTTAGATCCACATCTCGCAGCAGTGTACAGTACGGTTTCCGATCGATATCGTTATTTATTCCATACACTCCCGACACACCTCTCCATTCTTGTTGCAATACATATGTATCATCTTCTGTTCGAGAGTCATTCACCGGTCGAACGTCGATTCGCGATGCCGAATCTCCACGTTTATAATGCAAACGAACAAGTGCATCATGGGGAATGACGGCATCTTTTCCATTAAAATTCGGATTAGTCACGTTGATGCCAAATGGATATGCAATCTCGAGCAATTTTATCAAATCATGGACACGATCCCGCCAAGGGTATTCATCAGGAGACAGTTGAACAACTTCTTTCATACGCTGAAGAATGCCGGCAGTTCCTTCGTCACATTTATCTGCGAGAGCTATCATAGCGTCATCAAAAATCGTACGTATTTTCTGCGACGTAGACATCATCATCCTATGAAGACCACCGAGAATTCGCCGGTAATCTGCATATGGAATCACTTCACCAGAAGGTCGTTGAATACTTGTAAGAATATGCCACACCAATCCGCGTGTTTTTCTGGGTAATTGATCGGTAATACATTCAAACAAACGTTCCGCTATTTCAGGATGCCGAAGTGAAGAGTGCTCAAGTTCTGCATAAACACCTGCCGGTTTGTATGGTTCCACTTTTTCTTCCATGGGTGAAAGAGTGTAACCCTGAGATTGGTGCGGTCAACGGCAGATGAACTACATCAATTCCCTGCGCAGCAGCTCAACTTCGTCGCGCAAATCTGCAGCCTTTTCGAATTCCAGGTTCTGCGCGGCGATATCCATCTGCTTCTCGAGCTCTTCCATCAGGCGCTTCTTTTCGTCTTTTGGAATCTTCTGATGGTCGTGCTTTGGGCGGCGGAGTTCGATTTTGCGAGACTCTTCGGCGATATCATGAATCGCTTTGATGATCGTCTGCGGAGTGATGCCATGCTTCTTATTGTGTGCCTCTTGGATCGTGCGGCGGCGGTTGGTCTCTCCGATAGCCCCGCGCATCGCATCGCTTTCCTTATCGGCATACAAAGTCACGTGGCCGTTCACGTTACGTGCGGCGCGACCGATCGTCTGAATCAATGCATCGCGTGAACGCAGGAAGCCCTGTTTATCGGCATCGAGAATCGCGATAAAGCTCACTTCGGGAAGGTCGAGCCCTTCGCGGAGGAGGTTGATACCAACGAGGATATCGATCTCTCCCGTGCGCAGCTGGCGCAAAATATCCAAACGCTCCATGGTCGCAACATCCGAGTGGATATACTGCACTTTACGACCCTGTTCTTTGAGAAACTTCGTGAGGTCTTCCGCCATGCGCTTGGTGAGTGTGGTGATAAGCACGCGCTCTCCCGCTTTGATGGTCGCATCGATTTCTTTCACGATGTCATCGATCTGATTCTTCGTTGGCTTCACGGTAACGATCGGATCCAAGAGACCCGTCGGACGGATGATCTGTTCGACGATGTGCTCCTTGGGCGTGTTCAAGTATTCGTACTTGGCCGGTGTCGCAGAAACGTAAATGCGCTGGCCGACGCGCTCTTCCCATTCATCGAAACGGAGCGGACGGTTATCGTGTGAGCTTGGCAGACGGAAGCCGTATTCGATGAGCGTGTTCTTGCGAGATTTATTTCCTTCGTGCATTCCTCCAATCTGCGGAATCGTGATGTGTGATTCATCCGCAATAACAAGATAGTCATCGGGGAAGTAATCGAGCAGCGTGCTTGGCGGCGTATTTGGTGTGCTGCCTTCGAGGTAGCGCGTGTAGTTTTCGATACCTGTGCAGTAGCCAGTCTCCTTGAGCATTTCGACATCGTATTCCGTGCGCATGCGAATGCGTTCTGCTTTCACGAGTTCACCGCGCTTGAGGAATTCTGCTTCTACAATTTTCATTTCCGCGAGGATTCCTTCCGTCGCCTGATCGATTTTTTCTTTGGTCGTCACGTTGTGCGCAGCAGGGAAGATAACGACTTCCTGCATTTCTTCGAGCACTTCACCAGTGAAGCTATCTACTTCCTGAATCGTATCGATTTCATCAAACGGAAGTTCAATACGAATAACTGTGTCACCGTTTGGTGGGAAAATTTCGACAGTATCACCGAGTACGTGGAACATGCGCTGTTTGAATTCCAAGTTTGAACGACGATATTGAATGTCTGTGAGACGACGAAGCAATGTATCGCGCTTCATCGGCATGCCGCGTTCAAGTTTGATTGCGAGCGCTTCGTAATCTTCGACGTTACCGAGACCGTAGATACACGAGACAGATGCAACGATGAGCACATCGCGACGTGTGAGCAGGTTCATTGTGGCACCGTGACGGAACTTTTCGATCTCTTCATTGATGCTCGCATCTTTCTCGATATACGTATCGGTGTGTGGCACGTACGCTTCAGGCTGATAATAATCGTAGTAGGAGACGAAATAGCTGACTGCGTTATCAGGGAAGAACTGCTGGAACTCGTTACAGAGCTGAGCAGCAAGTGTTTTATTATGTGCGAGAACGAGCGTCGGGCGCTGTACTTCCTGAATAATATTCGCCATCGTGAAAGTCTTTCCTGTTCCGGTTGCACCAAGCAATGTCTGGTGCTTTTCTTTGTTATTCAATCCTTTGATGAGCTTTTCGATAGCCGCCGGCTGATCTCCAGTCGGGGTATAAGGAGCTACAAGTCTGAACGGCTTCTGCTTTGGCATAATATACGGTGTGTCACCCTGCCTGCCCGTCCGTAGCCCAAAGGCAGAGGAGGGAGCGGAGACGAAGGGGAAGTATAGTCGGGGTAGTGTACAGGAAAATTGCTATCGGGGAACCCGTTGATAGTACGATCATGGGTATTTTTGAGAAAAGTGACATCTTGCACTATGACACGTTTTTGGTTGACATAGCATTCTGAAAGAGAAGAATAACTCTATGTTGAATATGAAAAATCGTGGCAGTGACGAATTCGAGTTGCGGTATAAGAAAGTGAAAAAATCATCATTTGCGACGAGGGAGGAAAACGGCTCGGTTTTTATCAGTGTAAACCCTGGTTCCGATATCTGGGATGGATCTGATTGTGCACGCCTTCATCAATTGCTCGAAGAATTTCATGCTGGAGCAAAAAAAGTGATTGTGAATATGAGCAATGTGAAATCTCTGCCCAGAGGAACGTTTGGATTGCTCGCCGATTATGCAGAGCGACAGACACCTTTGTACTTAACGACACCAACAGCAGAAGTGGCTGAGCTCATATGGTTTCAACACTTCACAACGCCGCACTTCGCAGGATTGTTCCAGATGCACGCACAACCAGTCAGAGATTTTATCTATACATATGAAATTTCTGACGTGCGCCCGCATACAACCACATCGTAAAAGACGCTTGAATGCGGCCAGGAACAGTGCTCTAATGCTCGGCCAATGTCTTTGAATATCGCTGAAGCTTGGCCTCCACCGTATCCTGAAGATACGTCGTTAAAAGTCGCAAGACGCCAAGTTTGGAGTAAGACAAAACAGGTGCACCGACAAAAAGGTGGAGAAATTCCTAGGGACGCAAAGAAGTTTTTGGTGTTACAGCTCCATGATTCAATTGGCGAAAATCCATCTAAATTAACTCTATTGCATGGCATTGCCCTCTGTACTCACCAAAGAGTGCTTCATGCTGTCCCTCAGTTGGAATCACTCGATATCATGAATATGCTCGATCCTTTGGATCGTAATCAAATTGGTCCGATGCTTACATGGGAATATATCGTGAAGAAAATAACTGATAGAACTGGTATGGAACCTGTTTATAAAGAAGACGAACCAGAAAAATCTGTATATGAGCAGGAACTCTTCGCAGACACCCCTTGGGCTCAAGAAGAAGAGTTTATTCGCCCTCATGAACTTGAAGGATTTGATGATTTTTTGGAAATGATTGATCACCAGGTTCAGCTTCGAAATATCTATAAAGCGATCATAAAAGGTGAATTGACTGAAGATTTAGTAGCTGGGCTCGCTTGAAAAGAATTTTGATAAACCCTAGAAGATCCCATGGCGAGTGCTAAAATCCTGCCCTATTCTCCCTTTGTATGATTGACTTAACAGACCTCCGCCAACGCCCTGAAGCCTACCAAAAGGCAGCGGATAGTAAGAATATTAAGATCAACGTCGCGCACTTTGTGGGCCTCGATGAGAAGCGCAAAGCTCTCGTGACAGTGGTGGAAGAAATGCGCGCACAGAAAAACACCGTCAGCAAAGAGATCCCAAAGATGCAGGGCGATGCAAAGGCGAAGGCAATCGCAGATATGAAAGTGGTTGGCGAAGAACTCAAAGCACGCGAAGCTGAGCTCGAAGTTATCGAAAAAGAATGGATGCACCTTCAGCTGCGCATGCCGGGCATTCCACTTGCACATGTTCCAACCGGAAAAGATGACAGCGAGAACGTCGAAATCCGTAAAGAAGGCTCACTCCCAACATTTGATTTCGAACCAAAAGATCACGTCACACTCGGTGAGGAATTGGACATCATTGATATCCCGCGCGGTGTCGAGATCGCAGGATCACGCAGCTACTTCCTGAAGGGCGATGGAGCCCGTCTGGAACTCGCAGTGATGATGTTCACCATCGATAGCCTCGTGAAAAAAGGCTACACACTTTTCACGCCTCCGGTCTTTGCAAACTGGAACGCGATGATGGGCACGAGCTACTTCCCGGGTGGAGAAGAAATGGCGTACGCCGTCGGTGTACGCAAAGACTTGGACCAGCCAATTGAATCTGATGATTTGTATCTCATCGGTACATCAGAAGTTGCGGTCACGAGCTACCACCAAGGCGAGGTGTTAAAGCTGGCAGACCTTCCACGTCGCTACGCAGGCTACTCAAACTGCTTCCGTCGCGAAGCGGGAACATACGGAAAAGACACACGTGGTTTGTATCGCATTCACCAGTTCCAGAAAGTGGAGCAGGTGATCCTCTGCGAAAATAATCCGGAAGTGAGCGCAAAGATGCACGCAGAAATCCTCGGAAACGCTGAGTTTGTTCTCAAATCTCTCAAGCTTCCCTATCGCGTTGTCGATGTGTGCACAGGGGATATGGGCCAGGGACAGATCTACAAAAACGACATCGAAACATGGATGCCAAGCCGCAAAGGCTACGGCGAAACGCACAGCTGTTCTACCTTCCATGAATTCCAGAGCCGTCGATTGAACATCAAGTACGAAGACGTGGATGGCTCCAAGAAGTTCGTGCATACGCTCAATAACACATGCATCGCTTCCCCACGCATCCTCATTCCAATCCTCGAAATCTATCAGCAGAAGGATGGATCGGTGATGATTCCGGAAGTGCTCAGGCCTTACATGGGCGGACAAGAAGTGATAAAACCGAAGTATTAAAAACTTCGTGATCACCTATGCTGACTGCCTCACAAATTCGGAGATACAACAGTGTCTTTGGCGTTGATGCATTTAGCGATAAAAAGCCTGACTTCCATGCGCCAGCCGCCTTACCAGCTGTTTCCGATCAGACAGAAAAAATGATGCTCCGCATTCGTTATGTTCTTTCACCTGAAACCGGGGATGTGCGAGTGTATCAAGAGGGTGCTCCACTTCGGGAAGGAGAAAAGTTTGTTGATTGATGCCAAGAATCATTGACATACCGCGGAAAAGGTATAGTTTCGGCGTACCGATCCTTCGACATTGTCTGTCGTTGGTGCCTGTCCTTTTCAACTTCGAGGAGGCCTGAAGATGATGTTTGGCCCTGCGACTCCATGGATCGCTCTTGCGATCGCGCTGCTGATGATGTGGTGTTGGAGGAAGACAATCTTCTGGCACAAGCGAGTCCAGAAGATCCTGGCAGGTAGGCTGTACACGACCGGTCGAATCCGGAAGTGGTGGCAATTTCGCAAGGACGTGCGCAACGCATGGGGAATCGGCACGACGCTTAACGGACTGGTGCTCATCGGCATCGCATTCCCCATTATGTGGAAGGTGATGGCCGTGATCGGCACGACGCTGATCATCCTGCTTGTTG
This sequence comes from uncultured Candidatus Peribacteria bacterium, assembly GCA_964391185.1. Taxonomy (GTDB): domain Bacteria; phylum Patescibacteriota; class Gracilibacteria; order Peribacterales; family Peribacteraceae; genus JAKQEM01. Next base: position 136,154 of record CAYMIX010000001.1, on the reverse strand, counting down.
TCGAGCATGTCGGCACACCCCCTATTCTCCGACATATCGGAGGGGGGAGGAAGGGTGCAACCTGATGCAGACGGACTCCGTTCGCATCGCAACACGGGCACTGGTGACTTTGTTCATCAGCGCCCCGTTTCAAGTACAAAAAAGCTAGAAGCTAAAAGCCAAAACCTATAAGCTCCTCGCATGGTCATTCTCCTCGATGGATCCTCCAGTATCGGCCGTGTGACAATTGCGGAAAACGCCGTGGAACGAAATCCAGAATGGAAACATTTGGCGCTCGAAGTAATTGCAGAAGCAGTCCCTGACGATCCAGAACAGAAAGATTTTCACCTACAGGTGATAAAAAAATGCGCAGCAGAACTGGAGAAAGATAACATGCACCTGCTGCTCACCATGCCAACAGACGCGCCACAACGTGAAGTGCTCGCGCTTTCGCTTAAGCCAAGCTGCATTACCGTGCATTTGGGCAGCGAAGAAGATGGTGACTACGATTATGTCATCGACCCTTCAAGTCGTTCTGTCAACGATGTAACGGCCTTTTTGGATAATCTCATGGTTCCATCCGATTCCGCGGACGAATACTAATGGCCACTTTCCTTATCGCTGATGATAATTCAGGCAAAATGATGCTGATGCAGGGCATGCTTTTCCGTGGAAAATGGGAGGGAGAGATTGTAACCGCTGCGACATCCGAAGATGCGAAGAAGCTTATTGATGAACAAGATATCGGTTTTGCGTTTATCGACTTCTACATCCCAAGTGAAAACGGTCCTGCAATTATTGCCCATCTAAAAGCAAAGAATCCGCATGCGCACATCGCGCTTGTGAGCTCAACTGACGCCATCGAAAACTTCGATGCTGCCAAAAAAGCAGGTGCAGAATTGTGTATTTGCACAACGCATCCCGCGGACGAAGTGGAACGAATATTTATAGACGTGATTTCAGAGTGGAAAAACGTGTAACAACGTCTTCCAATCTTTCGCGAATAGAACTTGTCATAATAACAGCAATATCAGGAACCGCTGGATTACGCAGATCATCAGGCTCGATGCCAAATTTCCTCAGCTTCTTTCGAATAGCAGTAATACTTACATCTTCAGCCTCTGCCAAACCTTTAATCGATCTTGTTGGAACATTATCAATTTGCTCACGTAGATGCATAATTTCAACAACATCTAAGAGTAACTTCGAAATATCTCTATAAAGTTTACTAACGTCGAATACTCCACGATCGTGCCTTGAAGACGTACCAATGCGATATGTGAGCGTATCTGTAGCCATTCGCGTTAATTCAGCACCAAGCTCTCTCTCAGATGAAAAGCGTTCGCATACATCCGGTGCTGGCGTCTCGGTAGACATAGTCACGCACTGTGAATGATCGCATCTAAAATTTCAAGAGAGTACGTTATACTTAGCACGTGCGCATTCTGTTCACCCGTTTTCCATTGGAGTCCGCCCTCGGTGGCGCAGAGATTCAAACGCTTTCTTTGATGGAAGGATTGATCGAAAAGGGTCACGCGGTCGCATTTGCAGGAAGCTGTCCTGTACTCCTAAAAGAATGTCGCCTAAGGAATATTCCTTTCGCAGAAGTTCATATCGGAAAACCTCCTGTAACGAAGCTCGGCGCTGTGAGTTTTGCGTGGCGCAAACAGCTTATGAAACGAAAACTTAAGGCGATGCTCGATACATTCACAATCGATGTAATTTGTATGTTGAGCTTGAGTGAAAAAATCCTGCTTACAGAAGCCGCATCGAAGAAGAAAATCAAAACCATCTGGATAGAGCACGATCGAGTAAGCAACTGGTTGAGCAAAAATCCGTGGCTTCCTGCATTATTGAAACAATCTCAACGTGCCGTGACCGTGACCGTCTCCGAACTCAGCCGGAAGATTTACTTAGAACTCGGTTGGGACGAAAAAAAGACAGTCGCAATTCCAAATGGCATCGATGAAAAGAGATTTTTAATCACAAGCCAAAAGCTAACAGCGAACAGCCAAAAGCTACGCATTGGATGCATCGCTCGCCTCTCACCCGAGAAAGGTCTCGATATTCTCATAGAAGCCTTCGCCGCCACGCCCGATACCAGCACATTGGAAATTATCGGCACAGGAAAGCAGCGAGCAACATTGGAGAAGCTTGTGGATGAATTCTATTTGCACAATCGCGTGACGTTCACATCGAAAGAAAAAGATATCGCCGCAGCGTATGAACGCTTCGATGTATTAGTTTTGCCATCAACAGATAATGATCCGTTTGGCCTCGTTGCTGCAGAAGCGATGACATTTGGGATTCCTGTGATCGTGACAGACCAATGCGGCATTGCGGGTTATCTGGAGCATGAAAAAGACGCATTGATTGTAAAAGCGGGATCCATCAAAGAATTAACAGAAGCGATAAATAGAATGTCGAATGTAGAAAGTAGAATGCTGATAGCGAAAAGAAGTGAAAAGACAGCAAGGCAGAAATTCTCTGCAAAGACGATGGTGGAGAATTATGAAAAAGTTTTTGCACGGGCAACCCGCTAGCATTGCTGCCAGCGGGAGCGCTCGGTCTCCTATTTTTTGGCGTAATAGTCCATCACGCCAGGCGGGATGTTCGTCTCGTGGGGGACCCACAGCATGTGGCTCTCATCGTATGGCCACTGACACAACACCGCTTGATGACCACGGTCATCGAGATACGTAACCCTCTGCGTGTGCTGCCTGTTTGTTGGACCGTAGGAGCGCACGCATTTGACGCACGGATGCTGCGCCAAGAAGCACCATGCTTCGGGGTGCACAGCCAGCCGGTAATGACCAGGCGGCCGGGCCTTTCCACACGTGAGATATGCGTCCTGTACAAAGTATGGTGCAAAACGCTCACTCCATGCATGCCCCGGGCAATCTGGATATCGAGATGCATCATGCTTTCCAAGGACATCCATGACCAACAGCAACGGAATGTGCATACACCCCTCGATAAAAGAGGGCTCGCGCGCATCGATTCCAGTATCAGCTCCAAAGGCAATATGCTGCGCAGGAGAGGGAAACCAAGGAATCGGGGCCCTCTGCAGCACTGTCAATCCTGCAGACTCAAGCTGAGCAACGACCGACTGACCAACTGCTTCCGGCGTGATACGAATGTTCATGGAACCCTCCTTGACGAGAATGTGAAATGACCGAACGCATTTACATGCTACATAGCATAAAATTCTATTGTCAAATATTTATGTGCAAGCCTTGCACTTCTGATACCGTGCCTGCATGAAGTTTTTTGCTCTCGTGGCAGCGTTACCATTTGCGCTGTCGTATGCCCCTGATGTCCATCAATTGGAATCTGTTCCCGACGCCCTCAGCGTCACACTTCCTACGAACGAAAGTTCTGCTGAAGTACGTTACAAACTCGATGGAGATTGGAGTGATTGGACGTCGCTTGAAGTAGATAACGAACAGGACCCACTCCTGAGAGAATCAAACCTCGCGATGTTTCCGCCACTTGCCGAAGCGGTGCGCGTTCGCATGAGTGATGATGTGACGATCCATCCGATCGACATCGATGAAAGCCCGGTCAGATACAACGTTGCAGCAACGACGAATACATCCACTCCACGCATACTTTCACGCAATGATTGGGGAGCGGATGAATCGCTTTTGTATCGTGAACCAAATTCCTCCGAAGGAGTATCTGATAATGAAACAATTGAAACGGGGGATAATGGCGGGGCTACGTCTGAACGCATCCGTGAGTGTGAAGCGGCGCAGCTGAATTACCCGAACGAATTTAAAACAATCGGCCGCATGAACAGGGATGAAACGGGGCAGACTCTCCGGTGGACTCACGAATATTCTCAGTCAATGAAGCTCATTGCCATTCATCACACGGCTGTCGCCGTTGGTGGAGACAAGCGCTCTGGTGCAGAGCGCGTACGCGCAATTTATGCATACCACGCAAACAATCGCGGCTGGGGTGATGTCGGATATCACTATCTGATTGATGAAGACGGGCAAGTCTACGAAGGAAAAGCTGGCGGTAAATATATCGTTGCTGGCCACGCATATTGCAACAACATTAATACCCTCGGAGTGGCGCTGCTGGGGAATTTTGAAGAAGAAAAGCCTACGCAGAAACAGCTCAAAGCATTGCAGTGGTTACTCAAAGATCTCGGCGAGGAATATGACATCGACCTCAATAAAAGCGTGAAGTATCACGGAAAAACTTTGGAACCAGTTGTTGGTCATCGTGATTTAATTTCGACCGCGTGCCCAGGTTTTTATATTTATGGCGCAATTCCGCAGATGCTTGCAAATGCAGCGAGTGGGGAAGTGGACGTAGCCGTAAAACTTCCTGTCAGAATAACTGCAACGTCAAAGAAATCGACAAGATCTGTTTCTACCCGGTCAGTCGCTTCCTCGGGAATTCCACGTCGCGTTCAGCGTTTGCTCGGAACACAAGCATCCAAACTGTTGCGCCGTAAACTTGGAACAAACCCCGGGAAAGAAGTAGAAACCGGCGTTGCTGACCGCTTGGCTGCACGTCAGAAATCATCGTCATCAGTACGCAGTCGTAAAACACCATCTATTTCTTCAGCTTCTTCACGCCGCAATTCTCGTGCCTCCTCCCTGTCCGCCGTAGCCTCAAAGGCGAAGGGGGATGAATCTTCTGCATCGTCTGAATCCTCTCGTAAAAACATCCGCATCCGCCTCACGCGCCAAGAAACCGGCGCTGCAACATGCGATGCATACGACATGACAATTCTCCGGTCAAAATATCGTGGAACGGTTACGTGTTCGGTCATCGATAATAAAGCAGCCATTATCAATACACTTTCACTCGAAGACTACATGCTTGGACTCGCCGAAGAGCCCGACACAGAGCCATATGAGAAGCAACGCGCGTTTGCGATAGCAGCTCGCACGTATGCGCTGTACTACATGGACCCAACACATTTGAGGAAGTTCCCTGGTATGCCATACGACGGCTCCGATAGCCCGGCAACTTTTCAGCTCTATGGCGGAAAAGAATTCGAAGGAAACAATCCAAACTGGGTGAAAGCCGTGAAGTCGACAAGCAATCAAGTACTGATGAAAGATGGCAACGTCATTCGCGCGCCATACTTCTCTGCTGATGCAGGACGCACGAGGACGCCAGAAGAAGCCGGCTGGAACAACTTTCCATTCGCAGAGATCTTCACAGCTAAGGATGATCCATGGTGCGCAGGAGAGACCTTGCGAGGCCATGGCGTAGGCATGAGCGGATGCGGCGCTGAAGGTCAGGCCAACGAAGGCACATCAGGCGAAGATATCCTGGAGTATTACTACCCTGGAACGATGATCAGGCGGTACTAACTCCTCATGTTGCTTTTATAAAATCAATAGAGTCAATTCCTTCGTTCATGCGGTGCACCGGCTGCCTGGCGATGACGCGTAACAAGACATTCTTCACACGCATGCGCCGTTGATGTGAGAATTTTGTCACACGGCTGAGCACCTTTTCTCCGTTGCATGCAGTTTCGTTGTGTCGCTAATAAATCTGCTTGAGCTGATGTCAGTAGATCGGAACGTAGTTCAGCGCACCTAGCGAGTGTATCTGGGCCTAAAACAATGCTTGGTCTATTCATAGCAAACTCCACGATACCCCCGTTCAGCCCGTCCACAAGCAATTTTTATAAACACGGTTCATCGCGTACAATAGGAACTTCATGACGCTCTCTGCACCACATCCATTCAGCCTCATACTCTTCGGGGCTTCGGGCAATCTCGCTAAGCTGAAGATTTACCCTGCGATGTACACGCTCGCGCTCAAGAAGCGTTTCCCGGAACACTATTCGATTGTTGGATACGCTCGAAGTGAAATGAACAATGAACAATTCCGCACGCTTGTGGAAGAATCTGTTCGTGCAGACATGCCAGAAGTAAACGAAAATGTGCTGAAGGAATTTCTCTCACATTGTCATTATCATCAGGGTCAGTACGACGATGTACAAGATTTTCACGCGTTGCACGACACACTAACGAAGCTCGAAAAAGGTTGGGAGAACACGGTACGCCTCGCATATCTTTCCGTTCCACCAACAGTATTTACGAATGTGTTGGAGAACTTGTGCGAAGGGAAAATCAAAGAGCCATCGGTTGCGTTCCGCTGCATCGTTGAAAAACCAGTAGGACATGATCTCAAGAGTTTCGAAGACATTCGTGGCGTGCTCATGCGCTGCTTTGTAGAAGAAGAAATTTATCTGCTCGATCACTACCTCGGCAAAGAAGCTGTGCGTAACGTATTTTATTTGCGCTTTGCGAATCCGATCCTCGAACGATTATTTAAAAATACATTGATCCATCACGTGGAAATTACCGCGAGTGAAGCGAAGGGTTTGGAAGGTCGCGCTGGATACTTCGATGCCGCAGGAACGTTGCGCGACTACGTTCAGAGTCACATTCTCATCATGGGCGCCATCCTCACGATGCGCCTTGACGCTGATGACGAAGGACTCCGCGAAAGTCGGTTCAATGCACTTGGACAATTCTATTTGCCGCCAGCAGCAAACCTCAATGACATTATTGTGCAGGGCCAATATGGCGCAGGCCGCAGCTCCGAAGAACATGAACACGCATACACGAAAGAAGATGGCATCAGCGCTGATTCACGTACAAATACATACATCGCTCTTAAGCTGATGTCCCGCGCATCACGATGGGAAGGTGTGCCGTTTTATGTGCGTACCGGAAAGCGCCTTGGTAAACGCGAAACGCGCATCACGATCGAATTCCAGGAAACGCATCCTGTCGGGGAGGGAAGCAGCCCAAATCGTTTGGATATTATTCTCCAAGGAGAAGCCGGTATGCGTTTACACTTGCAAACGAAGATCGGGGGCACGGAACCAAAGTTCAGACCATTGATTATGGAAGATCCGCTCGTCTGCTACGGCGATTGTTTGCCTGAGCATGGACTCTTGATGCTTGAAGCAATTCACGGAAAGCAGCAGTGGTTCCTCAGTTTCGAAGAAGTACAAACTGCATGGAGGCTTATCGACCCGCTCCAAGCGCACCTCGATAAAAAAGATACTCCGCTCCATGTGTATCCCGCAGGAAGCAGTGGACCGAAAGAATCAGAAGAATGGATGGAGAGGGAAGGTTCCCAATGGTTCTAATGCACTACACCTTAACCGAAACCAAAGGCGCGGAAGAATTCACGCAACATGCTGTGAACTGGCTTGTTGAACATATCAATCAGGCAATTATTGATCATGGTTCTTGTTCCATCGGGCTTTCCGGAGGCTCAACGCCTAAGCCGATTTATATGGAGCTCGGCAAGCGCAACAACATTGATTGGAGTAAGGTATCTATTTTCTTGCTCGATGAACGCTATGTTCCCAACGAACATCCTGATAGCAATCAGAAAATGGTAGTGGAGACATTACTCTTGAATGCACCGATTCCGCCGGAGAATGTGTTCTTCCCTGATACAACATTGCCGATAGAAGAATGTGTAACTGACTACATCGCTGATGTCAAAACACTGTGGGAACACAGGCTGCCAGACATCACGGTCCTTGGCATGGGCGATGACGGCCATATTGCCTCACTCTTCCCACCACTCGATGAAGAAGAGCTGAGTGACACACACTTTGCTCTGAGTGCAGAAGCGCCTCTGAAAGAAGATGGAACTCCACGATTCCCAATCAAAGATCGCATTTCTCTCACGTTGAATTCAATCGCCTGTGCCCAGAGCCACTTGGTATTGCTACAAGGGCCGGTGAAACGTGCCACGTGGGATGCCATGCTTGAAAGTAACGACGGCGATGCGCATTGGCCGCTTAAGCGTGTGCTCGGACACAATGGAGTGATGGTGCTGATGGGCTAAGTGTCACCCTGAGGTGCCCCGCACTATGGATTCGGGGCTCATCGTCGCTGCGCTCAGATTCGCACCTCACCATGACGTGCGGGGCCTCGAAGGGCTAACGACTCCTCCACGGCAACTCCACAATGTGTTCCGTCACCTGGCCATTTGCGACGCTCACTAAATCCATCCGGTAGCCCCCATCCCAATTGCGATGGGCGATCCAGAGCCGCGCCGCGCGCATCATCGATAAACGTTTGGTGCGCGTAGCATTCATCACAGGCTGATATTCCGAAAACTTGCTCCGGCTTTTTACTTCGACAAACACAATCACTTCATCCTCTGGATCGTATGCGATGATATCGATTTCATCATGGCTCCCGATGCGCACGTTGCGACCGACGATCGAATAGCCAAGATTCTGCAGAAACAAACACGCTGTCACTTCGCCGTCTCTGCCGACAATGAAATGCCTGTCCGAACGGCCCGCAGGCTGGGCAGATGGAGCCAATGATGGAGGCGTGGAATTGTTCATGCGTCGAGGCCAATGTTTTGGCGGTACTGGAGAGCTTCGGCTATGTGCGTCGCTTGGATGCGATATGAGCCTGCTAAGTCCGCAATTGTACGAGATACTTTGATAATGCGATGGTAACTGCGCGCCGATAAATGCAACCTCTCGGCAGCCTGTTTAAGCAGTGCTTCAGAAGATGGATCGAGTATGCAAAACTCTCGAATCTCCCGGATGCCCATTTCTTTATTGGTTGTTATGGGGAGTTTGGAGAATCGTTCACGCTGCAACGCACGTGCGCGAACTACACGATCAAGAATCACGGCTGAAGTATCGCCAGTTGTTTTTGGGTTCTTCTGCTGCAGATCATCTATGGGCACAGGCAATACATCGATCGTGAGATCGATACGGTCTAAGAATGGGGAACTGATACGCCGTTGGATGCGCTTCGCATCTCCTGGGCTGTAGCGCGGCGGATTCATCGCGGCGACAAGTAGGACGTCAGCAGGGAATGTGACGCTTCCCTGGGCCCGTGTAATCGTAATACGACGGTCTTCCAATGGTTGCCGGAGCACTTCGAGGACGTTTGGTGGAAACTCTGCGAGTTCATCGAGGAATAACACACCACGATGCGCCAAACTGATTTCTCCCGGGCCAGGAGTTTGCCCTCCACCAACAATAGAAACACCGCTCGCTGTGTGATGAATCGCACGGAACGGACGATCGGAAACAAGTGGCTGATCTGTCGGTAATTCGTTCGCGACAGAATAAATCTGCGTCACTTCTAATGATTCTTCACGCGTAAGTGGTGGAAGAATCCCGCGCAATGCTTGCGCCAATAATGTTTTGCCCGAACCTGGAGCGCCACTGAGCAACACGTTATGCCCACCAGCTGCGGCAATTTCGAGCGCGCGCTTCGCCTGTTCTTGTCCGCGCACATCGGCGAAGTCCACTGCATGCACACGAGCAGGGCTGGATGCTGGAGGAGTAATAGCCTCCGACTCTTGTTTCCCTTCGAGTATCGCGACAACATCGGTGAGATGTTCCGCAGCTATCACGCGCACGCCTGGCACCAAGGCGGCCTCCGGACCATTCACTGAGGGAACCACAATAGTAGAGATACCATGTGCTCGTGCGCTGAGCGCTGCAGGAAGGACGCCCGTCACGTGACGCAACGATCCATCAAGCGCAAGCTCTCCGAGGATCGCCATGTCTTTCCATTTTTCTTCCGGAACATCGATAAGTTCGTGCACAGCAAGGATGCCCAGCGCGATGGGAAGGTCATACCTCGGACCCACTTTTCGCAGATCAGCTGGAGCTAAATTGATCGTGATCGCTCTGCCCGTTGGGAGTTTGTAACCACTGGAACGTAAAGCTATCTTTACCCTTTGTTTACTTTCCTGTACGGCCGTATCGCCGAGACCCACGATGAGGATTCCACCCTCGCCGCGCTGCACTCCGACCTCGACCGTTATCTTCTCACTACTGAGTCCGTGGGTTGCGAAGGATAGTAATTGAGTAAGCATATACAGGGTTATAAGGAAATTCGTTGTAAGTGAGTGAACGATCGTACACCTGCGAGGTAGCACAAAGCAAGTAGAAAGTTGTCCGGCTGTTCACCTTTTGGGTACATCACCACTCTTCGCATATGGCTTACATCCTGCGATAAATTTCCATATACTAAGCTTCACATGCACTTCGCCGACGCTCTCACAGCCAAAATCCGCACATCCAGCCCCGTGTGCGTGGGGATAGACCCTGCACTCAGCAAATTACCTGAAGGCATCACGAAAGATGTCGAGGGTGTATGGACGTTCAGCAAGGAGATCATCGACGCGACCAAAGATATCGCCGCCGCAATCAAGCCGCAGATGGCGTACTTCGAAGTTCTCGGATGGGAAGGAATGAAGGCTTTCTGGGCCGTGTGTGCCTATGCAAAGAGTAATGGCATGATGGTGATCGCCGATGGAAAGCGCGGTGATATCGGCACAACATGCGAGGCATACGCCGACGCATATCTCTTCAAAGACAGCCCGATCGATGCACTCACCGTGAACCCATACCTCGGAAGCGATGGTGTACTACCGTTCATCGAACGTGCGACAAAGAATGAGAAAGGAATTTACGTCCTCGTAAAAACCAGCAACGAAAGCTCCGGCGAACTTCAGGATCTCCCGGTAGGGGACGAAGTTGTGCACGAACACATGGCGCAACTTGTAGAAAGCTGGGCAGCACAACACATCGGACCAGATACAAACCTCTCCTGTGTCGGCGCGGTCGTAGGAGCCACGTACCCCGAAGAATCCAAATACCTGCGCACGCTCATGCCACACGTCCCATTCTTGGTACCTGGTTATGGTGCTCAGGGTGCGACAGCAGAAGACGTAAAAGGAAACTTCCTTGCTGATGGAACCGGAGCGATCGTAAATGCAGGACGCTCGATTATCTTCGCATCAAATAAAAAGGACTTTGCAGCTGCTGCGAGGAATGCTGCGAAGGAAATGGCGGAGGACCTTTCTGTCGCGCTGAGCGCGGGTTAATTGGTTTATTAGTTTACTGGTTGTGGGAGTTTTTCTTTAAACGTGCGTTTAAGGTTTGGGTTTATTGATTGAAGATAATGAATGAGACTCGCTAACATTCGTGTAATCGAATATGTTTGATCAACAAGATTCTTGAATTCATCATGAGAAATATATTGCTCATCAAGTGCGTCATACAGATGTGATCTCACTTCTGTTGCAGACCTTTTGGCATATCCAAGAAAATTAATGAATTCCGGAGTTGTCATTGCATCACTACCTTCGGCAATATTCGCTGATATTGACCTGACAGCACTCGTGATTTGATCAATGAACGACCAATCTTTTTGTGTAGCTTCTCTTTTACAAATAGCCCTTATCGCACGAACGAGGACTCTAGATTTCTGCCATACGCGCATTTCCTGAAAGTTGTGAAATTCACTCATTCAACATAGCCAAAAAATGCACCGTTGTCTGCTTTAGCTTGTTAAAGCACTGAAGCATGTATAACCGCTGAACCAATAAACCAGTTAACTAGTAAACACTACGAAGTTGGAATAGCGACAGAAAGGGTACGTTATTTAGTTACAGTAACCACCGGCCCGCTATCCAATTCAACATCTGACTCAATCCAGTTGAACGTGCTTGATTGATCCGTCCAGCGCACTGCACCGAGGCTCGTTAAGCCTCCGGGCGAGCTTGCGAGTAGCTGAACCATGCCCGCATTTTTGGCAGCAGCAACAGTAAGATTCGCCGTGATGCTGAATACTAATGGATCCGTTCCAATGCGCTGAATCCCGGGTGGGATGTCGCAGTTGATGACCACTTTTCCGTCCGTCGTTTCCGTTCCGCAATCACTCTGAAGTGCCCCAGGAATGCCCGTGATGCGCAAGCCACTCACTGATACATCAGTCGTCTGCAATGTAAATGTGAGACTCTTCACATCGAGTGCTGCGCCCGTAGAAGCCATGCCCATAATTGCAAATGTTCCAAGTGTGCGACCCTGACCCTGTGGTACCGTCATGCTCGTCGCGAGCGTATTGCGAACAGATGTAATGCGACCGAACGACGTCTGGTGCATGGGATAATGTGTCTCAGTCGGAACAATTTGACGACTCGCTCCTGTCGAACGTTCTACGACCCAGAGCGAAAGTGTTTTGAGTTCGAACAATTCATTGGATGTAGAACCTCCGCCGTATGAGTCCGTAGTGATGCGAATACCCAAGCGCTGCGATGTATTTTTAGGAATCATATAGGTGCCGCTGTTTACTTCCACGCGCCACTTCGTGTGATTCTGGTTGCTGTAGGTCTGGGGCAAAAGTTCAACGATAGTGCGACCATATTGATCGACCAACATCATGCGATCGATCGAAACAATCTCACGCTGGAGCTCGAGCTCGACACGATACAAATCTCCATCGGATTCCGCACCAGAAAAAAGTCCATCAAGGATAACTGGGGTTGTCGTCCCCGCAACAAGGAAGCGGCTGATAGAAGGGCTGAATACCGTGAGTACGGATGATTGTGCTGAGGAGGAAACAGAGGATGTAGAAGAAACAGAGGATACAGAGGATGTAGCAGAATTCGATGCACCACTCCCAGAGCTCACGCTCGATGTGCGGCTGGAACTACTACTGCCTTTCTTGCCCTTCTCGAAATCGCGATACTGAGAAAGTTCACCTGCATCCTCCGCAAGAAACGCTGCTGTGAGGCGTGCCATTTGTCCGCGTGTGAGGAATACATCTGCAGCAAGATCCATAGGCAGAAGAACATCATGCTCATCAGCTGCCTTCCAGTAACCCGTGTACCAAGCCCAACGTTCGTTTGGTGCTGGCTCAGGCAAAGAATAATCGAATAATTCAACGAGAATCTTAATAGCTTCCACATAGTTCACTGAACGCTCTGGGTGGAACATGCCATCTGGATATCCTTCGATATCTCCACGCTCCTTTGCAAGACAAACATATTTACTGAACCAATCGGGCTTTCGCACATCTGGAAAGCAACTGTCGGCATCATCGCTCGAAACTAAAACTCGATCATTGCTTTCGTACGCAATCTTTAAGAACTCTGCACGATTCAGTGTTCTTTCAGCTGCAAATGTTCCATCAGGATTTCCGCTGACGGCACCAATATTGGTGAGAACACTGATACCAGCCGCTTCCGCTTTGGAAAACGGTTGATCATTGTAGCGCGACGACACATCAGTGTAATCGAGTGCAAATGCCGTGAGAGGAACTGCAAATAACAAAGAGGAGAGTGCGAGTCGTTTCATATGGCGCAGAGTATAGCATTCATGACAACGTTTCAGCGAGCTTGTTGTTTCGCGGATACATTCGCATTTCACCATCGAATGTTTTAAAGTGCGAGCATGGAGAAGCCATCCGCTGCACCACAAACGCAAGAGGCAGCCCAACGATCTCTTCCTCCTCAGTGGAACATTATTTGGAATACCAGTGCGGCATTGATGAAAATAGCCGGAGTTGTAGGTATGCGTCCACCGCATGAAATCAAAGAAAGATTCATAATCTACGTCGAGGATCCTGCTGAGAAAACTCCCGAAACTATCGCTCAATTCCGTTTAACCATCGAACAAGTACGCACTCTTCTTGCATCGATTGGTATATTTAAGGGTGCATATTTGTTCCGCGGACGAAAGCCACTCGAACCGATATCTTACGCACTTCCGCGATCTACCCAAAAAAACGAGATTACCCATGCAGTGGGGCAACAAGAAGCCACAATAGTACTACACGATCCATCAACATCTGTGGCAGGAGATGATGTCGATGAAGCCGCCTGAATATCTAGCCAAACCCACTCTTTTTCGTTACAGTACACCCGATGCTGACCTTCACTCATATCAGCGGTGTTTCTGTTCGTGTAACCGGTGGCGAAATGCCAGTTGTTTCCTATCCCGAAAAGCCTGTTGCAGGCGCGATTAATTTAATCATCAGCCCGCAAGAGTTCCCAAGTCGTGAACAGCTTTCATGGCCGGGCGAGTATGACGTTGCAGGCATTTCCGTTCGCGGCATTGGCCAGTTGGATGGTCAGAAGGTTTCGTACACGGCAGACGTAGAACACACACGCATCGCATTTATCGCTTCTCCATTGGAAGTATGGGACGAAACCGACATTGAGCGCCTGGGCGATGTGCACGTGCTTGTGCTCCCTGCAGAAGACGCAAAGCTCTGCCAAAAGCTCATCGATGAAATCGACCCACGCGTGCTCATTTTGGTTCCAGGTCCAGACGGCGCACTCAATCCAGAAGTGCTGAAATCCGCAGGCGCGATGAACATTGAACACACGAACGAATACAAGCTTAAGGGTGCATTGCCTCAAGACGGAAGAGAAGTGGTGGTGTTTGGGTAAACTCTCGCTGTTTTCTTTGGCGACCTTTATAGTAACTTTAATCGATCTTTCGTAGTTGTATTGTTACATTGTTATATTGTTCGCAAGCGATAGTCATCCTTTTTGCCTGCTAACAATTTACATGCTCCCGTAGTTCAACGGATAGAACGGCCCTCTCCTAAGGGGCAAATGTAGGTTCAATTCCTACTGGGAGCACCATGAATATATGAAAAAACCCGACCAACCCATCATCGCATTCGAATCTACAAAGAAGATGGAATCATGGATGAAAAAGAATCACGATTCATCTGATGGGATTTGGCTTCGGATGTATAAGAAGGATTCCAACATTCCTTCGGTGACGTACAAAGAAGCGCTCGATGTTGCACTGTGTTTCGGGTGGATTGATGGCCAGGCAAATCCCGATTCCGAAAATTCGTGGATACAGCGATTCACGCCGCGTCGTGCACGAAGTATGTGGTCCAAGCGGAACATCGAACACGCAGAACGATTGATAAAAGAGAAGCGCATGCAACCAGTAGGGCTCGAAGCGATCAAAGCTGCAAAAGCAGATGGTCGTTGGGAACGCGCCTATGACGGTTCAGCAGCGATGGTTGTGCCAGAAGATTTCATTAAGGAGCTAAAGAAGAACAAGAAAGCGTATGAATTTTTCCTGACTCTGAACAAAGCAAATACCTACGCAATCGCCTGGAGACTTCAGACGGCGAAGAAGCCAGAGACACGGGAGAGGAGGCTGAAAGTATTATTGGAGATGATGAAGAAGGGACAGAAATTACATTAATAATCAACAACAAAATGGTTGTTTTTATTGAAACTAAATTTATTAACAGCATAATGAATATAACTATTTGCTTAAATTATAATATTATTTTATAATATAAATGATGTTCGCATTCTTCAAAAAGCGGCTGACTAATACCACTCATAAAAATGAGAGGTCGATGCATGTAAAAAAAGAGGCTAAAGATTTCAAAAAGATGCCAAAAACGTTGAACGAGCTTGATAATAGCTATCGTATGCTTATCCGTGAACTTGGTAAACGATGATTCCAGTGCGTTATTTTGGTATAAACGCCTGTAAACTTTATGGTTTTCCGTATATTTATTCTGAACTAACAGAATCTGAAAACGCACCGGACTATGAATCAGAACCCGAGGGTATCGCAGAATTAGAAAAAGTTTTAGAGTTTGTAAAAAACGATTCTTATTATCCAAATTTTTCGGAAAAATCTGCATATATAATATGTAGCATTGCTGGATCTCAATACTTCTCAAACGGCAATAAGCGCTTGAGTATAGTCACGCTACTAATGTTTCTTCAGTTAAATGACACTCTTATCCGAGAGAATTACAAGTATTTAAGGAAAACCCTTTCCAAATACTTTCCTAAACATGTGTGGGAAGAAAACCCAAATATTCAACTAGCTCATTCTTTATTTTTATACAATTTAGCAATTATTATTGGCGACAGGGCGAGATGGGAAATAGATGATTTTGCAGAGGTAAGGCAACGTGTAGGAGTAATTTTCAGTGATATTCACGCAAGAATGAGTGAGATAGAGTCGGATTCATAAGAATAAACTAACAATGCTTTGATATGAAATACGTCGCCCTCCTCCGTGGCATCAATGTTGGCGGGAATAAAAAAGTCCCGATGGCAGATCTCAAAAAGATTCTGGAGATGGCCGGTTTCGAAAATGTGAAAACACTTCTGGCAAGTGGCAATGTGATTTTTGAATCATCAGAAAAGAAAGCTAATAGTGTGCAAAAATTGGTGGAAGCAACGATCGAAAAGAAGTTTGGTTTCGCTGTGCCTACAATTATCCGGACAATGGAGGAGATTGAAAAACTGATGAAGATCAACCCATTTAAGGACATAAAGGTGACACCAGAAACGCGGCTCTATATAACCTTCCGTGGAGATATGACGAATAAAAAGACAATCAAGATTCCATACAAAGATCCGCAGTTTGATTTTCATATTCTGAAAGTTCTCGATGGCGAAATCATCAGTTATCTCCTTGTCGATAAAGATCGCGGGACTGTGGATGCGATGGGAATCCTCGAAAAAGAATTCGGCAAAAACATCACGACGCGAAATTGGAATACGGTGATGAAGATTGCGAAATGATTACGCTTTGAAACGAGGAAGTATTTCTAATTTTCTCTCAGGCCCATGGAATGTTAGATCGAATTTTTCCAAACACTGATGATGTCCCAAGAGAATCATGGGTTCGTCTTCTGCAAAATATACAATGCCTTCCCAATGAATAGGACGATATCCTTTGTATTCAATTGTGTAACCGATTTTCTTTTGGGAGGGCAGAACAACAAAAGATCCACCACCCGCAGCACTCATAAGACGCCTCTTTGAATCATCTAGTTCTATATCCAAATAGTGCGCAATCTCCAATGGAAGAATTGTCATATCTGATCCTGTATCAACCAACGCACCTACTAGTCTGCTCTTCCCTTTATAATCAAATTTTATTGTTAAAAAGGGTCTATATGAAACAGCTCCTTTCTCTACCCCTCAAACGGAGTGTAATCAAGCTGCACATTAACCTGCGAAAAACTGATTAGGTGGTACCAAATCAAAACGAATAGCATCTCTATCTTTTCGAGAATCCACCTTTTTTACTAAAATATCGAACTTTTTACTGGTAGCAATAATCTTATTATTTTTACTCGCCACCCACTTGCCTGCGTTTTTCTTACTAAAAATCATAAGGACTGCAGAGCATAGTACACTTAACCAACTTGTTCAATCACTTGACGTTCGATCTTCGCCCCAACAGAACGGAGCTTTTCATCCAATTTGTCGTATCCGCGTTCGATGTAGCGCACGTCGGTAATTGTCGTTGTGCCTTCCGCACAGAGTCCAGCGAGAACCATCGCAGCACCAGCGCGGATATCGTTACTCGCAACCTGCGCACCCTTGAGAGGCGTAGGACCGATGATCAATGCCTGATGAGAATTGAGAATTTCGATATGTGCGCGCATTTTTTCGAGTTCGTACAAATACGCCAAACGACCTTCGAAGAGTGTTTCATGTACACGGCTCACGCCACGAGCTTGTGTCATCAACACTCCCATTGGCGCCTGAAGATCAGTAGGGAAGCCTGGGAAGATCATCGTCTGAAGCTTGAATGCATTCATGAATGAAAGTTCTCCATCAACAAAGAGTGTCTTTTCTCCTGCGTCATATTTGAAGATTCCACCAGCACGGCGAATCGTATCGAGGAATGAAATCAGATGCTGATCATCGACATCGCGCAGACGAAGCTTTCCGCGTGTAACGAGCGCGGCGATAACAAAGCATCCTGCCTCTAAGTAATCAAACGGAACACGGTACTCAACTGGTTTAAGGTCTTTGGTTCCGCGAATCGTAATCGTGTGTGTGCCAATTCCTTCGATGCGTGCACCCATCGCGGTGGCCATGCGCGCACATTCCTGCACGTGCGGTTCCGCTGCTGCGATATCGATGCGCGTTTCGCCTTCTATAAGTGATGCAGCCCAAATCGCGTTCTCTGTGGCCGTCACGGAGAATTCCGGAAGCACAACGTGCGATGGCTTAAGCTGACCCTGGAGGTGTAATACTTCTGGCGTA
Organism: uncultured Candidatus Peribacteria bacterium; assembly: GCA_964391185.1. Lineage (GTDB taxonomy): Bacteria > Patescibacteriota > Gracilibacteria > Peribacterales > Peribacteraceae > JAKQEM01. The sequence goes on along the minus strand of CAYMIX010000001.1, from coordinate 118,337 downwards.
CTCATGTTCTGCGCACCCATCTGTTCAAGCGCGACGACATGCGCTTCTACTGGGCGCTTCCCAAGCACACATCCTCCTGGGTACGACATCTCCACCACGCCGAAACGTGCGAGCAGCGGGCCAAGGAGAACAATTGCACCGCGAAGCTTGGAAACGTAATCGGCAGGAATAGGCTTGCTCACAAGTTTATCGGTGCGGATCTTCACTGTTCCATTTTCGAACGACGTCTCGGCCCCGAGAAACTCAAGAATCGAGAGCATGATTTCCGTATCACGAAGGCGCGGGACGTTATGCAAAATCGTCTCACCGGAAACCAGCACTGCTCCTGCGATCATCGGCAGGGCTGCGTTCTTGGAGCCGCTAATCGTTACTTCACCCTGAAGAGGTACTCCTCCAGTTATTTGATAGCGAATATCCATGGGGGCTTATTATACTGATTTCTGGCTGCTAGGAAACGGCCTAAAAGGCTATTTATGGCTAAAATTCGAAATCCGAAGCACGAAACTCGAAACAAAATCGAATGATTCAAATTTTAAGTATTGAAACATTCCTCCATTCAAATTTATTTCGGATTTCGGATTTCGTGCTTCGGATTTTTATTGAGCCTGCATGGCGAAGTTTTGGAGCTGCAACATCCTATGGGCATTCGTGCGCAAACCTTGCGCTAAGTCTGTAAGCGCCTGCTCCTGTGCTCGCCGGTAGTCAGGAATTTGACGGAGTGCTAATGCAAGATGAAACAAAAACCTGTCAGCCTCAGGACCTCGCTCTTCGAGTGGCTTGAGCTGCTTGAGCCGATCCAGTAGTTTTGGTGAATTCCAAAAGCCCATCGCTTGCGTGTAGAGCGTTTTTTCTATGCGCAGAGCATCTGGGTCCTCCTTCAAGCGAACGACCATCCCTGGGGCTCCCTGCGAAGCGTGGATGATGAAATTTGCGTCTTCTTGATCCATACCTTGGAGCATTGCTTGAATTTCACGATCACCGATGCGTTCGAGACGCAATACTCGTGTGCGAGAAATGATTGTTGGCAAAAGTGATGTGAGTGATTCTGTTGTGAGAATAAACACGCGGCCTGCTGGTGGCTCTTCGAGCATTTTTAAAAATCCATTCGCGGCACTGTCATTCATGCGTTCCACTCCGCGAATAATGCAGACGCGATGAGGGAGATCTCCTGTTTCATTCAAACGTTGTTGAATCTCACGCACGTCGTCTATGCCGATGATGTCTGTCTTGAGCTTCGCCTTAGAACGATGCTGCTGCGGAATATTCGACGACATCGCAATGACATCCCAATCTTCCATGCGTTCTTCCATCCAGAGCTGATCGAGTACGAGGAAATCCTGATGCACCAAATGGTCCATCTTATGGAAAAGTTCTGCGTGCTGATCTTCCGGAACATCGCGCGAAAGAATTTCTCGCGCAAACCAATGTGCGAGCGCGGTCTTCCCAAGATGCGGCGAGCCGGCAAACAAATATGCATGCGACAGGTTACCGCTCGTCAGGTCCTGCGTGAGCTGGAGCACCTGCTTCTTGTGGCCGATAAGTTCGAGCTTGGGCATGGAAGAAGATTATACCTCATGTCCTCATTTCTATTCTTCTACCTCTTCAGGCATTGGCAGATGATAAAACTCACCTCGATGAATAGATTTTGCATCAATTGAAGGAAATTTATCATCGAGAAAATCTCTGAAACGTTTATAGCTTCTGTGATCGAGCAAAGCGATTGTCCTGATAGGACCCTGCTTATAGAGAAGCTGTTTATTTTCAATCATAGTTCCATCATGCAGAACAAGCCTGCCTGGTTTTGTGCCATACAAAGCTACTTTTAAAGAACCTGGTTTTTGGTACCACAACGGATCTTCTTTACCGTCTGCGAATTTTGCACTAAAGCCCAAAGCTTTTTGCGTGTCTTTTCCGAACACATGAAAATTTCTGAGATTCCAACGCACTACTTCTTGAATCTTATCTTTAGCCTCTCTCATAAGATGATGTAAACGTTCAATACTGAGCTCTGCTTCCGGAGCCGTCATGATCTCAACGCATAATTTTGTGAAACCATCTTCGCCTTCGAATGGCTCTGGATAGGATTCAGTACTCATACCAGCACTGTGCCACCTTCATTGACACAAATGAATTTTAATTTCCATTTCGACAAAACAAAAAACGCTTGCGGTTTATTTCGCAAACGCTTTTGTTGTTAACATTTGTCAAAAACAATTATTCATCCTGCCCATGACATTTCTTCCCTTCGTCGGGCTCAGGGTGACAAAAGGAATGTCAGGCCTCTTGGCCATGACATTTCTTATATTTCTTTCCACTACCACACGGACACGGATCGTTGCGTCCCACCTTCGCGCTCGGCGCTACGGTGGGCAGGCCCTGTTGAGTCGGGGCAACCTGCTGACGACGAATCGCTTGAGAGAGTGCGCCGTTACCGAGAGGAAGTGATGCAGAGCCCGACTGTTGCTGACCCATTTGGCGCGCGTTCACTCCAGTTTGCGTGAGCTCACCTTCGATCTGATGTTCGTTCGTCTGAAGGTTTCTCAGTTCTTGCTCAGCTTCTTCGAGAACTTTGCGTGGAGCGAACTGCACGAAGTCGATCTGGAGGAGCATGCGCACGATTGCACTATCGATATTCTGGATGAGCGTGCGGAACTTCTGGAACCCACGGTCCTGATACTCGATCAATGGATCGCGCTGCGCGTAGCCGGAGAATGCTACCTGCTCACGCAAGTGCGACATGTCATCGATGTGATCCATCCAGTGCGTATCGACGGAGCGCAATGTGACGACACGTTCTGCGATCGCAGAAACCTCTGGTGCATGTTCACTGCATTTCTTTTCGTAGAATGCGACAATTGTATTGGCCACATGATCGGCCAATGTATCTGCATCATCAAATTTTCGTAGATTCTCTTCAGAAAGTTCCTGCTTCAGCTGCGGATGAAGCGTCGCGATTGTCTCGTTCATTTCTTTGTACCCCCAGAGTTCGTTATCTTTATCTGTTGCATGAGTCAGCACAATCGAACGACCTTCACTGCGCATCGAGTTAAGAACATCCTCGTGTAATGAGTTGCGAGTTGCGAGTTGCGAGTCATCTCGGTTCTCAGATTCAGCGAGTTTAACCAAAATCTTTTGGCGACGTGTGTAGATAATTTCGCGATGCTTATTCATCACGTTGTCATACTGCAGCACGTGCTTACGCACATCGAAATGATGACCTTCTACGCGTTTCTGCGCACCTTCGATCGAGCGACTGACGATTCCATTTTGCAAGGGAACATCGTCTGGAACATTCAAGCGTTCCATCATGGTCTTGAGGCGATCACCACCGAAGAGACGCATGAGATCATCTTCCATCGAGACGAAGAATTGTGATTCTCCCGGGTCTCCCTGACGTCCGGAACGACCGCGCAACTGGTTATCGATACGGCGGCTTTCGTGACGTTCTGTACCAAGGATGCATAGTCCTCCAAGGTCCGCGACACCTTCACCAAGCTTGATATCTGTTCCACGACCGGCCATGTTTGTCGCGATCGTCACGGCTCCACGCTGACCTGCTTGCGCGACGATCTCCGCTTCGCGTTCGTGGTTCTTCGCGTTGAGCACATTGTGCGGAATGCCTTCGCGCTCAAGGAGCATCGCGAGTACTTCTGATTTCTCGATCGAGGTCGTACCCACAAGAACTGGCTGACCCTTCGCATGACGTTCCTTTGCATACTGCGCGACGGCTTTAAACTTCGCAGCAACTGTTCGATAAATCGCATCAGACAAATCCTGACGAACCATCGAACGGTGCGTTGGGACGACAATCGTGCGCAGCTTATAAATCGATTCAAATTCTTCTTCTTCCGTCTTGGCCGTACCAGTCATGCCGGCAAGCTTGTTGTATAAACGGAAGTAGTTTTGGAATGTGATGGTTGCGAGAGTTTTCGACTCACGTTGCACTTCAACATTCTCTTTCGCTTCGATTGCCTGATGAAGTCCGTGACCGTAACGACGGCCAGGCATCAGACGACCCGTGAATTCATCAACGATAATGATCTCATTATCTTTTACGACGTAATCAACATCGCGCTGATAGATCGCATGTGCACGGAGAGCTTGTTCGATGTGGTGCACTTCTTCGAAACCCTTTTCCGTGTAGATATTTTCGACATTCAGGAGCTGCTCCATTTTTTTAATACCTTCATCGGTAAGAACGGCTGTGCGCTGCTTTTCATCTTTGTTGTAGTGTTCATTTTCCTTGAGCTGACGAACCAATCCTGCGTACTGCATGTACTTTACCGTCGACTCCGCTGCAGGTTGGCTGATGATGAGTGGTGTACGAGCTTCATCGATGAGAATGCTATCCACTTCATCGACGATCGCGTAGTTCAAACCGCGCTGCACTTGGTTCTTGATGCTGCTCGCCATGTTATCGCGCAGATAATCAAACCCGTATTCGTTGTTCGTTCCGTAGGTGATATCGCTCGCATACGCAGCACGACGATCTTCCGTCGTGATGCCGTGTACGACAACACCAACCGTAAGACCAAGCGCTTTATACAGAACGCCCATCCACGCAGCATCGCGGCGCGCGAGATAATCGTTCACCGTGATCACGTGTACACCTTTTCCGGCAAGTGCATTCAAATAGACCGGCAACGTACACACGAGAGTTTTTCCTTCTCCTGTTTTCATTTCGGCGATATTTCCTTTGTGGAGGACTGCACCTCCGAGAATCTGCACATCAAACGGCACCATGTTCCATTCAAACTCCTGCTTTCCCATCACCATTTTTTCTCCCTGGAGAAGCTCACACGCGCGAATATGCACAGCGAAGGCCTCTGGCAACATGTCATCAAGGGACATGCCCGCAGCAACCTTTGCTTTGAGTTCTTCCGTTTTCTTTGGGAGATCTTCCCTGGTGAGTGCACGAATTTCCGGCCTTGCGGCAAACGCACGCACAGCAGGAACGATGTGACGAAGCTTCTTGAGTTCCTTCGCATTGGGATCACCCAAAAGGCGATTGAGGCGTTCAATGAATGACATAGATGCGTAAGTATAACAGGAAAGAATGTTGAATGCAGGAATGCAGAATGTCGACATTCAACATTCGACATTCACCACGAACGTCCATACCACGGGACAAGTGAGGAAGAATGGTAATCTAATGTTGATAAAAAGCCAGGAAGTGCCTCTGTAATTGGTAAAACTAGGGGATACGTTGGGTTTTTTGACGCCAATGCTTCTCGGTGGTCGGGAATCAATTCCCCTGTGATGACAACTTCATCCGCCCGGCCGCGGTCGGACGGGTTTGGCAATTTCTGTTCCAAATCCTCCAAAGAAACCAATGTCGGCCCCTCCCAGATAGATGCATATTCACCAAAACCACGTGCGAACATCTGGGTTTTCTTGGTGGAATGCAGCCAGATGAAATTTCGGATTTCGGATTTCGGATTTCGTGTTTGATATAGGTCACTTAAATGTATGCCTGCAACAGGAACGCGCAATTGATCCCCATACACATTCGCCAGCGTCACCGCCATTCTCAAGCTCGTGAAACCTCCAGGACCCGTCACGCACGCGATATTCGTGAGATCTTTCTCAGACCATCCCGCTTCTTTCATCGCTTCATTAATAGCCGGCATGATTCCGCTATCGCCGATGCGATGGTCGATAAACTTGATGGCCTCCGTTTTTGTATCAGACACACAGGCAACACATGCACCTTCGTTAGGTACAGAAGCATGGCTGGCCAGATCTAAAAATAAGATGCGCATGTAGGGGAGAAGTGTACACTAAACCCTTGATGAATACGCCCAAACTCAGCATTGTGATCCCTACGCATGAACGTGCAGATATTTTGGCGCAATCCTTGGAACGCATCGAAAAGCAGACAATCGCATCGCAGCTGGAAGTGATAGTCGTGAGTGACGGACATGATGATAAAACAACAGAGCTGATGGAGCACATCATGAAAACTGAAAACAGTGCGAACGCATCACTCGCATCATTCAAGTTTTTGGAGATTCCCAAATCCCAACAAGGTGCCGCCCGTAACAGGGGAGTACAAGAAGCTGGTGCACCTATCGTATTATTTATCGGTGATGATATTTTCCTCACACCCGATGCATGCGAGAAGCATCTCGCGGTGCACAAAGCTCACAGCTCACAGCCCATCGCCGTTCTCGGCTTTACCACATGGGATCAGAATTTAGACATCACTCCGACGATGCGATGGCTGGAAGAAACCGGATGGCAATTCGGCTACAACTTGATTCAGAGTTATCAGCACAAAGCGATTCCCAAAGACATGCAGCATCGCTTCACATACACGAGCAACATCAGCGTCCCGACGGAGATTGCAAAAAAATATCCGTTCCTCGAAGACATTACGTTGTACGGATGGGAAGATATTGTCTGGGGCCAAGAACTGCAGCAGTTAGGGCTCTCGTTGTATTACGAACCGGACGCAGCAGCGGTTCATCATCATGTGATTTCTATGGAAGATTCGCTCCAGCGCATCGAAACACTTGGGCAATCATTGATGCACCTTACGAAAGTGGCACCAGAGCTCGATCGCAAGCCAGAAGGACTGAAGCTACTTGCATACAAGCTGATCGCACTGACGCCAACCATGCGCGGCAAACATTACAAAGCATTTTTACGAGGATTACGGAAAGAATGATTGACGCTCGACAGAACCTCATTTAGGTTGTCTGTAGTTCTTTCGTTCTGTTCGCACTGTGCGGACAGACGACTTCATCGGTTCATGTCTCAAGGAGACCGGTCTATGATTGCAGGTGTGTATACGACGGGCGAAGCAGCAAAACTCGCCAGGGTCAGCCAGCAGACGATCATCCGTTGTTTCAGTTCGGGACTGCTGAAGGGATACCGTGTGCCCGGCTCACGGTTCCGGCGCATCCCTCACAGGAATCTTGTCACGTTCATGAAGGAGCATGGAATCCCAACGGACTTGATCGAGCCCCAGCAGAAAGCGCTGATCGTGGCAGAGGGTGAGTTGCGGAGCTCGCTGGAGCGCGAGTTCAGCACAAGCTGCGCAACAAGGTCGGTGTGGGGGCTCTTCGACACGGGGATGGCAGTGAAGGAGTTTACTCCTTCGATCGTCGTCATTGACTGCCGCACGAAGGAAGGCGCAACGATTGCGAGGTGCATCCGCGAGGCATGCCCGGAGACGGAGCTCATCGTCATCCAGTACGCGGCAGCGTTGCTCGAGAATGTGACATTCACGGCGGTTGTCACAGTGAGCTTCGAGTCGACGCCAACAGAGATCGCGCGGGGTGTGCGCCAACGGAGGGCGGCATGAACCTCAGCATGAAGCTGACACGGAAGAACACTGCAGGTGAACGTCCTTTGGACGCTCGCCTGCCTTGTGAATGACATCCGCTTCGAAAACCACCCCTTGCCAAATCCTCTATACATCCGTATACTGTGAACAGTTTAAGAGTATTCACACTATTCCGAGTAAGACGGAATGGTGGTTTTGCCAGGATGTGTCGCCCTTCGTCGGGCTCAGGGTGACACGATAAGCTTCTGTCCCGTTTATCCCTTCTACACCTTTATCTCCTACACCACCGGTATATGCGCGCATCTTTTATCGCCGCCATTAACCAAATCTGTTCCGAAAAAAACGTTTCCGCCGAGCAAGTGCTCGAGGCCGTCAAACAGGCTATCGCCACCGCGTACCGTAAAGATTACGGTAACAAGGAAATGGAAATTCGTGTCGAGCTCGAAGAGGGTCTCGATATGCCACGTATTCTTGTGGTGAAAGAAGTTGTTGAAGAAGTGGAAAACGACAACTTCGAAATCAGCTTCGATAACGCAAAGAAGATCAACCGCGATATCGAAGTCGGCGATGAAATCACTATCGATGTCACCCCGGCAGAATACGGACGCATCGCGGCTCAAGCTGCAAAGCAGGTGATTCTCCAGAAACTCCAGGAAGCTGAGCGACAGAGCTTGTACGAGAAATTCAAAGACCGCGAGAGCGAACTCCTCACAGCTACTGTTACGAAGGTAGACCCAAACTGGGTCACACTCGAAATCGAAGGCATGACTGTCTCACTCCCATGGAGAGAGCAGATCCCGGGCGAACACTACTACACCGGTAAGCGCATCCGCGTGTACCTCGAGAAAGTTGAGCTCACAGGCAAGGGTCCTCAGCTCAAAATCTCCCGCACACACGCTCACTTGGTGAAGAAACTTCTTGAGCTTGAAATTCCAGAAGTGCGCAATGGCGATGTGGAAATCATGGGCATCGCTCGCGATGCAGGCTTCCGCTCCAAAGTCGCAGTTCGCTCCAAGGACCCACGCATCGACCCTATCGGCGCATGTGTCGGACAGAAAGGTGTACGTATCCAGGCTGTGATGGAAGAGATCAATGGTGAACGCGTCGACATGCTTGAGTGGAGCGATGACGCAATCAAGCTTATTTCGACTGCGCTCCAGCCAGCTGCAATCTCTGCGGTTATCATCGTGAACGATCAGGAACACTTTGATGACCAGGGCCGCCGCATCAAGAAACGCGCAGCAGTGTTTGTGGAAGAGGCACAGCGCCCAATGGCGATCGGAAAGAAAGGTCAGAACATCCGCCTTGCGACAGACCTCACAGCATTCGAGCTCGATATGTATAACTACGAAGAACTCCCTGCATTCAAGGCAAAGCTCGCGGAGCTCCGCGGTGGTGCTCCAGTGGAAGTCATCAAGCCTGACGCAGGTGATGACTCCGCAGTAGTCTCAGAAATCGTCGCTGACCGCAGCGAGCATGAGAAGCAGGAAATCGTGATGGAAACATCTCCAGCTCCAGCATCTGAGAAAGGTGAAGGCAGTAACACGCCGGATGAAGGACAGCCACTTGCAGGGGAAGGGGCAGTGGCCGCATAAAAGAAAATAATGCTACGTAAAAAGACGGCCTTCGGGTCGTCTTTTTTGATGTCCTATGGCTGGCAAGGACCGAAGAAACAAGAAACAAAGAAATGTCACAAAGCTCAAGACACTAATAACTAAACCGGGAGGAAGCGCGCCGCGCGGGGGTGAAGGGGAAGGTCCCGATCGTTTTGTCGACGAGTCGGTGTCCGAAGCCGTGGAGGACCCGATGAGGAGACACGGGACCGGGCGGAGGAGGCTCGGCGCGCAGGCGTTTTGGGCCACCTTTGTCCGGCGACAAAGGTGGCAAGAAAGCCATTTTTCTGTATCCTCTGCGACACATGCGTTTACCTCCTTTTTCCTTCGTCGTCCTCGATACCGAAACAACGGGATTCGTCCCGAAGGTGCACCATGTCATCGAATATGCTGCGATGCGCGCGGAAGGTGGAGAAATAGTCGATACCTACGAACAGCTCTTTGCAGTAGAAGGAGAAATTCCTCCACACATCCAAGTGCTTACCCGCATTAAGCAAGATGCCATTCAGAACCAACCAACCTTCCCGGAGAAGCTCGCTGAGATCGAAGCAAAATTGCAGGGAGTAGATATGCTCGTTGGGCAAAATTTATCGTTCGATATCGGCATGATTCGCGGAGAGGGAATCGATCTCACAAATCGTCCTTGGGTGGACACATCAATATTGGCTTCGCTCGTGTTCCCGGAATTCCGCAGCTATTCGCTGCAGTACATGAGTGCACAGCTCAAACTGAATCACACGCCAGCACACCGCGCCCTTGGTGATGTGCGCGCGACGCTCGAATTATTTGGGAAGATTTGGGAACGACTTTTGGAACTGCCGGTAGACAAAATGGCATTCGCGAAAGATGTTCTTAATCGCAGCACTGAAGGCTATAAAATTCTCGCAGCTGCGTTGCCATCGGGCACCGATAAAGATCCATCATGGATAGCACCGCGTGCACGAAAAGAAGTGAAGCAAAAGCCAGGAAAGCTGAGCATCAAAGCTCCACCGATTGGAACGGTCGAACTGCAAGAAGAAGGACTTCACTCCAGCTGCCTCCAAGAAATTATTAATGCCGCAGCTGCCGATGACACGACAGTGCACTGGATAGCCGTGAAAAATTTGGAAGCGTCACTCAAGCGTTTGCATCTTCCAGAAAATGTAACTGTTTTGCATCCACCACAATTGCTCCTGAATCCAGAAGCTGCAAACGCACTCGCGAAACAAGAAGTATTTGCTGCGGACGAAGCGACTGTTCTACTCAAACTCACATGGTGGAATCCACGCACGCGCAACGATATCGCCGTACATGGAGGCGAGAAAGATTTGTGGAACGGCAAGCTCGCATGTGCCATCACGTCGCCTGCATACACCGAACAATTCACGAAGAAATCGTCTGTATTCTTGCTCGATCACAAACAACTCCTGAGCTTCCTCGCCGATCCCAAACACGCAGCTCACGGCGCGCTGACGAATAACATTCACATCATTGTCGATGACGCCTCCATGCTCGAGGACACTGCCACGAAAGCTTATGGCCACTATGCCTCGCTCGACGATTTGCGCGCTGCAGCAGGAACAGACGAAGGCCTTGTGAGCCTCACAAACGTGCTCGCAATGTTCGCGGAGCAGGTACGCAACGGAGAGGATCAATACTTTGTCACAGCAGGTGACCTTCGCCGAAGCGAAGCTAATGCACTCCGTGAACGCGTGAAGAATCTCCTCACGCGAGCCGATCTCCCCGAAAAAACTCTCGAACAATTGCGCGCGGTGAGCAGCTTGCTCGATATGAATTTGCCGGAGAAACAAATCGTCTGGATCGAGCGCAGAATGGATGGCGCATTGATGATGATTTCTGCACCAAAGAATGTGGATGTGATGCTACAAACGTATTTGTATGACAAGCATCCAACAACATTATTGGTACCAAAGGGCGGATCGAAACTACCGGAGATTGTCGCTCCTGATGCCAAGACACACGTGACGGGAGCCGTAAATTTTACACCCTGTCCTCTCAGCATTCGCTTCTCCCCCGACCAATCGATTACAACGTTCCTCAAAAATCCTCTGCCAGGAAAAACTATTCTGCTGGCGGGTAGTAAGCGCATGATAGAACAATCATTCATTGTGCACACGGAAGACTTAGAATCGCGCGGAGTCACACTGATCTGCCAAGGATTAAGTGGCGGACAAAACCGCATGGAGTCTGATTTTATCGCTGCCAAAAGCCCAGCAATCTTGATGGTAACGCCGTTCATGTATGAAGGTTTGGATTTCCCTGAAGGCGCGGCAGACAGACTAATTATTGATACCGTTCCATTTGATCATCCAAATAATCCCGTGATGAGCCAGCGCAAAAATCGCTACAAGAGTTCCTTTGCCGAATACGCATTACCACGTTTGGAATTCCGATTATTCCGGTTGATGCGCACGTTCTGCCGCCATAAAAACGATACGGCGGAGATCTTGGTATTCGATAAGCGCCTATTTGAAAAAGATTACGGTGCACGCATTCAACGGTACATGAGCCAATGTGCGACTGACGCTGAACCGATTGTCGAAGCGCCACCATCAGCAGAAGCAACAGCGCGAACGCCAAAGCCAAAGAAGCCAGCTGCTGCTAAACCAAAGAAGGATGATGGACAGCTACAGTTGCCGCTGTAAATACTAAGCACTAATCTTCTAATTCTCTAAATAAGCACTAATAAATAATTTTCCAAATGTAGAATTTATTTAGAAGATTAGAGAATTAGGATTTAGGACTTTCGACCGGTGGAGTACACGTCTGCCCATTGTCTTCTCCAAAGTCATTACAACCAGGCAGTGTTTCGCACTGGGTGGCTTTACCGTTGCTATAGAGAACGTAGTGCTGGATTTGATCGTCGCACTGCTGCTGACATGCCCATGGCTCAAGGTAGCCCCCTGTGAAAGCATAGCTCACTTTGATCGGCGTTCCTTCGCAGGCTTGCTCGGTATATGGCTCCACTTCTTCCGGCGTGTACGACCTGGGCACAACTGACTGAATCGCAACAACGAGAAGGAGGACGCCAAGGACGACGAAGATGGTGTTCTGAAAGGACTTCATGGTTGCTTATCTTAAGCCCAAGTAAGTGCTTAGCTCAAGACCTTCTCGTGTACGTTAATTCGTTCTTCGTTTACTCGTTCTTAGCTAACAGCAAAGCAACGAACGAAGTAACGAAGAACGTGCATGCTCGATTATTAGTCCGCCCCCTTTCTGCCAAACACCACCACAAACGTTCTCCAGATAATCCACAGATCTCGCATCATCGACCATTCTTCAATGTACTTCAGGTCGAGGGCGACTTCTTCATCGAACGATAAATCTGAGCGTCCGGAGATCTGCGCGAGCCCGGTGGCACCTGGTTTTACGGCGAATACGCGACGCTGATAGTTCGTATACAGCTTCACTTCATCCGGAAGATGCGGACGTGGACCGACGAGTGAAAGCTGACCTGCGAGGACATTGAAAATCTGTGGCCATTCATCGATAGACCATCGGCGGAGGAAGTGACCCGAACGCGTGATGCGCGGATCATTTTTGATTTTAAACAACGGGCCATCTTTGCGATGATTGAGTGCGGCGAGTTCCAGTTTTTTCACGTCTGCGTCTTTGATCATCGAACGGAACTTCAGGACGGGAACGCGTGTCTTTCCGTTTTCACCGATACGACGTGACACGTAAAAGATCGGGAACCCGGCATCAATAAGAACGACGAATGCAACGATGATCATCGGAATACCAAGAATGATGATGCCAATAATCGCCGCAATAATATCAAACAGACGTTTGAAGATGCGTCCCCACCCGTCGAGTGGCGTCGGACGGAAGCGGATCATCGGGAGTAATCCCAGACGTTCAACTGCGAGCAGGTGCGGAACGTCGGCAAATACTGGTGGCAAGAAAGCGTAACCAATGTGGTGACTGCGACAGTGGTCGATCAGCATGAGTGTGTCTTCGCTATCTGGATTTGGATCTGTCTGCAGAACCAAGTCCATGTCGCCTCGTGCAGAAAGTTTCATGAGGCCTTCGAGGTTTGCGACGTGACCGATGTAGGCATAGCGCACATCGCGCGCGAGTGTTTCCCGTGCGGCAGGGGAGAGTTTTTGTTTGCCAACGGATATGACCGAACGAACTCCCACGCCAGATTCCAACATCGAACGCTGAATAACCGTGACGATCGCGCGGCACAGTGTGACGAGTACGACGATGAAGAACACCGCGTGAACGAGCAATGCGCGAGAGAAGAAGAGTTGTTTCTGAATGAGGAAATACCATGCCATAACTCCGACAAGCCAGAGAATAGTCGCGATGATGATGCGTCCAATTTCCGTCCACGCACTCTCGGTGGTCTGCCATGCATACAGCCTGAGGACAGCGGCGATGCCAACGAACCCCACGATACCCGGCAATACGAACTGCTGGAGATACCACGCGAATGCAGGAAGGGTGGAAGCTGCTTCAAGCAAACGGTAGCCCGGCACAAGGTCGATATTTGCCTCACGCAATCGATACGCGATCAAGAGAGATGCAAACACCGCCAATGCATCCAATGGGACACGGATGGCGCCGAAAATAGCCTCAGAGCGTTTCATGTTAAATGCATTCTACTATGTTTTCGCCCTCCTTCGTATCTTATCGACCTCAGTCGTCAATCGGCCCACCTTCGCCCCTTATCGGCCAGCCATCCGTAGTCGCAGCGGCACCAGAAAAGTGAAATTGCCGAATTTCAGGAGACTACGGTGGGCATCCTTCGCTGCGCGAAGGATGGAGCCGCTTGCCGGATTCGAACCGGCGACCTACTCATTACAAGTGAGTTGCTCTACCAGCTGAGCTAAAGCGGCACTTATTTCTGCGATGGTTCCAAATCCAGGTTTTTAACCGAGCAACGCTCTTCTATTACTCAATCGCAAGCGATTGCTTGCAGCTGAGCTAAAGCGGCTTACTGGAGTAGGGGGACTTTACATTTTCTTTGGCAAAAACCCAAGCGAAATATTGTTAAGCAAGCTTTACTTATGGTATCATGAGAATCCTGCTCCTTGGACGATCGCTCCGGCTCCGTTCGGCTTATGCCGCAACTACGCCGTGAGAGGAACGTCCGGGCTTCATCGGAACGCCATGCGGATAACATCCGTCGCGCCGTTATATATCCGGTAAAAACGGCGTAGGACTAGTGCCACAGAGACGTAACCCGCACACGCAAGTGTTGCGGGTGTGAAACGCCACGGAGTACCGTGGATCGAGCACTACACGTGAGCGCTTGATTGGTAAACTCATGGTGAAGCAAGGAGGAATTGGGTCATCGGAACCACTGACGGTTCCATCAGTCCGACGACCCCTCCGCATGTCCTTTATTGGACTTAGGTGCGCGGGCAACCGCCACCCCAGAGAGATGATCGTCGCCATCCTGAGAGCAATCGAAGGATGCGTACAGAACCCGGCGTATAGAGGGGCAGGACAAAAGAGAGCTGAAAGGCTCTTTTTGTTGCTCACAATTACTCCGCGTACTCCACACCCGCCTCGATCACTCGCGAGTGCCGAGGCCCGCCTGAATCCACAACGCTGCATCTGCACGCGTGAGAGCTTCGCCAGGAGAGAATAATTCGTTCGGCTTGAGGATACCGCGAGCAATCGCAACGCTGACGTATGGTGCAAACCATGCATCAAGTTTGACATCGCGTGGGAGTGCATCTGGCACATCGATGCCCATTGGGCGAACGCCGTTAGATTCAATAAGCATCTTGATAGCCTCAGCGCGGTTTACTGTAACGTCTGGGCGAAACCTGCCATCCCTGTAGCCGACGATCCACGCCAAGCGTTTCGCAGCACACACGTACGGTGCAAACCACTGACGTGAGACGTCGGGGAAGCAGGAACCTTCATTCTGTGCGGCTTCGTTCTGGAATCCTGTAATGAGCATCTTGAGCCACTCAGCGCGATTCACGGTGCGAGCTGGACGGAATGTTCCATCGGGATAACCGCTGATCACGCCACGCGCCTGCAATGCGACCACCGCGTTCAACGCTGCGTGCGTGAGAGGCAAATCTTTGAATGGGCTGACGGTAATCACACTGCTCATTGATGAGCCTGTTGAAGATGCAACAGATGACGCCATCGATGAAACGGCAGACTTTGATCGTGATGACCGAGAGGACTTGGAAGAGCTGCCGCCGAGGTTACCCATAATGCGCAATGCTTCGAGGCGAACATCGTATTCATCTGGGCGGATATCGACATTACATACATAGCCCGTGCTCTTGGTGCGCCAATCGTGCAAACAGTCGTTTTTGGCTGAGTAATAGGGATACTGACCCACCTGCTCGCATTCGTACCCTTCTGCCACGGCCGTGTCAGTGTATTCAACTAAATAGTATGGCTTACACTTGATCGCCTCCAGGCGTGCAATGCGCTCATCCATTTTCTGCGTGCGCATGTCGTCTGGGAATTCACTGAAATAGAATTTCTTTGGGGGAGTCTGCACACCGGTTATGCGTTCACTGATTTCCACAACGCCACCGTATGGCTTGCCGTTGATATCTTTGCACTGCTTTGGCCCCTTGGAATACCCCACACAGAAGAAGCTGCGGCAGTTGAAGCCAGACTCGGCAACAACGCCATCTTTCATATAGTAAAACGGATGACAGCCTACTTTCTCGTACCCTGCTGTGACCTTAGATTGATCATCGGATATAGCTGCCATCTCGCGCCAGTACAAAATACTTCCCACGTCGTACCCGAGCGATGCGAGGATTTCTGTATCGAAATCGTGCAGCTTGAAATTCTTCAGGAGAACAACAGTAGAGGAGAGCTGCTGGGCGAGTGCCGTTGAAGTAATAACAAAGAGAGCACCGGCAGTTGCGAAACGATAAAATAGTTTCATAGATAAAAAGGAAAGTAGGTCATTGTAAGGCACCTCTGGATGGATGCAAGCCATTGGGACAATCTTTTAAGTAGGGGCGTTGCAAGCAACGCCCCTACATTGTGCCTCACAGCTCGTTACTGAATTAGAATGGGAATGGGAAGGAGAACATGCCCATGCTCTGACCAACACCAATAGTGTTCGTGGAGCCGGAGTTCTGTTCGACATTCACATTTGTATCAGCATCGGATTCTGCAGCAGCATCCTGATCAGCATCTGCGGAGGTACCGGAACCCTGACCAATAACAGTCGTGTTCGAGGAACCTGCATTGATGTTCTGTTCAGCATCTGTTTCAGAGTTAGCGTCGACTTCAGCGCTCTGTGCGCCAACGCCGTCGTCAACTTCACCAACCTGGTAGATCACAACGTCGTTGCCGGAAACAGCGTTCTGTTCAGCATCAACATCTGTGTCAGCGTCCTGTGTGGACGTTGCATCCTGATCGGCATCACCAGCGGAGCCATCCTGGCCCTGAAGGATGAGGCTGTTGTTCTCGGAACCAGCATTGATGTCCTGGTCAGCATCTGTGTCTGCATCAGCAGAAGCATCAGTGTACTGAGCGCAAGCACCGTGATCGACTGCGCAGACCTGGTACACAGTAACATCGTTTACTGCAGCACCATTCTGTTCAGCATCGACATCAGTGTCAGCGTCCTGTGTGGACGTTGCATCCTGATCATAATCGCCATCGCCACCATCCTGGCCCTGGATGATGTTGGATCCGTTGGAGGAACCAGCATCGATGTCCTGGTCGAGGTCAGCATCAGCGTTAGCGTCTGTTTCGATGTACTGAGCGCAAGCACCGTGGTTCACGTCGCAGAGCTGGTAGCCACCAACATTGTTGATAGCTGCACCATTTTGTTCAGCGTCCACATCTGTGTCTGCATTCTGATCGCTGGAAGCATCCTGGTCGAAGTCGCCATCATCGCCACCCTGACCCTGGATGATGTTGGATCCATTAACGGAACCTGCATCGATGTCCTGGTCCATATCGAGGTCAGCGTCAGCTTCAACTTCAACGTACTGAGCAGCAGCGCCGTGGTTAACGACTGCTGCCTGTCCTACCTGAACGTTGTTGCCTGCTACACCATTCTGCTCTGCATCAACCTCGGTTTCAGCATCCTGGTCGGACGAAGCATCCTGGTCGAAGTCGCCATCATCGCCACCCTGACCCTGGATGATGTTGGATCCATTAACGGAACCTGCATCGATGTCCTGGTCCATATCGAGGTCAGCGTCAACATCAATAGAAGCACCCTGTGCACCTGCACCGTGGTTGATGTCGCTTTCCTGTTCAACTTCTACATTGTTGAATGCAAGTCCGTTCTGGTCTGCATCCACATCTGTGTCTGCATCCTGGTCGGACGAAGCATCCTGGTCGAAGTCGCCATCATCGCCACCCTGACCCTGGATGATGTTGGATCCATTAACGGAACCTGCATCGATGTCCTGGTCGAGGTCAGCGTCAGCGTCGGCTTCGATGCCAACCCACTGTGAAGCTGTGCCGTGGTAAGCGTCTGTTTCCTGGGAAACTTCAGCGTTGTTTACTGCTGCACCGGACTGGTCTGCATCCACATCTGTGTCTGCATCCTGGTCGGACGAAGCATCCTGGTCGAAGTCGCCATCATCGCCACCCTGACCCTGGATGATGTTGGATCCATTAACGGAACCTGCATCGATGTCCTGGTCGAGGTCAGCATCAGCGTCGAGGTCCAACTCTACGTCCTGGCCTGCGTTGCCGTTAACGGCACCACCAGCCTGAACAACGAGAGCCTCGTTGCCGGAGAATCCTTCCTGTTCGGAATCAACATCTGTATCAGCATCCTGATCAGAGGAAGCATCCTGGTCGAAGTCACCATCGTCGCCAGCGGCGATCTGGGCTACACCGGAAACGTTTACAGAACCAGCGTCGATATCGGAATCAACGTCTGTGTCTGCATCGAGGTCAGCGATAACACCCTGATCTGTTTCGTCGCCACCAGAAACCTGGAGAACGAAAAGACCATTTTCGGAACCGCCAACGACAACCTGATCAACGTCTGTGTCTGCATCCTGATCAACATCAGAATCCTGGTCGATGTCGCCACCGCCGAGGCCGAGCTGAAGGAGGCTGGAACCGTTAACGGAACCTGCATCGATATCAGCATCGAGTTCTGTGTCTGCATCAAGATCAGCATCTACGTCCTGATCAACATCGTCGCTTCCAGCGAGCTGGAGAACGAGAAGACCATTGGAAGAGCCACCGACGACAACCTGTTCAACGTCAGTGTCAGCGTCCTGATCTGTGTAAGAGTCCTGGTCGATGTCGCCACCGCCAAGAGCGATCTGAGCTGCTTCGAGAGCGTTAACAGAAGATGCATCTGTATCAGCATCCATATCTGTATCAGCGTCGAGATCAGCTACAACATCCTGATCAACATCTTCATCGAAACCACCTGCGAGCTGGATGATGCCAGCATCGTTGGAGGAACCGCCGATAAGAACCTGGACAGCATCGCTGTCAGCGTCCTGATCGAAACCGAGATCCTGGTCTACATCTTCACCGAGTACGATCTGGCCAACTGCTGCGAGGTTAGAAGCAGCAACGTGCTGGTCAGCATCCATGTCAGTGTCTGCATCCATCTCGAGGTCAGCGTCCTGATCGACATCGTCGTCAGCAAATGCTGTCTGGAGAATGAGTCCAGCGTTTGAAGAACCACCATAGATCATCTGAAGACCGTCCGCATCAGCGTCGGAATCAGAGTAGAGATCCTGGTCGGAATCTTCACCGAGAGCAAACTGAAGGAATTCTCCTTCGTTGGAGGCCTCCACAGACTGATCTGCGTCGACATCAAAGTCTGCATCCTGCTCGAGAGAAGCATCCTGGTCAACATCGTCGCCGAAGAGGCCGAGCTGGAAGATTGTTCCTTCATTCTCGGAACCTCCGAGGATGATCTGCAATCCTTCTGCATCGGAATCAGCGTCGAGGTCTGCGTCTTGATCGACGTCATCACCAGCGAGAGCGATCTGAGCGAGAGCAAGCGAGTTGCCTGCGCCTACACCCTGATCTGCATCAACGTCAGTGTCAGCGTCCTGATCGAGCCAACCGTCCTGATCAATGTCTTCGCCAGCGAGAGCTGTCTGAACAACAGATCCTTCGTTAGCGGAGCCAGCTGCGACAAACTGACCTGCGTCAGCGTCTGCATCAGCATCGACGATGGAGTCCTGGTCGCAATCACCGAAGAAGACGAAACAGAACTGAATGTCCTCAACAGCATTCACTGCGAGAGCACCCTGGTCTGCATCGACATCGGTGTCAGCATCCTGGTCTGCACCAGCATCCTGATCAGCGTCATCGGAACCGAGGAGAGTCTGGACGATAGCCAAACCGTTGAAAGATCCAGCGCTGATGCCCTGATCGGCATCGACGTCTGCATCGACATCAACATCAGCGTCCTGGTCAGCGTCTCCGGATACAGCAACTGCACCCTGAGATACGCCAACTGCATTCACGCTCGCTGCACCCTGGTCTGCGTCGACATCGGTGTCAGCGTCGGAATCGGACTCTGCGTCCTGATCGCTATCATCAGCGCCAAAGGCGGACTGCATGAGAGCTGTAAGGTTCGATGCACCTGCATCGAGGTCCATGGACGCGTCGGTTTCGGCGTCGGCATCGACGATAGCATCCTGATCAACGGCATCACCAACACCCTGCTGTGGGGCGGCAATGAGGTTAACGGAGCCAGCGTTTTGGCCAGCGTCTACATCGACATCTGCCTCATCATCGGCAGAAGCGTCTTGATCAACATCGCCGCTACCGACGATGGCCTGTACGACTGCCGTCCCGTTGGACGAGCCTGTCGTAAGATTTACAATGGCATTTGTAACAGCAGAAGCCACTGTTGAGAGGCTCTGCGTCACATTCATGCCGGAGGCACTCGTGCCTGCTACCACCGTAGCGATCATGACTCCCAGCATGCTGAGAGTAAGACGCAACGACGACAGCGAGCGACTGTGCGCCCTGACTGTGTTTGTTCTTCCGTGGCTGCTTTTTCTGCGGACCATAGAGAAAACTAGGGGGAGGAAATAAGACTCCACCTAGACGCATTATTCAGTTGTTTTCTTACGTACCGTTTCTTGCATGAATTCTATCATATGTCATGGAGATATATTCCACATATCTTCTCTGCAAGCTCTAGCTATTTTTTGGCTCTGACAAGCAAGAATAACGTTAATTTTATCTGCTAGTCATAGCATGTAATGTGATTTGAAGTAACACTTTTTCGATGTATATTAAATTATACTACACACTATACATTGTCGTTTTCCTCAGAGCAAAGCGGTGTTATGCTCTTTTGACATTCACCGGACGTTGATGGCGTCGTCTACTCTTCTCTGTAAATTCTACGTGCCTAAGCGCCCGATGGATGCGCACCGAGATCACGTTCGCATTCGTCCCTTTGATCGTCGCAATGTCCGATGGCGAAAGGCCCTCAAGATAGCGCATCACCAAGAGTTCGTGATCCTCACGTTTCTCCATCTTCAATAAAATTTTCCATGCTTCGAGCTTGCGCTGCATGTCTTCCACTTCGGAATGTGGCAAATCGAAGCCCTGTTCCTGCAATTGTTCGAGTGATATATCTTTGTAAATAGTTCCTCTGCGACGAATCGCATCAACGACGCGACTATTTGCCACCTGATACAAAAACGCTTTCATATTCAACACCGAACGACCGCTTGCGAGATATTCCCACGTCTTCATAAATGTTTCTTGCGTGAGTTCTTCTGCATCTTCATGGCTGAACGTGCGGAACCAACAGTGCCAACGGATCGCATCGGCGTACTGTTCGTAGGCGTCAGAGAACAGCCTGTGGACCTCGTGTGAAATTTGGTTCACAATGTATGAAAAAAGGGACGGATCATATCACCTGTTCTCCAAACAATTCAAAAGACATCATACCATCAATCAATATTCTGAAATATTTCGCAAGACATATCATGAAATATTTTTAAAACATGTAAGAGTAGGTGCACATTTGTTATATCAACATAACAATGGGTTTATTTTTCCCGTTCCAGTTTGAGTGGGAACGTTAACGTAAACGTTGTTCCTTTGTTTTCGATCGATGTGAAGGAAATTGTTCCTCCTAAACGCTCCACAATGGTACGTGTGATGTAGAGACCGAGGCCATTTCCATCAGTGTCTTTTTTGCGAACATTTTTTGCGCGGAAGAACTTCTGGAATACACGAGACTGCTCTGTTTTTGGTATGCCCATGCCTTCATCTTGCACGTCGATTTGAATATGCGACTTACTTTCTTTGAGGGAAATAGAAATTGTTTTTCCTCCATGTGGCGCGGAATATTTCACGGCATTGTTGATGATATTTTGGAGTGCGATGCGAATGAGTGTTGGGTCTGTATCGATAGATATTGCCTTGGAAGGAATATCCTGCACACATTTGACACCTGCTTCGTGCATCGTGATTTTTGAATCCTCTTCGAGCTCTTTCAGCAGTTCACCGATATTTGCTTTACTGATTTCGAGTTCCAATTGATCTCCTTCCAAGTGAGCTGCATGGAGAAGTGACGCGAGCAATGCGACCATGCGCGCAGAAGACATTTCCATTTCTTTGAGGTAGCTCTGTTGTTCCTTGGTGAGTCCTGAACGTTCTTCGCCAAGCAATTCTATGTACCAGCGCAACGCTGAGAGTGGCGTGCGTAATTGGTGTGATGCGAGTGTAATAAATTCTGATTTGAGATAGTCCAATCTGCGTTCTTCGGAAACGTCCTGGAAGACGATAATTGCTCCGAACTCTGTACGTTCTGAAATAAGCGGACTCACGGCGAACGAAATCGGAATCATTGTGTCATCATTGCGACGAACGCTCACGTGAGTATGCACGGGAAAATGCACAGCCTTACGCGTCTGCAAGCATTCGATTACTGGATGAGTGCCGAGTAACAAATCTCCACGATGCCCACAGAGTTGGAATGCATGTATGACATTTTCGCCAATGAGCATATCGCGCTCAACGTTCAGCAATGCCGTTGCAGCAGGATTGCCTGCAGTAATGACACCTTTGGTATCAACCGTGATTACACCGTATCCAATTTGTTCCAAGATGACGCCATCAAGAGCATACTGTCTCTTGAGTTCTGCCGTACGCGATTCAATTTCTTCTTCCTGATGTTCGTACACTTCACGCAATCTGCGTGCCATATCAACAAGCACAATATCAAGCATTTCTACTTCATCACCGGAATGAACGCTACGTACTGCATGCCAATGGCCCGGCTTCATCGCGCGCATGTTTGCAGTAAGGGTACGCAACGGCTCTGTAACTTGGCGAGCAAGAAGGAATGCGAGCACGCCTGCGAGCAAGAGCAGCATGAACCCCATACCTCCATGCGCGAGCGCTAACCTACGAACATCGGCCAATGCTTCCGCGCGTTCGACTTCAAACACAAGGCCCCAACCGAGTGTTGGCATGTAACGATACGCAATGAACGCATCGCGACCACGTTCATCATTGTCCCGTGTTACTCCTTCACGGCCATCAAGAGCCGCTACGAATGCGATGCCCTGAGCAGCTTCTGTACTTCCCAATGAAACAATGTACGAATCGTCCTGTTCCATTGCAGGATGCAGGAGATGTATTTCGTTATTACTCTCTACGACAAGCAATGCCTGGGCAGATTCTCCCAATGATGGAGCAGCGTTAATCAACGGGCTGATCAAGGAGGATGTGTCATAGCGCAGGGCAACGTATCCATCTAGTGCGCCATCAGCTTGCCAAACAGGTGTGAACACGTCGTAGAACGTCCAGCCTGTTGCACCAATAACCTGACGATGAAATGGCACGCGGCGAGCCTCCATAGGAAGACCAATACTTTCACCTGCCAGCGCAATGTGTTGCCCCTCCGCATTGAATAGTTCGATACTACGGAGGGACGGCTCATCACGCTGAAGGAGGACAAGCAAGCGACCAAATGCTGCTCGATTGTTATTCCCGGCGAGCAACGCACGAACATCAGCATGTGATGAAACCAATGATGCACGCTCGCGATTTGTATGAAGAGAACGTTCGAGTGTGTCTTCCGCAATAGACGCAACTGCAAGCAAATGTGCTCGCACTGAACGTTCGAGCATTATGCGCGAAACAACGAACGAAAGTGTTGTGAGGACAACAACGATGAACGTCACAAGTACAATCGCCTGAGACACCACTCGCCAGAGGAGCGAGGCACCTAGAGCTGGAGCCGCCAGAGTGGATGTTTGTTTTTTCATGAGAAATTACTATTTCTCTCTATTATACCAAAAAAGAGCCGTTTTTACCATGGATACAATCGATGTATTGTATCGCGAATAGGCAATTCTCTGCCTTTTATCGGGTCACAGAGATAGGATTATCCCCCTCCGCCAAAGGAGCCTCAACATGCAAACGACCGTTCACCAACCGTTCGATAAAATACTCAGTTCCCGTACCGGTTTCGCTTGCTGCAGGGTCGACTGGAATAGAAACCAAATACGCACCACTAAGCACGTCCAAATCGATACCATTATTGCAAGTGGCAACGCCTGTTTTACAAATACCACGCGCGGGACCCAGGAGAAGTGTGGGCGGATAATTTCCTGCATGATCAATACTGTACTGATATACAGCGTTAATAATGGTATTCACATCAGCTGTCCGCTTAGCATCTTTGCCACCGGCAAGCTGGCGTGTTGGATTGATCGCAGTAATAACGATGCTGGCAAGAGCCGCCATCAGCCCCATCACTAACAATAATTCTATTAATGTGAAACCTCGTCGGTTCATGGTGATGATTTTATCAATAGCTCTTAAGGTACAACAGGGGATATGGGCAAAGTATTACGTATTAAGCAATCACATTCCGTATCCCATAATACTTTCCCCTTAATACAAAAATGCCCCCGGGTTACGAGGGCATTTGAAGTCGTAAGAAAACGATTACCGAGTAACCGTGATCGACGTTGTCTGTTCAGCACCGTAAGCAGCAACAGTAACGCGGCCGTTCACATCCTGAACGATTGTGTAGCGTGTACCTGTACCTGTAGCAGTAACTTGTGGATCAACTGGGATGCGAACAAGGTAGGAACCTGTAAGAGCGTCGAGGCTCAAGCAGCTTGCAGCTGTGATTTCACCTGCAGTGATACCGGACTGGCAGATCTTGCGGTTCGTCGTGTCGATACCTGTTGGCAAGTTACCGTTGTTATCGATTGCGTACTGATAAACAGCATTAAGGATTGTGTTAACGTCGGACCTTCGCTGTGCATCGCGTGCATCACCGAGTTGTTTCGTTGGGTTGATAGCAACGATAACGATAGATGCCAAGATGGCGATGATACCGATGACGAGAAGAAGTTCGATGAGTGTGAACCCCTTCCTCATCTGTGGAGAAGTGCGCATAAACAGATAGGGAGGAAATGATGGAAGTGATGAACGGAAAATTCCGTTCTCGAAGCGGACGGTATTATAACAATTCCTCAGAAGTTAGGTTTTTTTTGTCTTGACGCGTCAATAAAACATGACTCTACAAGTCACTAACATCGAATCTCTTCTGTTGCATGGAAACAACTACCACTTTCACAGACATCCCAGCCATAGACATCGTTCCCTTCGCAACTTGGAGAAGCACATCCACATGCTGCTCCGACGGGGAGATCGTTGGGGAGTAAAGTGAAGGTTTCTTCGAATCGTTGTGCATAACTGTGCGGCATTTGTAAACGAATGGTGCGCGAAACGCGGAATGAAATCGTCACACTTTGGCGCGTGGCAGATGTCGACGTATTGCGCACGAGAAAATCTTGAATAGCCACCTGCGGACTGCTGATGAGCTCACTAATCGCATGTTCGATGATAACAATAGTGCCACTCGCATTCATACCAATAATCGTTGGATTGGTCGTACCCGACCCCGTTTGGAGTGTCAGCACCGATCCTGTTTGTCCCATTGCAGGATCCAGAATGCGTTCAGCATGACGAATACGCAGCGATGCGTTTTGCAAAATCTGCGTTCCATTTTGTTCCACAATAGAAATTGTTTGCTGCAAAAGTCTATTTTCCGTCGCAGAGAACAACATCGGCAATGCAACAGCAGCAATCAACGATAATACTGCGAGGTAGATCAATAATTCGATCAGCGTTGTTCCCCGTTGGCCACGCAATACGTGCTTCATGGGCAATCGGTGAAAGAATCAACTTCTTCCCATTGTCGAATAATCACGGATGGCAAAAGCTGCGCAACATCAAGCTGCATACGGTGTGTACTACTTCCGCTAAATCCTTCGACACAAATATTTCTGTTTTCGTTGCCTTCTCCACCGATTGCATGGATCGCACACGTTCCTCTGCTAAAGGTAATCGAACCACTGCCGATATACCCAACATCAGACCGAAGAGACCGTAGTGCACGCTCTGCACATGTGTGCGCATATTCGTACGCTTGTCCCGATTGGACGATGAGTATTCCGTTTTGTTCTGCTGCCCAGCCTAAGAGTAACAAGGAAACTGCTGTTGCAGACGCAATTGCTCCAACCACTAGAACAGTGAGCAGAAAGATATAGCCGTTGTGTACGCGTGCGATGATCATGGGCATACGCCGGTGGCAGTAGCAGGTTTCATAACAAGTAACGATCTATCGGTGATGAGATACACGCGGTCTCTGATGAGGTCATACACGAGGCCCCGGCCCACGCCAGTGGTAGAAGTATAGGTCGTGAGTTCTGCGAGCGTGGATTTGTTGCGCACGTTGAATACTTGGAATGCTTTTCTGTTGGAGAGAGCGCTCACGAAACCATAACAACGGGAAGGATCCATCGCGAGCCCGACGACGCTTCCGCTTCCTTCGTGATACCACGGACCTGGCGGGGGACTGGGAACGCCGCCCGTCTCCAGATCGAGCAATACCACTTCTTCCAATGACGATAATTTTTGGGAACCTACAAGCGCCGACGTTCCGCTGATCGCAATCGACATTGTATCAACTGTACGATCTGAAAGATTGTAGCCTCCAACCAACGTGATATTCGATCCGCTCGCGACATTCACGACACGAATTTCCGATGTATCCATCGAGCTCGCGAGGTATGCAGCAGTTCCCGAAAGCGCGATCGATTGAACAGTAGTAGAATCATCATTTATGGTATCAAGCAATGTGATGCCACCGGCAGACGTCACTCTGAACGAATAGAATTCTGACTCTCCTCCTACGGCACTGGCCGTGGTTCCTGCATACAGCGTATTGCCCGAGACAAGTAACGAACGCACACGAGCAGAGCCAGGAACGTTATAACTTCCAATCAGTTGTGCTGCTGCGAATGTTGTAGGAGAGGCGATGTTGTACGCACGGATTTCTTGTGTGCTATCGCCTGTCGCAACATACAAAACCGAACCGCGAAGTGCGACCGCATACGCACTTGTTCCGAGTGAAAATGACGCATTCACACGAGCTGGAGCTGTGAGTGTGCGGATATCAATGACTTGAAGTCCTGGGCTCGCAGGATACGTGAGGAATGCATACGACCCAGACCACGTCGCGAGGTTATTGAAGAGTGGTGTGCCGCCATCGGTATATGTACCTTCCACCGAAATACTCGACCAGTTGCCTATGCTCCTAGCAGTGCGCCAATCCGAAAGTTCCGAGACGATGAGCACGCTTCCGGAGCGATTGTATCCGCGCTTCCACGTGGTGAGGCCCGTTGCACGCATCCAATCAGAAGTAATTTGAGAGATCGTTACACGTGTGACAAATCCTCCTGAGTTCGTGATGGATGATCCCGTGAAGGACCACTTCTTCGTCGTAGGATTGATATACACACCATGCGCGCCTGTAGTGACCGATGAAAATGATGCATCACGAATTGCACGCGTAGCCTCCAACGCTTTTTCTGTGAGATACGTTGCTCTTACTCTATCTCCAGAATTGATCGTACTTTCTTGGCCGTACAACAACGTGAAGCCAATCGCTGATGAAAACAACGCAAACACAGTGATGCCGACGAGCACTTCCAAAAGGAGAAAGCCTGAATGCCGTCGTGAGAGTTTCAAACGAATCATGCGACGGTTGTAATCGTATCACACTCTCCATACTCCCCTTACACCCAATACCCCCATTACCTGAGAGGTAAGGAGGGCGCTGGGAGTATTGAGGGTCCGGAGAGAATTTGTTAACAAGAAGGCGTAAGGAATTTCACCAACACTACACCATCCTGGTAATCCACTCCCGTGCAGTTGGAGCAGAAGTTATTCGAGCATGAGCTGCAATCCTGACGGTTGAAGTCGCCGATCATTACCGCATCATATGTACCAATGCTGATCTTGCCGTTCACCGTGATGGGCTGAAGCAATGTGGAGATACTCTGCTGCCCGTTTGAACCGGAAATAGTCGGAGCATTATCACCATTCCGCAATACCATGATGCTCTTCGAATTATCATTACTGTAAATAGTTCGATCATACGACAGCCAACCATTTTGGCGATAGTAACCGCGCATCTTCACAATCACCTTGTCGTTGTTTTTAAAGTTCGTAACTGTCTGTGTAGCACCTCCTGTTCCGTTGATCTGATTACCACTGAAGAGGTTTGTCCAGCTGCCGCTGTTCTTTTTGCGGTAAGCGACTGTCACGGGAACAACCGGTCCACCATTGCCATAACCGAATTGTGCCCCTAACGAATCAAAACGAACACTCAAGTTACCTGTAGTAGTGATGGTTCCATCGGCTGCAACACTGAAGCGATCTTCACATGTGGCAGAGCTAGCACTACCTCCGCCCCCGCCTCCACCACTGCTTACTGCAGAACTTGCGGCCATACTCGAAACCGTCGAGCTTGCAGTAGAGCTTGCCACGCTGCTTGCGGCTGCACTGCTTGCACCAGGACATGCACCAAGAGTGTCACCATGATTATCGCGGTGTTCTGGCCATGCAGATTCAGAAATAACAATGCTATGCCTGTTTTCAGGATTTCCTGGAGGTAGGTGACAAATCGTCAGTGAATCGCTCTCCACCACAGCTACCGCTTCTTTTTCCACTCTAATTTCTACAGTTCGCTGTTCTCTGTTTAGGGCTGTAAGCGTAATCCCTCCTGTTGCACTTGGCTGGCCCCTTAGTTTGGAATACGCAACTTCATACAATCCCGTGAAGGTAATTGTTGATGGCATTGGGTATGTCTCATCGAAATTTGTATCGCGAGTCTCGTAGCTTCCACCTTTGTAGAGCACGCCGGCTGGCACATAGAATCCCCAGCCATCATCATCCTGACCCGATTGTGCGAGCAAACGTGCACGCGCGAGGCCTTGTGTGACTTGTTCCGTCGCGACGTTTAAGTCATTTCGAATTTGATAATCACGATAGAGAGGAACAGCCATTCCTGTAACAGCACCGATGATGCCGACAACGAGAATGACTTCCAGTAATGCAAATCCAGATGTCATCCTGAGCGGAGACGAAGGACGCTTCATAAACTAAAAGGGAAGGAGGATGCTCGCCATTGTATCCCGATCACTCCACTCTGCTGATCATAGAATGCAAATCAGGCTTGACCATATGACACTTCGAAAATGTAATCTCATCTCAAACAGAAGACTGCGAAATTTTGTGGTTCGTTCATTCATTCTTCGAAGCACGAATTAACTAATTAACGAGTTAACTAGTTAACAATTAGCGTCCGACATTTCCCACAATCGAGTAAATCGGCACGATAATCGCAAACGCAATCGTACCAACGAGTCCTCCGATAAAGAGCAGGAGAATTGGCTCCAAAATCACCGGCAGTTTTTGTGCAGTTTCTGTCGCTTTTTTATCGTAGATATCTGCAACTTTGAGCATAATTTCACTGAGCGCGCCGGACTTTTCACCGGTGATAACGAGCTGCTGCACAGATGGTGGCAGCAACTTTTGGCTTCCCTTGATAGCAGCAAAACTCTTGCTGAACGAATCTCCAATGGCGATATGATCAAGCATGCGTGAATACAACTTTCGATACGAAACAATCGGGGTGACTTCGACGAGTGACTGCATCGCTTCTATTACTGGCACTCCCGCCTTGAGGAGACCTCCGAGGATAACGCCAAAGCGTGCAATGGTCGCTTCGCGGGCAAGGCTTCCAATACCCGGAACCTTGAACATCATCCACTGGAATACGCGCTTAAGCGGCGTGTACTTTGCAATGATAATGAGCGCGAAAAATCCAAACATGCTCGCAGGAACTGCAACGGCACCATAGGTGGTAAACATATTCGAGAACGCGATCACAATGCGCGTAACAAGCGGCAATTCGACATTCAACGAGTATAAAACACCGATCAGGTTTGGCAGCACGAACATGCCAAGGCCGATCACGATAATGAACATGATCGTCATCACGATTGTTGGATAGATCATCGCCATTTTTACCTTGGAACGAAGTTCGTGATCTTTCTCTTCCTGGATAGCAAGATACTCAACATTTTGCGCGAGGTTACCAGCTTCTTCACCGATGCGAACAAGCGCGATCGCATGGAGCGAGAACAGATCCTGTTCGTCCATCGCGCGCCAGAGAGCGCTTCCGTTTTCGACGGAATCGAGAATGTGCTGCAACACTTTGCGCATTGGTTTTGCACGCGTCTCGAGCTGCAATGTCTTGAGCGAATCGATGAGCGGCAAGCCAGCATTGAGCATTGTCGCAAGGTTCTGCACGAAGCGCATGCGCTCTTTACCAAGCCCAATGTGTCCCACTGATGCGAAAAATTTAGAGAGACCGCTGCGTTTTACAGCAGCAACTTTCCTATGTGGCACTGCTTCTTCTGCAGTCTTCGCATCCACCTGACGCTTCTTTTCCAATTCCTCCATGTCCTTCTCGCGATCTTTCTCGCCCATTTTCATTTCTTTCTTTATTTCCTTCACTTCTTTTTCGAGACGCTTGGCAGCTTCCTTGGCCTCACGCGTTTCCTTCTGAAGGTCCGCTGCTGAGAGCATACGGCCTTTCTTTTGTTCATTTTTTTCTCCGACAGTCTTTGCTGCTCCACTCGTGACCTCTTCCATGTCTGACACTTCTTCTTTTTCGGCAACTGTTCCCACGACATCTGTAGGCTTCTTCTGTTCGGTACGACTTAGGAATGAATCTTCTGCGATATTTTTTTCTGTGAGCACGGGCTTTTTTTGTGTATCAATATGTGCCAATGGATCTTTCTCGAACAGACGCATGTTTAACATCGCCCATACTTTCGATGTCTTCGTCGGAGCTGCCTCTACTTTTTTCTGTACAGCTTTTTCCAAGAAAGCATCTTCTTCCGCAAGTAGTTCTGCTTTGATTTCATTCGCATCTTCAGGCTTTTTCTCTTCCTTCAAAACAAACGCTCCTTTGAGCTTCTTTTCTGGCTTTGGTGCGACTGCTGATGGTTCCAGATCGACCGAAAGTTCATCTAATTTCTTCACGATTTTGCGAGCTTCCAATGTTGCAACTGCTTGGCGAACTGACTTCGTAGAAACCGACTTTTTTGGAGATGATTTTTTCGTTACTTTTTTAGAAGCCACTACTTTGTGCACTGTCTTTTTTACAGGCGTATTATCGATACGTTCCTGTGCCTTGCGAATCTCTTCTTGCTTTTTCTTTTTCGCAAAAAGAAACGGTACCACCTTCTCTAGCACAGAGATGATGCCAGAAGAGCCTTTTTGCACTTTAGGTGCTTTAGTTTTTTCGTTTGTTGGCATTTGGTTTTGAGACTGGTGAATCTGGCGGGTTCGCAACACGGAGAAGTTCTTCCATTGTCGTCACACCTGTTTCTACTTTTTTAAAGCCATCTTCGAAGAGCGATTCCATTCCATTCTTACGCGCAGCCACTTGGATTTCTGCGCTGGATGCACGCTTCACAATAAGTGCTTCCACTTCAGGCGTTACCTCGAGCAATTCGTGAATAGCAACACGACCGGAGTAACCAATACCACCACACGATTCACAGCCCTTACCTTTATACAATTGCTGAGAGCCTTTGCCAAAGAACTTTTCTGCATGCTTGAAGAGCTTCGGAACTTCAGCGGCTGAAACGGTGTAGCTGTAACGACAATGGGGGCAAATGCGACGCACCAGACGCTGCGCAATAATGACTTCAAGAGTAGATGCGAGAAGGAACGGTTCGACGCCCATTTCGAGGAGGCGTGGCACAGATGTGACGGCGTCATTTGCGTGGAGCGTGGAGAAGAGCAAATGACCAGTAAGCGCCGCATTCACTGCAATGCTTGCTGTTTCACCATCGCGGATTTCTCCGACGAGGATCACGTTTGGGTCCTGACGCATGAGAGCGCGGAGACCATTTGCGAATGTCAGCTGTGTTTCTGTATTCACCTGAATGTGGTTGATGCCCGGCACTTTGTATTCCACCGGATCTTCAATGGTGGAGATGTTCACATCTGGGTGATTGCGGAGCTTGAGGAGAGCGTACAGCGTTGTTGATTTTCCAGATCCCGTAGGGCCTGTCGTAAGAATCATGCCGAATGGTTTGTGCGAAGCACGTTCGAGTGTCTCACGGTTCGTATCGGAGAAGCCAAGGTCAGCGAGCGTGAGCGTGCGAACGTATTCTGAAAGCAAGCGCAGCACGATCTTTTCACCATCGACAATCGGCACAATAGAAACGCGAATATCCATCGTTCCATTGCCGGTGTCATAACGAATGGCTCCATCCTGAGCCGCAAAGTGCTCATCGATGTGCAAGTTAGCGGCGATCTTCATACGGTTCACAACACCTTCGTAATACTCACGCGGAATACGACCAGCCTCATGAAGCACGCCGTCAACGCGGAAGCGAACAACAACTGTTTTTTCCTGTGGTTCGAAGTGAATATCTGATGCGCGAAGCCCGATAGCGTCGTTGAAAATTTCTTCCAAAATTTCCGGAGCCACCTTCTTATTCGCATCGATAATCTGCTGAAAACGAGTCGCAAGCGGCTTGCGGTAATGCACGAAGAACGATTCAATCGATTTGCGTGATGTATAGACGAATTCTATCTTTCCCGTAAATTTCTTCCGGTCTACCTTCTTCTCTTTGCGAAAAGAAAAGTGCGCAGCACTCTTGCGAGAAGACTGCTTATTGTCAGCACTTTCTTTATCGGGGAAAATTGCCACCTCTTGACCAAAGTTCTGACGAACAGCCTCTTCAAGAAACGTATTTGTTGGGTCGCTTGTCGCAATTGTTACCTTCGTTTTGTCTTCCGCCACAACGATCGCCGAATACGTACGAGCGATATCTTCTGGCAATTTCATCACCAATTCTGGTGCAGGTGGCTTACTTCCTACATCGTAATACTGGAGCTTATAAAACTCCGCGATCGCGCTTTCGAAAATTTCCTGGCTGAGGATCCCAATTTCCTGCAATGCATCTTTCAAGGTAGACCCGTGCGCCTTGGCAATCGCTTCGGATTTCTTGATGTCCTCTTCAGAAACATAGTTCTGCTCAAGAAGAATTTTCTTTAGTTCTGCATCAGATAAAGCCATAACGAGAGGGGATTAAATTGCTGCTTTCACCACTTTGACGATGTCAGCGAGCGGAACGTTTGATTTGACGAGGTAATTTTTTACGCCGAAATCTTGCGCACGCTTGCGATCTTCATCCTGCCCCAAATTACTGAGCACAATCACCACTGTTTTTGCTTTCTTCGCTTTCATTTGTTCCAAAATCGAAAATCCATCCATGCCTGGTAAAATCAAATCGAGGAGAATCAGATCATATTTTCCTGTTGTCGCTTCCTTGAGACCTTCTTCACCTGTGCTTGCAACCGTTGTTTCGTATCCTTCATGTGTCATCTTGAGCTCAAGCGCATGTGCCAACGGCTTTTCGTCCTCCACAATAAGAATGCGCCTGCCCACCGTAGCCTTGGCGGAGGCGGGTTTGCCCTTTTTGGCTGGTTTCTCGGTTGGCGCCTTCGCTGATTTTGCTGACTTTGGCATGTGTATGTGTGTGAGGAATATTTCTCCTCATTGTAGCAGAAAATGATGAGAGTAACAATCTATGACTTAAACTTGTTTTAAGAAGCTTACTCTATTATAATTTGATTATAATACTATTATAATTTTATTATAATATGAATAGACCAGAGCAAATCAGAGAATTTATACTCGATAATGTGGAAAGCCATCCACGCGATATTGCTGTGCTGACAGCACAAAAATTCGGCGTCACTCCGCCTTCGGCTCATTGGCACATCAATAAGCTCATTCGCGATGGCAAATTAGGGAAGGCAGGCAGAACACAGGCAATCCAATATTTTTTGGCCAACAAAAAGAACGCCCTATTCGAATATCAGATCGGCCCCAGTACAAGTGAAGAAGATGCCTGGAATGCACAAGTGAAGCCGTTGCTCCTGCATTTGCCGACGAATGTAATCAATATCTGCCAATATGGCTTCACCGAAATGTTCAATAACGCCATCGATCACTCAGAAGGGAAACGTATTCGTGGCAGCGTCATGCTTAAAAACGGCAAGATAGAATTGGTTGTTCGGGATGATGGAGTGGGCATTTTCCATAAGATTCAACACACATTTCAACTTACTTCGACCCGCGAAGCGATCCTGCATCTTACAAAGGGCAAAATCACAACTGACCCCAAGCGACATTCGGGTGAGGGTATCTTTTTCACATCGCGCATTTTCGATGAATTTACAATTGTATCCGGCGATATGGCGTTTGTCTGTTTTGATGAAGATGACTGGATGATGTCGAGAGCAGAAACAGCAATGGAAAAGGGGACGAAAATTATCATGAAATTACCGATCAACTCAAAGCGCTCTACGCGCGAAATATTTGATCGATATACCGCTGCAAATGATCAGGTTACATTCTCCAAAACTGCAGTATCGGTGGAGCTCAGCAAGAACGACGACGAGTCCCATATTTCCCGATCTCAGGCAAAGCGTATATTGGCTGGTTTGGAGAAGTTTAAAGAAATAGTGCTCGATTTCAGAAATGTACACACGGTTGGACAAGGATTTGTTGATGAAGTTTTCCGTGTATTTCAAAACGAACATCCCGACATTCGTATTATTCCAGTCGATATGAACCCTGACGTTGAATTTATGATTAAACGAAGTGTAGAAGGAATTTCACCTACACAGCAAAAATTGGATTTATAAACTTCTTCGTCCAGCGAGCGCTTCACGCAACGTGACCTGATCGGCGAATTCGATATCGGCGCCCATCGGGAGGCCATGAGCGAGACGTGTGATGGATGTGACAGAACTTTTGAGTTGCTCACGCAAATACGTTGCCGTCGCTTCGCCTTCGATGTCTGGATCAGTCGCAATAATTACTTCGCGAATATGTCCGTCACGACAACGGTCAATCAGTTCACGAATTTTCAATTGTTCCGGGCCCATGCCATCGATAGGCGAGAGCACTCCATGAAGCACGTGGTACACACCCTGAAATTTCGTTTTTTCGAATGCAATTACTTCGAGCGGTTCTTCCACGACAAGAATCATTGAGCGATCGCGCGACGTATTTTCACAAATATCACAGCGTTCATTGAGTGTAACCATTTGGCATTCTTTGCAGTACCTAAGTTCGCGTTTTAATTCGACCAATGCACGACCGAGAGATTCAGGATTAGCCCGAGAACTACGCAAAAGATGGAACACCAATCGCTCGGCAGACTTGGGCCCGATACCCGGGAGCTTGGTAAATTCTTCGATGGTCTTGGTGATTTGCGGCGGGAGCAAGGACATATGGGAGCGATAGGATACCGAACCACCTTCGCCAAGGCTACGGTGATCAGGAGAATTCGAAGAAACCGATGGAACCGAGGAAAAATAGATTCTTCGGAATCTCCGGTTACATCGGTTGCTCTACAATCATTCCTCTCCTCGTCGCAATCTCCGTTCAACATCACGTTCTTTGATGACGCGCCGTTTATCAATCGTCTTTTTTCCGCGACCAATTCCTATGAGTAATTTGATAAATTTTCCCGCTTGAATTTCGAGCGGAATAATCGTGATGCCTTTTTGGTCCGAAAGCGTTTTAAGTTTTTCCACCTCGACGGCTTTCAAGAGGAGAGAGCGATCGTGTCCTGGTTCATAGCCTTCGAGCTGGGAGGCGAACTTGTACGGCATGATCTTCATCTGTTTGATGATCGCTTTGCCACCATGGAATGACACGTACGATCCTGACAGATCCGCATGGCCCATTCGGCATGACTTCACCTCCTGGCCAGTGAGCATGATGCCCGCGACCATCGTTTCGGTTATCTCGTAGTCAAAACGTGCCCGGCGGTTATATGCGACCGTTTTCATGCGAATAGCCTACAGGATGCCTTTAAACATACCAAAAAGCGACCTATTACCTTGACAAATATACTAAACAATATATATTGGGGTTGTCAGTAATTCTTTCCTCGGTAGCAGATCCCTGTACTCAATAAATGAGAATAGAGATATGCTACCGGCGGAAGCTGGTAATCCAGTCTTGAAGGGCTGACAAAAAAATTCTCGGGTTCGCCCTCATGGGTTGGGCCCGATTTTTTGATAGAAAAAAGATTCCTGCCAAGAAGCTGAAAGCTAACAACTAAAACCTAAAAGCTTTCAATCAGGGCAACACAAATGCCAGCATCTTCTGACCCCACACAAGAGCAATCATCGCTCCCAAAATCAGGAACGGTCCGAAGGAAATATTTTCTGATTTCTTGATCCACCCAGTCGCTAAAAGAATGAGTGCGACCGCAGCGCCGATGATATAGCTCGCCATCAGCGCAACGATCATCAGTGGCCATGTGCCAACGATAAGACCAAGCGCAC
Source organism: uncultured Candidatus Peribacteria bacterium (assembly GCA_964391185.1). GTDB lineage: Bacteria > Patescibacteriota > Gracilibacteria > Peribacterales > Peribacteraceae > JAKQEM01. The sequence continues at coordinate 82,751 of CAYMIX010000001.1, read as the reverse complement.
CTGCCAAGAAAATATCACCGCTTCCCACCCATCGACCTCTGCTGACTACCCACTGTATTCCAAAAAATCCGATTCCAATCAGAGCGGGCGCAAACGAACTATCATCCATCATCCAATGATATGAGACGCCGCAGAGCGCAAGCAGCAACGTCAGGACATCGGGGATCATCTGTGTTTGAAGATCGATGACAGCTATGAGTAGCATCGCCCAAAAAGCGATCGCAAGCACGAGGGCAGCAACGGCAGAAAGCGGTTGCAGATAGGCAGCTGTGACGAAGAGCAGCGCGCTCAAGAGTTCAATCAGCGGGTACTGGAACGCAATACGCTTATGACAACCGCGACACTTCGCACAAAGCATTATCCAGCTGAGTACTGGAACCAATTCCAATGCGCTCAGAATGCGCCCGCAGTGCGGACAGTGTGAACGACCAGTCAGTGCTTCTTCTTTTGGCACGCGACTGATAACAACATTCCCAAAGCTCCCCATCACTAATCCCACGATGAAAAATAGTGGCATTGCGATGACAGGTTCGAGAGAGAACACGGCGGTCAGTGTACCAAATGTTTACTGTTCTTGCTCCATAAGCGCACGCGCACGCGCACCGATTTCGACAATCTTCTGTTCGCGCGCAGTATCCAATGGATCAATTGCCTGTTCTGCGACTGGAGGTGCATCCAACATCGCATGCATCGCACCAGAAGCGAACTGATATGCGACGTATGTTGTTAGTGCGATGAACGTACCGCCTGCGGCACCCATGATCTGACGGACGAATTGGGATTTGAATATGTGTTTGAGCATCGAGGTAGTATAGCAGAAAAGAGCAGAATTGAGAATAGAGGGTATTGCCCTTCGTGGCTCGCTGCGATGTGTCATGGTGAGGTGCCCCCTCGAGGGGCCACGAACCATCACATCGCTCGCACCTCAGGGTGACACACTTAGCTTTTTTTCCTTCTCAAACTACTTTTATGCACCTCTGGTTCAAACGCATCCAGCCGATCAACCTTCGTTCCTAGATCCATCACCGAAACATTCGGCGGAAGCTTTTGGTCATAACCAAGGAGAATGAGGTCGGGTTTTACTTCGCGAATGTGCGCGAGATAATCACCATGGGCATCACCCAACGTCACATGTGCATCTGGATATGCATCCTGTATAGCCTTCACTCGTTCATCTTGTGACTGCAGGGGCCCACGATGTTTGAATTTCAGCACATTCGCATCACGTGCGACGATAACAAATAGTTCGCCACGCTTAGAAGCACGATCGAGAAGATATCGATGGCCGGGATGCAAATCGTCAAAGGTTCCGAATACCATTACTTTCATACTGTGAGTATAGAAGTACGGCAGTACGAAAGTAAGGATGTACTGCTCGGATTCCTCCATACCACCTTACATCCATACATCATTACCTCGCCGTAAGATCAATAACGTAGATCCTCTTTTCATCCATCACAAACAACTGCGATTCATCATCATTCACATACAAGTCCTGCAACGTTCCCATCTGCTCACCTTCGAGAACGTACTGCTTGGCGTAGGAAGCCTCTCCTGTTGGTCCACCATCAGACACAATAATGATGCGGCCTTCATCGGGATCGAGCATGTAGAAGTTTTTGTCGGCGATCTTGTAGATCTTCGTGACACCACTGAGGAGATCGGCAGGAGCCTTGCGGATAACGAACGGCTGCGTTTCGCCCCGGAAGAGCTTGAGAATACTGCGGCCTTTTTGGTCTTCCTTCAAAATATACACGTTTCCATCGATGGAAATATCGATAGCCCCCGTAAGGTCACCATTTACGTTGTATTCCACAGGAGCGCCGTAACGGTTATTCAAACGTTCATACTTGTAGATCTGCTTTGCTTCTGGAGAAAGAACGTAGAGGAAGCGTAGGTATGCATCTGCGGCGACACCTGTCTTCCATCCGTTTGTATCATCCGTCTTCATCGAGACAGCCTGGCCACCCTGCCATTCCACAACGCTGTTGCCATTCATCAGGAACACCTGAGACTGATTGCGTGACATGTTTGCACCATCGATGACGAGCACATCGTCACTGAGGCGGTTTGGAGATTCGACAGAGTTAAGGAGAACACGATATGCATCCTGTTTGTCATAAACAAGAAACTCTCCTTCGCCAACTCCAATAAGTCCGCGTGCGAGGATATCTGGATTGTTTGCAGCGAGGTTTGCAGACACACGTGGTGTGAGACGAACGATGTTGTTGATCTCTTCTTCCTTTGCGCGGATGCGTCCGAGGAGTTCGTTTGCTTCGACGCGGAAAAGGCCAGATTCATTGTCCATCACTTGCTTTGCGCGGTCTTCCGCGCGAGCGAGAATCGCGTTAGCTGCGTCTGTATCACCAACAATTGCACGGTTTTGAGCTGTTTGAATCTCAACTCCAATCTGTTCCACGAGCACTTCGAGTTCTGCGCGCGTCTTGCTGCGCTGACTACTCGTGAAGAGATGAACCACAAGCCAGATTACGAGAACAGTTGCCACTGCACCCGCAAGGAGAAGAAGGTGGGCGCGTTTCTTGCGTTCTGGGTGACGAAGGTCTGCAATAAAGACCTGTGTTGCATGTTGGACAGAGCTGCCGAATTTCTTCAGTGACGCTACCGACGATGCACCCGCCCGGCCCAGCCGTTGGGACGGGCCACGCTTGCCGGCTCCACGGCCTGCATTTGAGAGTTGTTGTTTGGATGGCAACCAATCCAAAAGACCCTTCAGTGATGCGAGCGACGGCAAACGAATACTTCCAATCGCTGGCAATTTCTTCAGACGTTGCGCAATAGAAGACGACTGCATGCGCTGACGACGATCGATTATTGGGTTACGACCGCGTATGGGAGCACGCACTGGTTCTTCATATCCTTCTTCATCAAGCATTCGGACACCGGCCGTCATGATTGTCGCAAGCGCTGCATGCTCACCTTCGGCTTCGAGTGCACGCGTGATGGATTCCAACACCGCATCGCGATTGCCTGTGAGACGTGCGAGCTGCGCAGGGGTGAGCGTACGAAGCAAGCGCTGTGTCGAAAGAATCACAAGATCGCCGGCCTCCAATCCTCCACTTGCGATATGCACGAACGCAGGAGTGGATTTGCCTGGTGTGTATTCTGTTATTTGGCTCGCCGATCCACGGCGAATGAGATACGCCTCTGCACGGCCAGCGTGCGAAACGTGGAGAACATTATCTCTATCAAGAATGCTGATGACGATGTGTGCATCGTGCACTGCACCAGAAACAAGCATTCCCTTAAGCAAACCATTGAGCTCCTTCAATGTTCCGTCCAAACGTTCAGCAGCATCTCCTTCTACTTCTAAGAGTGAATGCTTCACGATGGTTTCACACTCACGTTCAATCGCCTGAGATTCTTTCTCGCGTGCGACGATTTCCATAAGCAAACACACGGCCTCACCATGCAGCGATTCAAGCTGCAATGAGACGAGAGAAATATCTCTGGGCGCTTTGGTTGTTCCCGTTCGGACTGCGACGTCCATACAGGTGGATAGGGTACAGTGTGAGTTACCAAAGGAAAAGGTCTTGTAGGGGCGTTGCATGCAACGCCCCTACAGACATCAAAAACAAATTTCCCGGAGAAAAAAACATTGAATGTAAGCCAAAAAGTCGATGTCGTGACAAGAAACATTTGCTATTCCAAATGAGTAAGAGTACTATATGTTCAGTACAGACGTATATCTCATATCTAACCATCATCTATGAAAACGGTGAAAGAATGGATGCAGCGACAATTCGCTGGCCCTTCCGGAGTACCTGCCGATCAAAAAAACGGACAGCCAACCCAGAACACATCCAACAACCAAGCAAACGGACCACAACGTCCGCAACGCAATCACAATAACAGGCAGAGACATCACAATCGTCCTCAGCAACAACGAGCCCCTCAGCAGCAGGGTATTCAACAAGCTAAGCCCCAGGCACAAACCGCACAAGCGGACACCGGGAAGCGCACAGGCTTAAAGGTGTACCCACTCGGAGGGTTCGAACAAGTCGGACGAAACTGTTTCGTTGTCGAAGTAGATGGCGACATCTACATCATCGACCTCGGACTCCAGTTCCCCGACGAAGACATGCTCGGTATCGATTACCTCGTCCCAGACATCACATGTTTGAAAGGGCGAGAGAATCGCATCAAAGCAGTACTCTTCACGCACGGACACTTGGACCACATCGGTGCAGTACAGCATTTGCTGCCACAACTACACTACCCGCCTTGCTACGGAACCAAGCTCACGATGGCGTTTGTCAAAAAGCGCCTCGATGAAGAAGGTCTTACGTCGAAGGCAAAGCTCAATATTGTCCCATACGGGCAGAAGGTTCTTCTCGGTAAAACTTCGGTGGAATTCCTGCGCGTCACGCACTCAATCCCTGATTCTGCTGCGGTCGCTCTCCACACGCCACATGGAACCATCGTGCACACAGGCGACTTTAAGTTTGATCTGACGCCGATGAATGAACCGCCGGCAGACTTCCAGAGACTCTCCGAGCTCGGTCAGAAAGGTGTGCTCGCAATCATCGCAGATTCTACCAACGCGACTAAGCCGGGTAACTCTAAGAGCGAGCGTGAGATCAGCAATACAATTAAGGACCTTATTAAGGACGCTGAAGGACGCGTGATCATTTCCACTTTCTCCAGTCTCCTGAACCGCATTCAACAGGTAATCGACGTTGCGAAGGATACTAATCGAAAAATTTTTCTCTCAGGACGCAGTATGGAAGCGAACGTCGAAATCGCGACAAACCTCGGCTACCTCAAAGCTCCACGCGGGCTTGTCCGCAAAGCTGGCCCAGGAATGGAAAAACTTCCTGATAACGAAGTGATCATTATCACGACAGGTAGTCAGGGAGAAGAAATGGCCGGCCTCGCACGCATGGGTCTCGGTACACACCGAAGCGTCAACGTACAACGCGGCGACACTGTGATCCTCAGCTCGAACCCGATTATCGGGAACGAACGCGCGGTCGCGAAAGTTATCAATAACTTGTATTTGAAAGGAGCAGTCGTGAAGACCAATCAGGAATTCGCACTGCACACTACCGGTCACGGTTACCAGAATGACATCTTGCTCATGCACCGCTTAGTGCGTGCACGGCACATCATTCCGGAACACGGTGAACCGCACATGCGCGCCGCACATGCGGAACTAGCGCGGAATATCGGTTACCCGGATAACCAAATCCACTTGCTCGTAAACGGTGAAATCCTCGAATTTGAAACAAATGGAGCCGCACGACGCAGCAAACAGAAAATCCCGTTCCGCGATGTGATCATCGATGGTCGTGGTGCCGCAGGCGAAGGCCAGCGCGTGCTCACGGACCGTAAGATTATGAGTGGTAGCGGCGTGATTGTGATCTTGTTCAAAGTCTATGCTGAATCCAAGCGTCTCGTCGGCGACCCCGATGTGATTACACGCGGACTCATCTACGGATCAGAACAATTAGAGATCACATCCGAAATTATTCAGACATCCAAGAAAGCCTACGAAGAGGAATTGAACAGAGGAGAAACCGACCGCAAAGCGCATAAGCGCGCGGTAACCGGAGCCTTGTATCGATACTTTGACCGAAAGCTTGACCGGGAACCGATGGTTATCCCACTGTTCGTGGAAGTCTGAGCGGTGTCATCCTGAGGTGCGAGCGATGTGATGGTTCGTGGCCCCGCGACGGGGCACCTCACCATGACACATCGTCGCGAGCCACGAAGGACCATTCCTTATTTCAGAGGTATAAGCACGTTGATTAGTCTCAAGAAAAGCCCCGCTTCCTTCTATTGAAGGTTGCGGGGTGTTGGACATCGGGAGTGGCAGTTGAACGATCAGCGATGCTTCCAGATCGTGTTCGTCTTGTAATCAACGACGAACACTGCAATCTCTGGATCACTGTCGTCATCGCGGCACTGCTGCACTTCAATCTTGATCCCGCACGGCAGCTCAGCAGTGCCGACCAGCCGTTCGTAGTCGCTGGAAAGATGTTGAGACCACCCCTCCTCGATTTCTTCGTTCATCCGATCCGCTTCTTCCTGCTTCCACTGCTCCTGCTCTTCGTCAGAAGCAAAAAAGATGGGATCCATCTCTGGAATGGGAATATTTTCTGCCTTGAGAGGTTCCGGACGGGAAAGCAGATCTGACGTCACTTCGACATCGACGACTGCGATGCGTGGCGCATGCCACATCCACTTGCAGATCTCCTCTGCATACGGCGGCGGATCCCCAAATAATAGGATCCTCTGAGACTTGTTTTCCCATCGCTGCTGGAAGAGGTAACCACATTCCTCGCTCCAGAGTGCGGTGATGCAGAAAACATCCCACCGCCAGGCATCCTTGAGTCGCACGATCTCGAACGTGTGGATTTTTCCATTAAGACTAAAATTGATAGATCCCTTCTCTTGGGCAGGGTTGAACGTGACACTGCCCCTCTCGAACTGATGGACCCACTGAGGGGATTCCGCCTGCGCCGAAACTCCACAGAGCAACACCAGCATTCCAACGATCGTCCTCATGACATTCTCCTGATGATGTCCACGACAATCGCAGTCTTTCCTCACAATGAGAAATACGTGACTGCGACTGGATGCACACGAAAATGCTGCCAAGGAACGAGAGGCGGATACTATGTATGTATAGTATTTTTGTCAAGTATCTCCCTCAATCCGCCTGAATGATTTTCTCTACTTTCCCTCGCACCGTCCGACCTTCAAACGGCGTCCGACCTTCGCAGAAGGTCGCCCACCGTAGCTTCAGCGAAGGTGGGCATACATTTAACAATATAATGTATCCCTTCTGCTATGGTCGGCGGGCCACCAAAACTTTTTCAACTCTGCCGCGAACTTGCCACCCCTCGAAGGGTGTCCACTTACACTTATAGTGAAGATTCTTCGCCTCGATCGTCCACTCCGCATTTGGGTCGACGATGACAATATCAACAGGTTTGTCTTCTTCGATTTCGTTTTTTCCAAGCTTAAAGATGCGGCTTGGGTTATACACACAGAGTCTGACGATATCTTTGTACGTGAATGGGGGACAGCTCGCCCACGGTTCCGTTGGATGTGGCCATTTGCCACCGGCGATACTAAGTAACAATGGGAACATTGTTTCGATGCCCGGAACACCACTTGGCGCCTGGAGTTCCGGACCCGTCCGCTTCTCTTCCAATGTGTGTGGCGCGTGGTCGGTGGAGATACAATCGATAACACCATCGATGATGCCCTGCCACAGCCCCGCACGATGTTTGTACGAGCGTAGTGGAGGATTTATCTTTGCGAGTGTGCCGAGCTTCTCGTAGTCCTCTGTCGTGAGGATGAGATGATGCGGCGTCACTTCGCATGTAACACGAATGCCACTCTTTTTTGCATCGCGAATAAGCTCCACTCCACCTTCGGTTGAAAGGTGTGCAACGTGCAAATGTGTTCCGTGTTTTTGTGCGAGCGCCAATGCTTTTTCGATCGCAACCATTTCGCTCTGCGCAGGACGAATGAGTGAATGTACCGCAATATATGTGCGAGTATTTTGGCTTGCTGCTGCGGCGTTTGTTTCGGGATCTTCGCAGTGCGCGACAAGCGTTACCTTATGCTCTGCACATGTTTTAAATACTTCATCGAGTAATTCGTTTTCAATTTTCTGATTGCCCGTTGAGTGATCCAAATAAATTTTCACTCCTGATAATTTCGCACGCAAACGCTTGGATTCCTCCGCAGAACTTTCCATCAGTTCACGGAACGTTGCGAGGTGAATGTCTTGGGTGATGCCAAAGAAAAACCGAAGATCAACATTTTTGACGGCTTCTGCGCGGCGAATTTTATCTGCCAACGCTGCAACGGTATTTGTAGGTGGATTCGTATTCGGCATTTCGCAGACGGTGGTGACGCCTCCGGCAAACGCAGCTGCTGACTCGCTCTTCATATCTGCTTTGTGCTCCAATCCTGGCTCGCGGAAATGTGCGTGACAATCGATAAGACCAGGGAACAATAACTTCCCGGAAACATCGTGTATTTCATCGTACTCCTCGACAAATCGATCAATTTCTTCCACGACTCCATTGCGCACAAGCACATCATCGATCGTGTCATGCTCCGCAGAGATGACGCGGCCGCCGTGGAGGAGGAGAGACTTGTGCATCAGTCGCAGTCTAGGATATGTGTTTGACCAATGCTATTATTTTGACCACTTGCTTGTTGTGAATAAACAATTTTTCATACGAATATGTTTTCATTCAATCAATCAAGCACATGCCGCAAGGAAAATCATAACGGACGGACGTTCGACAATATGTCCTCGGAAGAAGTCGATGATTATTTGCAAATAGATAGGTACGGTGATTTTGAATTAACTGATGCAATCAGGCCGTGTCCTTGTGGATCAAATATTCCTGTACGAGGTTTCAAAGATGTAGAATATCGGGATAACGCAACTGGACGTGTGATTCCTGGATTGGTGATCTCTGAAACGCGAAAAGAATTGTTCGCATTGTTCATGAGCCTTCTTGAACATGTCGGATCCGAAGTACGTGTTGTATTGGAACGTAGCAATGCTGATCGCACGGTTCAGACATACCATTATGTTGGAGTAGATAGAATCATTCTAGAAAGCAATCTTTGGGATCACGAACACGTGCTCACTCATGATGGACTAACGGGCCTGAGTATTGTTGGCGAAGAGTGCGATATACAATTCGACGAACATAAATTGATATGGGGATATGGAAATACGTTAATGCAGCCATTAAAAGATACACTCAACGCATGCGGCATCCTCTTCAAAAGGAACATGCGAACAATTTGGGAGGGGGTACATGTACATCAGACCTCAAATGAAATGCCCAAGGCGTTTCACGAATTAAGGCTAAAATTAGAAACACTTGGGCTGGGTGACGGTTTCCATTGAGCTTTTCTGAATTATCATTATTCCCCCAGCATCATCGCAAGCAGCGCCATGCGCATAGGAACACCATTTTTTGCCTGACGGAAGTATGCTGCATTTGGTAGAACATCTACGTCTGTCGTGATTTCCCCAACGCGAGGAAGTGGATGCATCACGATTGTTTTGCGCGCTTTGAGATGACGTGCGGTAAGCACATACGCATTCTTCAATTTTTCATATTGTTTAATGTCATCGAATCGTTCTTTTTGGACGCGCGTCATGTACACGATGTCGGCATCGAGCCCCGCATCAAGATCTTCACTCTCGGTGTAGGAAACTTTTTTTTCTTTGAGAAGTTTGATGACCTTCTCGGGCATCGGGAGTTGTGGCGGCGCAATGAATGTCAGGTGAATATTTTTGTAGAGTGAGAGTAGCTGGACGAGTGAATGGACCGTCCGCCCATATTTGAGATCGCCAACCATGGTGATGCGCGCGCCATCCACTTTGCCGTGTTCCTTTGCAACGGTGTAGAGATCAAGCAACGCCTGTGTCGGATGCTGACCCGGACCATCGCCCGCGTTGATAAATGGAACTGGACTGACGGCAGCTGCCTTATCCGCACTGCCCACTTCTGGGTGGCGCATTGCAATGATATCTGCGTAACCAGAAACCATCATCATCGTATCTTCGATTGTCTCGCCTTTGTACATCGAGCTAAACTGGAAGCCATCAGCCGTAATGACTGAACCTCCGAGGCGAATCATCGCAGATTCGAAGCTTAAACGTGTGCGTGTGCTTGGCTCATAGAAAAGAGCTGCGAGCACTTTGCCCTTCAGAATTGTCGAACCGCCTTTCTTGAGAACTTTCTCCATTTCCGCCGCACGCTTCAATAACGCATCCGCATCAGCCTTGGTGACCTGGGCTGCAGAAGTGAGATGTCTGAACGAAAGCTTCATGCAGACATAGTATTACGGGATATGTATTATGGGGGAAGGGGAAATTTAAAACCCTTAGCCCTAATACGTAATACCAGTCCCTTTTCCCACATGAGCGCTTCTCATACCAGCCGGATCGCTTCTTCCACGTTGTGGCAGGTAGGAAGCCAGGCTGCAATGGCTGCATTGAGCATCATCACGATCAAACTCGTGGTATCCGGGCTCAGCAAAGAATTGGTGGGAAACTACAACTCGTCCTATAGCTTTTTGCAGATCTTCGGCATCCTCGCGGACTTCGGACTCTATGCCGTTGCCGTTCGAGAAGTATCGCGAGCCAAAGACAAACCAGCGATGATGAGCGCGCTTATTATTTTACGTTCGATTATTACTGTGTGGTCACTTGGGCTAGCACTCTTGATCGTCTGGATTCTCCCCGCATGGAAGGGGACACCACTCCCCATCGGCGTCACGATTTCCTCACTCGTTCCATTCTTCACCTTACTCGCGGGAATCCAGCGGACGATTTTCCAGGTGACGTACAGAATGCGTTATGTATTTATCGCCGAAGTGATGCAGCGCGTCGTCGCAGTGGCGATTATCGCAGCAATCATTGCGATGGGCGTGCGCGGCACCAACGACCTCTGGGTCTACGAAGCATTCCTCGCAGCAGGGGGAGTGGGCGCTGTCGTCCTCTTCATTTTCTCGACGTACTACGCGCAGAAGCTAATGCCAGTGCGCCTGAAATGGGACGGACCGATGATCACGTCTCTCCTAAAACGTGCAGCTCCATACGGACTTGCATACTTGTGCACTGCACTCTACAGGCAAACAGATGTAACAATGATTGCGCTCCTACGACCAGATTTCGAAATACAAAATGCGTACTACGGCACCGCACTTCGCGCAGTGGAGATGGCGTACTTGATCCCAACATTCCTCCTGAATTCCACGCTGCCGATACTCATCGACCGCCAAGAAAAGGGTGAAGACACACGCAACTTTGTCGGAACAATTTTCTTTGCGATTATTCTCCTGAATACAACGGCCTTCCTCTATTCCATCACCTGGGCACGGCCAGTAATGGCACTCCTCACGAACGACCAATACCTTTCGACAGTGCTACACCCAGGCTCCGATACTGCGCTCTCACTCCTCGCAATTCCGATGCTCCTCAATGGCATCGTGCTCTTTGCGTTTTATAACCTGCTGACAAAACACGAATGGAAGCCGCTGGTGACGACACTCACGCTTGGTGTGATCCTAAGTTTCGGGCTGAATATTTTGTTGATCCCACGTTACGGGTTTGAAGGCGCTGCATACACGTCGATTGCCGTGCATTGCTTCCTCGCGATTCTTCTGCTGCCACAAAGCCTGAAAATCCTCCCGATGCGCATCACTGCTTCGCACATGAAACAGTGGCTGATGTACACGGTATTACTTGGCGGCGGCCTCTACTTATTTGCTCCGCACCTCACGACAAACCTGCGGACGGTTATCGCACTTCTCGTCTCCTTTGGATTCGTGGGACTGCTTGCTGTTGGGACGAAGATAACGAAGGTATTGAGGGTATAGTCTTGTAAAAAATGCTACATCTGTTGAAATAACTACTGTAGACTCCGATGCGCAAGATATTGTTGTCTTGCACAGACCTTTCAACCATCGATAAATGGGGTAAGTCCATGGATGCCTTCATTGCTTGCATCTGCGTCGGAATCTGCATCGCCATGCATGAGTTCGGTCATTATTGGATGGCCAGGAAGTGCGGTCTCGTTCCTGAAACGTTTACAGTGGGACTTGGTCCAATTGTGTACTGCAAGCGCTTTGCGGGCACGATGTTTGTCTTTCGGCCGTTGTTGTTTGGCGGCTACGTGTCACTGCCTAATCTCGACAGTCTAACCTCGTGGAAGAAGATCAAAGTGTATCTTGGGGGACCGATTGTGAATGCGATTATGGGAGCGCTACTGGGCTTCGTTGTCGGCCCCTATCTTCCATTTGCACTGCTTCAGAATAAGCCGTGGTGGCTCGCCTCGCTTATGGGAGCCGGCTTGTCCGCAGTCTTCTTTGTCGCTTCGGTGCCAGTCTCTTTGTACGGAATCGTCAAGTCTCTGGCCACCTTGAACTTTACAGGCGTCTCGGGCCCCATCTCCATCCTGAAAGGCAGTGCGACTAGCGATATTGCAAAAATTCAAGGACCCGATACGCCATGCTGGCTTCAGTTCTGCATGACGCTCTGGTTCCTGTCGCTTGCTGTCGGATCGTTTAACCTCATCCCACTTTCGTTCTTGGATGGCGGACGGATCTTCCAGGAGCTCTCGAAGAATTACCCAAAGCTCCAACAGAGGTGGGGCTACAGCAGTAGTGTATTCTTGGCGGTATTCTTGGTCATCATTCTTGTGAAGGAGCTCATCGACTTGTTCCATTGATCCCTTTACGAAGAAAAGTCACCACCGGCTCGCGGCCTCCGCGAGCACTTCTCCCGCTTCTCACAAGGAAGCGGGTTGAACGTACCTTTAAATAGGTTAATAGCACCTATTGCCCAAAACGCCGTTTTTTGCTATACTAAAGAGAAACCTTCACACAAACACCCATGAACACTTTTACCCGTCTTGGTCTCGGCATAATCAGCCTCGCTCTGCCGATTCTCGCACTTGCAGCACCTCCTAATGTAGGCGGCATCACTGCTGTGAACGAAAACGGAAAAGTACGTGTGACATGGGACTTGGTGCAATCAACAAATATCACGAGCTATCGTATTTTCTATAGTCATGCATCTATCCTCCGCAATAGCGGACTTTATGATGATTTTGAATCCGTATCTGGAACAGTAAACACACATCTTCTTCAGAATATTCCACCAGCAAACGAAATATTCGTTTCTGTTCTCGCGGTGAATAACAAAGGAGAAGAGAGCTCATACTTTGTGGAAGAAGCACGTGTCATGATGGGAACATCGGGACCTTCTTCTGCAGCCGCGACAACGTCATCTGTGCAAGCAGCTCAATCGAGCTCTGCGCCTGCATCTGCTCCGGTAACAAACACAACGAATGACCTCCGCTTCCTTAGCGCGGAATCTGTTTCTGCCACGGGCGTTCTCCTTCGCTTCACGCACCCTGTCAGCATTCCGCCTGCAAGCGCTTTGGACGCGATCGTGATTCAAACTGCATCTGGCACTGTGCTGCGTATGACGCGCTTTACTGTGCAGAACACAACGATCTTAGTAGATACAGAACCACAGCAACGCGGCATCGTATATCGCGTAACGGTGCGCCCAGTTATCTCTGGTCGTAACAGTAATGGTCAGACTATCGGCCTCGCGCCAGACCAGGAAAACATGCTCTTCATTGGTCACCCAACGGGCATCGCTCCAACGTCACAACCATCAGGAACACAGACATCCTCTGCTGCTCCTGCGAGCAATAAGCCAGAAGTTGCGCAGCTCCGTCTCCGCGCACAGCCAGATGGTGCGAAAACTTACAAAGTAGAAGTCACATGGACTGCTCCTGCAGGAAATGTGAGTGGTTATCAGATTGCACAAAGCACTGATGGCGGCCGCACATATAGCCAGCCTCTCTCCGTCGCGAAAGAAGCAACTGCCGCAAGTATCCCTGGTGTCACACCGGGAACATTCGGCGTGATGATTCGCACGATGTACAGCGATGGCACAGCATCTACGGGAATTACACAGCTTATCAACTTGCCTGTTGCAGGCACTCCTGTGCAGGGCTCCGTTACTCCAGGCCAGCCAACAAACGGCGGCGCGTTGCCAAACTCTGGTGCAACATTCTGGGTCGCGATCATTGGCGCAGCTGGTGCACTTGGTGCATTCCGCATGCGCAGATTGGTGCCAGAGAATGTTCAGTATTAAGCGGGGCACTGTTGTGTCATGGTCAGCGGAGACGAACCATACACAGCTTTTTAGCGTCGCCCTTCGTCTCCGCTCCCACCTTCGCCACTGGGCTTCGGATGGGCAGGCAGGGTGACACTAATAGATGCTTCAGCGCACTACAGAGCTAAAGCATACGAATATGTTTTTCATGCGTAGAATGCAGCTGTGTCTTTTATGCAGAAACACCGCTGGCTCACGCTTTTCATCCTCTTCGCACTCCTTATTTTTGCAGTGCGCGAATGGCGCGTACGACCAGATGGAAACGTAACCGTGCACATGCTCGATGTCGGACAGGGCGACAGTATTTTTATCACCGGACCGAGTGGCCAACAGATCGTGGTCGACGGGGGACCAGACCTTGCTGCACTCGCAGGCATCGGGCGGCACATGTCTTTTTTCGATAACACGATCGACTTACTAATTCTCAGCCATCCACATCAAGATCATTTGTTCGCATTCCCGACGATCATCAAGCGCTATCACGTGGGCGCAATGCTCTTCACGGGAATGGATTACCAGCAACCGATTTACCAAGGAATGATCGACCTACTCGCAGAGAAAAAAGTTTCGATCATCGTCGCAGATCCACAAAAAGATATCGACCTCGGCGACGGCATGAAGCTTGATGTGATTTACCCCGAACCTCTCTACTTCGGCATCGAATCCGACGAAGCAAATAACACATCGGTGATTGTGAAATTAACGTACGGCGAAGACTCGATGCTCTTCACGGGTGACATGGAACTGCCGGAAGAAAACGCCGTGCTCGCGAGTGGTGCAGACATCCGCGCAGATATTTTGAAGGTCGCACATCACGGAAGTAAAACGTCGACATCGACCGGATTCCTCTTGGCAGTGGACCCGGAATTGGCTGTGATTTCTGTTGGTGCACACAATGAATTCAATCACCCGAGTACGTCCGTCATCGATCGATTAAAGCACTTTGATATTCCCACAAAGATGACCTCTATTGATGGCGAAATTACCATCGAGATGGACGGGGAATAAGAGAGGCCGTAGGGAGCATAGGCCTCAAGGTCATGAACTATTGGTGATCGCTCGTGTCAGTACCTGTAACCGACGTAGTAGTCGTCGTAGATCGGCCGGTAAGACCGGCGCTCAACGACTTCCTCATAGTCAACGTATGCCTCGTACACCGGGCGCAGAACGCGACGGACACGCGTCACAGGACGATAGGACACGCGCTCTTCGATCACCGGGTCAGGGACGTAGTAGCAGTCGCGATGGAGACAGCCGCAGCTGTCGTACCAATACGACGTCCGCCACTCCGCCTGGGCATTCGCGCCCAGCATGAGAATCAGCATGGCCGCCACTGCGGCCGAGATCAGCCATCGCATGTTTGAGACTTTCTGTTTTGTGCTCCCCACAGCATCCACCTTCGTTCATCCGCGTGCTCCCGCACGGACAACCAAAGAGGGAATTCGTGAGGACGCACAGATACGGTCCGAACGGCGGGTGCCGCTCGGTCCATCCGAAGATGGATGCATAGGGAAATGAAGATGCTGTGAAAGGACACCAAAGAAGGCGATATAGAAGCGTATGGCCAGCTTGTCGTCAATATTTCATAGCGCAAACCGCATAAAACATCGATAGAATGGCACAGAAAGCTTTCGTGCTAATGTTAATTTTAATGTACTATATCCCTCTTTCATCCTTCGATTCTACTCAGCATAAATGAAAACCCTCCTCCTCGTTGCCGGGCAAAGTAAGCGGTTCTGGCCGCTCACGGAAAAGCCACTCTTCCCCATCGCAGGGAAGCCACTGATGACACATGTGATTGAACGATTGAAAAAAGGGGGGTGCGCCGACATCATTTTGATCGGCAGCAAAAACAATCTCGATGAAGTGCGCGCGCTCTATCCTGATGTGCCCGTGATCGAACAAGAAAACCTACACCAGGGAATGCGCGGAGCGCTCTTGAGCTCACTCACGCAGATCGGTAACGAAGATATTCTTATTGTCGGATCCAATGATCTCATCGATTCCAGTGGTTACCACGCGACAATCGAAGCGGGGAAGCAGAGTGGCACAGATGGCGCCCTCCTCGCACAGACTGTTAGCAGATATTTCCCAGGTGGATATTTGTCAGTCGAGAAAAATAGAATTAATGGAATTGTGGAAAAACCAGGCAAAGGAAAAGAGCCGAGCAACCTCGTGAATATCGTCTGTCATTATCACAAAGATGCATCTGTGCTTCTCGCGGCACTCAAAAACATCGATGAAAAATCTGATGATGGATATGGCTACGAGCGCGCGCTCGATGCGCTCTTTAAAAAACACAATTACGTTCCGGTTCCATACGATAAGCCTTGGCAGGCAGTGAAATACCCGTGGCATGTCCTGAGCATTCTCCCAATACTCCTTGGAGAAGTTACCAAGCAGCACATCGATTCCTCCGCGAGTATTCACCCAACAGCAGTTATCGATGGAAATGTGATCATTGAAGAAGGCGTACGCGTGCTTCCACATGCAACCATTGTCGGGCCGTCATTTATCGGACGTGGATCGATCATCGGTAATAACGCACTGGTTCGCGGTAGCTCGGTCGGGGAGCAGTGTGTGGTGGGGTACAACACAGAAGTGAAGTCGTCGGTGTTACACAGCCACGTATGGACGCACAGCACATATATCGGCGACAGTGTGATCGGACGCAATGTTTCATTTGGCGCTGGAACAGTCACAGGCAACCTGCGACTCGATGAAGAAGAAATTATTTCCATGATCAACGACGATAAAATCGGAACAGGCCTCACAAAGTTTGGCACCATCATTGGGGACAGCGTGCGCATCGGCATCCGTGTTGCGATGAACCCAGGCATCAAAATTGGACGCGGTTCATTCATCAGCAGTGGTGCACTTGTTGAACAAGATATCCCTGATAACACCTTCGCGCGGATGAAGGCAGGGGAGCTTACGATCAAGCCAAATCAGACGAGGGTCGCGGAGCCTGCTGAGCGGGAGAAATATCGAAAAATAATCTGATGATTATTTTTCGGGTTAACTAGTTAATTGGTTAATTAGTTATGCCGCCGAACTAATAAACTAGTTAACCAACTAACACTTTAGAGCGCCTTTTTCGCACCTAATAGCCCATTAAAATAGTTCTCCACATTCACGGTGGATAACTCCAATGCAAGAACTTTGTTAAGAAAATCAATTTCCTATTTCAGGAACTTCTAATTATTCCTAAGCGATTTTTAAGGAGTGAGAATCACTATTATGCGCACAAAAGTTATCCACAGCCTATGTGGATAACGCTGTGGAAGAGTTACACACAACTGCGAGATAGTTATGCACAGGGATATTCAACTTTGGCTTAGGTACCACGTAATATTAGTTTTGGCTTTATGTCGCATAAAGTTTTCACTTGTCCACGAGTTATCCACACCCATCCCACACACATGATTTGTACAAGATTCATACATCGCCGTTTTACAATGGTTTTCATGAGAGTTGCCGGAACCTTTCCACATAGGAGTTCCTAAAATAACCCCTCACGTACAGGTCCATTATGATGACTAATTCAATATAATTTAATTATTATTTATTCTTATAGAGCAAAAAGTTACCCCTCAAATGTGAACATCTTATAGATGATGAAGTGAATAAAAATTACATCTATAGAAAATTTCTATCAGTATTATATTGATGAAGCTTTGTTTAATTGGTAAATAATGCAATAATTCATTCCTTATTTTTTACAATGAAGCCGCATGAAGTTCACATGCACAACAGGGGAATTCTTACAGGCAGTGCAATTGGTGAGTCGTGCGATTAGTGGACAACAAGCACTTCCAATTTTAGGAAACATTCACATTCGAGCAGAAGGAAATTCATGTGTAGTGAGTGCGACAGATTTGGAACTCAGTATTGTTACAAGTTTGGATGCGAATGTGGAAACCCCAGGGAGTATCACCGTTCCTGCAAAAGCTATTTTAAACTTTGCCCAATATAATTCTGATCCTGAAGTCACATTGGAAATAAAAGATGGCACACAAGTGAAATGCACTTCTGCACATGGTAAAACAATTCTTTCTGGAGAATCAGCAAAAGATTATCCATCGATTGTTCCAGTAGAACAGAAGATTGGATTTTCATTAGATGCTTCCACACTCCTCGAAGCACTGCATTTGGTGACGTTTGCATCTGCTCGCAGTAGCCTTCGTCCAGTGCTTTCTGGTGTGTATCTGCGTACAGAAGGTGAATCGATTATTTTAGTTTCCACTGATAGTTATCGTTTATCAGAATATGTCATTAAAGCTCAACCAAGCGAACAACTCTCTTGCATTATTCCTGTAAAAGTATTGGAAGAATTGCGTTCGGTATTGGCTTCCAAGAAACCTGCGAAGCGTTCAGTGACGGAAGATGATGCGAAAGAAGGTGAACGTGCCGAAGCTATTCCTGTACAGATTGCATTGAGTCAGCAGCAGATAGAATTGAAAGTAGGAAACACACGATTACTTTCACGATTAATCGAAGGAAAGTTTCCACCATATCAGCAAATTATCCCCAAAGATCAGACGACGAAGATGTTGATTTCATCCAAAGATATGACAACTGCGGTGAAGCGTATGCACTACTTCGCGAAGGAGGTGAATAACAATCTCACATTTTCCTTTACCCAAGGTAATGCACATATTTCCACACCTCAGACTCCCCTTGGAAAAGATGAAGCGGATATCCCAGGCGAGCTCAATGGGGCTGATGGAAAGATTGCGCTGAGTTCGAGCTACCTCCTCGATTTCTTGGCTCACATTGATACAGATATGATTGATATGCGCATCACGGACAGTATGCATCCGGCGGTATTTCATATCCCTGGAAGTGATAGGTTCTTACACCTGATTATGCCTTTGAGGATGCAGGAGAGTTAAATATAGGCGTATACTAAAAGTGTTATTTCTTCCCCTACACTCTTATGCACGGATCAGAAGGTCAACTTCAGATTGAATTGTCGCCATCTAACCCACCAATGCAAGAAGGGGAAGTATTGGCAATAGAACAACGTGCTGCCCGCATCGCTGCTCGCGTAGGAATGAATACTGTTTTGCATAATAAAACAGAGCCAGCACAGGGAAATGAGGGTATTTAAATTTCATTGTTTAATCGCGTCAGTTAGCCTATAATAGATCTAGAATTCATTGTTTGAATTAATCCTGACGTTCCACGAGGTGGGGCGGCACGTTTTATATCGACAACACCGGAAATATCATGAAACCTTCCCTCCTCATTGGACGGGACACACATCGGGAACTCGCCGACCTTCTCTCTGCAGAAGGTGATTTGGTGATCTCTGGTGCAAGCAATGAAACAGCGAAGGCGCTTCTCATTAGTCATATTCTCCAGTTTCACGATCGGCCAACATTACTCGTGACGGAAGATGAGGCGCAGGTGGCAGCGTTGCAACATTGGTTGGAATTTTTCGAGCGAGAGACGACGGTGATTTCGGAACACGCTGATGGACAATTAACTATCCAGGCATTGCAGCAATTTTTGCTGTATATGCATGGGGAGAGGAGAATTTTCCTTACATCCAAAGCGGTATGGGGGGTGGAATTCCCACTCTACAAAGAGCTTGTAGCTGAGTCATTGCATTTGAAGATTGGGCAGAAAGTGCCCTTCACACAATTTGTAGAGATGTTGATCGATCGTGGGTATGAACATGCGCACGATCCACATTTGGAGCCTGGGCAATATAGGAGGCAGGGGGATATTTTAGATATTTACCCAGTGCAGGCATCGTCGATGTATCGCGTTCAGTTCGCCTTCGATGAAGTGGAAAGTATTGCGCCGGTGGTGGAGGGAGAAATTT
Organism: uncultured Candidatus Peribacteria bacterium; assembly: GCA_964391185.1. Lineage (GTDB taxonomy): Bacteria > Patescibacteriota > Gracilibacteria > Peribacterales > Peribacteraceae > JAKQEM01. The sequence continues at coordinate 63,213 of CAYMIX010000001.1, read as the reverse complement.
TGGAACAGATCAAAGAGCTTGATTTGTTCCCTGTTACATACAACGAAACAGCGCCACTTGATCGTCAGATTCCCAAAGAAAATGTGTTGGTGATCGATGACCAGGATGAAATCGCACGTCCGACGTCGGGATACTGTCTGCGGTTCACATCGTTCCCGGAATCAATGGAACACCATGTGCACTTGCGATATCTCTCCGTGCTCAAATTTTACACACTGACGGATTTCTTGAATGATTTGAAGGACAAGCTCCAACAAGACTGGAGTATTTCGATTGTGACTCGTCGTAGCGAAGAATTGCAGGGCATCTTCAAAGAAGAGCGTATTCGATTCTCTCTCACGGAACGTGAAGCGGGCGCTGTCACGGTGGTTGGTGCAGATGAACAAGACTTGCTCCCACACTCAATCCAGAACCCAGACATGAAGTGTGCGCTGCTCACCGATCGTGAGATTTTCAGCCTCCGCAAAGGTGCTAAGCAACGAACGATCGCCAAGCTCGCGCTCGACTTCCTCACGTCACTCGCGCCAGGGGATTATGTGGTTCACATGGAGCACGGTATCGGACGGTTCGAGGGAATGACCCAGAAGCTCATCGACGATACGACGCGCGAATACTTGGAGCTCACGTATGCCGAAGGAGATAAGTTATTCGTCCCTGTCGATCAAGCGGATAAGCTCAGTAAATACGTTCATGAAGAAGGCCAAGAGCCAGTGCTCACGCGCCTTGGTGAAACTGCGTGGAAGAAATTGATGGAGAGGATTAAGCATGAGACGCAAGAGATCGCGAAAGAGCTGTTGAACTTATACGCCAAGCGCGCAGCGGCGAAAGGATTTGCATATAAAGCTCATGACGATGACGAAGCGAAGTTTGATGCGTCGTTCCCATATCACCTGACACCTGGCCAGGTGAAGGCGATCGAAGATATTAAGCAAGACATGGAGGATGAACACCCGATGGATCGCTTGGTGTGTGGAGATGTGGGATTTGGAAAAACAGAAGTTGCAATGCGCGCTGCGTTCAAAGCGGTTCAGGATGGAAAGCAGGTTGCGGTTATCGCGCCTATTACCATCTTGGCGGACCAGCACTTCCAAAACTTCCGTGAGCGCATGAAGGAATTCAACATCAATATCGATATGATGTCGCGCTTCCGCTCACCAAAAGAGCAGGCGATCACGCTCGAGAAGTTGCGCAAAGGCGAGGTACACATCGTGATTGGAACACATCGTCTTATTCAGGATGACGTGAAGTTCTTCAATCTTGGCTTGGTGATTATCGATGAAGAACAACGTTTTGGTGTGAAACAGAAAGAGAAGTTCAAAGAACTTCGTGCATCTGTCGACATTTTGACGTTAACGGCGACGCCAATCCCACGCACATTGAACTTAGGACTACATAAGCTCCGCGATATCACAACAATTACAACGCCCCCTCCTGGACGTTTGCCGATTATTACGGAAGTTCGTAAATACAGCGATCACCTTGTGCGTCAGGCAATTTTGCACGAGACACAGCGCAATGGTCAGGTGTTCGTGCTCCATAACAAAGTAGAAACTATCGATGCATTCGCAGAGAAGCTCCGGAAGCTGGTACCAGAAGCATCGTTTGTGGTTGCGCACGGTCAGCTCAAGCCAGAGGACTTGGAAGAGCGCATTATGTCTTTCAAAAAAGGTAAGTACTTGGTGCTCGTCAGCTCAACGATAATCGAAAACGGAATCGACCTTCCTCGTGCGAATACACTCATTGTGAATGAAGCCGAACGATTCGGTCTCGCACAGTTGTATCAGCTCCGAGGTCGCGTGGGCCGTTCTAAGACGCAGGCGTTCGCGTACCTTCTCTATCACACTCAGAAGCTCAAAGACGATGCCAAGAAGCGTTTGCGGGCCATCGTGGAGGCATGTGAACTTGGTTCAGGGTTCCAAGTTGCGATGCGCGACCTTGAGATCCGTGGCGCGGGAGAAATTCTTGGTGTGAGCCAGGCAGGAACAATGAACACGGTCGGCGTGAGCCACTACCTGAGAATGCTCAAGAATGCAGTCGAAGAACTCAAGTCCGGCGGAAGTGCAGAAGTGGAGGAAGAGATTACCGTCGAAATTCTCCTCCCAGTCGAAGCGCTTATTCCAAGCTTTTATATTCCTGACAGTGACGAGAAAATTTCTGTATACCAGAAATTGGCGGGCTCCGAAGATGAGGCAACGCTCGGAGAATTCGAGAAAGATCTCACCGATGAATATGGCGAATTGCCGAAGCAAGTTCAAAACCTCTTCAGTGTGTTGCGCCTCAAGCTCGCATGCCGCAAAGCAGGTGTTATCCGTGTAAAAACAGAAGATCGAACCAAGACGGCAAAAGATGTTGTCTTGAACCTGGGCGCGAAGATCGAAGCGATGGATATCATGCGATTGCTGCAAGTGAACCCACAGTGGAAGATTAGCGGAAGTACATTACGCATCGATGAAATAGAGCTCGTGAAGCGCGCAGGTGGCGAAGATTATATTGCTGAGCTCACCGAAGAAATTAAGAAGCTCATCAAGAGCCCAAAAGAGAAGAAGGCGCGCGCTGCGAACGCTGAGTAAGGGGAGTATGGGGGTAAGGGGGGCTTGCAGAATTTATTTTGACTGAGCTAGGCTCTTTGCATGACTGAACTACAACAGAATAATCACGGGCCGTATGTGGATGCGGCGTTTGAGTTGGACCATCGCACATTGGTTGAGAAGGTTGAAAAGTTGAAACACCTTCCGGAATCAGCCGACTTCAGAATTGTGGATGATACCTGCAGAGAGCTATATGTTGCGTTAATGTCAGTACTCGCTACATTTTGCGATATAGGGAAAACCTATGGTGCAAACTATGAGAATTTTTATTGGCATATTCTTTACGCTGCAGACTCCGCGGCTATGGTTGCAAAGAAGGGGCCTGATCGTTTTGCTCAAAATATCGAGAAGCTTGCAAGAGAGATGGATGAAATTCACCAGAAAATAATGCAAAGTGAAGCGTAGTAATTTTATTGTCTTTTTTATGTCTCCATCAAACGACGACAAAAAAGCCCAGTTCGAAGCGCTGACCCGCAAGCGTCAGGAGATGCTCGATGCAGAGAAAAAGAAGCGAGCAGAACGCGAGGCGTCTGCAGCGGAGGTTTCGAAACGTCAGCAGAAAGAGTCGCAGGCAGAATCGATTGCAGCGAAAGAACATTCTGCCAAACGTGAAGAATGGCGTCAGGAAAAGCACGATAAGCAGCGCGAAGACATCGAAAAAAAGTACAAAGAAAAACTAGAACATGAGCGCCAGGAAAAGATTGATGCTGCTAAAAAAGTCGAAGATGAAAAGCGCCTGAAGACGCTGGAGCAACTTCACCGTCACTCTGTGGAATTGCGTGTGCAAAACAAAATTGAGCACGCCAAACACGATGAAGAAGTGCAGAAGCAACAAGCAACTGGTCGCGAAGTGCGCATGACGGAGGATGTTGATGGTGACCTTATGCGAGACCTCGAACACATCGAGCGCGAAGCGAAAAAGAAATCCGATATGCTCAAAGCGGATACCGAACGCAAGCGCATTAAGCTTGAAGAAGAGCTGAAACAAGGTGGGGCACTCACGGCAAATAGGCGTTCGCTCCTGAACTTGGAAGAATCTCTACAGAAGAGCTTGTTTGATATCCAGACGGAGACCAAAAGCTTGAAGGCAGAGGCGACGCAAAAAGCAGAAAAGAAAAAACAAATCGCCCGTCACGAAGCAGATAAATTGCGTGATGCTGCGGAGGCTCGTCGCGAAGAGGTGGAGGAGTGGTTCGGGCGCAAAGACAAAAAGCTGATTAAAGATCCGTTGGATTTGACGTAGGGGCGGCGCTACGTGAGCGCGAGCAATGTATCGTAAGCCAGCCTCTGCTCCTTGGTCTGCCAACCGTAGCTCTACACTTAGTAATATAAAAATCTCCGACTAACATCGGAGCTACGGCCGGCAACCTTCGCAGAGCGAAGGTTGGTGCCCGGGAGAGGACTTGAACCTCCATGGGATTGCTCCCGCCAGCTCCTAAGGCTGGTGCGTCTGCCATTTCGCCACCCGGGCATAATCGTATTATACCTGATCATTTTTGGGATAGCTTGGCTAAGCTCGCAAAAAACCCCAGAGCATGCATACGTGCACGCGCCGGGTTGGACTTGAATGGCCGTCCTTGACCAATCGGAATTTTCAAAGGAGGCTCAACATATTATTAAAAATAATACAGAAGATGATCAAGCTGCCAAGGCTCAAAAAATAAGGAAAGAGGGACTTGTTTGGGCCCCGCCATTCGGCACGAGCCCCTGCAAAACCTGCATAAGAGCCAAAGCCAAAAATAGCCAAGCCAAAAATATAGCGAGAAATATGCAAAATCTTGTCCGAGACCTCCTCAGAGAGGAGCACCATCGCAAGAAAAATAAGGGCAAAGCCAAACCAGATCGTAGCATACTTCCTAAGAGAGGGGTCGAAATCGAACTCCTTCGAACGATAATAAAAATCCCGAGAAAAAAGAAAACAAATAACAGAAAGAAGGGTAAAAAATCCGGCGTTACTCATCTTCGCGCTCCTTTGATGGTAAAGATCTGGCAACCCCGAAGTGAAGTTGCTATAACAATATAGTCTCATACAATAAATTTGCAATATAAAAACTCATGTTCGGTTTGAGTGAGCGCAAGTAAAAATTCTGATGATGACTGCATCAGGGTGCCCTCTATTGTTATTTGTGAATACAAGATAAGGCAAGCTGCCTGTACCCTGAGCAGTTCCCTTCGCTTAGTTCTTCTGAATCGTAATCAACAGCTTTCCATCTTCCATCTCGCATTCAACATCTTCTTTGGTGGTTTCTTCGGGGATGGAAATTTGCTGCGTGAATGTATTCAGCGCGTTGCCCTGTTGAGATGCGCCCTTGATCGTAAGCACACCGCGATCGACATTTACCCACAAATATTTGGGATCAAAACCAACGACATTTGCAGTGATCTGCACTTCGTCATCTGTCTCAGCGACATCGATCGTTGGTGCTTCTGGTGTTGGTGGAACGGAGAATGTTCCATCAAACATTTCTTGAATAGTTGCCTGAGGTGCATCGAGTTCTTCCCAGGTAGGGAACATGTTGCCGATGGCTTCGCGGATATTTAGTTCCATAAAATAAGTTGGTTAAATTAGCACTCGACATTATAGAGTGACAAACCAGGATCGTCAACAATCTGCGAATAATAATCTAATTAATTTTTACTCGTTCTCTCCTGGCACTGGATCTTTTTTAGGGTCAGCCATAGGAAAAGATGGGGAATGTGGTATATGACGATGGGGAGCTCCTCGTCTGTCGTACAGAGTGGTATATTGACTTAATAATTGAATCAGTCTTTAATATAACAAATGACAGAGAAGCTTCCAGAATCAGAAGGACCGGCTCAAAGCGGTGTATCGCAGTTTAATCGTCGCATGTGGATTGCGAATGCTGGACTTTGTCTTGTGGCAGGTGCAGTTGCATTGAAAACGAAATGTAACAGAGACAATGCTCGTCAGCAGATGAGAGAGCTTCTTGTTCATGGTGAATTTCCACGATCCCAGCCCGAGAAGTTAAGTGGCGATCCTGAATTTGATAAAGAATTACGTGAAAAGTTTGAAGTGATTGCGGGGAGTGCTTCGTATGAAGATGCGAAGGTGATTGGTATTGGCGAGCTTCATTTTCTTAATGCGGTGCAGGATAAGAGTCGTAAAGAGCATGCAAGAAAGGCCTTTGTTGCAGCGAATATAATAGCTCAGACTTTAGATTCTCAAGTCAAAGAAGGAGATCATTTTCTCTTAGAGGGATTAGATTGGCGAAACAAGAACATGCCGCCTCGGCGCTCAATGCCACTTACATATCCTTGGGCGATTGGTTTGCATGATAGAAAAGATATAACGTTTGGCGGCTGGGATGATGTTGCTATAAAAAATGATGCATCTCTTTCTATGCCTGTTTCATCAAAGCTCCGCAACGAACAAGGTATGATTCCTGCAATTGCAGAGAGTGTTCATGCTAACAAAGGAAAGACGTATGTTGTCGCTGGCGTCAGACACTTTACCGACGACCCTCGCATTGATCAGTCGTTAGAAAAAGAAGGAATTCCATATCTTATTCTCGGCGAAAAGTTTGCTCTAGAAATTACACGAGAGGTGGCAAAGAAGTTTGAAATCAGCGAATAATATCAAGCATCCCCTCCACCTCCGCATTCCCCGGAGTGTTTTCATTTGCTTCGAGCAAAAGTTGTCGGGCTTCTTCTGTTGCCCCCTGAGCGATGAGAATTTTTGCGAGCTGAATGTACGCCTCCACTCGTAACGGACTCGAGGTGATGGCATTGCGATACGCCACCGAAGCCTTGGTACGGTCGCCCTGCACTAAAAATATTTGTCCGACGTTGTACCACGTCACGGAGTCATCGCGGATTTCCAACGCCTTGCGATACGCAGCGAGTGCGCCATCGATGTCTCCAGCGTTATACAGTTCGGTGCCGATATTGGAATGTGCGATGTAGGAATTTGGATAAAATTCCGCTGCGTGCGTGAAGATTGTCATTGTATTTTTCCATGTCATCGATTGGTTATACGTGACGATACTGAAAATGATGAGAGCAAATGAGGTGATACTGACCGTCGGTGTTGGCCAGCGTCGTAGTCCGCGCTCGATCCCAAGGCCAATAAGAATCAGTAAGCCAACGAGTGCAGCGTATGCGTACCGATCGGAGGCGAAGTATAAATCGAGCAATTCATTTTTTCCTTTTGCAGCGTTGTTAAATGTAGGAAGTAAAAGCAGGATATACCATGCCCATGCGAAGAGTGGCGCTTTTATTTTCCACTTCAGGAGGGCTCCAATGCTTAAAGAAGTTAACGTAATTATACCGAGCATTGATAGAAGCAAATCAGCTGTGAAAATACTGACCAGTTCTGTGTATGGGTACACGACCGAAAGGCCATGTGGCACAAAAAATTTCATCAGATAAAACATCGTTGCCTTTGCACCCATCAAGAATTTTTCCCAGACAAATAATGTTCCCGTGTCAGATTTTCCAAAGAGTGCGACGACGATAAATATCGCACTGAGAATTGCATGTGGAATTTTTTCCGCGATAGATTGTTTGCTGATCGGGCGATCAAGATACCAATCAATCAGCAGCAGTAACGCTGGCAACATCATCACGGTTATTTTCGAGAGGAGACCCAAGAGACACAGAATAATTGTCGCTGCGTACCATCGCTTCGAACCTTCATTGGTGTATCTGAGATATGCGCCGATGCTTGAGAGCAAGAAGAATGCCGAGAGAACATCCTTGCGTGCGCTGGCCCATACAACAGCTTCGACGTTGATCGGGTGTACGGCGAAAATCAGGGCGATAAATAAAGCTGCCCATCGATTTAAGTTTAGTAGGCGTGCGATCCACAGAACGAGTAAGGCGTTGCCAATGTGCAGAATGAGATTGGTCAGGTGATAGACGAATGGATTCAGTCCCGCTATCAGGTGATTGATTTGATAGGTGATGGTTGTGAGTGGAACATAGAGCTCAGGGTCGAAGCTTGTGAAGGCTTGAGTGATCGTTGAAAGGGTGAATGCTTTGATAATCGGATTGTTGATGATCAACATTGGGTCATCCCAGCCCACAAAGCTATTATGCAGTGACGCTGCGTAGGGAATCATCGTCGCGATGACGACGAGCATTGGTGCGAGCCATTGTTTGAACACATGCACTGCTTTCATAGATAACGTTAAAAGGAGCTCATTCGGTACCTAGTAAACTCGTTCAAGCGCAAGCATGCAAAGCGGACTTCAAATGCTCTTGCATCAGCAGAAAAGAGGGGCAAAATGCCCGTACTTTTTGTGCCAGGTGGTATCTAGGAAAGCGGTGCAAAAAGCACTGTTCCTTGGCACAAGACAACTCAAACGGAGGTGTTAGATGCGGTTCCTCATTGCGACTGCCGCAGGCCTGCCGAGTCAGGATGTTATGAGCGTCGTTCGCCAGCACATGACACTCCTGCACGAGCATCGGAGCTACGACCTCACCAAGGTCGATGCAAACGATCCGGACAGGTTCGAAAAGCTGGTGCGTTCATGGCCGAGGTCGGACGTTGCGCTTGTCGAGGTGTCCCCGGTCATCCCTGGGGGCCTGAAGACCGCAGCCGCGATCAAGGAGACGTTCCCCGGCACCGAGGTCATCGTTCTGTACCGCGGGGTCTTCCCGCAACTCAAGCAGTTGGCTGAGGCCGTCGGCGCGAAGTGCCAGTTCATCAGCTCGGACAAGTCGCGTGAAGATCTATCGGCGCTTGCTGAGCTGATCGGCAACCTGCGTCCGAGGGCTGTCGCCTGAGTGGGTGCCGGTGGGCGAAATTGTTAGCGCCAAGGAGGGCCGAACGTCACACGACGCTCGGCCATTCCTTATGCTTAATTTTTTTATTAGTCGATTAATCCACCACTTTGATATGCAACTCCTTGAGCTGCTTATCAGTGACTGTTGAAGGAGCATTCATCATTGCATCCTGAGCCTTTCCATTCTTTGGGAAGGCGTAGATATCGCGGATGCTTGGGCACTCCCAGAGCACCATCATGAGGCGATCGATACCCGGAGCGCAGCCACCGTGCGGAGGGGCACCGTATTCGAATGCGCGGATCATTGCGCCGAACTTCGCGTCTACTTCTTCCTTGGAATATCCAGCGATCTCAAAGGCCTTGTACATAATGTCCGGACGGTGGTTGCGGATGGCGCCAGATGTTAATTCAAATCCGTTACAGACGAAGTCGTACTGATACGCGAGAATCTCTGTAGGATCTTTCGTCATCAGCGCTTCCATGCCACCTTGTGGCATCGAGAATGGGTTATGGGAGAAGTCGATCTTCTTATCTTCTTCGTTCCATTCGTACATTGGGAAGTCGACAATCCATGCCCATGCGGCCTGCTTGGGGTCTGCAAGGTTCTGCTTCTTTGCGATGTGCACGCGAACCTGTCCGAGTGCAGTACAAGCGCCCTTCCACATATCTGCGGAGAAAAACACAGCATCGCCAGGCTTTGCGCCAAGTCCTTCTGTGAGTTTCTTCGCTAAATCATCACCGAGGAACTTCACGATTGGGGAACTCAGCTCGCCATCTTTCACGAGGATGTATGCGAGGCCTTTTGCACCGTAGGTCTTGGCGGTCTCTGTCAGTTCATCAATATCTTTGCGCGTAAATGATGCACCACCAGGAACCACTAAAGCCTTCACCGTTCCGCCTTTCTTTTCTACGACTCCGGCGAACACAGAGAATCCACAATCCTTTACAAGTTCTGTGACATCCTGAAGTTTGAGATCGTACCGGAGGTCTGGCTTGTCGATACCGTAGGTGTTCATCGAGTCATGCCACTTGATGCGCGGGAATGGATCCCACATGACTTTCTTATCGGAGAATGCGTGCGTGAGTTCTATCATCAGTGGCTCGGCAACATTGAACACATCTTCTTGCGTGACAAAGCTCATTTCCAAATCTAATTGGTAGAACTCTCCCGGGTGGCGATCGGCGCGCGGGTCTTCATCGCGGAAGCATGGTGCGATTTGGAAGTAGCGGTCCATACCGGCGACCATCAAAAGTTGCTTAAACTGCTGAGGTGCCTGAGGCAATGCGTAGAACTGTCCTGGGTGGAGGCGACTTGGAACAAGGAAGTCGCGTGCACCTTCGGGTGAAGAGTTTGCAAGTATAGGTGTTTGCACTTCCGTGAAGTTTTTCCTGTGCATATATTCGCGAATGTGGGTGATGAGCTTATCGCGGTTCATGAGAATCTTCTGATTCTGCGGACGACGGAGATCTAAGAAGCGCCACTTCAGACGCAGTTCCTCGTTCACATCTTTATCGATATCCAACTCAAATGGAGGAGTCTTGGATTCGCTCAAAATTTCAATTTCTTTCACCATCACTTCGATGGCACCCGTAGGATTATCTTCGCGCTCTGCGCCTTTGAGGCGCTCGTTCACCATTCCTTTTACTTTGATGACCCACTCAGGACGGAGTTTTTCTGCCTGCGTGAACACATCTTTATTTTCCGGAGCGATCACGACCTGTGTGAAGCCGTAATGGTCTCGCACATCGATGAAGATGAGTCCTCCGTGGTCACGGCGGCGCAATACCCATCCACAGATGGTTACGTCTTGGTCAGCGTGTTCAGCGCGGAGTTCTCCGCAGGTATGTGTACGCAACATATGTAGGAAAGAAAATGTGAGAGCCGCATGCCGCGTCAGCTTAAGCTGACGCGGCAGGTGTGGGTTCTTAGCATAGAGGATGAGTATAAACAGAGATTTGCAATTATTGTAGGGCAAATTGGGGTACCTCCATACATCCTTACCTCAATACGCCTTACTTCCGTAGTGCTTTTTTGATAAACAATTTGCCAAGCTCTTCTTTAAACTCTTCCACATCCTTAAATTCTCGGTGCACAGATGCAAAACGAATGTAGGCGACTTGATCGAGCTTCTTAAGCGCTCGCATCACATCGTCGCCGATTTGTGAGCTTTTTACTTCACCACCTTCCGCTGCCCATTCTTCCTCGAGTGATGCGAGCAATTTATCAACTTGTTCTTGTGTAACGGGGCGCTTGGTACAAGAGAGCCAAATTCCTCGTTCCAATTTTCCGCGTGCATATGGCTCACGAGTTCCATCACGTTTCACCACAATCAAGTTCGCCATCTCCTGACGTTCAAATGTCGTGAATCGATATTCACACTTAGGGCATTCGCGTCTGCGGCGCACGCTGCGGCCTTCCTCGCTTAGTCGAGAGTCAATCACTGATGTGTCCTCTGATTTACATCGAGGGCAGAACATGCAATTACTCTATCATTTCGTCGCGCGTATCGCACCTATTGCATTGAAGACTATAAAGATTAATTGAAGTGATAATCCGTAATACACTTTATCTTTATACGATGCCCATCCGATCAAGATGGATGAAACGATTCCGATAGAAAAGAACCAGAACTCTGGAAGGAGACCGGCGGAAAAGCATCCATAGTCTGTTACCGCGATTGCCGTTCCAACCCAACCGATCCAAACATGAAGGGATTTGTTCATGCGGAGATTCTATAGATTTGTATGTATGGAAGTAAGGTGGTAAGGAAGTATGACAGGCTCCTCCTTACATCCATACTTCGTTACTTTTCTTTAGATAAAATAGAACCTACTCGCAGTTCAATCGTAGTATCAGCTGTGAGGTCCATCACGGTTGATGGGGGATTTTGTGGAAGTGTTCCACTATCGATCACGAGGTCTGGCTTTACTAGTGCATCTGCAAATTGATGCTGAATATCTTCTGCAGAATAGGGGTTTGGTTGCCCGTGAATGTTTGCTGAAGTTGTACTAATAGGCGTTCCGAAACCTTCGACTAACATTTGTGCAATAGGGCTAGAGGAAATTCTTACACCGATCGTAGCTTTCAAGGTTTCAAGCTGTTGAGCTTCTAAGCTTCTGGCAATGGGGAAAAGTTTTTTAGGAGCGTCGGCGTGTTGGAATAAAATCATTGTCAGGGGGCCCGGCAAATATTGCCTTGCGAGTTCTTCTGCGCGGTCGCTCCACTCTGCGTATTGCTTCGCGTGATCAGCATTCTTAAAAAGTCCGCTGATTGGTTGGCTTTCGGGACGTTGTTTGATTGCGAATACTTTCTTCACCGCATCGAGATTTGCTATATCGCACGCGAGGCCGTAACACGTCTCGGTTGCATGTGCGACAACTCCTCCACTGCGGAGGACTTCGAGCGCCTCAGCTACAGCTTCATCAGAAAATGGGATCACCTTCATATCGGCAGTATACCTTGAAAAAAATAGTCATGCGCCTAATGATCCATTGGTTTGCTTGAGTATGGCGTCTTCTATGTGGTTTTGAATGGAAGAAGGTGCTTGCTGTCGCGTGAGTTCACGAAGATGCACGATTTCGTTATACACTTTGTCAATATGCGGCGTGAAGTGAACAATGACGTGGGAGTCGCTTGCTGCTAGGTCCAGGCTCCCAAACCCGAGCATATTTTGGAAAATACCCCGCTGAATTTTATGAATGTCCTGCAGCACCCATAAATCGGCCGTTTCGTGTCGATCAACAGTTACCAGCGTTCGTTTAAAGACATGAATTTTCTTATTCGTTACAACAATGATGTAGAGAAAATATTTATAGAGCCTTGAGAGAAATACGAAGTGAGGTGCAATAAAAAGTGTACATAAAATAATAGCCATCACTCGTCGTGTTGTCTCATCTTCTATGTCTACCGGGTCCGATGTATAGACAACTGCGACAAATATCAGCATCCAAACAACCAAGAATCCGATCACGCGTGCGAGCCGCAACCAGTGTTGCATGAAATAAAAACGAAACTCCTCCGTGGGATCCATCCCTGGAAAGCTGACCGTTGCATTGGCCGACGATGAAGGGATGACGTTTACCATAACGTGATGTAAAAGGCCCATGCGATCACTATGAGCGCTATCGAATGTGCGATGGAAAATGTACGAAGGCGACGAAGGTGATAATTGTGTGACCCATGCGGATCTCGTGGTGAGGGGAATTGGAAAACAAGCAGTTTTCGGCGCAAAAGTCGCCAACACACGAATTCCACCGACAGAATAAGTGTGGTGAATATCGCCAATGTAATGACAAGGGAGAGCATTACGTCGATACGAATTTGCTGAGCAACCCGTCAATCTTCGTCTGCAGCTCCTTGTCCAAGCGAACGCCGAGCGGCAGCGCGATCAATTGTCCGCCAATATTCAGCTGTACACGATCGCTTCCTGGGGACGATGTCAGTACTTCTTTGAGGTCGAGCAGGAGTTGCTTCGGTGCGCGTGCGGGCAAATTAATCGTATGCATCGTGCCCTCACTTCCGACGGATGACATCGACTCTTCTTCTGCCGAAGTTCCCTGATTGTCCAATTTCTCCATCAATCCCTCGGTATTCATACCATTGGTCAGCCATTTTCCGAGTGGACCGAGGAAGTCATCACCATTTTCTTCTGTGCCTGCGCTCAGTGTCACTGTTTCTCCGGCAATCACATTTCCTTCCTCATCGACAAGTTCGACTGCCTCTTCCATGTCGACCATTTTGCGCACCACGGAAATGCCGCGCCTCGCTTCATCTTCGTCAAACGTTCCCGCTTCTTTGGCATTCTTAATCATTGCTGTGAGTGATGCGCGCTTCACAGCGTCGGCGCGCATTTGCAATTGTCCCATGCGATAATCAATCGTTCCGCCAATTACGAGCACTGTGTCTGGCTGCTCCAGCGCAGGGCCCACTTCATTGAAGATACGAGGGAAGAGCGTGACTTCCATTTTTCCTGTCGGATCCTCAATCATCAAGATCGCCATCATGTCGCCCTTCTTCGTGCGGATTTTTTTCAGACCTTCCTGAATACCTGCGATCGTGATTTTCTTCCCGACTTCTTTGGATGTGAGCTCTCCGATAAGTCGCGCTTTGCGAGCGATGTACTTTTTCATACCCGCAAGAGGATGGCTGGAAACGTAGAGCCCCAACGTTTCTTTCTCCCACTGAAGCTTCTGCTGGGCTGTAGCTGCGGGTGTTGGTGGGAATTCAATCTTCGAGGTTTCCATGCTATCGCCGAGCGCACCAAAGAGATCCGTCTGACCTCCTCCGTTATCGCCTGATGCCTTGCGGTAATCAACGATATTTTCGTAATTCTCCAAGAGCATGCGGCGCTCGCCGAGCGAATCGAGCGCACCTGCTTTTGCGAGCGATTCGAGCAATTTTTTATTGAGGGTTTTCACCGGAACACGTCGGGCGAATTCTTCGATGGTCGAATACTTTCCGTTTGCTTCGCGTTCTTCGATCACCTGATACACGGAGGATTCTCCCACGCCTTTCACAGCACTTAGTCCGAATCTGATCGACCACTTTTTGTCGAGTTGCGAGTTTGTCTCGGAACTCGATTCTCGATTCTCGGAACCTTTCGGCGGAACTACCGTGAAGTGACTCAAGGATTCATTAATATCCGGCGGCAATACTTCGAGTCCCATCGATCTGCATTCTTCAATTTCGATCATGACGCGTTCGGTGTCCTGAGCATCAGAACTCAGGAGAGCCGCCATGAATTCCGCAGAATAGTTTGCCTTCAAATAGGCGGTTTGATATGCGATCAATGCATACCCAACGGCGTGCGATTTGTTGAAACCGTACCCGGCGAATGGTGTGATAACATCATCGAATATCTGCTCCGCGAGTACTTGCTTGTAGCCTTTGCCGACGGCGCCATTAATAAATTTCTCACGTTGTGCATCGAGTTCTTTCTTAATTTTTTTACCGATCGCACGGCGGAGCAGGTCCGCTTCTCCCAGTGAGAACCCAGCGAACACCTGGGCGATTTGGAGAATTTGTTCCTGGTAAATACCAATACCGAATGTTGGTTCCAAAATCGGACGAAGATCGTCGTGTACGTACTGCACTTTCTGTTTGCCATGTTTGCGCTTGATGAAGCTGTCGATCCATTCCATTGGACCTGGGCGATACAATGAAACCATAGCTGTGATGTCATCGAATTCCGTTGGCTTGAGCTGGCGCAAATAGCGGCGCATACCTGCGGATTCCAATTGGAACACCCCGGTCGTATCTCCCCGCTGGAGAAGAGTAAAGGCTTCTTTGTCATTCATGGGGATCGTCGCGATATCAATGTCTTTCCGGCGGGTGCGTTTAATAATTTCAAGCGTTGTCTGAATGACCGTTAGGTTCATCAAGCCAAGGAAATCCATTTTGAGCATTCCGATCGCCTCGAGAGGCTTGGCGTGATATTGGGTAATAATCGTGTGCTCGTCCTTTGGTGCGCGTTGCAGCGCAGTGTATTCCGTTGCGGGTTGTGGGGTGATGATCACACCACATGCGTGGACAGAAACGTGGCGTGCTTTGCCTTCGAGCTTGAGCGCGTTATCGATTACTTTTCTATAGAGCTCGTTACTTTCGTACACAGCTTTGAGTTCCGATGTTTCCAATGCTTCCGTGAGCGTCGTGCCCGGACGTTCTGGAATCAGCTTCGCGAGCGTGTTCATTTCCAAAAATGGAATACCGAATGCGCGGCCGACGTCTTTTACTGCAGCGCGCGCAGCGAGTGTTCCAAATGTGCAGATCTGCGCAACGTGATCCAAGCCGTACTTCTCACGCACATACCCAAGCACCTCATCACGACGGTTATCGGCGAAGTCCAAATCAATATCAGGCATCGAGATGCGTTCAGGATTCAAGAAGCGCTCGAAGAGTAATCCAAAGGGAATGGGGTCCACGCCGGTGATCCCCAGAACATAACTCACCATCGATCCTGCAGCGGAACCGCGACCCGGCCCCACGGTGATGCCACGGCGCTTCGCCTCGTTGACGAAGTCCTGAACAATCAAGAAATATCCGGAGAATCCCACTTGTTTGATGATACTAAGCTCATATTCCAAGCGTTGTCTCAATTGTGGTGACGCATGCGGATATCGGCGCTTGAAGCCCGCTTCGCAGAGTTTCGTCAGATAATCTTCCTCCGACATTTCTTCCGGAACAGGGAAACGCGGAATGCGGTTCTTGCCGAATTCAAATGTGACATTGCATCGGTCGGCGATCGCGCGCGTGTTTTCGAGTGCTTCTGGCACATGGGCAAATGCCTTTTCCATTTCTTCAAATGTGCGCATCGAGTAATCGCTATCACGCATGGAGAATCGTCCGGGGTCCGATACATTGGCACCTTTCTGAATGCAGAGGAGAATGTCATGAGCTTCGGCATCCTCTGTTCGGCAGTAGTGGCTGTAGCAGGTAGCAACCACTGGAATATGTAATTCTTTTCCATATTTAATTAACTGCTGATTGATCTCTGGTTGCCCGGGAACATTCGGTAAATCAATAAGTTCGTAATACACATTGTCCTTACCAAACCACGCCTGATACTGCTTCGTTAGTTCTTTGATGCGCTCACCATCTTCCGCGAGTGCTGCTTGCGCGATGGCGCCCGTCAGCGGACCCGTAAGACAGATCAAGCCTTTACCATATTTTTCCAAGAGGTCACTATCGACACGAGGTTTGTAATACATTCCTTCGAGCGCTGCGGCTGTGGTGAGCTTCAGTAAATTTTGATATCCCTCCTGCGTTTCGCAGAAAAGTGTTATCGGCCAACTCTTGGTATCTGTTCCACTTTCTTTATCATTCCTTGTTCGAGCTGCGACGTACACATCAATCCCAAGTATAGGCTTCATGTCATTCTTCTTCGCATATTGATAGAACTCAATGAGCCCGTACACGTATCCTTTGTCTGCTATTCCAACGGCGGTTTGTCCCAATTCCTTTGCACGTAGCACGATTTCCTCCGGGCTTGGCAATGCTTCGAGCAACGAGTATGTCGAGTGGTTGTGCAGGTGGACGAAATCATTCGATTTCATGCCACTATCATATCATGGAATTCCATTAGTAATTTTTCTATCGAGTGTTTACTGGTTAATTAGTTGATTGGTTGTGAAGCTACCGAACCAATTAACCAGTAAACTAATAAACCTTTATTTGATCCCAGCTTTCTCCTTACACTTCTTCCATCGCGGGTCCTCTCCATTTTCCGGATTATCATTATCCGCAAGAAATTCGCCATTCGTGTACGGGAAACATTCTTTGGCACTCGTGATGCGCATTACTTGTTCGAGTATCATGCTGCAAGGGCGAGTGAGACATGTCCTATTGAGGAAGTATGCATAACTCATGACAAAGTCGCGCAACCCCTTGGACTTCGTCGGGCTTTCTTCTTCGCGGACGACAGCAAGCTTGGCAAGCTTTGCGACTGCTGCACGCAAAGACGTAAGCGCGTCCGCTGCTTGGAGTTGGCCATCGACTGCTGCAGGAAATATGCCCGCTTCACGTCGACCTTGGATGCGCCCCCAAATGCGTACGAGTGCGCGTTGTGATTGTCGGAAATATCGGCTGAAGGGATTGGCATCATCCAGTTCACGATCTTCTTTTTCCTGTTTCTGATCCTCTCGAAATTCTGATGCGATTTTTAAATCGTCACGGAACTCGCGAGAGATTTCTTGAGCCGCACGCACACCGAGGAATTCCATCAGCAGTGCGGTTTCGTCTTTCTGGACAGAGAATGGGCTGCGGACGGATCGAGTGGAAAGAGTGGCGTCGTCTTCTATGCATGTGTCGCCATTGCCACATTGAACATCATCCCAGCATCGGATAGCGCGGTTTTGCTTACACACCTTTGTTGATGCTTTACACCTGCCAGCATTTGCACACTCTGCATTTGTCGCGCAGCGCCTGATTGCTTCGCCGCTGCAATAGCCACCGGTCCATCCACAGCCATATGCAGTCTTATGCTCGTACTTTGGAGGTTTTGGCGGAGTTGTGCTCTGGTTTCCAAAAATTTCATCGATCTGCTGTTGGATCTCAAATATTTTCTCTGCTTCTTGTTGGAAAGAACGTATCTGTCTATCGATGATCGAGAGAGATTCGTATTCCGCCCGAATAGGTTCGTAGTCCGTGCGCTGGCTGAGCAGAGGTACGTCACATCCGAAACCATTCAGGAATGCAGGAGCGTAATCAGAGGTGAATGGACACAGTGGGCCCTCTGTTTTGAGTTTCTCATCATCATACTTCGTGTCCTCGGGGTCAAAAGCGAATTGCGAGTACCAACCCGGGTCGCTATAGAGCGGGTCGAGCGCGCCGAAGAGCAGCTGGCGCCGACGTTCATTGAGGAATGAAAGGAGTTGGAGCAAGGCGCGGATCGCATCTTCGGAACCGTCAGCTATTTGGCTTTTGATTTCTGTTCGTACTTCGTCGATCGCACATTCAATGAGCGCACTGTCGTAATTCAAGCATGCGCTTGCGCGGTCCAACTGGTTTTGTTGTTGGATAATTTGCACTTGTGCATCAATGAGTCCGCCTTCTGCTGATTGCACACTTTTTGCCCAATCATCTTGAGGGCCTTTTTTTTCGATACTGCGGATTTCATCGAGCCCCGCAAACGCACGGTCGATTACCTTCTGCACGTAGTGTGTTGATATCGGACGCTCGAGAAGTACTTTGCAATCCACCGCTGAAACCGCATGCACAGGTGCAGCGTACATCAGCAGGGCGAAAGCCGATATGAATATCATCACTGAATGCTTCATGAAGATGGTGGGCTTGGTGGAGGGAGACCAGGTTCGATCGGACACATGTCTTTCGGGAAGTCTATCTTTGTCAGATCTTCCAAGAGTTTTGATGCGACTGTTAGCAAGCTTGCGAATGATTGGCTTGAAGCGCGAAGGTAATCAGCATACAACGTGCTGCCCATACGTACGCCGATAGCTGGGCCAAGGTTTAATAAATCAGTAGAAGCCAATTCGCCTTCGCCACGTTGCATGAGCAAGCTCTTGGTCACATCTATGCCCATCAAGCGTGTACCTTCCAACTGTCGATTTGCGAGTGCAACACACAAGATCGGTGGCGTTTGTGGTGGTAATCCCTGGAGCTGGCAAAGCGCGGTGTCGAGTTGCTGTGCCACGTAACCAGGGCGATACACGGGCAAGTGCAGCTGTACATCGGGCGGGTTCATCAAGAGGTTTCCGAGTGGCGTTCCGCTCTCTGGGTCATGCCATGGAGCAATTTCATCCTGCACAGTTGTTGGCGTGCGTCCTGCTGAAATATTATGGAGTTCTACGGATTGTTCCACACACGTTCCAATGTAACAGGCATTATTGCCGATGCGGTTTACGTAGGTGCTTTGGTTTCCTGGAAGGCAGACATGATGTTGATGTTCGATAGCTTCGATAAGATCCTTCATACGTTGGTCCATTTTCTCTGGATCGATCGTATCATCGCATTCATAAGGAACATCTTTGGGATTGTTGTACTGTGCTATCCATACTTCATCGAGGGCAGTTGCTGGATAGCTTCTGCTCACGTAACAGCCCTTGTAACCTTCTGATTTGCAGTCGTAATCTGTAAGGACTTCGGTACATGTTTCAGCATTGATGGGAATGTTCGTGCCACGGAAAGTTATCGGGTTGGTAGAAGGATCGCCAAAGACGCCATCTCGCTCCATCATTGCGCACTGCAGAGCATATGCCTCGCCTTCGATGTGGCAGCAGGCGACACCTTTTTGCTCTGCATTCAAGCCGTCGTAAGGGGTGTATTTTGGCGGCTGATGACACTTTTGATAGGCATGCACCAATTCATGCATGCCAAGATATGTCTTATTCCACGTGTCGTCGTTCATGCATAACTCGATGCTTCCGTCTGCTTCTTTGGCTTTGGCAATGGCGGAGGCGTTGCCACCTGGAATGCAGGAGTTAGAACAGTTAAATTCAATCGTACACTGTGTATTCGGATCAAATGGCTTTTTATTCAACCAATTCACTTCCCTGCACACGTCCGCGCCTGCAGCGGTGGTCCGGATGGACCCTGTATTCGTGCACGTTGTCAGACGAATTTTGTCCGTGTCTTCGTCGTCATCTTCTTTGGGGCAGCGTTCGTCGGGGGCAATTGCTTCAAATGGTCGGCACAAATATCCTCGTAATGCACTTGGACTTGTGCAGAGCCCTCGGCCCTGAGGAATCTTTTGCTCATCGGTTCCTTCGGCATCCTCTATTGGAGGTTCAGGCGGGTAATCACCGCCAAGGATTATCGTGTCTTCATCTCCATCTTTGAGGAGTGATGGCTGCACAGGTTCGATTGGGGTTTTCCATTGGAGTCCGACGTCGCCAAAAGGATGTTCTGCTTGGCTATCGACTCGAATCCACAGGATGACGTTTTCGGGTAGTGCACTGTCAACAATACTTTCGTTCAATGTAATGAATCCAATTTCGTGAGCAGCGAGTGGGGGATCAAACGGATCTGCCTTTGCCTTATCCCAAATAGCAGAAAGCTTCTCTTCGATCTTGGGCCATTTCTTAAAGATATACTGACGTTCCGTTCCCGGTCCACTACTTTGGTCATCTAATGGAGCAGGAAAGCGTGGTGCACGTTCGTCTTTTATCAATCGTACGCCGTACTGATAACGCCAAATAGCGGCGATGCGCTCTTCTTCATCCAAATCTTTTAAAAGATCTCCAAGTTCTTTTAAGAGGTTATCGTACGATCCATCTTCATCACTCTTGGTGCGGATAGGTATCGTATTAATACTTGATTTAATACTCCCCGTACCAGCGCTCCAGATGCTCAAAAGTCCGCGTAAGTCCGATGCTAGCCGCGTCGCACGTCCTGGCAGATCCGAAATGGGAACCTCGAAACTGCTCGCTGCGATTTGCAGGTTGTGACCAAGAGCTCGGACGCGCATTTCATTCGCGGCCATTTTTTGCATCCGCGGGAGCAGCATGTCGCAATCGACCAATGTCTCATCATCTCGTTCACTGCATACTTCATACGGATTTTTCGATGTCAGCACCTTCCCGATTTCTTCCGATGTAAATTCGATGCGTTCATCGGAAAGGATGCGAGCGATAAATTGCGTCAATTTTTCATCAGGTGTTTCTACTTTATTAAATTCGACCTCGACAGTTTTTTTGATTGTCATATACATCCCAGTAGCTGCTTTGGCGAAGGCTGGAGCCCCGAGGAGTGCAATGAAGCTGGTGATGGCAAGGAAGCGCTTCATTAGTCGCCTTTAAGAGAGCGGAGTGAGCCTTTCGTATCCCATATGCGTGGCATGCAACTGGCAACATCAGCGGTGAGCCCGAGTACATTACGAAGGTCGAGCGATGTCCGCTTAAGACATTCGATGTCCAACGCGAAGGGTCGCAAGCGGTCGTACCCGCCAATGATTGTAAGTGCGCGATTAAGTGCCTCGCGCGCGAGCAATTGTTCATCCTCAATTTCGTTCCGTTCTTTGGCAACTTCTTCGTTGAGTTCACCACGCTTAAATCGGGGATTTTCGTTCCAGACAGAAAGTGTGAGGAACGATGCGCGCTCCGCAAGAGAACATTCGTAGACGCGGAGATATTCCAGAAGCACCGAGCTTAAGTCACTTTCGCTAAGCGAGCTTTGTCGGTCAGCCTCTTTGTATGCTGGCAGCACATCGGCATTGGCAATTTTCTTCAGCTCTTCGGATGGTGGCACAAGCGCTTCGTAGGATTCTTCAGTGCAGCGTAGTGGCATTCCCCCCGTGTTGTTAATGCTCTTGAGGTGTGTGTCGATCGCAGCCGCAACGTCATTGTGGTATCGCTCTTTCCATTCTTTGTAGGGCAGCGTGGCGAAGATTGACCCCTCCGATGAGCATGGAGGTAAGTGTTCCGATTGTTGGCCTTGCTGGCCCGGGTCGTTGGCGCACGAAGAGAGTAAGAATAGTGAAACTACTACGCATAGAAGTGAAGCACGCGGCACGTGGTTCGGGGCCCGCACGTCATCCTGAGGCGCTGCCACATCAGTGGCAGCCTCGAAGGAGTGCGGGCACCGAACCATGACATGCCGCTGTTTTATAAAATTCTTTCTATTCATTGCACTGTGCGGTGAAGCAAGGGAGGTTATCGAGTGCGCCCATGGTGCGAACCATTTGCCATAGTGGTTCCAAGAGCGGGAAGCGGAAGTCTTCCATGAATCCTTCGAATGTTCCGGAGAATTGCAGGAGTGTTCGGTACGCAGCGTCGTACATCACGAGGAGCTGCAACATTTTTTCTTCACGCGCGAGGATTGCCTCTGTTACCGCGTCACATGTTCCCGCACCTACTCGGCCGAAGTTTGTGACGTCGCATGCCTTCATGGTATCCATTTCGAATTCCAAACATCCGTCCGGTTGTACCTTCACTGTTTTTTCATCTTTTGCGCCTTGAGATGCGGTTGATGTCATGCAGACTGCTTGGAGTCTGCATTGCAATGCACGGAACGATTGCAACATCGATGGGATCAGGTCGGAGGTTGGCGTCTTTCGCCATTCGACTATGCCGCGACGTTCAGGCACATCAGCTTCATCGTCCATCAGTGAATCGCTCCATGTCGTTGCGTCTTTATTTTCATTCAATGATTGCCATTCATCTTCAGCTTTTTTTATCCACGTCGCATGTTCTTTGTCGTAACGAACGCTTCCGATAGAAAGATCTTCTGATTTTTGCTGTCCGAAAATCACACTGCGGAACATGCGTTCTTCGTGAGCGAGGCTTTGGTAAATGGCATCCGTACATTCGCTGGAAATATTTTCGACAGCGAAACCTTTCGTCGGAATCAGCATCATCAGCATCCCGATAACCAACGTGCCCGTGATATATCGTGGATGGATCATGAGGCAGCAGCAGAGGAAGAAGATGCGGGCGGGGGCAGATCGAAGAACGGAGGAATGTTGTAAATGGGGAGGAGCACCGGTGGCTCGACGGAGTACGGTGGAAGGTCTTCCTTCAGGACAGAGCCCGCTTGTTCGGGAAGTGTCGCATTGCGCACAGGCTCGCGGACAGTATCGGCGCTTGGCATTTCTGCTTCTGGCGCGATGATTTCCAGTATGTGTTGTTCTGCCGCTTCGGGATGAGCGAGTGTGCAGGTTTCATCTTGTGGCATACATACACCGCCGAAGCCTTGAGCAGCTTTCTTCGGAATATAGTCTTCCGGCAGCAATGCATTTGGTCGAGATCCGATGCGCACGAAGCGTTCCATCAAATCCATCTCCACGTGTTGGCAGGCGTCATCATCCCATTTCTCACATTCGAGTTTTTCTTTCAGTTTTGAAGCGTTCGTCACTTCGCCTGGCTTGAGTGGTGCGATACTCTTCCAGAATTTGTCATAGCGCTCGTTCATTTTTTCCAATGTTGAACGAATCTGTGTCATGGTTGCGAGTACTTTAAGAGACTGCGTCGCGCCCATCGGTTTCATGTTGATCGGTGGAATCGGGTCTGGCTCCTCTGTTACTTTTGGAAGCTTATCGGTGTAATCCTTGATCGCGGTGCGAATACTTTCTACCGATGGAAGCGTTGCATATGTTTTTTCTTCGAGCCCGTGGTCCCTTCCTCCCGGAGGACGGGGGAGGTCAGTGATGCGCACCTGTACTGGCTTGAGTACCGGGATGATCACCGGATTCGGCAAAAACGCGATCGTCGAGAAGTCGATAATTACATCTTCCGCCGGCGGAATTGTAATGTTCGGGAGCTTATCCGCCGTGATGCGACCATTGGAATCGCGCGATGGCAACCACTCATCAAGCATCGAATAAATGGGTGCGGTAAAGCGCTGATTCATGCACCATGGCGTATTTGTTTCGTTGTTAAACGCATTCATTTTTTCCTGAATCTGTCTCCATTGTTGGGTAACGCCTTGCCGGAGCTGCTTCTGTTCTTTGAGGACAGAGCTGTATGTTTCCAAGTTTTTTTTCATCCACTCAGTGATAGGTTTTGTGAGTTGCTGCTGGAGGTTTAAGACGCTTGCTGCATAGCGAGCAAGGTCAGCGCGGAGCAGGCGCACCTGGTCGATATCGTCCGCATATCCATTGAGTGTCTCCATTATTTTTTGCACCGGCTCTTCGGTGTCGTCACAATTTTCGTCGCCGGTCATATGGATGTGCCACATGCACCATTCATTCGCGCGCGCGCGGAATTCTGTCGAGGAACCCATCGGTACCACGAGTGGAATTGGCTCTTCCACAATATTGAGGAGCAATGAACGTTCCAAATATTCCAGCGTTTTTCCAAGAATATCCTCCTCGGCACGTATCTGGAGTTCGACACTGTCATTCCTGCGTTCAAGCGGGTCAGCCGCAGCCTTCTTCACTTTGCCGAAGAACGGGTCATTCGGGTCGATGCCAAAAGCAAAAGCGGAAGGAAGCACGATGCGCACAACAGGAGGATGCAGCATGGAAGCCACTTCCGTTTGTTGTTTCTGCCACCAACTGGTCACTATGCGACCTGTTCCCGTATCGTCTCCACCGCGAATCAAGTTTGATGCCGCAAGAGGCTTTGCCTGCGTGAGTTGTATGGTTGCGACCTCTTTCGCATGATCCAGTTCCATGTACGCAGCAGAGAGATCTTTCTGGTATTTGTCTCCAAATGCCTTTTCGCTCAGTAACGAAAACGCGCTACCGAGCTTTAGGTACCACAAATCTTTGTCTCTATCGTATGAGCCGGGAGCGGCCGTTGCCGAAGGCGAGCGTTGATTCCTGTCTTCATTTGGGTCGCGGTCTGGCACATCGGATTCGTACGTACCTTTTCCTTTTTGTGACTCGCGATATGTTTCGACGTTCATGTTAATGACGCATCGGCGGTCCTTCGCGACTGTTTTTTTGTGGAACGGATCAAATTCTTCGTAGAAGCCGTAGCATGCAACATCGGCTGCATTAGTCGGGTTATCAGTATTTTTATCCAGTCCGGGTAATGTAGCGCGTATGTACTTCGCTTTATCTTTTTCGTAAATGCGGTAGTACGACACATATGATTTTCGATCAATCACACTTGGATCATTCGGGTTTGGAACAGGAACTGTTTCGCACATCCCGCCGCCGGTATGTTGGGGTGTAAGACCACATTCACATGTTTTACCTGCACAAGCTTTGGCATTTGGTTGCTCAACTGATACATGTCCTGGTTCACAGATTGCGGGGTCCTCTGTCGCGGGAACGATGCGCTCTGAGCAGAGATAGCGCTTTCCCCAGCGCTGGCACACTTGAATGTCATTCCCTGCTGCATTTTTTCCTGCCAATACTAGTAAACAGTCTTGATATTGGAATGTGTTCAGGTACGTGCAGAATTGTTTGCAGTTTGGAGGCGACTGCACGTCGCTGCGTGGGGCGGCACTTACCGTGTTGTCCATCTCTTCGTATGTGAGGTTTGCATTTGTAGGTCCTAGTGGTTCCAATGGATTCGGGAATGTCGGTGGTTTTTGCAAAAAATTTCCGTCTTTCTTGATGCGCCATCTGCAGGGCGGGTCTTCAAATTGTGGATGCGTGTATTCCAGTGTCTTTGTAATAATTTCCTTTCCATCATCTGCAGGACTGAAGCCAGGCAGTCTGGAATCCGCAAGAACCCACTGAGTCTTACTGATTTTGTCTTTTCCTGGTTCACACACTGTCGTGAGTCCCTTGGTATTTGTCGGGAACACAAAGTCATCTCGACGGTCGTTGTTTCCATTAGTGTCGGTGCTACCCATCGCCGATTGCAAAGCGCCATCCCACGTATTATTGCGGCCAGGCAGCGCATTATTCGGTACCGTTGAAATATATTGTTGGACTGTTCCAGCAGTATTTACCCAGCCTCCGCACTGTGCCTCTTTAAGCTTATCGGGGATGGTTGTTTCCAATGTGTCTTTCACATCTTCAAACTTCTTCGGGTTATCGTTATCGATGGAAAATGATTGCGCAAAAGCGATCGGAGAAAATACTCCAATACTCAAGCCGATGGCTATCGCGATTCGGACGCAACGCATGCGCGGCAATTATAGTCACCCAACACGCTGATTTTGCTTTTGCTGATGGCAAAATCTTGCTGTGTTACTAATTACTTTTGAGTTGCGGTGTTGCTAACTATGGAAAGTGTTTCATTGATGTATTGTTATATTGCTGCAAGCAGCAAACAAAGTTTTTGCCTGCAACAATTTAGCAATATAACAATTTAAAGCGCGATTGTTTTAGCGAGCAGTAAGAAGAATTGGTAAGAATGCTTTAGCGCTTTAAAGGGGTAAAACTTGTTCCGATTACAACAGTGGGTTAGTCTCACGTTCCTGACTTATTCAGGTTTCATTATTATTTCCTCTACTTCCATGTTCTCACTCAATCGAGTTCAGATTATCGGCTATCAGACGCAGCCTGTAAGCGTCCGTCAGACTCCTGGTGGCACAAGCGTCACCGACCTTAACCTTGTTGTTCCTACGTCATTCAAAACTGAAAGCGGCGAAACACTCAATGGTAAAAGCTTCCACACTGTCACGGTATGGGGACAGCTCGCTGACCTTTGCGGACAATTCGTTCGTCCAGGTGCCCAGCTCTTCATCGCAGGACGTCTTCAGACAGATTCCTGGGAAGATGAATCCACACACGAAAAGCGCAGCAAAACCAAGATTATCGCAGGCGAACTTATTTTGCTCGACCCTAAAGCTGGTCAGCTCCCAGAGCCACAAGGCGCGAAGCTTGTGAACGGCGCATGCAACCGCGCAGACATCGTAGGTAACGTGACCAAAGACCCTGAAATGCGCACAACAACGAGCGGTCACAAAGTGCTTTCACTCGGTGTAGCAACCAACGAACGTTGGAAAGATAAAGCATCTGGCGAGATGAAAGAGAAGTCCGAGTTCCACAACGTCGTCGTATGGGGCGATCTTGCTGAAGAAGTTGCGAAGTACGTAAAGAAAGGCAACCGTGCCTATGTTTCCGGTCGTGTGCAAACACGCAGTTGGGAAACGCAAGCCGGCGCCAAGCGCACGACAACAGAAATCATCGCCGAGAGCTTCAACTTGCTCGGTGCGCGTAACCACATTGCAGATGAATCCATGCAGTCTGATTCCGCTGTACGTCGAGCTCCAGCAGCTTCTGCATCATCTGCAGACTCAGCATCGTCGTTTGGTTCCGATCCAGCGCCATCACTGGCAGCAGTGCCAGATCTCCAATACGCATCGGATATCAAAGTGGAAGATTTGCCATTCTGAATATATCAGACACTCCAGTTCAGGCTGTTCTGCGCATTCCGCAAGACAGCCTGCACTTGTTGTCGTGTGAGGTGAGTGGCTAGTTCGCACGTCGATTCCCATGATCCTGACTCGTGTTTGCTTACCAATATTGCCGTTATACCGTTGATAGTTTGTCTTAAACAGACGCCGATTTCTTTGATGTTTCGTACTGTTCCGTCATCAACCAGTGGGACAATTACATTGATATCGAGTTCAAAATTATCTGGCACACCGAATTCTATGCGTATTTGTCCGCGAACATTGGCTAGAGAAGGAGATGGAACGGGTTGTGCTTCATGAATGCGTATTGCTTGATTAGCAGGTGAAACGATCTCGACAGAGAAAGGAGTCATGCCTTTACTATCCCCTCGAATGTTCAACGCGCAAGGACAGTTGTGTGTGAAAATTTGTCATTTTCAAATTACCTTGTGTATTCATTTATTTGGAGGAAAATAACCATATTATGAACGCATCTGAATCACCTAATAGCGCAGAAGGAAATAGCTTCATTGGAATGAGAATGGTTGCTCTTCAGAAAGGTCAGGAGCGATATATTTTTCTCTATGATAAGCAAAGCACGCCCCAACTACTGCACACATTTGATAAGTTTGCCGAAGATAGTGAGTTAACTTTCTCATGGTATGATGCCGCGATCATGTCGCAAAAAGTACGTGATGCGATACGTCCAATTATTCATCCAGATCAATAAGCCAACGATCCGTCGCATTCTATGAATCGCATTTCAACATCGAGCGGTTCGCTGATCGAAGATTTCACTTTATCAACGATCGCTTTTGCATCGTTGTAGGTCGCGTTGTTCACATTGAGCAGGAAGTTCGCGTGCTTCTCTGCAATCTGCACGCCGCCAATGGTCGTGCCACGCAGTCCTGCAGCATCTATCAGTTTCCATGCAGGAGTTTCGCCCACTGCTTTGAAGCATGAGCCTGCAGTTTTCACATGTGGCTGAGTCTCGATGCGTTTTTTGAGGAGTGCTTGAATAGTCGCTTCGATAACCTCTTTTCCCTGTGAAGGTACGTCGAGCGTCACTTCCCATATCACCGGTGCATGCTCGGGACCGTGCTTAAACCAGCTTTCTCTGTAGCCAAAATCACACTGGTCCTTCGTCATCACGCGCCATTCATTTTCTACAAAAACCGTGACATTGTTGATGAACCGATCAATCCATATTC
Organism: uncultured Candidatus Peribacteria bacterium; assembly: GCA_964391185.1. Classification (GTDB taxonomy): domain Bacteria; phylum Patescibacteriota; class Gracilibacteria; order Peribacterales; family Peribacteraceae; genus JAKQEM01. The sequence goes on along the minus strand of CAYMIX010000001.1, from coordinate 35,477 downwards.
CCTTTGGACCTTGTCCGGCGTTTCCGAATACCGCTCCGCCGACTGTCCCGAGAATTCCCGTGAGCGGGGAGAAATCGAGGCCTTGCTTCGCCAGCTCATTAATCAGCATGGGGAGATTTTTCCCCGAGCCAACCTTCACCGTATTTCCGTCAACAATTGTCGCTTCGTTCTTTATGCGCACCACAAGTGCTTCCACTACTTCGTCTGTGAAAACGGTGTTCGATCCTCCGCCGAGGACAATCAGCGGAACATCTTTTTCCAATGCAAATGCCCACGCAGCTTCGACGTCATCTTTCGTAACAAGCTCTGCGAAATAATGCGCTTTGCCCCCGATGCGCATGGTCGTCTTGCCGGCTAGGGGAATCATCTCTTGGATCATGTGCTGTATTATACGTGCTCTTCCCCAGCATTTGTAACTATTATTGTTTTATTGTTATATTGCTAAATTGTTCGCAAGCGATGAGCGGTCGTTTCTGCTTGCAGCAATATAACAATTTACAATGATTCGAGTTTTAGCCTGGGTAAAAGTTCCTTATTTTTTCCCGAGGAAACCAGCAACGTGTTCCATGGTTTCGACCAGCTTTTCACTCTTCGGCTTCTGGCGCGATTTCATCATGATGCCAAGCAAAAATACGACCACCACGACTGACCCGATAATGATGCCGAGGTCATTGAGGTTTAGTGGAGTTTCCACAAAGAGCAGTGCTGCTTGTACTGCTGCAAACCCAACAACACCGATAAGAATTCCTGCGAGCATGCTCACAAGAATCAAGTTCGCGCGGTTCTCCTGGCTATCCTGTGGAGCAGAAGCGAGGCTCGTGAGGAGTTCGCTGTCCATTATCACCGGCTGCTTTCCCCATGCTTTGAATAATCCTGTCACCTTGCGTTGCAAAATGAGCGCGACGAACGCCTGGAAGGGGACAGTCGTCTTTCCTTCGATGATTGCCTTGCCGGATTCTGGCTTAAAGTGAACTTCCAGTTCGGAAGAAGATTGGTCTGACATGGGAACAAGTGTATGTGTTGCTGACCACGGAGACAAAGTTGCTTTTGCTACGTAATAGTGCTTTTATAGCGTAAGGTCTTTCCCATTCCCTCCAGAGGAGTATTGCTGTGGATTCAAAGTCTTTTAGTTGGCAATTTTGGTTGGTGGTGGGCGTTGTTTTCGCACTCTTTCTGTTCTCGGCCTATGATGAATTCACGTTTGAGGCCCGACAACAAATTGCAGTGAACCACCGCTGGCAGCAGTTGCGCGACGACTTCAAAGTCTTTGGGCCGGAGGTTAAGATTGTGGGCCTCCAGCTGATGGCCCATCAGACGTCTTCGAAGTATCCACAGACTTATTACAAGGAATATGCGGTGGTCGAAGGCGTCAGTGGAGAGGTGCGTCGGCTCCCACTGGAAGACAAACCGGCGCTGATTGGCGAAGTGTGGTCGGTGTCGGTCGCCTTGGAGAAGGGCATTTATCTCCAGAGGCGTCTGAGGAGTAAATAGAGCCATCCCCATGTGATGGTGCGGGATCCAAAACGCCGTCCAGGGCTTCCTGTGACGGCGTTGTTTCTTACATTGTTTGCGCCCAAACCAGCTCAAAAATATTCCGTAACGTCGTATGGATCGCAGCGGAATCAAGAATAATCCCGAAGCGTTCATCGGCGTTAAATGAGAGGAATCCGATCTTCGTAAAGTCGAATAGCAGGATCTCAATGTGGTTGATATTTGCAGGGAAGTCGACAATGCGATGCTCGGAATAACGGATGTCATCTTCTTTGTGCACCGCAATGTTTGCTGCTGTCTTGGGTACAACTAACCGCAGGAAATTTTTCCGCTCGCGGCGATTCGGCACCACAACCTTGAGGATAAATTTATACATCTCTTTCGGCATCAGCGTGTAATCGGTAAATCCCACTGTTTGCTGTTTCGAAAAAGACATCTCGCGGAGGATTTCCTGTAGCCCAGGGATTCCTTCATAGAATCGCATGCGCGGCTTCAGAGGAGAGGAGTATGCGAGTTCCATCAACTGGGGAAGCACAGATTCTGCCAATGTTGCCGATCGCTTAAATCGGTCGATGAGGTTTTGTGGAGGGAGTGCGGAGACCGTGTGAATGCCGCGGCGCTTCACGACGGAAAGAATCCCACGTTCTTTGAGCGATTCCAGTATGTCGTACACAGTGGTGCGTTTGAGATGTGCCTTTTGGGCGATGTGTGAAACGCTGATTTCGCCTCCTTCGAGGACCGCTATATACACCTTCGCCTCTTTTTCATTCAGCCCATTTTGCATCAGAATTTGTTCTATCATGCCACAATTATAGCACATTTTGTCGAAAAATCCGACAGGTTATTAACACCTAAATTGAGCTATAGGTGTATAAATTACTATTATTGACACATACTATTATTATTTTATAAATAATAATGGGATAGTAGTTTTGTCACTGGACCTGTTTCAGTGGCACGGGATCTTTCCCATCAACGGCTACATCAAGAAAGGGCGAACCATGCGATTCGAATTCGTGCAGGCTTGCTGGCCCAAGGTAACGAACAAGGAGCTCTTGATGGGCTGCCTTCTTGGGCATTATCAGGTCTTCAGGAATGCGGAGGGTGAGGAGGTGGCATACGTCTACAGGTGGGGTTGGAGCGGCATGGGTGATTTTATTTCCCTCATCGCAAACCAGCCTGTGAACATTAAGGATTTCGTGACGGGAGGCAGCTTCATTCCGTTCGACTGCGCGATGCACCACGACGATGGCACTTTGGATATGAGGGGCCGTCCGCATCAGTTCGTCCGGGAAGATGGATTGCAGGGCTTTTTCCACGGTCGTCCGCATTCATTGCCAGATGCAGAGGCGATTCACATCGTGCAGGTCGTCGAAGCTGAGCGTGTTCGCCTCCTCAAAGAGATGGGCGAGTGGGATGAAGTCTGCAAAATCCTTGCACAAGCGAGGAAGGATCGGTTCGATCAGTGATGTAGCCGTCGGACCCCAGCTACGGCTGGGGTCTTTTTTGGTATGGCGAATCGGCCTTCCCGTGTGGAAAGGCCGTCGCTCGTTCGTCAGGGGCGCAACATTGGAGCAATGTATGCGGCCATCATGATCCTGTAGATCTTGCCACAGTCGCGGTATGTTTCCTCAGGCATCATCCTCGCAGGCACGGATGCGAACCAAGAGAGTGAGCATCGCTTAACGCTCCATTCACGGAAGCGGAGGACAAGGACCTTTCCTGTTTCCGTGTTAGTGGCGCGCAGCACAGCGTTTTTGTCGCCGCTTGCTACCCCCCATTGCAAAACCCACTTTGAGTTTTCCGGTTGTCCACGATGAAGTTCCTCGAGGATCTCAGTGAGTGCTGCAGCCAGTGGCTTGAGAGCCACGCGTTGTAATACCCAGCGGCAAAACAACAATGCATAAAGTGCATAAATACCAGTCACAATGATCTCCATGGGGCACGCCTTTCTTCGAAGGGAAGGATCAGATTTTTAACAGCTCAGAACGAGCACAGCTAAATTACACCTCTTTTGATTTATGTCAAATATCCATTACATCGCTACCTTCAACCTCTTCATCGTCTCCTCCTTTCCCAACACTTCCGCCACTTCCACCGCTCCCGGCGAATATTCCCGGCCAGTCAGCAATGCACGTAGCGGCCAGAGCAATTGGCCGAGCTTCATGCCGTTTGATTCCATCGACTTCTTCACATCATTCAAAATTCTTTCACCGGTCCATTCGTTTTCTGGGATCGCACTGAGGATTTCATCAAGTGCTTTCAGGATCTTTGGCAGATCTCCCTCTTCTACTTTCTGCTTCTTATTCGCCATCAATTCTGTGGAGGCCTTCGGGGCAGAGTAGAAATATCCGAGCATGTCCGGTGCCTCGTGGAAGAAGGTGATGCGCTCCTGAATCAAGGCAGCTTTCTTTGCGAAATCTTTATCTTCTGCAGCTTGTGGCACGAGTGGTGTGATGCGACTCTTGAATTCATCGAGCGTCAGCTTTCGCATCCACTGGCCCTGCAACCAATCGAGTTTTTCGAGGTCGAAAATCGCACCGGACTTTTGGATACGATCAATCGAAAAATCTTTAATGAGTTCATCGAGTGTGAATAATTCCTGTGTCGTACCGCTGTTCCACCCGAGCATCGCAATAAAGTTTATAAGAGCTTCAGGCAGATATCCTTTGTCGATATATTCTTCTACTGACACAGAGTTCTGGCGCTTGCTGAGCTTCGTCTTATCTTTGTTCAAGAGCAGTGGAACGTGTGCGTAACGTGGTGGCTTCCATCCAAGGTACTGGAACAGCAGCAAGTGTTTTGGGAGGCTCGGCAGCCATTCTTCTCCGCGGATGACGAGATCAATATCCATCATGTGATCATCAACGACGTGTGCCAGGTGATACGTCGGGAATCCGTCGCCTTTGAGGATGACCGTGTCATCGACTGTCTTTCCATCGAAGCTCACGGTGCCGCGAATATCATCGTCGAATGTGATCGTTTGCGTTGGGTCCACCTTCATGCGGATGACGTATTTTTCTCCGGCATCGAGCCTGCGTTTTACTTCATCAGCATCAAGCGTCAGAGAGTTCTTCATGCGTGCGCGGATGCGAGCGTTGTACATCGGTGCAGGGTTCCCGCGCTGCTGTTCGTCGAGTCTCATTTGTTCAAGTTCTTCGGCAGTATCAAACGCGTAGTACGCGTTGCCATCAGCGAGAAGTTTTTCTGCCTGCTCCTTGTAGAACGTCAAACGCTCAGATTGCTTATAGGGTCCGTGAGCTCCATCTTGAATAATTTCTCCATTCTTGAGCATCACTCCCTCTTCTGGATTGATTCCTGCCCAGTTGAGTCCTTTCAAAATAATATCGACTGCACCAGGAACTTCGCGCGCTTGGTCGGTGTCTTCGATGCGCAACAAAAATTTCCCATCACTTTGCTTCGCCATGATGTAACTGTAGAGCGCCGTGCGGAGACCGCCGACGTGGAGAGAGCCTGTAGGGGATGGGGCGAAGCGAGTGCGCATAAGAACGTTCTGTTAACTTGTTAATTAGTTAACTAGTTTAGAAGTAGCACTAATCTACTGATCTATCAGCCATTTAACCAGTTAAGCTTTAATGTTATGTATAATTGACGTTTTTTGTAAAAGTTGTAAATTACCTCAGCTGCTCGGAATGTTTCCGGGATGGTGGGCAGCTCGAAGGAGCGCTCTTTCACAATTGCATGCACAAGGATTCGAATCATGCCGTTCAACAAACTGCGTACCCTGGTTGGTGTGGAGAATGGAGATGTGACTTCCAAGATCAGTGAACTCGAACAGCTTAGCGTTCGAGTCATGACAGGCTCCGGCGTTTACCTGCGGGGAGCGAACAACTTCAACACGGACGAAGTTCTTCGTGTGTTCGGGGAGCTTTTCCCGGCAAAGAAGGCGCGTGCCATCTCCCTTCTGGACGAACCGAGCCTACTCCTTGAACTCAGCAACAAGCACGTCGCGCCTCTGTGGCTTCCGCCATCGATTGTGACGAAGCAATTTAGCTGGTCTGCTTGGTTCCCCGGAGTGTTTGGTTTTTTGAAGCAATGGGACAATCCGTTTTGGGAATACTGGGCGGACTACACTGCTATTCGGTACCCCAACATGGAGTTGTTGTACGTTCACGAGGAGCCCACTGATGACATTCCAAAGAAATCGGTCGATCAACTTCTTCGCGGAATGTACTGGGCGGCGGTCACGCATTGCATCTGTAGTCTTGTGGGCGGTGCGCCATTGTTGCCCCCACTCGGATACCTCAATCTTCTTGAGCAATGCATCCCGTTCGGAGTGGTAAACAACGAGCTGATCGTTCTCTGTGCGTAAACTTTCTGGCGTTCCTTCACACCGCCGCATTTCCCAAGTTGGGGACTGCGGCATTTTTTATGTACAAAAAACGGCGCCCGAGAGCGCCGTCTTAATTTCGATAAGTAATCAGAATTACTCCTGAACTTCTGCTTCGAACGTCACTGGCGTCGTTGGCATGTCGTTCGCGTCGCGGCTTACGTTGTTGATCTTGTCGACGATATCCATTCCTTCTACGACGCGTCCGAAGACCGTGTGACGACCCTGGAGCCAAGGAGTTGCTTCAGCAGTGACGATGAAGAACTGGCTACCGTTTGTATTAGGACCGCGGTTCGCCATTGCGAGAGCACCACGAACCATCTGGAGATCGTTAGCTTCGTCTTCGAATGTTTCACCGAAGATGCTTCCACCACCTGTTCCGTTACCGTTTGGATCGCCACCTTGGATCATGAATCCTGGAATGACGCGGTGGAATGTGAGGCCGTTATAGAATCCCATCTGGGAAAGTACAACGAAGTTTGTTGCAGTCTTTGGTGCCGCATCAGCGTCGATTTCGACAACGATATCGCCCTCAGACGTTTTGAGAGTGACCATGTGCTTGCCGGAGAGCATCTCTCCATCGAAGCCTGCTGGAGTATCGTCGTCCGTAGTTGTGTCGTCTGGTGTCATTGTTCCGTCAGTGGAAATGCTAGAAGTTGAATAGCCTTCAATTTGAGTGTCGTCTTTTGGCGTGCAACCAATGAGCAAAGCCAAAGCGAACAAGGGGATGAGAAACTTGTACATAGGCGACCACGTTAGTGTGTAGGCCCGCTTGATGCAACACATTTCATAATATTCTCTGCTATGAGTCTAGCGGCGTCTGGCTGATGTAATTTTTTCATTGTGTGCGAAATTCGTTCTCTTTCACTAGTATCGCTTGATAATTTTTGTACTGTGTTTACTAAATCAGACTTCAGGTGCTCCTGTAACAAGAGGATGCATCCACCGTTCTCTTGTGCCGTGGTTGCATTCCAAAACTGATGATCGTTCGCGAGACCACGGATGGGAACGAGGATTGCAGGGATGTTATTTGCTGCAAGTTCACTGATGGTTCCTGCTCCTGCGCGACTGAGTGCGAACGTACTTACGGCAAATAGATGCGGCAATTCTGCATACGCAAATTCTGTGGACCAATATCCTTCGCGTTCAGATGCACCTTTCTTACCTTTTCCTGTGAGATGAATGATGTCGCACACTTTCAATAGTTCATTGATGTTCGAGCGCACTGCTTCGTTCAATGCTTCTGCGCCTTGGCTGCCGCCCCACACTAACATGATCGGTCGCTTTCCTGAGAGTCCTGTTAATTTCAAGCCCTCCTCTTTTTTTCCTTGCGTAACCTCAGGACGAATGGGATTGCCGGTCACGATGGACTTAGGACTTAGGACATCGGACTTAGGCATCGGAAATCCAGTGCAGATTATATTTGCCCATTTTGAAATAAAAGCATTCGCGCGTCCTATGACCGCATCAGACTCATGCAGCACAATTGGAATATTCATTGCGTGCGCGATGTAGCATGTGGGGATGCTGACAGATCCGCCTTTGCTGAAAATGACATTGGGCTTGAATGTTGTTATTGCTTCTTTGCTGATTTGATAATTTTTTAGGAGTGATCCGACCATCGAAAGTGACTGGCGAATGAGTGGTACTTGCTTGAAGGTGATGTGTTCGTGTCGTAAGTATGCTGCATCATCGGGTTTTTCGGAGCATAAAAAAAGATGCTCAGCTTCTTTATCCATTGCCTTCACTGCGCGTTCGACTGCCACCAACGGTGCCAGGTGTCCTGTTGAGCCGCCGCTGACGTATAAAACACGGGTCATGGATCCTAGTCTAACGGTTCTTTAGGTATCCGAACATGTACGTTCTTCAGTTGATTCGTGATTCGAAGTACGAGTTAACGAAGAACGAATCAACGTATCACTAGATAAACTTCAGCTTCATCTTCCCCCTCGGTCTGCGCTCAGAAATGGCTCCTTCGGTCGAATACATCGATATATTGAGGAGAATACCAATGCCGATGAGTGTTGCGAGAAGTGAAGATCCTCCAGCACTAATAAAGGGGAGTGTGAGTCCAGTGAGTGGAAACAGCGAAAGGTTCACCGCCATGTTGATGATGCTTTGGACCGCGATCCACGTGGTGATTCCCGTTGCGACAAGGAAGCCGAAACGATCCGGAGCTTCGCGTGCGATCTTGTATCCTCGGATCACAAGAATCGAATACATCGTGAAAATAATTAACATGCGGAAGAATCCGAGTTCTTCGGCCATTGCGGAGAAGATCATGTCCGCTTGGACTTCCGGCAGGTAGCCGAATTTCTGAATGGATTTTCCGTAACCTACTCCAAATGGGCCGCCGCTTCCAATTGCAATCAAGCTTTGGCAAATCTGATACGCAATCGTCTCGCAGAACGTATTATCTTTTAGAGTTTCTCCCGATGAGAAAATAATCTGCGCGAAACCTGTGAAACGATCTTGCACGTATTTTTCCTGAAGAATGACGGGGAGTCCCATGACTGCCGCAAGCCCGCTTCCCATGAATAAATGGAAGATATTTCCTCCCGCAACAAAGAACATCGTCACGCCAATGCTTGAAAGGACGAGGAACCCGCCGAGGTCCGGCTCAAGCGCAACAAGGAATGTCGAAAGCACAAGTAGGATGGCAAATGGAATGAATCCTTCTTTGAACGTTCCGATTAACTGTTCGCGTTTCTGCAGCCAGAGCGCGAGGTAGAAGACCATTGTCATCTTCAAGAATTCTGATGGCTGCAATGAGAATCCTCCGATTTGCAGCCAACTGTGAGCAGTTCCGTACTGGTTTCCAATTCCTGGGATGAATACGAGGATAAGAAGAACAATCGTCAGGAAGAAGAGCGGACGCGCAAACCGTTCCCACATGCGATAGGGAATGAGCGCTGTGATGCCCATCAAAATAAATCCCATGAATACGTGGAGTGAGCTGCGCCACAAGAAGTACGAGTTGCTTGGTTCATCCATCAAACCTTTTGCAACCAAGCGTTCTGTCAGCTGATAACTTTCGAACACGCTCACGCTCGCAATCATCGCCAGCCCGAAGAGGGTTAGCCCGATGACTATGCCCAATAGCAAAAGGTCCATTCTTCGGAACATCGGAGGGCAGTATACGGGAAAATCGAAATCCGAAGCACGAAACTCGAAACAAATATAAATTTTTTAGTGAGAAATGTTTTAAACATTTTTTATTAAGTTTTGTTTCGGATTTCGGATTTCGTGCTTCGAGTTTAGAATCATCCGGTGAATCCCTTTTTATTAAGCATCATCGGCTCCGTTGCACTGAGCTTGCTTGGTAAATTCCTCGCAGATGCCTATCTCACAGAACGTATCGCACTCATGGGCGATTCCCTTGCTCTGACGTATTCCTTGAACCCTGGCATTGCATTCGGCCTCAAGCTTCCGCCGGTATTTCAAGAGTTATTTATTATAGCGGCGCTTATATTCGTCTGTTTTCTCGCTTGGCAATCAGCAAAAACAACACTTAGTCAGATCGCATTTGGTCTCATTATCGGCGGAGCATTGGGGAATATTATTGATCGTTTGTTTGATGGATTTGTGACAGATTTTTTCCAGGTCGGGACATTTCCTGTATTTAACGTTGCCGATAGCAGCATCACCATTGGTGTTGTGTTTCTTCTTGCAGAGATGATCATTTTGCGGCATCGTCTTAATGATTAACGCACGCGCGTCTCTCTATGGTTTATGCCCTCGTCTTCGTCGGCTCTCTCGTTGGCATCCTTGTTCTTCTTGGATTGCGTATCGTCGTACGACAGAGAACGATCCGCCGTTTTGTGCGTTCTGTGCGTCAGCGTTTTGAGTCTGCATCCGATCGTGGTGCTGCGTTGGTAGAAGAGAAGCTCGTAGAAAAGCCACGTAAGAGTCCACGCACATCCGCTATCGAAATGCAGCAAGTGCGTTCGCTTCTTCGTGACGCGGAGAAGTTCTGGAAACAAGAACGCTTCGAGGAAGTTGAACGTATTCTTATTCAAGCTCTCACCATTCATCCGCGTGATATTGATGTGAGTGCGCAGCTTGCGAAAATGTACCTCACGACAGGCCGCGAGAATAAAGCGGAGGCGATGTATCGCGAGCTTCTCCAACAGCGTGATGACGTCTCGTTCCATGCAAACCTTGGCCTCTCATATTACCGTCAGGGCAAATACTTAGAAGCATGCCAGGCGTATCAAGAAGCGCTCAATCGCGACGTGAAAAACCCAGAACGCGCATCTGCACTTGGCCGCGCATGCATCGCAGCGCATCGCTACGAAGAAGCTGCGCCATTGCTGGAGAAAGCATTGCAGTTCCTCACGCGCGATACAGAGCTCATGCATCTCTTAGCCGATTGCTATTTGCAGATTGGCAACCGCGAAAAGGCAGAAGAAGTGTATCGTCGCATCAACAAAATGGAGCCGTATAATGAAGATGTGAAAGCGAAGATTCATGCTATTCGTGCTGCCGAAGAAGAAACGCATATGGCGGCTGTTGCTGCTTAACTGTTTGAAGCTCGAAGCACGAAATCCGAAACAATATCGAACATCGAAGCATGAAATTTTAATAGTAAAACATTTAGTATTCAGATTTGTTTCGAGTTTCGTGCTTCGGATTTCGAATTTAATATTCCTGCACCTCCACCACCACATCTCCCAGCACCTGGCTCTGGCACGATAATCGCTCCGGATCATTCACCACACCCATATTTTCTTCGCGCTCATTGCGTGGACTCAGGTTTTCCATGCCACTCTGTACTTTGCACATGCATGTGGTGCAAAAGCCGTTGCCACCGCACGCGTGCTCCATCGGGATTCCATTATCGAGGGCAATCTTGAGGATGACTTCACCCTCAGGGGCGTCGACTTCCACCACTTCGCCCGCCCGAACGATTCCGTTCGGATCGGGCGGGCCGTTCTGCATTTTAAAAGTAACCTTTGGCATAATAAGTATTAAGGAGCATGTATTATGAGGTAAGGGGAGCTTCTGTGCCACAAGAACAAAAACTCATTCCTTTTGCCTTTCTCGTAATACATAATACGTTCCCCTTATCCCAATGTCTTTACTTTCTATCACAGGCCTCCATGTCTCTGTCGAAGACAAACCGATTGTCCAAGGCTTAGATCTCACGATGAACGAAGGAGAAGTGCACGCAATCATGGGTCCGAATGGTTCCGGAAAATCCACACTCGTGAATGCACTGATGGGTCATCCGAAGTACACGATTACTTCTGGAGACGTGATGTTTCGCGGAAAAAATTTATTGGAGATGGAAACACACGAACGTTCCAAGGCAGGATTATTCCTCGCGTTCCAGTACCCAAAAGAAATCGCTGGCGTCACATTGCGCAGCTTTTTATTGGCAGCTCATCGCGCTCATGCAGAGTCAGACACATCCATCGAACGATTATCACCGATTCAATTCCAGAAGCATCTTCATGCGATCATGAAGGACTTAAAAATGGACCCTGCGTTTGCTGAACGTTTCATCAACCAAGGATTCTCTGGTGGAGAAAAAAAGAAGGCGGAGATTTTGCAGATGACTGTTCTTCGTCCGAGCTTAGCGCTGATGGATGAGACTGATTCGGGGCTTGATGTTGATGCACTTAAAATTGTTTCGGAAGGTGTGAACCGTTTACGAAACTCGAAATCCGAAACTCGAAATCCGAAACAAATTCAACATTCAAATGTTTCAAACTCTCAGCATTCAGATTTGTCTCGAGTTTCGGAATTCGGAATTCGGAATTTTTCTGCGTTGATAGTCACACATTACGCAAGAATCTTAGATTATATCACCCCCGACCGTGTGCACGTGATGGTGAAAGGGAAGATTGTAAAAAGTGGCGGTGCAGAATTTGCGAAGCAACTCGAAAAAGAAGGATACGAACAGTATGGAGCACAAGAAGAATCGGTATCGATTCCATTGGAACTGTAAAAACCGCCAGTCCTCACAAATGTGGGGGACCAGCGGATGAGAATTCACACCTCCATGTTCGTGTTAAAGGATTGTCAGCTGGCGAGGATCAGATCGTGAGCGCCGATCCGCGTCCGGTAGAGGCCGACACAGATGGGAAGGTCGTACATGCACATCTGCCACTTCGCGTTCTCGAGTGAGATGTGCCGCGGCGTGATGATTCGCCTGTGCAGCGAATCCTGATCAACCAACCAGTGCAGGTCGCTCTTCGCAGTCGTCCGGATTTTCGGTGCGAAGATCCCGAAGACAGTCATGATGTCGTAGTCGGGGATCAACAGCTCGACAATCTGGACAGACACCGTGCCTTCCGGCACCCCAGTGAGCGTTGCGATGCAGGATGACGCCGCCGGGATCAAGATGCTCCGGCAGTAGCCTTCCTTGTGGTCGAAGACCCGGCATCGCGCGCGCAGCAGAGACTTGAACATCGCTCGACACTCCTTAAAGAACAGTCTTTCTCCGAACTCTCGGAGCTCCATCCACAGTGGATGGAACTAGCAATAGTAAGAATGCTTGCTTCCATGTCAAGAGTCTAAGAGACTGGTTTGGTTACGTTCGTGCTCGTTTGTCGTATACTTTTATGTACTCCTTCCCCTCAATATTTTATGTCAGATCAACATGATGTGACTCTTCACCCGCCTGTGTGGGCGCTGATCGCTGCAGTGGTCATCGGCGGAGCGTTTTATATCGGCGGAAAAGATATCGAAGCCGGGAGTGGTGATCCATCGAACAATGGAACCATTACGGTTTCCGGCGATGGTCGCGTGTTCACTCCACCAGATATTGGTGAGCTCAGCCTTGGCGTGCAGACAGGACGTCAGGCAACAGCAGCAGCCGCGATGGAAAAGCTGAAGACGTCGATGGATAAAGTGATCGCTGCAGTGAAGGCTTCAGGCATCGAAGAGAAAGATATCAGCACGCAGAGTTTTTATTTGAACCCTGTGTATGACTACAGCAACGGCATGCAAATCGCTCGCGGGTACGAAGCCAGCCAGAGTCTCAACGTCAAAGTGCGCGACCTCGATAAAGTGTCTGAAGTTCTCGGTGCTGCAACAGCCGCAGGTTCCAACCAAGCAGGCAACGTAAACTTCACCGTTGATAATCCAGACGAGAAGCGCGCGGAAGCTCGAGAGGAAGCTATCGAAGAAGCGAAAGCAAAGGCGCGTGAACTTGCCGATCAACTTGGAGTGTCACTTGGTGAAATCACTGGCTTCAGCGAGAACTATGGTGGTTACGTTCCACCGATCTATTACAGCCGCGAAGCATATGGTGTTGGTGGAGGAGATATGGACGCTGCAAAGAATCAGGCAGTCCAACTCCCAACAGGCGAACAGGAGATCAATGTGAGTGTGAGTATCACGTACGAGATCGAGTAATTATCACGATTGTTGCGAAATACAAAAACCCCGCACGAGCGGGGTTTTTCATGCTCTTGGCTTAGATACTCTTAGGCCTCCATATCACGCAGAATGCCTGAGATTGCAATTTTTCTGCGTGCATCCTTGCTGAACTCTGCGTGAACGGCGTAGGCCTGTGCCAATGCTTTATCGAGTTCTGGTTGTGAACGACCGATGCATACCAAGTGGAACTGCTCGGCAAATTTTGTAGTAAGCATTGCTCCAACTCCATGGTCACCCATGGCGATGCCTTCGAGTGCTGCACCTTCTTTCAAAGTCTTACCTGGGTTGTTTGGAACTGCACTCTCTACGTACGTAAAGGTAGGCATCACTTCGTTTTTTCTTCGGTACTCAAGCGTTGTGTCCACGAGAAGCATTTGCCCTGGGTGTCCTCCGGTATTACGTGCGAGCTTACCAACGAAATCGTATTTCATTCTGTCTGCGTACTCAGGATTATCTTTTGAGAGTTTCTTCATGCAGCTCACGACTCCCTGTGCCCATCTCTTTGCGTATTCGTCTGCACCACCCTTGAGGTTTGCGAGTGCATCTGCTTCGTCATGTCGATTCTTCGATCTCAAATAAACGATGCGTGCGCTGTACACGATTGCTGCAGCGCCGCAGGCAATGTGGTTTGTGACGATATCAACATTGTTCACAATCATTTCCCTTGCGACAGACTCAATGAAATCTTCTGCAAATGCATTTTTATCATCGCGGTCCAATGCACCGAGCATTCCAGAGCCTGGGCGTTGATAGAGTAAGCGGTCTGCTCCTACATTGGATCCTTCCACACCAGGGATAATTCCTTCATCGGAACATGTAGCTTGCTTATAAGGGTTCTTTTCGAGTTCATCAGCTGTGAAAAATAGTTTTGCCTGCTCATTTTCGCTGAGTGACTGATACCACTTTTCCCATCCTCCTACCTCCGCAACATTTTCGAAGAAAGGTCGGCTCTTTTTCCACTCTTCCTCGATGGAAGGATGTGGGCCATGCTTTTTTTCAGTAGCTGGATCCATTGCTTGGCTAATCTGCGTTCTTGAAGCGTGGATGCCAAATGTTGCAGCTGCGCCAGCTATAAGGAATTCACGACGTGAGGGTGTCCAAAGTTCTGTGTCCGGCACTGCGATGTTGCTCTCGGGAGACATATTTTTTGAAAAAATAAGTAAATATCATCCCCCACTATCATTATTCATACATTTTTGTCAAGGGTCTAAGAGGCGCTTTTGGAATATGCGTATCGAGGCCAAATGGTGGCTAAAAGGCCAGAATTCCTCTGGTATTCTGTGAGCTCTTGCATTTTAGAATCAATATCTGCAATCTGCGCGCCTCCCGCTTTTTGGGAGAAGTGTGTCTATGGGAGATACACGCTCATTGAAATGATAGTGGTTTTGTTCACAGCCAAGAGCGAGCAGGGTTATGCATAGTTGCTCATTCCTGGCTGTGAGCATGGTTGGTTATAAACCAATGCAAAAACAGTAACGTACCTGAAAGATGCCGAAGTCGTCAGGTGACGCCGGGAGCGACATGCTTACACTAAAAGCTTGGGGTGAATCGTCGTGCTCGGTGCACGCACGTAGGGCCAGGCGCAGATGCGCCTGTTCCGAATCCGACATTCGCAACAATTCTCGGTAGGCGTCGAAAGAGGAACACTCAGATGAAGCAGGATTCGAAAAAGGCCGGTCTCGCCGGCCTGGTCGTGGCGGCTCTTGGAGTTGTCTACGGTGACATTGGGACGTCACCGCTCTACGCGGTGAACGAGATCTTCTTCAGTGTACACGCGGAACTTTCGCGCACGCCGGAGAACGTCCTCGGGGCGATCAGTTTGATTTTCTGGTCGCTCACGTTGCTCGTTGCGATCGTCTACATCGCACTGGTCCTCGAAGCGGATCATTACGGTGAAGGCGGCGTCTTTGCGCTCCTCGGTATTCTCGGGGGGTACAAGACGCGGGGCTACCGCTTCATCGCGGGGCTTCTCATGCTGGCGGCGGGCCTCCTCTATGGGGATGGCATCATCACGCCGGCAATCTCCGTATTGTCCGCAGTCGAAGGTCTGAAGGTGGCGACGCCGGCGTTCGAGCCGTACATCGTTCCGATCACGATCGTTATTCTCACCTGTCTGTTCCTGCCTCAGAGGTTCGGAACGGCGAAGGTGGGGATCGTGTTTGGTCCGATCATTATCGTCTGGTTCCTCAGTATTGGAACCATCGGTGGTTACCACTTGCTCCAAACGCCAAAGATCCTGAGTGCTTTGAACCCGATCCATGCACTTCGGTTTTTTATGAACACCGAGCTGCATACCATGTTCATTGTTCTCGGGTCTGTCATGCTCGCCGTCACCGGTGGTGAGGCATTGTTTGCCGACATGGGACACTTTGGGCGCAAGCCGATTCGTATCGGCTGGTTCTTGTTGGTGTACCCGGCACTGTGCCTCAGTTATTTTGGGCAGGGTGCATTTCTGCTTTCTGGAAAGGAGATTCTGGAGGGAAATTTGTTCTTCAGTCTCGTTCCCTCGGTACTGCTATACCCGATGGTTGGGCTGGCGACGGCCGCAACTATCATCGCATCACAGGCGCTCATCACCGGCGCGTATTCTCTCACAAACCAGGCGACGGCCCTTGGGCTGTTGCCGCGGTTCAAAGTGGTGCACACGAGTAGGAGTCATGAAGGCCAGATTTATTTGCCGTTTGTGAACGCCATTCTGTACATCGGCTGCGTTGCACTTGTCCTGTTCTTCAAGACAAGCTCGAATCTCGCAGCGGCGTACGGTCTCGCGGTTTCGGCCGTCATGTGCGTGACCGCCATCTCGATGATGTCGGTTGCCACTCATCATCTCGGCTGGAAGTCTCACACGGCGTTCGTGGTGTTCGGAGTTTTTGGCGTGATTTGCGCGATGTTCCTCATCGCCAACTCGTTGAAGTTCTGGCACGGGGGCTATATCCCGCTCATCATTGGTCTCGTGCTGTATGGCACGATGTCGCTCTGGAAGTGGGGACGCGCTTTGCTTGCGGAGGCGTTCGGAGCCTTCAACGGTAAAACGATGGAGTGGCTCGCGCAGCTGCGTGGATCGCTTGATGTGGTGAAGGATGCTCTGGATCATAAGTTCGATCCGGAGATTGCAGGATTGCTCCTCACAGGCGAACGCCAGCTCGTAGAACTGAACCGAGCTGTTGTCTTCCTGAGCTCCCGGCCGATCACATCGTTGAAAGACAGGGTGCCTGCTGTGATTCGCGTGTTCCTCAAAAAGTCCGGCGCACTTCCTCGGCACATCACCATCTTCCACGCGAAGTTCGTGAACGTGTCGGACGTGACACACGATAAGTATGAGGTCTACAAGGTCGCGACAAACATCATCAGTGTCGTCGTCCGGTACGGCTACACGGAACTGCCGGATGTGCGCCTGGCACTTCGGCAGCTTCAAGACCAGGGGAAGATCAAGATTCCGTCTGAACGCTGGATCATTGAAGTCGGTGAGGAAGCCATCCTTATTGATGGAGATGTTCGTTGGTTCAAGCGACAGCTGATCTACCTCTTTGCATGGATCCTCCGCATCTCTACGCCGGCCCACTGGTATCTGGGTTTGAAGGCAGATGCTGCGGTCTCGAAGGAAGTGATTCCTGTCCTCGTCGGTCAATTCGGCAGTAGTGTCCATATTCCCGAACTTGAGGTCTCCACGGAGTTCGGGGATGTGCAAGTGATGGAGAGTGCCGTCGTTGCATAGCTAACCAACCACCCACCGTCACTCAAACCGTCGCCTACTCCACTCGTATCGGAGCAGGCGATTTCTTATTGCAGGAAGTAGAAGGCAGTCTTTAGTTTTTTGATCTGACTTAGGCGATAATCGAGCATTTTTAGTCCAACGAATACCGTGAGGACATCTTCCTCTTCCAGCAGGTCGGCGAGATTTTTCTGGAGCAACCCTTTGCGAATATCGAGCTTGAAACGCAGTGGTTTCTTGAGATCTTTATTGATCTCTGTAAAAACGGCGTCAGCTTTTTTCTGAATAGTTGCTACAAACGCATCGGAATATTTTTTCTCCGGGCAGTGGAGCAAAATCACATCCCGTACGCCGTTGCGCACGGCGTAATCTGCGAGGGTTTTCATGCGGCGGACAAAAGAATGTCCACGCGAACAAAGGACAATGGATTGAGGAAGCATAGATCCTCATTTTGCCATGTCCTTGCTCGCTCGCAAAACAGTTATCGTTATCCGAAAATAATGCGCACGCCCCCGAGCTCTTCATAATCGAACGCGTGATAGTTGTGGATGGAGCCGATCAAAATACGGTTCATGCGCACATCCAATTCTTCCGACACTTCGCGAATCACCTGAGGGCCAAAAGGCTTATTCTTATAGAGGAGATCAATGTTGAAATGCGGATAGAATCCAGCTTTCTGTAGTGTGGGCAATGTTTCTTGGAGTTCTTTAAATACCGCGTCTGAATGCGTATCATTATCGCCTTCATTGCAGTGAACCAACGTGATGTTCCATCCGGTTTCGTTGCGATCAATGTACTGGAGAATCTGATGTAGGCGTTCGATCGTATGAATAAATGCTACTAGGCGTCCCTCTGTAAGATCGCTGAAGTGCATCTGAATGTACTTGTGCAAGTAGGGGAAGCGCTTTTTGGTTGTGCGCAGGAGGAATTTAAAGATGTAGTCCTGATAAATCACACAGAGAACGATGACCAAAGCAGGTATGAAGTAAATTTCGAAGAATGTGAGGTTTTGGGCATCGATGCGAATGTTTCCGAGCATTCCAAATGCAGTTGCCAGGAATGCGAGCATCGTGGCGATAATCGGTGCTTTATAGGTACGTTTTAGTTCGGTTCGGGATTCTCTCAGCACAAGGTTGCCGAGCGCGAAGAGACTCATTACTCCAAGGAAAGCGATGGTGTACACACCTGCAAGCGAGAGAAGGTTTCCTCCTGTGATCAAAAGAATCGAGCTGCAGAGGAGGAAGAAGCTGATGACAATGCGCGGGAACGAACCGCGGCTGTTCGTCTTACCGAAGTAGGATGGAATGCAGTTGTCGCCACTCATACGGTGCAGAAGACCGCTCACGCCAACGTATGCCGTCAGTACGGCGCCGGAGAGTACGAGGAGAGCATCAATGGCGACGAGGTACACGAACCAGTTGCCACCGAGTTCGCGTGCCGCATTTGCAAGGAGAAAGTCCTTCGCTGCGATGATGTCTGCGTAGGGGAGGCACTGAAGAACCACCAGCGCGATGAGCGGGTTGAAGAGAACAACACCCAAGAGCATGTTTCTCAACGTAAGGCGAAATACACCTTTCTGTTGTTCTTCAACAAAGTTAGCGGAGGATTCAAATCCTGACACTCCCAGGAGAGAAGCTGAGAATGCTAGGTAGATCGTCATGAGAATGCCGCCATTTTTTGTAAACAATGACATGGTTTCCGTCATATTTGCCGCAAGATGCGAAACGCCGCCATTTAATGTGTAGATAAGTCCGAGTGCGAGAAAAAGGGTGAGTGTAACGATGTGTGTCACAAAAATTCCGAGGGCCACCTTCGCAGAATCCTTCAATCCAGAAATGACCAACATCGCAAAAAGAAAGAGGAGTCCAATCGTAACAGCGATCACCGGGAGCTCGAATTCCGTGTGGAGAAATTGTTCCGCAAACTGTTTAACTGCAATGTTGAAATACTCCACGCCCACTTTTGCTGAAATCACTGCTGTGGCGATATACGAGAGGAATGTCATCACTCCGGCCACAGCCGCAATTGTTTTCGACGTTCCATTTAACAAGCAGTTGTAGGCACCACCGTTTACAGGCAAAGCCTCCACAACCTCCGTATATACTTTTTTGTAGAGGAATAAGACGAATCCAATAGAGAGAAGGATTAATGGTGCGAATATGCCGGAATAGAGCACGGCAATACCGGATACATATAAACAGGAGCTCATAATATCGTTACCGCAGATGGCAGTAGCGAAAAACTGATTAAGTTTGGGGTGTGAATGATGAGTGGAAGGTTGTTCCATATATCTGGAAATAAGTAATTCGGGCAAAAAGATGCCATAGGTTCAACTAGGTCATTTAAAAAGTAAAGGGAAATTTCCCATCCATTACAAAATGCTCTCTTAGACCCTTGTTTGTCGCCCACTTTTCGTGTAGATAACGCCGAGATAGAGATTTTCTAACGCATTCAATTTTTCTTTTCTTCCTCACTATATGACGAAAGGTACCGTCGCTCAGGTCATCGGCGCCGTGGTGGACTGCACATTCGATGAAGGCAGACCGCCAAAGCTTTTCAACGCTCTGCGCGTGAAAAACGGTGATGAAATTTTGACTCTAGAAGTACAGCAGCACCTTGATAACGGTATCGTCCGCGCTGTCGCCATGGGTACGACCGATGGTTTGCAACGTGGTGCTGAAGTGGAGGACACTGGTGCAGCTATTTCTGTTCCAGTCGGGCCAGAGACGCTCGGCCGCATGTACAACGTTCTTGGTGAGCCGATCGACGGTATGAAAGCAGTGAAGACAAAGAAGATGTATCCTATCCACCGTCCGGCTCCTGCATATACAGATCAATCTGCAAATACAGAAGTGCTTGAGACGGGTATCAAAGTCATCGACCTTATCTGTCCGATTCTTAAAGGAGGAAAAGTTGGTCTCTTCGGAGGAGCAGGAGTGGGAAAGACAGTTATCGTGAAAGAACTTATCCGCAACATCGCGACAGAGCACGGAGGGTACTCGGTGTTCGCCGGAGTGGGAGAGCGCAGCCGCGAAGGAAACGACTTGTATTACGAAATGAAAGAGTCCGGAGTGTTGGATAAAACTGCACTCGTGTTCGGACAAATGAACGAGCCACCAGGACCACGTCTCCGCGTGGCACTCACAGGCCTCTCGATGGCTGAGTACTTCCGCGATGAAGAAGGACGCGACGTGCTGCTTTTCATCGACAACATCTTCCGCTTCACACAGGCCGGTGCCGAGCTCTCCGCTCTTCTCGGTCGTATCCCATCTGCGGTGGGTTACCAGCCAACACTCGCAAACGAAATGGGTCAGGTCCAGGAGCGCATTACATCGACAAAGAAAGGTTCGATCACATCCGTGCAGGCGATCTACGTTCCTGCGGATGACCTTACCGACCCAGCTCCTGCAACCACATTCGGTCACTTGGACTCCACGATCGTGCTCACACGCGCACTTTCGGATCTTGGTATCTACCCAGCTGTTGATCCGCTCGATTCCACGTCGACCATTCTTACACCAGCAGTGGTGGGACAGGAACACTACGACACAGCTCGCGGTGTGCAGAAGATTCTCCAGCGCTACAAGGAGCTCCAGGACATCATTGCGATCCTTGGTATGGAAGAACTTTCCGAAGACGACAAGAAGGCGGTGCAGCGTGCACGTAAGATTCAGCGCTTCCTCAGTCAGCCGTTCTTCGTCGCTGAAATGTTTACGAACATCCCAGGTAAATTCGTTACACGCGAACAGACGGTCAAGAGCTTCAAGGCAATCCTTGATGGTGAATACGATGACGTTCCAGAACAATCGTTCTACATGAAGGGCTCCATTGATGAAGTAAGAGAATAGCCGCACCCTTCGAAACGGTTCGCTACGCGGACCTCCTCAGGGTGACATAGCGTTACCAGCAACCAGCAACCAATCATGTCTCTCCATCTCGTCATCATCACGCCAGACCAATCCGTCTTCGACGGAGAAGTCGATTCTGTCTCGTTACCAACTGCGAATGGTGAGATCACGGTGCTCGCGAAGCACATCCCGCTCATTACAACACTCGTCCCAGGAACTGCGATTGTGCGCACTGGAGGAAAGGAAGAAGTATATGCCGTCTCACGCGGAGTGATCGAAGTCGATGGAAAGGGGATGCGCATTCTCTCCGACATTGCCGATCGCGCAGACTTGCTCGAAGAACAGGCAATCGAACAAGCCAAGCAACGCGCAGAACAACTCATGAATGAGAAACGCGAAGATGCAGAAGCATTCGCAGAAGCCACCGCAACATTCGAACGAGAACTCGCACGCCTCATGACAGTCCGCCGCCACCGCTCACGCCGCGGATTTGCTCCTTCCCCAGCTAATGTGAACAATGGATGAAGTAACGCCCAAGCAAACTGGCCCAAAGAATGATAAAGCCGGAATGTGGATGGCAGTCGGCCTCGTCTGGGAACTTGGTTACCTCATCGCTATTCCCGCCTTCGCATTTGGATTCGGCGGTGCCTACCTCGATAAGCGATACGATCTCTCTCCACTCTTTCTCATCCTTGGTCTCGCACTCGCACTTACTCTCTCCGGATTCGCGGTGTACCGCCGCGTAAAGGAGATCAACTCCAGCCTCTAATCTTATTACTTTATGGCCTCACTCGCAGCTCCTACACTGGCTTCCGAAACAATCGCGCACATCGGATCATTCGAAATCCGCAACACGCTTGTGATGGCGTGGCTTGCGATGGCTGTGCTTATTCTCATCGCTTTGGCCGGACGCATGACTGGTTACAAACTTATACCAGGACGTTTCCAGGCTGCACTCGAGTTGCTCGTCGAAGGACTCTTTGATTTCTTCGATTCGATTCTCCAGGACCGAAAGCTCACACGCATTGTCTTCCCGATGGTCGCGACGTTCTTCCTCTTTATCATGGTTGCGAACTGGATGGGCATTCTCCCGGGAGTCGGAAGCATCACCATTCAGGGCATGCATGATGGCCACATGATGGCTATTCCAATCTTCCGTTCGATGAATGCCGATGTGAACGTCACGCTCGCATTCTCCATTATTTCGATTATTGCCACGCAGGTTTTGGGAGTCACGATGATCGGTATCTTCCCGCACCTCGGTAAATATTTCGTTGCTCCATGGAGAGATCCGATCGGAACATTCGTCGGGTTCCTGGAACTTATCGGAGAAGTCGCACGTCTCATCTCCTTCACCTTCCGTCTCTTCGGAAACATCTTCGCCGGAGAGGTTCTTCTCGTCGTTGTGTCGTTCCTTGTTCCATACGCTATTCCGATTCCATTCCTTGGACTCGAACTTTTCGTGGGCGTGATTCAGGCGCTTGTGTTCTCGCTTCTCACTCTCGCATTCATCAAGATGGCTGTGACACCTCATGGTGATCACAACTCGGATCATGGTTCCCCCGCGCACGCATGATTCGATAATTCCAATTAAGTAATCCTTTATCCCCTCTATCTCTTTTATCCCTTCTACCCCTTCAAGTTATGAAGAAATATCTTCTCTCCCTCGGCACGCTGGCAGCTTTGGCTCCAGTCGCAGCCTTCGCTCAGGAGCACGTGGAAACGACGAACCAGCTTGCAGAAGCAGCAGCAGCTATCGACGTTAAGGATTTCGCCATGGCCATGACCATGGGTCTCGGCGCAATCGGTCCAGCTATCGGTATCGGTATCATCGGAGGTATGGCTTCCAGCGCAATCGGCCGCAACCCAGAAGCAGCTCCACGCATCCAGACTGCGATGATCCTTACTGCTGCGTTCGCAGAAGCTGTCGCTATCTACGCACTCGTCGTTTCTCTCATCATCAAGTTCGTCTGATCCCAGGCAATGTTGATTTCTTACCACTGAATTTTTATGGAAATGCTCAATACACTCGGCGTGAACGTAGGAATGTTGATTGCTCAGGCAATCAACTTCGGCATCCTGCTCGCCGTCCTGGCGTACCTTCTCTACAGGCCAGTCTTGCGTGTCCTCGATGAACGCCGCGAACGCGTGCGCTCTTCCATGGAGCATGCACAGCAGCTCGAGAAGCAAGTCGCCGAGATGGAAAAGGAGCGCAAGGTGCGCATGAAAGAACTCGATGACCAGGCCAAGTCTCTCCTTGAGCAGTCTCGCCAACAGGCAGAAGGCGCCAAGAAGCAGATCGTCGATGCAGCCCAGGCTGAGGTAAGCCAGATGCTCGAAAAAGGCCGCAAGCAGCTCGATGATGAACGCCGCAAACTCCTCACAGATCTTCAGAAGACTGTCACGGACGTCAGCGTTCAGCTCGCCGAAAAAGTTCTTGCTCGTGAATTTTCCGACTCCGATCAGAAGCGCTTGCTTCAGAACTTGGAGCGTGATGTTCCCTCACTTATCCAATGACGAAACTCTCCACTAAAGATATCGCACGTGCCGCACTTGATGCTGCATACGAGATGCTCAAAGCCGAAGGCTTAGAGAATGAAGCTGCGCGCTTCGCTCAGGATCTTCGTGCAGAATTGGGCGCTCACCAGAGCACGGTGAATGCAACGCTTGTGACACCTTCGGGTGATGCAGGCGATGCAGTTATCAAAAATATCCAGGCGTCTCTCGAGAAGAAACTCGGACGCCCGGTAGAGCTCGCACAACGTGCAGATAAAACACTCATCGGTGGTGCAATCCTCGAATACGGTGATGCACGTATCGATATGAGTTTGCGCGGCGCACTCGATGAAGCGCGCCAACACATGGAACATTCCGCGTAATTCTCAACTCTCAATTCTCCATTCTCAATTCACGTTATGACGACATTAGCTAAAGACATGCAGGACCTGCTCAAGAAGCGCTTGGATACTCTCAAGCCAGACGTCAAGCAGGAGCACGTGGGAACCGTAACCACTGTTGGTGACGGTATCGCGAAGATCAGCGGACTTTCCAATATTGGATCCGCAGAAATGATCGACTTCGGAAACGGCATCTTCGGAAGCGCATTGAACCTCGGTACCACCGAAGTTGGCGCGATCATCTTCGGAGACTTCGCACAGATCCGCGAAGGAGACACGGCCAAAGCAACCGGCCGCATCCTCTCTGTTCCAGTCAGCGATCAGCTCATCGGGCGCGTCGTCAACCCGTTGGGTATTCCAAAAGATGGAGGACCGGAGATCAAA
Organism: uncultured Candidatus Peribacteria bacterium; assembly: GCA_964391185.1. Classification (GTDB taxonomy): domain Bacteria; phylum Patescibacteriota; class Gracilibacteria; order Peribacterales; family Peribacteraceae; genus JAKQEM01. Next base: position 11,405 of record CAYMIX010000001.1, on the reverse strand, counting down.
GCGAAGGCAATGTATCCAGTGGAGAAAATCGCTCCGGGTGTTATCGTCCGCAAGTCTGTGGACGTTCCACTTCAGACAGGTATCGCCGCTATCGACGCCATGATCCCGGTTGGACGTGGCCAGCGCGAACTTATCATTGGTGACCGTCAGACAGGTAAGACTGCGGTCGCACTCGACACGATCATTAACCAAAAGCACACACAGGACACAGATCGTCCTGTCATCTGTATCTACGTCGCTATCGGTCAGAAGGAATCGAAAGTGGCCAAGATCCAGAGTGACTTAGAGAAGCACGGCGCGATGAAGTACACGATCATCGTTTCTGCCGGCGCATCCGAGCCAGCTTCACTCGCATACATCGCACCATTCGCAGGTACAGCCATGGCCGAGTATTTCTTGGATCAAGGTAAAGATGTCCTCGTTATTTACGATGATCTCTCCAAGCACGCTTGGGCCTACCGCCAAATTTCGCTCTTGCTCCGCCGTCCACCAGGACGCGAAGCCTATCCTGGAGACGTCTTCTATTTGCACTCTCGTCTTCTTGAGCGTGCAGTGTGCATGGATCCGAAGCACGGCGGCGGTTCCATCACAGCTCTCCCAATTATCGAAACGCAAGCAGGTGATATCGCTGCATATATTCCAACGAACGTTATCTCCATCACCGATGGTCAGATCTTCTTGGAAAGCGATCTCTTCTTCAAAGGAATTCGCCCAGCGGTCAACGTTGGTACGTCCGTCTCCCGCGTGGGATCAGCCGCTCAGATGAAGTCTATGAAGAAAGTTGCAGGACGTATGCGCTTGGACCTCGCTCAGTATCGTGAGCTCGCTGTGTTCGCACAGTTCGGTTCCGATCTCGATGCAGCAACCAAGAAGCAGCTCGACCGTGGTGCACGTCTGACAGAGCTCCTCAAGCAGGATCAGTACGCTCCATACACAGTATTTGAACAGGTGGTGATGCTCTACGCAGGTGTGAACGGATATCTTGATGCGATCCCAGTAGTAGAAGTTCGCCCATTCACTGCCGCTCTCCGCGAGAACATCCGCAACCAGAGTCCGAAGCTCGCAGAGCAGCTTGGTAAGGAAATCACGAAAGAAGCTGAAGCAGAGCTCAAAGATTTCATTACGAAATTGTTGGATCAGAAAGGATATGCCGCTGCGAAGTGATAGGTGGTAAGTGGTATGTAATTCTTCATTCATAATTCTTCATTCACGTAAATGGCTCGCAGCCTCCGAGATCTCCGGCAGAAAATAAAGGGCGTCAAAGCTACTCGCCAAGTCACGAAGGCGATGGAGCTCGTGTCTGCATCCAAGATGCGTAAGGCGATCCAAAACACGATGCAACTGCGCGGGTATTCCTTCGCAGCGCTCGATATTCTCAATCGTGTTGCCGCACTTACAACGGAGCCACACCCAGCTCTCACAGAGCGCCCTGTGAAGAAGGTTCTCGTGATTCTCTTCACGCCTGATCGCGGTCTTGCAGGTAACTTGAACGCTCAGCTCACGCGCACTGTCGCACAGTACGTAAAGGGTTTGCAGACGATCTCTACCTTCGAAAAGGCAGACTTTGTTGCCGTTGGTCGCAAGGGTCAACAGTTCCTTTCTCGTACCGGCCAGAATGTGGTTGCAGCGTTCCCATCACTTTCGGTGCAGCCAAGCTTCCGCCAGATTCTCCCGATCGCGCGTCTCGCACTTGATGGATTCAATGCTGGAACCTATGACCACGTCAGCATTCTCTACGCAGATTTCGTCTCTGCTCTGCTCCAGCAACCAACCGCAAAAGTGTTGCTTCCACTCTCGCGCTCTGACCTTAAAGATATGATGTCGAGCTTGCTTCCACGCTCTGCTCAGACGGTTGCAAAACCAGTGGAAGAATCCACGGGTGTTAAAGCTGAATATTTGTTCGAGCCTTCACCTAAGCAGGTGCTCGATACGATTCTTCCACAGATAACCGAGCTCCAAATTTATCAGGCGCTCTTGGAAGCTACAGCGTCCGAACATTCCGCCCGCATGGTTGCAATGCGTAACGCAACGGACAACGCATCAGAACTGATAGGGGACCTGACACTCAGCTATAACCAAACTCGTCAGGCCAATATCACAGGTGAATTGGCTGAGCTTTCAGCAGCCGCCGCCGCGTTGGGATAAGGCTGCAAACCGGAATAGTCAGGTAAACATGGTCCCTGCAGGGTCCGTTGGACGTGCTACAATAAATGTATGCGTGAACCAATCGTTTTGCTTGCCATCATGCTTTGTGGCTGTACTTCACAGCAATCTGAAGAGCGCATTCCGATCACAGCTGAAGTGGAAGAACAGATTGAGAGTGAATTGAGCAACATTGGTTGCGACGATTCGTATGTAGAAATAACCGGTGGCGAATTTGATAACAGTCTGCCATCAGAGAGTGTGACATATCACAGTGATGCGTATGCATTTAGTGTGAATGTGCCATTCAATCCATCGTGGGGAACACCGCGTTTTGCGGCATTGCCATACAGTGAGGAGGGCGTTCAAAATGCGACGCAGGAGAAGCACATCGGTTTCGGTCCGATTGGGTTTGCAGCGGGGCCAACATGTGATCGTCTTGGGCGACAATACGAAATACGCATAATGGAAAAAGCTTCCATCGAGGAACTACTTGTGCGGGCGCATGCCGATACAACAGATGCGTTTGGCTCTGACGTTCCGGAGGAATATTTACCGTATTCCATCATGATGCAGCATCATGAAGCGGTTGTTTCCAGTCCTATGGGGCTGTGCTCATCGTTCGAGGTTGCCGTTCCCGGACCGCTCTATACATATTTGTTCAGGTCGACGTGTGGTAGCGGAACACAGGAAGAAATAGATTTCCTCGTCGATGTTGCAGACAGTATGATGTTTTATGATGCTGCATCAACTGCGTGGCGTGATTATGATTGTGCGCAATTGCCACAGCCAGAACGCGCCAATGCACGGGTGCGTGTACAGGAAGAGTGGGATATTTCATTCGAAGTGCCATACAACGCTCAATGGATCGATTGGGAGCAGAAGATTGTCACAGCATATGAACGTTCGATGGGTGGGAGTACGTTTGGTCCGTTGAGATATGCGTATAATCCAATACGTACTGTTTTCCACGCGGGAGATACGCCCTGCACGCCGGTTCGCGATTTTTTGGTAACAGGCGAAGGCTCTGCAAAAGGCATTGATACATTGCTGCAAAGAGAAAAAGAATTGGCCGAAGAATACAAGCTAGGTATGACTGACGAGATTGCCATCAAACGTATAGGGTCGATGGATGTAGTCGTCGTACCTGCACCCAATGCCGTATGTCCGAGACCGAAAATCGTGGTTCCAGGTAAGGAATACGACTACATGTTCTCGCTCTCTTGTGAGGCATTGCTCCATTACGATGATCCGCTGACCGAGCTCGAGGACATTGTCGCAACTATCCAATGGAAGTGATGCTTTAGGGTATACTACCGTCTCATCCTTTCATTCTTTCAGGATCCATGACCCGCGTAACTCCTCTTCACGAAGCCAAAGCCAAGCAGGCACGTGAGGAAAAGGGCATTTTCGGCCATCTCTCACGCGATATCTTCGATACCGCGAACCCTGCGCCATATGCGGTGGGAGCCAAGCGCGGTGTGGATGAAGAACTCATTCGTAGGATTTCATCAGACAAGAAAGAACCGGAGTGGATGCTCGAGCATCGCCTCAAGAGCCTTCAGATTTTCCGTGAAAAGCCGATGCCGACGTGGGGAGCAGACCTCTCTAAGCTCGACCTCGATGACATCATTTATTACGCCTCAGCAGGCGCCGAGAATACGACAAGCTGGGAGGAAGTCCCTCCGGACATCAAACGCGTCTACGACCGTCTGGGCATCCCTGAGGCCGAACGTACAATGCTTGCGGGAGTGGGAGCGCAGTATGAAAGTGATGTCATCTATCACAACCTCAAAAAAGAGTGGGAAGACCTCGGTGTCATCTTCCTCGATATGGACGATGCAGTGAGATGTCACCCTGAGCTCGTCGAAGGGTATTTTATGAAATGTGTGCCGAATACCGACCACAAATTCGCTGCACTTCACGGAGCTGTGTGGAGCGGGGGAACGTTTTTGTATATTCCAAAGGGCGTCAAAGTCCGCGAGCCATTGCAGGCATACTTTCGCATGAACGCGAAGAACATGGGGCAGTTCGAGCACACGCTGATCATTGTGGAAGAAGGCGCTGATGTGCATTACATCGAAGGATGTTCTGCACCGAAGTATGGGTCGCAAGCATTGCATGCTGGCTTGGTGGAAATCTTCGTCAAGCCAGGTGCGAAGTGTCGCTATTCATCGGTCGAAAACTGGAGTCGTGATACGTACAACCTGAATACCAAGCGTTCGATTGTCGAGCGCGATGCGACGATGGAATGGATCGGCGGAAACATGGGCTCGGGAGTCACAATGCTCTATCCATGTTCGATGCTTGTTGGTGAAGGTGCTCGTTGCGATCACCTCGCTATCGCGTTTGCGAACAAGAATCAGTGGCAGGACACCGGTGCGAAAGTGTTTCATTTGGCGCCGCACACATCATCAAAAGTGACATCCAAGTCCATCAGCAAAGATGGAGGCGTTGCCGTCTACCGCGGCCAATTAAAGATTGCTCCGCACGCGCACGATTGCACGGCGAACGTCGAGTGTGATGCATTACTTCTCGATGAAATTTCGCGTACCGACACCATCCCCGATATCCAGATTCGCAATAACGATGTGACGATTGCGCACGAAGCGACGGTTGGGAAATTATCGGAAGAAGATATCTTCTACCTGATGAGCCGCGGCATCGCCGAAGACGAAGCACGCGCGATGATTGTGAATGGATTTATCGAACCGATTGTGCGCGAATTACCGCTGGAATATGCGGTGGAGATGAATAGGTTAATAGAATTGGAGATGGAGGGAAGTGTTGGATAGGAGGATCACGGTGCAAGGCACTTACTCTTATTTCTTCTTCGAACCTCGTTTCCTTTCCAGTGCCTCTGCAATTTCTCGATTGGCTTCGACTTGGGCACGGATTGCCGCCTCTCTTTCGGTGTCGAGACCGGCAGCGAATGCCATCGCCATAAGTAGGCCGTCGGTATCCATTCGATACTGCACAATCAATGCGGCTACTGCTTCCTCTACTGATTTTTCACGCAATCTCTTACCGAATTCACCTGCTTCACGAGCACTTCTTGCCGTTTCCGGATCAATATCGCTTATATCAACAGGTGATAGCGTGCTTAATCGTTTCGGTTCAGCGGTGGGTGGCGTGATGGGTTCTGCTGTTCCAGGTTCTTGCGTGGTGGGTGGTCGCCGCTGAACATTGTCCATCCCTCCGCTAGAAATGCGATTGATATTCATCAAGTGATTATAGCAGAAAACCAGTATATAGCCGATGTGTGGGATATTGCTCATATAATATAAATATGGTATAAATGTATTTACCATGTGCGCCCATTGTGGGCGTGTCTGACATTTGAAAACATCGGAGGAGGTGTTCTATGGACAGCCAGAAGCTGGATGGGAACGATGGCTGGGAATTGGCCAAGTCGGCATTTTTTTCGGTGGCGCTTGTGGCCTTTCTGTTGTTCATGGGTTACGCCCTGTTCCAAGGGGCCAAGCCTGAGAACCTTCAGAAAGCGGCGGAAAACCGTGCTCAGGCTGAGCGTGAAGAAAAGTTCGGAGATGCGCTCAAGGGTGCAGACGCTATGCTGCAGAAGGCCGAGACAGACGCGATGCGCGCGTCGTGGCAACTGAACAGGGCCTGTGCCCTGGTGCGGTTGCATCGATTCGATGATGCGCTCGCAGCCTACGCCCAGGCGCAGAAGCTCGACCCGGGAGCGTATGGCAAGCGCGGTTCGTGCGTGGTGCTTGCACGTGCCCTCGCAGAAGCTCATCAATATGAGCAAGCAGTGGCGCTGTGGGAACAGCTCTTGAGAGACTTTCCCGATGAGGAACATGTGCTGAGTTCGTACGGTCTGTTCTTACTGAGGACGAACAACGCAGAGCTGAACGATCCAGTGCGTGCACTTGCGCTCATTCGTCGGTACGTCGAAATCAGTACCGATTCGGACAGGTCGAATACGCGTCGCTGCCTCTCATGGGCGCTGGCTGCAAATGGACTCTTCGACGAGGCCATTCGCGAATGCGATCGCACTAAGGAGCTGGTGATCAAGGAACACGCAGATCTTGTTGCGCAGATGGAAGAACGGCACAAGCGCAGCGCGCAGAACGTTTCTCTTAAAGTCCTGGAATATCGTAGGAAAGAGATTCGAGCTCTCCAGGACGCGCACGAGAGGGAGCTCGAGCGCATCAAGAAGATGCGCGCCCAGCTTGAGTCACAGGAGCCCCCCGAGGAGTTGATCACGCCACACTACTGAACTGGAGAGGGAGCACATGGCTTGCCCCGCACCACGGATGGTGCGGGATTTTTCGTGCTAGAACAACAACATCAGCGTAGTGGAATTGGTTTGCTGATGCCTGATCAACGCGAAGAGTCGGCTGGTTCCCAAGGGGCTGATTGTTTACAGTTTACCTGTATTTGGTATAGAAATTCGGGCATACTGCAAAACTTTTATGTGAAAGAGTACATTGCGACTCTGAATGTTCGCTCGATTTATGCCAGACAATCTTGATATACATCAGTGCGTAGCAGATCTTAAAGAGGCGTTTGGTGGTGAAAGCGCAACTGACAGAGACATAGTCGATGCTGCCATTGTGCGGTTAGCTCTTGAAGGGCATGCAGATGATGTTGCATCTGTAACCGCTCTATCCCAGGCCTTTGCAGCAACTCGCAGGCGCACTATTCATACCCATACTATTCGTGCTCGTTTCAAAATTCGTGAGGCATTACTGGATGACATGCGTTCAGCGGGGGCAGAAGTAACGGGCTCTCTCATAGAATCCAATGGGGAATGTACTTCTACGACCACAAAATCAGGTGATTTGATGCGCGGCAACGGGCATACTATAAAACCCCCTGCAGCAAGTATGGACACAGTAACTTTATATGCACCATCTCTCGAAGCTTTCCCGAGTGAAGCGGATTTTAATACTGCCATGAGCAGTATTGAAGATGTGTTCCAGAGGTCAGTTTTGCCAAATCCTATAGTGTGCTGCATACTTTCTATTAAGCATGCATTGATGATGGGGTATAAAGATAGGAGGGATGTCGCATGGGAATTAGTGCAGAAAGTTGTAGCCAAATATCAAATTTCTCTTACCTTGAGAGAGTTTGATCGACACTTTGATCGGCGCGAAAGTTTCTATGCTACTATTACTGCTGAAAGTAACGCACGAAAGCATAGCGAGAGAAGCAATTCAGGAAGTGAGAGTATTTCTGCTGTTGCTCACGATACTGCTCAAAGAACATGTGAAGCGATTCATGCACCCTTGCTCGTTGCGGCACAGCAATGCGTCCAACGTAGGAAGAACGGTAATGCCCATGTGACCCTAGCTCAGATTTCACAAAAATGTAGACATGCAGGTCTCGATCATCATCAATTAATAATGGCAGTATTGAACCTAGGCGTATCTGTTGAATCGGCAGATGTCGTTTATTTCTTGGATGATGCAGTGCTCAAGAGTCGTCCAAGGGGAGTGAGTGACAAACAAAATAATGATACTCCACCGTTATCCACTTCTACACCTGATACTGCTTCTGACGCACGAATCTCAGGAGAGGCGGCAGATACAACAGTTCGCGGAAGAAGAACATTAGAAAGTCAGCAGATAAATATGGGGCGCATGCCAAGAATTCCGCGAAATGAAATTATTGAACCCGAGCGCACACGCTATATTCGAGATCCTCGGCCTGTTCGAATGGCACCAATTACAGATTGCTTTGTAGATCGAACAATTGGCAGTGGTACTTTTTTAGATGGAAACTTGAACATAACGGATGGACCGCTTCCACAAGTAATAGAGCGTAAAGCGCCGGTGACTCGTACTGGAGATGAAGTGAGCGTTTTAAATGTATTAGAAAAAATTGGCGAAAAACAGCCGCCGAAAATAATCATTAATACCTGTTTAAATGTTCTTAGACAGGAGAATAGAGAATTGGCACATATCGAAGAAGTCGCACGCAGACTCTGTGGATTAGATGAAGAAGCCTTCAACAACGTATGGGTTGAAGTTCTTGCTGATCGTAGGGGGAAAATTAAGAAAGATGATGAAGCCAAAGAAGTTTCAATTCCAATCTCCGATGTTGAAGCATTCTTTTTGAATCCACCAAAAAATAATGTTCCTCTTCATCGATCTCAGCCAGTGAATGAAGATCGACCTCTGCAACGTCCAAAGACTCCGGATATTATTGAAGATGAAAAGCGGATTTTTGGTAAAGGGGATGATTCTACGGAAGAAATTCCTAGTGACGATGATGATTCAGGTGCTGCTGGTGATTACGAAGATGATGAAAGTGAATTTGAAGCATTTGATTACTCTGTGCTAAATATTGATCCACTTTTGCCTACTACTGCAAAGCCGGGTTCCGAGGATAAAGTTCTCGTACTCTCTGCTCGCTATGCAGCAGGCTTTCCTTTGTGGCATGACGGTGACGTGAAGCATCATGGCCCCCGCAACGCTGTGTCTGATGAGTCGAGCGGTATGCTCGATGGTCATGGGGGAGATGTAATGGAGGAGATAGAAGACGATGAATGATGACTCTCCGATGTTTTTCCTGCACACTATCCACCTGTGCTCGATCAGTCTTTAGTCATAGAAACGGCAGAACAGTTTGTTATCAATGTCGAAGATCGTTCGGCGAAGCATATTGTTGTGTGGCTAAAAGGTAACCCTGGAACTCATTCGATGGAGGTAGCCGTTGGTCGTGAGGCACAGTGTTCTATTACGACGATCAATGCGATTGATAGGGAAGCGAGTATTATCATCAAGCAACATGGAACAGTCGGCGAAGGGTCTGTGCTCACCTGGCGCAATGTGACTCTCGGCGGAGCATTGGTAGAGCATGAACTGGTTTCGGAAGTAGGAGGAAGAGATAGTGAAAGTAGTGTCGATTGGATGTGTTATGCGAAGGGTGTCGAAAAACAGACTCTTAACGTTCGTAACATTTTCAATGCTTCCGGGGGGCGGGGAGAAGTGCTCATGCGCGGCATTGCCGAACAAAAAGGTCACGCGGTGTGTAAAGGCCTCATCGATATTGGTCTCCATGGAGGGGGGACAAATACCTACCTCACGCAGGAAGTTCTGATGCTCGATGCCTCAGCAAAAGTGGATGCGATTCCGAGCCTGGAGATCAAAACCAATGACGTGAAAGCCTCGCACTCCGCAACAGTTGCACGCGTGACGGAAGAAGATTTGTTCTACTTTGGCGCACGCGGCATCGCTCCACATGAAGCGCGGAGGATGTTTGTGCTTGGGTTTTTGGGAGATATCACAGCGCGCATCAATAATGTAAAGGTACAAGAGGAGATTATTAAGCACGTTGAAGAAAAATATTCTCACTAAAACCGAAATCCGAAGCACGAAACTCGAGACAAAGATGAATATAGAACGTTTGAATAATTAAAAAATGAGACATTCAGATTTGTTTCGGATTTCGGATTTCGTGCTTCGGATTTATAATTCCTTTATGCCCAAGACACCCGTTGAGGAATTACATCCAACATCATCACGTAAGCCCTTCGCATCATTCTCCAAAAAAGTGTCGAGTGCCGCTGGTCATCCATCGTCGTTCATCATCGCATGCTTGGTAATTCTTGTGTGGGGACTTTCTGGAAAGGCATTTGGGTACAGCGATACGTGGCAGCTTGTCATCAACACGGGCACAACCATCATTACATTCCTGATGGTGTTTCTTATTCAGAATACCCAGAACCGTGACAGTGCCGCGATGCAGATTAAACTCGATGAACTCATTCGCACCGACAAAGAAGCACACAACGCATTGCTTGACCTGGAAGAGCTGACAGAAAGGGAGCTGGAAATACTCCGTTCCAAGTACGAAAAGCTCGCTGCTCAGGCGCGCAAAGATCTGCGAAAAGGGAAGAAGGATAAAGGGATAAAAGAGGTGTTTTGAGTAACGTCGAATAGGTTAGCTTTTATTGCAAAAACACCCCCATAGGGGAACGTTTTTCATCATGATCGATTGATCACAGCATTGCCCTCGCACCAGTCATCCGTTTCGGCGGATTCCGGTGCAGGGCGCATCTCCGGGTACAGAAAAAAGAACCTTTCGATTCTTCTTCTGTGTAATTCACAGCATTGTGTAGTAGAGAGATCTTCCGGACTCATCACTCTAGTCCCTTGACGGTAGTCAAGGCTCAGAGTGATGGGGTCATATCCGGGCAATCAGATGTATGGTGGTATCTATGACCGACCAGAGCATACATACAGGGTGTAAACTCCCTGGTAAGGAGATGTTCCATCCGCAGGTTCTCCTACGGATACCTTGTTACGACTTACTCCCAGTCAGTAGTTTCACCGTGGTACCGCCCATTACTGGTAACGGTCCTTCGGGTGCTCCTACCTTCCATGAGTTGACGGGCGGTGAGTACAAGACCCAGGAACATATTCACCGTGACGTAGCTGATTCACGGTTACTAGCGATTCCAACTTCATGAAGTCGAGTTGCAGACTTCAATCCGAACTGAGATCGGTTTTCTCGGATTAGCTTACTCTCGCGAGTTTGCTGCCGTTTGTACCGACCATTGTAGCACGGGTGTTGCCCCAGACATAAGGGCCACGCTGATCTGACGTCATCCTAACCTTCCTCCGCCTTGGAGGCGGCAGTCTCCTATGAAAAAACAACATAGGATTAGGGTTGCGCTCGTTGGCTGACTTAACAGTACACCTCAAGGCACGAGCTGACGACGACCGTGCAGCGCCTGTGTTAGGGTTCCTTGCGGCACTCCCAAATTTCTTCGGGATTCCCTACATGTCAAGTCTGGGTGAGGTGCTTCGCTTATCATCGAATTAAACCCCATGCTCCACCGCTTGTGTGGGTCCCCGTCTATTCCTTTGAGTTTTAGCCTTGCGGCCGTACTTCCCAGGCGGCGAGCTTACCGCGTAAGCTTAAGGCACGGGACTTGATTGAAAGTCCCACACCGAGCTCGCATCGTTTAGGGCGTGGACTACGGGGGTATCTAATCCCCTTTGCTCCCCACGCTTTCGTCTCTGAGTGTCAGTGCATTCCTAGCATCCTGTCTTCACTTTTGGCGTTCCATCGTGTATCTACGGATTTTACCCCTACACACGACATTCCAGATGCCTCTGAGTGACTCGATCTTTCTCGTTTCCAACATAGTTACGGAGTTGAGCCCCGTGATTTAATGCCAGACGTGGAAAGACACCTACAGACGCTTTACGCCCAGTAATTCCGAGTAACGCTTGCACCTTCTGTCTTACCGCGGCTGCTGGCACAGAATTAGCCGGTGCTTTCTC